>NZ_JBITZS010000002.1:0-484485 GCF_044547045.1 Streptomyces sp. NPDC053048
GCGCCGCGTCTCGATCGACGGCGCCGTGCGACCCCGCAATTGTTAGCAACGGAAAAACCCGCTGGCAAAGGTCCGACCTACGGCAGAACGCCGTATTCAACGTCACGGAAGCCCATTCACATCTTTATTTTCGGCCTGCGGTCACCACTGCCCTCTTTCGTATGTGATCCACGCCCCATGAGCGGCCTCACAGCCGGCCCCCTCGTCTCTCACCCGGCGTGACCGCTCGTACGCCCTCATGCCGCGTACTGCTCCGCGTCACCGAACCGCGCCAGCACCAGGGCGCCCGTGATCGAGACGGCGAAGCCCGCGACGGCCAGTGGCCCGAGCCCGTGCCGCGTCGTGTCGCCGAGCCAGAGGACCCCGTACGCGGCGGGCCAGACCGTCTCGCCGATCACCATCGCCCCTGTCGCCGCGGTCACCGCTCCGGAGCGCAGCGCCTCGATCAGCAGGAGGTAGCCGCCGATGCCGCAGACGACCACGGCGTAGGCCGACGGCGCGACGAGCAGCGGGCGCACGGCGAGGTCCGGCAGCAGGCGCACCGCGACGGCGACCACGCCGAAGCTCAGGCCCGCGATCCCGCCGAGCACGGCCGCTCGCCCTCGGCGCACGAGCCGGCTCGCCGCCCACCCGAGCAGGACGAGCGCGAGTGAGGCACCGAGGATCACCAGGCGCATAAGGGTGTCACCGGCGCCCGTGCCCTCGTGTCCGGCGGCGAGGGCCAGCAGGGCCAGGCCGCAGCACACCGCGGCGACGGCGCCCCACTCCACCGGTCGCAGCCGGATCCCGAGCACGGCGGCCGCGACGACGGCCGTGACCGCCAGGGACGAGGCGAGGGCCGCCTCCACGACGAACAGCGGCACCGAGCGCAGCGCCACCAGCTCGGCCAGGAAGCCCAGCGTGTCCAGGGCGATGCCGGCCAGGAACGGCCACCGGCGCAGGGTCAGCAGCAGCGTGGATCCGCCCGTGGCCGACGTGTCGGCGTCGGCCGCCGTGCGGGCTCCCATGGCCTGCAGCACCGTCGCCACGCCCATGCACGCCGCGGCACAGAACGCCATCACCACGCCGAAGACCATGCACGCACCGTAAGGGCCGGGGCGGCGGTGGCCGCCCCGGCGCGCTCAGCCAGTCGTCCGATCCGCCTCGCCCGCCGCCTGGCGCGGCAGCGCGCCTTCGGCGAGGCCGGGCCGGCGGTCCGGGCGGACGCATTCGATCATGTAGTCGCCGGTTTCGGGGTCGGTGGTGACGCCGTGGGTCTCGCTGCGGAAGCCTGGGAAGGCGCGGTCGAAGGACTCCAGGGCGCCGAGGTAGCGCAGCAGCGGTCCGTCGGGGGCGCCGGTGGACTCGCCGGGCATGAGGACGGGGATTCCGGGCGGTGTGACGGTGACCATGGCCGCGGCCACCCGGCCGGGCGCGTCGGCGAGCCGGACGCGTTCGGTGCCGCCGCGGATGAGCTGCTGGTAGCACCACTGGGGCGGGGTGACCGGCTCGGGCAGTTCATGGAAGGCCCGGTCCAGCAGGGTGACCAGGTCGGTCCGGCGCAGGTGGTCGTGCATGGACCGGCACAGTTCGCGCAGGGTAATGCCGTCGTAGCGCAGCGGGTGCTGCGCGAGGAGGCCGGGCAGGACGCGGTCGAGGGGCGCGTCGGAGTCGTGGAGGGCCTTGAAGTCCATCAGGGCGTCGAGGAGGGTCCCCCATTTGCCCTTGGTGATGCCCATGGAGAAGAGGATGAGGGTCGTGTAGGTGTCGGTCTTCTCCACCACGATGTTCCGGGTCGCCAGGTAGGCGGTGAGGATCCGGGCGGGGATGCCCTCGTCGGCCCAGCGGCCGGTGGCGTCGATCCCGGGGCAGGTGAGCGTGACCTTGACCGGGTCGAGCAGTGCGTAGTCCTCGCCGAGCCCGGGGAAGCCGTGCCAGTCGGCGCCGGGTTCCAGCCGCCAGCAGGAGGGCTGCGAGCGCAGCAGGTCGGCGGGGGCGTCGGCGAAGGTGTGCTGCTGCCCGGTGGCCGGGTCGGTGACCGTCTCCGGCTGCCAGACGCCGAAGAACCAGGCGGGCCGGTCCCCGGCGACCGCGATGCGCCGGCCGGTGCGGACCACGGCCTGGCGGAAGCGGATGGCCTCGGTGACCGCCTCGTCGACGAGCCAGTGTCCTTGCGGTCCGTCCATCATTCCGGCGGCCACGTCGAGGGAGGCGATGGCGGGGTAGAGCGGTGAGGTGGTGCCGTGCATCATGAACGCCTCGTTGAACCGCTCGTGCTCCACGGGGGCCCTGGGCGAGGGTTTGACGTGCACCATCGCGCTCTGGCTCAGTGCGGCCAGGAGTTTGTGCGTGGACTGGGTCGCGAAGACGGTGGGGCGTTCGGGGCCGCCGAAGGTGTCGGGTCCGACGGACATGCCGTAGCGCCCGGCGTACAGGGGATGGAAGCGCGCGTAGGCGAACCAGGCCTCGTCGAAGTGGAGGCGCGGTGTGCTGGGGGCGAGTTCCCGTGCCACCCGTACGGCGTCGTAACACAGCCCGTCGTAGGTGGAGTTGGTGACGACCGCGTACTCGGCACGGGGCGACACGGCGCCCTGTGCCAGCGGGTTGCGGGCGATGCGGTCGGCGACGGCCGTCGCGCCGATCCCGGCCGGGGGCAACGGTCCGGCGAGCCCGTAGCCGTTGCGGGTGGGCACCAGGTAGACGGGGCGGGCGCCGGAGAGCACCAGACCGTGCAGGACGGACTTGTGGCAGTTGCGGTCGATCAGGGCGATCTCGTCGTGGGAGACACAGTAGTGGCCGACCATGCGGTCGGCGGTGGAGTTGCCGTGCAGGACGAAGTAGGTGCGGTCGGCGCCGAAGACGCGGGCGGCGTTGCGCTCGGCGTCCCCGATGGGGCCGGTGTGTTCGAAGAGGGAGCCGAGTTCCTCGACCGAGATGGACAGGTCGCTGCGGAAGAGCCGCTCGCCGTAGTAGTCGAAGAAGGCGCGTCCGGCCGAGGACTTCAGGAAGGCGACGCCTCCGGCGTGGGCCGGGGTGTGCCATGAGTACTCGTGGGCGTCGTCGAAGCGCCGCAGTGCCTTGAAGAACGGCGGGAGGACGGCCTCCTGGTAGGCGCGGGCGGCGCCGGCGATGCGCCCGGCGATGAACGCCGGGGTGTCCTCCAGCGGCCAGATATAGCCGACGACCGTCTCCGACACCCACAGCGGGAGGTGGTCGAGGTCCTCGTCGGCCTCGTCGGTCATGACGAGGAGGACGGGCAGGTTCTTGAAGCGCCGGCCGATCTGGCGCAGTACGGTGGCGCCGCCCGGCTCGTCCTTGCCGTTCCCGCCGTTCTTGGCGTTCCCGCCGTTCTCGCCGGGGGCCAGTTCCCAGGCCACGACCGCAGCGGCGAGGCCGGCCTCGGTGCGCAGCACCGCCCGTGCGTCGGTCGCGGTGCGGGCCCAGCGCACTTCCAGGCCCTGTTCCTCCACGGCCTTGCGGATCCTGCGCAGTTGCTCGGTCCCCGAATCCGGCCCGAGCGGGTCTTCCGGCAGTGCGAACAGTACGGTGCCGCCGGCCATGTCGTCCCCCTGTTGTCGCGATGATCAGGTTGTCGCGGTTCAGTCTCACGAGGGGCGAACGGCCCGGTGCCCGGTGGACGGTCGGACCACTCGCCCGGGGGCAGGAGGCCGGGGAAACTCGAGCGTGTGCTCGACGGGACCACTCCGGGGGCCGGACGGGGTTCAGGAGCCCTGCGGTTCGCCCGGGTGCTCGTAGCGGTCCGGTGGCGGAAGGCCCTGGCGCCAGGAGGCACACAGGGCGGCGGCCCGCGCCCGTTCCTCGGCCAGGTCCGCCGGCAGGGGCTGGTGCAGGGCGCGCAGGAGATCGAAGCGGTGCAGGTCGAACGCGGTGCGTACGGCCTCGCCGTAGGCCACGGCCGCCTGGACGGCCCCGTGGTAGGCGAGGGCCGCGACGGCCGACGGCACCAGGGCCAGGGCCGCCCACCAGCCGGTGCCCCACAGCATGACGGCGGCGACCAGCGCGGTGACGCCGCCGGTCACGCTCAGCCGCACCGAGGCGTCGAGCGAGTCCCGGGCGTCGTCGACGAGCGCCCCGCGACAGCCGCGTGGCGACGGCGCCCGCCCGCTGTCACGCCCCCGCCCTCGTGATGCCCGCTTGTCTCCGGCACGCCCAGGGAGCCTAGTGGTGCGGGGGCGCCCGCCGTGGGGGCTTGCGGAACGCGCATGCCTCGGCCCCCGGGAGGAGTCCCGGGGGCCGAGGCGGAAGGCTGGTGCCGACTGGGCTGGATCAGTTCTGGATCAGATCAGTAGGCGGAGTTGACGTTGTCCATGGAGCCGTACTTGTCGGCCGCGTAGTTGCAGGACGCGGTGATGTTGGCGACCGGGTCGTAGATGTCCCAGGACGTGCCCTCGACGTGATACGCCTTGAAGGTCGGGTCGATGATCTGCAGCAGACCCTTCGACGGAACACCGTTCACGGCGTTGACGTCCCAGTCGTTGATCGCACGCGGGTTACCGGTCGACTCACGCATGATGTTGCGCTTGATGCCCTCGTACGAAGCCGGAATGCCCTTCGACTTCAGGACGTCCAGCGACTCCTTGATCCAGCCGTCCAGATTGTCCGCGTAGGCCTTCTTCGCCGGAGCAGCCGGCTTCGCAGCAGGCTTGGCGGCGGGCTTGGCGGCGGCGGGCTTGAGGGCCTGACGCTCGGTGGAACGGCTCGCACGCTCGGCATCGGCCTTCGCCTTCGCCTCGGTCTCGGCCTTCGCCACAGCGGCAACCTTGCCCTTGGCAGCAGCCTGGGCCTGCTCAGCAGCCGCATCCACGGCCTTCGCCAGCTCACCGGCCTGCGTCTCACCGAACTCGTTCACACTCTGCGCCACCGGCTTCACAGCCACCGAGTGCGCATCAGCGGCAGAAGCCTGCGGCACGACGGCGAACGTGAGAGCGGCAGCACCGGCCGCGGTCACCAGAGCAGCGGCGGAGAACTTGTGAGCCTTGGGCAGACGGGTATAACCGGAGATGGTGGAGCGCATGAAGAGCTGAACCTTCCAATCGCGAGAGTCGCAGTGGCCGTCCTCGGCGCAAAAGAAGAGCGCCGCGTCTCGATCGACGGCGCCGTGCGACCCCGCAATTGTTAGCAACGGAAAAACCCGCTGGCAAAGGTGCGACCTACGGCAGAACGCCGTATTCAAGAACACCCCGCACCCGAAAATCTCCGAATTCGGCACCCAGCCCTTCACTAATCACTTTCGTATGTGATCCACGCCCCATGAGCGGCCTCACAATCCGGCACCCGCCGAGGCTTGACCGCAAGACGCAACGTCTCGTATCGTTTCTCATCTCGACGGCACGACCGACTTCTCAGGGGGAACACATGCAGCACTTCATCGACGCGGCGCCCGGCATCCGTCTCTGGGTGGAGGAGCGCGGGTCCGCCGACGCCCCGCCGCTGCTGCTGATCATGGGCGCGCAGGCCTCGGGCATGGGCTGGCCGGACGAGCTGGTGGACGCGCTCGCCGAGCACCACCGCGTGATCCGGTACGACCACCGGGACACCGGCCGCTCCACCTGGTCGTTCGACAGCGCGCCCTATCGCGTCACCGACCTCGCGCGGGACGCCGTCGCGGTTCTGGACGGCCTGGGCATCGAGCGCGCCCACGTCGTCGGCCTCTCACTGGGCGGCATGCTGGCCCAGTTGCTGATCGCCGACCACCCCGAGCGGCTGCTGAGCGCCACCCTGATGGGAACGTGCGCGCTCAGCACTGCCCCGTACACCCACCCCGACGGGACGGTGACGCCGGTCGGCGAGCTGCCCGGCATCGCTCCCGAGGTGCTGGAGATGTGGGCGCGGCCGGTCGAGGACCACGGGCTGGAGGCCGAGCTGGACCGACGGGTCGAGCACTGGAGGGTGCTGGGCGGCGGTCGACTGCCGTTCGACGCCGAGTACTTCCGCGCCCTCGAGCGGAGGATCGTCGAGCACACCGGCCACTACTCCGTCAGCACGGCGCACGGCAGTGCCGACCCCTCGGGCATGCTCCGCACCGACGAGCTGGCGACGACGGGCGTTCCCACGCTCGTCGTCTCCGCCCCCGCCGAACCGGTCTTCCCGCCGCCGCACCCCCAGCACCTCGCGCAGGCGGTCCGCGGGGCCCGCGTCGTCGAGGTCGCCGGGATGGGCCACGCGCTGCCGCGTGAGGTGCACGCGCCGCTGGCCGCCGCGATCCTGGAGCACACGGCCGGCCGGGTCACGGCCTGAGAGCCGACCGGCCCGTTCTACCACCCGAGCCCCGGGCCCAGCCCGGGGCCGGACGGGTCGGGGGCCTCGTCGGGGTCGGTGACCCAGCCCGCCGCCAGCACCAGGCCGGAGGCCCGGTGCACGGCCAGGAAGCCGAACGGCCGGTCGAAGCAGGCGCCCACCTGCTTCGACCGCCGCTGCGGCACTCCGGCCGCCGCCAGCGCGAACGCGGTCACGGCCGCCGCCTCGAACCCCTTGGCGGAGAACCCCGCGGTCATGCTCTGCCGCCCCGAGGAGATCGCCAGCGGCACGGTGCTGATGCCGGGAAAGTGGCCTTGGGAACCGTCCACGGCCGTCAGCAGCCCGAACAGACCGGCGTTCTGGAGCAGATCGTGTTCGGCGCGCACCGTGAAGGCCGGCGTGGCGACGTTGAGCTTCGGCCGCTCGTCCCAGCCGATGACGTCGGCGACGGTGAGCCCCGGGCCGGGCGTCCCGTAGTCCAGTGCCGAGCCGGGCAGCGTCGCGTGGTCGCCGTCGAGGACGGCCACGCCGGCCTCGAGCACCTTGCCGCCCGGGACACCCTCGTCGCCGAGCAGCAGATGGACGTCCAGGCCGTTGTCCCCGCGGACCTCGGCGAGGGTGAGCGGGCCGGCCGGGGTGTGCGGGGCCAGCCGCACCTGGTCGAGCTCGCCGGTGGAGCGGAAGAGCCCGCCCAGGCGCCGGCCCTCCCACGCGCCGTGCCGGGGCATGAGCCAGCCCTCGTTGAACGGCGTCGTCCACGTGGTCCGGATCAGCAGCGCCCCGGCCAGGACGAGCATGAGGTCGGGCCTGAGCGGCACGGGCATCGTCGTGATGCGCCCCTGCGTGTGGCGTGCCGCCCACGCGTCCAGCTCGGCGCGGTCCCGCTCGGCGTCGCCGGTCAGCGTGCCGTGCACCCCGTCCGGCAGCCAGGATCGCCACACCGGCCGGACGGGCAGCTCCGCGCGGGTCCACAGACCGGTGGCGGCGTCGACTCCGTCCATCGCCTGCAGCGCCTCGATCACCTGGCGGCCCAGGGCGGTGGCGCTGTGGGCGTCGGCTATGCCCAGGGCCCCGTGCAGCTCGCCGCGCGCCGGGCCGTGGGCACCGCCCGCCAGCAGCGCGAGCAGCGGCCAGACCCCGGCCGCCGAGAAGACGGTGCCCTGGCCGGGCCGGTCGCCCTCGCGAACGGCGATGCGCGCCCAGTCCGCGGTCAACGCGTTGACGGAACGCACCGTTTCTGTGGCTTTGCTCTGCATGTCTCGGCTCCCCGTGGTCCAGCGATGTGCCACGGCAGCCTAGGGCGTGTCCGGGTCCGTCGCCCGCGCGGGGCCCTCAACCCCCGTAGATGGCCTCCGACTCGCCCCCGCGCACGCAGGCCTCCCGCACAACCCCGGCCGCGCCGTTGCCACCTGGGGCCGTGGCCGGGCCCCGGACATGGTTGACGGGTGAAGCAACGCAGGGTGTTCCCGTACGGGATCGACGGGCCGCCGCAACTGGCGGCTCTCTTGGCGGGGGCGGGGCTGACGGCCCTGGTGGCGGTGGCGGCGCTGCTGGTCGAGGCCCCGTCGGCCGCTCTCCTCGGTTCCACCGTCGTCACGGCGGTCCTCGCGGGCTGCGCCGCGGGTTACGCGCACACCACGCTCCGGGGGAAGTTCGTCGTCTGGCGCGAACTGGCCGAAGGGCTCGCGCTGCGCGGTGACGAGTACGTCCTGGACCTGGGCTGCGGCAGCGGCGCCGTCGTGCTGCTCGTCGGCCGTCGTCTGACGACCGGGCGCGCCGTGGGAGTCGACCTGTGGCGGCTGCGGGACCAGTGGCGGAGCGACCCGGGCGCGCTGCGCGAGAATGCCCTCGCCGAGGGGCTGCGCGAGCGCGTGGAGCTGCTGACCGCCGACATGACGGCGCTGCCCTTCGCCGACGCCCGCTTCGACATCGTGGTGACCAGCATGGCCGTGCACAATCTTCGTCCTCGCGGGCGGCGGCGCGCCGCACTGGCGGAGGCGGTGCGGGTGCTGCGGCCGGGCGGCCGGCTGGTCATGGTCGACATCTGGGTGCGGGGCCGTACGGCGACGCTGGCGGAGCTCGGCATGCGCTCTGTCGAGCGCCGCAACCTGGGACCGCGCATGTGGTGGTGCGGGCCGTTCGTGCGTACCGCGCTCGTCACCGCGGTGAAGCCGTAGGAGACGTCCGCCCGGCGGACAGCGGGGCACAAGTGATGAAATGCCGCTGAATCGCCATGATATGGCGATATTCTCGCCGCGTCAGCCATCGGTCAGCAGGGAGACGCCATGCAGAAGATCACGACCTTTCTGTGGTTCGACGACCAGGCCGAGGAAGCGGTGCGCCAGTACCTCTCGATCTTCGACGACTCCCGGACCGTGTTGACGCGGTACGGCGAGGCGGGGCCCGGCAGGCCCGGCACGGTCATGACCATCACCTTCGAACTCGCCGGGCAGCAGTTCATCGCCCTCAACGGCGGCCCGCACTTCACCTTCAACGAGGCCGTCTCGCTGTCGGTCGACTGCGGGACGCAGGAGGAGGTGGACGAGCTGTGGGCCCGGCTCGGCGAGGGCGGCGAGGAGGGCCAGTGCGGCTGGGTGAAGGACCGGTTCGGCCTGTGGTGGCAGGTCAACCCCAGGAAGCTGTCCGAGCTGCTGGCCGATCCCGACCCGGTCAAGGCGGAGCGGGTCATGAAGGCCATGCTCCAGATGAAGAAGATCGACATTCAGGCGCTCGTGGACGCCTACGAAGGCTGAAGGCTGAAGGCCGGCCCGGGGCGCGGGCCGCCCCACTCCCGCCGCTCCCTACTCCCGCCGCTCCCTGCGCGCGTACCGGTGCCGCGCCCAGGCGGGCAGGCCGAACCAGCACAGCACGAACCACACGCTCAGCCCCGCCACCAGCCAGGGCACCGCGGAGTTGCGCAGGGCGATGCGCAGGATGAGCAGGAGCGCCGAGACGATCGTCGCCAGGAGCAGGACGACCCCGACGATGGTCAGCCGCGAGGCCCAGGTGACCGTCTCGGGCTTGAGGCGGTGGCCGGTGACCAGGCGGTGGAAGGACACCGGGCCGATGAGGGCGCCCATGGTGGCGGCGCCGAGCACGACCGTGACGACGTAGATGTTCCTGTCCGTCGTCGGCAGGTCGAAGAACTTCGGGGTGAAGACCACGGTCATCAGGAAGCCGAAGAGGATCTGCACGCCCGTCTGGGCGACGCGCACCTCCTGCAGCAGCTCGCCCCAGCGCCGGTCCGCCCGTTCCTCGGGTGATTCGTGACGCCCCACGCGCCGTTCCGCCGCCCGTTCCCCCTCGTGCTCCGGGCCCTGCCCCCGCCGCCCGCCGGGCGGGTCCGCTGCGCCGCCGTCGTGTGCTCCGTTCCGCGGCATGCCGGTCCATCCCTTCGTACGCTCAACGGTGCCCCCTGCGGGCGGGGGACGCATCCGGAGAGGCCCACAGGGTGGCGCGTACGGTTCGCGCGGCGGAAGGGCGCGGGGTAGACATGGGGTATGGCCCGTCGCTGGTTCGCCGGTCGGCGCCGAGGTGGCCGGGGTGAGCGGCGACAGTGGCGCCGCGGTTCAGGGGTGCCGTGGGCCCGGCGCCTGCGGTCGGTGGCACACCGCAGCCTCGCCGGACAGATGTTCGTACTGCAGGTGCTCATCGTGCTGCTGCTCGTCGTGGCCGCCGTGACGGCCCTGCTGCTGCAGTCTCGGAGCGACCGGTTCCAGGCGGCGCGCGACCGCTCGCTCGCGGCCGCCGAGTCCTTCGCCCACTCCCCCGGCCTGGTGCAGACCATGCGCGGCCCCGATCCGTCGGCGGTGCTCCAGCCGCTGGCCGAGGCCGCCCGCAGGGAGAGCAAGGTCGACTTCATCGTCGTGATGAACCGCGACGGCATCCGCTACACCCACCCGGCCCCGGAGGAGATCGGCCGGAAGTTCGTCGGCACCATCGAGCCGTCGCTGTCCGGCCATGTCACCGTCGAGGACGTCAGCGGCCCGCTCGGCGAGGAGCTGCAGGTCGTGGTCCCGGTGACGGACAACGGGCGGGTCGTGGGCATGGTCTCCTCCGGCCTGAAGGTCAGCTCGGTGAGCAGCGCGGTGGACCGGCAGCTTCCGGTCGTTCTGGGCGCCGGTGCCGCCGCACTGGCGCTGGCGACGGGCAGCACGGCGCTGGTCACCAGGCGGTTGCGGCGGCAGACGCACGGGCTCGGCCCGATCGAGATGACCCGGATGTACGAGCACCACGACGCGGTCCTGCACGCGGTGCGCGAGGGTGTGGTCATCGTCAGCGGCGACGGCCGGGTCCTGCTCGTCAACGACGAGGCGCGCCGGCTGCTGGACCTGCCCGCGGACGTGGAGGGGCGCCCCGTCAACGCGCTGGGCCTCGCCCCGCAGATGGCCGAGCTGCTGGAGTCCCGGCGGGTGGCCACCGACGAGGTGGTGCCCGTCGGGGAGCTGCTGCTGGCGGTCAACCAGCGGCCGACGGACCGCCGGGGCGGGCCGCCGGGCAGCGTGGCCACGCTGCGCGACTCCACCGAACTGCGCGCGCTGGCGGGCCGGGCCGAGGTCGCGCGCGGCCGGCTGCGGCTGCTGTACGACGCGAGCGTGAGCATCGGCACGACCCTCGACGTCCAGCGCACCGCCGACGAGCTGGCCGAGGTCGCCTCGCCCCGCTTCGCCGACTACGTCTCCGTCGACCTGGCCGAGCCCGTGCTGCGCGGCGAGGAACCCCGGACGGCCGTGGGCAGCGAGGCGCCGGAGCTGCGCCGGGTGGCGTTCAGCGGTGTGCGCGACGACCACCCCCTGTACCGGGCGGGCGAGGTGCACCGCTTCGCGTCGTCCACCCCGCAGGCCAAGGGCTTCGTCAGCGGGCACGCCGTGCTCGTGCCCGATCTGCGGGTCTCGGCCGGCTGGCGCACCCAGGATCCCCAGCGCACGCAGGCGATCCTGGACTACGGGTTCCGCTCGCTGATCACCGTTCCCCTCAAGGCGCGCGGCGTCCTGATGGGGATCGTCAATTTCTGGCGGACGCAGGACAGCGAGCCGTTCGAGGAGGACGACCTGTCCCTGGCGGAGGAGCTGACGGCCCGTGCGGCGGTGTGCATCGACAACGCCCGCCGCTTCACGCGCGAGCACGCCATGGCCGTGACACTGCAGCACAGCCTGCTGCCGAGGGGCGTGCCCGAGCAGAACGCCCTCGACATCGCCTACCGCTATCTCCCCGCGCAGGCCGGGGTGGGCGGCGACTGGTTCGACGTCATCCCGCTGCCCGGCGCCCGGGTGGCCCTGGTGGTGGGCGACGTCGTCGGGCACGGGCTGCACGCGGCCGCGACGATGGGCCGGCTGCGCACGGCCGTGCAGAACTTCTCCTCCCTCGACCTGCCACCGGACGAGCTCCTGGGGCACCTGGACGAGCTGGTCGGCCGCATCGACCAGGAGACGGGGGCGGAGGGGGAGGCCGCCATCGCGGGTGCCACCTGCCTGTACGCGGTCTACGACCCGTCCGACGGGACGTGCGCGCTCGCGCGGGCCGGCCATCCGCTGCCGGCGCTCGTCCATCCGGACGGCGTCGTGGAGTTCCCCGAGCTGCCCGCCGGCCCGCCGCTCGGGCTGGGCGGGCTGCCGTTCGAGGCGGTGGAGCTGCGGCTGCCCGAGGGCAGCAGCCTGGCCCTGTACACCGACGGTCTCATCGAGGACCGCCAGCGGGACATCGACGTCGGCCTGGAGATCCTCTCCCGCACGCTTGCGCATCCGGGCCGGTCGCCGCAGGAGACCTGCGACGCGGTGCTCGACGCCCTGATGCCGGCCCGCCAGACCGACGACATCGCCCTGGTCATCGCCCGTACCCGCATCCTGGAGACCGAGCGGGTCGCCACCTGGGAGCTGCCCTCCGACCCGGCGGTCGTGGCCGGCGCGCGCGCCGACGTCACCCGCCAGCTGACACGGTGGGGCCTGGAGGAGGCGGTGTTCACCACCGAGCTGATCCTCAGCGAGCTGATCACCAACGCCATCCGCCACGCCTCCGGCCCGATCCGGGTGCGCCTGCTGCGCGACCGCGCCCTGATCTGCGAGGTCTCCGACACCAGCAGCACCTCTCCGCACCTGCGCTACGCGGCCGCCGAGGACGAGGGCGGCCGGGGCCTGTTCCTCGTCGCCCAGCTGGCCGAGCGCTGGGGCACCCGCTACATCCCCGGCGGCAAGGTCATCTGGGCCGAGCAGCAGATGCCCGGCACCGACGACCGGCCAGGTGTTTCCGTCTCCCTGGACGACTGGCCGGAGCTCTAGGGCGCACTCGGCCCCGACCGGTGCGGGGCCTTCTTCCGGCGTGCTGTATCGCCGTCCAGCCGGTGCTCGGGGCGACGATCCGCGATTACCTTTCCGGACCGACGGCCCGACGGACCGACGGGCCCGATGCCCCGCGAAAGGTCACCGAATGACCCAGGCACCGCACCGACCCGAGACCCGGAGAACGTCCATCTCCCCTCCCCCGCAAGGAACTTCTCTCTTCGTCAACGGGCACTTCCCCGGCCGCAGGGCCCTGATCGTCGGGCTGGGCGCGTTGTTCGGGTTCGCGCTGACGGTGGTGTGGTCGGCGGAGTTCGTCGACCGGACCATCGGGGGCAACGTCGCCGACACCCTGCTCGGCCACGAGGCGCGCGAGACACCCATCACCGGGGCGCTGGGCGGCATAGCGTTCGCCCTGGCCACCGGCGTGGCAGGCACGTTCACCGCCTGCAACGTGGCCGCCTTCAGCGCCATCGCCCCGCTGGCGGGCGGCGTACCGGGCCGGCGGGGGCGGATGGCCCGCATGCTGAAGCCGCTCGGCCTGCTGGCCGCCGGAGCGGTCGCGGTGTCGGCGGCCTACGGCGTGGTCGTCGCGGCGGTCGGCACCCGCATGCCCCAGTTCCAGGCGAGCACCGCCGGGGCGGGCGGGATCTCCCCGCGGCTCATCCAGTCCATGGTGGTCTTCGGCTGCATCGGCCTGGTCATGGCCTGGCTCGGCCTCGCCTCGCTGGGTCTGGTGCGCGATCCCCTCGCGCGGCTCGCACGACGCTTCCCCGGCGCCCCCATGGTCGTCATGGGCGTACTGATCGGCTCGTTCCTCGTCGGACGCCCCTACCCGCTGTTCCGCCAGTTGTTCCGCGACGCGGCGGAGAGCCACAACGTCCTCTACGGCGCCGCCGCGTTCAGCCTCCAGGCGCTCGGCAACATCCTGATCATGGCCGTGCTGTTCCTGCTCGTCGCGGGCCTGGCGGGCGACAGGCTGCACGGCTGGTTCGCCGCCAGACCCAGCCGTGCCTCGGCCGTGACGGCGGCGGCGTTCATCGCGGCGGGCGTGTTCATGGTCCTGTACTGGGACGTCCGGATCCTGGCCCGCCGCGATCTCATCTGGTACCCGCTGGCGCCCTGGGCCTGACGCCCCGCCACCACCGCACCGGGTTCCTCCTGACCGGCCGGCCCGTGCCCCGCGCACGGGTCGTGCCTTCGGTGCGCCCGCCGCCGCGCCTGCCGGGGAGAGCGGCCACGGCGTTCCATACTGCCAACACCGATCACTTACCGGGCCCGGAGGCAGTGGTCAGGAGGACCCTCCCGTCATGATCAACACATCGTTCGGGGCGCACGCGACCCGCCGCGGCATGCTGTACGCGCTCGCAGGCGCGGGCGGCCTCATGGCGGGCGGCGGCACGCTCGGCAGACCCGCGGCGGCGGCCGGGCGGGGCGTCCCCGCGACGGCCGATCTGCGGCCCGATCCGGAGAAGGCGCGGGAGATCCGCGCGGAATTCCTCCACGCCTGGGAGGGGTACAAGCGGTACGCCTGGGGCCACGACGAGGTGCTGCCGGTCTCCGGGCGCCACCGCGAGTTCTTCGCCAAGGGGCACCCGGTGGGCCTGTCGATCGTCGAGGCGCTCGACACCCACCACCTGATGGGCCTCGACGACGAGGCCGACCGGTGCGTCCGGTGGATCGTCGACCACCTGGACTTCGACATCGACGCCGACTTCCAGGTCTTCGAGACCACCATCCGCCTCGTCGGCGGCCTGCTCTCGGGCTATCTCGCCACCGGCAGGCGGAGCCTGCTCGACCTGTGCGTGGACCTGACGGACCGGCTGCTGCCCGCCTTCACCAAGTCGCCCACCGACATGCCCTTCCGGTACGTCAACCTGCGCACCGGCCGGGTGTCGGGCAGCATCCTCCCGGTGGCCGAGATCGGCACCAGCATCCTCGAGTTCGGCGTCCTGTCCGAGCTCACCGGTGACCCCCGGTACCAGCGGGCCGCCAAGCGCGCCCTGCGCGCGCTGGTGCGGCGGCGCTCGGCGCTGGACCTGCTCGCCACCCGCATGGACGTGGAGACCGGCAGATGGGCCGACCGGCGGTCCAGCGCGGTCGACCCGCCGGTGGACTCGTTCTACGAGTACCTGTGGGGCGCCTGGATGATGTTCGACGACGAGGAGTGCCACGACTGGTTCCGGATGTTCGCCGACGCGCTGCGCCGGCACCAGGCCGAGCGCGTCGACGGGTTGCTGTGGTTCAAGCACGTCGACTTCGGCACCGGCGCGGTGATCAGCCGCCGGCAGTCCTCGCTGGCCGTGGCCATCCTGCCCGTCGGCGGGGACAACGACCTGGCGGCCGACTACTACCGGTCGTGGACGGCCGTGCTCGACAAGTACGCCGTCATCCCCGAGCAGATCGACTACACGCGCCTGGAGGCCGTCCGCCCCGGGAACGAGCTGCGTCCCGAGTACGCCAACTGCGCCTTCCAGCTGTACTGGCAGACCGGCGAGTCCTACTACCGGACCACGGCCTGGCGGTACTTCCAGAACCTCAGGAAGCACCACCGCGTCCCCGGCGGCTACACGGTCGTCACCGATGTCACCCGCCGGTCCATGCCCAAGGGCGACCACTGCCCCGCCTACGTCTTCGCCGAGAACTTCAAATGGCTCTACCTCACCTTCGCCGGCGCCCCGCGCTTCGACTACGCCCACGGCTACCTCAGCACCGAGGGCAAGGTCCTGCGCGGCATGCGCCGCGCATGAACGCGCCGCGCACGAACGCGCCGCGCTATCACCCGAAAGCTGTATTTCATACCCTTGTGGGCGGCCTCAGAATGGACGTACCGCCCGTGTCCCGCCCGTCCGCCGCCCCGACGTCCGGAGAGCCCTCCCCCATGGCCGCGTCCGAAGCCCCCGTACGCCCTGTCGCGGGCCCGCGCGGCCTGCCGCTGCTCGGCAACCTCCCCGCCTTCGGCAGGGATCCGCTGGGGTTCTTCACCCGGCTGCGCGACGACTACGGGGACTTCGTGACCTGGTCGCTCGGCCCGCTGCGCAGCGTCTTCGTCTCCCGCCCCGACCACATCGCCGAACTCCTGGGGGCGGTCGAGCACGGCTACGAGCCCCTGCGGATCGGCTGGGGCCTCAAGCAGCTCGTCGGCGACAGTGTCCTGCTCAGCACGGGCGAGGACTGGCGCCGCAAGCGGGCCCTGGTCCAGCCGACCGTCCGCCCCCGCCATGTGCGTACCTACGCGGCCACTATGGTCGACTGCTCGGTGACGCTGGCCGACGGCTGGCGGGACGGCCAACGCGTCGACGTCCGCCACGAGATGACCCGGCTCACCCAGCGCATCGTGGTCCGCACGCTCTTCGGCAACGACCTCGAGGGCGAGGGCGGCCGCCTCGGCGACGCGATGACCGTGATCCAGCACGAGCTGGGGACCGAGCTGCGGGGCGTCAACCTGTTCCTGCCGTCCTGGGTGCGCACCCCCTCGCGGCGGCGGATGCTCGCCGCCGTCGAGGTGGTCGACGCCGAGGTGGAGCGGCTGATCGACGCGCGGCGCGCCGCCGGCACCGACAGCGCGGCGGACCGGGACGACCTGCTGAGCCGACTGCTGGCCGCCCGGGACGAGAGCGGCCGAGCCCTGACGCCCCGTGAGGTGCGGGACGAGGCGGTGACGTTGTGGGCCGCCGGCCACGAGACCACCTCCACGGCCCTGACCTGGATCTGGCTGCTGCTCTCCACGTCGCCGGCCGCCCGGTCCCGGCTCGCCGAGGAGCTGGACCGCGTGCTCGGCGGACGGCCCCCGGTGTACGAGGACTACGAGCGACTGCCGTGGACCCGGCAGGTCGTCAAGGAGGCGCTGCGCCTCTACCCGCCGGCGTGGCTGATCCCCGCCGTGGCCGGCAAGGGCGCCGCTCTCGCCGGCGTGCCGCTGCGGGCGGGGACGGTCGTGTGGTGCAGCCAGTGGTCCGCGCACCGCGACCCCCGCTGGTTCCCGGGCCCCACCGAGTTCCGGCCCGAGCGCTGGGACGCCGACGCGCCCGACGCCGTGCCCGACCACGCCTGGTTCCCCTTCGGCGGGGGCCAGCGCACCTGCCTGGGCGCGCGCTTCGCCCTCGTCGAGGCGGCCCTGGTCCTGGCCACCCTGGCCCAGCGCTTCCGTCTCGAGACCGACCCGCACGACGGCAGACCCTCGGTGGGTCTGCTCCTGCAGCCCGCGGTGCCCCTGCGGGCCACGCTGCACGCCCGGTAGACCCGGCGGGATCCGGGGCGCGCGGGAGGGAGCGAACCCGACGAGCACTCCACGCGGCTGTGGGATGTGTGCCACGCGTCTGTGGGATGTGTGACAGCTGCCGCCGGGAGTCCGGTCGGCACGGGGGGAAATGTTGACGGGGGGCCATCGCGTGACCGATACGACCATCAGGCCTGCGGGCGTTCCGGCCGGCGAGGAGGAGACCGCCGCCGGACTGACACCCTTTCTCGACGCCCTGCGGGTGCCGCGGGTGATCCGGCCCTGTGCCGACGAGGCGCTCGAGGGCATCGGCATCGACCTGACCACGACATGGGTCCGGCTGCACTCGCAGTTGCCGCCGACCCGCGTGTGGGCCTACGCCGGGCAGTTTCCCGGCCCGACCATCGACGTCCGCCGGGGGCGCCGGCTGCGGATCGGCTGGCACAACGGGCTGACGGGCCGTCACCCGGTGACGGCCGTCGAGGCCGTGCCCGTGCCGGGCGCGCCCTCGCCCTCCGAGGTGCCGGGGCGCAGTGGCGCCCGGCCGCTGGAGGAGGTGGCGGCGCTGCCGCCGTGGACGGTGACGCATGTGCACGGCGCGCCCACCGGCGGCGGCAACGACGGCTGGTCGGAGAACGGCGTCTCGCCGGGCGACAGCCAGCTGTGCGAGTACCCCAACGACCACCGCGCGGTGGCCTGGTGGTACCACGACCACGCCATGGACATCACCCGCTGGAACGTCTTCGCGGGCCTGGCCGGGATGTACCTGGTACGGGACGACGAGGAGGGCGCGCTGCGGCTTCCCGACGGGGAGCACGAGATCCCGCTGATCGTCCAGGACCGCAATCTCGACCAGGACGACGGCGGCCGGCTCTCCGGCCGGCTGCTCCACAAGACGGTCGTCACCGGCCAGGACGCCCAGGGCAGGAACGTCACCCGGGCCTTCTCCGGCCCGTACACGCTCGTCAACGGCGTGATCTGGCCCCATCTGGACGTGGCGGCGCGCTGGTACCGGTTCCGGCTGCTGAACGCGGCCAACGCCCGGACGTTCCGCTTCCGGCTGGTGGACGACGCGAGCGGGGAGCCGGTGCGCGGCGCGGTGTGGCAGATCGGCACGGACGGCGGGCTGCTGCCGCGGCCCGTGCCGCTGGACGAGCCGCTGCCGGTGGCCCCTGCCGAGCGCGTGGACCTGCTGATGGACTTCCGTGCGCTGCGCGGGCGCCGGCTGCGGCTGGTCAACGCCGCGGCCGGGGTGCCGTATCCGCAGGTGATGCAGTTCCGGGTGGACGAGGCACAGGCGCACGACCCGTTCGTGCTGCCGGAGGTGATCTCGGCGTCCTTCCGGCGCATCACCCATGGGAACGCGCCGCGCCACGGGAACCGTCTGATCGCCCTCACCCCGCCGGGCACCGCGGGCGACAGCCACCCGGGGATGTGGGAGATGCACCCGGTGGAGCCGGGCTCGGTGACGGTGCCGGGCGAGGGGGTGATCCAGCTCAGGGGCGTGGACGGCGCGGTGCGCACGTACCGCAGGGGCGCCCGGTCCTTCGACGAGACGCTCGGCTTCATGGTCGCCCACGACGCGTGGGAGCAGTGGAGCTTCCTCAACCTGGGCGGGCCCACGCACCCGATGCACATCCACCTCATCGACTTCCAGGTGCTCGGCAGGCTCCGTTACCCGGCCGCCCCGGACGGCTCCTTCGACACGGCGCTGGGCGGTACGCGTTCGCCGCTGGAGTACGGCGGCGAGGTGCCGGTGTCGGACAGCGACGCGGGCTGGAAGGACGTGATCCAGGTGCCGGCCGGGCAGATGGTCGATGTCATCGGCCGGTTCCACGGCGCGAAGGGCCGGTTCATGTACCACTGCCATGTGCTGGAGCACGAGGACATGGGGATGATGCGGCCGTTCGTGGTGATGCCGGGTGAGGTGCTGGCGTTCCACCACGGCAGCGGCGGAGGCCACCACGGCGGTCACGCGCACTGACGGGCACACCGGGGCGCGCGGCCCGTTGCCACCGATCGGCGCAACACATCCGGCGGCGGTGGCGGCGGGGCGTGAGGCTTGCAGGGAGTCGCACCGGAGGTGGGCCTTGCCCGGACCGTGCCCCAGAGGCGTTCTGCCGCGGATATCCCTCGCCGCCGCCCTCACCGCCGCCCTGATACCCCTGCTGGCTCCGGCGCCCGAGCGGGCGCCGGAGCGGCCCGTGACGGAGCCCGTCGCCGAGGCGCTGCGCGGGCCGGTGCGGAAGCGGGCTCCGGGGCAGGCGTTCCGGCATCCCGGCGTGCTGCTCACCCGGGCGCAGCTCGACCGTGTGCGGGCCCGCGTCGCCCGTGGCGCGGAGCCGTGGAAGTCGGCGTTCGAGACGATGCGGTCCAGCCGGTACGGGTCGCTGGACTACACCCCGGCGCCGGTCGCCGTCGTGCGGTGCCCGCCCGGATCCCGGCCCGGCCACGGGTGTGTGGAGGAGCGCCGGGACGCCATCGCCGCGTATACGCACGCGCTGCTGTGGTACGTCACCCGTGACCGCGCGCACGCCCGGAAGGCCGTCGAGATCATGGACGCCTGGTCGGCCGTGGTGGAGGAGCACACCGAGGGCAACGCGCCCCTGCAGGCGGCGTGGGCCGGGAGTTCCTGGGCACGGGCCGCGGAGATCATGCGGTACACCTACGACGACTGGCCGCGCGGCCGGGTGCGGCGCACGGCCGCGATGCTGCGCACCGCCTATCTGCCGCTGACCGAGGCCGGCGCCCCCGATCACAACGGCAACTGGGACCTGGCCATGGCGGACGCCACGATGGGCATCGCGGTGTTCCTCGACGACGAGGACGCGTTCGCCACGGCTGTCCGCCGGTTCCGGGACCGCGTCCCGGCCTACTTCTACCTGGACTCGGACGGGCGGCTGCCGGAGCGTCCGCCGGGCAGTCGCATCAGGAACCGGGCGGACATCACGCGGTACTGGTTCGGCCAGGAGACGTTCGTCGACGGCATCGCCCAGGAGACCTGCCGCAACTTCACCCACGTCGGCTATGGCATCGCGGCCACCGCGCACATCGCGGAGACCGCCTGGCACCAGGGTGTCGACCTCTACGACGAGGCCGGTGAACGGCTGCGCGCGGCACTGGCCTTCCATGCCCGCTACCAGCTGGGCGACCCCGTGCCGTCCTGGCTGTGCGACGGAAGCGTCAAGCCGGCGATGGGCCCGGACACCGAGGTCGTCCTCAATCACCTGCGCAACCGGCGGGGCATCAGGATCCCGGACGCCGAGCAGGTCGCCCGGGAGGGGCGGTACCGGGGGACGGACAACCTCTTCGTGGCCTGGGAGGCCCTCACCCACGCGAACAACCCCGGCTGAGGGAACCTCCGGCCGGGGTTGTTCGCGTCGGTTTCGTCAGTACCGCAGGACGGCCGCGAGGCGGTCCTCCTGGGCGAGGGTGTCGTCCGGGACGAACTCGATCTCGGCTCCGCTGTTGCGGGCGTTCTCCACGATCTCGTCCACGACGTCCTCGTGGATGGAGGGGTCGGCCAGCAGCGGCTCGGTGGGGGCCTCGACGCGCTGCGGGTGGCCGCCGTTGCCGTCGACCCTGGCGGTGACCTGGTAGTGGTCCTCGACCGCGAGGAGGGCCACCCGGCCCTCCCGTACGGTCTGCCAGATCTCGTCCAGGCCCGAGGTGAAGAGCTTCTGTCCGCGGGCGTCGCTGAGGCGGCGCAGTACGTCGCCCCGGCGCGAGGTTCGGCGCTCCTCGAAGGCCGGGTGCAGGACGCCGAGGAGTTCGTGCGCCGACTTGCCGTTCGCCCCGCCGCTCTCCACCCGGGCCGTGATGGCGCCCGGGTTGGGGTACAGCTTCTCGAACAGGGCGATCGTCTCGCGCAGGCCGACGACGTACAGGGGCCGGGGGCGGGTGTCGAGGACGGGCGTGACGGCGGCGACGACGGCGCGCATGTACTGGCGCTCGCGCTCCACGTGCGACTCCTCGCGCGAGGACAGCGGGTGGTTGCCGACCTTGTCGAAGTTGCGGCCGGGCAGGGCGTCCTGGTGGTCGGGCAGCTCGGGCCGGACCGGGAAGCCCCCGCCCGCGACCTCGGTCAGGTTCTCCCCGGCGCCGTCCCACAGCCGGGTCTCGCTCTCCGAGAGGACCAGCGCCCAGTAGGGTTCCTCGACGATCCGGGCGGCGACCAGGTTGCGGGTCAGGAAGGTGTCGGAGACGACCACGCGCTGGGGCACCGAACGCGGCAGGTACCAGACCTGGTGCTCGCCGGGGGCGGCCAGGATCAGCAGCCCGTCGGTGGAGTGGGTGAGGTCGACCTCGGCGGCGGCCGCGTCCAGGCGGTTCTCGACGTCGGTCCGGGCGGCCCGGGTCACCCGGGGATCCTCGGCGAGCCGCCGCTTGGCCTCCGCGACCGTATTGCGCAGCCGTACCGCGTCCTCGGGGCTGTACGGCGAGCGCCGGGTCGTGGGCAGCAGCAGTGACACAGCCGGGTAGTCGCGCGGACGGCGCAGGTCACGGAGTGTCTCGTCGGTCAGTGCGCCGATGTCCATCGGTCATCCTCCTCGGGCCCACAGGATGTCTCCAGGTCACCAGAGTCCCGGCCGCGCGGCCAGTCGTACGCGCCCGCACGGGCCAATGCCGGGGTCCCGCGGCGCTACGGGCCCCGGGCGTCCCGGGCGTCGCGGCGGGCGGACGGCCCGGGGGCGCGAAAAGGTGCACTGGCCAACGATTTCGCACCCCTTTCTCCCGCTGTTTCCCGTTACTGAGGGTTGAGGGCAAAAACGGGGGGCACGGTCGTGAACGAGGCGGTTTGAGCTTCGATCCGGTCGTGACGATTCCTCGGAGCCATGGTGAAGCCCACGTACACGTCTGCCACAGCGCCCGGCGCGCTGCCCCTGCTCGGCCACGCGGTGCCACTGCTGCGCGGCCCGCTGGACTTCCTGTCCTCCCTGCCCGCCCGCGGCGATCTGGTCCGGGTGCGCATCGGCCCGTTCCGGGCCGTCGTGGTGTGCGATCCGGAGCTGACCCGCCAAGTCCTGCTGGAGGACCGGGCCTTCGACAAGGGCGGGCCGTTGTACGACCGCATCCGGGAGGTGGGCGGCAACGGCCTGGGCACCTGCCCGTACCGCGAGCACCGGCGCCAACGGCGGCTGATCCAGCCGTCGTTCCACCCCACGCGGCTGCCGGGCTACGCGCGGGTGATGACCGGGCAGATCGCGACGGTCACCCGCTCCTGGCACGACGGGCGGACCGTCGACGTCCTGGCGGAGATGATGACCCTCACCGCGCGGACCGCCGTCGCGACGATGTTCGCCGACGGGCTTCCGCCGTCCGCCCTGGGCACGGTCATGGACGACTTCGCGACCGTCATGGCGGGCATCACCCGGCGCGCCCTGATGCCCGCCGGCCCGGACCGGCTGCCCACGCCGGGCAACCGCCGGTTCGTCCGGGCCCACGCGCGCCTGCGCCGGACGGTCCGGCGGATCATCGCCGAGCGGCGCGCCGAGCGGACCGACCACGGCGACCTGCTGTCGGCGTTGCTGGCGGCCCGGGACGCGGCGGGCGGCGGGGCCGCACGGGGCTTCTCGGACGCCGAGATCGACGACCAGATCCTCACGTTCTTCATCGCCGGGACGGAGACCACCGCCAGCACCCTGGCCTGGGCGCTGCACGCGCTCGGCCACCACCCGCGGCTCGCCCGGCGGCTGCGCGCGGAGGCCGACGCCGTCCTCGGGGGCGCGCCCGCCACGCTCGAGCACCTGCCCCGCCTGGACCTGACGGGCCGGATCGTCACCGAGAGCCTGCGGCTGTATCCGCCGGTCTGGCTGCTCACCCGGGTCGCCACGGCGGACACCCGGCTGGGCGGGCACACCGTTCCGGCCGGTACCACCGTCGCCTTCAGCCCCTACCTCCTGCACCGCCGTCCGGACCTGTACGCCGATCCCGGGCGCTTCGACCCGGACCGCTGGTCCGCGGCCGGTGAGGCCGGTCCCGGCGCGCAGCGGCCGCGCGGGGCGTTCGTCCCGTTCGGCGGCGGGGCCCGCAAGTGCATCGGTGACGCCTTCGGCCGGACGGAAGCCACCCTCGCGCTGGCCTCCATCGCCGCCGCGTGGCGGCTGGAGCCCGTGCCCGGCGAGCGGGTACGGCCGGCGCTGGGCGTGGTCATGAGCCCGCGAGGGCTGCGGATGCGCACCGTACGCCGGGGTGCGCCGGCGGCGCCCGTGATCCGGCGGCAGGCGGACGACGTGCCCGGCCCCACCCACCTTCAAGATCGTTAACCGGGGACGCCCCACCCTTCACCATATTGAGGGGAAATCCGACTTTCCTTGTGCTCGTCCACGGGCCCGGCGCCTAGCGTGCCGTGGTGACTGCCCTTTCCCGGCTCCGTACCGAAAGGCCGCGCACGCGATGCCGAACCCCTTTGAACTGCCCGATTTCTATGTGCCGTACCCGGCCCGGCTGAATCCCCATCTCGAGGGCGCCCGCGAGCATTCCAAGGCGTGGGCCCGGGAATTCGGCATGGTCGAGGGTTCCGGCATCTGGGACGAGGGGGATTTCGACTCCCACGACTACGCGCTGCTGTGCTCGTACACCCACCCCGACGCGTCGGGTCCGCAGCTGGACCTGGTCACCGACTGGTACGTGTGGGTGTTCTTCTTCGACGACCACTTCCTGGACCTGTTCAAGCGCACCGGTGACACGGCCGGCGCCCAGGCCTATCTCGACCGGCTGCCCGCCTTCATGCCGCTGAGCGGGGATCCCGCGCCGCCGGAGGCCACCAATCCGGTGGAGGCGGGGCTGGCGGACCTGTGGGCCCGTACCGTCCCCGCGATGTCGGAGGCCTGGCGCCGGCGGTTCCGCGAGAGCACCTGGCACCTGCTCGAGGAATCCCTGTGGGAGCTGTCGAACATCAATGAGGGACGGATCTCCAACCCCGTCGAGTACATCGAGATGCGCCGCAAGGTGGGCGGGGCACCCTGGTCCGCCAATCTCGTCGAGTACGCGGCCGGCGCGGAGGTGCCCGACGGCATCGCGGCGAGCCGTCCGATGCGGGTGCTCAGGGACACCTTCGCCGACGGGGTGCACCTGCGCAACGACCTGTTCTCGTACCAGCGGGAGACGGAGTCCGAGGGCGAACTGGCCAACGCCGTCCTGGTCCTCGAGCGGTTCCTGGGCTGCGAGACCCAGCAGGCCGCGAATTCCGTGAACGACCTGCTCACCTCCCGGCTCCAGCAGTTCGAGCACACCGCCCTCACCGAGGTCGGGCCGCTGCTCCTGGAGCAGGGCCTGGGCGCGCAGGAGTGCGCCGACGTCTTCGCCTACGTCAAGGGCCTGCAGGACTGGCAGTCGGGCGGCCACGAGTGGCACATGCGCTCCAGCCGGTACATGAACGGGGCCGCCGGGGGCGGCACGACGGCCGGCCCGCTGCTCGGCGGCCCGCTCGGGCTGGGCACCTCGGCGGCCCGCCTGGTGCCCTCGGTCGTGGCGACCCTGCCGGCGCGACTGCGCAGCCACGGCCATGTGCCGTTCCGCAAGGTCGGCCCGCTGCCGCTGCCCGACTTCGACATGCCCTACCCCACCCGGCTCAGCCCCCACCTGGACGGCTCCCGCCGGAACAACATCGCCTGGGGCGAGCGGATGGGGATGCTGGCCCACTCCCCCGACGACCCCTTCTCGGGGCTCTGGGACGAGGGCAAGCTGCGGGACTACGACTTCGCCCTGTGCGCCGCCGGGCTCCACCCGGAGGCCACCCCGGACGAGCTCGACATGGGCACGGACTGGCTCACCTGGGGAACGTACGGCGACGACCTGTACCCCGCCGTCTTCGGCCGCACCCACGACATGACGGCCGCGAAGGCCTGCAACGCCCGGCTGCTGGAGTTCATGCCGCTGGACGTCGACGCCATGCCGCATCCGGCCAACGTGCTGGAGCGCTCGCTGGCCGACCTGTGGACCCGGATGGCGGGCCCCATGACGGAGGAGGCCCGCCGGACGTTCCGTGCCGCCATCGAGACCATGGTGGACAGCTGGCTGTGGGAGCTGGCGAACCAGAAGGAGAACCGCGTTCCCGAGCCCGTCGACTACATCGAGATGCGCCGCAGGACCTTCGGCTCGGAACTGACCATGGCCCTGTCCCGGATCGGCCACGGCAGGACCGTGCCGCCGGAGGTCTACCGCTCGCGGCCCGTCCAGGCCATGGAGAACGCGGCGGCCGACTACGCCTGCATGATCAACGACATTTTCTCGTACCAGAAGGAAATCGAGTTCGAGGGCGAGGTGCACAACGCCGTCCTCGTCGTGGAGAACTTCTTCGACTGCGGGCGGACCGAGGCCCTGGCCATCGTCAGTGACCTGATGAATTCCCGCATGCGGGAATTCCAGCACGTCCTGGCCACCCAACTGCCCGCCCTCTTCGAGGAATTCGACCTCGACGCGGAGGCCCGCGCCACGCTGGAGGGGTACGCGGAAGAGCTCAAGAACTGGATGTCCGCGATCCTCACCTGGCACCGCGACTGCCGCCGCTACGGCGAGGCCGACCTGCTGCGGCACCACGCCGCGCGGCCGGCGGCACCGTCCTGGGGAGTGCCCACCGGACTGGGCACCTCGGCCACGCGGCTCACCGGACTGCTGGGCGCGCCCTACGCGCCGGGGCTCGGCGGGGCGGCCGGCACGGCGCCGGGGACGTTCAGCGAGCGGGTCAGCCTGCCCAGGTCCGCGCGGGCCCTGCCGTAGGCGGTGCCCCTCGGGTGGAGGGTGAGGACGGCGACGATGCCGCGGTCGGCGACGCCGACGGTCCCGGTGGTGTGCAGGGCGGCGCGCGCCAGGTCCACGTCGCCGGCCGCGGCGGCCGTCGGCCTCGCCGCCCTCCCCCGGGGCTGCCCGTCCGTATCGAAGCCCGACCAGCCCTGCTTGACCGCCCACGGACGGTCGAAGGCGGCCGCGATGCCGAAGGACTGGTCGAAGCCGTCCGTGCCCAGGCGGGTCGCCCCGCGCAGGCTGCCCATGACGCGCTCGCGGACCGAGGCGGGTGCCTCGTCGAGCAGGTACCGGTAGACCGTGACGACGTCCGCCGCCGAGAGGCCGGTGTATCCCCAGTAGCCGGGATGGGCCGAGGGGGGCGGGACGGTGTCGGCCAGGCGCAGCCGTGCCGCCGCCCGTTCGACGATGGCGGCACCGCCGTTGCGGGTCCACAGCTCGCTCGCCGCGTCGTCGTCGCTGCTGCGCAGCATGAGATCGAGCCGTTCCCCGTCGCCCGCGGGCAGGGGGTGCCGCCCGCTCGACCAGAGGTGGTCGAGGGCGATCAGCAGCTTGACCACCGAGGCCGAGCGGAAGCGCGCGTGGGCGTCGTGCGTCGTGGTGAAGGCACCGGCCTGCCGGTCGAACACCGCGACGCCCGCGCTCACTCCGGGCGGCACCTCGAGGCGTATGGGGGCGCTGGACAACGTTTCCCTCCGACGGTTCGCGGGGTGGTGTGTCGCGATGATGGACGGCCTCCGCCCGGCGGGTCACCGGTGTTCGTCGGAGGTCGAAACCGCCCGGTACGGGTGGTGGCGGGTGGTCGTACCGGGGGAGCCGATTGCGGCCCTTGCGCGAGGGGCGGCGTGGCATGATGCGCTGACGGACGGGCAGCGGTCCTGTGTGCCCGCCCTGTCGGGCCGGGGGCGGCGGGAGGGGAGAGTGACGGGATGAGCAGTCTCAACAAGGGGATCCAGGTGGTCGAGGTGGCCCTGAAGTGGGATCCGAGCCCCGCCGGATCGCCTGCTCACGACCTCGACATCATCGCCGCGACCTACCGCGCGGAGGAGCCGTACGGAGCGCCGGCGTACCTCGTGCACTTCGAGAGCCGTTCGCCCGACGGCACCATCACCCTCAACCGCGACAGCCGTACGGGGCAGGGCTTCGGCTTCGACGAGGTCATGACCCTGGAGCTGGGCCGGCTGGCGCCCGAGTACGCGCGCGTGGTGGTCGGCGTGGCCATCCAGCAACGCTGGGGGCGCAGGACGTTCGCCGACGTAGAGGGCACCCAGGTGCGGATAGCCGAGGGGACGACCGAGCTGCGGCGGGACGGCTTCGCCGGGGTGGCGGACGCCACGGCCGCGACCGTCGCGGAGTTCGCCCGGAACGCCGACGGTGCGTGGGAGTTCCGCGGGACGGTGCAGGGGTTCGACACGGATCCGGCGGCCTTCGCCCGGGTCATGGGCGCCGACCTGGAGTGACGCCCGCTCCCGGTGCGTAGCCGCCGTCCGTAGCCGGGCGGCGGGCGGCGGGCGAGGCCGTCCGGGGGGACACTGGTGGTGAGCAGGCACCGGAGGTGTTCCGTGCGGGATCCGGCTCCCGGCGGCCCCGGCAACGGTGAGGCCGCCTACGATGCGAGCCCCTTCGTCCCCCCGAAGGCGGGACTGGAGGCGCTGCGGGGTGCCGCGGCGGGCTGCCGGGGCTGTCCGCTGCACGTGGAGGCCACGCAGACGGTGTTCGGCGCGGGCGACGCCTCGGCACGGGTGGTGCTCGTCGGGGAGCAGCCCGGCGACCAGGAGGACCGGCAGGGGCGGCCGTTCGTGGGGCCGGCCGGGGGCGTGCTGACGCGGGCGCTGGAGGAGGCCGGGATCGATCCGGGGGACGCCTACATCACCAACGCCGTCAAGCATTTCAAGTTCGAGCGGGCGGCGCGCGGCAAGCGCCGGATCCACAAGGCGCCGGGCCTGCGCGAGATCAGCGCGTGCAAGCCGTGGCTGGCGGCGGAGTTGCGGCTGCTCGACCCCGAGGTGGTGGTCGCGCTGGGCGCCACGGCCGGCAAGTCGCTGCTGGGCCCGTCGTTCCGGGTGACCCAGCAGCGCGGGGTGGCGCTCCCGCTGCCGTCGCTGGACGGCGACGGCGAGGGGGAAGGCGTGCTGGTGGCCACCATCCACCCGTCGGCCGTGCTGCGCTCGGACCCCACCGCACGGGCCGAGGCCTACGCGGGCCTGGTGTCGGACCTCCGGGTGGCGGCGGGGCTGCTAAACGGCGGGGGTGGGTGAGCGGCCCGCCGGGCGGAAACGGTTCGTCATAGGCGGCGACTACGCACCCGTCACACGAGCGCGAACGCCTCGATCTCCACGAGCAGTTCGGGCCGGTAGAGCGCGGCCACCTGGACGGCGGAGCTGGCGGGCGGGCGTTCGACGTCGACGAAGTCGTCCCGCACGGTGCGGATGGCGGGCAGATGGGCGATGTCGGTGACGAAGTAGGTGAGCTTGATGACGTCGTCGAAGGTCGCGCCGGCCGCGGCGAGGCAGCGCCGCAGGTTCTCGAAGACCTGCCGCGTCTGCGCCGTCACGTCGTCCGCGCCGACGACGTCGCCGTGCGCGTCGAGGGCCACCTGGCCGGATATCGCGACCATGCGGCCCGAGCCCGTCACGACGTGGGTGTAGCCCTTGGCGGGGGCGACGCCTTCGGGGGCCGGAATGTGCGTCAAGCTGTTCTGTCGGTCCATGGGGCCATGATCACCCATGGCATCATGATTGCCTGAGGTAACCATATGGACCGTCGTCAGGAGATGAACATGCCCGGCTCCCAGCCCCCCTTCCGCAACTACGTGGAGAACAACCTCGACATTCTCGGCGCGGCCCCCGAGCGGGAGGTCTTAGTCCACGGGGACCGGCGCGTCACCGGGGGCGAACTGCGCGCGCTGGTCCACCGGTTGGCGCGTGCCCTGCGGGAGCGGGGCGTGGGCCGGGGCGACACCGTCACGCTGCTGAGCGGCAACCTGCCGGAGGCCATCGCCGTCCGCTATGCCGCCCACCTGCTGGGCTGCCGCGTCAATCACCTCTACAACAAGCTGTCGGCCGAGGCCCAGGCCACCATCGTGCACGACGTCGAGACGCGCGCCCTGGTCGTCGACCCGCGGTATGCGGACCGGGCGGCGGAGATCGTCGCGCAGGCCCCGGTGGACACCGTCCTGACCCTCGGCCCGGCCGGGAGCGGATCCGATCTGCTGGAGGAGGCCGCCCGGCAGTCCGACGAGCCCGTCGCGAGCCGGGCCCGGCCGGAGGACGTGTGCGCCATCCGGCACACCGGCGGCACCACCGGCCGCCCCAAGGGCATCTGCAGCACCTTCGCGCAGTTGAGTGGCGCCCAGACGCACGAGCTGATCCCGCTGGGCGAGGAGCGGCGCCAGCTGGTGTGCACCACGCTCGCCCACGCGGCCGGCATGTTCGCCGACTCCACCCTGTACCACGGCGGCACGGTGGTCCTCCTCGAGGACTTCGACCCCGCGGCCGTGCTCGCCGCCATCGAGCGCGAGCGCATCACCCACCTCTTCCTCCTGCCTCCGCTGCTGTACCAGCTGCTCGACCACCCCGCCGCGGACAGCACCGACGCCTCCGCCCTGCGCGCCGTCATCTACGGCGGCTGCCAGGCCTCCCCCGCCCGGATCGCCGACGCGGTACGGCGCCTGGGCCCGGTGCTGGTGCAGTTCTACGGGCAGAGCGAGGCGGGCGGCATCACCCTGCTGACGGCCGGGGAACACGACCTGGAACGCCCGCACCTGCTGCGCACGGTGGGGAAGGTGATGCCGGGCGTCGAGGTGAGCATTCGCGACGAGTCCGGCGCGGAACTGCCCAGCGGCGCGCACGGCGAGATCTGCGTGCGGTCCGCCCAGATCATGCGGGGCTACTGGAAGCAGCCCGAGCTGACCGCCGAGGTGCTGCGCGACGGCTGGATCCACACCGGTGACGTGGGGCGCCTGGACGACGAGGGCTACCTCACGGTCGTCGACCGCCTCAAGGACATGATCATCGTGGTGGGCGGCCACGTCTACACCTCCGAGCTCGAGGACCTCCTCAACTCGCATCCGGACGTCCTGCAGAGCGCCGTCTTCGGGGTGCGGGACGCCGACCACATGGAACGCGTCCACGCCGTCGTCGTCGCCCGGCCCGGCGGCGACGACGGCGGCCTGGAGCGGGGGCTGCGCGAGCTGGTGCGCAAGGAGCGCGGGGCGATGTACGAGCCGGCGTCCATCGTCTTCGCCGGCTCCCTGCCGCTCACCGAGGCCGGCAAGCCGGACAAGAACGCGCTGCGGCAGGAGGCGGCGAATCGTTACGCCTTGGCGTCCGCGTAGCACCGCACCACGGCCGTGGTGAAGGGGAACCGCACGGGTGTGTCGCCGAAGGCGATGCGCCCGGCGCGGTCCCCCGCCGTGCGGATGGCCTCCACCACGGCGGGCGCCTCCTCCTCCGGGCAGTGCACGATCACCTCGTCGTGCTGGAAGAAGACGAGCTCGGCGCGCAGGCCCGCGACCGACTGGCGGACGGCGGCGAGCACGATCAGCGCCCAGTCGGCCGCGCTGCCCTGGACGACGAAGTTGCGCGTGAAGCGCCCCCGGGCACGCGCGCTCGCCGTACTGCCGTAGGCGGGGGCGTCCGCCGGATCGTCCTGGGGGATGCCCGCCTCGTCGGCGAGAGAGGTGGTCGAGGGCGGACAGGTGCGGCCCAGCCAGGTCCGCACCAGGCGGCCCTCCTCCCCCGCACGGGCCGCGTCGTCCACGTACGCGACCGCGCGCGGGAAGCGGCGCCGCAGATCGGCCATGTGCTTGAGGCCGTCGCCGGAGGTCTGTCCGTAGATCGCCCCGAGCACGGCGAGCTTGGCCCGGTCGCGGTCGCCGGCGAAGGCGCGCTCGGCGAGGTCGGCGTACAGGTCACGGCCGCTGCCGGCGACGTCCATCAGGCCGGGGTCGCGCGAGACGGCGGCCAGGACGCGCGGCTCCATCTGGTCGGCGTCCGCGACGACCAGCCGCCAGCCCGGATCGGCGACGACCGCCCGCCGGACCACCCGCGGAATCTGCAGCGCGCCGCCCCCGTTGGTGGTCCACCGCCCGGTGACCGTGCCGCCCGGCAGGTACTCGGGACGGAAGCGGCCGTCGCGCACCCACGACTGCACCCAGGACCAGCCGTGGGCGGTGTGCAGCCGGTAGAGCTTCTTGTACTCCAGCAGCGGGGGCACGGCAGGATGGTCGATCGCCTCCAGCTCCCAGGCCCGGGTGGAGGACAGGGCGATGCCCTCGCGGGCGAAGGCCTTGATGATGTCGGCGGGCAGATCGGGCCGCACCCGCGCCCCGAACGCCCGCGACACCTCGTCGGCCAGCTCGGCCAGCCGCCGGGTCTCCTGCCCGCCGGGGTAGCGCTCCCCCAGCAGCTCGTGCAACAGGGCCCGGTGCACGTCGGCGCGCCACGGCAGGCCCGCCCGCCCCATCTCGGCGGCGACGAGCATCCCCGCCGACTCGGCGGCGGTCAGCAGCCGCATCCGCCCGGGTTCCGCCGTCCTCTCCGTGCGCGCCAGCTGGCCGGCGTACACCTCGAGCAGCGCCTCGAGGGCGTCGGTCCCCGGCGGCAGCGGCACGGGGCCGGGCTCGAACAGCGAGGGCTGGGCGTCGGCCGCCCGCACCGGCGGATCCGCCGGGACCGGCAGCCCGCGCGAGCGCGCCCAGGCCGCGGCGAGCGAGCGCGGCTGGCCCGACTGGCCCTCCTCGTGGCCGATGAGCAGCGCCTCGGCGGCCTCCACGTCGTAGCAACGCTCCACGCGGACGCCCGCCGCGAGCAGTCGGCCGTACGTCCCGGCCGTGGACCGCCACACCCACCGCTCGACATCGGGCCGCGCCCGCACCGCCTCGGCCAGGCTCGGTTCCGTCGTCGCGGGCCCGGCCGCCCGCCCCTCACCGTCGACCGGACAGAGCCGAACGCCCTCGTCCCCCGCATCAGCCACTGCCCATCTCACTCGGGAAGTCTCGCACCGGGGTCTGACAACGCGGGACCGGCCTATCCCTCCTGCAGGACGGACAGGATGTTCCCGGCGGGGTCGGTGAACCAGGCGATGAGCGGGCCGTCGCCCCGGAAGATGCCCTTCTCGTCGGCCTCCATGCCGGGGTAGCGCTCGAAGGTGACCCCGCGCCGTCCCAGCTCGTCGACCGCCGCCTCGATGTCGTCCACCGGAAAGTTGAGGATCGTGAACGTCGCCGGAGTGTGCTCGGGCTTGGGGTAGACCACCACCTTCGCGCCGCCGGCGAGGTGCAGGAACAGCAGGTCGTCCTGGCCGGACACCTCCAGTTCGAGGGTCTCGCCGTAGAACTGCCGGGCCGAGCCGATGTCGTTCACCGCGAAGCCGCTGAACGCCTTGGTGTTCTTGAACATGACCTCCTGCCTTCCGCACCCGCGAATGCCTGAAGCACCCGCTGGTCCACACAGGTGACCGCGGGTGCTCGGGCTGCCGATGTCCAGGCGGAGGTTCAGGCCGTGGTCCAGGCGTTCAGACGGTCGTCGGCGTGCGGTCCCTCGTCGCCTCGCCGGCCGTCGCCGCTTCCGGCGCCGTCTCGGGTTCCGGTTCGGGACGCGGCGCGGGCGCCGGCCGTGCCGCGGGGCGGCGTACGGCGGCTGTGCCGACGCCGGCCAGCACCGTCAGGCCGCCCAGGCCCGCCATGGGCGTCGGCAGGGTGCCGAGCAGGACGGCGTCCAGGGCGAGGGCGGCGACGGGCACCGCGTAGAGGACGAGGGAGCTGGTGGACGCCGTGGCGGCGGCCAGGACGCGCGACCAGGTGCAGAAGGCGAGAACCGTGCAGCCGAGCCCGAGCCAGATCACGGCGGCGGTCGGCTGCCAGCCGGCGGCCATCACGTGGCCGGCCGCCTCCGGCGCGAAGAAGAGCAGCGGCAGGAGGCCGAAGAGGCTGCCGTAGAAGATGCAGTCCATGCCCGAGTAGCGGCGCAGCAGGGGCTTTTGGAGGACGAAGGAGGTCGCCTGGGCGGCGGCAGCGAGGACGATCATCACCATGCCGGACCGCGAGCCGCCTCCGTCACCGCCGGCCGTCGCGACGATCAGCGCGCCGCAGAGGGCGACGAGGAGTCCGGCAACGCCCCAGGCTCCGGGGCGTTCGCGCAGGACGAGCATGCCGAGCGCGGTGGCGAAGACGGGTGAGGTGGCGACGAGCATGGCCGCCGTGCCGCCCTCGACGTGGCGTTCGCCCGCGTAGAGCAGGAGCTGGTAGGCCGTCATGCCGGTGAGGCCGAAGGCCGCCATGCGCGGGATGTCGCTGCGGCGGAGGCGGCTGACGCGGCCGGTGAACAGGCACGGGAGCAGGAAGAGGACGGCGAAGACCAGGCGCAGGACGGCCATGGCCGTCGGCGGGTAGTCGTCCAGTGCGACGCGGATCGCGGGAAACGCGGAACCCCACAGGATCGCTGTCGCGGCCATGAACTTCCAAGGAGTCGCCGCTCGACGCTCGCCCACCAACGGAAACACCGCCTTCGGTCGGAGATGCGGAAGAGGCCCGGAATTTTTCCGTCCCCTTCGGACGCCGCCGAAGCTACCGAGATTTGTTCTATAAGTCGAATAAAGAAACACAGCAAGACCTCAAAGGATTCCTTTGAGGTCTTGCTGTGCCTGCGTTTTCGTTACTCGCTACCGCTGCCGTAGGGGCGCGTCAGCACTTCCATGTAGTGGCCGCTGGGGTCCGCGAAGTACACGCCCCGGCCGCCGTCGTTGTGGTTGATCTGCCGGGGCAGCGTCCGGGCCGGGTCGGCCCAGTAGTCGGCCCCGGCCGCCTGGATCCGGGCGAAGATCCCGTCGAATTCCTCTTCGGGCACCAGGAAGGCGTAGTGCTGCGGCGCGATGTCGCCCTGGTCGACGGTCGCGAAGTCCAGGGTGACGCCGTTGCCGGTCTCGACGGGGAGGAAAGGGCCCATGGGCGGGCCGACTTCCAGCCCCAGGACGGTCGCCAGGAACTCGGCGGAGACCTGGCGGTCCCGGGAGTGGACGATGGTGTGGTTCAGCTGGATGGACACGGTGGAATGCCTCCGAAGGAGCATCTCTCGGCACCTCGTGCGCCTCACCGGGCTGGTGACGACGTTCGATACCGAATCGAAATCATAGACCAGCGGCGTCGCTCGCCCGGATGGCCGCCGCCACCGCGCCGGGCCGGCGGGGTACTCGTAGGGTCGGCGGGGGAAGAGCCGGCGCCGCAGCGCTCACTACGGCAGAGGAGCACGGGTGATGAGCCGTCCCGAGAGTCCGGACCACGTCAGCGTTCATCTGACCGGATGCGCCGACGACGACGCGGGCGCGGTGTTCGCGGCGCTGGAGGAGGCCTTTCCCGAGGTGCCCACGCCGCCCCGCAGCGAGAGCCGGGCGGCCCATCCCGGCGCGACCGCCCCCACGGTCTGGTGCATGGTCGTCGACGCGCGGACCCGGCGCCCGCTGCGGATCACCGCGCCCGCGCTGGCCGGGGCGGTCACCGTCGACCTGTTCGGCGCCGCCGACCCCGTGCGCCAGGTCAAGGAGGAGCTGGCGGCGGCCTTCGCCGTCGAGGACCACGGCACGATCCCCGGCGAGCACGAACTCGAGGCCCGGCTCCGGCTGACGTCGCGGCCCGGGACATGAAGCACGATGTCGGGCCACGTCCGGGGCCCGGGACCTACCTGCCGATCGAGGACCACGGCGTCATCGGCGACCTGCACACGGTGGCGCTGGTGGGGGTCGACGGGACGATCGACTGGTGCTGTCTGCCGCGCTTCGACGCGCCCTCGGTGTTCGGCTCGCTGCTCGACGCCGGGCGCGGGGGCTCGTTCTCGGTGCGGGTGCGTGACGTCGAGCGCACCAAGCAGATGTACCTGCCGGACTCCAATGTGCTGCTGACCCGGTTCCTCGCCCAGCGGGCCGTCGCCGAGCTGTACGACTTCATGGTGCCCGACCATCCGTCCTGCCCGGCGGGCGACGTCCGGCAGATCGTGCGGCAGGTACGGATGGTGCGCGGCAGCGCCACCGTGGAGCTCGAGTGCCGGCCGGCCTTCGACTACGCCCGCGCGCCGCACGAGGTCGAGGTGGTCGAGGGCGTCGGGGCGGTCTTCAGCGGCCCGGCCGGCACGCTGGTGCTGCGCTCGTCCGTGCCGCTGCGTGCCGACGACGGCGGGGCGCGGGCCACGGTCGTCCTCGGCCCCGGGGAGACCCTGGAGCTGGCCGCCCAGTGGGGCGGCGAGGTACGGCCCTTCGACTCCGGCGAGGCGTCCCGGCTGCTGGACGACACGCTGCGGTACTGGGACGGCTGGCTGCGCCGGTCCACCTACCGGGGGCGTTACCGGGAGGCGGTCGAACGCTCGGCGCTGGTTCTAAAACTGCTGGTCCACCAGCCCACCGGCGCGCTCGTCGCCGCGCCGACCACCTCGCTGCCCGAGTCGCTGGGTGGCGGACGCAACTGGGACTACCGCTACACCTGGGTCCGGGACGCGGCCTTCACCCTGTACGCGCTGATGCGGCTGGGCTTCACGGAGGAGGCGGCCGCGTTCATCGACTGGCTGCACCGGCGCTGCGTCGAGGCGCCGCCGGGCACCGGGCTGCAGGTGCTGTACGGCATCGACGGCCGGGCCGAGCTGCCGGAGACGGTCCTGGACCACCTCTGCGGCTACCGCGGCTCCCGGCCCGTCCGGATCGGCAACGCCGCCTCCCGCCAGCTGCAGCTCGACATCCACGGCGAGCTGATGGACTCGGTCTACCTCTACAACAAGCACGGCGAGCCCATCTCCTACGACCTGTGGGAGGCCCTGAGCCGGCAGCTGGACTGGCTGGAGAAGCACTGGGAGCAGCCCGACGACGGCATCTGGGAGACCCGCGGCGGCCGTCGGCGCTTCACCTACTCGGCGCTGATGACCTGGGTCGCCTTCGAGCGCGCCATGCGCATCGCGCGCCACCGCGGCATGCCGGCCCCCGTCGAGCGCTGGCGGGACGCGGCGGCGGCCGCCTATCGGTACGTCCAGGACCGGTGCTACGCGCCGGACCTGGGGGCGTACGTCCAGTACGCGGACGGCTCGACGCTGGACGCGTCCCTGCTGGTGATGCCGCTGGTGAAGTTCGCCGGGCCGGGCGATCCGCGGTTCCTGTCGACGGTGCGGCGGCTGGAGTCCGAGCTCGTCAGCGACAGCCTCGTCCACCGCTACCAGTCCGACGGCACCGACGGCCTGCCGTACCAGGAGGGCACGTTCAACCTGTGCTCGTTCTGGTACGTGGAGGCCCTGGGCCGGGCCGGGCGGGTCGGCGAGGCGCGCTACATCTTCGAGAAGATGACGACGCACGCCAACCATCTCGGCCTGTACGCCGAGGAGATCGGCGCCGCCGGGGAGGCCCTGGGCAACTTCCCGCAGGCGTTCACCCACCTCGCGCTGATCAGCGCGGCGACCAACCTGGACCGGGCGGTGACGACCAACCGGGAGGCGTCGGCCCGGCACTGCCGGTTCTGACGAGGTCGCTCACGCTGCCGCCCAGGTCCACCGTGCCGTCGTCGTGACAGCGCGTCAGGATGCGGGAGCCGGTGCCCTGGCGCACCACGAGCGACCGCCCCAGCTGTGCGGTCAGTTCGAGGGCCGCGGCGCCGGTGGCCTCGTCCTCCACGATGCCGTCGCCGCGCCGCGGGAACCCACGCGCCCGCACTCGCCCCTCGGCCTCGTCCTCCCACGCCCAGACGTACAGCCAGCCCTGGCCGGGCGGCGGTCCGGGCAGCGCCTCGACGTCGCCCGCCGTGGCCAACCGCTCGGTCCGCCGCCCGGACGCCCATTGCGCCCGTGCCCGTATCCAGGTGGTCCCGTCTTCCGTCCAGACGGGCACCTCCCCGGCCGGCGGCCGCAGCACGGACACCGGCCGTCCCTGCCGGCGCAGCAGCCACGCGACGCCGACCAGCGGATGCCCGGCGAACGGCAGGCGAGTGCTGGGCGTGTGGATGTCCACCCGTCCGGTTTCGGCGTCGTCCACGAACACCGTCTCGCTGAACCCGAGTCCGGCGGCGATCGCCTGCCGCGCCGCGGGGTCCGGCACGGCCCGCCCGTCCATGACGACGCCGAGGGGATTGCCTCCCCCGCCGTCCGGACCGGTGAACACCCGTACCACGCGAAGATCGTCCATGGGGTGATTGAACCAATCGAACCAGCCGTGCCGCGCACGGCCTCCGCTTACTCCACACGGTGACGCCACCGTGTCCCCGGCACCGCCCGGCGGGAAGACGGAGTGCGTGCGCGAACTCACCGATCCCCTGACCACCCTGGTGCGACGCGGCAGGGAACCCGCCTTCGTGCAGGCGGTGCGCTCCACCCTGGCCGCGGTGATCTCCTATGTGGTGGCACTGCAGCTGAGCAGTGAGCCGGCGCCGCTGACCGCGCCGCTCACCGCGCTGCTCGTCGTCCAGGTCACCCTGTACTCGACGCTGACCACCAGCGTCCGCCGGGTGAACTCCGTTGTGGCGGGGGTGCTGATCGCCATCGGCTTCAGCGCGATGGTGGGGCTCACCTGGTGGAGCCTGGGGCTGATCATCCTGGCGTCGCTGGTCATCGGGCGCTTCGTACGGGTGGGTGAATTCGTTCCCGAGGTGGCGATCAGCGCGATGCTCGTCCTGGGCGTGACCCGGGTGGCGGACACGGCGTGGGACCGGGTGCTGGAGACACTGATCGGGGCGGTCGTGGGCCTGCTCTTCGACGTGCTGTTCGTTCCCCCGGTGTGGGTGCAGCCGGCGGGCGAGGCCATCGAGCACCTGGCCCGCCGCATGCGGCGGCTGCTGCAGCGCGTCGGCGAGGAGGTCTCGGGCCACACCACCGTCGAGGAGGCCGCGGCCCGGCTGCACGAGGCCCGCAGGCTGGACCACGACATCGTGCAGGTGGACGCCTCGCTGAGGCAGGCGGAGGACAGTCTGCGGCTCAACCCGCGGGTGAAGGAGGGACTGCTGTTCCGGGTCGTGCTGCGGACGGGGCTGGACGCCCTGGAGATCGCCGCCGTCGTCCTGCGGGTCATCTGCCGCACCCTGACCGACCTCGCCAAGGAGCGCAGGGACGAGCCGCTGTTCGCCCCGGAGGTGGCGCCGGCCCTGGAGGAGGTCTTCATGCACCTGGGCCGGGCGATCGAGGCCTTCGCCGTGCTGATCACCACGCAGGTCACCGCCAACGCCGAGCAGGCGGAGGACCGCCTGGTGCGGGAGCTCGCCGAGGGCCGGGCCAGCCGGGACCGCGCCGCGCATCTGCTGCTCGAGGGGGTACGGCGGCACCCCCGCCAGTGGCAACTGCACGGGGCGCTGCTGGCCGAGATCGACCGGATCCTGGACGAACTCGACGTGGAGAAGCGCACCGAACGGCTGGCGGAGGAGCTCGACCGCCGCTCGCGCGAGCAGCAGGACCGCCACCCGGTGCTCTCGAGCATCAGACGCCGCCTGCGCCGCAGCGGCTACGGCTGGCGCAGCACCTGGCGCGGCAAGGCGACCCAGCACACGCCCTAGCGCAGCGCCTCCGTCTCGCCGTGGCCGAGCACGCGGCCGCGCCGGGCGGGGGCTCGGCCGGCGGGCTGCTCGGGGGCGGCGCCGGGCGGCATGGGGGGCACCTGGCGGGACTCGGGGGTCTCGGAGGAGACCGTCACCCGCTCGTCGCAGTGGCGGATCTCCAGGAACTTGCCGTCCAGCAGCGTGTACGTCGCCGTCGTGCCGGTGATCTCCACTCGCAGGCGCTGCCCGCGGAACTGCACCGTGAAGGCCAGGCGGCCCAGCTGCTCGGGCAGTCGGGGCGAGAAGGCGATCAGGCCGTCGTACTCCCGCATCCCGCCGAACCCGATGACCAGGGCGAACCAGGTGCCGGCCAGCGAGGCGATGTGGATGCCGTCGCGGGTGTTGCCCTCGAGGTCGGACAGGTCCATCATGGCCGCCTCGCCCAGGTAGTCGTAGGCCAGCCGCATGTGGCCGACCTCGGCCGCCATGACGGCCTGTCCGCAGGCGGACAGCGAGGAGTCCCGCACCGTCAGCTGTTCGTAGTAGGCGAAGTTGCGGGCCTTCTCCTCCGGGGTGAAGCCGTCCCCGCGCAGGCACATCGCCAGGACCAGGTCCGCCTGCTTGACGACCTGCTTGCGGTAGAGGTCGAAGTAGGGGAAGTGCATCATCAGCGGGTACTGGTCGTCGCCGGTGTGGGCGAAGTCCCACAGCTGGTGCCGGGTGAAGCCCTCGGACTGCTCGTGCACGGCGAGTTCGGGGTTGTACGGCAGGCTCATGCGCTGGGCGGCGTCCCGCCAGGCGGCCGTCTCCTCGTCGTCGACCTCCATCAGGGCCGCGAGATCGGGGTGGCGCTCGGCGACGGCCGCGGCCTCGCGCAGATTGTGCTGTGCCATCAGGTTCGTGTAGAGGTTGTCGTCCGAGACGGCGCTGTACTCGTCCGGGCCCGTCACCCCGTCGATGTGGAAGTCGCCGTGGTGGTCGTGGTGGCCCAGGGAGCGCCACAGCCGGGCGGTCTGCACCAGCAGCGGCAGCCCGACCTCCTGTTCGAAGGCCTGGTCGTCGGTGGCCTTGACGTAGCGCACGACGGCGTCCGCGATGTCGGCGTTGATGTGGAAGGCGGCCGTACCGGCCGGCCAGTAGCCCGAGCACTCGTCGCCGTTGATCGTGCGCCAGGGGAAGGCCGCCCCCTGCAGGCCGAGCTGGCGGGCGCGCTCGCAGGCGGCGGGCAGGGTGGTCAGCCGCCAGCGCAGGGCCTGCTCCACGGCCTGCGGCGCGGTGTAGGTGAGCACCGGCAGGACGAAGGTCTCGGTGTCCCAGAAGCAGTGCCCGTCGTAGCCGGGGCCGGTCAGGCCCTTGGCGGGCAGGGCCCGTGCCTCGCCGCGCGCGCCGGCCTGCAGGACGTGGAAGAGGGCGAACCGCACCGCCTGCTGGATCTCCGCGTCGCCGTCGACCTCGACGTCCGACCGCGCCCAGAAGTCCTCGAGGTAGCCGCCCTGTTCGTCGACCAGGCCCTTCCAGCCGGTGCTGACGGCCCCGGCGAGGGCCGCGTCCACCTGGTCGTGGACGGCGGGCGCCGAGCGCATCGCCGACCAGCCGTGCGCGACGAACTTCTCCACGCGCAGCCGCTGCCCGGAGCCGACCCGCGAGGTGATGGTGAAGCGGGCCAGGTCCTCGCTGCTCTCGGAGGACATCTCGGTCCGCTCGCCGCCGCTGACGATGTGCGAGGCCGACACCGCGAGCCGCAGGCCGCTGCGCTGGGTGCGGTGCAGCAGCCGGATCCGCGGCCCGTGGGCCGCGTGCTGCTCGGCGACCAGCGGGGACTCCAGCAGGGCCGCGGCCCGCGGGTCGCCGCCGGAGCGGGGCAGCGGCTCGTTGGCGACCAGCTCGGACTGGACCACGATGCGGACCTCGCCGTCGAGCGGTTCGACCTCGTAGGCGACGGCCGCGACGGCGCGCTGGGTGAAGGAGACCAGCCGGGTCGAGCGGACGCGCACGCTGCGTCCGCTCGGGGAGGTCCACTCGGCGGTGCGGTGCAGCAGTCCCGTGCGGAAGTCGAGCACCCGCTCGTGGCTGTGCAGCTTTCCGTAGCGCAGGTCGAAGGGTTCGTCGTCGACGAGGAGGCGGACCAGCTTGCCGTTGGTGACGTTGATGACGGTCTGCCCGGACTCCGGGTAGCCGTAGCCGGCTTCCGCGTACGGCAGCGGGCGGAATTCGTAGACGCCGTTGAGGTAGGTCCCGGGCAGGCCGTGCGGTTCGCCCTCGTCGAGGTTGCCGCGCCAGCCGATGTGCCCGTTGGCGAGCGCGAAGACCGATTCGCTCTGGGAGAGCACGTCGAGGTTGAGTTCGGTCTCGCGCAGGCACCAGGGTTCGACCCTGAAGGCCGGATGAGTGATCACGGGGTTTCTCCCAGCAGGTCGGCGAGGTCGTCCACCACGATGTCCGCCCCGTGCCGGCGCAGCGCCTCGGCCTGGCCGGCCCGGTCGACGCCGACGACGAAGCCGAACCGGCCGGCCCGCCCGGCCTCCATGCCGGCGAGGGCGTCCTCGAAGACGGCGGATTCGTCCGGGGTCACGCCCAGGGCGCGGGCGGCGGCGAGGAAGGTGTCCGGGTGGGGTTTGCCCGGCAGCCCTTGTTCGGCGGCGACCAGCCCGTCGACGCGGACCTCGAGGAGGTCGTCGATGCCGGCCGCGAGGAGGACGGCATGGCAGTTGGCGCTGGAGGACACCACGGCCCGCCGCAGTCCCGCGTCGCGGGCGGCCCGGACGTAGCGGACCGACCCGGGGTAGGCCTGCACCCCCAGTTCCTCGATCTTGCGGAGGACGAGGGTGTTCTTGCGGTTGCCCAGGCCGTGGACGGTGTCGGCGTCCGGCGGGTCGTCGTCGCCGCCCTCGGGGAGGTGGATGCCGCGGGAGTCGAGGAAGGAGCGCACGCCGTCGGCCCTGGGCATGCCGTCGACGTACCGGTCGTAGTCGTCCACCGCGTCGAACGGCCGGAAGCCGGGGCCCTCGCGCCGCTCGAGGAAGGCGTCGAAGGTCTCCTTCCAGGCGGCGGCGTGCACGGTGGCCGTCTGCGTCAGGACGCCGTCCATGTCGAACAGACAGGCGCGGATGTCGTGGGGCAGGCCGAGGTCCGTCATGAGGCTCCGCTTCCCTGTCCGCCGGGGGGCATGTCCGGCAGGTACCAGTGGTGGGGGGCGACGAGGGCGTCGACGGACGCCGGCCCCCACGATCCGGGGGCGTAGGGTTCCACCGCGCGCGGTGAGCGCAGGAGCGGGCCGGCGACCTCCCACAGCCGTTCGATGCCGTCGGAACGGGTGAACAGGGCCTGGTCGCCCAGCATGGCGTCCAGGATCAGCCGTTCGTATCCCTCGAGGCCGTGGCGGCGCTGGACGGAGTCCGCGTAGCGGAAGGTCATCCGGGCGGGGGCCAGGCGCATGGCCGGTCCGGGTTCCTTGGCGAGGAAGTCGGCGGCGATCCAGCCGGGGTCGTCGAAGTCGACGACCAGCGCGTTGCAGCGCAGGGCGGCCCCGCTGTGCGGGGCGTCGGTGAACATGCCCAGCGGCGGCTGCCGGAAGTGGAGCGTGACGACCTGGCGGCGCTCGCCGAGCGACTTCCCGGAGCGCAGGAAGAAGGGGACGCCGGACCAGCGCCAGTTGTCGACGTGGGTGCGCAGGGCGACGAAGGTCTCGGTGTCGGAGCCGGGGGCGACGCCGGGCTCGCGGCGGTAGCCGTCGTACTGGCCGCGCACGACGTGGGCGGGGTCGACGGGCCGCAGCGCCCGGAAGACCTTGGCGGTCTCGTCCCGCAGGTCCTGGGCGTCGAGGGAGGGGGGCGGCTCCATGGCGACGAAGCCGAGCACCTGGAAGAGGTGGGTGACGACCATGTCCCGGAAGGTGCCGGTCTGTTCGAAGAACCCGGCGCGGCCCTCGATGCCGATGGTCTCGGGGACGTCGATCTGGACGTGGCTGATGTGGTCGCGGTTCCAGACGGGCTCGAAGAGGCCGTTGGCGAAGCGGAGGGCGAGGATGTTGTCGACCGATTCCTTGCCGAGGAAGTGGTCGATGCGGAAGACGCGGGACTCGTCGAAGACGGCGTGCACGGTCTCGTTGAGGGCCCGCGCGGAGGCGAGGTCGGTGCCGAAGGGCTTCTCGATGATGACGCGGGCGTCCTCGGCCAGTCCCGTGCTGCCGAGGGTGCCGATGACGGACGCGAAGGCGGCGGGCGGCACGGCGAGGTGGAACAGCCGCCGTGGGCGGCCGCCGACGGCCCGTTCGGCCGCGGCGACGGCGGCGAGCAGCGGCCCGGGGTCGCCGGGGTCGCAGGCGCCGAAGCTCAGGGCCTTCTCGAACGCCTCCCAGTCCGCTCCGGCGGGTTCGCTGTCGCCGAACTCCTCGACGGCGTCCCTGGCGTGCGCGCGGAACGCCTCGTCGCCGAGGGCGTCCGCGGCGGGCGCGGAGCCGACGACGCGGTACCCTGCGGGCAGCAGGCCCGACCGGGCGAGGCGGAAGAGCCCGGGGAGCAGTTTGCGCCGGGCGAGGTCGCCGGTGGCCCCGAAGATCACCACGATGTGGTCGTCCGGGGTGGTGCCGGCGCCGGTCCGGTGGCGGTCCGGACCGGGATCCGGCCGGTCGTGGGTGGTGGCCTGCACACACCCCACCTTCGGGCAGCGGGCGCCGGGGCGCGATTCGCCTCACCCGTTCGGGCCGACGGGCGCGTCGACGGGCCGTCAGCGGACGGGCAGCCTGCGCGGCCCCCGGACCAGCAGGCCCGGCCGGTAGGGGAGCTCGAGCGGGTCGGCGGCGAGCGTCAGATCGGGCAGCGCCTCGAAGAGGCGGGGCAGGGCGATCGCCGCCTCCAGCCGGGCCAGGCGGGAGCCGAGGCAGAAGTGCGGGCCGTGGCCGAAGGCCAGGTGCGGGGCGGCGCGTCCGGTGGCGGCCAGATGGCGGTCCGGCCGGAAGGCGTCGGGGTCGGGGAAGTGTGCGGGGTCGCGGTTGGCGGCGGCGAGGACGACGAGGACGGAGGCCTCGGCGGGTATGACCGCTCCCCCGCCCAGGTCGACCCGCTCGGTGGTACGCCGCCAGGTGGTGCCCTCCAGGGGGCTGCCGTGGCGCAGCGTCTCCTCGACCACGGCGGCCCAGCGCTCGGGGCCGCCGCGCCGCGCGGCCGCCAGCTCCCGTGGGTGGGTGAGCAGCTGCAGCGACGCCGAGGCGAGCAGGTTCATGGTCGTCTCGTAGCCGGCGAACAGCAGCAGGAAGGCCATGGCCAGCAGCTCGCCGTCGTCGAGGCCGCCCTCGGCCGCGTCGTGCACCAGCGTGCTGAAGAGGTCGTCCCCGGGGCTTCGGCGCTTGTGCCCGATCAGGGCGGTGAAGTAGGCGTGCAGGCTGCTCCAGGCCTCGTCGACGGCGCCCCGCTCGAGCGCGTCGGCGGGCGAGCCGACGCGGTAGGTCCACTCCCGCAGGTCGGCCCGGTCGGCCTCCGGCACGCCCAGAACCTCGCCGATCACCAGCACGGGCAGCGGGAAGGCGAACGCGTCCACCAGGTCGGCGGTCCGCTCCCGGGCGAGGCGCCCGGACAGTTCGGCCACCAGGCCGTCGGTGAGCCGCTCGATGCGCGGGCGCAGCGCGTCCACGCGGCGCGGGGTGAAGGCGGCGGTGGTCAGGCGGCGCAGCCGGACGTGGTCGGGGGCGTCGGTGTTGAGCATGTGCCGTGCCAGGCAGCCGCGGGCGCGCTCCGCCGGGGAGTCGGGCTTGGGCCGGCCGGCGCCGCGCGGCGGTACGTTCGAGAAGCGGGCGTCGGACAGGACGGCCCGTGCCTGCTCGTAGCCGGTGACGAGCCAGGCGTGGCTGCCGTTGGCCAGTGCCACCCGTGCCGCGGGCCCTTGCTCGCGCAGGCGCGCGTAGTAGGGGTAGGGGTCGCGCGCGAAGCCGGGGTCCGCGGGATCGAGGTGTGCTGGCATCTGCACATCCTCACCGATGAACGATCGGTTCCGGCGGTGGGGTCCTATGCAGTGCTGACCGGGCAGACTTGTGCGGTTTCCACAAGGTGCCGGGTTTCCACAAGGTGCAGGGCAGGCCCGAGCGGCCGGGCCTCTCGCGGTCCGGCCGCTGTGCGGGCCGTCAGCGGCCCAGGGCCTTCTTCAGCTCGGCCTTGGTCATGTCCGACCGGCCGTGGATGTTCTTCTTCTTCGCCTCGTTGTAGAGCTGGTCCCTGGTCGGGCCCTGGGCTCCGGAGTGGGAGCGCTGGCCGCCGCGCCGGGAGGACGACATGTCCTGCAGCGAGGTGCGGCTGGCGGTCTTCGACTCGCCCGAGCGGGCCCGTTCCTTGTTGACGGTACGGGCGGCGATCTCCTTGGCGCGCTTCTCGCCCTCGCCGCGGTCCTTCGCGCTCTCCTTGATGTGCTCGTACTGCCTCTCTCGCTTGGGGCTGGATCCTCTGGGCATACGCCGCTCCTTTCACCTTTCAGTCTGTAACGGCGGACTCAGCCGTGCACGTCCGCTGTCCGGCTCACCGTGCGTCCCAGCCGGCCGGCGGCGCGGGCGAAGCCGGCCGCGTCGTGGACGGCGGCACCGCCCGGGTCGTTGTTGAAGTAGAAGTAGACGTCGGCCCGGTCGGGCCAGGTCTCCGCGACCCGCCGGGCCCAGCTCGCCAGCGCCTGCCGCCCGTAGCGCGGCCAGGGCCGGGCCCTGCCGCAGTGCAGGCGCACATATCCCCAGTCGGCCGTGCGCCACAGCGGCGTCACGGGCCGGGAGTCGTGGTCGGCCCAGCACAACGCGGCGCCGTGGTGCTCCAGTACCGCGCGTACCCCGTCCGTCCACCACGAATCGTGCCGGGGCTCGACGGCCACCCGCGTGCCCTCGGGGAAGCAGGCGAGGGTGGCGTCCAGTGCCTCGGGGGCGGCCCGCAGCGTGGGCGGCAGCTGCAGCAGGACCGGCCCCAGCTTCTCCCGCAGCCCGGCGGCGTGCCGCATCAGCCGCGCCACCGGCTCCTCGGGGTCGCGCAGCCGCTTGATGTGGGTGAGGTAGCGGCTGGCCTTGACGGCCATCACAAAGCCTTCGGGGGTGCGCTCGCGCCAGTCGGTGAAGGTCTCCTCGGTGGGCAGGCGGTAGAAGGCGTTGTTGTTCTCGACGGTCGCGAAGCGGGCGGCGTACTCCTCCAGCCACAGCCGCTGGGGCGTGTCGGCGGGGTAGAGGTCGCCGCGCCAGTCCTTGTACTGCCATCCGGAGGTTCCGACGAGGAGGGGCATGGGTGATCACTGCCCGGGGCGGGAGGGTCGTCACGGCCGGTGGCGCGATTCCAGCCGGTTGCCGGGCGGGGCGGGTGGCGCCCGGCCCGCCGGGGGGTTCACTGGGTGTCGTGGACTGCGTTTTCTGTGCGATCGCGGCGGACGAGTCGGCCGGTCACCGGGTCTTCGGGGACGGGACGGCGGTGGCCTTCCTGGACGCCCGGCCGCTGTTCCCCGGCCATGTGCTCGTGGTGCCGAGGGTGCACGCCGAGACGCTCACCGATCTGCCCGCCGGCGAGGTGGGGCCCTTCTTCACCCGGGTCCAGCGCATCACGGGCGCGGTCGAGCGCGCCATGGAGGCGACGGGCTCGTTCGTGGCCGCCAACAACCGGGTCAGCCAGTCCGTGCCGCACTTCCATGTGCATGTGGTGCCGCGCAACCGCAAGGACGGTCTGCGCGGCTTCTTCTGGCCGCGTACGCGCTACGCCTCGGAGGAGGAGGCGGCGGCGGTCGCGGCGCGGGTACGGGCGGCGCTGGCGGACTAGACCAGCGGCCCGCCGGACGCGCCCCGGGCCCGCGGCGGGCCCCACGGGCCGATATGGACTATCCACCTGAATCCCGTCATATTGGAATTAAGGCTCCTTGGAACCACGGCCGCACTCGTCTTCCGGAGCTCTCCGGAGCCGGGCCCCGGTGCCAGAGGTGGATCTCATGCGATTCATCGACCGAGTGGACGCCGGCCGGCGCCTGGCCGAACGGGTCGGGCACCTGCGCGGCGAGCGTCCCGTCGTCCTCGGCCTGCCGCGCGGCGGCGTCCCGGTGGCCTTCGAAGTGGCCCACGCGCTGGGCGCGCCCCTCGATGTCGTCCTGGTCCGCAAGCTCGGCGTGCCGTACCACCGCGAGCTGGGCTTCGGCGCCATCGGCGAGGGGGGCGTGCGCGTCATCCGGGACGACATCGTCCGGATGAGCCGGGTCGACGACGACGACCTGGCCGAGGTGGAGCGCGCCGAGGAGACGGAACTGGCCCGGCGCGCGGAGCAGTTCCGCGAGGGACGGGAGCGGATCCCGCTGGAGGGCCGCACGGCGATCGTGGTCGACGACGGCATCGCCACCGGCGCCACCGCCGCGGCCGCCTGCCAGGTGGTGCGGGCGCAGGGCGCCGAGCGGGTGGTCCTGGCCGTGCCGGTGGCGCCCCCGGACGCGGCCGCGGCGTTCCGCGGCGAGGTGGACGAGCTGGTCTGCCTCAGCACGCCGCCCGCCTTCTCCGCGGTCGGCGAGTGGTACCACGACTTCACCCAGACCACCGACGAGGAGGTCGTCGAACTCCTGCAGCGGAACGCCGCCGAGGCCGCGGGCGACAACCCGGGCGAGGCCCACTCCGGCCCCTTGAGCATCCCGGTGGACGACGGCACGGTCACGCTCGCCGGTGACCTGACGATGCCCGCCGGCGCCCCCGGCCTCGTCGTCTTCGCGCACGGCAGCGGCAGCAGCCGCCTCAGCCCCCGCAACCGCGCCGTGGCGCGGGCGCTCAACGACGCGGGGCTCGGCACGCTCCTGTTCGACCTCCTCACCCCGCTGGAGGAGAACGACCGGGCGAACGTGTTCGCCGTCGGGCCCCTGGCCCGCAGGCTGACGGAGGTCACGCGCTGGCTGCGCCGCCGCGAGACCGTCCCCGTCTGCTACTTCGGGGCGAGCACCGGCGCGGCGGCCGCCCTGTGGGCCGCGGCCGACCCGGAGGCCGGCGACATCGCCGCCGTGGTCTCGCGCGGCGGCCGTCCCGATCTCGCCGGGGAGCGCCTGGCCGAGGTCACCTCGCCCACCCTGCTGATCGTCGGCGGGCGGGACGACGTGGTGCTCGACCTCAACCGGCGGGCGGCGCAGCAACTGCGGTGCGACAACGAACTGGCCGTGGTGCCGGACGCCACCCATCTCTTCGAGGAGCCCGGGGCGCTGGAGAGCGTGGCGGACCTCGCCCGCGACTGGTTCACCCGGCACCTCGGCACCTGAGCACAGCGAACAGCGGAGCACGACAGAACCCGGCACGACAGAACCCGGCACGACAGGACGCAGCACGACAGGACCCGGCAGCGGACCGACCACACAGCGCAGGTGATCACCATGGAGAAGATCGTCGACTGCAACATCGAGATGGAGTTCCGCGAGATCGACGCGACCACACAGGCCGACGTGCGGCTGCGGATGCACGACGGCTCCCGGCTGTCGGCGCAGGGCATCGCCAACCGCAACCCGGACGACCGCCGGCAGCAGCGCGTCGGGGAGGAGGTCGCGGCCGCCCGCGCGCTCACCGGGCTCGCCGAGCAGCTGCTGGGCAAGGCCAGTGACGACATCAGGGAGGTCATGCACGAGGACGCCCATCTGACGCACTGAACCACTGACGCACTGAGCCACCGGGTACGCCCGGCCCTCCCGTCCCGCCGGGGTGGGCCGGGCGTACGCTGTGGCCCGTGACCTCCTCGCCACTGTTCATCAAGATCTGCGGCCTGCGGACCGCCCCGGACGTGGACGCCGCGGTGCGGGCCGGAGCCGACGCGATCGGCTTCGTCTTCGCCGCGAGCCCCCGCACGGTGGACGTCGCGACGGCCCGCGAGCTGGCACGGCGGGTGCCGGACGGCGTGCTGACCGTCGGGGTCTTCCGCAACCAACCGCTCGAGGAGGTGCGGGAGTTGACGCTGGCCTCCGGGGTCCGGGCCGTCCAGTTGCACGGCGACGAGGGCCGTGACCACTACGAGGCCCTGCGGCCCGGCGGGTGGACGCTGATCCGGGCCACCTCCGCCGGCGAGCGCACCCCGCGCTGCGGCGAGCTGGGCGAGGACCTGCTGCTGCTCGACGCCCCGGCACCCGGCGCCGGCGTCCCCTGGAACTGGGGCGCCGACACCTTCGCCCCGCCGGCCGGGCGCTGGCTGCTCGCCGGCGGGCTGACTCCCGGCACCGTGGGCGACGCCGTACGGGCCACCGCGCCCTGGGGCGTGGACGTCTCCAGCGGCGTGGAGTCCCGGCGCGGCGTCAAGGATCCCGCCCTGATCAGGCAGTTCATCGAGGCGGCCCGCTCAGCGGACCGCTTCTGACATCAGTCGCTGCCAACCGGCCGATCTGTATGTAGACTTCGACCGCCGGGACGTCGGCGAACATGCGTCCGGCATTCGCACTGACGATCCCATCAGATCCCACCCAGTAGCGCTCACTTCGCACGTCGTACCGCACTCATCGCACCCCCTGAGCACAGGCGCACCTTTTCCGCGACCAGAGAACAGAGGGCACATGACCGAGAGCGACTGTCAGGGCGACTGTAAGTTGACCCATTCCTGGATCAACGAGGTCGACCTCAAACTGATCGGCGAACAGGTCGGAACCCCGGCCTTTGTCTACAGCGAAGCACAGATACTGAAGAACATCGGCCGCGTCCAGGATGCCGCCCGTGCCGTCGGACTCGGCGAACGCGTCGAGCTGTACGTCCCCTTCTTCCCGAACTCCAACCCCCACGTGCTGAAGCCGCTGCGGGACGCGGGAGTGGGAATTCTGCTCCAACTCCCCAGCGAGTACCGGCTCCTGACCCGGTTCGGATTCGAGAAGTTCATCGTCTCCCCCGGGCACGTGTCCGACGAGGAGATAGGTTTCTGGGACCGGGCCGGCCATCCGACCTTCCTGTCGAGCCTGGACGAGGTCACCTACTCGCTGCGCACCGAGGCCCCCTCGATCAGCGTGCGGATCGACAGCCTGGACTCCGGGAAGCCCGGCATCAAGTACGGCGAACTCGACCGGCTCTCCGCCCTGTTGAAGGAGTACGGGCGCGAGCTGGAGTGCTTCGAGGTGTACTGCGGCAGCGGGAACTCCCGCGACGCGATGATCGGCATCATCGAGAAGCAGTTCGAGATCTTCAACACCCACTTCCCCGAGGCCCGCGCCATCAACTTCGCGGGCGGCCACGGCTTCGTCTACGAGAGCTGGGACGAGTCGGAGAAGCACTTCGACTGGGCCGAGTACTTCAGGGCCCTGCGCGAGATCGCGGACCGCATGGGCATCCCCGGCCATGTGAAGTTCCTCTTCGAGCCGGCGCGGGACGTCCTGGCGGACACCGGGGTACTGCTGCTGAGCGTCGAGCGCGCTGTGATCACCAACTCGGTGGGCAGCCTCGTGGTGACCGACGGCTCGAGAATGCTGATGCCCTCGGCCCAGCTGCGCGACCGGCGCCACAACGTGGTCTTCCTCGACGCGGACATGGCCGAGATCCCCTCGCGCGAGGGCACCGACGGCACCCGGGCCGCGCTGCGCGGCCGCAGCATCCTGCGGCACGACTACATCCTGCCCGGCGAGTACTGGGTTCCCTCGGCCGTCGACGCCCGCAGCCACATGCTGATCCTCGACGTCGGCGCGTACTGCGCGACGCAGCACATGGAGTTCCTCAACATCCCGCCCGCCGCGGAAGTGCTGGTCGACACCTCCGGCACCGCGCACCTGGTCACCTCGCGCGGTGACGAGCTCGACAAGTGGCGCCACCTGCTGGAAGCGAAGCAGGAAGTCAAGCCCTAGCCCCCCGTCGGGACACCGCTCACCAGCGAGGATGCCTCCATTGCAGCAATCGACCACAGCCACCGGGTCCGCGGCCGCGTTACCGGGAGCCGACGACCGGGACCCCTTCGCGCTCTTCCTCCAATGGCTCGCCGAGGCCGAGGCGAGCGAGCTCAACGACCCCAACGCCATGGCACTGGCCACCACCGGCGACGACGGACTGCCCGACGTGCGCATGGTGCTCCTCAAGGGCTACGACCCCGGGGGCTTCGTCTTCTACACCAACACCCGGTCGCGCAAGGGCGCCGAGCTCGCCGACAACATGCAGGCAGCCGCGGTCCTGCACTGGAAGTCCCTGCGCCGGCAGATCCGCTTCCGCGGCCCGGTCCGGCCCGCGACCGCCGCCGAGGCCGACGCCTACTTCGCCTCCCGCGCCCGCGACAGCCGCATCGGCGCCTGGGCCAGCCTGCAGTCCCAGCCGCTGGCGGACCGCTCGGAGCTCGAAGAGGCCGTGGCACGCGCATCCGCCCGCTTCGGCGCGGACGACGTGCCGCGCCCGCCCCACTGGGCGGGCTACCGCATCGTTCCGGTCTCCATGGAGTTCTGGACCGAACAGCCGTTCCGTCTGCACGACCGGCTCGTTTTCACCAGGGAACGTCCGGACGGGCCATGGAACCGAGGACGTCTGTACCCGTAAGCAACCGAAGCATCGAAGCAAGGAAAAGCTCTATGTATTTCACCCATGCCGACGAGGTCTGGACCGCCCATCCGCGGCTGCGGGCGCTCACTCTGGCCGTCGACAACGTACTCGGCATGAAGGACGACCCCACGCGTCAGGAGAAGCTGGCCCCCCGGGTCGAGCAGCGCCTGGCCGCGAGCACCGAATCGGAGATGCCCGAGATCGCCGCATGGCGCGAGGCGTTCTCGAAGATGGGGCTGAAGCCGACCCAGTACCGCTGTGCGTCCGAGGCCCTGCTGCGCCGCTACCGCAAGGAGAGGAACCTGCCGGGATTCCATCCCCTGGTCGATTACCTCAACTTCGTCTCGATGTCCTTCGCGATCCCCATCGCCGTCTTCGACTGCGCCAGGGTCTCCGAAGGCATCACCGTGCGCCCGGCGGACGGCTCCGAGTCCTACGAGACGTTCCAGGGCGGCATCGAGCACCCGGTGCCGGACGAGATCGTCTTCGCCGACCCGGCCGGTCACGCGCATTCCCGGCGCTGGACGTTCCGGCAGAGTGCCCGGTCCGTCGTCTCGCCGCGGACCGACCGCGTGCTGATCGTGGCGGAGGCGCTGCACGCGGGGGCGCCGCAGGACCTGGCGGCCCTCGAGCAGGAGATCACCGCCGGGCTGACGGAGGCCGGCGTGCGCGTCGTCGGCGGCCGGACGCTTCACTCCGCCGAGCGGCGGCTGGAGTTCCCGTCCGCGTGACGCCCCGGCGCTGAACTCGACGGAACACCGCACCACTTCACCGTGGCCACGGAGGCGGGCGCGTCGCGCGTGCCTCCGTGGCCGCCAGACCGGAAGGAGGTTCCATGAGGGCCACCGAGATTCTGCACCGCCCCGATCCCACGACCGGGCTCGAGACGGTACGCCGTGCCGTCGAAGACGCCTGTACCCGGGCCGGCCGCGACCCCCGGTCGGTGACGCTCGTCGCCGCATCGAAGACCGTTCCCGCCGAGGTCCTGGAGCGGACCGTCGAGGCCGGGCTCAGTGTCTTCGGCGAGAACCGCGTCCAGGAGGCCAAGGCGAAGTGGCCACCCCTGCGGGAGCGGTTCCCCGCGCTCGAACTGCATCTGATCGGGCCGCTGCAGTCCAACAAGGCCCGCGAGGCGGTGGCCCTGTTCGACGTCATCCACTCGGTGGACCGGCCCGGCCTGTGCGAGGCCCTGGCCCGGCAGAGCGAGCGGCAGGGCCGCAGGCCCAGGCTGTTCGTCCAGGTCAACACCGGGGCCGAGCCGCAGAAGGCCGGCGTCCTGCCCGACGACGCCGACGCCTTCCTCACCACCTGCCGACAGAGCTACGGGCTCGACGTCGTGGGCCTGATGTGCATACCCCCGGCCGGCGCGCCCCCGGAGCCGCACTTCGAGCTGCTGGCCTCGATCGCCGCCCGCAACGGCCTGGCGGGCCTGTCCATGGGCATGAGCACCGACTTCGCGGAGGCGATCGCCTGCGGCGCCACGCACGTACGGGTGGGCAGCGCGATCTTCGGCTCCCGGCCGCCGGCCCGGGGCGGAGCCGTATGACCCGGCCCTCCCGCTTCGACATCCTCTTCGAGCCCGTGCGGATCGGTCCGGTCACGACCAGGAACCGCTTCTTCCAGGTGCCGCACTGCAACGGCATGGGACGCGCCTATCCCGGCCCGATGGCCGCGATGCGCGGGGTGAAGGCCGAGGGCGGCTGGGGCGTGGTCTGCACCGAGCAGTGCGATGTGCACCACTCCGGCAACCACCAGCGCGAACTGCGGCTCTGGGACGAGCAGGACATCCCCTACCTCGCCCGCGCCACCGACCTGATCCATGAGCACGGCTCCCTGGCGGCCGTGGAGCTGGTGCACAACAGCTCGCACGTCGCCAACCTCGAGAGCCGTGCCGTGCCGATAGCACCGAGCCTCGAGCTGACCAGGGGCATCAACCCCGTCACCGCGCGGGCCATGGACAAGAGCGACATCCGTGCCGCCCGGCGCTGGTACCGCACGGCCGCGATCAACGCCCAGCGCGCCGGCTTCGACATCGTCTACGTCTACGCCGGCCACGACATGACGCTGCCCATCCACTTCCTCTCCCGGCGCCACAACCGCCGCACGGACGAGTACGGCGGCAGCCTGGAGAACCGGGCCCGCTTCCTGCGCGAGCTGGTCGAGGACGCCAAGGAGGCCGTCGGGGACACCTGCGCGGTCGCCATCCGCTTCGGGGTCGACGGGCTGGCGGGGCCGCACGGCGTCGGCGAGGACGAGGGCCGCGAGGTCGTCGAGATGCTCGCGGAACTGCCCGACCTGTGGGACGTCAACCTCAGCAACTTCGACGACGACGGGGTGACCTCGCGGTTCGGCGAGGAGGGCCACCAGGAGAAGTACATCAAGTTCGTCAAGAGCGTGACGACGAAGCCCGTGGTCGGGGTCGGCCGCTTCACCTCCCCCGACACGATGGCCGCGATGGTCAGGAGCGGCACCCTCGACCTCATCGGCGCCGCCCGTCCCTCGATCGCCGACCCCTTCCTGCCCCGCAAGATCGAGGAAGGGCGCTTCGACGACATCCGCGAGTGCATCGGCTGCAACATCTGCGTGGCCGGCGACCGGTCGGGCGTGCCGATGCGCTGCACGCAGAACCCGGCCATGGGCGAGGAGTGGCGGCGCGGCTGGCACCCGGAGTACATCCCGCCCAAGGACACCGACGACACCGTGATGATCGTCGGTGGCGGCCCGGCGGGTCTGGAGGCCGCCCGCGCGCTGGGCCAGCGCGGCTACAGCGTGCTGCTGGCCGACCGGAGCCGGCTGCTGGGCGGCCGGGTCGTCCGCGAGAGCCGGCTGCCGGGGCTGGGCGCCTGGGCCCGGGTCAGCGACTGGCGGCTGACCCAGCTGCGCAGGATGCGCAACGTGCAGCTGCTGCCGGACAACGACATCACCGCCGACATGGTGCTCGAGGCCGAGGCCTCGCTGGTGGCCGTCGCCACCGGGGCCACCTGGCGCGCGGACGGCGTCGGCCGCAACCACGCCGACCCGATCGCCGGGCTGGACCGGATTCCGGTGTTCACCCCGGACGACGTCATGGACTCCCGCCTGCCCTCCGGGCGCGTCGTCGTGTTCGACGACGACCACTACTACATGGGCGGCGTGATCGCGGAACGGCTCGTCGAGCAGGGCTGCGAGGTCACCTTCGTCACGCCCGAGAGCCTGGTGTCGGCCTACACCCAGCTGACGGCCGAGCAGAAGCGTATCCAGCGGCGCCTGCTGGAGTCGTGCGCGGCCGTCCACCCCTCGACGACGCTGGCGCGGGCGGAGGCCGGTCTCGCGCACCTGGCCTGCGTCTACACCGGCCGCGAGCGCACCGTCGCGGCGGACGCGATCGTGCTGACCACCGGCATGGTGCCGCGCGACGAGCTGTACCGGGACCTCGAGTCGCGGGGCGAGGCGGTGCTGGGCGCGGCCGGAATCCGGCGCGTGGTGCGGCTCGGCGACTGCCTGGGGCCCGGCATCATCGCCGCGGCCGTCCACAGCGGCCATCTCTTCGCCCGCACCCTGGACACCGCCCTGACCGACTGGACGCCCTACCGGCGCGAGAACGTCGAGCTCGGCCTGGACCTGCCGCTGCCGCCGGGCGGCGCGGACGCGCGGGCCGCCGCCAGGGGCGTGCCCAGCTGACCCGCGCACGCCCGGAGACCCGAGGAGAGGCCCATGGATGAACTCAAGCCCCTGATCGCCAAGGTCGCCGGCGGCGCCGCGCTGACCTTCGAGGAGTCGGCCCGCGCGTTCGACCTCATCGTCTCGGGCGAGGCGACGCCCTCACAGATGGGCGCCCTGCTGATGGCGCTGCGGCTGCGCGGGGAGACCGTCGAGGAGATCACCGGCGCGGTGACCACGATGCGCGCGAAAATGCTCAGGGTCAGCGCGCCCGACGGGGCGATCGACCTGCTGGGCACCGGGGGCGACGCGTCGGGCTCGTACAACATCTCCACCTGTGCGGCGCTGATCGTCGCCGGTGCCGGCGTGCCGGTGGCCAAGATGGGCAACCGGGCGTTCTCGTCCCGCTGCGGCGCGGCCGACGTGCTCGCCGCGCTCGGCGTCGGCATCGGCCTGCCGCCCGCCACCATCGAGCGCTGTCTCGTCGAGGCCGGCATCGGCTTCATGTTCGCCCCCGACCACCATCCGGCGGCCCGGCACGTCCACCCCACCCGCGTCGAGCTCGGCACCCGCACCATCTTCAACCTGATGGGACCGCTGCTGAACCCGGCGGGCGTGCGGCGGCAGATGGTCGGCGTGTTCGCCGAGGCGTGGGTGGAACCGCTGGCCCGGGTGCTCGGCAGGCTCGGCTCGGAGCGCGCCTTCGTCGTCCACGGCTCCGACGGGCTCGACGAGATGACCACCACCGGGCCGACCACCGTCGCCTCCCTGGAGAACGGCACCGTGCGCGTCTTCCGGGTGACGCCGGAGGAGCTGGGGCTGGCCAGGGCCCGGCCGGAGGACCTCAAGGGCGGGGACGCGCGGCACAACGCGGCCGCGCTGCTCGCCGTCCTGCGGGGCGAGCCCGGCCCCTACCGCGACGTGGCGGCGCTCAACGCGGCCGCGGCCCTGGTGGTCGCCGGCCGGGCCGCGGACCTGGCGGACGGCCTGGAGCTGGCCGTGAAGTCGATCGATTCGGGCGAGGCCGGGCGCCGACTCGACCGCCTCGTCGCGATCTCCAGCGCGTGACCACCGCCCCCTACTGCTGAAAGGAACAGCATTGGCCGGCTTTCTGTCCACGATCGAGGCCTACAAGCGGGAGGAGACGGCGGCCGCGAAGCGCGTGCGCCCGCTCGCCGCGCTGGAGAACGAGGCCGAGCGGGCCCCCGCGCCGCGCGGCTTCCTCGCCGCCCTCGAGGCCCGGCGCGAGCGGGGCGAGTACGCGCTGATCGCCGAGATCAAGAAGGCGAGCCCGTCGAAGGGGCTCATCCGCGCCGACTTCGACCCGCCCGCGATCGCCCGCGCCTACGAGGCGGGCGGGGCGGTCTGTCTGTCGGTGCTGACGGACACCCCGTCGTTCCAGGGCGGCCTGGACCATCTGAGGGACGCGCGTGCCGCGACCGCGCTGCCGGTGCTGCGCAAGGACTTCCTCTACGACCCCTACCAGGTCGTCGAGGCCCGCGCCTGGGGCGCCGACTGCGTGCTGCTCATCATGGCCGCGATCGACGACGCGACGGCGAAGGACCTGGAGGACACCGCGTTCTCGCTCGGCATGGACGTGCTGGCGGAGGTCCACGACGCGGACGAGCTCGAGCGGGCGCTGCGCCTGCGCACCCGGCTCATCGGCGTCAACAACCGCGACCACAGGACGTTCGAGACCTCGCTGGCCACGACCGAGTCGCTGGCGCCGCGGATCCCGGACGGGCGGGTGGTCGTCGGCGAGAGCGGGCTGACCGGGCCCGACGACCTCGCCCGCCTCTCCCGGGCCGGCGTCTCCGCCTTCCTGATCGGCGAGAGCCTGATGCGTGCGCCGGACATCGAGACGGCGACCCGTGCCATACTCGCGCCCGGAACCGCACAGTGAACTCCGGTCGGTGAACCGCGACTTGACCGGGAGCCGAGCGCAACAGGAGGAGCGTCAAACGTGGGCATCGAATTCCTGGTCACGTCGTTCATCGTCACCGCCTCACCGGGCACCGGCGTGCTGTACACCCTGGCCACCGGCCTCTCGCGCGGCTTCCGCGCGAGCATCGTGGCCGCGTTCGGCTGCACCCTGGGAATCGTCCCCCACATGGCTGCCACGATCATGGGCCTGGCGGCGCTCTTACACACCAGCGCGCTCGCCTTCCAGATCTTCAAGTACGCGGGCGTGGCCTATCTGTTGTACGTGGCCTGGAGCACGCTGCGCGAGAGCGGCACGCTGAAGGTGGAGACGGAGGGCGAGGAGCACTCGGCGGCCAAGGTGACGGTGACGGCCGTTCTCATCAACATCCTCAACCCCAAGCTGACGATCTTCTTCCTGGCCTTCCTCCCGCAGTTCGTGAGCACGGACGAGGCCCATCCCGTGCCGCGCATGCTCGAGTTGAGCGCCGTGTTCATGCTGATGACGTTCGTGATCTTCGTCGGCTACGGGCTGCTGGCCGCCGCCGTCCGCGACCACGTCATCTCCCGGCCGCGGGTGCTCACGTGGATGCGCCGTACGTTCGCGGGCGCGTTCGTGGCGCTGGGCGCGAAGCTGGCGTTCACCAATATCTGAACGATCCGCTTCGGGGGGCGTCCGTTCCGGACGCCCCCCACGTGTCGGTCCGGTCCCCTATGGTGGTGGCCTTCGGACCGTGTCAGCGGGGGGCCGGCGTGAAGCGAGCCATTCTGGTCGGGATCGACGACTATCCGACCCTCGGGTCATTGAACGGCTGCGTCAGGGACGCCGTGGCGCTCACCGATCTGCTGTCCCGGCACGCCAACGGCGACCGCAACTGGGACACGCAGCTGATGACCGGCGTCGGCCCCCAGGGCGTCACCCGCAACAACCTGCGCCGCGCCCTGAACCAGCTGTTCGCCAACGCCCGCGACACCGACCTGCTGTTCTTCTTCGCCGGCCACGGTGCCCAGACGCCCTGGGGGGCGGACCTGGTGACCCAGGACGCGACCGAGCACAGCCCGGGGGTATCCATGAACGACCTGATCACCCTCGCCAACGACTCGCCCGCGCGCAGCGTCACCCTGCTGCTCGACTGCTGCTTCAGCGGCGCGTTGGGCAACGTCCCCGGCCAGCAGGCGGCGGCCGTCGCCGAGAACTTCCGGCTGAGCAAGAGCCTGCTGCGGGAGAACGTCACCGTGATGGCCTCCAGCCGGGCGACGGAGGTCTCGGCGGAGGCCGACGGGCACGGGGCGTTCACCCGGATCCTGCTGGACGGCCTCGACGGCGGAGCCACCGACCACCTCGGCAACATCACCGCGCTGAGCCTCTACGGCCACGTCAGCGCGGCTTTCGACGCCTGGCAGCAGCGGCCGGTACTCAAGACGCATCTCACCGATCCGGTGATCCTGCGCGTCGGGCCGCCGTGGATCGACCGGGGGCTGCTGCGCCGGCTGCCGGAGCACTTCCCGCTGCCCGGCAGCAGACTGCGGCTGAGCCCGGCCCACGAGGGCGAGGGCCGTCCGCTGCCGCCGGGTCACCTCGGCACGCCCGAGCAGCAGCAGTTCGACTACCTGGGCCGGTTGCGCAACGCCAACCTCGTCACCACGGACGGCCGCCGGGACCACTACTGGGTGGCCATGGAAAGCGGCGAGGTCTATCTGACCCCGCTGGGACGCTATTTCTGGAACCTTGCCAAGAAAGGGGTGCTGTGATGCGCGTCGGATGCACCGGCCACCAGAATCTGACGCCCGGCACCCACCGTGCCGTGGCACGTGCGGTGGCCGAGCGGATCGCCCGGGTGCCGGGCGAGGAGGAGCTGGTGGGGCTGAGCTGCCTCGCCGAGGGCGCGGACCAGCTGTTCGCGTTCGCGGTACTGGCCGCCGGGGGCCGGCTGCACGCGGTCCTGCCCAGCGAGGGCTACGCGACGAGCTTCGCCTCGGACCGGGCGCGCGAGAGCTGGTCCGCGCTGCTGCGGCTGGCCACCGAGACGGTGACGCTGCCCTTCGACGCGCCGGGCGAGGACGCCTACATGGCGGCCGGGCAGGAGGTCGTCGACCGCTGCGACCTGCTGCTGGCCGTCTGGGACGGCAACGGCGCCGCCGGCCTGGGCGGCACGGCGGACGTCGTCGCGTACGCCAGGGAGTGCGGCGTCGAGGTCCACGTCATCTGGCCGCCGGGGGCGCGGCGGCGTTGAGCCGCGGCTCCCAGGCGAGGACCCGGTCGTAGACGGCGGCGCCGATGATCCGGCGTCCGCCGAGCTCCACCGAGCCCACCGCCAGCCCGTGTGCCGGGCGGTTGTTCTCGTCCCGCCCCGCCAGGACCCGGATGGATACCGCCCGGCGGGTGAGCTCCCGCACGTCCGGCGGCGGCTCGGGGAAGGCGAGCCCCAGCTTCGCCACGATCCGCTCGGCCTCTCGGCGCGCCAGCCGGTGGGAGGCGTAGTACTTCCGCTTCCGGCCGCAGGGCGGCAGGACGATCGTGACGCGGTCCTGGAGCCCCCTCCTGCGGATCTCGTCGATCTCCCAGTCGAGCGACCGGCGCATCTCGCGTCCCGGGGCGAGGAGCACGACGATGCGGTCGGCGTGGTCCATGAGCGTGGCGATGTGTCCTTCCCAGTCGTCGTTCGAGGCCCGCAGGTACACCGGCCCGGGGGGCGAGTGGCGCACCCCCGCGTCGACCAGGGTGCAGGTCCTCCTGGCACGCTCACGCCCCAACGCCCGCGCGATCACCTGTTCGATGGTCAGTGCGGGCGACCACAGGCCCGCCCAGGGGCGGGTGGGCAGCAGGACGCTGCCGTCGCCGCCGAAGGTCCGCAGCAGCAGGCAGTAGGGCAGGGGCGAGGCGGTGATCCGGCCGATGTGCTCGGCGCAGTCCAGCGTCCGCCGGAGTCGCGGGTAGCGCAGCCACCACCGCAGGCCGCTCCCCGCGCTGAGGACGAGGGCGAACGCGAGGATCCCGCCCGGCACCCCGCCGAGCGCCGCCTGGAGAGCCCGCTCGCCGCCCAGGTACCCCATGCACAGCACGATGAAGGTGATGATCGCCAGTAGCAGTCCGGTCTCCCGTACGAACCTGCGCAGTCGCCACTTCACCCGGTCAGTGTTCCCCCTTCACCGTCCGGCGGATCCTCCTGGCGCAGTACCTCCAGCACCACCGCCCCGTCGACCGTCTCCCGCACCACCAGCAGCTCCGCGAGCCGGTCGAGGGCCGGCCGGTGCTCGCGCAGCAGGGCCAGGGCGCGTTCCTCGGCGGTGCGCACGAGCCGGGAGACCTCCTGGTCGACGATGCGCTGGGTGCGCTCGGAGTACGGCTGCCGGGTCAGGTCCTCGCCGCCCTCGCCCAGGAACTGCTGGACCGAGGCGGCGTAGCCGACCGGGCCCAGCGCCGGCGAGAGGCCGAACTCCCGGACCATGCGGGTGGCGATCACGGTGGCGCCGGCCAGGTCGTTGGCGGCGCCGGTGGAGCCCTGGCCGAAGACGGTCAGTTCCGCCGCGCGGCCGCCCAGCCGGACGGCGAGCAGGTCGGTGAGGTAGGCCTCGGTGTACAGGTGCCGCTCGGCCTCGGGCAGTTGCTCGGTGACGCCGAGGGACACGCCGGCGGGCAGGATGGTGACCTTGGCGACGGGGTCGGCGTGTTCGCACAGGGCGGCGACGAGGGCGTGCCCGGACTCGTGCACCGCGACGGAGCGGCGTTCGTCGGGCAGCAGGGCGTTGGACGTCTCGCGCCGCCCGAGCAGGACGCGGTCCCTGGCCGCGTCCAGGTCCTGGGCGGTGAGGGTGGCGCGGTCCTCGCGGACGGCGTTGATGGCGGCCTCGTTGACGAGGTTGGCCAGGTCGGCGCCGGAGAAGCCGGGCGTGGCGCGGGCGACGTTGTCCAGCACGACGTCCGGGGCGAGGGTCTTGCCGCGGGCGTGGACGGCGAGGATGGCGGCGCGTTCGGCCTGGTTGGGCAGGGGGATGGTGACCTGGCGGTCGAAGCGGCCGGGGCGCAGGAGGGCGGGGTCGAGGGCGTCGGGCCGGTTGGTCGCGGCGAGGACGACGATGCCGCTGCTCTGGTCGAAGCCGTCCATCTCGGCGAGGAGCTGGTTGAGCGTCTGCTCACGCTCGTCGTTGCCGCCGAGCCGGGTGCCGCCGCCGCGCCTGCCGCCGACGGCGTCGATCCCGTCGATGAAGATGATCGAGGGGGCGCGCTTGCGGGCCTCGTCGAAGAGGTCGCGGACCCGGGAGGCGCCGACGCCGACGAACATCTCGACGAAGCCGGAGCCGGTCACCGACAGGAACGGCGCGTCCGCCTCGCCGGCCACGGCGCGGGCGAAGAGCGTCTTGCCGGTGCCGGGCGGCCCGACCATGATGACGCCGCGTGGCCCCTTGGCGCCCGCGCGGGCGTAGCGGTCGGGGTTGCGCAGGAAGTCGACGACCTCGCTGACCTCCTGCTTGACCCCGTCGTAGCCGGCGATGTCGGGGAAGCCGGTGGTGGGCCGCTCGGCCTCGATGATCTTGGCCCGGGACCTGCCGATGGCGCTGACGCCGCCGGTCAGGGAGCCGGCCGCGCGGCGGGCGCCCCACAGGAAGAAGCCGATCAGGAGCAGCAGGGGCAGGAACGCCACCAGGAGCGAGGGCCAGACGCTGGCGGTGCTCTGGGAGGCGGTGATCTGGACCTGCCGGTCCCGCAGCTGCTGCTCGAGGCCGGTGTCGCCCAGGGCCGTCGGGATGCTGGTGGTGAACTTGGTGCCGTTCTTGAGGGTGCCGCTGACCAGGCCCTTGTCGCTGATGTCGACGGTCTGCACCTGGCCGGCCCCCACCTTGCCGACGAAGTCGCTGTAGGAGAAGCGGTCGGGCGCTTTCGCGGACATCCCGCGTGCCAGCAGCAGGACGAGCACGAACATGGCCAGTACGGCGGGCAGGACCCACCGGCGCCAGGCGGGCGGCGGCGTGGGGCCGGACGGCGGCCGGGACGGTTCGCCCGGCGGCTTGGGCCGGGCGGGCGGTGTGAGGTGCCGGTGCGGCAGTCGGATGCGTGTGATCACGGCCGTTCCCCACTTCCTGGGGCCGAGTCGGTCACCGGTTCGTCGCTATGGGTCACCGATCGTACGGTCGGTGGCCGATTCGCCTCACCTCAACAGTCGCACCCGGCCGCCCGTGGCGCACAGGTATTCAATGGAGATGAGCACGACCGATCGGTGAGGAGCGCGCCATGACGCACACAACCGAGTGGAACGTCCGGGTTCACCTTTCCGAGGACGGCGGGAGAACCACGGCACGGGTGGAGCTGGACACCGGGGCCGCCGCCTTCACCGGCACGGGCACCGCGCGGTGCGCGCCCGGCGACCGGGACGTGCCGGAGATCGGCGACGAGTTCGCGGCGGGCCGTGCCCTGCGTGACCTCGGCGACCGGCTCCTGCAGACCGCGGAGCACGACGTGGAGGCCAGGGGCGCCGGGCCGGAGCCGCGGACGTCGACGCCGTACGGGTGGTCGCTGTAGGCGGCCAGTAGGAGCGCGGTCACAGGAGTGTGCCGAGCGGTCCGAGGTCGAGGTTGAGGTCCTCGGGGCGCAGGCCGTGGCGGGCGCACAGGTCCTCCATGCGGTCCGCGAGCGCCATGAGGGTCAGGCCGATCCGTTCCTCCTGCTCCTCGGTGAGGTCGCCCAGCTCGACGCGGCGCAGCGCCTGCCGCTCCATCAGCTGCCGCAGCAGTTCCACGACGGTCAGCACCAGCCGGGCGAGGTCCCGCTCGACGGTGTCCTGGTCCAGTTCCACGCGCGCGGTCACGCCTGCGGCTCCTTCGTGGGTGCGGGGGGCCCGGCGGCCACCGAGCTGATGATCGCGTGCAGGTCGACGCGGACGAGGTCGACGTCGGCGATCCGCAGGACAATGTCGCCGGTGACGACGACGCCGCCCGCGAGCAGCCGGTCGAGCAGGTCGACGAGGGTGCCCCGCGCCGCCGGGAGCGGGACCTCGCCGTTCATGACGGCTCCGGGCCGGCGTCCTGGGCGGTGTCGTCCTGACCGGCGAAGGAGTAGGGGGCCCACGGTCCGGTCAGTTCCACGCGCATGCCGTCACCGGGGGCGAGCTCGGCGAGTCCGGCGACGGCCGAGGTGAAGGACGGGGCGTCCTCGCGTCGCACGAGGTAGGCGGCGTTGAGGACGTTGCGGTCCGGGTGGCGGGAGAGTCGGGGGTTCTGGGGTGGGTGGAGGCGGGTCTCCTGCGCGAGGACGGCGAGCGCGGTGTGGATGCCGCGCGCGGTCGCGTCCACCCGCCGCGTCTCCTGCTGTGCCGTGTGCCGTTCGGCCGCGCGGCGGCGCAGGTAGTCACGACCGGACACGGCCGCCGCGCGGGGTGTGCCGGTGGGGGCCGGGGCCGGCTCGTGGGCGTAGACCTTGACGCCCCACTCGGTGCGGCCGTCGAGCCGGTCCAGGGCCGCGCGGAGGCTGTCGAGCCGGTCGTCCAGCATCGCGCGTACGCCTCTCTCGTCGCGGAAGACCGTGGCCAGGCGCAGCGGCAGGACGCAAGGGGCCGCCTCGGCGGCCGCGGCGACGACCCTCTGGTGGGCACGGGCGGTCGTCTCCAGCCACTCCAGGTCCTCCAGGCGGGCGGCCAGCGCCCGTTCCTCGTGGTCGGCCGCCGGTACCGGCCCGGTCAGGGCCATCAGGCCCAGGTGCCGTACGACGGACACGGGTTCGCCGGCGACGCCCGTCACGTTCCGCAGGGCCCGGTCCACGGTGTCGGATTCCCGGGTGACGGCGTAGGCGTACAGATAACGCGGTTCCTTCTCGTGCACCGGGATCACTCCTGCCGTTCCGCCGGTTCGGCGACGCGTTCCTTCGACTCGGTGTTCTCGGCGAGCAATTCATTTCCGCGCACGCGTGAAGGAAAGCGCGGAGCCGCACTCGCGCCGGGCCGGTCCCCTTTCCGGGGTGCCTTGTTGTTCCGCCTACCGCAATTGCAGGGTTCCAAACCCATTGCCGGGAAGAAGAATTGCGGATGTCCCCCGGAAAACGCCGCCGGTCAGCCGCGGCGGTCGGCTTCCGCGGCGGCCGCCTCGGCCGCGCGGCGGGCCGCGCGCCAGGCGCGTTCGGCCTCCCGGACGCGCCCTTGGACCTCGCGGACGCGCTCCTCGGCGGCACTCCGGCGTTCCTCGGCCTTGCCGAGTTCGGCGGTCAGCTGGTCCAGCCGCCGCCGGGCCGCCTCCTCGGCCTGTTCCGTCCGCTCCGCCTCGCGGCGGGCCCGCCGGGCCTCCTCCTCGTGGACGCGCGCCTGCTTCTCGGCCTCCCGCGCCCGGCGGCGTTCGCGCTCGGCGGCCAGGTCGGTGACGCGTGCCGGGGTGCCGCGCTCGCGGGCGGCCGGGGAGGGGGCGGGCGGGGCCGCGAGGCGGTCGGCCGCATCGGGAAAAACGCCCGGGAAACCGGTCACGGGGGCCAGTGGCCTGGTCAGCCGCCCCGTGGCCCATTCCGTGGCCGCGTCCTCGTCCGCCAGGACCGCGTGCAGGGTCTCCTCGACCTCCCGCCGCACGTCGTCGCTCACCAGGTGCCCCGCCGCCCCGGCGAGCCGGCGGGCCTGCTCGGACATCGAGGCCACCAGGGCCCGCCGCCGGCGGCTCAGCTCGCGCAACTGCCCGCCGTCGAGATCGCGGTGGGCGTCGCGCAGGCCCTGGCCGAGGCCGATCAGCGCCTGGGCCTCCTCCGGCCGCTCCCGTACCAGGAGATTGCTCACCCAGGCCGCCAGGGTGGGGCGACGCAGCGCCTTCAGGCGCCGGGCCAGCTCGGCGTCGCCCGCGCGGCGGGCCTCGGACACCAGCCGGTCGCGGGCCGCGGTGAATTCCTCCGGCCGCAGCCGGAAGAGTTCACCGGCGGCGCTTTCCAGGTCCATGGGATTTCCCGTCCGCGGGTGCCGCACAGCGTACGGCAGCGGCCTGGTGAGCGGGCCGCTGCCGTACCGTTCGCGCGTGGCTGCCGGTGCTACTTCCTCTTGACGTTCCTGCGGGCCTTCTCCACCGCGTCATGGAGATGCCCCTTGGTCTTCTCGACGCGGCCCTCGGCCTCCATCCGCCGGTCACCGGTGACCTTGCCCGTCGTCTCCTTGAGCCGGCCCTTGGCCTGCTCGGCCTTCGCCTTGGCCTTGTCCTTGGCACCCATGCCTCAGCACTGCCTTTCGAAGAGAGGATTTCGCAGAGTGAAAGAGATGCTCCTGTCACCCCCATGACGGTTTCCCCCTCGGTCACCAGTCTCCCGCCCCCGTCGCGTCCGCGCACGTCGTCGCCGGCCGGCGCACTCAAGGTGACGGGCCGTCCCGGCTGGGTGAGCGGGGCGGGGCGCGGGCCGGTGTCGGTGCGGCGGCCCGGGGTACCCGGTGCGGACCGGACCCCAGGAGGAGGTGCGAGCAACGATGGCACAGCTGGTCAAGGACGTGATGACCGCCGGCGTCGTCACGGTGTGGCCGGAGGCGTCGCTGGCCGAGGTCGCGCAGCTGATGCGGGACCAGGACATCGGCGACGTCGTGGTGGCGAGCGGCGACACGGTGGTGGGTGTGATCACGGACCGGGACATCACCGTCCGCGCGGTCGCGGACGGGGCGGACCCGCTCTCGCTGAGCGCCGGTTCCGTGTGCACGCCGGACCCGGTCGTGATCGGCCCGGACGAACCGGCCGGGCAGGCCGCCGCCCTGATGCGGCGGCACGCCGTGCGACGGCTGCCGGTGGTGGCGGACGGGCGGCCCGTGGGCCTGGTGAGCCTGGGGGACCTCGCCCGTGAGCGGGATCCCGGCTCGGCGCTGTCCGACATCAGCCGCGCGGAGCCCGACGTCTGAGCCCCGCGGTGACCCCCGGTGCGCCCGCCGGCCGGCGGGCGCACCGTCATGAGCACCGGCCGTGCGGGGCGGAGTTTGGGCGGCCGGGGGCGGGGCATTCGCACTCTTGTGCTTCGGACCGGAGGCACGCCGCGACAGCAGGACCGACCTGCCCTGGCCGCGCGGCGCCGCCCCGGCATCCGTGCGCGGCGACCGCCGGCCCGGGAGACCCCGATCCCCCGAGGAGACGTGTCACTGCCATGCGCCAATCCCCCCATCCCCACGACGACGCCCCCGACACCGCGGACGCGTTCCGCCGCATCTCCCGCCTCCCCCGCGGGCCCGAGCGGGACGAGCTGTGCCGGCGGGTCGTCACCGCCTGGCTGCCGATGGCCGACCGTCTGGCCACGCAGTTCCGCAACCGCGGCGAGTCCGCCGAGGACCTGCACCAGGTGGCCGCCCTGGGCCTGGTCAAGGCCGTGCACCGCTACGATCCCGACCGCGGGACGGCCTTCGCCGGCTTCGCCGTGCCCACCGTCGTCGGTGAGATCAAGCGGCACTTCCGCGACCACATGTGGGGCGTGCACGTGCCCCGCCGGGTGCAGGACCTGCGCAACCGCGTCCGCCGCGCCCGCAACGAGCTGCCGCAGTCCCTGGACGGCCGGGGACCGACGGTCGCCGAGATCGCCGAGCGGGCCGCGCTCACCGAGGAGGAGGTGCGCACCGGCCTGGCGGCCATGGACAGCTACTCCACGCTCTCGCTGGACGCCGAGTCCCGTGGCGGCGACGGCCGGGCGCCGGCCGACTCGCTGGGCGGCCCGGACCCGGGGCTCGACCTGGTGGTGGACCGGGTGGCGGTCGGCCCGCGGCTGCGGGAGCTGCCCCGCCGCGAGCGGGAGATCCTCTACCTGCGCTTCTTCCGCGACATGACGCAGCGGCAGATCGCCGACGTCATGGGCGTGTCCCAGATGCACGTCTCCCGCCTGCTCAGCCGCTGCTGCGCACGGCTGCGCGAGGAGGTCACCGCGGACGCCTGAGCCGCCCGCCGAGCACCAGACCCGTGTGCCGGGCGACGCGTTCCAGCACACCCGCCTCCGACATGGAGAACGGCCCGCGCCCGCCCGCGCCCCCCGCTCCGGTGCGCAGGAGCGTCAGCACCGCGGCCACCCGGGATTCCGGCGAGCCGGCCCCGCGCCGCACCGGCAGGCAGACGAGCGAGACCACCCCGGCCCGGCTGATCAGCGTGTTGCCCTCGGCGTCCCGGCCGAAGCGGCCGGCGTCCTCGGGCCGTACCTGGACGGTGACCACGCCTCCCGCCGCGGCCTCGACGACCACCGGGCACCCGGCCGGGTCCTGGGCCCGGACGGCGGCGGCCGTGCCGTCGCGGCGGGCCCCCTCGGGCGCCGCCACCACACAGCGGCGCAGGGTTCCGGAGTCCTCCACCAGATCGGCGACCGCCCAGTCGGCGGCCGTCCCCCGCAGCGCCCCGGCGAGCGCCTCCAGGACCTCCGTCGGGCTGCCGGAACGGGCCGTCAGCAGGGCGGTCGTGGCCTCGTCGGCCATGTCCAGCAGCATCGCCTCCCGCATGGCCGCCGACAGCCGGTCGCCCGTGTCACCGGCCGCCCCGGCGCCGGCCCGGGGCGGTGGGGGTACCGGGCCGTGGTGGCCGGGGGCCTGGAAGACGGCCAGGACGGCGTTGCGCGTCTCCCCCGGCGGGCGCAGCGCGACCAGCGTCAGCTGCCACCGCCCGCCCTCGCCGTGGTCCGCCGTCAGCAGTCGCACCGTGGTGCCGCGGTCGCCGTCCCCGCGGGCGACGGCCGCCGTCTGGGTGCGCAGGGCCGCCCGGTCGGGCGGCTGGAGGAAGGACGCGAGGGAGCGGCCGGCGGCGTAGCCCGCGCCGACCCCGAGCAGGCGCGCGGCCTCCTGGTTGAGCCGGCGTACCGTGCCGTCGTGGTCGAGCAGGGCGACGGGCAGGGGCAGCCGCTGGAAGAGCGCGCGCAGCAGTTGCTCCTCGCGGCGGGCGGTACCGGCGCCCGCTCCGGTGCGGCGCGCCAGGTCCTCGTAGTGCGGCCACAGCGCGTCGGCCGCGTAGCGCAGTTCGATCAGGGCGGCCTCCAGCACCGGCGGCTGCCGGTCCGGGGGCAGGCCGCGCAGGCCTTCCAGCTCCCTGACCCGGTCCCTGAAGTCCCGTAACTCCTCGCCGAGTTCGTCCCGGTCACCCACGGCCATGACGTCACCATAGTGCCCCGCGCCCCTGCCGTTTCCCCGGCCCTCCGCCGGGCAGGCGCCCCTCATGGAAGGCATGCTCAACGAGCTGCTCCCCCGGCTGGTGCCGGGCAGTTGCGGCGCCACCACCACGGTCTGGGACGGCACTGCCGAGCCGCCCACCGCGGCCACCCACCCCGATCTGGCGGAACTGGTCCGGGTGCAACTGCGGGACGACGACGGACCGATCCCCACGGCCCTGCGCACCGGGACACCGGTGCACGCCGGCGACCTGCTGCACGACAGCCGGTGGCCGGGCTACCGGGCCAGCGCGCTGGACACGGGCATCCGGGCCAGCGCCACGTTCCCCTTCCACCGCGACGGCGTCGAGGTGACGGTCACCCTCTACCATCTGCGGCCCGGCGGGCTGGAGGGGGCCGCGCAGGGGCCGCCGGTGCTCCTGGGCGGGCTGCTCGCCGACTCGATCGTGCGGGACCGCCGCTACCGCCAGGTCCTGGCCACCGTCGACGAGCTGGACACGGCGCTGCGCTCGCGCCCGGTGGTCGACCAGGCCTGCGGCATCCTGATGCACCTGATGGGCTGCGACGCCGACGCCGCGTTCGCGGTGCTGCGCCGCGCCTCGCAGCACACCAACCGCAAGCTGGCCGATCTGGCCCGTGCGGTCGTCGCGACCCGGGGTGCGGTGCTGCCGCGGACCGGACGGACGGGCTGACGGCCGCTTGCGCGCCGCCCACGCGGGTACCCGTCGCGCATGCGGACCGAGCTGAGCTCCTGGGACCGGCACCTCTTCCAGCTGGTGGCCACGCGTCACTGGCCGGGGGGTGACCGGGTGCTGCCGAGGCTGTCGCGCGGGGCCGACCACGGGATGCTGTGGTTCGGTGTGGCCACGGGCGCCGCCCTGCTGGGCGGGCGGCCCGCGCGGCGCGCCGCGCTGCGCGGGATGGCGTCGCTGGCGGTCGCCTCGGCGACGGTGAACACCCTGGGCAAGCGGTCGGTGCGGCGCGTCCGGCCGGTGCTGGACGCGGTGCCCGTCATCCGGCGGCTGGCCCGCCAGCCGCTGACCACCTCCTTCCCCTCCGGCCATTCGGCCTCGGCCGCGGCCTTCGCCACGGGCGTGGCGCTGGAGAACCCGGCCTGGGGCCTGGCCCTGGCCCCGCTCGCGGTGTCCGTGTGCTTCTCCCGCGTCTACACCGGGGTGCACTATCCGGGGGACGTGCTGGCGGGCGCGCTGCTGGGGGTGGGCGCGGCCTACGCCGTCCGCGGGCTGGCCCCGGCCCGGTACCGTCCCGTGCCCGCGGCCCGGCCGCGGGCGACGGCGCCGGCCCTGCCCGGCGGGCGGGGCCTGGTCGTCGTCGCCAACACCGGCTCGGGGCCGCGTGTTCCGGCCGCCGCCGATCCGGTGCCGCGCATCCGCGCGGAGCTGCCGGACACCGAGGTGCGGGACCGCGGCCCCGACGAGCCGCTGTCCGCCGCGCTGGAGACGGCCGCCGCGCGCGCCGCCGCGCTGGGCGGCGCGCTGGGCTGCTTCGGCGGGGACGGCACCGTCAACGCGGCGGCGGCCGCGGCCGTCCGGCACGGGGTGCCGCTGGCGGTGCTGCCGGGCGGCACGTACAACCACTTCGCGCAGGACCTGGGCATCGGGTCCGTCGCCGACACCGCCCGTGCCGTCGAGGCCGGCGAGGCGGTGGCCGTGGACCTGGTGCGCTTCGGCGGGGGCCGCTTCCTCAACACCTTCAGCATCGGGGCCTATCCGGACCTGGTGCGGGTGCGCGAGCGGTGGGCCCCGCGGATCGGCGCCTGGCCCGCCGGGATGGTGGCCGCCGTGCACGTGCTGCGCACCGCGCGTCCGGTCCGGCTGCGGATCGACGGGCGCGAGCGGTGGCTGTGGGCGCTGTTCGCCGGCAACTGCGCCTACCGGGGGCCGGTGGCGGCCCCGGTGCGCCGCGAGGACCTCGCGGACGGGGTGCTGGACGTGCGGATGCTGCTGGGCGGCCGGCTGGCCCGTACCCGTCTGCTGGCGGCGGCCCTGTCGGGGGCGTTGCGGCATTCCCCGGTGCTCAAGGCGGCGCGGGTGCGGCGGCTGTCGGTGGAGGGCATCCCGCCGGGCACCCACCTGGCCTACGACGGGGAGGTGGCCCCGGCGCCGCGCGCGCTGGTGCTGGAGAAGGAGGACGCGGCGCTGGTCGTCTACCGCTCCCGCATTCCGTAGCCGGCGGCCGCCCCGGTACTCCATCCGGCGGCAGCGCTGCGGCACCCGGTGCCCGAGGGGGAAGAACAACGCGGGCGAACCGGCGATCGCGCCGTGAACCCGACGGCGAGGGAGAGGCGCATGCCGCAGGCGGACCAGCAGGCGGACCAGCGGGCGGACCGACGCGGCCAGGCGCGGACGGCCGGGCGCGCGCACGACCGTCCGCTCACGCCGGGCAACAGGCTGCTGAACTATCTGACGACCACCGATCACAAGGTCATCGGCAACATGTACATGGTGACCGCCTTCGGCTTCTTCCTGCTGGGCGGTCTGCTGGCGATGGTGATGCGCGCCGAACTGGCCCGGCCGGGCCTGCAGATCGTCAGCGCCGACCAGTACAACCAGCTGGTCACCATCCACGGCACCGTGATGATGCTGCTGTTCGCCACGCCCATGTTCGCGGGCTTCGCCAACGCCGTCATGCCGCTGCAGATCGGCGCCCCCGACGTGGCCTTCCCGCGTCTGAACGCCCTGTCGTACTGGCTGTTCCTCTTCGGCGGCCTCACCGTGGTCGGCGGATTCCTCACCCCCGACGGCGCCGCCTCGTTCGGCTGGTTCGCCTACGCGCCCCTGAACAGCGCGGTCCGCACGCCCGGCGCCGGCGGTGACCTGTGGGCGATGGGGCTGGTGGTCGCGGGGGTGAGCACCACCTTGGGGTCGGTGAACTTCATCGCCACCATCGTGACCCTGCGCGCCCCGGGGATGACGATGTTCCGGATGCCCATCTTCACCTGGAACATCCTCTTCACCTCCATCCTCGCCCTGCTCGCCTTCCCGGTGCTGACGGCGGCGCTGCTGGCGCTGGAGGCGGACCGCAAGTTCAACGCCCACATCTTCGACGCGGCCAACGGCGGGGCTCTGCTGTGGCAGCACCTGTTCTGGTTCTTCGGCCATCCCGAGGTCTACATCGTCGCCCTGCCGTTCTTCGGCGTCATCACCGAGATCGTCCCCGTCTTCAGCCGCAAGCCCCTCTTCGGCTACTTCGGGATGATCGGCGCGACCATCGCCATCACGATGCTGTCGGCCAGCGTCTGGGCCCATCACATGTTCGCCACCGGCGGGGTGCTGCTGCCCTTCTTCTCGCTGCTGTCCTTCCTGATCGCCGTCCCCACGGGGGTGAAGTTCTTCAACTGGATCGGCACGATGTGGAAGGGCAGCCTCTCGTTCGAGACCCCGATGCTGTGGGCCACCGGATTCCTCGTCACCTTCCTGCTGGGCGGCCTCAGCGGGGTGCTGATCGCCTCCCCGCCGCTGGACTTCCACGTCACCGACACCTACTTCGTCGTCGCCCACCTGCACTATGTGCTGTTCGGCACCGTCGTCTTCGCGATGTTCGGCGGCTTCTACTTCTGGTGGCCCAAGTGGACCGGACGCATGCTGGACGAGCGGCTGGGCAAGGTGCACTTCTTCACCCTGTTCGCGGGCTTCCAGATCACCTTCCTCGTCCAGCACTGGCTGGGCGAGAGCGGCATGCCGCGGCGCTACGCCGACTACCTGGCCGCCGACGGCTTCACCCTGCTGAACACCGTTTCCTCCATCGGCTCGTTCCTGCTCGGGCTGTCCACCCTGCCGTTCCTGTACAACGTGTGGCTCACCGCGCGCCAGGCGCCGACGGTGGACACCGACGACCCCTGGGGCTTCGGCCGGTCGCTGGAGTGGGCGACGTCCTGCCCGCCGCCCCGCCACAACTTCGTCGCCCTGCCCCAGGTGCGGTCCGACTCCCCCGCCTTCGACCTGCACCACCCCGAGGCCGCACCACGCCCGCTGCCCGGCCGGGAGCGGCGACGGCCCACCCCCGACCCCCACGAGGAGGGCCTGTCATGAGGACCGAGGCGCTGCTGTTCGCCGGCGTCGCCGGCTTCTTCCTCGTCACCGACGCCGGCTACGCCTGGTGGTCGGACCTGGAGCCGGCCGGGACGGCGGCCCTGACGGTGGCCTTCGGCATGGCCTCGCTGGTGTCGTTCTTCTGCGCCATGAACTACCGCCGCCGGGGCGCGCGGCCGGAGGACCGCCCCGACTCGGTGGTGGCGGACCGGGCGGGGCCGCTGGACTTCTTCCCGCCGAGCAGCGCCTACCCGGTGCTCGCCGCTGCCGGGTTCGCGCTGATGGCCGTGGGGGTGGTGTACGGGCTGTGGCTGTTCCTGGGCGGGGTGGGCGTGCTGCTGGCCGGTGTGCTGGGGATGGTCTTCGAGTTCGCCGAACGGGAGGGGTGAGGCGGCCCGTGCTCACTCCTCCGCCTTCGTGGCCGCCTCCGCGCCGGTGACGGGCTCCGCCTCGGTGGCGGGCCCGGCGAGCCGGCCGGCGATCTGCTCGCGCTGCTCGGCCGTGGCGGGCATCTCCACCCGGTCGCGGTAGTACCAGGAGCTCAGGGCCGCCCGCAGCCGGTAGCGGCGGGTGGCCGGGCCCTCCTGGGCCGGCAGCGGCCTGGGGACCTCGCGGACCATCAGCCGGTAGCCCTCGCCCGCGGTCAGCGGCTGATGGCCCTCGCCGAGGCCGCCGGAGGCGTCCTGCCCGACCTCGCCGCTCTCCTCCCCCTCGGTCAGCCGCCGCCGGTCGCGCGCCTGCAGGGCCAGGCACAGCCGCTTGGTGACCAGGAAGGCCAGCACCGGGCCGAGCACGACCAGGACCCGCAGCACCCAGGTCAGGCCGTTGACCGACAGCCGGAAGGTGAAGGCGATGACGTCGTTGCCGCCGGCCAGCAGCAGGAGGCCGTAGAAGACGACGGCGGCCACGCCCAGTCCCGTCCGGGTGGGCCGGTCGCGGGGCCGGTCGCACAGGTGGTGCTCCGTGGCGTCGCCCGTCACCCACTTCTCGAACAGCGGGTAGGCGTACAACAGCATGAACAACAGGCCCGGCAGCACCACCGTGGGCAGCAGGACGCTCCACATCAGGGTGTGCCCGGCGACGACGTTCTCCCAGGCCGGCATCAGGCGCAGGGCGCCCTCGAGGAAGCCCACGTACCAGTCCGGCTGGGCCCCGGTGGCGACCTGGTCGGCACGGTAGGGGCCGTAGTTCCACACCGGGTTGATCTGGGCGAGGCCCGCCAGGGCGGTGAGCGCGCCGAAGACCATCATGAACAGGCCCGCGGACTTCGTGGTGAACTGCGGGAACATCGGCATGCCCACCGCGTTGCGGTTGGTCCGCCCCCGGGCGCTCCAGTGGGTGTGCTTGAGGTAGACCACCAGGAAAAGGTGCAGGGCGACGAGCGCGAGCAGGACGCCGGGGACGAACATCACGTGCACGATGTAGAGGCGGGGGATGAGGTCCGTCCCGGGGAACGGTCCGTTCCAGATGAAGAAGCTCAGATAGGTGCCGACGACGGGGACGGACATCACGATGCTGTGGGCGGTACGCAGTCCGGTGCCCGAGAGCAGGTCGTCGGGCAGCGAGTAGCCGCAGAAGCCCTCGAACAGGGCGAGGAGGAAGAGCGTCACGCCGACGGCCCAGTTCAGCTCGCGGGGCCTGCGGAAGGCGCCGGTGAAGAAGATCCGCAGCATATGGACGCCGACGGCGGCGACGAAGACCAGCGCCGCCCAGTGGTGCACCTGGCGGATGAGCAGTCCGCCGCGCACGTCGAAGCTGATGTCCAGCGTGGAGGCGTACGCCTGCGTCATCCGCAGGCCCCGCAGCGGCTCGTACGATCCGTGGTAGACGGTCTCGACCATGCTCGCGTCGAAGAACAGCACCAGGTAGCAGCCGGTGAGGACGAGCACCACCAGGCTGTAGAGGGCGAGCTCCCCGAGCAGGTAGGACCAGTGGTCGGGGAAGGCCTTGCGCAGCAGGGCCCCGGCCGCCTCGGCCGCCGGGAAGCGCCGGTCCAGCGCCCGGAATCCGGCCTCGGCCGCCGCTCGGGCCTTCCGTCCGGCCCGCTCCCTGCGCTCCCGGAACAGCATTGACCACGCTCCCTGCCGAGCCGAGTTCCACCGGGTCATCGCAGGGAGTCCAACACGGGCGTGCTCGCCACCGCCGTATCCGGCTTGCTCACGGGGCGGCTGTCACCCTCCTGGCGGACGCCCGGGGGACACGGTGGCACGTCAGCAGGAGGGGGTCCGCGAGCGGACGGCCATGTCCTCCCAGAAGCGCCGGAGTTCGTCACCGGTCATGCCCTGCCACGGCGCCTTCCTGCGCCGCAGCCAGGACAGCGGGTTGAGGAACCCCAGCGGGCGGTACGGGCGCAGCAGTGCCTGTTGCTGTCTGCAGAACGTCTCCCGCAGTTCGGCCCGCGGCTGCTCGCCCATGGCGGGGTAGGGGCACAGCTGGAAGGGGCAGTCGCGCAGGCAGGCGCTGCCGGGCGGGGCGTCCTCGGCCATGCCCACGGTCCGCCCGGGGTGCAGGGGCTTGCGGTCCTTGACCAGGCAGGGCGGCAGCACGGACCGGCTGGTGTGCTCCAGGCGGGTCTCCAGCTCCTGCGTCGTCGGTCCGGCCGTCGGCACGAGGCTGCGCGGGTTCTTCCGGGCGGCCCTGCTCAGCGGACGCCGCACCGAGAGGTACTGCACGGCCAGGAAGAGGCATGTCGCCAGGCCCAGGCTCAGGAAGGGGGCCAGGAATCCATAGGTGATGGTGCAGCCGGTGCTCGACTTCTCGCACCACCGCTCGAGCCCGGACTTGTCCTGGCTGACGATCGCGTAGACCGCCGACCCGACCCAGGCCGCGACGACCGGGACGCAGAGGAAGGAAAGGCGCTGCAGATTGGTCGCCGCCGACCACTTGCGCGTCCAGCGCCGGGCGGGGGCCACCCTGGTACGGGCGGCGAGGCGTACCCGTATCCTCCGCAGGAGCCGCCCGGCGGTGTCGGCGCCGTGGACGAGCCGGCGCCGGATGCGGACGAACCGCGGGCCGCCGCCGGGAACGGCCTTTCCCCTGGGATGTCTGATGGCGTAGTTCATGGGGCTTCGGCCCCCGCCGGTCGTCGGGAGTGTCCCCCCTGCTTCCCTCTTCCATCGTGCGCAGGGCCTGGTCCGGTGTCGAATCCTGAGCCCGGGTCCGGTCGGACCCTGTGGCGCCGGTGGATCAGGGCGTGCCCGACGGGCCGGTGTCGTCGGTCTCCGCCTCCAGGTGCTCCTCGACGCTCACCACGCCGTCCACGCTCCGGCACAGCTGCAGCAGCACCGGCAGCTGGCTCCTGCGCCGCACCGAGCCGCTGAGCCTGACCTGGCCGTGGTTGACCTCCACGCCGACGGCCGACGGACGCTCGCCCAGGGTGCGCACGAGGACGTCCTCGATGATCTCCTCCCGGATGGCGCGGTCGGTGCGCAGGAAGACCCGCAGGAGGTCGCCCCGGCTGACGAGGCCCACCAGCCGTCCCGTCCCGTCCACGACCGGCAGCCGCTTGACCCGGTGCTCCTCCATCGCCCGCGCCGCCTCCACCACGCTCCAGTCCGGCCGGGCGCAGACGGCCGGGCTGGTCATCAGTCCCTCGGCCGTGGTCGCCTCGTGCTTGGCCAGGGCCCGCGCGTCCAGCGGGTCGGGCTGCTTCGACGCCTTCGCGAGCAGGTCCGCCTCGGAGACCACCCCCACCGGCCGGTCCTCGTCGTCCACCACCGGGACCGCCGTGATGTCGTGCTCGTGGAGCACGTGCACGATCTCGGTGAAGAGAGTGCCGCGCTGGACGCGGACGACCGAACGGGTCATCAGGTCACCGACGCTTCTGTGCTGCAACATGTCTCACGTCTTTCGGCCGACGGTTCACGACGCCGCGAATGACGTCGCGTCAAATCTACGGCGCCCGGAACCGGCTCCGGCGCAGGGACCGGCCGATGACCGCACTGTGGCGATCTTGTATCGGCAGGTGCAAAACCCCTGCCGCGACCTGCGCCCTCTCGGTTACTGTCCAGTCCGACCGCGTTCACTTCACGCCACCTCCACAAGTGGCCACCGATCCGAAAGGACGTCATGCGCGTGCATCTCCGCCGCCGGGCGATATCGGCTCTCGTCACGACCGCCGTTGCCACCCCCGTGCTGTTCGCCGCCACGGCCGCCCCCGCCGACGCGACGCCCTCGCCCTCCGACCGCCAGCAGAGACAGGCCGAACGCCTCGCCAAGAAGCTGGTCAAGGAGTCCTCCGGCAAGAGCGCCCACCGCCACCTCGAGGCGCTGCAGGACATCGCCGACGACAACGGCGGCAACCGCGCCGCCGGCACCCCCGGCCACAAGGCGTCCACCGAGTACGTCTACCGGCTGCTGAAGAAGGCCGGTTACGACGTCTCGTACCAGAACTTCGACTTCTACGAGTCCAAGACGCTGCGCGAGAAGCTGACCGTCGTCTCCCCCGACCCGCGCGAGATCAAGGTCGCCGCCTACGAGTTCAGCAAGACCTCGCCCGAGGGCGGGCTCAAGGCCCGGCTGGCCGCCGCCCGGGTGGACGACACCCCCGGCTGCGGGCTCGACGACTACGCCTCCGGCGACTTCAAGGGCAGGATCGCGCTCGTCAAGCGCGGCAGCTGCTCGTTCCAGCAGAAGGAGGAGATCGCGGCCAAGGCGGGCGCGGCCGGCCTCATCCTCTACAACCACTCGGGCACCACGCCGGTCCACGGCGGCGTCGAGGAGCCGGCCAACGCGCACATCCCGGCCGGCGGCATCTCCCTGGCGGACGGCGAGGCGCTGGCCGCCGCGCTCGCCAAGGGCGAGGTGACCGTCTCGCTGGACGTGAGCACCGAGGCGATCAAGCGGCAGACGCGCAACGTCATCGCCGAGACCAAGGGCGGCAACGCCGACCGCGTCGTCGCACTCGGCAGCCACCTGGACTCGGTCCCCGAGGGGCCGGGCATCAACGACAACGGCTCCGGCTCGGCCGGCCTGCTCGAGGTCGCCCTCAAGCTCGCCAAGGAGACCCGCAAGCCCGGCCAGCAGCCCACCAACAAGGTGCGGTTCGCCTGGTGGTCCGCGGAGGAGCTGGGCCTGCTGGGCTCGAAGCACTATGTCGCGCAGCTGAGCGAGAAGCAGCGCAAGCAGATCGCCCTGTACCTGAACTTCGACATGATCGGCTCCCCCAACCCGGTGCAGTTCGTCTATGACGGCGACAACTCGGACAACAAGGGCGAGGGTCCGGGCCCGAAGGGTTCCGCCCAGATCGAGCGTCTGATCAACGGCTTCCTGGACCGCAAGGGCGCCCCGCACGAGGGCACCGACTTCGACGGCCGCTCCGACTACGGTCCGTTCATCAAGGCCGGCATCCCTGCGGGCGGCACGTTCACCGGTGCCGAGGGCATCAAGACCAAGGAGCAGGCCGCCCGGTTCGGCGGCACGGCGGGCGTGGCCTACGACAAGAACTACCACGGCGCCGGCGACACCCTGTCGAACATCGACCGCAAGGTCTTCGACCTCAACGTGGACGTCATCGCCCACTCGGTCGGCATCTACGCGCACGACCTGCGCTCGCTCGACGAGCCCGCCAAGGGCTGAGTGACCGCGCGTCCGGCCCCGCTCCCGGCGACGGGGGCGGGGCCGGACGCGTGCCGGGGTCCGGTCCGGCCGTCCGCCCGAGCTACGGGTGCGGGACGACGGCCACGGGGCAGCGGGCGTGGTGCAGGGCCGCGTGGGTGACGTGACCGATGCGCTGGATGCCGTGGGCGCCCGCCGCGCGGCGTCCGACGACCAGCAGGGCGGCGTCCGTGCCGGCGGACAGCAGGACCTGGGCGGCGCTGCCCATTTCGACGTGTTCGGTGACCTCCACCCCGGGGTACTCCCGCCGCCACGGCCGCAGGGCGTCGGTCAGCCGCCTCTTCTCCAGCGGCTCCAGCCCACCGGCTTCGTCGGCCAGTTTCAGGGAACCGGGGCTCCAGGCGAAGACCGGTGGCAGCGTCCAGGCCCGTACGGCCCGCAGCGGAGCACCGCGCGCCGCCGCGGCCGCGAACGCGAACCCCAGGACCAGGTCACCCGCCTCCCCCGTCTCCTGGACCCCCACCACCACCTCGCCGGACGAAGTGGTGGTGGGGGTGGCTTCGCGGGGGCCGCGCACGAGGACGACCGGGCCGGTGGCCTGCCGCAGCACATGCAGGGCGACCGAGCCGACGAGGTATCCGACGAGCGCGCCGTGGCCGCTCGAGCCGAGGACGAGCAGGTCGGTGCGCGCCCCTTCGGCGACCAGCGCCGGAACCGTGTCGTCCGGCAGCAGCCGGGTGGAGAGCGCGAGGCCGGGGTGGCTCGCGGCCACCTGTTCCTCCGCCGCCCGCAGCAGGCCGTACGCCCAGCGCTGCTGCGTCTCGGCGTCCGCCTCGACGGGCAGGTCGAGCGGCCGCCAGGCCCAGGCGTGCACCAGACTCAGCGCCGCGCCGCGGCACTGTGCCTCGTCCGCCGCCCAGTGCGCGGCGGCCAGGCTTTGGTCGCTTCCGTCCACGCCCACGGTGATCGTGCCGGACACGGGGCCTCCCGAGGGCCTCCCAGTGGCAGTACGGCCCATGCTCACCCCGACCGTGCTCCGTCGCAACCGGGCCCCGGCCGGGTGAACAATGGCCGTGGGGCCGGGGAGGGCGCATGAACGGCGGTGTCGGGTTCGGGGGCGGCGGCGCGCGGGGCGGCGTGGCGCAGGTCAGGGCGGCGCGGGTCACGGTCACGGCGGCCGGGGCGGGGGTGTTGCTCCTGCTGGGGGTGGCGGGGTTCAGAAGCGTGGCGCTGGTGGCCGCCGGGCTGGCCGGGGCCGCCTGTTCGGCGGCCGGCCTGTGGTGGGCGCTGACCCGCCGGGGCCCGGCCAGGGTGTCCGGGGCCGTGCTGACCGGGGCGGCGCCGGTCGCGGTGGTCGCGCTCTACGCGGCCGCCGGGCTGCTGTGGCTCGTCCTCCTCTGCGGGGCGCTGTGGGGTGTGGCGGTCGTCGCGGGCCGGTCCGCGCTGCGTGCGGACACCGTGCCGCACGCTCCGCGCGAGGACCGCACCGCGCCGCCCCGGCGGCCGTTCATCATCGTCAATCCGCGCTCCGGCGGCGGAAAGGCGGTCAGGTTCCGGCTGAAGGAGCGGGCGGAGGCGCTGGGCGCCGAGGTGGTGCTGCTCGACCACGACCGCCGGCAGGACGTCGCCGCGCTCGCGCGGCGGGCCGTCGCCCGCGGGGCGGACCTGCTGGGGGTGGCGGGCGGCGACGGCACCCAGGCGCTGGTCGCCGGGGTGGCGGCCGAGTGCGGGGTGCCGTTCCTGGTCGTCCCGTCCGGGACGCGCAATCACTTCGCCATGGACCTGGGGCTCGACCGGCGCGACCCCGCGGCGTGCCTGGGGGCCCTCGAGGACGGGGTCGAGCTCCGCGTGGACCTCGGCCGCGTGGCCGGGCGCGCCTTCGTCAACAACGCGTCGTTCGGCGCGTACGCGGCGGTGGTGCAGAGCCCCGCGTACCGCGACGACAAGGTCCGCACCATCCTGCGGCTGCTGCCCGGCGTACTGGCCGGGCACCACCTGCCCCGGCTGGTGGTGCGCTGCGGGGACGTGACGGTCGACGCCCCGCAGGCGGTGCTGGTGAGCAACAACTGCTACGGGGTGGGCGACCGCGCCGGGCTGGGCCGGCGGGAGCGGCTGGACGCCGGGCGGCTGGGGATGCTGGGCGTGAAGGTGGACAGCGCGGCGCAGGCGGCCGCGCTGCTGCGGGGCCGCCGTGCGCCGGGGCTGACGGTGCTGACGGGCCGTGAGGTCGTCGTCGACGCCGACGGGCCCGAGGTGCGGGTGGGGGTCGACGGGGAGGCGCTGACCCTGCGGCCGCCGGTGCGCTGTGTGATCGAGCCCGGCGCGCTACGGGTGCGCGTGCCGCGCGACCGTCCGGGTGTGCCCCGCTCCAGGCCGCGGCTGGACTGGCCCCGGCTGTGCGAACTGGCCCTGCCGGAGCGGTGGTACCGGCGGGTGCACCGGCCCTAGTTCAGCGGGCCGGATGTCACTCCCCCGGGAGCTCGCGGACCTCCAGGGGCCGGGTCGCGGGGCCCTGGAGGACCGTGCCGTCGACGGCGAACCGGGAACCGTGGCACGGGCACTCCCAGGTCCGCTCGGCCGCGTTGAACGCCACCAGGCAGCCCATGTGCGTGCAGATCGCGGACAGGGCGTGCACGGTCCCGTCCTCCGCCCGGTGGACCGCGCACCGCCTGCCGCCCACGCGGACGACGGCACCGCCGCCGGGCGGGATGTCGGCGACAGCGTCCGTGTGCGTCGTGCGCAGCCGGTCGCCCACGAAGTGGCGTCCGACGGCCGCCTGGTGCTTGAGGAAGGCGGGGGCCTCGCGCACCGTGCTCCACAGGCGCCGCGGGTCGTAGAGCCCGGCCCAGGAGGGGGCGCCCCGGCCGGTGATGAGTTCGGTCAGCAGCCGGCCGGCCATGGCGCCCCCGCTCATGCCCCAGCCGCCGAAGCCGGTGGCGACGTAGGTGTGGGCGGCGCCCGGGTGGAAGGGCCCGACGAGCGGCACGGTGTCGGTGGAGTCGTTGTCCTGGGCCGCCCAGTGGTGGGCGAACTCCGCGCGGGGGAAGTGCCCGGTGGTCCATGCGGCGAGCCGGGCGAAGCGTTCGGCGACCTCTCCGGCACCGGGGGTGAACTTCTCGCCGGTGACGATGATCAGTCGGCGTCCCTCGTCGTACGGGGCGGTGCGCACCGAACGGGTGCGGTCCTCCTCGGTGATGTACATCCCGCCGGGGTCGTCCCCGGCCGGGATCACGGCGGCCACCGCCAGTTCGCGGCGCGGTGAGAGACGGGTGAACAGCAGTGCCCGGTCGAAGACGGGGTAGTGCGTGGCGACGATGACGTCCCGCGCGGTGACGACGGAGCCGTTCTCGGTCGTCAGCCGGCACGGTGTGCCCTCGCTCAGGCCCGTGACCCGGGTGCGTTCGTACAGGAGGCCGCCGCGCTCCCGTATGTCCTCGGCGAGGGCGAGCAGGTACCGGCGGGGGTGGAACTGGGCCTGGTCCTCGGCGCGTACGGCGCCCGCGACGGGGAAGGGCAGCCCGGTCTCCTCGGTGTACGAGGCCGCCAGGCCCGCCTCCCGGGCGGCCTCGGCCTCCGCGCGCAGGCGCTCGCGCTGTGCGGGATCGGTGGTGTAGGTGACGGCGGGCAGCCGTTCGAGGTCGCAGTCGGCGCGCAGCGCGGCGGCGACCTCGGCGACCCGTTCGACCGCTTCGCGCTGGGAGAGCGCGTAGAGCCGGGCCCCCTCGGCTCCCCGGGTCCGGCGCAGCCTGTCGTAGACGAGGGTGTGCAGCGCGGACAGCTTGGCGGTGGTGTACCCGCTGACGCCGGCGGCGAGGCGGTCGGCCTCGAGGACGGCCACCGAGCGGCCCGCCTCGATCAGTTCCCACGCGGTGCTCAGCCCGGCCATGCCGGCGCCGACGACGGCGACGTCCACCTCGATGTCCGAGGTCAGGGCGGCGGCGCGGGGCGCGGCGGGCGCGGTGGCCATCCAGTAGGACTCGGCGACGCCGGGGGGTGGCGGGGCGCCGGGTCCGTCAGGTCGTGACATGGCGGACCGGGTACCCCTGTGAAATGGTGTGAATCAGGCATGCATCAGGAAATATGCGTCAGGAACATCTCTTCGGGAGAGGAGTCGTCATGTCCTCGAAGCGCCGCCGCAAGAAGAAGTCGCGTCGCAAGCACGCGGCCAACCACGGTCGTCGGCCCCAGTGCTGAGCGCGCGGCGCTGACCGTTCCGGTTCCCTCTGCTCCAGGAGGAGGCGCATGCGGATCTCCTCCGCGCGCGGCCCGGCGCTCCTCGCCCTTCTCGCCCTGCTCGCGCTGGTGCCGCTCACCGGCTGTGGCGGCGGGCCGGGTTCCGGCGACGGCACGACGAGCCCCGGGCCCGCGTCCGCCGTGCGGGTGGTGGCCTCCACAAGTGTGTACGGGGACATCGTGCGGCAGGTCGGTGGCGACCGGGTGGACGTCACCTCCGTCATCACCGACCCGGCCCAGGACCCGCACTCGTTCGAGGCCGGTACCCGCCACCAGCTGGCGCTGTCCAGGGCACGGGTCGTCGTCGAGAACGGTGGCGGCTACGACGACTTCATCGGCAGGATGCTGCGGAGCTCCGGCAACTCCTCGGCCGTGGTCGTCAACGCCGTCGAGGTCGCGGGACGGACCGCCCCGGCGGGCGGGGAACTCAACGAACACGTCTGGTACGACCTGCCCACGGCCGGCCGGCTGGCCACCCGCGTCGCCGACGCCCTGGCCGGGGCGGCGCCCGCGAACGCCGGCTACTACCGGCGCAACGCCGAGGAGTTCAACGGCAGGCTCCGGCCTCTGGAGGCGGAGGAGGCACGGATCAAGGCGGACCATCCGGGTGCCGCCGTCGCCGTCACCGAGCCGGTACCGCGCTACCTGATCGAGGCCTGCGGGCTGCGCGACCGCACGCCCGCGGAGTTCGGCGCGGCGGTCGAGGAGGGCAACGAGGTCTCCGCCGCCGTCCTGCGGCAGACGCTCGGCCTGTTCACCGGCCGCCAGGTCGAGGCACTGGTCGTCAACCAGCAGACGTCCGGCCCCCAGACGGAGAAGGTCAGGCGGGCCGCCGAGGAGAACGGGATCCCGGTGGTGCCGGTGACCGAGACGCTGCCACGCGGCCAGGACTACATCGGCTGGATGCGGTCCGTCATCGACGCGCTGAGGAAGGCGCTGGACGCATGAGACACCACGCATGAGGTACCGCGTATGAGGCGCCGCCCCAGGCCCGCCGCACCGTCCGCCCTCCGGTCGTCCGCCGCCCCGCAGGGCGAGGGGCCGGACGCGCCTGTGGTCAGCCTGCGCGGCGCCACGCTGGCCTACGGCGAGCGGGTGCTGTGGCACGACCTGGATCTCGATGTGCGGCCCGGGGAGTTCCTCGCGGTGCTCGGCCCGAACGGGTCCGGCAAGACCAGCCTGCTGCGGGTCCTGCTGGGCCGGCGGCAACTCACCGCGGGCTCCCTGACCGTTCTGGGCGGGGCTCCCCGCGACGGCGGCAGGCGCATCGGTTACGTGCCGCAGCACAAGGCGCCCACCGTGCCCACCGGGCTGCGGGCCCGCGACCTGGTGCGGCTGGGCCTGGACGGCCACCGGTGGGGACCGCTGCCCTCGCCCGCGTCCCGGCGCCGGGTGGAGGAGCTGCTGACGATGGTCGGGGCGGCGCCGTACGCGGACATGCCGCTGGGCCGGCTCTCCGGGGGCGAGCTGCAGTGCGTCCGCATCGCCCAGGCGCTCGCCGCCGACCCGCGGCTCCTGCTGTGCGACGAGCCGTTGCTCTCCCTCGACCCGCACCACCAGCGGTCGGTGACCGAACTGGTGGACCGGCGGCGCCGGTCCGCCGGGACGGCCGTCGTCTTCGTCACCCATGAGATCAACCCGGTGCTGGGCATGGTGGACCGGGTGCTGTACCTGGCCAGGGGCGGACATCGGGTCGGCCCGCCGGACGAGGTGATGACCTCGGCCACCCTGTCGCATCTGTACGGGACGCGCGTCGACGTGCTGCGGGTGCGCGACCGGATCGTCGTGGTGGGCGCCCCGGACGACGGGCCCGCGCACAACCACGGTGGCGACAACGACAACGGGAACGGTGACGGCAACGCGGGCCCGCCGGACGGCGGACCGCCGCCGTGACCGCCTCCGCCATGAACGCCTCCGCCGCCGCCCGCTCCGCCGGCCGGGTGCTCGCCGGCGCCGAGGGGGATCCCGGTCCGCTGGAGCAGATCTTCGGCTTCGACCACTACGGCGAGCTGCTCGCGCTCGCGCAGAGCTCCCTGCTCGCCGGGGCGCTGCTCGGCCTGGTCGGGGGGCTGGCCGGAGTGTTCGTCATCATGCGTGACCTGCCGTTCGCGGTGCACGGCATCAGCGAGCTGTCCTTCGCCGGGGCCTCGGTCGCCCTGTTCCTGGGGCTGAACATCGTTGCCGGTTCCATCGCGGGCTCGCTGCTGGCGGCGGGGGCGATCGGGCTGCTGGGGGTGCGGGCCCGCGACCGCAACTCGGTCATCGGCATCATCATGCCCTTCGGCCTCGGCCTGGGCGTGCTGTTCCTGTCCCTCTACAAGGGCCGGGCGGCGAACAAGTTCGGCATCCTGACCGGCCAGATCATCGCCGTCGCCACCCCGCAGACGGCCTGGCTCCTCGGCACGTCCGCCGTGGTGCTGGCGGCCCTGGCTGTCATGTGGCGGCCCCTGACCTTCGCCAGCGCCGACCCGGAGGTGGCCGCCGCCCGGGGCGTGCCCGTACGGGCCCTGTCCACGGCGTTCATGCTGGTCCTGGGCCTGGCCGTGGCGCTGTGCGTCCAGATCGTCGGGGCCCTGCTGGTGCTCTCGCTGCTGGTCACCCCGGCGGCCGCCGCGGCCCGGGTGACGGCGTCCCCGGTGCGGCTGCCGCTGCTCAGCGTCGTCTTCGCGCTGGTGTCGATGGAGGGTGGGATCCTGCTCGCCCTGGGCAGCACCGTGCCCATCAGCCCCTTCGTCACCACGATCTCCTTCCTGATCTACCTCGGCTGCCGCCTGGTGGGCGGCCGCCGGATTTCCCGCGGTGCCCGGTCGCCCGCGTACCCCGAACGGGCGCACACTTGAAGGGAGGCCCACTCGAGCCCCTCCGGCAGGCACGGAAGGAGGGCTTCATGCATCCCGCAGCTCTCGCCGGCGCAGCGGCCGGCCGGCTCGCGCACTACGCGGTCTCCGGCGTGGTGGGCGGCCTGATCCTCCAGGAGGCCGCCAAACGGCTCCCGGAAGCCAGGCCCGCGGCCAGGAAGGCGCTCGTCGGAAGCATCGCCGGCGGCATCGTCGCCGGCCGGTGGCTCGCCTCGGCCGCCGAGGAGGCCCGGCTCAAGGCCGGTGACGTACTCGCCGAGGCCCGGACCACGCTGGGCGAGGAGGCACCGCCGCCGTCCGCCGTCGCCGCCGAGGACCACGACCACGACCACGGTCACGAGCACTGATCATGACCACTGTGGTCGTACGTTCCGTGGCCGCCGGCCGCGCCCGGCTGACCGTTCCCTGGCTGCGCACGCGCCCCGCCAGTGCCGGGCAGGTGGACGAACGGCTGGCCGGAATCGAGGGGTTCCGCGCGCTGCGCGTCTTCCCGCGCACCGGCAGCGTCGTCATCTGGATGGCGCCCGACCGGCTCGACACCGACCGCCTGGTGGCCGCGCTGGAGGAGCCCCCGCCCGCCTCGGCGCCGGTCAGGGCCACGCGTTCGCTGCCCGACTCCCCCACCGGCGAGCTCGCCCGCCTGGTCGTCGGCGGGGCGGTCCTCGCGCTCATCGCGCTGCGCCGCCTGCTGCGCCGGCCGCGGATGTCCTTCGGTTCCTCCGGATTCGCCGCCACGGTCACGGTTTTCACCGGCCTGCCGTTCTTCCGCGGCGCCCTGCGAACGCTGCGGGGCCGCGGTTCGCCGGGCACGGACACGCTGGTGACGGCGGCGACGGTCATCTCCCTGGTGCTGCGCGAGAACGTGGTCGCCCTGACCGTCCTGTGGCTGCTGAACATCGGCGAGTTCCTGCAGTCCCTCACCCTGCGCCGCACCCGGCGCGCCATCCAGGAGCTGCTGACCGTCGGCGAGGAGCGCGTGTGGCTGGTCAGGGACGGCGTGGAGGTCGAGGTGGCGCTCGCGGACGTCGAGCCGGGCGACGACGTCGCCGTGTACGAGCACCACCGCATCCCGGTGGACGGCCACACCGTCTCCGGGGAGGCCCTGGTGGACCAGGCGGCCATCACGGGCGAGGCGCTGCCCGTGTACGCCCGCGTCGGCTCCCACGTCTACGCCGGCACCATCGTCTCCTCCGGCTCGCTCGTCGTGCGCGCCACCTCGGTGGGCCGGGACACCACCGTGGGGCGCATCATCAGCCGGGTGGAGGAGGCCCAGACCGACCGGGCGCCCATCCAGACCGTGGCGACCCGCTTCACCCGGCGGTTCGTGCCCGTCTCGTTCGCGCTGTCCGCGCTGACCTACGCCGTCACCCGTGACGCCCGGCGCGCGATGACGATGCTGCTCATCGCCTGCCCGTGCGCCGCCGGGCTGGCCACCCCGACCGCCATCAGCGCCGCCATCGGCAACGGCGCCCGCCGCGGCACCCTCATCAAGGGCGGCACCCACCTGGAGGGCATCGGGCGGGTCACCGCCGTCGTCTTCGACAAGACCGGCACCCTCACCTTCGGCAAGCCGCTGGTCACCAGCGTGGTCACGCTCAGCGACAGGTTCACCGCCGACGAGGTGCTGAGCCTGGCCGCCTCCGGTGAACTGCACGCCCTGCACCCCCTCGCCCAGGCCATCGTGGCCCGCACAGAGGAGGAGCACCTGCACATCCCCATCCACCAGGCGTGCGAGGTCGTCCTCGGCATGGGCATGCGGGCCGAACTCGACGGTTCGCGCCTGCTGGTCGGCAGCCCCGCCCTGCTGCGCCGGCACGGCCTGGAGCTGACGGAGAACGCGCGGGGGTGGACCGAACGGCTGCGCGGCGGCGGCGAGACCGTCATCTGCCTGGCGCGGGACGACGACCTCATCGGCATGCTCGGGGTGTCCGACGCCGTGCGCGACGGCGCCGAGACCGTCATCGGCCAGCTGCGCGAACTCGGCGTGGCGCGCCTGATCCTGCTCACCGGCGACGCGCCGGAGACCGCGCAGGTGGTGGCCGACGCGCTGGGCATCACCGAGGTGCACGCGCACGCCCTGCCGGAGGGCAAGCTCCAGCTGATCCGCGACCTGCGGGCGGAGGGCTACACGGTGGCGATGGTCGGCGACGGCACCAACGACGCTCCCGCCCTCGCCCTGGCCGACGTCGGCATCGCCATGGGCGAACACTCCTCCCACGTGGCCCTGGAGACCGCCGACATCGCGCTGGCCGGCAACGACCTGCGCCAGGTCGCCGCCGTCGTCGAACTCAGCCGGCACACGCTGCGGGTGGTGCGGCAGAACTACGGGCTCGCCATCGGCGTCAACCTCGTCGGGCTGCTCGCCGGCGCGGGCGGCACCATGAACCCGGTCCTGGCAGCGCTGCTCCACAACACGAGCAGCATCGCCGTCGTCGGCAACTCCGCCCGCCTGGTCAACCACACGCCCCACCTGCCGCCGGTCTCCCCCGACGCCCGGCGCGCGGCGCCGTTCGAGGAGCACCGCGTACGGTGACAAACGCACCGGCCGCCGCGATACCGCAGCGTCAGGCGTGATCGCAACTTCAGGCCATCACATCAGGGCAACGGGCTTGCGGAAAAGCCGAAACGCTCCGGGGTCCCGGCGGGCGGGCATACGCTACGCCATTGCCGCGAGCCGTACCGCCGGTGTCCCGAGGGGGCCGATCCGCTCCCGCTGTTCCGCCGCGCGGAGCGGCGGTGTGCGCGGCGCAGCGATTCACGGGAGGCACAGTGACAGGTCGGGTCGGCACGCGGTCGGCGGGAATTCCCCGGGCGCGCTCGGAGGCCGGGGAGAAACCCCCGGAGGCCCTGGAGCGCGACGCCCAACGGGCTTCGGTGCGGACGGCGTTGGACCACCTGACCGGGCGGCGCCCGGACGGGGAGGAGGAGCGGCGCGCCCCGCGCGGCGGGCTGCTCTCCTTCACGGGCCCGGCGGGCTCCGGCAAGACCACCCTGCTGGCCGAGGTCCGGCGGCTGGCCGCCGACGGCCGGGAGTGCACGACGCTGTGGGCCCGTGGCGGCGAGAACGAGCAGAGTTCCGCCTTCCACGTGCTGCGGCAGCTGTTCCAGCCGCTCATGGCCTCGTACTCCGAGGCCGACCGCCGCGCGGTGCTGGGCGACTGGTACGGCATCGTCGGTCCCGTCCTGGGCCTGTGCCCGGCCGCCGAGGCCGCGGCGCCGGACCCGCAGGGTGTGCGGGACGGCCTGGACTGGGTGGTCACCAACGTGGCCGTCTCGCGCGGCGCCCTGGTCCTCGTCCTGGACGACGCCCACTGGGCGGACGCGGAGTCGCTGACCTGGCTGGCGTCCTTCACCGCGCGGATCGAGGAGCTTCCGGTCCTGGCGATCGTCGCCTACCGGCCGGACGAAGTGCCCGACATCCCGCGGGCGTTCGGCGAGATGCTCAGCCGCCGGGTGCGGCCGATGGAGCTGCCGCCGCTGAGCGCGGCCGCGGTCACCGACCTGGTGGCACGCGAGCTCGGCACGGACGTCGAGGAGAAGTTCGGCGCCGAGGTGTGGAAGATCACCGGTGGTAACCCCTTCGAGACGGTCGGGCTGTCCGCCGCGATCCGCGAGCGGGGCATCACCCCGACGGGCGACAACGCCACGCAGCTGCACGGGGTGGCGGGCGCCATGTCCGGTGTGGGCGTGCTGGACCGGCTCGACCGGCTGGGCTCGTCGGTCACCCGGCTGGCCTGGGCCGTGGCCGTGCTGGGCACCGAGGCCTCGGCCGGGCTGGCCGCCTGCGTGGCGGGGCTGGGGCCGGCGGAGGCCGGTCAGGCGCTGGACGAGCTGCGGGCCGCGCACATCGTGCGGGGCGAGGAGACGCTGGAGTTCGACCACCCGCTGATCGCGACGGCGGTCTACGGCGCGATCCCCGCCGCCGTGCGGGTGGCCCTGCACGGCAAGACCGCGTGGGAGCTCATCGAGTCCGGCAAGGGGTCGGCGGCGGCCGCCCGGCACTTGCTGGAGACCCACCCGGAGGAGGACGACTGGGTGGCCGGGCACCTGCAGGAGGCCGCCCGGGAGTACCTGCGCACGGGCGCGCCCGACGCCGCCCGCCGCTGTCTGGACCGGGCGCTGCGCGAGCCTCCGCCGCCGGAGATGAAGGCATCGGTGCTGTACGAGCTGGGCAGCCCCGCGCTCCTCCGCGACCCGGTGGTCGCTATCAACCACTTGCGGGCCGCGCTGGACGAACCCAGCCTCGACCCGGAGATGCGGGTCGGCGCCGTCATCCGGCTGGCGCGGTCCCTGGCGCACTTCGACCAGGTTCCGGAGGCGGCCAAGGTGCTGGCGGAGGAGGCACGGGCGACCACGGACCCGCGCGTGAAGCTGCGGATGCACACCGAGCACTTCCTGCGGGCCGTCTTCACCACGAAGGAGGACGACGGCCCGGCACGCTCGCGCCTGCTGGCCCAGCTCGCCCAGCGGCTGACGGGCCGTGACCTGACCGAGCGCTATGCCCTGGGGCTGCGGGCCTGGGACGCCGTGGTGCGCGGCGAGCCGGCCGCCGTCGCGCTGGAGCACGCGGAGCGGGCCCTGGGCTCGGGCCTCAGCTGGACCGACGAGCACTGGGGCTACGAGATCCCCGCGCTGCTGGCACTCACCTTCATGTACTGCGACCGTCCCGACCGGGCCGAGGAACTCTTCGCCGAGGGCATCGCCGAGTTCGAGGGCAAGGCCTGGCGTGGCGCCCACCTGTCGTTCGGCTACACCCTGCTGGCGTACTTCCGGTTCCGCTGCGGCCGGCTGACGGACGCGGAGGACTTCGCGCGCGCCGGGCTGCGGGCCGCCGACCCGGTCGGTCCCCGCACACCCGCGCAGTGGTACGCGCTCGGCACTCTGATCGAGATCCTGCTGGCCCGCGGCCAGGTGGAGGCCGCCCAGGAACTGGCGGCGCGTTACGAGTTCGCGGCACCCTTCCCCACGGCGGTGACCATCCCGAACGCCCAAGCGGTCGTGGGCGAGTTGCTGCTGGCCCAGGGCGACCACGAGGGAGCCGCACGGGAGCTGGAGGCGGTGGGCGAGAGTCTCGACGCGCGGGGCATGCTCAACCCCGCCTGGTGCCCCTGGCAGCTCCACCTGGCGCTCACCCACCGGTCCACGGACACGGCTCGCGCGCGGGAGCTGGCGAACGAGGCGGTGTCGCGCGCCGAACGCTTCGGCACGGACTCGGCCATGGGCCAGGCCCTGTACGTGGCGGCCCGCGTTCACGCGGAGCCCGAGCGCACCGAACTGCTCCAGCGGGCGGTCGGCCACCTGGAGAAGTCGCCGTCGACGTACGAACTCGCGTGCGCCCTCGTCGACCTCGGAGCGGCGCTGCGACGGACGGGTCGCCTGACGCAGGCGGCGGAGAACCTGTACCGCGGTCTCGAGGTCGCGACCACATGCGGCGCCGACGCCGTCATGGCCAAGGCTCGCACGGAATTGGCCGAGGCGGGCCTGCGGCCGCGCCGGCTGTGAATTGAACACCGAGGAAATGGGGGCGCGCGCCTGAGGTGCGCGCCCTCTGGAGCGTCACAGCGCGCCCGAAAGCGCGTGTGAGCAGGGCAGGCGGCCCGGTTTGTTTTAACGATTAAATGGGCAAGCCTCGATTGCGTTCATGTGAATGAGGAAAGGGCCGTGCCCTTTCCTGAATGAGTCATTCCGGTACTCGGGCATAGGGGGGTTGGCCATGTCCGTGCTCACCGCAGAGGAGGCATTGGACCTGCACAGGATCCGCCTCGCGGTGGAGGCCGTTCTGGAGGAGTTCTTCGCCGAGCAGATAAGGTCGCCGGTTTCCCCTCATATCACCGACCTCGTCACCACCCTGCGCGGCCTGCTGTTCGCCGGAGGCAAACGGATCCGGCCGCTGATGTGCATATGCGGATGGCACGCCGCCCATGGCAAAGGAGATCCGGCACCGGTGCTGCGCGTGGCGGCTTCCCTGGAACTCTTCCACGCCTTCGCCCTCATCCACGACGACGTCATGGACGGCAGCGAAACCCGCCGCGGGCGCCCGAGCGCGCACCGCGCCCTCGCCGTTCTGCACGGCGACCGCGCCCATCGCGGCAACAGCCGCGCATTCGGCGCAAACGCGGGCATCCTGCTGGGCGACCTGGCCCTGTCCTGGTCGGACGAGATGTTCCAGACGGCCGGGCTCACAGCCGTCCAGTCGGGCGCCGTGCTGCCCGTGCTGCACACCATGCGCACCGAGGTCATGCTCGGCCAGTACCTCGACCTGCTCTTCACCGGCGGGCTCGACGGCGGACTCGAGACGGCCCTGACGACCATCCGGTTCAAGACGGCCAAGTACACCTTCGAGCGGCCCCTGCACCTGGGTGCCGCGCTCGCGGGCTCCGGCGCACCGGTCATGGACGCCTGCACCGCCTACGCGCTCCCGCTCGGCGAGGCCTTCCAGCTCCGGGACGACCTCCTCGGCGTGTTCGGCGACAGCGCGACGACCGGCAAGCCCACCATCGACGACCTGCGCGAGGGCAAGCACACGGTCCTGATGTCCCTCGCCGCCGTGCGGGCCACGCCCGCGCAACGGGGCGTCCTCGACGCGTGGGTGGGCAGCCCCGCCCTGGACGAGCACCGGGCCGCCGCCGTCCGGGGCGTCCTCGAGGACACCCGGGCGCGCCGGGACGTGGAAGCGATGATCGCGAGGCGGCGTGGTGAGGCCCTGCGGGCCCTGGACCGCGCGCCCTTTCCGCCCGCCGTCACCGCGACGCTGCGCCGGCTCGCGCACGCGATGACGGAGCGCACCTCATGATGCCCCCGGCCGGAACTCAGGAGGCGATCCCATGCCGATGATCGATCTGTCCGTACTCGTCGACGGCTTCTACGAACCGCCGCGGCCCTCCGTCAACCCGGCCGCCGAAGAGGCCGAGGACAAGGTGGTCGCCTGGCTGTGGAAACTCGGATTCCTGAGCAACGAGACGCAGGAACGGCATCTGCGTTCCTTCAAATTCGGCATGTATCACGGAATCGCGACGCCCACGGTGGAGCTGGAGCAATTGGTCCTGGGAATCCAGTGGTTCTGCTGGGGGTCCCTGGCCGACGACCAGTACGACAACTACGACTGGGGTGAGCGGGAAGAGCGGGTGCACCGCGTCCTGTGCGCCATGCGGGCCATTGTGACGGGCACGGGAGGGGACGGCGGGCCACCGGCGGACAATCCGGTGATCGCGGGCTTCGCCGACCTCTGGCCCCGGCTCACCGCCGGGCTTTCCGGGCGCCGGCTGCAGCGCATCACCGGCCATTTCATGGACTATATGCAGGCCATCGTCCTGCAGAACCGCTATCACGCGACAGGACGCGTACCCGACGCGGCCACCTTTATCACCATGCGCCGCAACACCATCGCGATGCTCTTCCAGGTGGACGTCCTGGAGATCGTCTCGCGCATCCGTATTCCCGACGCGCTGCGCGACAGCCTGCTCTTCCGTGAACTGACGCTGTGTTTCGCCGACATTCTGGCCTGGCACAACGATGTCTACGGCCTGGAGAAGGACATCGCCGACGGCCAGACCTGCAATATGGTGCGGGTCATCGCCGCGAGCGAGGGATGCACCCTGGCCGAGGCGGTGGACCGGGTCCTGGACCGGGCCGAACGCCGTCAACGGGTACTCCTGGACATCCAGGAGCAGCTCCCCCGCCTCGCCCGGTCGCTGGAGCTGCCCCCGGAGGCGGCCGTCGAGGCGCTCCGCCTCGCCACCGACCTGCGGGCGTACGCCTTCGCGGACCTGCTGTGGATCGGCGAGACCCGCCGCTACGACCTGGACCTCCCCAGGATCAAGGGCACCTTCGACGACCTCATCGCCCGTTGACACCCATGGAGACCGTCGACACCCACGGACGAGGACTTCACGTGAGCGACACCCTCCGGTCGGTGCCCGCCGCGCCGGGACGCGTTCCCCTGCTCGGCCACACACCGGCGTTGTGCCGGCGCCCCCTGCGGTTCCTGGAGTCGCTGCACACCGTGGGGGACATCGTCCGGGTGGACCTGGGCGTCCGGCCGGTGTACTTCGTCACCTCCCCCCAGCTGATCCGCGAGGTCCTGGTCATCCAGGCACGCTGCTTCGACAGGGGGCGGCACGCCGACCGGGTGCGGCAGCTGTTCGGCAACGGCCTCGCCACGTCCGACGGTGAACTGCACCGCCGCCAACGCCGCCTGATCCGGCCCGCCTTCGGCCGCGCAGCGCGCACCGGTCATGCCGCGGCCATGGAACGCCACGCACGCGCCCTGACGGAGGCGTGGCGCCCGGGGCAGGTCGTCGAGCTGGACGCGGCCGTCACGGAACTGGTGATGGCCGCCTTCGCCGAGGCGATGTTCTCCTCCCCCATGGGACGGCCGGCGGTCGAGGAGATGCGGCGCTCGCTGCCGGTCATCATGCGCGACGCCGTCACCCGGGCCGTGCTGCCCAAGGCGCTCGACCCGCTGCCCATCCCCGTCAACCGCCGGTTCGACGCCGCGGCCGCCCGGCTCCGCCGGGAGTTCGACAACGTCATCGCCAGGTACCGGGCGGCGGGCGCCGACCACGGCGACCTCCTGTCGCTGCTGCTGGCGGCGCGCGACGAGGAGAGCGGCGAGGCCATGAGCCCGGAACAGGTCCGCGACGAACTCGTCACCATCACCGTGGCCGCCGCCGAGACCACCTCGGCGGCGCTGTCCTGGGCTTTCTTCGAACTGGGCCGCGCCCCCGAGGCCGACCGGCGGCTGCACGAGGAGGTGAGCGAGGCCGTCGGCGCCGGCCCGGCGCACCTCCTCGATCCGTCCCGTCTCGCGTACACGGGCGCGGTGCTGCACGAGGTGCTGCGCCTGCACGCGATCCCGCTGTCGATGCGCAGGGCCACGACGGCGGTGGAGCTCGGGGGCGTACACCTCGCCGAGGGCAGCGAGGTCGCCTTCAGCGTCTACGCCCTGCACCGCGACCCCCGGCTGTATCCCGACCCGCACCGCTTCGACCCCGACCGCTGGGCGGCGGCCGGGCGCGCCGCGTCGCTGCCCCGGGGGGCCTTCATCCCCTTCGGCGAGGGCAACCGCAAGTGCCTGGGCGACGCCTTCGCCCGGACCGGGATGGCCGTCGTGCTGGCGACGGTCGCGGCGCGCTGGCGGCTGCGTCCCGTGCGGGAGGAGGCTCCGCGCGAGGTACGGTCCGTGAGCATCCCCCGGCCGGCCGGCCTGCGGATGATCGCGGTACCGCGGGGTCAGAACGCCCGGGAGCCGACGCGTCTGCCGGTGAACCCGCCGTAGGGCCCCCGGTCGTCCGGGACATGGAAGCGGGCCACGACCGCCTTGCCGCAACCGTGCACGGCGGGTTCCACGCCGAGCGTGCCCCCGTAGGCGGCGGCGAGGTCGGCCACGGTCCGCAGACCGCCGCCGACCGCTCCCGGGGACAGGTCGGGAAGGCAAGGGTCCTGGTCCGCGACGCCGATGACGAGCTGCCCGGCACCCACCGCGATGGTCACGTCGGCCGTGACGGAACGCGCCGCGGCATGGCGCACGGCGTTGGCGACCAGCTCGCTCACCACCAGCAGGACGGCGCCGGCGAAGGCGCTGTTGGTGGGGATGGCGTACTCCGACAGCGCCATGGCGGTGTCGCACCTCGCCTGCCGCACGGCTTCGGGGACGAGGGGCACCGTCAGTATGCGCCGCCAGACGGGTGAGCCCTCACTCCCGCACGCCACCGACGGCGTGCGCCCGCGATTCCACTCGTACCCGCCCACCTCAGACCTCCGCCCCGGCCGGTCCTGACATCACAGCAACTCATGAATTGAAGAACTCTTCAATTCTAGAGGGTGTCAAAGGCCGGGCGAGCGCCAGGGTCGGGGGCCGGGGCGGGCCGGTGTCAGCCGCGGTTCCGGGCGGAGCGCCGTCGTGCGGCCAGGAACAACGTGGCGCAACCGACCGCCAGGACCCCGGCGCCGGTGACGGCCAGCATGGTGGTGCGGCTGTCGCCGCCGGTCTCGGCGAGGTGGCCGCCCTGGGCGGCCGGGGCGTTGGCGGCCCGCGCCGCGGAGTGGGGTTCGTGCCCGTCCTTGACGTGCCCGCGCTCGCTGTGCGCTCCCTCGCCGGGCCCGTCACCCCCGTGGCCGCCGTGGTCGACGGTCGACCTGGCGGCCTGCTCCGCGATCTGCTCGTCGCTGGGGGCCGACGCGGCGGGAGCGGCCGCCAGTGTCCGGGTCGCCGGTGCCTTTCCGCCGAAGTCCACGTCGGAGCAGGTGTAGAAGGCCTCGGGGCTGTCCGAGCGCTGCCAGACGCTGTAGACCAGGTGCCGGCCGGACCGCTTGGGGACGGTGCCGTCGAAGACGTAGCTTCCCTGCCTCAGCGTGGGGTCGGTGACCTTGGCGAATGGCTTCGCCTCCAGGTCCGCCCACTTCAGCGGCTTCCTCGGGTCGTAGCCGGGCTTCGTGATGTACAGCTCGAACGTGCCGCGGTGCGGGGCGGTCGCCCGGTACCGGAAGGTGTGCTTGCCCGGGGCCAGTTTCGACCCCGGCCAGTCGGCGCGCGGCAGGTCCAGACCCTTGTACTTGGCGCGCCCGGCGCTGCACAGCTTGCCGTCCGGGATGATCCGGCGGTGGCGCCCGGCGGCGTCACCGATGTTGACCTCGTTCCAGTCGTAGAGCGGCTGGGTGCCGCCGGCCGCGACCATCGCCTTGCAGGCCGCCGAGCGCGGGTGTTCCGGTCCTTCCGCGAAGCAGGCGGACACCCGGCTGACCGGGTCCGTCAAGGATCCGTGCGCCCCGGCCGGTGCGGCGGTCAGCGCGGTGAGGGCGAGGGGTGCGACACCGAGTACGGAGAGCCGGGCGGCGACGCGTGCGGTGGTGCGGCGGATGTGCATGGGGGGTTCTCCTTCGTGGGTGGGGGGTGCGGCGCGGCTCAGCCCTGGCGGGCGGCGAACGCCTTGGTGAAGGCGAGCTCGTCCTGCCGGATCGAGCTGCAGGTCGCGGAAGCGGAGTTCTGGGCGCCACCCGGGCACTGCTTGTCACGCGTGGCGGACCACATCGACAGCCGGCCGATCCCCTTGGAACGGGCGAACCTCACCAGCTGGGTGGCGTCGTCGACCGTGAAGACCTCGGTGGCCACGTCGTTGACACCGATCATCGGGGTGACCGCGACGGCCTTCCACGCGGCCTTGTCGCCCAGTCCGAGCACGCCCTTGATCTGGGCCTGCGTGGCGGTGGCCGCGTCGATCGCGTACTGCCCCATGTCCCCGGTGAAGGACGATCCGTAGTCCATCGCCATGATGTTGACCGTGGATATGGACACGCCGTTCTTCCTGGCGTTCGCGACCAGGTCGACGCCGTCCTGGGTGAGGCCCGTGGGCATCACCGGCAGGGTGAAGGACACGTCGAGGCCGGGGTGCTTCTTCTGGAGCAGGGCGATGGCCTGGGCACGGCGGGTGTTGGCAGCCTTGTCGGGCAGTGCGCTCCCCTCGATGTCGAAGTCGACCTGGGTGAGCTCGTAGGCGTCCACGACCTTGCCGTACGCGGCAGCGAGTTCGGTGGCGGAGGAGCAGGCGAGCGCAAGTTCGGAACCGGCGGCGCCGCCGAAGGAGACCCGTACGTCGCCGCCCGCCCGGCGCAGCGGGCCGATCTGCCGGGCCACGGGGTTGCTGTCGAGTTCGGTCGAGCCGCCCCACTTGGGGGTGCAGCCGCCGCCGGAGGTGACGAAGGCCAGGGTGAAGTTCTTGACGCCGGTCTTCTCGGCGGTGCCCAGGAGGTCGTAGGCGGGGTGGAGGAGGGTGTCGACGTACGGGGAGAAGGCGGCGTTCCTGCCGCCCGGGGCGGGTGAGGTCGCGGTCGGCTCGGGCTGCGGCCGCGTGGGCCCGGACGTCGGCCCGGCGGTGGGCTTGGACGTCGGCTTGAGCGTCGGGGCGGTGGGCCGTGGGGCGGGGGAATCGTCCGCCGAACACTTGCCGTTGCCGATCCGGCAGGCGACCGGGGCGCCGGCCGTTCCGTCCCCGGTGGCGACGAATCCGACGGTCACGGATTGGCCGGGGGCGACGGTCCGGTTCCAGCTCTCCGGTTCGACGGTGACGGTCCGGCCGCTGACCGTGTGCTTGCCGTTCCACAGGGAGGTGACCTTCGTGCCTTGCGGCAGCTCGAACGTCAGCGTCCAGCCCGGCAGTTCCTTGTCCGTGCCGTTGGTGACCACGAACTGCCCGGTGTAGCCGCCCGCCCAGGAACTGGTCCGGGAGAAGGTCGCACCGACCGACGCGGCACTGGCCGTACCGGTGAGCGTGAACGCCGCGCCCGTCGCGAGCGTCACGGCGATGCCGACGCCGATCAGCTTCGCCTTGCGGCTCATGCGCCGGCGGTGTGCGGAGGAACCCATCGCGTACCTGCCTGTCGTGAGGGTGGGGGGTGACGTGGCAGCACGCTAGCGAGAACGAATCGGACCAATCGATCAATCGCGGGCCCGGACCCGCTATTTATGGCGGGCTTAAGGAACACATGGACGACCGTTAAAGAACCCGCCCCGCGCGGGCGCGCCGTATCCGGCGGCGGCGCCGCCCGCCGTCTCGCGGCCCGCCGCCCCCGTGCAGCGCGAGCCACACCCGGACCTCCGTGCCGCCGAGCACCGAGCGCCCGATCCGCACGTCGCCTCCGGTGGATTCCGCGACCCGGCGCACGATGTCCAGGCCGAGCCCCGTGGAGCCGGGGCCGCCGGCGCCGTGGCCGCGGCGCAGCGCGGCGTCCGGGTCGGCGATGCCGGGACCGGCGTCGGAGACGAGCACGATCACGGCCTCCTCGCTGTGGTGGACGTCCACCGCGAAGGCGGTGCCCTCGGGGGTGTGGCGGAAGACGTTGCCGAGCATCGCGTCGAGCGCGGCGACGAGTTCGGGACGGGCGACGGGGACGCGCACGGCCTCGCCGACGCCCGCCAGCCGTACGGTCCGTCCCTCGTCCTCGGCGAGCGCGGACCAGAAGTCCATCCGCTCGCGGATCACTTCGCAGGCGTCGCAGCCGAGGGTGGGCCGTTCCTTGTGCTCGCCCTGCTCACGGGCGGCGCGGATCAGCTGGTCGACCTCGCGTTCCAGCTGCGCGACGGCGGCGCGGGTCTGGTCGGCGGCGGGGCCGTCGCCGAGCGAGGCGGTGTTGAGGCGGAGGACGGTGAGCGGGGTGCGCAGCCGGTGCGACAGATCGGCGGCGAGCTCGCGTTCGTTGGAGAGCAGCCGCACGATCTTGTCGGCCATGGAGTTGAACGCGACGGCGGCGGCGCGCAGTTCCGCCGGGCCGTCCTCGCGCACGCGCACGCCCAGCTTTCCCTCGCCGAGGTCGGCGGCGGCCCGCGCGAGGCGTTCCGCCGGGCGCACCAGGCGCAGGCCGAGGCGGTCCGCCGTGACGAGGGAGCCGGCGATCAGTCCCAGGCCCACTCCGGCGAGGATCACCCACGAGGTGGTGACGCCGTTGACGACCGCGCGGTGCGGCACGTAGACCTCGACGACCGCGAACTCGCCGGTGCTCAGGGCCGTCGGCTGCAGCAGGGCGTAGCCGCCGGGCACGGAGGTGACGGTGGAGCGGCCGCGGCGGGCCGTCTCCACGTCGCGCGTGTCGGCCCGGCGCCGGCCGATGTCGTACGCCTCGCGCGTGGCGGCGCCCGTGCCCGGCCGCCGGCTGCCGTCGCCGGGTACGTGGACGGCCATCCGCCCGTCGCCGCCGGCCTGTGAGCTGGCGACCGCCCGTTCCAGTTGGTCGCGGTCGGTGGTGATGGCGAGGGCGGGGCGGATCTGGGCCGCCTGGCGTTCGGCGTCGGCGAAGGCCCGGTCCCGGGCAAGTTCCCTGACCACCAGCCCGAGCGGCACGGCGAAGGCCAGCACCACCATCACCGTGACGGCCAGTGAGACACGGACCAGTGCCCATCTCATGCGGCCTCCGCCGGTGGCTCCAGCTTCACCCCGACCCCGCGGACGGTGTGCAGATAGCGCGGCCGTGCGGCGGTCTCGCCCAGCTTGCGGCGCAGCCACGACAGGTGCACGTCGATGGTCTGGTCGTCGCCGTAGGACTGCTGCCAGACCTCGGCGAGGAGTTCCCTGCGCGGGACGACGACACCGGGGCGTCCGGCGAGGTAGGCGAGCAGGTCGAACTCACGCCGGGTCAGGTCCAGGACGGCGCCGTCCAGTTCCGCCAGCCTGCGCAACGGGTCGACGGACAGCCCGCCGACCCGCAGCGCGCCGGAGGGCGCCGTCTCGCCCGGTGCGCCGCCCCGGCCGGCGCGGCGCAGGACGGCGGCCATGCGGGCGCTCAGGTGCGCGACGGAGAACGGCTTGACCAGGTAGTCGTCGGCGCCGTCGGTGAGCAGCCGGATGATCTCCGCTTCGTCGTCGCGCGCGGTGGCCACGATGACCGGTACGTCGGTGATGCCGCGCAGCATCTTCAGCGCCTGGGTCCCGTCGAGATCGGGCAGTCCCAGGTCGAGGATGACGAGGTCGAAGCCGACCTGGGCCACTTCGCGTAACGCCTCGAGCGCGGTGCCGACGCTGCGTACGGTGTGCGAGGCCTCGGTCAGCTGCCGGATGAGGGCGGAGCGCACGAACGGGTCGTCCTCGACCACGAGCAGTCTTGCCATGGGCGGCACCGTACGCCATACGGGTGAGGCACCATGAGCCAGGTGAGGCGAGGAATCATGCGTGCCCTGGCATGGGTACTGACGACGGCGGCGGCCATGGCGGTGTCCTGGTACGGGGTGCGCACGGTGCTGGCGGGCACGGCCTACGAGCCGCCGAGGGCGCTGCCGATCTCCGGCGGCGCGGCGCCGGAGATCGGTGAGGCGGCCTCCTCGACCGACCCACCGGAAGCCCCGCGGTCCGCCTCGCCCCCGGCCGTCACGCCACCGTCCGCGACGCGTACCCCCGACCGCTCCACGCCCGCGCCGGAGGCCGGAGCCGGGGCGGGGGAATCGGCGGAACGCGAGGCCGGGGCGTCCTCGGGCGCGGGCGCGGTGAAGAGCTATCCGGTCCGGGGCGGGCGAGCGGTCTTCGATCTCGGCGAGAGCTCGGCCGCGCTCGTCTCGGCGACGCCGGACGAGGGGTGGCGGATGCGGGTGTGGAAACAGAGCGCCTGGATCCGGGTGGACTTCGTGGCCGGCACGCGGACCACCTCGGTGTTCGTCACCTGGAACGGCCATCCGCCGCAGGTCCGGACGGTGGAGAGCTGACCCCGGGGACCGGGGCGGTGACGGCGGCTGGCGCGGGGCCCGGCCCGGGAAGATAGTGGAAGGAGGGGAACATCACCGAACCGGAGGACACCATGATCGTCCTCGGAGTCATTCTCCTCATCATCGGCTTCCTGACCGGCATCTCCATCCTGTGGACCATCGGTCTCATCCTGGTGATCATCGGCCTGGTCCTGTGGCTCCTGGGCGCCGTCGGGCACGCGGTCGGCGGGCGCCGGCACTACTGGTAGGCAGGCGACGGGACGGCAATACCGGACAGTAGCCCGAAGGGCCCGGACGGCCCACCGGAAAAGCGCGCGCGGCGGGAATGACGCGGCGCGTGGCGAACACCTATGACTATTCGCCCGCGCCCTTCTCTCCGATTCCACGGGAGGATTCCAGGGCGGATGCGCGTGCACGCGAAGAAAGCGTGGGGTCGCTCTCCCACCAGTCGATTCCCATCTCCTTCGCCTTGTCCACGGACACGACGAGCAGCCGCAGCCGGATCGTCAGCAGTTCGATGTCGAGCAGGTCGACGCGGATGTCGCCCGCGATGACGATGCCCTTGTCGAGCACCCTTTCAAGAATGTCGGCGAGGTCGGCCGGGCAGTCGTCGCCCCGCCGGACCGGCTCCCTCCGCTCGGTCATGTCGCCGCCCCGCCGTCGTCGGTCGGCCTGCTGCCGTCGGCCGGCCCGCGGGAACGCTCGAGGCGGTCCAGGAGGGCGTCCTCGCACCGGTCGAACTCCTCCTCGTCGATGCCGCCCGCGGCCCTCCGCTCCTCCAGGGCCTTGAGTTCGCCGCGCACCACGGCCGGGTCGTAGTGGATCCGCTCCGCCTCCTCCAGCAGCAGGCGCAGCACCCAGCAGACGAAGCCGATCATTCGACGAAGCTGTAGGGCGGCAGCGGACCGTACACGGTCAGTTCGAGGTGGGGGTGGTCCTTCTCGAGCCTGCGGGCCTCGTCGAGGAGGCGGCGGGCCGCGGACTCCTCGATGAGGTAGGAAACGTTCAGGAAGCAGCCGGAGCTCTCCGGCCCCGTGCGCTCCCGTTCGCCCAGTGGTGCCAGCGTCTCGCGCACCAGCTCGGCGTCGTGGCCCTCGCGCTCGCGCACCTCCTGGGCGACCAGCTCACCGAAGCGCAGCCGCTGTTCGTAGGAGCCGCCGCCCTCGGCCCGGTTGGCCGCGGCGAGCGTGCGCAGCCCGGTGTTCTCGGCGAGCACCAGGTGCAGGACGGCGTCCTCGCGGTGGACGGCCTTGACGTTGTACTCGACGCGGCCGGCGAGCTTCGCCAGCTGCTCACGGTAGCGGTCGGCGTGCTCGGTGAGGACGCCGCGCACGTCGTCGTCGCTGTCGGAGACGCTGCCGAAGCGCATGGGCAGCACGGGGGCGCGCCGGCCGGTCTCGGTCACCACGTGCTGGTGGGCCAGCAGGTCGCGGCGCTTGGGCCGCAGTTGTCCGGGGCAGTCGCTGACCACGGCCACCAGGTCGTCGTGGACGATCAGGCGGACGGGCAGCGGCGGGTCGCCGATGCCCGTGAGGTCTTCGGGCAGCGTGGCGCGGCCGGGACGCGCGATGCCGTAGACGTAGGTGCTCACTGTTCCTCCTCATTGCGGGAGGCGGCGAGGCGGCTGCCGTTCCCGGGTTCCTTGCCGCGCGCCTGCCGGACCGCGTCGTGCACGGTCTGGGCGGCTCCGGACAGGGCACCCCTGGTCCTGCCGCGGGCCCCGCTCTCGGTCATCCGGCCCACCACGTCGGGCAGTCCGGGGCTCTTGTGCGGGCCGGCTTCCAGGTCGAGGCGGTTGCACGCCTCGGCGAAGCGCAGATAGGTGTCGACGCTGGCGACCACGACGCGCACGTCGATCTTCAGGATCTCGATGCCGACCAGCGAGACGCGCACGAACGCGTCGATCACCAGCCCGCGGTCGAGGACGAGTTCCAGGACGTCGTACAGGCCGCTGGTGCCGCCTGCGCCTCCGCCCCGCTCCACAGGGACAACGCTCATTTCGGTACAGCTTCCCCTCGTCCCCGGCGGCCGGTCCGCCCGGCCCGCGCGGCGGCTCTCAGCGGGGGCCGGTCCTGCCGCGCTCGTAGCGCCGCACGCGGCGGTAGCCGGTGAGCAGGCCGTCGGGGTCGAGGGTCACCTGGTAGAGCGCGATCACGCTCATCGTCTCGGGGACGCGGGCGACCTCCACCACTTCGACCTCCAACTCCCAGCCGTGCTCGGCCTGTTCGAAGCGGGAGATGCCTTCCGGGCACAGCCCGGTCAGTTCCGCGAACTGTTCGTGGGCCGTGCGCAGGACCTGAGGTGCCGTAAGGGCCGGCTTTCCGGCCTCCGGGGATGTTCTCTCGGTTTTCCGGGTTTTCTCGGGATCTGACATGGGGCCTCGGTATCGGTCTTTGGGGCCTTGTTGTTCACCTACCGCACCGACGGGTTCTCAAACGTCCGGATTCAAAGGGAATTTACCGGGAACCCGATTCACCGGAGGTTGATATCCCATGGTTCCACTGCTTCTTGTTCTGCTGCTCGCCCTGATCCTTTTCGGGGCGGGATTCGCCGTCAAGGTTCTGTGGTGGGTCGCGGTGGTCGTCCTCGCGATCTGGCTGCTCGGCTTCGTCATGCGGTCCGTCGACGGCAGCGGGGGCCGGGGCCGCTGGTACCGATGGTGAGGCGGCCCGTCGCGGACTCCGTCCGCCGTCACACCGAGGGCCGCCGGGCACAAGCCCGGCGGCCCTTTCCTCCACCCCGCCGCGTTCCTCCGACCCGCCCCGGCCCTCAGTCGCGCACGTCGTCGGCAACCTCCTTGTCCAGGGCGGCCCGGACCAGCGCCGCCGCCAGTGCGGGGGCCTCCGCGCGCCCGGCCAGCGACGCGAGCTTCCCGGGGTCGGTGGGCAGACCCAGGCGCCGGGCGCCGTCGAGGGCCTTGCCGTCGAAGCAGGGATAGGCCTCGCTCCAGACTCCCTGGGCCTCCCGGAGGAAGATCCCGGCGCCCGCCGGGCCCAGCCCCGGCACCTCCCGCAGCACCTCCCGCAGCCGGTCCACGTCGCCGTCCGCCTTCTCCCGCATGCGCCGCACGTCGCCGCCGTAGTGGTCGAGCAGCAACTGGGCGCCGTCGCCCAGCTGGGTGGCGGTGCGCTCGTCGTAGCGGCGGTAGCCGCCCTCCCCCAGCGCGTCCACCCGCTGCTGCCAGGTGGCGTCCGCCATCCGGCGCGGGGTCGTCATGCCCGCGTCCGCCAGGCTGCGGGCGGCGGCCACCGCGACGGAGGCCCGGATGCGGGCGCTGAGCAGGCAGGACAGCACCAGGAGCCGGTACAGCGGCTGCGGGGTGTCCCGCAGCCGGATGCCGGCCTCCTCGGCGTACGTGCGCCCGTGCTCCCGGAGCAGCTTCCGTACCGTCTCCCGGTCTCCCGCGGTGGCCGCCATGACGGTCGCCCGGTCAGTTGAGCAGGCCGGGGCGGCGGGGGAAGCGGTGCCGCGCCAGGGCACCCGCGAGCGCCTCGGCGACGTCCTCCGCCGAGGCGGTGCCGTTGCTGGTCAGGATGCCGTGGCCGACCGCCTCGTCGCTCAGCACGATCTCCTCGGGGACCTTGGCCTCGGTCAGCAGCCGGGTGCCCTCGCCGAGGGCGGCCAGGGGTTTGCCGTGGCGGTAGGCCTCCTCCACGAACCGCACGGCCGCCGGGTCGGCCGCCAGCAGGGTCACCGCCTCCTTGCCGTCCGCGACCAGCACCGCGTCGTAGAGGACGGAGCCCATGGTGGGCAGCGCGCGATCCACCTCGAGGGCGCCGCCGTCGGCGCCCCGGACGCTGCCGTCCTTGGCCGCCAGCACCTCCGCGATCGCGCCCTCGGCGGCCAGCCGCTCGCGCACGGCCATCACCTGCCCGGCGTCGGTGCCCTCGGCGGCCAGCACCGCGACCTTGCGGGTGCGGATGCCCTCGCCGAGCAGGTTCTCCTGGCTGAGGGCGGGCGAGGCGGCCGTGGGGACGCCGGCGACCGGCTGCGGGGCCGCCACGCCGATGCCGTCGGCGACCATGGCGGCGAGGTCACCGTTGACGTTGGCGAGGTTGCCCACCATGCGCTCGCGCACCTCCCTGGACCCGACCTTGCCGAGCTCGAAGCGGAACGCCTCCATCAGGTGCCGCCGCTCCCAGTCCGACATGCTGTTCCAGAACAGCGCGGCCTGGCTGTAGTGGTCCTGGAAGCTCTCGCTGCGCACCCGGATCTTCTCCCCGTCGACGCGCTCCGCGTAGTGCCGGAACACCCCCGGGCCGCCGCCGGAACCGGCGTGGGCCGGGCAGCCGCCGCCGAGCGAGTTGGGGAAGTAGTTGGTGCCGGGGTGGATGACCTGCTGCCCGAAGCCGTCGCGGTGGTTGTGGTGGACGTCGGCGACGGGCCGGTTGACGGGCAGCTGGCTGAAGTTGGGGCCGCCCAGGCGGATCAGCTGCGTGTCGAGGTAGGAGAAGTTGCGGCCCTGCAGCAGCGGGTCGTTGGTGAAGTCGATGCCGGGGACGACGTTCGCCGTGTGGAAGGCGACCTGCTCGGTCTCGGCGAAGAAGTTCTGCGGATTGCGGTCGAGGACGAGCCTGCCGATCGGTCGCAGCGGCACCTGCTCCTCGGGAATGATCTTCGTGGCGTCGAGCAGGTCGAAGTCGAAGGAGAACTCGTCCTCCTCGGGGACCAGTTGCACGCCCAGCTCCCATTCGGGGTACTCGCCGGCCTCGATGGCCTCCCACAGGTCCCGTCGGTTGAAGTCGGGATCCCGGCCGGCGGCGATCTGTGCCTCGTCCCAGACCAGGGAGTGCACACCCAGCTTCGGCTTCCAGTGGAACTTCACGAAGGTGCCGCGGCCCTCGGCTGTGACGAAGCGGAAGGTGTGCACCCCGAAGCCCTGCATCATCCGGAAGCTGCGCGGGATGGCCCGGTCGGACATCAGCCACATCAGCATGTGGGTGGTCTCCGGCTGCAGGGAGGCGAAGTCCCAGAAGGAGTCGTGGGCGGAACCGCCGGTGGGCATCTCGTTGTCCGGTTCCATCTTGACCGCGTGCACGAAATCGGGGAACTTGATCGCGTCCTGGATGAAGAACACCGGCATGTTGTTGCCGACCAGGTCGTAGTTCCCCTCGCGGGTGTAGAACTTGGTGGCGAACCCGCGCACGTCGCGCACCGTGTCGGCCGAGCCGCGCGGGCCCTGGACGGTGGAGAAGCGCACGAAGACGGGTGTGCGGCGGCCCGCCTCGGCGAGGAAGTCGGCGCAGGTGTACTCGCTCAGCGACTCGTAGGCCTCGAAGTAGCCGTAGGCGCCCGCGCCGCGGGCGTGGACGACGCGCTCGGGGATGCGCTCGTGGTCGAAGTGGGTGATCTTCTCGCGGTTGTGGAAGTCCTCGAGCAGCGTCGGGCCGCGGGTTCCGGCGCGCAGCGCGTTGTCGGTGTCGTCGACGCGGACGCCCTGGTCCGTGGTGAGGGCGTCGGAGGCGGGGGCGGCACGGAACCGTTCCAGCTGCTCGTCCTTGGCGTCCTGCGGTCCGGGGGTTCCCCGCTGTGCTGACTCGTGGTGGGCGGACACGCGCGCACTTCCTTCCGCATGGGGTTCGTCGGGAGAGGGAGGGGCCCCGGCACGGCGCCGCTCGCCCTCAGGCTCACCCGCGTTCCCCGGGCGGGCAACCCGAAACCGCCGACCGGGGGCGGCGGCGGGCGCGCTCAGGTGAGCTGCTGGTTGAAGCGGCGGGCCGCGCGGTCGTTGAGCCGGGTGAGGCGGTGCAGCGCCGCCGAGTGGACTCCCCGGGCGGCGACGCGGCCGGGCACGTTGCGGCGGGGCGCCTCGCCGGCGGCGGGCAGCAGCCGGGCGACCGGGGTCAGCAGGAGGCGGGTGGTGGTGGCCGGGGCCACCCCGTGCAGCCGGACGGCGGCCTTGGCCAGGGGTGTGAGCACCAGCTCGGGGCGGCGGTGCTCGGCGGCCCGGACGATGGCTCGGGCGGCCCGCTCCGCGTCCATGGAGAGCACGGGCAGGCCCGCCACGGCGGCGAACCAGGCGTACTCCTTGGCGGGCCGGCCGCTGAAGCGCGCGGCGGTGTGGGAGCCGGTGCGCATCAGGCCGGGCAGGACCGTCGTCACGCTGATGTCCTCGGCCGCCAGCTCGGCGCGCAGGCCTTCGGACAGCCCGGCGGCGGCGAACTTGGCGCCCACGTACGGCAGCAGGTGCGGGGCGGCGATGCGGCCGCCGACGGAGCTGATGTTCACGATCCGGCCGCCGCCGCGCTCGCGCAGGGCCGGCACCGCGGCCATGACCAGGCGCAGGGGGGCGAAGTACATGGTTTCCATGGCGTCGCGGAAGTCGGCCTCGGTCATGGCGGACAGCGGGCCCACCTGGACGGTCCCGGCGTTGTTGACCAGGACGTCCAGGCGGCCGAAGGCGTCGTGGGCGGCGGTGACGAGCCGCTGCGGGGCGTGCTTGTCGGTGACGTCGCAGGCCAGCAGGGCGACGTCGGCGCCCTGGTCGCGGAGCATCGTCCCGGCCACGGCGAGCTCCTCCTCGTCGCGGGCGCACAGCAGTACCGAGCACCCCCGGCGGGCGAGTTCCCGGGCGATCAACAGGCCCAGCCCCCGGGAGGAGCCGGTGACGAGTGCCGCGCGGCCTGCCAGGCGGTCGTGGGACGAGCGGGTCACGGAACCACCTCCTTGCGTTCCGCCAGTGTCACCCGCCGCGGCGGCCGCCGCCGCTCGGCGGGGATCGCCGCTGGTGGCAGGCCCGGTCGGGGCCGGCCGCGGCGGGCGCGGTGTCGCTCCGGCCCGCGCGGGGTACCCGCACAGACCGTTCGAGATCGATGTTCCGAGAACGATGCGTGGAAACGACGTGTGGAAACGACGTGTGAGGAGGATTGGGCATGACGCCCTCGGACACGGCAGGACAACGGCCCGGGAGCAATGACGTGGTGGTGCTGCTGCGGCAGCAGCACGAGCGGATCCGCGACCTCCTGGACGAGGTCCTCGCGCACACCGGCGCGGAACGCGAGCACTGCTTCCGGCTCCTGGTGCATCTGCTCGCGGTGCACGAGACGGCGGAGGAGGAGATCGTCCACCCGTACGCCAGGCGGGCCGTCGAGGGCGGCGGGCCGGTGGTGGACGACCGGCTCAAGGAGGAGGCGGCGGCCAAGAGCGCGCTCAAGCGGCTCGAGCACCTGGACGTGGACGACCCCGGGTTCGTCGAGGAGTTCACCGCGCTGCGCGAGTCGGTGCTCGCCCACGCCGAGGCGGAGGAGCGGCGCGAGTTCACCCGCCTGCGGGAGTCCGGCGACCCCGCGACGCTGCAGCTGCTGGCGAAGGCGGTACGGGCCGCGGAGGCGGTCGCCCCGACCCGTCCGCACCCGGGGACGGAGACCGTGGCGAAGAACGTGGTCCTGGGCCCCGCGGCCGCGGTGGCGGACCGCACCCGCGACGCCGTGCGCAAGGTGTTCCGGGCCGGCTGACCGGTCACGGGACCGGCGCCCGGCCCGTGCGGCTGACCTGAGCGGTTCCCCGAGCGGCTCACTCCAGGCGGGCGAACGGGCTGCCGTCCAGGTCCGCGAGGAGCGCGGCCGGGTCCCGGTAGACGGCGACCGCTCCGGCGCCCTCGAGCTCGGCCCGGCCGATGCCGCCGGACAGCAGGGCGACGCAGTCGAGGCCGGCCCTGCGGGCGGCCTCGACGTCCCAGACGGTGTCGCCGACGAACAGGGCCCGGTGCGGCGGCACGTCCGCCAGCTCGAGCGCCTGGAGCACGGGGTCGGGGTCGGGCTTGCCGGCCTCGACGTCGTCCGCGCTGAGGGAGGCCCGGATCGCGTCGTCGGCGTCGAGCGCCCGGCGCAGCGCCTGGAGTTCGGGGCCCTGGGCGGACGTGGCCAGGACGATCCGCCAGTCCCGGTCGGCGAGGGCGCGCAGCAGCGCGGCGGCGCCCTCGAGGGGTGAGAGGCGCTCGAACCAGGTGGCGTAGACGGCCTTGTGGGCGGCGCTGATGGCCTCGTCCCGTTCGCGGTCGCGGTCCTCGCCGAGCAGCCGGTCCATCAGCCGGCCGGAGGGCATTCCCACGGTGTGGTGGATGTCGGTCATCGCGACCCGGTGGCCGGCCTGGTGGAAGGCCTCCCACCAGGCCACGGCGTGCAGGTAGTTGGTGTCGACCAGCGTGCCGTCCACGTCGAAGACGGCCGCTTTGGGATGCGGGGAGCTGGCCGCGGTGGTCATGTCGTCGTAGGCCGTCACGGTGTCCGCCTCAGGGGGTCAGGAGCGCTCGTCTCCTTCGCGATTTCACGATGTCCCGCTTTCCCGCCCACGCTGGCACAGGCTCCGGGCGGGCGCCCGCCGCCGGTACTCCATCCGGCCGCACGCGTACGGCGACGGGCGGGCCGAAACCTCACGTCGTCAGCAGGCGGTTGAAGAACGAGCGGTAGTGGCGCAGTGCCATGCGCAGGTCCTCGGTGTCCACCTCCTCCCCCAGGTTCCACTGGCTCTCCAGGTCCTCCTTGCGCTGCGAGAACGTCGACGCCAGGGTGCGCATGACCTCCGCGACCAGCGTGTCGGCCGAACTCACCGCCTCGCGGGGGTCGTCGACGAACCTGTTCTGGATCTCCTGCCAGCGCGTCCGGAAGCCTTCCTCGTCGTCCGCGCTCAGCAACTGGGGCGCCTCCTCCTCGTCCTGCGCGGGCGCGCCCTCGGCAGTACCCTCCGTGCTCTCGGTGGTGTCCTCCGTGCCCTCGGTCTCCTCGGTGCTCCCGGTCTCCTCGGTGCTCTCGCCCGGGTAGGTGGGCGTCCCGGGGAATTCCGCGGTGTCCCCGGTCGTGCCGCCGGTCTCCTCGCCGCTGGTCCGCGCCAGGTCCTCGGTGGACAGGCCGCCTTCCTCCGGTTCCGGTATGTCTTCGCGTCGCATGTCCTGCATGTCTCCTCCGTGTCCGCATCGGCGGTCAGGCGCGGGCGTGCCGGGCCCGGCCCCCGTCGGAGAGCAGCTCGTCGAACAGCGCGCGGTAGTGCACCATGGCCCCGCGCAGCTGCTCGGTGGTCGCCTCGTGCCTCATGCTGAGCTTGTTGATCTCGTGTGCGCTGCGGTAGTGCTCGAGGGTGCGGCCGTGTTCCACCGAGAGGTCCTTCAGCCGCTGTTCGAAGCCCTCGGTCGGGTAGCCGCGGTCGTGCATCAGCGAGGTCACCAGCAGGTCGGCGTCCTGCACGGCGTCCTCGGGCCGGTCCACGAATTCGCCCTGGACTCCGGACCATTCGCGGGAGTAGCGGTCCCTGGCGCCCGCGTCCAGTGGCTTGATGTCCAGTTCGTCGTGCCGCTTCTCGCGTTCGCGCATCTCCCGCTCGGCCGCCAGCCGGCTGTCGCTCTTCTCCACCGTCCGTTCGTACTCCGGACCGAAGCGCTCGCGCAGCCGCCGGCGGCGGGTGACGAGATAGGTGCCCGCCGCGAGGGCGATCGCCACCGCCACCAGGGGGAGGATGATCGCCAGAAGAGTGCCTGTTGACATGGAACCGAACCCCCTAGAAATGTCGGATTTGCACCTTTCAGAGTATCCTGGCGCGCCACTCGAAGGAACTTTTGTTCTATGCGGGCGGTGAATCGCGGCGAGTCACCGATCCCGCACAGTGGCGGGATCTTCCCTTGACGGCCGGTTACCCCCCGGTAATGGTTGATCTTCGCGCTCGCGACGGGGGAGCGGCGCGCGGCCCCGGGGCGCTCCTGCCCCCGGCCGTCCACTTCATCCGCTCTTCGACGAGCGCTCCGGGAGAGACTTCTTGTCCGCCGAACAGCATGTGCTCAAGGTCTACAGCGACCGCGCCTACGTCCACACCACCACCGTGCGCCACCAGGGCACCACGATCGCGTTAGCCATGGACGACCGGCGGCGCCTCGTCTACAGCGTCCTGGACCTCTCGCGCCACGACGAGTCCAAGGGCGAGCTGGACGCCGCCTACTGGTCGGAGAACCCGCTCCCGCTCCGCTTCCCCTCCGAGATCACGGACGTGGGATTCGCCGCCGTCGGCGCCACCGCGCTGCCGGTCGTCAAGAGCGGCGGCCGGGTGGAGGCGGCGGCCGGCGAGCGGCTGGACGACGACGAGGTGGACCCCTTCCTCTCCACGACGGCCAGGCTCACCGCCCTCGCCCCGTTCCACGCGCTGTCCGACGGCACCCACGTCGTGGTGCTGCGCCAGTCCGTCGCCGCCGGCGACCCCGACGCCGTCCACAAGCTGTCCGGCGGCGCGTCCTCCGGCGACCCCGACCGCGCGGACTACGTCATGGACGCGTCGGGCGCCAAGGTGCCGCTGGTGGCGGACACCCTCCTGTTCGACCGGTACCTGCTCGTCGGCGGCGAGCTCAAGCCCGTCCTGGAGACCCGCTACCGCCGCAGCCGCCACCGGACCCGCCCCGACTCGGCCAAGGACAGCCTGGGCACGACGGACATGGAGGGCCGCCCCTTCCACGAGCCCACCCAGGAACTGTCGTTCGTCCGCAACCTCTCCGGCGGACGCTTCGCCGCCCTCCTCGTGCCCACCGCCGTCCACGGCCGGCAGCGCTGGCAGGTCTTCGCGCACAACGACGCCACCGGCCGCATCGACTCGTTCAACGTCGAGCAGGGCCGCGACGGGCTGTTCAACCTCCAGGGCACCCAGGCCTGGACCAGCCCCGACCCCTCCCACCGCGACGCCGTCCACGAACCCGGCCCCGGCACCTGCCCGTTCACCGGGCAGCCGCTGATCCCCGTCGTCAGCACGGAAGGACACGCCGAGACGGCGCTGGCCTTCGGCGAGGGCGACGCCCATGTGCGCGTCGCCGAGGGGCCCGAGCTCGCCGGGCGCGACTTCACCGTCGAGTTCTGGGCGCGGCGCACCGCGCACGGCCGCCAGGAGTTCCTCGTCGGCCACGGCGACGAGGCGGGCAGCCCGCACAAGTCCCTGCACATCGGCTTCCGCGAGGACAACCGCTTCACCTTCGCCTTCTACGCCGAGGACCTCAACGCCGAGGTGCGCACCGAGGACACCGCCTGGCACCACTGGGCCTGCGTCCACGAGCACGCCGCCCGCCGCCAGACCGTCTACCGCGACGGCGTGCTGGCCGGCAGCCGCACCACGGACGCCGGCTACACCGGCACCGGCGCCCTGCTGCTGGGCCGCGCCCTCGCCCAGGGCGCCCGCGCCGAGCTCGACGAGGTGCGCGTCTGGGACCGCGCCCGCACCGCCGACGAGATCGAGCGCGACAAGGGCGTCCGCCTCATCGGCAACGACCCCGGCCTCGTCGCCTACTACCGCTTCGACGAGGGAGCCGGCACCCGTCTGCACGACCAGACCGACCACGCCCGGCACGGCGAACTCATCGGCGGCCCGCGCTGGGTGACGTCCGAGGCGCCGATCGGCGACCACCCGGGCGTGCGCCGCGACAGCTTCTCCGTGGCCGGCCGCAGCGTCGTCTCCGGGCTGTCCGCCGTGCTGTACCACCAGCAGGAGGACACCGCCGTCGGCTACGGCCAGGAGCCGAAGCCCGCCAAGCGCCAGGCCCGCGTGCTCCTGTCGTACGCCACCTCCGGCCCCGACCCGAAGACCGGCGCGGAGACCGAGGAGGCGTACGTCGCCACCGTCGACTTCGGCGTCGGGCGCGACGGGCGCCTCGCCCAGGTTCCCGACGAGCTGGCGCTGCCGGTGCTCGCCGCGCCGGAGGGCAGCTCCGACGTCGAGACCATCAGCGAGCTGGACGCCCGGATCCGCGAACTGGTCCGGGACATCACGGCCAAGGAGACCGAGGCCGCCGAGCTCGCCCGGCAGACCGCCGACGTGCCGGAGCTGGAGCGCCAGCGCGAGTTGTACTACCAGCGGTCGCAGGACCTCAGCGGCTGGGCGTTCCGGCTGCGTCTGAAGAACACCCGGGACGGCAAGCCGCAGTACCTCGCCGTGAAGGGCGACGGGCAGGGACAGGGGGACTATCCGCCGCTGATCCGGACCGCCGACAAGGACGCGAAGTCGGTGCTCTGGACCCTCCAGTACCCGCCCTCCTGGAGCGGGGCGACCCCCTACCACGTGCTCAACCTCCACACCGGCAAGGACATGAACGTCTCCGGTGCGAGCATGGACAACGACGGTGAACTCATCGTCTACAAGCGGGAGCCCGGCGCCGGGAACAGTCTCTTCGTCATCCACGACAGCGCCGACGGCTACAGCACCCTGGTCAACCGGAAGAGCGACAAGGCGGTCTGCGCCCCCGACCGGCTCGGCGACCGCGTCGTCCAGTACGACTCCGCCATAGTCACCGAGTCCGGCGAAGCGCTGCTCGCCTTCGAACGGGTCCGCAGGCACGACCTCGGGCACTCCGACATCCGCGACGCCGCCCAGCGCGTGGAGGCGCTCGACGCCCAGCTCGCCGAGCTCCGCCCCCAGCGTGGGCTGCTGGAGCGGCGCCGCCGCGAGATCGAGGCCGACCAGGCCGAGCTGACGGCCAGGCGCGACGAGCTCGCCCGCCTCACGGGCGGCCTCAAGGGCGCCGACGACATCGCGCTGCCCATGCCCCAGCTCTCCCTCGACCGCACCGGACTGAGCACCTCCGGCGCCCTGCTGGCCTTCGCCCGCTCGGCCGACCGGCCGTACCTGCTGGACAGCGCCACCGGAAACGTCGTGCTGTACTTCCGGGGCACCAACGGGCAGTTCTTCGCCACCTACTACGACACCACGGTCGTACGCTCCTCCCGCCGCCTGACGGCCGACGACGGCCAGGCCGTCACCTTCACCGCCCGGGACTCCGGCACCGGCCTGGGCTCGGTCACCATCCGGGTCACGCAAGGCGACGGCCCCGGCCTGTGCGACGTGACCATCGAGCGTGGCGAGGAGCGCGAGACCTGGCAGCGGCTGCCGCGCCAGGCCGCCGACTTCGCCGCGATCGTCAACGGGACACCCGAGGAGCCCGTCACGGTCGGCGCGGTGAAGTCGTTCGACGCGACCACGAGACTGCTGTCCGGCGGCAAGGCGGGCGACGTCGTCGGCGGTGTCCTCCGGCTCGCCGAACCCCTCTCCGCCGCCCTGCCCGCCGGTACCCCCGTCACGGTCGGCGGCCACCTCTACCTCACGGAGGTCGCCCACGCGACGGGAGCCGCCTCGCTCCGGCTGGACGCCGGCGAGGGCGGCCCCGAGCCGCAGCCGGGCGAAGCGGTCCAGCGGCTGCGTTACGACCACCGCCGCGCCTCCTCCAACCGCCCCGGCGTCCCGCTCTCCGCGGGCTCCCGGCTGGTGCTGGCCGACCCGGGCACGGCCCGGGAGGTCCCGCTCGGTGAGGTCTCGGACCTCGTCGCCGGGCACGGCTGCCGCTGGCGCGCGGACCAGCCGGGCCGGGCGTACTCCTTCGACGGGCGGGAGAACATCCTCACCCTGCCGCAGGAGGGGCTGGACCGGGTGGCGGTGACCCGCGACCTGACCCTGGAGGCCTGGGTCAACCCCGAGGCGGTGTCGGGCGCGGCGCGGATCGTGCACACCGGCACCGGCGAGGTCCCCTACACGCTGGGGCTGCTCGCCCCGACCGCCACCGCCGTGCCCGCCCTGGCCTTCGACGGCACGAGCGGCGTGGCCATGACCGAGAACGGCTTCAGCCTCGCGGGGCAGTCCTTCACGGTGGAGTTCTGGGCGCGGCGCACGAAGGAATGGGACGGCAAGGCGCAGTACGTCGTCGGCCACGGCACGTCGCACGCCACCACAAGGGGCGCCCTGCACATCGGCTGGCGCGAGAACAGCACCTTCACCTTCGCCTTCTACGGTGACGACCTCAGCACCACCCACGGCCAGGACCTCCCGGGCTGGCACCACTGGGCCTGCGTCTTCGACGCGACCACCCGGGAACAGGTGATCTACCGGGACGGCATCGCCGAGGACCGGCGCGTCGCCTCGGGCACGTACCAGGGAGAGGGCCTCTTCAGCTTCGGCAGCTCCTTCGCCGGCTGGGTGCCCGACTACGCCGCCGTGGAGATGGACGAGGTCCGGCTCTGGGACACCGCCCGCACCGCGGCGGAGATCCGGGACCGCAAGAACGTACGTCTGACCGGCCAGGAACCCGGCCTGATGGGCTACTGGCCCTGCGGCGACCCGCCGGCCCAGGTGGGCGGCAAGCCCGGCGTCCTGGACCGCTCCGGCCAGAACCGGCACGTCTACCTGCGCGACGGTGTCACCACCACGACCGCGCCCGCCGAGCTCACGTCGGCCGCGGACACGTCGTACCGCATCGTCGCCGGGGCCGGTGACCGGCTGGTGGCCACCCGCGCCTCCTTCGCGCCGCACGAGTGGGCCCACCTCGCGGCCGCCTACGAGCAGTCCTGGGCCGTCGAGCTCTCGGGCGGCGCGTACCTCGAGGCACCCGACAACGACGCCCTCGACATCCCCGGCGACCTCACCCTCGAGGTCTTCTGCCGCGTCGACGCCCTCGGCACGGCCCAGGGCCTGCTCTCCAAGGGCCGTACCGCCGACGGCTCCGGCGGCAGCGTCCCGTACCGGCTGCTCGTCCTGCCCGACGGGAAGCTGGAGTTCGGCTTCGAGGAGCCGGACGGCAAGCCGGTGCGCTTCACCTCCGCCGAGGCCGTGGGCGCCGGGACGTTCCACCGCCTCGCCGTCGTCCGCAAGAGCGGCCGGTCGATGCAGGAGCGCAAGGGCAGCAAGGAGATCACCGCGGCGGGCGCCGACGGCAAGCCCGTCAAGCAGACCGTCGAGCTCGTGGAGTCCGTCGATGTCCAGGAATGGCAGGACATCCGCTTCTTCATCGACGGCCGCGAAGCCGGCTCGGCCCGCTACGAGGGGCCCGGCGCCAAGGGCAACACCGGCACGCTCGACATCGGCCGGGCCCGCGAGGGCCTGGAGACCCACTTCCTCACCGGTGTCGTCGCCGAGGTCCGGCTGTGGAGCCTCGCGCGGGACGCGGCGCAGCTCGGGACGCCCGTCTCCGCCCGCGACCGCGGCCTGACCGCGCAATGGCGGTTCGAGGAGAACGCCGGCAACACCGCGGCCGACACCACCGGCTCGCACCCGGCCCGGCTGCGCGGCGCCCGCTGGACCCGCAACCCCGACCCGCGCGGCAGCGTCTTCCGGATCTACCGCAACGGCGTCTCGCTGGCCTGCGAGCCGCTGGCGTCCCCGGACTTCGCCGGCTACGGCGACGCCCAGCTCTCCCTCGGCGCCCGGCTCGTGGACGGCCAGGTCACCCAGCCCTTCCACGGCATCCTCGAAGAGGTCCGCCTCTGGCGCACCGCCCGCACGCAGGAGCAGGTGCTCGACAACCTCTTCACGCGGCTCAGGGGCGAGAAGGAGGACCTGATCGCCTACTGGTCCTTCGACCGGGCCTCCACCGACGAGGCCGCGGATGTCGTGCGCGACGAGGGCCTGCGCGGCAACGACCTCACGCCGGCCACGGCTCCCCGCCGCCCCGCCACCGTCCTGTCCACCGCGCCCGTCTCCAGCGACACCGCCCAGGTCCGCTCGGCCCTGGCCGCGATGCGCACGCCCTTCCACGAGACGGTCACGGGCGCGCCGGCCGTCGCCGAGTACGCGGACATGCAGTACACGGTCAAGGGCGAGGCGTTCGGTGTGCTGAAGCGGGCGTACGGGTACCTGCGCGACGGGCGCTGGCACCTGGTCACCGGCTACAAGGTGGGCGACCTGATCAGCCAGTGGGTCAGCCAGGTGCAGTTCGACCCGCAGCTCATCGGTTACGTCGAGGGCGCGCCTCCCGTGCCCTCGGAGAACCTCACGCCCAACACGATCGACCCCGACCGGGCCACCTACGACGGGATCGCCTCCGTGGAATTCAGGGAGGCCGAGGAGGTCGTCCACTCGCTGTCCTCGGCCAAGGAGCGCAGCGTGGACGCGGCGTTCGACTTCGCGCTGTCGAACGAGGTCGACGTCGACATGTGGATGATCGCCGCCCCGCTGGGCTTCGGCGTCGCCAAGTCGATGGCGAAGGCGAAGGTGTCGGTGGGCGTGCGCGGCAGCCTGGAGTTCTCCAACAGCTGGGCCGACGAGACCTCCGTCTCGCAGGGCGAGAACACCTCCCGTGCGATGAAGGTCGACCTGTCGGGCAGCTGGGAGGACCCGCTGAGGCCCCTCAACCCCGCGCTCGGCCGCCGCTATGTGCCCGTCAACACCGGCTTCGCCGTCGTGCAGTCGCAGACCGCCGACGTCTTCGCGCTGCGCCTGGCGCACAGCGGGGCCCTGGTCGCCTACCGCATCCAGCCCAACCCGGACGTCCCCAAGGACTGGAACGTCGTCCCCTTCCCGCTCAACCCGCGCTACACCAAGCAGGGGACGCTCGACGGCACGGTCGGCTTCGACGAGCGCGGCAGGGTCCTCGACCCCGACTACACATCGGCCCGTGAGCACGGCGAGTACAGCTACTACAAGCCGCGCGAGGCCTATGCCATCAAGCGCCGCATCCAGCGCGAGCAGCAGCGGCTGCGCAGCTACTACGAGACGGTCTCCACCGAGACCCACACCCCCGACCCCACGGCCGAGCGCGCGGGCCGCGTCCTCGGCGGCGCGATCGGCGGCGACACCGCGCCCGGCAAGGGCCGTGACACGACGGGCAACGCCACCGGCGACGGCTTCTCCCGCCGGGACCTGGTCAACACCTACGTCTGGACGGCGGACGGCGGGTTCTTCGCCGAGACGACGGAGACCGCCGACGCGGTGAGCGAGACCACGTCCGGCTCGTACTCGCTGTCCGGCTCGGTGGGCGCGTCCGTCGGCACGTCGTTCGACGTCATGGGGGTCGGCGTCAACGCGCAGCTGGACGCGTCGGTCGGCGGCGGCATGACCGTCACGCGGGCGCGCGGCAAGCAGGCCACCCGTTCCTTCGGCCTGAACGTCACGTGTGCGCCGTCCGGCAACGTCCAGCAGTACGACGCCAACCGCAAGCCGGTCTTCGACGCCGACGGCAAGCCGGTCAACGCGCCGGGCAAGGTCGACGCGTACCGGTTCCTCAGCTTCTACCTCGGGGAGGACACCGAGCACTTCGACACCTTCTTCCACAAGGTCGTCGACCCGGCCTGGCTGGAGAACGGCACCGACCCCAACGCGGCCGCGCTGCGTCAGGCGCGCCAGTCCGACCGGAAGCCGCCGTGCTGGCGGGTCATGCACCGGGTGACGTTCGTCAGCCGCCTGCTGCCGCCGGTCGCGACCGCCGACGCCGCGCCGCTGGAGCGTGCGATGCGCCAGCTGGACGTGGAGAGCAACTACGAGCTCGTCCGGCGCCTCGACCCGTACGTCAAGGGCGCGGCCACCGGTCTGCCCGAGCTGTCCGCGGCCGTGAGCGGTGCGCTGGCCACGCACCTGCCGGAGCTGCGCCCGCATGCCGAGGAGGTGACCCGCTTCCTCGCCCAGTACTACGGGGTCGAGGGCTGACGGCCACGGCGGGCGGCCCCGGGCGGCCGCCCGCCGTGTGACGCGCGGCACCCCGGAGCCCTTGCCGCCCCGGCGCGGCAAGGGCTCCTCGGGGCGGGGTGACCGACCGCACAGCCGGTGAACTTCTCAACGCCGGGAAGCGCTTGTGACGATGTCGGGGACGTCGGAGCGATCCCCCTGGGGAGCGCCGTGCCACGGCGTCCTCCCGGCCCCCGCCCGCGGTGATCCACGCGGCGGGGTTTTCGACGTCCCGGCCCGTCCGGCGGCGTGACGTGCCGGACCGCCGTTTCCCCGACGACCGGACGGACCCTTGCGCCCTTCCTCCGCCGCCCCTGCCCAGCCCGCTTCCTCCGCTGCCGCCGGCCCCGCGTTCCCCGTGCGGGTCGTGCGCGGTCTCCTCGCCCGCCGGGACACGGCTACGGCCGCCGGTGATCGTTCGCCGTGGCGCTGCCTGCGCAGCCGCAGCATGCGCTGGTGGTCGGCCGCCAACCTGGTGTCGAACCTCGGCACGTGGATGCAGCTGACCGTGCAGAACCTGCTCGTCCTGCAGCTGACCGGCTCGGCCGCGACCACCGGTCTGTCGCTGTCCGTGCAGGCCGCGCCCGGTCTGCTGTTCGGTCTGCTGGGCGGTGCCGTGGTCGACCGGCTGCCGCGCAAGCTCACCGCCGCCGTCAGCCAGGCGCTGCTGGCCATGGTGGCCTTCGCCACCGCCGCGCTGGTGGCCTTCGACATGCTGAACGTGCCGCTGCTGATGGTCCTGGCGGGCATCACCGGTCTGATCGCCACCGTCGACGGGCCGGCGACGGCCCTGCTCGGCAACGACCTGGTCCCGGAGAAGGACGTTCCCTCGGCGATCGCCCTGGGCTCCGTGGTGCACAGCGTCGGCCGGCTCGCCGGTACCGCCCTCGCGGCGGTGGGCATCGCCACCATCGGCACCGCCGGCGCCTACGCCGTCAACGGTGTCTCCTTCCTCTTCGTGACGGCCGTCATCCCCTTCCTGCGCCTGCAGCCGCACGCCCGCGCCGAGGCCGCCGCGGCGGCGGCCCGGCCGCGCGGCGCGAAGGCCGAGCGGGGCAGCGGCGGCCTGGCGTTCTTCCTCAGCCGCCGCAGCCTCGTCGCCCTCGCCGTGATCGCCGCGGTCAGCGCCGTCCTGGGCCGCAACTACCAGCTCACCCTGGCCACCCTGGTCACCGGCCCGCTGGACGGCGGCGCCGGGGCGTACGGCCTGGTCTCCGCGCTGCTGGCGGCCGGCGGCATCGTGGGCGCCGTGCTCGCCGGGCGGCTGCGGAAGCCGACCGTGCGCCTGGTGGCGCTGCTGGCCGCGGCCGGCGGCCTGCTGCAGCTCGTGGCCGGTCTGAGCCCGGTGCTGCTGATGCTGCTGGTCATGGTCATCCCCATGGCCATCGTGGAGTCGGTGTCCGACACGGCGACCACCACCGTCCTGCAGACGGACCCGCCGGCCCATATGCGCGGCCGGGTCCTGGGCGTGTGGCGCAGCGTGAGCACCGCCTGGGGCCTGGCCGGGCCGCCGCTGCTGGGCCTGCTGGTCCAGGGCGCGGGCGAGCGGGGCGCGCTGGTTCTCGGCGGTGCCGTCATCGCCGGTGTGATCGGCGCGGGCGCCCTGGCCGAGCGGCGCCGCCGCGCCGGCGGCCGCCCCGCCGCCCTTCCGGTGCCGGAACCGGTTCCGGCCTACGGGACCGCGGCCTGACCGGAAGCGGTCGGACGACGGGTGGTAGTCAAAGCCTCCTGGCGGGCGAGGGCCCGCAGGACCTCCTCCGGGCGGATGCGCAGCAGCAAGGGGTCGGGGCGGCGGCCGTGCGGGTCGCCCGGCGGCCCGGGATGCCACAGCGCCGTGTGGCGGGGGGACGGCGGTGGGCCCCACAGGGCGGGGGCCACGGGGCCGAAGAGGGTGACGCTGGGGGTGCCCAGGGCGACGGCCAGGTGGGCGATGCCCGTGTCGCCGCTCACCACGGCCGCCGCCCCGGCCACCAGGGCCGACAGCTCCTCGAAGGGCAGGCCCCCGGCAAACGCCTCGGTGCCCGGCACGGCGACGGCCGCCACCAGGGCGTCCTCGCCCGGCCCGCCGGTCACCGCCACCCGCTGTCCCCGCCCCAGCAGGTACCGGGCCACGGCGGCGTAACGCTCGGCGGGCCAGCGGCGCGCGGGGGCGGCCGCGCCTGGGTGCAGGACGACGGCGGCCGGGGCGGGTGACGGTGTGGCGGGCCGGGGCAGGGCCAGGTCCGAGGCGTCGGCCGGGATGCCGTAGGCGCGCAGCAGCCGGCACCAGCGCTCCCGCTCATGCTCCCGCGCCGCCCAGCGGGGGCCGGTCACCTCGGGGGTTTCGGGGTGGGCGAAGGCCAGCAGCCGGCCGGGGCGCAGGCCGGACAGCAGCCGGTGGCTCGGCGGGCCGTTGCCGTGCAGGTCCACCGCGACGCTCGGCGGCGGGCCCCGCCACGCAAGGGCGGCCGGTACGGCCCGTCCGGGCGCGGCGGCGGGCAGCAGGGTGTCGACGGCGCCCGAGGCCGCGGCGGCGGCCTCGAGGTCGGCGGGCGCGGCCAGCACCAGCTCGTGGTCCGGGAACGCCCTGCGCAGCGCGCGCAGGGCGGGCACCCCGGTGAGCAGGTCGCCCAGGCCGAGCGCGCGCAGCACCAGCAGCCGGGGCCGGTCGGGGCCGGCCGTCGTCATCGCCGTCCCGTGGCGGCGCCGGCGTCGGCCGGGGCGGTGGTCCGCCGCGCGACGGCGAGACTGTCCGCCGCACGCGTGGCCAGCAGGGTGCTGGAACGGCCGTCGAGGTAGGGCAGCAGCACGGCCTGGCCGCCCCAGCCCGCGAGCTGCGCGGCCTCCGGCAGCTGCTCCACCGCGTAGTCGCCGCCCTTGACCCAGATGTGCGGGCGCAGCCGGGACAGCAGCCGTTCGGGTGTGTCCTCGTCGAAGACGGCGACGGCGTCGACGCACTGCAGGGCCCGCAGCACCCGGACCCGGTCCGCCAGGTGGTTGAACGGCCGCCCGGCGCCCTTGCGCCGGCGGACGGAGGCGTCGGAGTTCAGGCACACGATCAGGCAGTCGCCGATGCCCCGGGCCTGCTGGAGCAGGCTGACGTGGCCGGCGTGCAGCAGGTCGAAGCAGCCGCCCGCGGCGACGACCGTGCCGCCCGCCGCCCGGACCCGCCGCGCCAGCCGCAGGGCGTCCTCCTCCGGGGCGCCGGCCGGGATGGCCGCCGAGGACGGGCCGGTGGTGACGGTCCGGGCGCCGCCCTCGGCGACGTAGCGGGTGGCCGCCGCCACCGCCCCCTGTACCGCCTCCACCGGCAGGGCGCCGTCGCCGAGGAGTCCGGCCGCCGTGGCGGCGAAGCAGTCCCCGGCGCCGCAGGCGTCGCCGCTGTGCTGTGCGGTGGCGGGTACGAGCATGGGCCCCTCGCCCTGGTGGAGCAGGGCGCCGCGGCGGCCCAGGGTCACCGCCACGCCCGCCGCCCGCCAGCGCCGCGTCAGCTCCGCCGCCGTGCGGGCCACCGCGCCGAGCCCGTCACCTTCCGGCGCGGCGGCGCCCGCGAAGCAGCGGGCCTCCTCGCCCGTGGGCGTCACCAGCCGGGCCCCGGGCACGGGCGGGCGGCCGCGCGGGTGCGGATCCCACACCAGCGCCGTGCCCGGGGCGAGCGCGGCGAGCTCTGCGCGCAGCACGTCGGCGGCGCCCCTGGCGTAGTCGGCCACCAGCACGACGGGCGCCTGCGCCAGGACCTCGCGGGCCCGGCCGGTGGCGCCGGCCGCCCGGCCGTCGCCCCGGTCCAGCCGCACCACCGGCCGTCCTCCCGCCATCACCCGGGTCTTCTCCGCCAGTGCCCCGTCCAGGGGCAGCGGGACCACCGTCACCAGGGGTTCGAGCAGCGCCCGTACCTGCCGGCTCGCCGTGTCCGTGCCCAGCGGGGCGACGAGCGTGACGGCCCGGCCCGCCCGTGCGGCCAGGCAGGCGGCCAGTGCCGCGCCGCCGGGCCGCAGCAGTTCCTGGCAGCCGTCGAGCACCGGCACCGGCGCGTCCGGCGCGAGTCGTTCCGCCGTGCCGACCAGGTCCCGGTCGAGCAGCGCGTCACCGACCACCAGCAGCGGTGTGCCCTCACCCATGGCCGCCCCCGAGCGCCGCGTCGAAGGCGTCGCACATCATGTGCACCGCCACCAAGTGCAGTTCCTGGACCGTGGCGGTGGTGGCGGCCTCCACGCACAGCCGGTCGTCGCCCGCCTCGGCCAGCGGGTTGGGGGCGGGCCCGGTCAGGGACCACACCTCCATGGCCGCCGCGCGGCCGGCCGCGGCCGCCCGCAGCAGGTTGGGGCTGGCCCCGCTCGTCGACAGCAGCACGAGGACGTCCCCGGGCCGGGCGTGCGCCCGTACCTGACGGGCGAACAGCTCGTCCGCGCCGTAGTCGTTGACGATGGCGGTGCAGCTGGAGGTGTCCGTGTGCAGGGCCAGCGCGGAGTACGGCGCCCGGTCCTCGCGGTAGCGGCCGACGAGTTCGGCGGTCAGGTGCTGGGCCTGGGCGGCGCTGCCGCCGTTGCCGGCGGCGAGCAGCCGGCCCCCCGAGGAGAGGGCGACCGCCAGGCGCGTTCCCCACCGCTGCGCGGTGGCCGCCTTCTCCTCGCGGAACCGTTCGAGTGCGGCCAGCAGCCGGCCGCAGTGGTCGCCGCCCGCGGCGGGGACGGCCTGCGTGGTGCGCGTGACGGTCATCGCGGGGCTCCTGACGGTACGGGGCGGTGGTCGGCGGCCCGGTGGTAGACGCGCTCGACGCCGTCCGCCACCTTCTCCCAGGTGAAGCGGGTGACGGCACGCTCACGCCCGGCCCGGCCGTAGGACCGCAGCCGTCCGGGTGCGGCGAGCAGGCCGCGCACCGCCTCGGCGAGCGGGGCGGGCAGGCCCGGTGGGACCAGCAGCCCGGTCTCGCCGTCCACGACGGTGTCGCGGTGCCCGCCGACGTCGGTGGCCACCACGGGGATGCCGCAGGCCATGGCCTCCAGCGGCACGATGCCGAACGGCTCGTACACCGGCGTGCACAGCACCACGTCGGCGCTGCGCAGCAGTGCGGGCATGTCCTCGTGGGGGACGCAGCCGAGCAGGACCAGCCGGTCGGCGACGCGCAACTGGCGTGCCAGACCGAGCAGGCGCATCGCCTCGGGATCCTTGGCGAGCCCGTCGGCGGGCGGCCCGCCGGCCACCACCAGTTCGGCGTCGGGGACGGCGCGCAGCGCCCGCAGGGCGAGGTCGACGCCCTTGCGGGGGACGAGGCGTCCCACCGCCAGCAGCCGGTGGCGGGCCCGGCGCCCCGGGGTGAGGGCTATGCGGCCGCGGGCCGCGAAGTGCTCGGTGTCCACGCCGCAGGGCACCACCGAGCAGTGGTCCGGCCCGATGCCCATGCGGCCCAGTTCGCGGACCTCGTCGGAGCAGGTGGCCAGCACCCGGGCGCAGGACGCCCCGATCCGCCGTTCCAGGGCGGGGCGTTCGGCGGGGCTGGTGTCGGCCGGTCCCTGGTGGCGGCGCTTGACGGTGCCCAGGGCGTGGTAGGTCTGCACGACGGGCAGGTCCAGGCCGCGGGCGCCCTGCAGGGCGGCCATGCCGGACATCCAGAAGTGGGCGTGCACCACGTCGGGGCGCTCGTCACGCCAGGCCCGCGCGAGGTGTTCGCCGAAGCGCGGCATGTGGGCGAGGAGTTCGTCCTTGGGCAGTATGCGCTCGGGTCCGGCCCGTACGTGCTCGACGACCGTCCCGGCGGACAGCGGCACCCGGTCGGGCAGGGCGGCGTCGTCCCTGCGGGTGTAGACGGTCACGTCGTGGCCGCGGGCCGCGAGCAGTTCCGCCAGGCGGGCGACGTAGACGTTCTGGCCGCCCGCGTCGGGGCCGCCGAGCGCGGCCAGCGGGCTCGCGTGCTCGGACACCATCGCGATCCTCATCGCGTCACCTCCTTGATCAGGCACTCCCAGTCGTCCAGGAACCGCTGCAGCCCGTAGCGGGCGAGGGCGGCGGCGCGCGCCGCGCGGCCCGTCTCGCGGGCGCGGGCGGGGTCGGCCAGGAAGCCGCGGACGGCGTCGTGCAGGACGTCGAGCCGGTTGGAGACCACCCCGGCGCGCGCCGGTACGGCCTCGGCCACCTCGGTGGTGGCCAGGGCGACGACCGGCATGCCCAGGTGCATGGCCTCCAGCAGGGACAGGCCCAGGGACGTCCATCGCACCGGGTGCAGGTAGACGCGGCGCTCGGCCATCTCCCGGTGCAGCGCGCCCTGGACGAGCTCCCTCGTCAGGCAGCGCTCGGCCGGCAGGCCCAGCCGGGCGGCCAGGCCGTCGGTGCCCATCCCGAAGACGTCCAGCGGCGCGGCGCCGCTGAAGTAGGGCAGCAGGTCGGTGCCGGTGGTGCGGCCGCGCCGCAGCGGCTCGTTGACGACCACCGCGGCCCTGGGCAGCCGGCCGGTCCACAGCGGGCCCGGGTCGACGATGCCGTGTTCGATGACGGTGGTGGGCGTGGAACCGCAGTCCCACATCAGCCGGTTGAAGTGCGTGACGTGCACGACGGTCAGCCCGGGGTGATCCGCGGCGGGGTGCCGTGTGTCGGGGACGGGCCCGCCAGGGGCGTTGTGTTCGAGGTAGACGGCGGGCACGTCGGTGCCGGGGCGCCGGCCGAGCCATCGCCGGGCCAGCTCCGCCTCGTGGGGACGCTGGAGGACGACCAGGTCGACGCCGGCCTCCCGCAGCCGCTCCGGGGGGAGTTCGACCACACAGGACGGCCAGTCGAAGGTGGCGGCGCGGCCCAGCCCGTCGGGCCCCCGGTCCGGTGTCACGGGCACCACGTAGGTGTGCGGGCCCTGGACGAACGCCGTCGTCCACGAGCCGTGCACGTGCCACAGCAGGATCCTCATGGCGCTCCGGGGAGGTCGAGGCCGGGGGTCCGGCCGGTGAGCTTCTCGACGGCGGCCAGCACGTCCTCGGCGGGCACCCCGTTCAGGCAGGGGTGCCCGGGGACCGGGCAGACGCGGGCGCGGCTGCCCGCGCAGGGCGCCCGTTCGTCGCCGAGCAGCACGTGCGGCACCCCGTACGGTGCCCACCGCTCGGCGGGCACCACGGGTGCGAACAGCGACACCACGGGTGTGCCCACCGCGGCGGCCAGGTGGGCGGGGCCGGTGTTGCCGACCACGACGGCGGCGGCCCGCGCGAGCACCCCGGCCAGTTCGGCGGGGCCGGTGCGGCCGCCGAGGTCGAGGGCGGAGCGGCCGGCGACGGCGGCCGTCAGCTCCCGTTCGTCCGGGCCACCGGTGACCACCACCCGGTAGCCGGCCCGCGTCAGGAGGCGGACGGCCGCCGCGCAGCGCTCGTGGCCCCACCGCCGGGCGGGGACCGCCGCACCGGGGTGCACCACCACATAGCCCGGCTCGCCCACCGGCCCTCCGGGCGCGGGCGGCTCGCGCACGGCCAGGCGCCCGTCGTCGTCCTCCGGCAGCGGGAAGCCCGCCGCCCGCGCCAGGTCGAGCGCCGCCCCCACCTCGTGCCGGCGCGGTGCCCGGCGGTGGCGTACGTCCAGCAGCGCGCCGGCGTAGTCGGCGCTGTCGGCGGCCAGGCGCGGCACGCCGGCCATCCGCAGCAGCAGCGCCAGGGGCAGGGGGCTCTGGTGGAAGGAGGTGAGCACCAGGGCCGTGTCCGGTGCCCATCCGGCGACGCGCTCGACGAAGGCGGCCACGTCGGCGCGGTCGACGGGCGGCGGCTCGAAGCCGACCCACGGCGCGTCCCAGACGATCACGTCGTCGACCCCGGGGAGCATCCGGGCCGCCGGGGCGCCCCGCGGCCCGCACAGCAGGGCCGTGCGCGTGGCGCGCGCGGCCACCGCGCGGACGGCCGGCCCGGCGAGCAGGACGTCGCCGAAGCTGTCGAGGCGTGCCACCAGGGCCCTCATCGCACACCGCCCCCGTCCGGGAGGCGGAGCTCCGCGCCGAGCAGGGCGCGGACCGCGCCGGGCAGGTCGGGTGCGGTGTGCGGGGCGCGGGCCACCTCCTCGGGCCGCGTCACCGCGGTCGGCACGAGCACGCCCGCGGCTCCTGCGGCCGCGGCCGCGGCCATGTCGCTGCCGATGTCGCCGACCACCGCGCACCGGCCGGGGGCGAGCCCCAGCTCGCGGGCGGCGGCCAGGACCAGGCCCGGGGCGGGCTTGCGGCAGGGGCAGCCGTCGTCCGGCCCGTGCGGGCACACCGCCCACACGTCGAACGGGCCGAGCAGGCGCTCCACGCGCGCGTTGACCCCGCGCACCTGGTCCATCGTCAGCAGGCCGCGGGCCACGCCCGACTGGTTGGTGACCACGCCCGTGCGCACGCCGTGCCGGCGCAGCAGGGCCAGCGCGGTGCGGGCGCCGGCGACGGGCACCACGCGGCGCGGGTCGCCGTTGTAGGGGACGTCCTCGACCAGCGTGCCGTCCCGGTCGAACAGCACGGCGGCGGGCGCCCGGCCACGGTTCATGTCACCGGCCCTCCTTGCCGCAGGACGGCGTGCACGGCGACCGGTACCACGTCCGGCGGGGCGAAGGCGCCGGGCAGCGGCCGGGCGCCGCGGTGCCGCCAGGTGCCGCGCAGCCGGTGGCAGACGGCCAGCGGCGGGATGGCGACGCTGGTGGCGAGCATCGTCGTGACCTCCGGCCGGGTACGCGGGCCGGGGGCGATGCGGGCCCGTGCGAACTCGGCGGTGCCCAGCGCCCAGCCGAGGGCGGCGAGGGCGCCGGCGCCCCGGTGGCCGGTGGCGGCCAGGACGACCGCCGCGGCCCCGGCGGCGGTGATCGCGGCGTGGCCGCGCAGCCGGCCCCGCGGGGCGCCGGCCCGGTGCCACCAGTCGCGGCCGTGCAGGCGCACCATGAGCGCGTCGTCGGCGTTGCCCGCCTGGGTGCGCAGCGACACCCAGCGGTCGGCCGGCCGCACGGGGTGCCGGGTGGTGCGCGTGCCGCGCTCCAGTCGCCAGCCGGCGGCCAGGACCCGCAACGCCAGGTCGGCGTCCTCGCGGAAGGCCCGGGGGAAGCGTTCGTCGAAGCCGCCGGCGTCCGCCAGGGCGGCCCGCCGGTAGGCCATGTCGGCGGTCGCCCAGCGGGCGCCGGCCAGCCCGGCGGTATTGCGCTCCCAGTCCGTGGGCGGTCGCCCGTCCGGCAGCGGCACCTCGATGACGCCCTGCACGCCGCCCGCCTCGGGGGCGAGGGCGGCGAGGTCACCGGCCAGCTCGGCGCGCCACGCCGGGCCGACCCGTACGTCGTCGTCGAGGAAGACGACCCACGGTGCGCCGGCCGTGTGCCAGCCGGCGTTGCGGGCGGCGGCCGGCCCCCGTCCGCCGGTGCTCAACGTCCGGGCCCGTGCGCGCAGTTCGCCGAGCGCCTCCAGCGGCAGTGGCGGACGCGGCCGGCGGGAGGCGGGGCGGTCGTCGACGACGACCACCTCGGCCGGCGCCGGACCGGTCGCCGCGGCCAGTGCCGTAAGGCAGTCGGCGAGGCAGGGGCGGCCGACGGTGGGGATGACGACCGCGTAGGCCAGGGGGTCGGCGGTGTTCACGGCGCCTCCTCGCCGCCGGCGTACGCCCGGCCGCGGCGGACCGCGTACGGGCCGATGGCCAGCAGGTCGACGGGGGCGGAGCCGAAGCACTCCAGGGCGTCCCTCGGGTCGTCGACCATCGGCCGGCCGGCCGTGTTGAGGCTGGTGTTGACGACGACGGGCAGCCCGGTGCGCTGCTCGAACGCGGCCAGCATCCGGGCCACCAACGGCTCCCGGTCCGGGTCGACGGTCTGGATCCGGGCGGTGCCGTCGACGTGCACGACGGCCGGGATCCGCTCGCGCCAGGTGCGGGCGACGCCGTGCACGAAGAGCATGTACGGGCTGGGCAGCGGGCCTTCGAAGATGTCGGCCGCCCGGTCGGCGAGGACCATCGGCGCCACCGGGCGGAACTCCTCGCGTCCCTTGACGTGGTTGAGCCGCTCCAGGTTCTCCGCCCGCCCGGGGTGGGCCAGCAGCGACCGGTGGCCCAGCGCCCTGGGGCCGTACTCGGCGCGGCCCTGGAACCAGGCGACGATGCCGTCGCGGGCCAGTTCCTCGGCCACGGCCACGGCGATGTCCGTGGGCCGCTCGTAGGGCACCCGCGCCTGTTCGAGCCAGTGGCGCAGTTCCTCGTCCGACCAGCCCCGGCCCAGGTCGGCGCCCTCCATCGGGGCGGCCTGCGCACCGTGGCCCGCGGCCAGGTGCAGTGCCGCGCCGAGTGCGGTGCCCGCGTCGCCGGCGGCCGGCTGCACCCATACGCGGCGGAACGGGCCCTCGAGGGCGATCCTCGAGTTGGCCACGCAGTTGAGGGCCACTCCCCCGGCCATGGCCAGGGACTCGGCGCCGGTCCGGCCGTGCAGCCACCGCACCAGGTCCAGCAGCAGTTCCTCCAGGCACGCCTGGGTGCTCGAGGCGAGGTCGGCGTGGTCCTGCGTCCACTCCTGTCCGGGCTCGCGCGGCGCGGTCAGCGCCGCCCAGGGCACCGCGTGCGCGTGGAAGCCGCCGTCTCCCGTGGCGTACAGGTGCTCCCGCAGCTCCGGCAGGAACCGTGGTTTGCCGTACGCCGCCAGCGCCATCACCTTGTACTCGTCGCTGCTGCGCAGGAACCCCAGATGCTCCGTCAGCTCCTCGTAGACCAGGCCCAGCGACTGCGGCAGCACCTGCGTGGCGAGGACGTCCAGCACGCCGCCGGTGTACCGGCCCGCCAGGTGGGAGGCGCACTCGCCGCGCCCGTCGAGCACCAGCACGGCACTGTCGGGGTGCGGGGCGGCCAGGCCCGCGGACGCCGCGTGCGCGACGTGGTGGGGGACGAACCGCACGGTGGCGGGGTCGAGTCCGGGCAGCGCCTCCGCCAGGAAGCCGGGCGCCTCGCGGGCGTAGGTCTGGCGCAGGTGGTCCCAGGGGTCGTCGAGGCCCATGGCGGACGCGGGGCGGGCGAGCGCCGGGTCGTAGGAGTAGGCGACGGCGTCCAGGTCGGCGGGGGTGAGCCCGGCGTGCTCCAGGCACCAGGCGGCGGACAGGCGCGGCAGTTCCCAGGCCGCGAACGGTACGGGGCGCTTGCCGTGCTTCCGCCGGGAGAACCGCTCCTCCTCCGCGGCCGCGACGATCCGCCCGTCGACGACCAGCGCGGCCGCCGGGTCGTGGAAGAGGGCGTTGATACCGAGGATGCGCATGCCGTGCTCCGTGTCTGCCGGCCGGTCGGGGCGGACCGGGCGACTCAGGTAGGGGCGTAGGGGCGGACCGGGCGGCTCAGACGGGGGCGGACCGGGCGAACCACTCCACGGTCCGCTTGAGGCCTTCCTCGCGGCCGACCCGTGGCTGCCAGCCCAGTTCGCGGTGGGCCTTGGTGGTGTCGGGGCGGCGCCTGGCGGGGTCGTCTGCGGGCCGGTCGACGAAGCGGATGACGGACGCCGAGCCCGTCAGGTCGACGATGTGCCGGGCGAGGTCGAGCATCGTCGTCTCCTCGCCGCCGCCGATGTTCACCGGGCCGGGGCGCCCGCTGGCGGCGAGTGCCACGATCCCGTCGACCGTGTCGTCGATGTAGGTCAGCGACCGGGTCTGGCTGCCGTCGCCGGCGACCGTCAGGGGCTCGCCGTCCAGGGCCTGCCGGATGAACGTGGGCACCGCGCGTCCGTCACCGGCGCGCATGCGGGGGCCGTAGGTGTTGAAGATGCGGACGATCGAGGTGTCGGTGCCGAGGGCGCGCCGGTAGGCGGTGACGAGCGCTTCGGCGAACCGCTTGGACTCGTCGTAGACGCTGCGCGGGCCGATGGGGTTGACGTTGCCCCAGTACTCCTCGCGCTGGGGGTGTTCCGTGGGATCGCCGTACACCTCCGAGGTCGAGGCCAGGAGGAAGCGCGCGTCGTCGCGGTGGGCCAGCTCGAGGGCGGCGCGGGTGCCGCTGCTGCCCACGTCCAGCGTCTCGATCGGCAGCCGCAGGTAGTCGGCGGGCGAGGCCGGGCACGCCAGGTGGAGCACCAGGCCGACCCGCCCGGGTATGCCGGCCAGGGTCTCCGGGCGGGAGACGTCGGCCCGCAGCAGGCTGAAGCCGGGATGGTCGCGCAGGTGCGCGACGTTGGCCTCCGAGCCCGTGGCGAGGTTGTCGACGCAGCACACCTCGCAGCCCTCGGCCAGCAGGCGTTCGCACAGGTGGGATCCGACGAACCCGGCCCCTCCGGTGACCACCGCACGCTTCCAGCGTCGTTCGTCCATGATCACACTCCTTTGCGGGGGCGGGCTTGGCGGGGGCGGGCCTTTCGCCGGCGGGCAGGCGGGGACTCCGGGCCCGGGTGCCGGGACGTCCGCGGACGGCTGCCTCTGCGGACGGCTGCCTCTATGAATGCGGAGGGTGGGGTGCGCCGGTCTCTGCCGGCCGGTGTCCGTCGGTCGCGGACCTCACCATGACCACCCGTAGTCGAAACGACTCAAACAGCAGCGTTGCACAGGTCCGGCGAAGCCTCCACTCGAACCGGTCCGGCCGGGGGTGTCCGGCTTCCGGGGCGTCGACGACCGGCACCGGCACCGGCACCGGCACCGGCACAAGGTGACCTCTCGACTGGCGGATGGTGCCACCCGTGACCGGCGAAACCTCCCGCACCACCCCGATGGCATGATCGGACTCTGGACGAGCACCCCCATTGCCCGTCCTTCACCGGAAAACCACGCTATCCAGCGCGAAGAGCGACCTCTCGGACGAACATCATCAACATCTAACAAATCGGTCAAATAATTGATATCCCTCATACCATCGCGGGCGTTGTCGCGAATAAACGGAATAATTAAGTCAGCCGCGTGGCGTCGACCACGGGCGATCCTGTGGGCCACGGCGGCTGCGCCGGCCCTCGGGTTCTTCATCGCGCTGGAGATCGCCGCGCGTCGCCACAGCGGCGAACCGGGGCCGATGACCACCCTGGCGGAAGCGGTGATACTCCCCACCAAGCCGGGGCCGCTGTACGGCGGACTGGCGTTGATGATGGTGGTGCTCACCTGGCGGCAACGGTTCATCGCGGCCGGCGCCGCGATCGGCATCGACGCCGTCTTCGCGCTGGTGCGGTGGGCGGCCGACGCCAAGGTGCCCGAGGGTCATTCCTTCGGCAATGGCGCGATGTGGGTGATTCTGGGCTGTGCGGTCTTCGCCGTCACGCGCCGCACCGGCCGGGAACGGGCCCTGATGCTGAAGGGCGTCGGGCTGGGGATGCTGCTGGTGGTCGGCCGCAAGGCCGGCGACACCTGGCTGCTCATCACGGCGAAGACCCGCCCGATGGTGCTCGACCAGTACGTGGCCACCGCCGACCACGCGCTGGGCAACCCGTCGTGGCTGGCAGGCCGGATCCTCAGGGCCACCGCCCCGATCGGCACCCATCTTCTCGACGTCGTCTACGCCCAGCTCGCGGTGGCCGCGGTCGCCGTCGCGCTGTACCAGCTGCGCAACGTCGCGTCCGAGCGCCGCTTCCCGCGCCACCACCTGGTGCGCACGTTTCTGGTGATCGGCCTCCTCGGGCCGGGCATCTACATGATCTTCCCGGTGGTCGGGCCGATCTTCGCCTACGGGCCGGGCACCTCCGGCACCGGCGGCCTGCAGTGGGCGGTGGCCGACCTGTGGCCGCACACACCGCCGCCGATCGACCCCCCGCACCCGGTGCTCTACGACGGGATCACCCCTCGCAACTGCATGCCCAGCCTGCACACGGCCTGGGCAGTCGCGATCTTCATTCACTCCCGCAAGGGCCCCCGCGTTCTGCGCTGGGCGGGCACGTTCTGGCTGGCCGCCACGCTCGGCGCGACGCTGGGCTTCGGCTACCACTACGGCGTGGATCTCGTCGCCGGCGTGGTGTTCACGCTCACGATCGAGGCAGGGCTGCGCTCGCTCGACCGCGGCTGGGACCGGTCGGGAATCCAGCTGGTCGCCTACGGTGCGACGGTCTTCGCCGCGCTCCTGCTCTCGTACCGCTGTCTGCCGATGGAGATGGCCAGGCATCCATGGGTGTTCGGACCGCTTCTCATTCTGGCGATGGGCTCGGTGATCTACGGCTACGTACGGACCACCAGACGCTGGGAGCCGAAGGCCGCGCCGGCGCGACAGCCGCAACCGCAACCCGAACTGGTGTGAGTGATCCGGCCAGGCGTCCCCGGCCGGGGACGCCTGGCGGAAGGTGATCAACCAGGCGCGGGGAACGGGGCCGGCCGGGCGCGAGGACCGGAGGCCGGCCGGGGCCCCTCAGCGTCACGTGCCGCAGTACTCGGCTTCGATGATCTTGACCATGGACGTCCTGTCCCAGTCGCCGTTGTAGTTGTAAGCGAGCTGGTGACGGCCGTCCGCGGTGGTCACGGCCATGGAGAGCCACCCGGTCATGCCTCCGCTGTGGCCCCAGAGCGTGGTGCCGCAGCTCGTCCCGATCCGTGCGAGGCCGAGCCCGTAGGACATGCCCGAGGAGCCGGGGACGGCGACGGTGGTCTTCATCGCCTTCAGCTGCTTCGGCGGCAACAGCTTGCCTCCCAGCAGGGCGCTGTAGAACCGGTTCAGGTCGCCCGCCGTGGAGATGATGTCGCCGTCGGCCCAGCCCTGCGACCCGTTCATTTCGGTGACGTCGTCGATCCGGTCGGGTGCCGACCTGAACAGCTTGGAGTAGCCGCGGCTGCTGGGCCGGGGCAGGTGGATGCTGTTGCCGGGGTTCGAGGTGTTCTTCAGCCCCAGTGGAGTGATGATGCGGTCGCGGACCTCGTCCTCGTACGACCTCCCGCCGGCCTTCTCGACGATCAGGCCCGCCAGGATGTAGTTGGTGTTGGAGTACGAGTGCCTGTCACCGGGATCGAACAGGGGCTTGTGGGAGAGCGCCACCTTCACGTGCTTCTCCGGCGGCAGGGTGTCGTAGCGGTGCCGGAGGTAGCCGTCGCCCTCCAGGTACGTCCTGCTGTACTCCTCGTCGTCCAGGTAGTCGAACAGGCCGCTGGTGTGGTTGAGCAGCTGCCGGACGGTGATCCTGCGGCCGTCGTTGCCGTTGCCCCGCACCAGGCCGGGCAGTCGGCGCTCCACGGTGTCGTCGAGGCTGAGCTTCCCCTCCGCCTCCATCTGGAGCAGGACGGTCGCGACGAACGTCTTGGTGATGCTGCCGACGCGGAACTTGTCGTTCTTGCCGCGCGGCGCACCCGATGTCAGGTCGCCCACGCCCGACGCCGACGCCCAGACGCCGCCGGTGTCACGCGCCTGGGCCGTGACACCGGGGGTGCCCGCCTTCACGGCCGCGTCCATCGCGCGCTGCGTGGCCCGGTGGCCGGCGCCCGCGGGAGCCGTGTCCGATGCCGCCGTGTCCGATGCCGCCCGGGCGGGCACCACGAAGGCGCCGGCCATCATCGCGGCCAGCACGGTACCCACCACGCCGGCCTTCATGCTTTTCCGTAAAGCCATTCCGTACTCCTCACAGTCGCTTGCGGGAAGGCCGCCTGTGTACCAGGACCGCGGACAGGGCCGGGGTGGTTGAGAGGGTCCCGTTCAGGCGGATGATCTCCCAACCTCCCGAAACCTCACCGGCCTCCGCAACCTCCTGTGGGACGTGATCCCTACACCGTTGGATGTACAGGGCAGTTGGTCATCACGGACGATGCCCGGCCGCACCCGTCCCCCCGAGGATCGAGGCAGGGCGGGATGCACCCGCGCATCCGGTGACGTGACGACGGGAGCGGACCATGGCAGAAGTGACGCGACGCGGCATCCTGGCGGGGGCAACGGCGCTCGGCGGGGCGGCAGCCGGACTGATGACGGCCGCGTCGCCGGCGGCAGGCACGGTGGGGCCGGCGGGCGCGCTCACGGTCGCGCCCGCGCCGCAGGGCCTTCGCCGGTCGGGCCCGGCACCCTGCTCGGGGAGGTGTACCGCAAGCTGTTCCTCGGCTGGGGCGTGACGGTTCCGGCGGGCGCGACCGCCGAGGTCGGGGTGGGAGGGCACGTCCTGGCCGTCCGCCCGTCGAAATGAGGGCTCTCACTATGGGTCCAGGGGCAGAGGGCCCAGTCGTGCTCGGCTCGTGGTGTCCGTTCCGAGGTTCTCGTTCAACTGTGTCATCAGCGGGACCATCTGGGTGCGGCTCATCTTGCGGAGGCGTCCTTCGTGCGTCCATGCGCGCACAGCGGTCGGGTCCAGGAGCAGGACTTCAGGCGTCCAGTCGGCGCGGAAATGGATGACGGCCCGCATACGCGGCACCCACGTCAGCTTGCCCGGTTGCCGAAAGCCGGGGAAGGGTGGGAAGCGGGGCGGCTGCCAGCCGGGGCCGTGCACCTGTCGCAGTTCCCTGGCACGCATTTCCAGTTCCTGCTCGGCGGCGGCGCGGAACTCGTCGTAGGTCTCCTGGTCGCCATAGAGCAGGACCAGAACGCTCTCCGGGCGTCTCAGTCGGATCACCTCGGCCAGTTCCCACAGGGTGCCCCGGCTGGTGCCGGCCACGAGGAGGACCAGTCGGGCGTCCGCGATCAGCGATGTGACCGTGGGCTGCCAGTCGTGCAACGGCAGGTAGAGGCGGCGGGATCCGGTCGGGGGGAGCGCCTCGTCGGGCTCTCCGACGGCGAGCGGCCGGCCGAATCCACGGAAGATCCTGCACACGCCTTCTTCCAGTGTGAGCGAGCTGCCGTTGACGAGGCTGCCGCCCACCCCCTGCCAGCGGCTGAACGCATGCGGCATCAGCCGGCCGGTGGCGTCCTCGGCAAAGGGCCGCAGATACAGAACGTACGGTTCCCGCTTGGCCTCCTCCAGCGTCCTGACCACCCGGACATGGTGGCGCCGCCCACGACGCCGCATCCGCATGCCCAACAGCAGCGCCATCGCACCCCAGATCCCGCAGCCCACGACGACCAGGAGCTTTCGCCACAAGGGCTCGCCGTCCGGCACAGGGATGAAGACGGTCTTGAGCCGGACGGCTGCCGGCAGGAAGAAGAGGACTCCCCAGAGAGTGCTGACCATGCCCACAAGCCGCAGGACGCAGCCGAGCAGCGGCCGCTGCCGGCGGCGGGGCTTGCCAAAGGGCGGAAGAACCTGGCCCGTCGTCATACACGACAACAGACCGGAACAACGCCCGACTCACAAGCGAACAGCAAAAAATTCACCGCGCGGCGGGCCCGGCGTCATGGCCGGCGAGTTCCGCCCTGTGTCGGCGGGGCCGTCCTCCGTGGGCGAGTGGGCCATAGCCAGCGGGCGGCAGTCAGGGCGAGCGCGCCGCCGAGGATGTTGAGGCCTACGCGGACGGCGGCGGCGTACCAGGGGACCGGCCGGTCGTAGTCGCCGAGGAGCAGCAACAGGATCGGCGCGGCCAGGGCCCAGTAGAGGTAGTTGGCGGGGCGCCAGCAATAGGCGGCGGCACCGGCAAGGCCGACGATGACGGCGACGGCGGTGAGGCCGGGCTCGGCGAGCAGGATCAGGGCGGTGGCGATGCCGCCGATGGTGTTGCCGAGGACCCGTTTGGTGCCTTTGGTGCGGGTGGCTTCGGGGGTGGGCTGAGCGGTGAGCAGAACGGAGGTGACCAGCCAGTGCATCTCGCCCCCCAGGTGGCCGCTGAGGGTCAGGAGGCTGGCGACGGCGCCGACGAGCACGGCCAGGCGGGCGGCGTGCCGCCACCGCGGCCGGGCGGGCACGGCTGTCGGGGCGGGCGTGTCGGGGCGCGGGCGGCCCCAACGGGGCAGGAGCAGTGCCGAGGCCAACAGGCCGCCCGCAAGCTGTTCCAGGCCGGGCACGGCCGGCGAGGCGCCGCTGCCGGTGATGCCGACCATCAGCACCGCCAGCGGGGCGATGGTGCCGATCCGGGGTGCGAGGGCCCCGGTGGCCGCCGCGACGGTCACCCCGGCGGCCAGCAGCCAGGTATGCGGGCCGATCAGCCAGACGTAGATCCCGGCGCCGGTCAGGCAGACGGTGCGGGCCAGCAGGATCCGTACGCGCTCGCCCCCGCCCGCCGTGGCAGGCAGGGGCAATGCCACCAGCGCGACCGACAGCGCCATCGATGCGCCCACCGCCGGGTGCCCGGCCCAGACCGCCGCGAGCAGCGGTACCAGCAGCGCGAAACCGGCAACGATGCCCGCAGCGGGATCGGCCCGGCCGGTGGGGCGCCACAGCTCCCGCCACACCCGCCGCAGCCGCCCACCCCACCCCACAGAGCCGGCATCGGCGTCGGGTACGGGCATCTGCGTCTCTCCTCCGGCCGCGATCCGGGATCACCCCCTCGCCGACCGTAGAGGACCCCGGCGGTTTCGTCCGCTACCCGTGCGGACGACACCTCTGCATCACGCTCGTCGGCTCAACTTTCGGGGTGCTGGATTCCAGCCGGGCCGATTTCCCGCTTGTGAAGTCCGGCCCTCATGGGAACGCTGTTTGCTCGCACTTCTGGCATATTCAGGCCTTCAGGAGGGAACAGCCATGCCCTTCAGACATACCGCCGTCGGCGCGCTCGTCGTGGGTCTCGTGCTCACAGCCACGCCCGCGGCCCCGGCCGCGGCCGCCGTGGCACCGGCCCTCCCGCCCGGCTGCACCAGCAGCGACCTGCCGACCGGTGGCGTCCGTATCGTGTGCACGGAGGGGCTCCGTTCCTACGACGGGCCCCTCAACGGCACCGACAAGGCGGACATCATCGAGGTCAGGGGCGGCGACGCCGTCAGCGGCCACCTGTACGGCGTGGTCAACGGCCTCGGCGGGGACGACGTCATCGTCGTCGACAGGATCCTCGCCGGCGGCAGCGGAGGCAACATCCGTGGATTCATCGACGGTGGTGACGGCGACGACGAGATCAGCGTGACCGACAAGGACAAGTGGAGCGTCCAGGGCACCATCCACGGCGGCGCGGGCAACGACACCATCACCACCGGCGACGTGTCGTCCCTGGGACACATCAACGGTGCCGCCGGAGCCGACGAGATCACCACCGGCGCCGTGTACAGCACCAGCATCGAAGGCGGCGACGGAGACGACACCCTCCGCCTCGCCTCCTTCCGCGTCACCGCGGTGGACAAGTCGAGCAGGCTCGACGGCGGAACCGGCGACGACACCGTCACGGTCGGGGAACTCGGCGGCCCGCTCCGCGGCGGCCCCGGCGAGGACGACATCACGGTGGACAGGACCTCCCGCCTGTCGTCCCGCCTGCCCACCCCTGTCACTGTCGACGGCAACGAAGGCGACGACGTCATCCGCACCGGCGCGATCGGCAACGACTCCGAGGCACGCCCCGTCTACATCCGTGGGGGCGCCGGAGCCGACCTCATCGAGGTGCCGTCCGTCGGGCAGGCCGCATACGTCACGGTCTCCGGGGACGACGACGATGACGTCATCCAGGGACCGGAAAGCACGGCAGTTGCCGTCGGCGAGTACGGGACCGTCGACGGCGGCCCTGGCGACAACGTCTGCCGCACCGACAACCGCGCGGGCGGCACGGTCGCCAACTGCCCGGCGTAGCGCTCAGGCTCCCACGCAGCACGGGCGCGAGGCGGGAAGCCCGGTTCATTGCCAGAAGAGTTCTTCGATGACGATCTGCGGGTCTGCGGTGCGTCGGACGAAGACGAAGCGGGCCCACCCCCGGCCACCGTCGAAGCCGAGGACGTGGGGGCCGCGGAAGCGGGTGGACCTGGCGGGCTCGACCGGGACATGCTCCCCCGGCCGGTAGGGGTCCTTGGCGGTGAGGATGTCGATCAGAGCGTCCCGGAACCTGTTCCTCGCCTCTTCGGGCAGTGAGTCCCGGTACGTGCGGGCGGATTCGACGTAGTCGATCTGCCAGGGCGGGCCCATGAATCCATCGGTCACTGACCGGGCTCCGCGCGGCCGGCTTCCCGGCGCAGGTGTGCGGCCTGTTCGAGGAGGGCGCGGGCCTCAGCGGTGTCGCTCGCTTCGGCGGCGCGGTCCTCGAGGTCGCTCACCTGGGCATCCAGCTTCGGGTTGCGGGCGAGGGCGTACTCGGTCCACCAGCGGGCCATGAACGCCGGCACGGGTGTCAGGTCGTAGGTGTCGGCGATGTCCCGCTTCCAGTGCCGGTCGAAGTCGGCCAGAAGCTGCGGCGCGTGGGAGGCGATCGCTTCCCGGAGCGCCTTCGGGTTGCGTTCGGGCATCGGCGGAACGCCGGCCGGTCGCTGTGTGGCGGAGTGGGCGCTCACGCGGCCTGCCCCTTGTCCTGTCCAGTCTTGGCGGCGTCGTTGAGGATCTGACGGACGCGGGAGTCGGAGAAGCCGGCGGCGCCCGCGATCTCGGCCTTGCGGCCATGAACAGGCTTGGCCTCGAACGCGCGGACGATTGCAGCATGGAACTCGGCCTCGGCCTTCTTCCATGCGTGGCGCGCCGAGGTCACGGCGTCGAGGGCGAGGTCCTCACCCTTCTTCCTGATCATGGCCCCGAATCGTATCAGGATCCGCACTTTTCTGCGTTTTCATCTTCGGAACCAGGCGGAGACGGACCGCCGGTCGCGCCGCCTCGAGGGCGGCCGCACCGCACTCGCCCGGACGACGGACACGCATGCGCGCCCCCGGCCTGGACAGCGCGGCCCCGATCACGGTCGGGATGCCGCTGAGGACCGATCAAGGACGGGGCGGGGAGTCCGCCGCCTAGCGTCGGCCGGGTGAGACGAACGACCAGTGGCCGGAGGGAAAGCGATGGGTAGGACACTCGCGGAGAAGATCTGGGACGATCATGTCGTCCAGCGCGCCGAGGGCGAGCCCGACCTGCTCTTCATCGATCTGCATCTGCTGCACGAGGTGACCAGCCCGCAGGCCTTCGACGGCCTGCGCAAGGCCGGGCGCCCGGTCCGCCGGCTGGACCTGACCATCGCCACCGAGGACCACAACACGCCCACCCTCGACATCGACAAGCCGATCGCGGACCCGGTCTCCCGGGCTCAGCTGGAGACGCTGCGCGCGAACTGCGCCGAGTTCGGCGTCCGGCTGCACTCCCTGGGCGACGTCGAGCAGGGCGTCGTCCACGTGGTGGGACCGCAGCTGGGCCTGACCCAGCCGGGCACCACCGTCGTCTGCGGCGACAGCCACACCTCCACCCACGGCGCCTTCGGTGCGCTGGCGTTCGGCATCGGCACCAGCCAGGTCGAGCACGTACTGGCCACCCAGACGCTGCCGCTGGACCGCCCCAAGACCATGGCCATCACGGTCACCGGCGAACTGGCCGAGGGTGTCACCGCCAAGGACCTGATCCTGGCGATCATCGCCAGGATCGGCACCGGCGGCGGCCAGGGCTACATCCTGGAGTACCGCGGCGACGCCATCGAGAAGCTCTCGATGGAGGCCCGTATGACCATCTGCAACATGTCCATCGAGGCCGGTGCCCGAGCGGGCCTGATCGCCCCCGACCGGACCACCTTCGACTACCTCAAGGGCCGCGACCACGCCCCGGTGGGTGCGGACTGGGACGCCGCCGTCGCGTACTGGAAGACGCTGCGCACCGATGCGGACGCGGTCTTCGACGCCGAGGTCGTCATCGACGCCGGCGAGCTGTCCCCGTTCGTCACCTGGGGCACCAACCCCGGCCAGGGCGCGCCCCTGTCCTCGGCGGTGCCCGACCCCGCCTCGTACGAGGACGCCTCCGAGCGCCTGGCCGCCGAAAAGGCCCTGGAATACATGGGGTTGACGGCCGGGCAGCCGCTGCGTTCCATCCAGGTCGACACGGTCTTCGTGGGGTCCTGCACCAACGGCCGCATCGAGGACCTGCGCGCCGTCGCCCAGGTCCTCCAGGGCCGCACAATCGCCGACGGCGTCCGGATGCTGGTCGTCCCCGGCTCCGTCCGGGTCGCTCTGCAGGCTGTCGAGGAGGGGCTGGACAAGGTGTTCACGGACGCCGGCGCCGAGTGGCGGCATGCCGGCTGTTCCATGTGCCTGGGCATGAACCCCGACCAGCTGGCCCCCGGTGAACGCTCCGCGTCGACCTCCAACCGCAACTTCGAGGGCAGGCAGGGCAAGGGCGGCCGCACCCACCTCGTCTCCCCGCAGGTGGCCGCCGCCACCGCGCTCCTCGGCCACCTGGCCTCGCCCGCCGACCTGACCGACGTCCTCACGCCCGCCGGAGTCTGATCACCCATGGAAGCCTTCACCACGCACACCGGCCGGGCCGTCCCCCTGCGCCGCGGCAACGTCGACACCGACCAGATCATCCCCGCCCACTGGCTGAAGAGGATCACCCGCGACGGCTTCGAGGACGGGCTCTTCGAGGCCTGGCGCAAGGACCCCGACTTCGTGCTCAACCGCCCGGAGCGCCAGGGCGCCACCGTCCTGGTGGCCGGCCCCGACTTCGGCACCGGCTCCTCCCGCGAGCACGCGGTCTGGGCGCTGCAGAACTACGGCTTCAAGGCCGTCGTCTCCTCCCGATACGCCGACATCTTCCGCGGCAACTCGCTGAAGAACGGGCTGCTCACCGTGGTCCTGCCGCAGGAGACCGTCGAGGCGCTGTGGGAGCTGACCGAGAACGACCCCACCGCCGAGATCACCGTCGACCTCGTCGCCCGGCAGGTCCGCGCGGCGGGGATCGAGGCCCGGTTCGACCTCGACGAGAACGCCCGCCGACGCCTGCTCGAGGGCCTGGACGACATCTCCCTCACCCTTCGGAACGAAGCCGACATCGCCGCGTACGAAAGCTCCCGGCCCGCCTTCAAGCCCCGCACGACCCGGCCCGAGCCCCGTGTCCTCGACCTCGCGGTGATCCCCGGTGACGGCATCGGCCGGGAGGTCGTGGCTCAGGGCCTCAAGGTCCTCACCGCGGTCCTGCCTCAGGATGTGAAACTGGAGACCACGGAATACGACCTCGGCGCACAGCGATGGCACCGCACCGGTGAGACCCTCCCGGACGAGGAACTGGACTCCCTCAAGCAGCACGATGCGATCCTGCTGGGCGCGGTCGGGGATCCGTCCGTGCCGTCCGGGGTGCTCGAGCGGGGCCTGCTGCTCAAGCTGCGGTTCGCCTTCGACCACTACGTCAACCTGCGCCCCTCCAAGCTCTTCCCGAACACGGCCACCCCGCTCGCCGGGCGCCCGGACATCGACTTCGTCGTCGTCCGCGAGGGCACCGAGGGCCCCTATGTCGGCAACGGCGGCTCGCTGCGCACCGGCACCCCCGCCGAGATCGCCACCGAGGTGAGCGTCAACACCGCCTACGGCGTGGAGCGCGTGGTCCGCGACGCCTACGAGCGCGCCCAGGCCCGCCCCCGCAGGAAGCTCACCCTGGTCCACAAGAACAACGTCCTCGTGCACGCCGGTCACCTGTGGAAGAACACCTTCGACCGGGTCGGCCAGGAATACCCCGAGGTCACCACGGACTACCTGCACGTCGACGCCGCGACGATCTTCCTCGTCACCGACCCCGCCCGCTTCGACGTGATCGTCACCGACAACCTCTTCGGCGACATCCTCACCGACCTCGCCGCCGCCGTCACCGGCGGCATCGGACTCGCCGCCTCCGGCAACATCAACCCCGACGGCACGTTCCCCTCCATGTTCGAGCCCGTCCACGGCTCCGCACCCGACATCGCCGGCACCGGAAAAGCCGACCCCACCGCCACGATCCTCTCCGTCGCCCTCCTCCTGCGCCACCTCGGCCACGAGGACGAAGCCGCCCGCATCGAGACGGCCGTCGCGGCCGACCTGGCCGAACGCGACGGCACCTTCCGGACCACCGAGGAAATCGGCGACGCCCTCGCGGTGCGGGCCGCCAAGTAGCCCCGGCCCCGCCGAACCAGTCTTACCGCGCGTGCCGCACCGGCCGTCCGACTGCCGGGGCGGCACGCGCGTTTCCCGATCCACATCCACCTCTCATCGGCCAGTTTTCCGCTTGCCGAACCGACTCCAGGAAACCGGGCACATAAGATCATGACGATCGAACCAGTGAATCTTCAGAAGACGCTCGACACCTTCAGCGAGCTGTGGAGCCCGCGCATCGTCGCCCAGTTCAATGATTACGACGTCCGCGTCGCGAAGTTCCACGGAGAATACCTGTGGCATTCCCACGAGGACACCGACGAGTTGTTCATCGTCGTGGCCGGCCGGCTGGTGATCCATCTGCGCGAGGACGGCAAGGAGCGCGCGGTGACGCTCCACCAGGGCGATGTGTACGTGGTACCGCGCGGCACCGAGCACAAGCCCGTGTCCGACGAGGAGTCCCACATCCTCATGGTCGAGCCGACCGGGACACTGACCGTCGGGGACACCCACGAGGAAATCCCGGATTATGTCGACGCGACGACGGGGCACCACCTCGGCTGAGCCGGTCGGATTCCCTGCATGCGAATGCCGGGCCTTCGGGAGATCCCGAAGGCCCGGCATTTCCGCACCCGCACCGCGGACTAGGCGGCCGGATCCCTCCGGCGCTGCCCCGCGGCCAGGATTTCCGCGCGGACGGCTGCGACCACCTCGTCCTCGCACTCCCGCAGATAGTGGTGGCCGCCGGGGAAGGTCCGTACCCGGACATCGGCCGCGGTGGCCTCCGTCCAGGCCCCCAGTTCCTCCGCCGAGCACGTGTCGTCTGCCGCCCCGCCGAACACCGACAGCGGCGCCCGCAGCGGCATCAGCCGGTCGGGCCGGTAGCGGTCCAGCAGCGCCAGGTCGGCCCGCAGCGGCGGCAGGATCAGGGGCAGCAGGTCCTTGACGTCGTACACGGCCGCGTCCGGTCCGCCCAGCCGGCGCATCGCCGCGACCAGGTCCTCGTCGCTCAGCCGGTGCCGGTGCTCCCCGTCGATCCGGTGCGGTGCGGGACGCGCGGAGACGAAGATGTGGTCCATCACGAACCCCTCCTCGCGCTCCAGGCGACCGGCCACCTCGTACGCCAGTCCCGTGCCCATGCTGTGCCCGAAGAGCGTCATCGGGACGTCCAGCAGCGGCCGCAGGGCGTCGGCCACCCGGTCGGCCATCTCGCTCATGTCCCGGATCGGCTCCTCGGCGAGCCGGTCCTGCCGGCCCGGGTACTGCACAGCGATCAGCTCCACTCCGGCCGGCAGCCGGCCGGCCCAGCCGGCGAAGGAGCCGGCGGTGCCGCCCGCGTGCGGCAGGCAGACCAGCCGGCTGGTGACGGGGCCCTTCGTAGCGTGGCGGCGCAGCCACTTGTCCACGGAACTCACTCCCCGCTCCCCGCGCTCGCGCGCAGCTCTTCCAGTGCCTCGCCGAGCCGGTTGATGCCCTCGGCGACCACCCATTCGTCGGGACTCAGGCTCAGCCGGACGCAGCGCCTGCCGTGTGTGCGCAGGAAGGGCGTGTCCAACGGCTCGACGAAGAAGTGACGGCCCGGGACGATGAACATCCGCTTGCGCCTGAGCAACTCGTACAGCTTCAGGTCGTCGAACCAGTCGTGATCGATCGTCAGCCAGCAGAACATGCCGCCGTCGCTGGAGTGCAGCCGCCAGTCCAGGGAGTCCGGCAGGGCCTCGGTGAGCAGTTCCTCGGCCATGGCCCGCTTGGCCTTGTAGTAGGGCTTGATGTACCGGGTGGTGAGCACGTCGATGTGGCGGGTGCTCAGCGCGCGGGCGACGACGTTCTGGAGCAGCTGCGGCGCGTGCAGCGTCGAGTTGGCGATGAAGGACACCACCGGGTCGATCAGCTCTGCCGGACCGATCGCGAAGGCGATCCGCTCACCGGGCAGACCGGCCTTCGACAGGGTGAAGAGGTTGATCACGTGCGGGTGCAGGACGGGGGCGAGCCGCGTCTGCACGACCCCGGGGAAGGGCTCCCCGTACGCGTGGTCGACCACCAGTGGTACGTCGTGCGCCTCGGCGGTCCCGATCAGTGCCTTGAGTTCGGCGGCCTCGATGCTGCTTCCGGTCGGGTTGGCCGGGTGGGAGAGCAGCATCATGCCCATGTGCTGTTGCCGGGCCAGGGCTTCAGTGTCCACGGCGTAGTGGAAGGAGTGCGGGCCGTCGTCGACGATCAGTGGCTCGATGCCGGCGACGCCGCCCGCGTCCAGGCCCAGTCCCTGGTAGCCGGTGTAGTCGGGAAGCCGCGGCAGGACCAGTGGCCGCAGCACGTCGTCCGCGTCCGGGCCGGTGTGGAGGGTGGTGAGGATGAAGGACAGCATCTGGCTGCCGGGGCCCACGACGACGTTCTCGGGTCCGATCGACCAGCCGTAGGTGATGTTGAAGTATTCGACGACGGCTTCGACGAGGGCATTCGTGCCGCGGGAGGGGCCGTAGCGGGTGCTGGACTCGACGAACCGGTCGTCCAGGGTCTCCTGGACGAGCCGGTGCCAGGCGGCGACGACCTCGGGGATGAGGGAAGGGTTGCCTGGGCTGAGGTTGAGCCATTCGCCGCCGTTCGTGTCCCGGCCGGCGGCGGCGATGTCCTCCATGATGCTGCGGATGCCCGACAGACGGGACATCTGCCGGCCCCGACTCGATAGCTGCACTGAGGGCTCTTCCTGTAGTGGTGGGAGATGACACGGCGGCGCGCCGGGGACGGGCGGAGGCCCTGTCCCCGGCGGCGCCGCGAGGGGCCGGCCGTACCGGCCGGGCGATCAGGCGGCCGAGAGGGCCGTTTCGATGTGCTCCGCGATCTCGGCGACCGTGGACTTGCGGAAGAGCTGGTCCATCGGGACCTCGATGCCGAGCTCGGTGAGGATCTCCCGCTGGATCCTGGTCATGATCAGCGAGTGGCCGCCGAGGCTGAAGAAGTCGTCCGTGTCGGAGAACTCCTCGAGCTTGAGCTCACGGCTCCAAATGGCGTGGATCTTCGATGCGATCATCGTTCTGCGTTCCTTTGCGGTGGTCCGATGGGGAGGGCGGGGTCGGCTCCGATGGGGAGGACGGCGTCAGCTCGCGGGCCGGCCGAACGGGGTGCCGTGGCTGTTCTCGGTGCGGATCCGGTTGTGGTCGTAACGGTTCTCGCCCGCCACGAGGACGCTGCCGTACTCGGCGAGGTCGAACGTGGCGCCGTGGGCGCTGAAGGAGTCCTGGTCCGGGTAGACCCGCACGTGCGTGGGGACGTACCGGCTGGCGATCGCGAAGCGGGTCTCGCGCTCGGTGTTGTTCGGGGTGGAGCCGTGCACGCAGGAGGCGGTGAAGATGACGGCCTCGCCCGGCTTCATCTCCAGCTCCACGACGTCCTCGGGACGCGGCTGCCAGTTCGGGTCGATCTTGAAGTCGGCGAAGTCGTAGCCGAAGAAGCCGGTGTCGGCGTGGGCGACGTCGTAGTCCGTGCTGCGGCCGGCCTGGGTGGCCTTGTGCTCGTCGAAGATCCAGTCACGCTGCGAGCCGCGGACGAACTTCATGCACGCCGTGTCCTTGGTGGCGGGCGTGAAGGTGGTCCAGACGGTGATGTCGATGTACGCGTTCCACTCCGACTCGGTCGGCAGGAGCTGCGGCTTGCCGTTGGCGTAGCTGTAGTCGCGCACCTGGTGCCATTCGGTGGCCTTGGCACCGGGGAACTTCGGGAACCACTCGGTCCGCCAGTTCAGGACGTCCGGGCCGAGGATCGCGGTGAGGTACTTGACGATCGTCGGGTGGGTGATGTGCCGGCTGAGCTCCGGGATGTCGAAGTGCCGGTCGTAGTTGACGCTGTTCTTGTACAGGGCGCGCGAGGAGTCCTGGTTGTTGATGCGGATCTCACGGATGAGGGCCGCGGCCTCCTCCGGCTCGTACAGCTTGATGGGGCCGGTGAACCCGTCGATGCCGAACTGCTCGATGTCCGCCTTGATGTCGTCGGGGACGACGGCGTTGCGGGAGATCTGCGCGGACGGGGTCGGGCGCTGCTGGTCGATGCTCATGCGGAGCTGTTCCTTTGCTCGAATGGATTGTGGGTGGGAACGGAGAAGGCCGGGAATCGCCCGCCGGGAGCCCGGCGGGCCGCGCGGGTCAGCCGCGGGCCAGGGCGGCCAGCGCCCGGCGGTCCGTCTTCCCGTTCGGGTTCAGGGGGAAGGTGTCGAGGACCGTGAACTCCTGCGGGACCATGTTGCGGGGCAGGGTCTTCAGCAGGTCGCGGTAGAGCACCCGGGTGTCGAGGGTTCCGGTGTCGAGGGCTCCGTCGGCGGGCAGGACGAAGCCCACCAGGCTCAGTTCCCCCGCGTCGTCCGGCAGGGCCAGGACCACGGCGTCGTCGACGAGGGGGTGGGAGCGGACGCCGTGCTCGACGTCACCGAGGTCCATCCGCATGCCGCGGATCTTGACCTGGGCGTCGACCCGGCCGACCACCACCAGCTCCCCGGCGGGGGTGGCGTAGCCGCGGTCGCCGGTCCGGTAGAGCCGGACCGGGCCGTCCGGGGTGGCCAGTTCGGTGAACCGACGGGTGTCGGCGGCGGAGGCATTGAGGTAGCCGGCGCTGACGCTGATGCCCGAGATGCAGATCTCGCCGGTCTCGCCGTCCGGCACCTCGTTCAGGTCGTCGTCGAGCAGGCGGATCTCGGTGTTGTACACCGGTTCGCCCACCGGCGTCGCCGCGCCGCGGTAGCGGGCGTAGTCACCGAGCACGTGCGAGGTCGCCACGTCCGTGCACTCGGCCACCCCGTACTGGTGCAGCAGGACACAGGAGTTGCCCTCCTGGGCCGCCCACTCCTCGACGCGGGAGACGGTGAGCGGTTCCCCGCCGATGAAGACGTGGCCGACCCGGGTCAGGGCGTCGGTCCCGAGGGCCCGCTCGTGGTCGATCAGCACGTACAGGGTGCTCGGTGCGCAGTGCAGTTGGCGGACGCCGTGCGTCTCGATCAGGCGGTAGGCCATGCCGGGGTCGAAGACGCGGCTGGGCAGCAGGTGGAGGGGGGCGCCGCTGAACAGCGGTGCCATCAGGCCGCGTTGACTGATGTCGAAGCCGAAGGAGCTGACCGTGAGCCCGCCGGCCGTTGCGTCCAGCCCGTACTCGACGCGCAGCCACTCCAGCAGGTTGTACCAGCCCTCGTGCCGTACGGCGGTGGCCTTGGGCGTGCCGGTGGAGCCGGAGGTGAACACGACGTAGCACAGATCGTCGTTGGAGAGGTCGACGACCGGGTCGGTGGCCGGCTGGGCGTCGAGGTGCCCGGACAGCTCGTCGATGAGGATCAGCTCGCCCGGGGCCCCGGCGATCAGGTCACGGGTCTCGGCCGCGGCCACGTTCAGCTTGATGGCGTCGAGCTGGGAGACCATGAGCCGCAGGCGCTCGGCGGGGTACGTGGGGTCCAGCGGCACGTAGGCGGCGCCGGCCTTGAGGGTGCCGAGGATCGCGACCAGGAGGTCCGGCGTACGGTCCAGGCAGACTCCGATGACGGAGCCGCGGCCCGCTCCGAGGGCGATGAGGTGGTGGGAGAACCGGTTGGCCCGCGCGTTGAGCTCGGCGAAGGTCAGCCGCTCGGCGCCGCAGGTCAGCGCGGTCCGCTCGGGATACTGCCGGGCGTGGGTCTCGAAGACCCGGTGGACGAGCAGGTCTTCCGGCAGCGCGAGGCGCTTGCCTGTCAGGGACATCGGGTCCGTTCCTCTCCAGTGCCCGGGATTCCGGGGCCGGTGTGCGGGGAAGCGTGGGTGGGCCGTCAGGCGACGGCGGTGGCGAGCTCGCCGGTCAGGCCTGGGCGCGGTTGACGGCGGAGGTGACCGCGCCGAGCCGGGCGCTGTCCTCGTCACCGGCGAGCGCGGCGCCGTACCAGGTCGCGCCGTCCAGGGTGATCTCGGCGTAGGCGGCGTACTGCGTGCCGAGACCGTCGCGGAGCGTGTGCCCGCTGATCTCGGAGATGCCGACCGCGAGGCCGGTGGCAGCCAGGGCGTGGGCGTACGCGGCGGCCGCGTCGGCGCCGGAGCCCGTCAGCCGCTCCTCGCGGCCGTCGCCGTGGACCACCAGCGCTTCCACGGTCGCCGTGTCCTCGTCCCGGTTCAGCCGGAATTCCTTGAGCAGCAGCGCGGGCCGTTCGAAGTCGAGGTACGTCCGGGCGAAGATGGCCCGCAGCTCCCGCGAGGTGAGCTCCACTCCGTCGCCGTCAGCGACCTGCTGCACCTTCCGGGCCAGTTCCACCCGCATGCCGCGGGGCAGGTCCAGACCGTACGCGCTCTTGAGCACGTGGGCGACGCCGCCCTTGCCCGACTGGCTGTTGACGCGGACGACCGACTCGTACGTCCGCCCCACGTCCTTGGGATCGATCGGCAGGTACGGCACGTCCCACGGCACCTCGGTGGTGGGGACGCCGGACTCGGCGGCCCGGCGCTCGATCGCGGCCAGGCCCTTGGCGATGGCGTCCTGGTGGGTTCCGGAGAAGGCGGTGTACACAAGGTCCCCGCCGTACGGGTAACGCGGCGGCACCGGTAGCTGGTTGGCGAACTCGACCGTGCTGCGGATCTCGTCGATGTCGGAGAAGTCCAGCTGAGGATCCACACCCTGGCTGAACAGATTGAGCGCCAGCGTGGCCAGGCAGACGTTGCCGGTGCGCTCGCCGTTGCCGAAGAGGGTGCCCTCGACGCGGTCGGCGCCGGCCATGACGGCCAGCTCCGCGGAGGCCACCGCCGTTCCCCGGTCGTTGTGCGGGTGCACGGACAGGATCACCGCGTCACGGCGGTCGAGATTGCGGTGCATCCACTCGACCTGGTCGGCGAAGACGTTCGGCGAGTCGGTCTCCACGGTCGTCGGCAGGTTCAGCGTCACCGGGCGGTCCGGGCTCGCGTCCCACAGCGCGGTGATGGAATTCGACACCTGGAGCACGAATTCGGGCTCCGTCACGTTGAACGTCTCCGGCGAGTACTCGAAGCGCAGCCGCGTGTCCTTGACGGCATCGGCCCGGCGGACGATGTGCTCCGCCGAATGGAGTGCCATCCGCTGGACTTCGTCCGCGCTCATTCCGAAGACGACCTCACGCCACAGGCATGCGGTCGCATTGCACAGATGGACCATGGCCCGGTCCGCACCCTCGATGGCCTCGAAGGTCCGGTCGATCAATTCCGGCTTGGCCGGTGTGAACACGGATATGGTCACGTCATCGGGAATCCGGTCCTGCTCGATCAGCGTGCGGAGAAAGGAGAAGTCCGTGTCGCTGGCCGACGGATATCCGACCTCGATGTCCTTGAACCCCATGCGCACCAGCAGGTCGAACATCCGGCTCTTGCGCTCGATGTCCATGGGGCTGCTGAGCGCCTGGTTGCCGTCGCGCAGGTCGACCGAGGCCCACAGCGGCGCCCTCACCAGCGACTTCGAGGGCCAGCCACGGTCCGTCAGCTCGTGCGGAAGCCGGCTTCCCGACCTCTCGTACCGCTGGAACGGCATGGCCGAACCGCGCTGCGCATTCCACCACTGCTGGTCCGCGTGGCGCGGGCCGCCGGGGGTGTTGAGTCGCGACACGACGGGGGGTGACGGCGGCGCCTCAGTCATTTCATGCCTCCCTTGAATACGGTGCAGCAGACGATGAGCCGAATGTCTCGTCCGGGGATGTCGACAACTTATGAGGAGTCGTCCTCGATACATCCCCAGCCGGTCCTCAGACCCGCCTCATCCGGTCTTCACTGTGGTTTCCGGCAGGGCAGCCGCATGCTCGACGTCAGGGAGGTCGGGGAGATCCGGAACGTCCGGCCTGCGGAGCGGCTGCTCCTGTGGCAACACGCCGCAAAGTTTCAGGAGCGGCCCGGTAATGGCGGTCGTCACGACTGCCATCACGACCATCATGGAATAGAAGCTCTGGTTGACAAGACCCATCTCCAGTGCCACCGCCACGATGACGATCTCGGTGAGCCCCCGGGTGTTCATCAGCACGGCAGCCGGCAGGGCCACGGTATGAGGCAGCCCGGAGAGCCGGGCACCGGCATAGGCGCCGCCCGCCTTCGAGAGCACAGCCACACCGATCACGGCCGCCAGCGTCAGAAGGGTGGTGACGTCGAAGGCGGACAGGTCGACCTTGGTGCCGGCCAGCACGAAGTACAGCGGGAGCAGAACATGGCCCATTTGCTCCATGTGCCGCATGATCTGCGTGCGTATCCCGCCCAGGGCGTTACGCGGCATGACCGCACCGAACGCGAACGCGCCGAAGATGAAATGGATCCCGAGCCACTCCGTGGCGGCACACGACAGCATCAGGCCCACGATCAGGACGGGCACCAGCCGCTCGGCACCCGCTTCCCGCCGCCGGGCCCGCTCGACCACCACGCCCAGCAGCGGCCGGACCACGACGAGCATGGCGAACAGATAGACCGGCACCAGCGCCATCCGCCACTGGCCCGCGGCTCCGGCGTAGGCCACGACGGCCGCCAGGCAGATCCAGGCGACCAGATCCCCCACGGCCGCCGCGGCCAGAGTGAGGTTGCCGACCGGATGGGTGCTCAGGCCGCGGTCAGCGAGGATCCGGGCCAGCACGGGGAAGGCCGTGACCGACATAGCCACGCCGACGAACAGGACGAAGCCGGTGCGATGGCCGGCGGCATACTCGTGAGCAAGCGGAATCGCGAGCGCCACGCCCGCGGCCAAGGGCACGGCGACGGAGCCGGCGACCACACCCAACGTGGCCTTCCTGTGGTTGCGCAGGAAGGCACCGTCGATCTCGTAGCCGATGAGGAACATGAAGGTGGCCAGGCCCACGTTGGCCAGGGCCCCCAGGAGGGGCTTCACCTCGGCGGTCAGCACGGCGTCGGCCCCTGCCTGGGTGATGATCATCGGGCTGGCGAGCAGCCCCGCGCAGATCTCGCCGACAACGGCGGGCTGGCCGACCCGGCGGGCGAGTGCCCCGAAGACACGGGCGGCGCCCAGGGCGAGCGAGAGCGCGAGAAAGAAGTCCGCGACGGTATGTCCTGTCATGAGAAGACTCCGGAGGAAGGCGCAGGTGAGAGGAGGCGCGGGTGAGGAAGGCGCGGGTAAGGAAGGCGCGCAGGTGGGAGGAGGCACAGGCGCAGGAAGGCGCGGGTGAAGGAAGACCCGGAACGGTGAGGGTGGCGGTAAGCGCGGCGGATCAGGCAGCCAGCGGCTGCGCCGGCACGCGGCACGGGGAAAGGCCCGTCCCGCTCGCGCCGTCCGGGTCGGACAGTTGCGCGCAGTAGATCTTGACGAGCGGGTGCAACCGGTAGCGGCCGGGCTCCGGCTGGAGCAGCAGGTGTTCGTCGACCAGCTCCTCGAGAACCTGCTCGACGGCGAAGGGCGCCATCCCCGCCAGCGCGGCGGCGGCCCCGACGTCCGTACGGTCCCCTTCAGCCGCGCCCAGCATGCGCAGCAACTCCTGCTGCGTGGCGTTCAGCTGACGGTACGAGGCATCGAAGCATGCGATCAGGCCGCCGTGTTCCGTCTGCAGTTCGCCGAGCCGCAGCACGGGGTCCGCGAGCCGCTCGGCCAGGTGCTCCACCGGCCACGAAGGCCGCCTGCGCAGGCGCGCCGCGGCCGCGGAGACGGCCAGCGGCAGATCGCCGCAGTGCTCCAGGATGCCGCCGACCGTACCGGGACCGGGCTTGGGGTGCCGGTCACCGAGCAGCCGGCAGAACAGCTCGTACCCCTCTTCCCGGGGAAGCGGGTCCAGGGACAGCACCCGGGTGGGGGACAGCGCGGTCATCGTCAGCCGTCGCCTGCTGGTCACCAGGGTCAGGCAGCCTTCGCCCGCCGACAGCAGGGGGCCTATCTGCTCGGCGTCGGCGGCGTTGTCCAGGACCACCAGCATCCGCCGGCCCGACGTACGGCTGCGCCACAGCGGTATCAGGGCGTCGACCGAGGAGGGTAACTCGGACTCCTGTAATCCGGAGAGCATGAGCAGCCGGCGCAGCGCCGCCCGGTGGCTGAGCGGGTCCCGGTCACAGGTGTGGCCCTGCAGGTCCAGGAAGAGCCGGCCGTCCGGGTACTGGTCCGCGAGGCGGTGGGCGACATGGACCGCGAGGGCGGTCTTGCCGACACCGCCCATGCCGTCGAGGAACAGCACCCGTTGCGGTCCGGGCCGTGTCCCGTCGGAGAGCAGCGCCTTGATCTCGGCGGCCCGGCCCACGAAGTGGCCGATGCCGGAGGGGAGGCTGTCCATCGCGGAAGCCTGGTCCGCGACGGCCGGGACCGTGGCGGCGGGGGCCGGTGTGGCCTGAACCGGCTGGGTGAGCGCGACGGGCGTCGCCGCGTCGGCGTCCTCGCGCAGCATCAGCTGATGTATCTCCAGCAGCTCGGGGCCGGGACCGAGGCCGAGCTGATCGGCGAGGCGGCGGCGGGTCTGCTCGAAGACGCCGAAGGCACGGGCACGGGCGCCCGAGCGGTGCAGCGCGAGGACGTACTGAGCGACCATGCGCTCGCGCAGCGGGTACTCGGCGACCCAGGCGGCGAGTTCGCTGATGAGGCTCTTGTGCCGGTCCCGGGCGAGTTCGAGGTCGATGCATTCCTCGGCGACCGACAGCCGGACCTCGTTCACTCCGACGATCTGCTCCCGCAGAACGGCGCTGTCGATCCCGGAGAGCATCGGCCCGGTCCACAGGGACAGTGCGGCGCGGAACTCTGCGATGGCGTCGGCCGGCCTCTGCTGACCCAGATGTGTGCGGGCCCGTGCCAAGTGGCGGTGGAACTCCCGGAGGTCCAGCAGGGCCTCGCCGATATCGAGTTGGTAGCCGTCGGCGACGGGAGTGATGACGGCCCCGCTGGGGGCCAGGATATGGCGCAGGTCGGACACGGCGTTGCGGATCTGCTTGCCTGCCGTGCTCGGGGGAGCTGTCCCCCATACGGCGTCGATCAGGCGCCCGATGGAAGTGCGCCGGCTCTCCGTGGTCAGGAGGGAGCCGAGCACGATCTGGTGTTTCATTCCTCGCAGGGGTACCGGGCGTCCGCCGACCTTGAGCTCAAGCGGGCCCAGAACCCGAAACTCGACTTCGGACATGAAGTTGAGAACCCCGATCTTGCATTCCGAAACGGATGAGCACGATTGCCGTGCACGCGACGCCGAGTGCACATGGGGGTGGGGAAGCGAGTGCCCGCCCAGGACCGGGGTGGGGCCCTGGACGGGTGCCGAGCGGTGGCATCGCCGTCCCCCCGGAGGCGATGCGAGAACGTTGGATCCGCTCGTTCGAAGACGGCCCGGATCAGCCTCTGTGGAGGGATCCCGGGTTCTTGGACTCCGAGGTGCGAGCAGGCTCGGCCGGCTCGGCCGCCTGCTCGGGTTCCTGCCGGGCGGCCTGCTGCCTGAGGCGGCCCTGTGTCACGGCCAGCAGCGCGCCGGCCAGCATGACGACGGCGCCTGCCATCTGCAGTCCGCTGAAGGACTCACCGAGGAAGAGCACGGCGCAGGTGACTCCGAACACCGGGACCGTGAACATGACCACGGTCGCGGTCGACGGGCTGACCACGCGCAAGCCCCGGTAGTAGAAGAGATAGGCCACGGCGGTGGGGCCTGTCGCGAGGTAGGCGAGGTTCGCCCAGGTCACCGACGGCAGCCCGGACCACTCCACCTCCGAGAAGGACGGCACGGCGAAGACCAGCAGGGCGAGGGCTCCGGCGAGAGTGCCGAAGGTCGTCGCACGCAGCGGGTCCATGCCCACCAGGACCTTCTTCGAGGCGATGCTGTAGACCGCCCAGGACAGCGCGCCGAGAAGGTAGACGAGGTCACCGGTCAGCCGGGATCCGCCCGACGTCAAACCGGCGCCGCCGTCCGCGCCGATGAAGAACACCACGGCACCGGCGACCCCGAGGGCGAGACCGCCGATGCGGGCCCGGGAAGCCTTCTCCCGGCCCAGGGCCAGAAGAATTCCCGTGGTGATGACCGGACTCAGCACCGGAACGATGATGCTGCCGTCGATCGAAGGGGCCAGCGAAAGGCCCCAGAAGAAGAACAGGTTGTACGCGCATACTCCGATGAGGCCGACGGCCGCCGCACGCATGATCTGACGACCGGTGAGTACGGCACCCCGCGACTTCCGTCCCATGAATGCGAGCAGAAGGAGCAGGATGAGTGCGCCGCCGCCGAATCGGAGAACCGCGGCGACCTGATGCGGCATATGCCCGACAACCGACTTGGAACTGGCGAATGCGCTCCCGAAGAATGCCATGGTCGCCAGCAGGTACAGATACGCGGTGGCAGATTCACTCTGCGGTTGCGCTTCTTTTTTCACGCCACGATTCCCTACGGAACGTCACGGGTGCATTCGGGCACCCTTGATGATTTTGTCCACCACATTGCGCGGCCCGTACACGGCCATTCCGACGAGGTCCAGCTCGTTGCGGTGCACGGCCCGGACCGCGGCCCGGTTGTCCCGGTCGTTGTTGGTGGTGAAGAGGTCGGTGGTGAAGACCGACAGGGGCACTCCCCGGCCGACCGCCCGCTGGTGCGAGGTCGTCAGGGCCTCCTTGCTCGCCTCGAAGACCAGCACGGGTTGCCGGAACATGGGCAGGTACTCGGTCTCGTCGGCGTCCGAGTACGGCTCGCCGATGACTTCCGGCACCTTTCGGCCGATTCCACTGACCAGAAAGGCGGTCATGTTGAGGCGCTGCCACACCTGGAGATCGTCACGCAAGACCACGGCGATCTTTGTCTCAAAACGAACGGGCTCGTTCACGGATTCCATATGTTGGATTGAACCCTGACGCCCCTGACCAGGTCTTGTACGATCTTTGCATGGTTGATCATCAGCAGATCCGTGCTTGGCGTCCCGCCTTGGCGGGAATCGACGAAGTCTTCCATGCCCGCATCACCGACCACGTCTATCCCATGCATACGCATGACTCCTGGACGCTGCTGATCGTCGACGACGGCATGGTCAGATACGACCTGGACCGGCACGAGCACGGCGCCCTGGATCAGCTGGTCACCCTGCTGCCCCCGCACGTCCCACATAATGGACGCTCGGTCACCCCGACCGGTTTCCGCAAAAGGGTCGTTTACCTCGACTCTTCTCAGTTGGAGGACAGCCTCATCGGACTCGCGGTCGACAGCCCGGTCCTGGAGGACCCGCTGCTGCGCCAACGCATTCACCAACTGCACGAGTCCCTTGAGCACCCCGGCGACGAACTCGACACGGAGAGCAGACTGGCGCTGGTGTCCGAACGGCTTCGCGACCACCTGCAGCGCCGGGTCGAGGACCGTACCCACGTACGCGACGCCGGCATCGCGCACCGCCTGCGGGACCTCCTCGACGCGAGATTCGTGGAGGGCATCAGCCTCCAGGAGGCCTCGGACACCCTGCACGTCCACCCCGCGCACCTGGTCCGGGTGTTCAGCCGGGAGTTCGGCATGGGCCCCCATCAATACCTGACCGGCCGCCGCGTCGATCTGGCCCGCAAACTCCTCCTGAGCGGCATGTCACCGCGCCTCGTGGCCGTCTCCGCGGGCTTCTACGACCAGTCCCACTTCAACCGCCACTTCAAGCGCAGCCTGGGCACAAGCCCGGGACGCTACGCACGCAGCGGCCCGCAGAGCGACCTGGCACCGACTCAGATCTGACGCCGGCCACACGGATCCCGTGTGATCGATGCGACGGAACGCCACGGTAGTGATCCGTCCGGGCTTCCTGTCGGGCCACAACCTCTGGTGATCACGGACCGTAAGCGGAAGGATACGCCGAGTCCGAACCCGCCGTCCGTGCAGGGGAGCGCTCCCCCTGCCCCTGACCCCTGGCCACCACCACCCGGCCGGGGGTCCGGTCATTGAGCGGGCGCCTGCGTCGTACACGAACCTGCGGCTGTCGTTTCGTCCCTGCCTCCGGAGGCGCGATGAAGTTGCTCCGAAAGCCGACGACCAACACCCAACCCCCCATCTCCACAAGCGAACAGCTCCTCTTCAGCGGCGTCCTGCGCCACGACAAGGCCTGGGCCCAGTACGAGGACCCGCTGCTGCGCATGAGCTTCTGGTCGATGGCCCGGCAGTTCCCCGCCATGCTCGCCGTGATCGCCCGCGTCGCCCGGCGCGAGGACCCCCGCGCCCTGGTCGTCCTCCTCGGCGCGCAGCTGGCCTCCGGCGTCATGACCGCGTTCCTGCTGGTGTCGATCAATCAGGTGCTCGTCGCGCTGTTCTCCGACGGCCCGACGGCCGACAAGCTGTGGGACGCGCTCCCGGCGCTCCTGGCCGGCGGCGCGGCGTCCAGCGGATCGGTGCTGCTGGGCTGCCTGATCGTGAGGGTCGAGGGCCGCCTGTACCCGAAGATCGAGCTGTCCTGCACCACGACCTACCACGCGATGATGGCGCGGGTGGAGATGTCGGCGATGGAGGACAAGGACATCCACCGCAAGCTCGCCATGGGCCGCTACGGCACCAACTCGGTGCGGCGCATGCTCTCCCACTCGGTGTGGGTCATCAGCGGCCTGCTGAGTCTCACGGCCGCCGCCGTCGTCCTCGCCTCCCTCCACCCGCTCCTCGTCGCCGCGCTCGCGCTGATCGCCGCGCCCCGGTGGTGGGGCGCGGTCGTCGTGATGCGCCGCGCCTACGCCTCGCGGCATGTGTGGATCGACCACACGCGGGCGGTCGATGTGCTCACGTACCCGATCACGCGGGCCGACTCCGCCCCGGAGCTGCGGGTCCACGGGGCCGGACGCGTCCTGGTGAACGCCTCCGAGGACATGGGCTACACAGCTGCGAAGGAGAAGGAGCGCCTGGCCAACGCCGAGGCCGCGACCGAGATCGTCGCGGCGACGATGTCCGGGACGGCCCGCGTGCTCGCGTACGCGCTGCTGTGGTGGCTGCTGGTCGCAGGCGGCATGCCACTGGCCGCCGCCGGTACGGCCGTCTTCGCGATCCGCAATGCCACCGGCTACCTGAACACGGTCGTCAGCCAGCTGAACTACATGTTCGAGGAGTCGCTGTACCTGACCGACATGAACGAGTCGGTCAAGCTCGGCCGGCAGCACGCCATTCCCACCGGGGGCACCCCGGTGACCGGGACCGGGCTCGAGGTCGTCCTCGAGCAGGTGACATTCCGGTACCCGGGTGCGAAGAAGGCCGCGCTGCGGGACGTGTCGCTGACGATCCCCAGGGGCAAGGTGGTGGCCCTGGTGGGGGAGAACGGATCGGGCAAGACGACGCTGGCCGCCCTGGTGGCGGGGCTGTACCTGCCCACGGACGGCAAGGTCTCGTACAACGGGGTCGAGATCCACGAGGCCGACCGGGAGGCGGTCTTCGACAAGGTCGCGCTGCTGTCGCAGCACGTCCAGGCGTGGCCGATGACCGTACGGGCCAACGTCCACATCGGCGACGGGACGAAGCCGATGCTCCAGGAGAACGTCGAGGCAGCGGCGGAGAGGGCCGACGTCCGCACGGTCGTCGAGGAGCTGCCGGACGGGTGGGACTCGATCGCCATGAAGGGCTTCGAGCGAGGAGTGAAGCTCTCCGGTGGCCAGTGGCAGCGCGTCGGCGTCGCACGCGCCGTCTACCGGGAACGCGAGCTCGTGATCGTGGACGAGCCGACGGCCGCGCTCGACCCCAGGGCCGAGATCGAGATGTTCCAGTCCCTGCACGGCCTCACGGACGACGGCGTCACATCGGTGCTGCTCATCACACACCGGCTCGCGGCCACCGCCTCCGCGGATGTGATCTACGTCCTCAACCAGGGCCGACTGGTCGAGGCCGGATCACACCAGGAACTGATGGCCGTGCCGGACGGCCACTACAGGGAGCTCTACGAACTCCAGGCCTCCCAGTACGACACGACGACCGCCGAGACCAAAGTGCCCACCCAGAGAACGTGACCCGTCGCATGGTCCCCCTCCGGTGATGAGTTCGGTCAACCCCCGGTGATGAGAAGGAGAAGCCCCGCCGCGACAAGGGCGAGTTCGACGACGACGATGAAGGCGGCCGTCGGCAGCCGGTCGGTGATCTTCTTTCCGGCCCAGGCGCCGGCGGCGGAGGCCGGGGCGAGGGCCAGACCGGTCAGCGCGCCGGTGGGGGTCAGGACGGCGACGGCGGCGAACACCACGAGCTTGACCAGGTGCATCAGCAGCGCCGCCGCTGCCTCGGTGCCGATGTACGCGCCGCGTACCAGCCCTCGGGCGAGGAGGAACGGCGCGACCATGGGTCCGGCCGCCCCGGTGAGGGCGGAGCCGAATCCTGAGGCGGCACCGACGAGGACGAAGGCGGTGTCGTCGAGCCGGAGGCCTCGGGGGCGCCAGCGGCGCCAGGCGACCATGACCAGGACGAGGCCACCGATGACCCGCGTGAGGACGGGCGCGGAGACGATGCTGAACAGCACGGCGCCGGCCGCCGCCGCGGGGACGGCCCCCACGGCGAAGGTCCGTACGAGGCGGCCGTCGACCTCGGCGCGGTTGAACCAGACCCGGCCCACGCAGCTGGCCAGTTGAGCGACGGTGAGGATGGCCACCGCGTCCCGGGTGCCGAAGACGGCGATGAAGACGGACAGCAGCAGCACGCCGCCCCCGAATCCGGCGACGGCCGACAGCACCGAGGTCGCGAACGTCGCCGCCACCACCAGTACGGCGGTCAGCACGGGGACGCCTCGCCGTCGCGATCAGCGGTCCGGGTCCGGGTCCGGGAATTCATGCGGCCTCAGCGTACGGTGAGGAGGCCCCGCGCCGGAGGAATGCGGCGGGCCGGGCCTGTCGAATGCGTGAATCGCCCCCGGTCTCAGCGCCCGGGGAGCTGCGGCACGTGGTAGACGACCTCGAGGGACGGGTGCAGCCCGTCGGCGAGGGTGATCAGGCGCATGGGTACGGTGCCGCGTCGCGCATGCCGCAGCCGGCGGAACTGCGGTTCGGTATTGACCACGCGGTACTCGTGCCACCAGGTCCGGAATTCGTCGCTGACCTGCTGGAGGGCGTCCACCGTCTCGCTGACGAAGCTCCGGCCGGGGAAGCCGGCCGCCACCGCGCGCAGCCTGCCGACCTGGTCGCGGGCGTCGCGCCGCCAGTCCGGCAGGCGCTCGGTGGCCTCGGGGGAGGTGAACAGCCACCACAGCAGGTTCCTGCGGCTCTCGGGGATGCGCCCGAAGTCGGTGTACCACTCCACGGCGGCCTCGTTCCAGCCGAGGATGTCGCCCACCTTGTTGGCGACGTAGGCGGGGTTCGGGCTGAGCGAGTCGGCGACCTGCTGCAACGCCGCCTCGGTGGGGGCGTGCCGCCTCTCGATGCGCTGCGGGAAGCTGCGGCTGTGGACGAGCCGGCGGATGTACTCGCGCTCGTGGTCGGCGAGGTTGAGGGCACCGGCGAGGTCGTCCAGAACCTTGAACGACGGGGAGACGTTCCTGCCCTGTTCCAGCAGCGTGTACCAGGTGGGGCTCAGCCCGGCGAGGACGGCGACCTCTTCGCGGCGGAGTCCGGGGGTGCGTCGCCGCGATCCGTTGGGGAGGCCGACGTCGGCGGGTGTGAGTCTTTCCCGGCGGGCCCGCAGGAACCTGGCCAGTTCGTGCCGGCTGACTTCATTGTCTAATGCCGCGTCGTTCATCTTCTGCCGTCCCCCGTACGGGCAATGCGATTCCGGTGCTTCCGCAGGATGCGGGAAGCGCGACGCTTCCGCGTGAAATCGACGGACAGTTTAATACATAGTTGACAGTTGAATTGAGATCAAAATCAAGTTTGACGGGCATGGAGCCGGGTATTGCCGAATTCCGCATGGATTCATTCCGGTCACCGTGGCCTGTGCCGCACGCATCGAAGGCGTGCGCGGGGCTGTTGGCGGCGCAGGGCCGTCGCCGGCACGGCCCGTCAGCCAAGTACTGCGAATGCCAGGATCCCCACGTTCTGGATGCGCCCCGGGTCCACGGTCAGGATCGGCCCCGGATCAGCAGACTTGTGCGAGGGGACATCTTCGTGAATGCCATGGCGCGTACCCCACTGACGGCGTATCAGCGGGACGTCTGGGCGGCCAACTCCAATTTCCCGCTGAACCCCCAGTTCAACTGCCAGATCTACGACAGCTTCCGGGGCCCGGTCGACCTCGGCGTGCTGGCGGGGGCCCTGCGCCGGGCCGCCGCGGCCAGTGACGCCTTCCGGCTGCGCTTCGACGAGGTCGACGGCACGCCGCACCAGTACCTGGGGGACGCGCCCGAGGTCCGTACGGTCGACCTGAGCACCGCCGCCGACCCGGCCGCCGCCCGCCGCCAGTGGATACGCGAGTCCTTCGACCGACCCTTCGATCTGCGCGGCGGCGCGACCAGCGAGCTCACCCTGCTCCTGGAGTCGCCCACGATTGTCCACGCGCACGTCAAGGCCCATCACATCGTCGCCGACGCCTGGGGCCTCAACCTCTTCATGACGCGGGTGCGCGCCGACTACGCGCACGTCATGCGAACCGGCACTCCCCCGGAGACCGCCCAGGCGCCGCAGTACACCGACTTCGTCGAGGAGGAGGGCGACTACAGGGCCTCGCCGGAGCACGAGGCGGACCGGCGGTTCTTCCGCGACTCCATGGCGGACGTCGTCCCCGAGTTCTTCCCCCGCAAGGAGGCCAGTGGCGCCCGGCGCAGCGCCCGCCACAGCTTCGTCATCGAGCGCGCCCTGGCCGACCGCATCCGCGAGAGCGGCGCCTCGGTCTTCGCCTTCGTGGCCGCCGCGTTCTCCGTCCACCTGTCCAGGGTGCTGCATGCCGAGGAGGTCGTCCTCGGCGTCCCGCTGCTCAACCGGCCCACCGACCGGCAGAAGCGCACCGTCGGTCACTTCGCCAACACTCTCCCCCTGCGCACGCGCCCGGACGGCTCGCGTTCCATGGCCGGCCTGGTGTCGGAGATCCGGGCGGCGACGCGCGCCCTCAAGCCGCGCGAGCGGCTGGCGCTGGGGGACGTGCTGCGCGACCTGCCGCTGCACACCAGCGACGGCCCGCGCCGCCTGTTCGACGTCACCATCGCCCACCTGCGCTGGCCCGCCCAGCAGGAGATACCCGGTCTCTCCTACGAGACGGTGGTGCAGGCCCGCGCCCACGACACCGACGCGCTGGCCGTCGTCGTCAACGAACTCGACGACGACGGCGACCTGCTCGTGGACATGGACTACGGCCTCGACGTCTTCGACGAGGACTTCCCCGTCGAGGCGGTGGGCCGCCATGTGAAGGCCCTCGTCGAGCGCACCCTCGACGCCCCGGACCGCCCGCTCGCCGAGATCTCCATGCTGACGGCCGCCGAACGCGACCACCTGGTGGACGGCCTCAACGACACGGCCCGCCCCTACGCCGCCGACCGCACCCTGCACGGTCTCTTCGAGGAGCGGGCCGCCCGCACCCCGGACCGCGTCGCCGTCGTCACGGACGCGACGGGCCGGTCGATGACCTTCGCCGAGCTCGACGAACGGGCCAACCGGGTCGCCCGGCTGCTGCGGGAGCGGGGCGTGGTGCCCGGGGACCGGATCGCGGTCCTGATGGAGCGCGGCCCGGCGCTGCCGGTCGCGATCCTGGGCGTCCTGAAGTCGGGCGGCGCCTACACGCCGATCGCCACCGACTACCCCGCCGAGCGCATCCGCTTCATGATCTCCGACAGCGGCGCCAAGGCCGTCCTGGTGGCCGGGGCCGCGTCCGTGCCGGAGGCGGACGGCGTGCCCGTCCTGGACGTGGCGGACCTGACCGGGGTCTCCGGGGCACCTCTGGAGCCCGCCGCGACCTCCCACGACCCGGCCTACGTCATCTACACCTCCGGCTCCACGGGCAGGCCCAAGGGCACGGTCGTCGAGCACCACTCGGTGGTCAACCGCCTGGCCTGGATGCAGCGCCGCTACCCCCTCGGCGCGGACGACGTCCTGCTGCAGAAGACCCCGGTCTCCTTCGACGTCTCGGTGTGGGAGCTGTTCTGGTGGGCCGTCGAGGGAGCCGGCCTGGCCCTGCTGCCGCCGGGCGGCGAGAAGGACCCGCGGGAGATCCTGCGGACCGTCGCCCGCCGCCGGGTCACCGTCGCGCACTTCGTGCCGTCGATGTTCGCCTCCTTCCTGGACCTCCTGGAGGCCTCCCCCGCCCTCGTGGCCGACGCCGCCTCGCTGCGCGCCGTCTTCTGCAGCGGCGAGGCCCTGCCGCCCGGCCTGGTGGACCGCTTCAACCGGCTGTTCGGCGGCGACGGGGCGGGCCCCCGGCTCGTCAACCTCTACGGACCGACCGAGGCCACGGTCGACGTCACTTCCTTCGACTGCCCGTCCGACCCGGCGCAGCCGGTGCGGCGGGTGCCGATCGGCCGCCCGATCGACAACATCCGCCTCTACGTGCTGGACCGTGACGGCAACCCGCAGCCGGTGGGCGCCCCGGGCGAGCTGTGCGTCGCCGGCGTGGGCGTGGCCCGCGGGTACCTGAACCGGCCGGAGCTGACGGCGGAGAAGTTCGTTCGCGACCCGTTCGTCCCCGGTGGCCGCATGTACCGCACCGGTGACCTCGTGCGCCGCCTCGCCGGTGGCGACATCGAGTACCTGGGCCGGATCGACGGCCAGGTGAAGATCCGCGGCAACCGCGTGGAGCTGGGCGAGGTGCAGGACCGCCTGGCGAGCTGCCCCGGCGTCCGCGCCGCGGCCGTCACCGACCACCGCTCCGCGGAGCGCGGCGCCTTCCTCGTCGGCTACTACACCGCCGACGAGGAGCTGGACGAGGCGGTGCTGCGCGGCCACCTGGCCGAGGCGCTGCCCGGCTACATGATCCCGGCCCTCTTCCAGCGGCTGGACGCCCTCCCGCTCACCCCGAACGGCAAGACCGACCGCCGCCGGCTGCCGGCCCCCGCCTTCTCCCCCGCCGGGGACGACGCCCCGCGCGACGCCGTCGAGGAGGCGCTGGCCGGTGTGTGGGCCGAGGTGCTGGGCGTGGAGCGGGTGGGGATCCACCAGAACTACTACGCGCTGGGCGGCGACTCGATCCTCATGCTGCGCATCCGCGCCCTGGCGGAGCGGCGCGGGATCCACTTCGCGCTCGCCGACCTGGTGCTCAACCCCTCGGTGGCGGCACTGGCCGGACGGGTGCGCACCGCGGCCGGGCCGCGGGAGGACACACCGCTGGAGCCCTTCGCCCTGGTGCCCTCGGTGGACCGGGCGCGCCTGTCGGGCCTTGCCGACGCCTATCCGGCGACGCGGCTGCAGCTGGGGCTGCTCTACCACAGCCGCGAGCACGAGAACTCCGCCCTCTACCACGACGTCTTCCACTACTCGCTGCGCCTGCCGTGGAACGAGGTGGCGCTGCGCACGGCCTTCGGCCGGCTGACCGAGCGGCACCCGGTCCTGCGCTCGGCCTTCGCGCTGGCGGGCCTCTCCGAGCCCCTGCAGACCGTCCACGCGCGCGTGCGGGGCGGCCTGGAGACCGTGGACCTGCGCGCGGTGGACCCTGCCGAGGCGCGGGCCCGGATCGCGGCGCACATCGAGGAACGCCGCCACCACCCCTACGACCTCGACAACCCGCCGCTGTACCTCTTCCGCGCGCACGCCCTGCCGGAGTCGGTGGAGCTCGTCCTGAGCTTCCACCACGCCATCCTCGACGGCTGGAGCGTGGCGACGCTGGTGCGCGAGCTGCTGCAGGACTTCCTGCACGAGGCGGGCGAGGCCGTCGCCCCCGTACCGGACGGACCGCTGCCGTCGCCGGCGCACTATGTGCTCGACGAGCGGCGGGCCCTGGCGTCCGGGACGGCAGGGAACTTCTGGCGGGAGCGGCTCGCCGGGGCCGAGCCGGTGCGGTTCGACGGCTTCCGGCCCTACGAACCACCCTCGCCGGAAGGGGTGTTCGCGCACCGGGTGGAGCTGCCCGACGGGCTGGGCGAGGCGCTGCGCCGCTTCGCGCGGGAGCGGTCCGTGCCCGTGAAGTCGGTGCTGTTCACGGCGCACTGCCTGCTGCTGCGGCTGTACGGCGGGACGGACGACGTGGTCACCGGCCTGGTGACGCACGGCCGTCCCGAGCTCGAGGGCGCGGAGCGGGTCACCGGTCTCTTCCTGGGCACCACGCCCGTCCGCCTCGGCCCGGGTGGGCGCACCTGGCTCGACCTCGTGCACGAGGCCCACCGGCAGGAACAACAGGCCCACGCGCACCGCCACTACCCGCTGAGCGCGATCCAGGAGGACCTCGGCGGCGACACCCTGGTCGAGACCGCCTTCAACTACGTCCACCCCCGGGTCCTCGGCGAGCTGCTGCGGTCCACCGGCGTGGAGCTGACGGACTTCCGCACCTACGAGGAGACCAACTTCAAGCTCCTGGTGAACGCCGTCGTCGACCCCGCCGACGAGCGGGTCTGGCTGCGCATGGACCACGACGGGCGGGTCTTCACCCGCTCGCAGGCCGAGCAGTTCGGCGAGGTGTACGTGGCGCTGCTGCGGCGGATCGTCGAGCGGCCCGACGAGCGGATGGGCTTCGGCTTCCTCGCCCAGGAGCCGGTGCCGGCGTCGTACGGCGAGCAGCCGGCCGCCGTCACCGACCGGTTCGATGCACAGGTCGCCCGCACGCCGGACGCCGTCGCCCTGGCGTTCGAGGACCAGCGCTGGAGCTACCGGCGGCTGGGCGAGGCGGCCGGCAGGATGGCGCGCCGGCTGCTGCGCCTGGGCGCGGGGCCGGGGGTCACCGTCGGCCTGGCGATGGACCGCTCGCCGGAGACCGTCGCGGCGGTACTGGGCATCGCGAAGGCCGGTGCGGCCTGCGTCCCGATGGACGTCACCTACCCCGCGGAACGCCTGGCCCTGATGGCCGACCGGGCGAAGCCCTTCCGGGTGCTCGCCCGCGAACGTCACGCCGCGCTCTTCCCCGGCGCCGACGTGCTGCTGCTCGACGACGCGCTGGCGCCGGACGAGGACGGCGCCGAGCCGGTGAGCCTGCCCCGGATCACGGGCGAGACGGTCGCGTACGTCCTGTTCACCTCCGGCTCCACCGGTGAGCCGAAGGGCGTCGTCCTTCCGCACCGGACCTTGGCCAACCTGGTGCAGTGGCAGATCCCCGCGGCCGGCGGGGCGGCCGGCGGCAGGACGCTGCAGTTCGCGCCGCTGAGCTTCGACGTCTCCCTGCAGGAGATCTACTCCACGCTGTGCGGCGGCGGCACCCTGCAGCTGATCCGCGAGAGCGAACGGCAGGACATGCCCGCCCTGTTGCGGCTGCTGGACCGTGAGGCGGTGGAGCGCGTCTTCCTGCCGTACGTGGCGCTGCAGCAGCTCGCCGAGGCGTCCGCGGCCCTGGGCATCCGCCCGGCCGCCCTGCGCGTGATCGTCTCTTCGGGCGAGCAACTGCGCGTCACCGAGGAGATCCGGCGCTTCTGCGCCGCGGTGCCCGGCACGGTGCTGGAGAACCAGTACGGGCCCACCGAGACGCACGTGGTCGCGAGCTTCACCATGTCCGGCGATCCGGCCGCGTTCCCGGCACTGCCGCCGATCGGCAAGCCCGTGGACGGCGTCGGACTGTACCTGCTGGACGCGCAGATGCGCCCCGTGCCGCCGGGCGCCATGGGCGTCCTGTACGTCGGCGGTGTCAGCCTCGCCCACGGCTACCTCGGGCGGCCCGACCTGACCGACGAGCGCTTCGTCCCGCACCCCTTCGGGAAGCCCGGCGAGCTCCTCTACCGCACCGGCGACCTCGCCCGCGCCCTGCCGGGCGGCGACCTGGTCTGGCTCGGCCGGGAGGACACCCAGGTCAAGGTGCGCGGCTTCCGCGTCGAACTGGCCGAGGTCGAGCTGGCGCTGACCAAGCTGGCCGACGAGTACCCGGGCGTCCGCGACGTGGCGGTGGTCGCCCGGCACCGCGACGGCACCGACGCCTTCCTCGCGGCCTTCCTGGTCGGCGAGGCGGACTCGGCCCCGGTCGACGAGCTCCGTGCCGGGCTGCGCGGCCTGCTGCCCGACTACATGGTCCCCTCGCACTTCGAGTGGCTGGCCGAACTGCCCCTGACCCCCAGCGGGAAGCGCGACGACGCCGGGCTGCGCCGCATGGCGCTGGCCTCCCGGTCCGACGCCGGCCGGGTGGCACCGCGCGACGCGCACGAGCGCGCGCTGGCCGGAGTGCTGGCCGAACTGCTGCACCTGCCGGAGATCGGAATCCACGACGACTTCTTCGCGCTCGGCGGCACCTCGCTGACCGCGATGCGGCTCGTGGTGACCGTCGAGAAGCTCTTCGGTGTCGGCATGCCGCTGTCGGTCCTGATCGGCACGCCCACCGTCGCCCGCCTCGCCGCCCGGCTGCGCGAACGGGAGGCGGGCGTGGCCTACGACCCGGTCGTCCCCATCCGGGAGACCGGCAGCCGGCCACCGATGTTCCTGGTCCACCCGCTGGGCGGCAACGTCCTGTGCTACCTGCGGCTCGCCCAGCACCTCCCCGAGGACCAGCCGGTGTACGCCCTGCAGGCCGCGGGCACCCACCCGGGCGTCGAGCCGTCCGACTCCGTCCCCGAGATCGCCGCCCGCTACCTCGAGGCGATCCGGCGCGTGCGGCCCGAGGGCCCGTACGTCATCGGCGGCTGGTCGTTCGGCGGGTTCATCGCCTTCGAGATGGCCCGCCAACTGCGCCGGACCCGCCCCCAGGACGTGGCCTCCCTGATCCTCATCGACCCGATCGCGATGGCCCCCGGCGAACGGCCCGACGTGGCCGACGGCTCACTGCTGGAATGGTTCTTCTGGGAACTGCTGTGGATGGAGCGCGGCGGCCGTACCCCGCTGGAGGCCATCCCGCGGGACCTCGACGCCGACGGCAAGTTCGCGTTCGTCGTGGAACGGGCAGTGGCGGCGGGCATCCTGCCCGCGGACAGCTCCCAGGCCTCGGTGCGCCGCCTCTTCGCGATGTTCAAGGCGCACTGGCACGCCCTGCTGACCTACCGCCCCGAGCGCGGCGACGAGGACCTGGTGCTGCTGCGGGCCACCGCACCGCTGCCCGAGGTGCTCCAGCCGATGCACGGCGCGGCCGGCAGCCTGCACGAGGACCCCACGAACGGCTGGCGGCAACTGACCGACGGCCACATCGAGGTGATCGACGTTCCGGGCGACCACCTGGTGCTCATGGAGGAGCCCCACGTCGCCGACGTCGCCGCGCACGTGGCACGGGCGGCGGAGCACGGCTCCGGCCGGGGCGCGGCACACAACCCTTCGGAGAACGGGAGTGAGTGACACAGTGGGCAATCACCGGCCGGGCAAGGCCGTCATCATCGGCGCGGGCATCGGCGGACTGACCGCGGCGGCGACCCTGCGCAGGGTCGGCATGGACGTCGAGGTCTACGAGCGGGCCCGCGAGCTGCGCCCGGCGGGCACGGCGCTGACCGTCATGTGCAACGCGGTCACCGCGCTGCGCACGATCGGCATCGACCTCGCGCCGGAACTGGACAAGCACGGCCGGGTCTTCCGCACCCTGCACTTCCGCACCAGCACGGGCCGGCCGATCAGGGAGATGCGCTTCGGCGAGCTCGCCGACCGCCTCGGCTCGACCAACTACGCCGTCCACCGGGCCGACCTGCAGCAGGCGCTGCTCCGGGCGCTCGGCGACGACACCCCCGTGCACCTGGACTCCACCGTCACCGGCTTCCAGGTGAACGGGCCCGAGGCCACGGTGCAGTTCGCCGACGGGCGGCGGGTCACGGCGGACGTGCTCATCGGCGCGGACGGCTTCCACTCGGCGATCCGCCGCGGGCTGACCGGCCCGGAGCAGCCCTCCGAGGCGGGGTACGTGTGCTGGCTGGCGACGGTGCCGTTCACACACCCGCGCTTCACCGAGGGCTTCGCGGCCCACTACTGGGCCCCCGGGCAGCGCTTCGGGCTCGCCGACATCGGCCAGGGGCGCGCCTACTGGTGGGGCACCCTGAACATGGCGCCGTCCGCCGCCCGGAACTGGCGGGGCGGCAAGGAGGGGATCCTGCGTGCCTTCGACGGCTGGGCCGACGAGGTGCGGGCGGTGATCGAGGCCACCCCCGAGAAGTCGGTCGTCACCGTGCCGGCCCAGGACCGCCCGTTCCTCGAGCGCTGGGGCTACGGCCCGGTCACCCTCCTCGGCGACGCGGCGCACCCCATGCTGACCGCGCTCGGCCAGGGCGCCGCGATGGCGATCGAGGACGCCGTGGCCCTCGCCGAGAGCCTGGCCGGCGCCCACGACCTGCCGCGCGCCCTACGCGACTACGAGGCCCGCCGCCGCCCCCGCACCCGCCGCATGGTGCAGGCGTCCCGCAGCCTCAGCCGCATCGAACAACTCGACGGCCCCCTCCCGTCCCGGCTGCGCGAGCTGTACTTCCGCTTCACACCGCGGTCCGTTTTCGACAAGCAGAACCTGTCGGTGCTCGAGTACCGGGCGGTGGCGGTGTCCTGAGGGGCGGCGGGCGCCCCGGAGTCACGCCCGGTCACGGTGTCGGCAGGCCGGGGGCCCGCTCGGGTTCCGGCGCCGCCACCGGTGCCACCGCCACCACCACCGTTCGTCCCGGCACCGTACGGAGGTCACCCGTCCTCATCGTGTCGCCGGCCGCGGGCGCGCCGTCCTGCGATGCGGTATCCAGGACGACGCGGTACACGGCATCCGGGCGACCGGGGGCGGTGAAGCCGGCCGGGTCGGGTCCGGCGTTGAGCAGGACCAGGATGTCGTCGTCGCGCTGTGGTGCGCCCTCGGGTGTGAGGGGGTCGGTGCGGTTCCCCGACAGCAGATAGCCGAGGAAGCGGGTGCCGGGGTCCTGCCAGCGTTCGACGGTCATGGGGTGGCCGTCCCGGTCGAACCAGGCGATGTCGGCGGGGCTGCCCGAGCCGGTCAGGAAGGAGCGGCGGCGCAGCGCCGGGTGGTCGCGCTGGAGGGCGAGAGCCCGCCGGACGAAGTCGGCGAACGGCGCCTGCGCGGAACTCCAGTCGTACCAGCTGACGGCGTTGTCCTGGCAGTAGGCGTTGTTGTTGCCCAGCTGGGTGCGGCCGAGTTCGTCGCCGCCGCAGAGCATGGTGACGCCCTGGGACAGGGCGAGGGTGGCGAGCAGGTTGCGGCGCTGCCGGTCACGCAGGGCGACGAGTGCGGGGTCGTCGGAGGGGCCCTCGACGCCGTAGTTGGCGGCGTGGTCGTCGTTCGTGCCGTCGTGGTTGTTCTCGCCGTTGGCGTCGTTGTGCTTGCGCTCGTAGGTCACGAGGTCGGTGAGGGTCTTGCCGTCGTGGCAGGTGACGAAGTTGACGGAGGCGTCGGGGCCGCGGCGGCCGGGCGCGTACAGGTCGGCCGAGCCGGTGATCCTGCGGGCCAGGTCGGCGACAGCGGGCCGGCCGCGCCAGAAGTCGCGGAGGGTGTCGCGGCAGCGGTCGTTCCATTCGGCCCAGCCGGCCGGGAAGTTCCCGGCCTGGTAGCTGTCGGGGGCGCCGACGTCCCAGGGTTCGGCGATGAGCTTGGTCCTGCGCAGTACCGGGTCCTGGAAGAGCAGCTGGAAGAAGGCGGCGAGGCGGTCCACGGAGCCGTACCGGCGGGCGAGGGCGGCAGCCAGGTCGAAGCGGAATCCGTCGACGTGCATCTCGGTCACCCAGTACCGCAGGGAGTCCAGAACGAGCCGCATGACCTCGGGGCGGCCGGCGTCGAGGGTGTTGCGGGTGCCGGTGGTGTCGGCGTAGCGGGAGGGGTCGGCCGGGTCCAGCCGGTAGTAGACCTCGTTGCCCAGGCCGCGCAGGCTCAGGGCGGGGTCGTCGGGACCGCCCTCGGCGCTGTGGTTGTAGACGACGTCGAGGATGACCTCGAGTCCGGCGGTGTGCAGGGCGGCGACCATCCGTTTGAACTCGGTGACCTGCTCGCCCCGGTCGCCGGAGGCGCTGTAGGCGGCGTGCGGGGCAAAGAAGCCGATGGTGGAGTAGCCCCAGTAGTTGGTCAGTCCGCGGTCGAGCAGCGACTGCTCGGAGAGGAAGTGGTGGACGGGCATCAGTTCCACGGCCGTGACGCCCAGGCCGGTGAGGTGGCCGGTGACGGCCGGGTGGGCCAGGCCCGCGTACGTGCCGCGCAGTGCGGGCGGCACCTCGGGGTGGGTGGCGGTGATGCCCTTGACGTGGGTCTCGTACAGCACGGTGCGCGACCAGTGGGTGTCCGGCGGGCGGTCGTCGCCCCAGTCGAAGGCGGTGTCGGCGACCAGGCAGGCGGCCCGGCGCGGGCCCAGCGGCCGCAGGACCTTGGCGTAGGGGTCCAGGAGCAGGGTGCCGGGTGAGAAGAGCAGGCCGCGCTCGGGGGCGTGGGGGCCCGTGGCCCGGAAGCCGTAGCGCTGTCCGGGCCCGGTGCCCGGCACGTAGCCGTGCCAGACGTCGCAGTCGGTGAACAGGGGCAGTCGTCGCTCGTGTCCGTCCTCGTCCAGCAGACACAGCGTTACCTCGCCGCCGTACGCGCCGGCCGAGGAGTGGACGGCGAAGTTGGTGCCGTGCCCGTCCCAGGCCGCGCCCAGGCGGTACGGGTCACCCGGCCGGATGTCGGTCATGTCGGCTCCCGTCGTAGGGGGACGGCCCGGTGTCAGTCGTAGCCGCCGAACATGAAGAGGGAGGCGCGCTGGTCGGCGGGGTTCATCAGGCCGTGCAGGTTGCCGCCCTTGAGCAGGGCGAGGTGTCCGGCGGGCAGCCGCCGGATCTCGAAGGAGCGGGTGCGGGTGCCGGAGTCGGCCCAGTCGCCGACGACCATCAGCGCGTCGCCCTCGAGCATCAGGAACACTTCCTGGTTGTCACGGTGCCGGTGCAGGCCGATGCCGCAGGCCGGGTCGAGGACGTGCAGGTCCATGTAGTTCACGGCGAGGAAGGGCTCGGTGTCCCCGCTGCGGTGGCCCTTGGCGCCGAAGGCGTCGAGGTTGTACGGCTCCAGGGCGCGGGCGAGGTCGCCGCTGCCGGCCCAGCGCCCGTAGTCGCTGAAGAGTGTGCGGTATTCGAGGAAGCCGACGCCGCCGTGGGGGTTGGGGCTCGCTCCCACGCTCAGGTAGGCGTCCCAGCCGCGCACGCGCATCTCGAAGCCGAGCCGCGTCGTGCCCCCGGCCGGTTCCGCGGCGCCGGAGCCGTCGGGCTCGGCCGTCCAGCGCACGTCGAGGTGCAGCGGCAGGACGGGGTGCACGGCGTGGTCCGGGGAGACCGTGCGCAGGTCCTGTTCGGTGAGCCGGTCGCGGGCGAAGTCGTCGGCGCCGCCCCGGACGAGGTCCGGGCGGGGCTGGAGCAGACCGGAGTCCAGGGCGGCCCGGCCCTTCTCGCCGAGGGTCTCGCGCAGCCCGTCGCCGCCGCGGCCCCACAGTTCGACCGTGTAGAAGTCGCTCTCCTCGTCGTAGGGCACCCGCAGTGTCACCGGCGGCCCGCCGCGTACGGAGACGACGCAGCCGATGGCGTCGCCGAGCCGTCCCGCCGCCCGCCACAGGGCGGAGTCGGGGCCGCCGCGGTAGCTCAGCTGCAGGAAGGGGCCCCGCCAGGGGCCCGCTTCGGCCCAGCCGCGTACGGCCCGGGTGTCGTCGAGGCGGAAGTCGCGCACGTTCTGCTTCTGGAAGTCGGTCTTGGTGTCCTGCCGTTCGGGGTCGAGCCGGCCGGCGTCCCCGCCGGACGGGCCGTACAGCTCCAGCCACCGGTGCGGGAAGAGGTACTGCAGGGAGACGGCGTCGTAGTGCTCGCGCTCGGCGGCGAGCCGTGAGAGTTCGACGAGGCCGAGCAGCTTCAGCAGCGGATTGCCGCTGTCGTAGTCCGGGGGCTTGCCCGGGTCGACGCGGAAGACCGAGTCGCTGTGCACGATCTTGGGCATCGGGACGCCTCACGTGGTGTGGTAGAGGAAGGCGACGAACTTCAGGGGTTCGTCGTAGGGGTTGCGGATGCCGTGCACCCCGCCGCTCTTGGTGTAGATGACGCTGCCCGGTTCGACCGGCAGTTCGCGGCACTTGACCGTGCCGATGCCGAAGACCTGGCGGTCGACGAGCGGGTAGGAGTCGGTGGCGGGGTCGTCGCCGTCGCCCATGTAGGCGATGCCGCGGCCGGAGACGACGTAGTAGAGCTCCTCGGAACCGATGTGGCGGTGGGTGCCCTCGATGGTGCCCGGCGGGATGGTCACCTCGTGGAAGAAGACCAGCTCGCTGCCGAGTTCGCGCTGCAGGAGCCAGCGCATCCGGATGACGTTGGCGTCGAAGCGTTCGGGGTTGTCCGGGTCGGTCATGGCGTTGCGGTAGTTGACCGGCGGGACGTCGGCCGCGTCCGGGATGAAGTAGCCGCGCTGGAAGTCCAGCTGGTAGTTGAGGTCCTGGACGGTGTTCTGCGGCGAGCTGGGCTCCTGGGTGCGCGGTTCCTGGTGGGAGCGGAGGTAGTCGTTGTCCCACCGCGGCTCGAAGCGCTGCCCGGTCGGGTGGAGCACCCCCTCCTCAGAGAAGGCGAACTGCACCCTGCGGACCGAGCCCAGCAGTGGTGACAGCTGCGGGATCCGGGTGATGGGCGCGTCCCGGCCCATCAGGGGCAGCACCCGGTGGTCGTGAGCCGCGCCCGGGGACGGCTCCAGGGTGCCCCAGATCTCGGCGGCGTACGCGCCGATGGCCGAGTCCCAGTGCAGCGTGAGCACCGCTTCGGCCGCGTGCGCCGGGTCGTCTCCGATCAGCTTGATCCATGCCTTGACGCGCGGCCCGAGCCGCCGCCCGGCCTCCCGGGCCTGCTCCACGAGCCGGATGCCCGCGTACTCGATGCGCAGCACCGGGCACAGCCGGGTGCCCCCGAGGAAGACGTCGCCCTTGATGGCGGTGCCGTCGGCGCTGTTGCGCACCTCGGAGACGTAGTAGCGGTAGCGGGAGGAGCGTGTGGCGCTCAGGTGGCGGGCGTGGTAGATGCGGTCCGGGAAAAACACCACCCGGAAGATCTCGTTCTCCTCGTGGGTGAAGATCTCGTCGAATCGGGTGTCCATTCAGACCCTCCCCAGCAGCGCGTCGCCGACGCGGAACGCGTTCGCCTCGATGGTCAGCGTGGGATTGGCGCTGCCGGACGTCGGCATGAACGAGCCGTCGGTGACGTAGAGGTTGTCGAAGTTCCAGGCCCGGCAGTCCGGGTCGAGGACGGAATCGGACGGGTCGGTACCGAACCGGACCCCGCCGAGGACGTGGTTGGCGATCCGCACCACCGAGTGGCCCACCGACCCGGCCGAGACGTCCCGCGTCTCGCCGCCGCTGACGAGGATGCGCCGGCACTGTTCGGCGAGGGTGTCCATGAGCGACCGGTCGTGGCTGTGCCAGGTCTTGATGATGTACGCGACCGGGCGTCCCCACTTGTCCTTCACGGTGGGGTGCAGCTCGATGCGGTTGCCACGCTGGGGCACCTGGTTGGCCATGAAGGCGACGGACAGGCGACGGCCGAAGCCGGCCTCCAGGTAGTCCTCGAAACCGTCGCCGACGAGCGAGGTGTCGTAGAGGTAGCCCTTCCAGATGTTGTCCATGTCCATCGCGTGCCAGGTGCGGGCGAGCGAGATCGGCAGGGCGCCGTCGGAGGTGTTGTTGTAGATGACGCCGCCCGCCCACAGGCCCTGCTCCCGGATCCACTCGGGACGTGCGCAGTGGTCGGTGGCCCAGTCGGAGTCCAGCGTCCGCGACTTGTCGGCCCGTGTGGGCACCACGCACTGGGCTCCGCCGAAGCAGTGCGTCAGGAAGTACGCCCCCAGCAGACCGTTGCCGTTGATCCTGCGTGCGAAGGCCGGGTCCTGCTGCGCGGACAGCTGCAGCAGCCGCACCGACTCGATCGCCGAGCAGGCCACGACGACGATCCGCGCGCTCAGCACCCGGGGCCGGCCCGCCGGGTCACGGTAGTGGACCCTGGTGACCTTCGCACCGTCGGCCTCCAGGTGGGTCACCGTGCAGTTGGCCCGCAGGTCGAAGCCCTGCCTACCCGCGGCGGACCGCAGGGGGGCCAGCAGCGACACCCAGGTGTTCGACTTGAGCCCCAGCGGGTCACCGTAGCGATTGACGAAGGCCGTCTTGATGCTGTCCGTGTCCTTGGGCACGGTACGGCCGCTGTGCGCGTGATCGCGGGTGATCACCGCGAGCGGGGTGCGGTAGCGGCGCATGCCCAGGGCGTCCATGCCGGCCGCCGCGTACGCGCTGATGGGGTTCGGTTCCAGGGGCGGCTGGTAGCGGTCGGCGGAAGGCGTCTTCGCCTGGCCCTCCCACGTGCCGTTGATCCCGACGAGCTCCTCGGCCCGGGTGTAGTACGGCTCCAGGGCCGCGTAGTCGACGGGCCAGTCCCTCGCCTCGCGCAGGACATCGCCACCGGGATCGCCGCGCAGGTCGCCACGGCCCTCATTGAAGCTGCGCAGACGCAGGTCGTCGGGGGTGAAGCGGGGCGAGACCCCGCCGTAGAGCTGGGTGCCGCCGCCGACGACCTGGGCGGTGTAGCCCTCGATGGTCACCCGGTCGGCGCCGTCGCTGTCGCGGTAGATGTGCGGCTCGTCGTTCAGGTCCGGCTCGACGTGGCTGGAGAAGTACGCCTCGCCCGTGTTGGCCACGCCGGGTACGGTGATGCGCTTCTCCGATCCGGTCGCGAAGGACTCGTCCCGCTTGAAGTCGCTGAGTCCTTGCGGGCTCTGCACCTGTGTGCGCAGCAGCGGGCCCTTCTCCAGCATCACCACCCGGTGGCCCGCCCGTACGAGCGTATGGGCCACCGGCGCACCGCCGGCGCCGCTGCCGATGACGACGATCTCAGCGGTCTCGACCGGGCCCGTGCCTTCCGCCATGGCTCCCCCTAGCCGCGGTAATCGGTGTTGTGTCCCAGCGGTGATTCCAGTGCGCGCCGCCAGTCGAAGAGGGTCGCGCCCCCCGCGTCGCGGAACCGGCTCTCCAGGTACATCCAGCCCGCCGCACCGGAGTTGCCGCCGTGCCGCGGGTGGACGAAGGCGCCCGTCATGGCGTGCCGGCGCAGCACCAGCAGGAAGTGCCGCGGGCTGGCATAGCGGCCGTAGTCCCAGCCGTCCACCCGCTCGTCCGCCATCTGCACGTACAGGTCCGTGTACAGCTCGGGTTCCACCACCGCCGGATCCCGCCCACCGGAGCGGGCGCGCACCAGGTCCCCGATGATGCGCAGGCAGGTGTGGTAGTCGTCGGCGAGGTGCCGCTCCTGCCGGGAGATGACCTTGTCGATGTAGTTGACCGTGCCGACCTCTTCGTCGAGCTGGTACGCCAGTGGGAACTCGGCCCGCCGCCGCTCCCGGTCCAGCGACTCGTACACGCCCCGGATGAACCGGCGGTTCTCCTCGAGCCGGAACGGCAGCAGGTGCCCGACCAGCCGGCCGAGGACCGCCCGCTCGGCCCGGCTCAGCTCCAGCGGCACGGCACAGGCGTCGGTGAAGAAGCGCGACCACGTCCGGCCGTTGTCGAGGACGGTGCGCTGCGGATTGACGGGATCCACGGCGTGGGTACCGTCCACGGCGAACTTGTAGGCGTGGACCTGCCCCTTGGGCACCCGCACGGTGACGGACCGGAACCCGGTGGGCTCCCCCGCGAACAGCACGGGCCGCAACGGCACGGGCGAGTGCAGTGGCCCGAAGGTGCCCACGACCGCCACCGACCCGACGGCCGTGGCCCGCCCGTCGTGGACGAACGTCACGTCGTTGAACGGATAGGACGTCTCGGCGGACACCCCGTCCCAGTGCGTGTCGACGACCGGAAACCGCCATGCCTCACAGACGGCGGCCCCGGGATCCCCGGGCGGGTACTGACCGAAGTCGTGGCGGGGCTCCGAACCGTCCCGTGCGAGGTATTTCGTGCAGTGATTGAGGACGTACTGATCGTCCCGTTCGATGATCTCGACCTTCACGCTGTTCCCCCGAACGCACCCCGGACCGACCGAACCGACGATGGAGCCATTCACGCGGAGACGCCTCATGAAGGTATTGCGGGGGTGGGGGTTTGTCCACGGCTGGATTCATTCCCCCGCCTCCGGCAGGGCAGTTCGCCCCGCCCCCATAATCGCCGCCGGAAACATCCACGGGACGGCAACATTCGGAATCCGCCATGCCGAATTCCTGCGGCGGCGCCCGGCGCACCACCAGGGCAAACCACGATATGAGTTCCTGTCAACTTTTTGCTGTATCTCTCGACCCGATAGATGCTGATCCCGTGGCGGGAAAGGCGTATTCATGACGAACCGGATTCAGCCATGTGCGCCGCTGCGCCACGATGCGTGCAGGCCGGGTGCATACCGGGACTCCCGGGGCATCGGCCGCGGACAAGGCTGCCTGCGCCACTGGGGGAACCATGACGACGTTCACGTCCTTCAGCATCAACGACATCCTCCACCCCCTCGATCTCGCCGCCCGTCAGCAACTGGAGAAGATCCCCGGACTCCAGGCCGCGACAACGAAGTACCGCAAGACGATCGCGGACCGCCGCGACCGGGCCTGGCTGCTCTCCAACGCGATCCGGCTGGGCCCTCATCAGGTACCGGACGTGCACAAACTGCTGCCGCCGATATGCGCGGCCTTCGGCATCGAGGAGCCGGAGCTCTATCTGATGCCCGGACAGGCCAACGCGCTGACCATAGGACACTCCAGCACCAGCATCGTCATCCACAACGAGCTGTTCCTCGCCCTTCCCGAGGACGAGGTCCAGGCGGTGCTGGCTCACGAATGCGGCCACATCCTCGCCGAGCACGTGCTGTACCGGCAGATGGCGCTGGCGCTGTTCAACGGCATGGGAGCCCTGAGCGGCAAGGCCGGAATCGTGGCTACGGTGCTCTCGGAACCGCTGAAAGTGGCGCTGCTGGACTGGTATCGCAAGAGCGAGCTCACCGCCGACCGGGCGGCCGTGGCCTTCATGGGCGGCCCCGAAGAGCTCCAGCGAGCTCTCTTCCACCTCCACGGGATACCCAAGTGGCTACCCAAGGAACAGATCAGCTATCCGGCGTTCGCAGCGCAGGCCGACGAGTTCGACGCAGCGATGCGTGAGACGAAACTGGACCGATTCCTGCTGCGCCAGCTGGACAGCAAGGCAACACATCCGAACCCCGCACTGCGGTTGCGGGAGATTCAGCGCTGGGCGGAGTCGGAGACGTTCCGGCAGGTGATGGCGATCGCACAGGCCAACGGCACCGGCGGGACCGATCCGGCGGCATGTTCCGGGTGCGGTCGTCCGGTCAGGACCGACTGGCTGTACTGCCAACGCTGCGGAAAGGACCTCGGCCCGGCCACGGGGGCACGCTCATGAAAGCGTTCAGCAGCGAAAAGCTCATCGCCGTCGCGATTCCCGACCTCACGCCCGTGGCCACCGATCTCGTCACCCACTTCCAGGAACGTGGCTACGAGACCGCCGCCCTCGCGGGTCCGGATGGCGGACACGACATCAGCATCACCAAGGGCGGCATGTTCAAGAAAGTGGTCGGCCTGCGAACCGCGCTCAAGATCGAGCTCCTGCCGCAGCCGACAGGAACGCTGGTCCGGGCGGGGGCCGGGATCTTCGGCAAGCAAGCACTGCCGTTCGCGGTGGCCATGCTGGTCGCCTGGCCCGTCCTGCTGACCCAGCTCTGGGGGATCATCAACCAGGCCGGGCTGGACGACGAAGCGATCAAGGTGGCGGAGCTGAGCCTGAACCGCCTCTCCCGCCTGGCGGGGCCGCTGGATTCTCCTGGTGGGCAGCCGGCGCCCGGGGCTCGGAGTCACTGCCATCAGTGCGGTCACGCGCGGTTCGCCGACGCTGCCTTCTGCACGAAGTGCGGCGCCCGGAGCGCGGATCACAAGGACGTCACATAACGGGAGACCGCGGCCAGCGCGTTCTCCACCACTCCCCGTACGGTGGCCACCGAATCCAGGACTCCCGCGGCCCGCAGGTCGGTGACCGAGCCGCTGCCGTACTCGAACCCGGCAGACGCCTCGGCCGGCGCCGCGTCGAGCAGGGCCATCACCTCGTCGGCATCCTGCCCCGCGTTGCGGGCGAGCTGCCGCAGCGGGGCAGCCAGGGCAGCGTGGAACAGACCGGCATCCGCTCCCAGTGCCCGCCCGGCCCGGTACAGTGCGCTCCCGCCTCCGGGCAGCACACCGGAGCGGCCCGCCGAGCGGGCCACGGCGAGCGCCCGTACCGCCGCGGCGTGCGCCGCTCCCCCAGCGGGGCCCGCGTGTACCTGCACCCGGCCGCTGTCGACCGGTGCGGTCCCGGGAAGTCCGGTGACTGTGATGGAGGACGGCGTGACCAGCGCCCGGCCGGCCCGGCCCAGCGGCCGGCCGGCCAGCAGGCCATGGCCGGTCCGGGCGCACAGCGCATCCCAGTCGGTGGCCGGTCCCGCGGGGCACACCACGACCACCGTCTCCGCGAACAGACGGTGCAGGGAGCTCATCGCGAACGAGTCGGCGCGCGGCGCGATGATCAGGAGCGGTCCCGGCTGCCGCCAGCCGATGTGCTGCAACTCCGCGACGGGGATGTCCCCGCCCGGTGCCACCAGAACGTACGGCTCGTGAAGGGTCACAGCCCGAACGGAGGAATTCGGCACCAGAACCGACGTATCCAGGGTGAGCCGGCTGACGAAGGACAGCCCGGACTCGGGGTCGGCGGGCGCGTGGGGTCCGGTGGTGATCTCGACCCGATGCGCTCCCACGCGTGCGACTGCCGCCATCACCCGTGCTGCTTCCGCGACGTCTCCCAAGGCCGTCGCCACCGCTCCGCCCATCTCCTCCGCAGTCGGCCCGTCCGCTTGCGGAACCGGGGCCGCCAGCCGGCGCAGGACGGCGGCGGCCTCCTCATCGGCGCAATCGGCGACCTCCTGCCACCCTGTGCCCGCCCGTACCGCCTCATGAATGCCGGAGAGCAGTTCGCTGACCACGATCGCGGCGGTCGCGGCCCCGTCACCGTAGTCCCGGCGCATGACCGTCATCACGTCACGGACCAGTTCCATGCCCGGCAGCCACCGGCGGTCGGCCCTGCGCATCGCCGTTTCCAGCTCGGTGAGGGAATCCGGACCCGCGGGGCCGAGCGCGGGCCGCACCGCGCTCACGGCGACATGGATGCCCACGACGAGATCCGAGGCGCCCGTGTCCGGGCGCGCACCGGAGTGCCGACGCTTCGAGAACCACCGCAGCGCGCCCGACCATGGATTTCGCATGAGCTGCAGCTCCCGGATCCTGTTCTCATGGCTCTGCGTCGGTTGTGGCCAGCCATGACCGGCCATGATTCTCCGGGTGTACTCGAAGAGGTCGCCGGGAGTGAGATATGGCCGTCCGCTGGGGACACCCTTGCCGATGACCTCCAGCAGCCCACTGGTGAACGCGGTGTGCCGCCCGCCATCGGAGGCTCTGCCCGGCGCTGTGGCGTCCGTCGAGGCCAGGACATACGTCCCCTCGATATCCAGCTGTCCCACCACAACCGAGGACGGATCCGCCATGACACCGGTGGCCCGCCCGCTGAAACAGCAGTCCAGGATGAGCAGGAGCCGGTCGGCACGGCAGTCCCTGAGGATGTCCCGGACGTCCGGGTATCTCAACCCGGTCAGATGCGGTACCTCGGAGCTTGTTCTGCCCATGGCCAGGACCAGCTCACCGGTCCTCTTCTCGACCAGTCCGTGCCCGGCGAAGTAGACGAGCAGGGTGTCCAGCGGTTCCTGCGCGACCTGATGCAGCACGGTACTGACATCGGCGGGTGCTCTCCGCTCGGGCAGCACGATGCATCGTTCCCGGGTCAGCCCCCATTTCTCCGGGTCATGGAGCGCGGCGGCGAGGTCCGTGAGGTTGTTGACGACAGTCGGAAGCGGCGTCAGCTTCTCGTAGGCGCTGACGCCGATCAGTACCGCCTTGGACTGAAGTGGATCAGCGAGATCGGTCATGGCGTTCGGCCCATGGGCGCAGTACCGTCGTCATCGCCGTCCGGAGGCGGCCCGCTGTCGATGTCGGGGCCTTCCTCCAGGATGCGCATGATCAAGGCAGCGGGGTTCCGGATGTTGCCGGCCTCCACGTCCACGCTGCCCCGCGGACTCTCGATCCGTACCTTGACGTGCGTCACACGGTTCTGCAGCCATACCGAGACGGCGTTCGCCAGGACCGCCCCGGCACCTCCCGCGCCCAAGGAGACCATCAGAATGTCGCTGACGGCTCCCATGTCGTCCGGTCGTATGACGGGCGCAGGGCGGGTGATGGGGGTCCGACGCAGACCACGGCTTCGCAGCAGCCACTCCTCCAAGGAGCGGAGGTCCGCTTCGCCCTGGCCGGATTCAACTGTGATGCGGATGTCCATTCCTGGACTGTCCCCTGGGCGTCACCGCGCCAAGCCCAGTTGACGGAGATCGAGTGGGCAGAAACCTCACTGCGCGGACGGGGCACACGCTGTCTCCCGCATCCGTCGGTAGACGGAGCGCTGCGCATAGTCCTTGGCGGGGCCGGTGGTGCGCCAGTGCAGTTGCCACTCGTCGGGTGAGAGGACGGTGAACGTGCCGTCGTAGCGGTCGGGTGCGCAGGGGTGGTGTACGGCCCAGTGGCCGGAGCGAAGGTCCGGCACGGCTCGGCCTCCTCTCGACCGGGCTCAGGAGAGCCGGTCGTCGTAGCGGGCACGTGGCCGAACCGCGCTCTGGCAAGAGGGCCGGTGTACGCGAATGATGGAGCTTGCGCGTGAGTTCCCGTCCCGCCCCTGTTGTCACCGTTTGCGACTCGGCCAGGAGGACACTGTGGTTTCCCACTCCCAGGACGACACCGCCCGTCAGCGCGTCGCGGGGCGCACCCCGGCCGAGGTGATCGCTCTCCTCGCCCGGACCGCCGACCCCGAGCAGCGCCTCGCCGTCCAGCAGCAGCTCTACCCCGACCTGGTCAACCTGGCCACGGCGGAGAACGTCCTGCTGTACTCGAGGATGAACGAGAAGGTCTTCTCCCGGCTCCGCCGCATCGAGGTGCAGGACATCAGGTACCCCGTGCCCATCTACGGCACCCAGCCGATGCGCGAGGACATCGCGGAGCTGCTCCGTCCCCGGTTCGGCGCGGATCTCGACTCCGAGGACGTCTTCTGTGCGGCCGGCGTGTCGGGGGCCCTGGAATGTCTGGCGTTCGCGCTCAAGAAGACGGGGGCCGTCGCGACGCACGACCCGGTGCTGATCCCCGCCCCCTTCTGGCAGGGGTTCAAGTGGTGCTTCGAGCAACGGCCCGAGCTGACGTGCGTACCCGTCCGGCTCGAGACGAAGGGCCTGGAGAACTTCGAGCTCACCCTCGAGGACATCCAACGCGCCTACTACTCCGCGCCGCAGGCACAACGGCCCAAGCTCCTCGTGCTCACCAACCCCCACAACCCGCTGGGCGTCAACTACGACAAGGGACTGCTCGAGAAGATCTACACCTGGGCCCTGACCGCCACCGACATGCACATCATCTCCGACGAGATGTACGCGCACTCCCAGATCGAGACATCACGGCTGCCCTTCGTCAGCGCTTTCGCACTCGATGCCTACCGGGACATCCCCGCCGCGCGCGAACGCGTCCATGTCGTCTGGGGATTCGCCAAGGACTTCGGGCTCTCCGGCTTCAAGGCCGGGGTCATCCTCACCCGGTCGCCCGAGGTCAAGGATGTGCTGGCGGGCAAGTACGGCGAACCGTTCTCGTGGTTCAGCCCGTTCAACTCTCTCAGCAACCTCGTCATCGGCAGCCTGCTGGAGACCCTGGACACCGACCGGAGCTTCGCCCTCGAGCTGATGGACGACTACCGGGGCGTCCTCACCGACGCGTTCCATTCGGCCAGACAGGCGCTCGACGACAACCACATCCCGTACGTCTTCCACGACGGACAGAACCCGGCCCAGTTCTTCTGGCTCGATCTGCGCCAGTACTTGGACCCCCAGGCCCCGGAGATCCCCTACGAGCAAGGGCCGCACTTTCCCCGGCACGGGAACGGGCACCACGCGAACGGGAACGGCAGCGCGCCCAAGCCCGGTGATCTCCGCCTGCCGGTCCTCTTCTCCGAGATCAGCAGCCCGGAGGAGAACCTGTCCCGGTACATCCAGGAACACGCCCACGTCCAACTGCTCCCGGGCCAGACACTGTCCGCGCCCACGCCCGGATACTTCCGCCTCTGCTACACCGCCTTCGACAAGGACAAGATCCACGATGCGATCAACCGCATCGGTCTGGCCCTCAAATCCCGCCACGCCGGAGACGATCGCTGAGCCTCCTCCCCACGTCCTCCGCGGCCAAGGGCGGCTCGTCGGCGGGGGCGGGCACCAAGGTCGGGGTCGAGCGGCCGAAGACGACCGTGGTCAGGGCCAGGCCCAGAGCGGCACCGGCCGACTGGGCGGCGATGAACGGGGCGACGGAGGCGGGCGCGATACCGGCGAAGGTGTCGGTGAAGGCCCGTCCGATGGTCACCGCCGGGTTGGCGAAGCTGGTGGAGGAGGTGAACCAGTACGCGGAGCCGATGAACGCGGCCACCGCGGCCGGTGCCAAGTGCGCGCGGCCGGTGCGGGCCAGGCCGAAGACCAGGAGGGTCAGCCCGGCGGTGGCCACGAGCTCGCCGAGCAGCAGATGGCCGGTGGAACGGTCGTGGGTGGAGAAGTGGACGAGCGGACGGGCGAACATCGCGTCCGCCAGCACCGCTCCGGCCACGGCCCCGCCGATCTGGGCGGGAACGTACGCCGCGACGTCGCGCGGACCCGGCCCGCGGCCGCCGCGGCGGTCGGTGAGCCAGGCGGCGAGGGTGACCACGGGGTTGAAGTGGGCGCCGGAGACCGGGCCGAGCAGGGTGATCAGCACCCCGAGGCCGAGGACGGTCGCGAGCGAGTTGGCCAGCAGCTGCACACCGACGTCGCGGGTCAGTTCGGTGGCCTGGATGCCGGAGCCGACCACCACCGCGACCAGCAGACAGGTCCCCAGGGCCTCGGCGGCGACGCGGCGGATCAGTGGGGCGGTCATGGCGTCGCTCCGGTGCCGGCCGGGGTGCGCAGGACGGAGGCCAGCCGGTCCAGGGTGCCGGGCACGACCCGGTAGTACACCCACGTCCCGCGCCGTTCCCCGTCGATCAGCCCGGCCTGGCGGAGCAGTTTCAGGTGGTGGGAGATGGTCGGCTGGGACAGCTCGAACGCCGGGGTCAGCTCGCACACGCACACCTCCCCGCCCTCGCGCGAGGCGATCATCGACAGCAGCCGCAGCCGCACCGGATCGCCCAGGGCCTTGAACACCGCGGCCAGCTCATGGGCCCGGTCCTCGCCCAGGGGCGCGGTCAGCAGCGCGGGGCAGCAGCCGCCGGGGCCGTCCTGGCCGAGCACCACATCCTGTTTCGACATGCTTCTATCTTGACGTTCTTCGATCCAAGGCGCAATCTTGAATCGAAATCCATCGATACAGAGGGACTCAGGAGATCGCCATGTCACGTGTCCAGCTCGCCCTCAACGTCGCCGACCTCGACGCGTCGGTGACCTTCTACTCCAGGCTCTTCGGCGTCCGGCCCGCCAAGCGCCGGCCCGGCTACGCGAACTTCGCCATCACCGAGCCACCGCTCAAGCTCGTCCTCATCGAGGGCGAGCCCGGCCAGGACACCCGCCTCGATCACCTCGGCGTCGAGGTCGGGACCACCGACCAGGTCGCCGCCGCCACCGCCCGCCTGCGGGACGCAGGCCTGGCGACGTTCGAGGAGAACGACACCTCCTGCTGCTACGCGCTCCAGGACAAGGTGTGGGTCCACGGCCCCGGCAAGGAGCCGTGGGAGGTCTACGTCGTCAAGGCCGACGCCGGCACACTCGGCAAGAGCCCGGTCGGGCAGGACGGTGCCGCCTGCTGTACGAGCGGCCCCGTCACGACGTAGAGGCGGGCTGTCGGGAGCGGAAGGAGGGGATGACCAGGCCGTTCTCCGGGTACAGTTGCCGAGGTGAGAGCGGCTGAGCGCGGCCCCGCCGTCGCCGTGCCGGGGCCGGCTGCCCCGCACGTCCCGCACACCCCGACCCGCCGTGACCGCGAGGGGGTGCCCGAGCACGACAGGTTCCTCCTTGTCCCCTTCTGCTGCTGCCCCTGTGTCCCCTGCCGCACGGCTGCGTGCTCTGAAGCCCGACTGGTTGTCCGATCCCAAGGTCTGGCGCACCGAAGTACTGGCCGGTCTGGTGGTCGCGCTCGCGCTGATACCCGAGGCGATCTCGTTCTCGGTGATCACCGGGGTCGATCCGGCGATCGGGCTGTTCACCTCGTTCACCATGGCGGTGACCATCGCGGTCGTCGGCGGCCGCCGGGCCATGGTCTCCGCAGCGACGGGTGCCGTGGCCCTGGTCATCGCCCCGCTCAACCGTGAGCACGGCCTGGGTTATCTGCTGGCCGGCGTCATCCTCGCCGGCGTCTTCCAGGTCGCCCTCGGCGCGCTCGGGGTGGCGAAGCTGATGCGGTTCGTCCCCCGCTCGGTCATGGTCGGCTTCGTCAACGCGCTCGCCATCCTTGTCTTCATGGCCCAGGTGCCCGAGATGCGGAACGTGCCCTGGGCCGTCTACCCGCTGATCGCCGGTGGCCTGGCGCTGCTGGTGCTCCTCCCGAGGATCACCACCGTGGTGCCGGCCCCGCTGGTGTCCGTCGTCGCCCTCACCCTGATCACCGTGGCCGCGGGGATCGCGGTGCCGACCGTCGGCGACAAGGGCGATCTGCCGTCCGCACTGCCCGTGCCGGGCCTGCCGGACGTGCCGTTCACCCTCGAGACGCTCACCACCGTCGCCCCGTACGCCTTCGCCACGGCGCTGGTCGGCCTGATGGAGTCCTTGATGACGGCCAAGCTCGTCGACGACATCACCGACACGCGCTCGTCCAAGACCCGCGAGTCGATCGGCCAGGGCATCGCGAACATCGTCACGGGCTTCTTCGGCGGCATGGGCGGCTGTGCCGTGGTGGGCCAGACGATGATCAACGTGAAGGTCTCGGGCGCCCGCACCCGCCTGTCGACCTTCCTGGCCGGTGCCTTCCTGCTGGTGCTGTGCCTCGCCTTCGGCCCGGTGGTCTCCGAGATCCCGATGGCGGCCCTGGTGGCGGTCATGATCATGGTGTCGTTCGCGGCGTTCGACTGGCACTCCGTCGCCCCCGGGACGCTGAAGCGGATGCCGGCCGGGGAGATCGCCGTCATGGTGATCACCGTGGTCTGCGTCGTGGCGACGCACAATCTCGCGGTCGGTGTCGTCGTCGGCTCGCTCACGGCCGTGGTCGTCTTCGCCAGGCGCGTCGCCCGCCTCGCCGACGTCACCGCCGTCACGGACCCCGACGGCACGTCCGTGGTCTACCGGGTGACCGGTGCCCTGTTCTTCGCCTCGTCCAACGACCTCGTCGGACGGTTCGACTATGCGGGCGACCCGGCCAGGATCGTCATCGACCTGTCCGCCGCCCACATCTGGGACGCCTCCTCCGTCGCCGCCCTGGACGCCGTCGAGACCAAATACGCCCAGCGCGGCAAGACGGTCGAGATCACCGGCCTCAACCAGCCCAGCGCCCACCTCCACGCCAGGCTCACCGGCGAACTCGCCAGTCACTGACCAAGGATCAAGCCCGGCGCGCAGCCCTATCGGCGCGTCCGTACCAGCAGGTGGAGGAAGTACGGCGTGCCGATCACCGCCGTCATGAGGCCGGCGCCGAGCTGGGCCGGGGCGATCACGGTACGGCCCACCAGGTCGGCGGTGCAGACCAGGATGGCGCCGAGGAGTACCGAGACCGGCACCACCCGGGCGTGCTGCCGGCCCACGAGAGCTCGCGCCGCGTGCGGAGCCACGAGGCCCACGAAGCCGATCGTGCCCGCGGCGGCCACGGCGGTGGCGCTGAGCAGGACGCTCAGCGCGAGGAAGCCGAGGCGGCCCCGGGCCAGGCCGAGCCCCAGGAGCCTCGGGGTGTCCTCGTCCAGCGACACGAGGTCGAGCTCGGTGCGCCGCCGGCCGGCGACGAGCAGGCCCGCGGCGAGCACGGCAGCGAGCGGCGCCACGTCGGGCAGGGTGCGCCCGTAGGTGGAACCCGACAGCCAGGTGAGCGCCTTCGTCGCGTTGAACGGGTCGGTGAGGATGACGAGAAGGCTGATCAGGGCGGCTGTCGCGGTGGCGGCGCCGAAGCCGACGAGGACGAGCCGGTTCTGCTGGAAGCCGCCCCGCGCGGCGAGTCCGAAGACCAGGACGGAGACGACGGCGGCGCCCGCGAACGCCGCGGCGGCGACGCTCCACGATCCGGCTGTCGGCACCGTCGTCACGAGGAGGACGGCGCCCAGGCCGGCGCCGCCGGAGACGCCCAGGGAACCCGGTTCGGCGAGGGGGTTGCGGGTGACGGCCTGGACGAGCGTCCCGGCCAGGGCGAGCGCCGCGCCCGCGAGGAGGGCGGCGAGGACCCGGGGCACCCGGGTGTCGAGGACGAAGGTGACGGTCCGGCCGGCCCTCCCCTGCGCCCAGTTGAGCACGTCGCCGAGCAGCAGCTTGCTGTCGCCCAGCAGTACGGCGGCGACGGTCACGCCGATGAGCGCGGCCACCAGGACGGCCGTGGTGGTGAGGAGGACGGCCCGGCTCCTGATGCGCAGCCGGTCGGCCGCGGCGGCCCCGGCGGTGTCCTTCGCCCGCGTGGCCATGGCGATCAGGAAGACGGCGCCGACGAGGCTGGTGACGACGCCGGTCGGCACGGCGACTGCCGCGTCCGCCGGTACGAGGGCGCGTAGCAGCACGTCGGAGCCGAGTACCAGGGCCGCGCCGGTCAGCGCCGCGACCGGCAGGCTCGCCCGCGTCCGGGTGAACGCGCGGAAGCGGGAGCCCAGGGGCCGGACGAGGGCGGGGGCACACAGGCCGACGAAGCCGATGGGCCCGGCGAGGGTGACGGCGGCCGTGGAGAGCAGGGACGCGAGGAGGACGGCGATGAGGCGCGTGGCCCGGACGGGGACGCCGAGGCCGCGGGCGGCGTCCTCGCCGAGCGCCAGGGCGTCGACCCGGCGGGCGAGGAGCAGCAGCCCGGCGAGGCCGGCGAGGCCGATCGGTGCCACCTGCAGCACGCCGTCGAATCCGCTCTGGCCGATGCTGCCCTGGTTCCACTGGTAGATGCCCTCGGTCTGCCGGGGGAACAACAGGAGCAGGCTCTCGGTGACGGCGGTGAGTCCGAGGGTGAGGGCACTGCCGGCGAGAACGAGCCGGACGGTGCCGGTGCCCAGGCCGGACAGCCCGAGGACGACGGCCGCGGCCGCGAGACCGCCGGCGAACGCGACACCGGCGGAGGCGAAGAAGGGGAGCGTGACGCCGGTGGCGGCCGTCAGCCCGAGGGCGAGGTAGGAGCCGGCGTTGACGGCGAGGGTGTCGGGGGAGGCGAGGACGTTGCGGCTGACGGCCTGCAGGGCGGCCCCCGCGATGCCGAGGACTGCCCCGACGAGCAGGGCCGCGGCCGCCCTCGGCAGCCGGGAGGCGACGACGACGGACGCGTCGGCCGAATCGGCGTGTCCGGTGAGCGCCTTCCAGACCTCCGGTGCGCCGACGGCGGCGGTGCCTTGCGTGATGTCGACAACCGCGAGGCCCGCGACGAGGAGGAGCAGTGCGACCGTCACCGCGGCCGCGCCCGTCCGGGACGTGGCCGCCGACGGACGGGTGGCGGATGTGGGTGCGGTGACGGTCATGGCCCTACTTCTTCACTTCTTCTTCAGCGCCTCGACGACGGCGTCGACGTACTTGCCCATCGACTCGGGTCCGCCGAACATCCAGATGCCGTCGGGCAGCCGGTGGACGTTGCCCTTCTCGACGAACGGCAGTGACGTCCACACCTTGTTGTCGGCGAGCTTGCCGGTGAAGGGGATGCTGCTCTTGTCGCCGTCACTGCCGATGTAGGCGAACTGCACGTCGTCGCCGAGCTTGGTGAGGCCCTCGACGTCGGTGGAGCCGAGCCCGTAGCTCGCGTCGCCCTTGACCGACCAGGCGTTCTTCAGGCCGAGCTTCTCGTTGACCGCGCCGATGAGCGAGCCGCTGGTGAAGGGGCGGATGGTGATCTGGTTGGAGACGTCGTAGCCGTCGGCGAAGGCGTACTCCGCCCCGGCGCGACCGGCGTCGGCGAGGGCCCGCTTGCCCTCGTCGAGCTTCTTGCGGAACTGCTCCTTGAGCTTCCCGGCCTGCTGCGTGGTGCCGGTGGCCTGGGCGATGAGGTCCAGGTTCCTGTTCATCTGCCCGATCGGGTCGGTGGCGTCGGCGGCGCGCACGTTCAGGACCGGGGCGACCTTGCGCAGCTGCTTCACGGCGGCCGCGGGCAGGTCGGTGGTGGCGACGACGAGGTCCGGCTTCAGGGCGGCGATGGTGTCCATGCTCGGCTCGCCGCGCGTGCCGATGTTCTTGGGCTCGTTCTTGAGCGGGACGGCGGTGTCCCAGGTCTTGTAGCCCTTGACGTCGGCGACGCCGACCGGGGCGACACCCAGCGAGACGAGGTTCTCGACGACGTGCCACTCGGTCCCGACGACCTTCTTGGCAGGTCCGTCGAGCTCCACCTTCTCGCCCGAGGCGTCCGTGAGGGTGATGCGCTCGGCGGGCTTCCCGGCCTTGTCGGCGGCGGGCTCGGTGGTCCCGCAGGCGGTCAGGGCGATGGCCGCGGCGGTGGCGGCCGTGGCGAGGAGGAGGCGTCTCATGAGGGGGTGCTGAGCCTTTCGCTGCGCGAGTGGTGGCGGCCTATCGCGCGGGTGCGCAGGCGGCCGGTGAGGGGGTCGGTGTCGACGTCGATGCGGATGCCGTAGGTGTCGGTGAGGCGCTGGGGCGTCAGGACGTCCTCGGGGAGGCCGTCGGCGATGACGCGTCCCTGGTGGAGCAGCACGATCCGGTCGGCGACGGCCGCGGCCTGGTCGAGGTCGTGCAGGACGGCGCCCACGGCGATCCCGTGGTCGTCCGCCAGATCGCGCATCAGGTCGAGGAGCTCGACCTGATAGCGCAGGTCGAGGTAGGTCGTCGGCTCGTCGAGGAGCAGCACGCCGGTCTCCTGGGCGAGACAGCAGGCGAGCCAGACGCGCTGGAGCTGTCCGCCGGACAGGTGCTCGGCGCCGCGTTCGGCGAGCTCGGCGACGCCCGTCATGGCGAGCGCGCGGTCCACCGCGGCCCGTCCGTGCGGGTCGGTCTTTCCCCAGCGGCCCCGGTACGGGTAGCGGCCGAACTCGACGACGTCCCGCACGGTCAGCCCGCCGGGAGTGGGGCGCCCCTGCGTCAACAGGGCGACGCGGCGGGAGAACTCGCGGGACGGCAGCGCGAGACCGTCGGTGTCGGTGTCGAGGACAAGCGTGGCGCTCCTGGCGCGCTGCAGACGCGCGAGTGTGCGCAGGAGCGTTGACTTTCCGCTGCCGTTCGGGCCGACCAGGACGGTCACTTCGCCGGGCCGCAGCGTCACCGACGCGGCGTGCACGACGTCGACGCCGTCATAGGCCACGGTGACTCCCGTGGCCGACAGTTCATGACCGTGGCGCCGGGGCCCGGTGGGCTCGGAGGTATCTTCACCAGCTCTCACGCGATGAAGGTTAGCCTAACCTAAGGATGGCCCGAAAACGCCTGTCGCTGCTCGATATTGATGCCCTTACTGCCCTGTTCTGTCTCTTGACCGCCGAGCGCAGATTCCCCAGCGCCGGGGCACTGCTGCGGGTGACAGGCTCCACATCATCCGTGCCCAAACGTGGAACACATCCCGCGGCGCGAGCAGGACCAAGGCCGCTCCCGCGAGGTTCACCGACCCGTTGACACGGCTCCCCTCCCGTCGCCGTCGCACGGAACCCACACGCACAGTCATCGCAGCCCCGGGCACGCGCCGAACCCCGTCCGGACTCCGGCGGCCGGCGACGGTCCGGCCGGGATAACAATCACGTCACTGTGGCTGGATTTATGCACTCAAAGACCTGTCGACGTGACGCGCGTCACTAAAGAGTTCGTAAAAGACGTGCTAAGAATGCGCAACTCCGCTTCCGGCACCACCCCCCGCCGGGACAGGAGAGCCGGCACCCACCGGCCTGCACGGTCCGGGAGATCACGGTTCGAGTCCGCGAACCACGACCCCCGGTCGCCGATCGGACGACGGCGTTCACTCAAAGCCCGCACTCATGCCCGCGCACCGCTCTGCGCCGGTTCTGCGCCACCGAGGTAAGCCCTATGTCACTCGATTCCGTCACCCGTTCCGTCGACGAGGCCGTCAGCGGATTCTTCGAGCCCATCGCCAAAGCGCTCGGCGATGTCGTCTTCTATTCCGTCCCCGTGGGTGGCGCCGATCTCCCCCTGATCGTCGCCTGGCTCGTTGCCGCCGGACTGATCTTCAGCACCTGGTTCGGTCTGGTGCAGATACGCAAGTTCCGCCTCGCCGTGAACGTGGTGCGCGGCAAGTACGACGAGAAGGGGTCGGCCGGCGAGGTCAACCACTTCCAGGCCCTTACGGCCGCGGTCTCCGGCACCGTGGGCCTGGGCAACATCGCCGGCGTCGCCGTCGCCGTCTCCATCGGCGGTCCCGGTGCCACGTTCTGGATGATCCTGTGCGGTCTGCTGGGCATGGCGACGAAGTTCGTCGAGGTCACCCTCGGCGTGAAGTACCGCGAGGTGCACGCCGACGGCAGCGTCTCCGGCGGCCCGATGCACTACCTCCCCAAGGGCCTGGCCGACCGCTTCGGCGCCCGCGGCAAGAAGCTCGGGAAGATCCTCGCCGTCCTCGCCTCAGCCATGATCCTCTTCTTCGGGCTCTTCGGCGGCAACCTTTTCCAGGTCAACCAGTCCTACGTCCAGCTCGTCTCCGTCACCGGCGGCGAGAGCGGCCCCCTGGGCTCCTCGGCCGGCGCCCTCTTCTTCGGTCTCCTCATCGCGGCGCTGGTCGGCATCGTGCTCCTCGGCGGCATCCGCTCCATCGCCTCGGTCACCGAGAAGCTCGTCCCCGCGATGGCCGGCATCTACATCGTGGCCTGCCTGATCGTGATCCTCACCCATGTCACGGCCATCCCCTCCGCGATCTCCACGATCTTCGAGGGCGCCTTCCACCCCCAGGGCGTCGCCGGCGGTGTCCTGGGCGCGCTGATCATCGGTTTCAAGCGGGCCGCGTTCTCCAACGAGGCCGGCCTCGGCTCCGCCCCGATCGCGCACTCCGCGGTCAAGACCAAGCACCCCGCCAGCGAGGGCCTGGTCGCCTTGCTGGAGCCGTTCATCGACACCGTCGTCATCTGCACCATGACCGCCCTGACGATCGTGATCGCCAACCCGGCCAGCTGGGGCGAGGCCCGCGCCGGCAAGACCGTCGGCGGCGTGACGATCACCTCCGACGCCTTCGGCACGGTCCTGCCCTGGTTCCCCTACATCCTCACCGTCGCGGTGCTGCTGTTCGCCATCTCCACCGTCCTGACCTGGGGCTACTACGGCCTGAAAGCCTGGTCCTACCTCTTCGGCCGCAGCAGGACCAGCGAGCTGACGTACAAGGTCCTCTACACCCTCTTCGCCGTCGCCGGTTCCCTGCTCACCCTGCAGACCCTGATCGACATGGCCGACGCGGTGCTCTTCATCCTCGCCGTCATCAACATCACCGGCCTCTACCTCCTCGCCCCCGTCGTCAAGCGGGAGCTGAAGTCCTTCCTCGCCTTCGTCCGGGCCCGTGACGCCGGACAGGACACGGCCGAGGGAGATGCAGACCAGGAGCCGGTGAAGACCACCGTCTGACCGCACTCCCCGCGGCCCGGCTCCTCGGGCGGGTCCGTACGCACCTCGCGCCTTTGGTGCGCACGGACCCGCCCCTTTCCTTGCGACCCACCCCGCTCGGGGTCCTGCTCACCTCTTGCCGATGCTCCGGAAGTACAGCCTTGATGACCACTGCCCCGCCATCCCGGCGATCCGTCTTCCTCGGGCTCCTGCCCTGGCCCGAGCGCCGAGCCGTCGCCGCAGCCCTGCGGACCGAGACCATCGGCGGCCTGGTCCTGCTGGTCGCCTCCGTCGTGGCACTGATCTGGGCCAACAGCCCCTGGAGCGGCGCGTACGAGGCAATGCGCGACCTCCACCTCGGCATACCCCCGCTGGGCCTGGACCTCTCGCTCGGGCACTGGACCGCCGACGGACTGCTCACCGTCTTCTTCCTCGTCGCGGGCATCGAGCTCAAGCGCGAACTCGTCGTCGGCGAACTGCGAACACCGGCCACCGCCGCACTTCCTGTGATCGCCGCCGTCTGCGGCATGGCCGTACCCGCCGCCCTCTACACGATCACCTCATGGGCGGGAGGAGGCAGCCCGGACGGCTGGGCCGTCCCCATGGCCACCGACATCGCCTTCGCACTCGCCGTCCTCGCGGTCGTCTCCACACACCTCCCGGCCGCCCTCCGGGCCTTCCTGCTGACCCTCGCCGTTGTGGACGACCTCGGCGGCATCCTCGTCATCGCGCTCTTCTTCACCTCCGACATCGACCCGCTCGCCCTCGGCGGAGCCTGCGCCGGACTCGTCCTCTTCCACCTCCTCCAGCGCTTCCGCGTCCGCGGTTGGTGGTGGTACGTGCCGCTGGGCATCGCCATCTGGACGCTTACGCATCACGGTGGCATCCACGCCACCGTCGCCGGCGTCGCCATGGGCCTCATCCTGCGCACCACCCCGGACAAGGACGGGACACGTTCCCCCGGCAACCGTGTCTCCCACCTGCTGCACCCGTTCTCCGCCGGTCTCGTCGTACCGCTCTTCGCGCTCTTCGCCGCAGGCGTGACCGTCTCCGGACCGGCCCTGACCGCGGCCTTCACCAGACCGGAACCGCTCGGCGTCGCCCTGGGACTGGTCGTGGGCAAGATCCTCGGGGTCTTCCTGGGCACCTACCTCGCCGCCCGCTTCACCCGCGCCCGCCTCAACCCCGACCTCGCCTGGTCCGATCTCCTGAGCCTCTCCGTCCTCGCCGGGACCGGCTTCACGGTCGCCCTCCTCATCAGCGAACTCGCCTTCCCCAGCGACGCGCTCCGCGAACAGGCCAAGGCAGCCGTACTGATCGCCTCACTCACCGCGGCCGCACTCGCGGCGTTGCTGCTCCGCCGTCGGAACGCGGTCTACCGGCGCCTGTACCAGGAGGAGACCGTCGACGCCGACGGTGACGGCATCCCCGACGTCTACCAGCCCGCGCCCGGGGGCGCACCGTCCAAGGCATGACCGGCTGCGTGCCCGGCGACCCCGGGCCTGGCCGAGCCACTCGCCGTCGCCCTGGTGACATTGCTGCTGACCTTCGTCACCCCCGTGGCCGGCGAGCTGGCACCCAAACGCCTGGCCATGCAGTTCGCCCCCCCCGGCTCCTTCCCCGTCCATGACTTGCCCGACCTTGGCATCGATCTGGGCGAGCTTGCTGACACCGGGCACTACACCACTCTCGCCGACGCATGACCTGTCAAAGCCTTGAGTCGGGCACCAGAGGAAGGTCGGCACCGCGTACCGACCGAGCCTGCCGGGCTGTCCGGGACGTCGAGGGCTCGCGGGCGGAGCAGCGGTCTCGTCAGTCCCGCCTCACGTTGTGCGTTCTTGCTTGGTTTCCACCGCTTCATGGACGGCTTGAACGGGCATGGTTGCCGACGCAGCGAGCGACCTGGTGGCAAGAAGCCTCACCAAGGGGTTGACGGAGGCTGTGGCCAGGAGAGCCGTGAGCAGCATCGCCGTGAAGATCTCGTCGTTGATGATGCCGGCGTTGTGCCCGAGGGTCAGCATGATGACCTCGCTGAGCCCTCGCGTGTTGAGGAATGTGGCCAGCACGGTGGATTCCTGCTGAGGGAAGCCCGCGAGGCGGGCGCCGGTGAATGTCCCGGCGAATTTCCCTGCCCACGCGATGCAGAGGAAGGCGATGAGGGCCAGTGCCCCGACGGGGCCGAGTTCGGTGATGTCGACAGAGAGTCCGGTGAGAGCGAAGAAGACGGGGATGAGCAGGGTTCCGGTGTGCTGGAACGGGGCTTCGAGGGACCGGTGGAGATCCGGGGAGATATCGCGCGGCATGACAAGGCCGAAGGCGAAGGCGCCCAGAACCGCGTGGATGCCGAGGTGCGCTGTGACGCAGGAGGAGAGGAGCACGCCGCTACTGATCACGAGGATCGGCAGGAGCTGGTGTTCTGCCGCGCTGTCGCGGCGCAGGAATCTGTGCAGTAGGGGTCGGATCAGGCAGACCATCACGAGGGCGTAGAGGGCGACTTGGACCAGGGTGCGCAGGCAGGGGGTGACCCCTTCGCCTCGGGCGGCCGTGAAGAGGACGACGGCTGAGCACCAGGCAATGGTCTCGGTGATGGCCCCGCACGCGGTGGCGATCGTCCCCACCTGGGTGTTGTGGAAACCGTTCTCCTTGATGATCCGGACAAGGACGGACAGAGCGCTGATGGACAGGACGATGCCCATGAAGACTGCGAAGACTCCGGCCGGTGCTCGCGAGGTGGTAACGGTGGGGTGGAGGGTGACGAGGGCAACGGCCGTGACGACCGCGAGGAGGAAGGGAAGGGCCAGCGAGACCGCCGTGATGGTGAGGACGGAGCGGAACCGGCCTCGCAGGGGATGGAAGTCGAGTTCCCATCCTGCGATGAACATGAAGAGGGCGATGCCCACTTGGGCGATGGTCGACAGATGCGGCCGGGCGGCTTCGGGAAAGAGGAGCCCAGGAACGTCACCGGGTAGCAGTCCCAGCACGCTCGGCCCCAGCAGGAGGCCGGCCGCGATCTCACCGACGACGACCGGCTGGCGCAGGCGTGTGCGCAGTGGGCTGATCACAACGCCGATGAGCAGGATGACTGCGATGTCGGCGAAGATCACAACGTCCAGTGAGGAGTCCTTCAACGTCCTGATACCTCTCCTGGTCAGGCCAGCGGGAATCCCCGTACGGGCCTCGCTGCCGGCCTGCGTCAGTGGACTCGCGAATTCACCCGGCGGGGACGGCATTTCTCCGCTTTGTCTGCTAGTGATCCTAAACACCCGATGTGTCTCGCCGCGAGGGCTGTTGCCGGTACCCCACCCGATTGAGTGGGCACCGGGCCGTTGCACCGTTCCTATGTCCGTCGCACGAGTTGCCGACCTCGCGCGGTCACCGCATCGCTCATGGGCTGATACTGCTGTGCTCAGTGCCATGTTCAGGCGAGCACGAAGTAGCGCAGCCGATGTAGACGGCGGACAGGGCGATGGTCACGGCGGTGACGGCCAGGCCGTATCCATTGACGCCGCTGTCCAAGTTCAGCAACTGCCACAGCCGCGCCGGGATCTCCTTGCGGCCTGCGATCACCGATGCGAAGTCCGGGCCCGTGGGCGCGAGGCCACGCCGACCAGGCTTCCCGGCACGCCATGAGACCAGGCAGCGCGCCATCTGAAGGAGGATGAGCTGCGGTGCGCATGCCCGCATCCGCACCGCGCGCACGCTGCTCCATTGGTCAGACCGCAGACGGTGGCCTGGTGTCGGGGCTGGACAGGATGATGCCTCTGCGGGCGAGCTTGAGGGTGTGGATGGTGTGGCGGAACAGCAGACGCGCAGTGAAGGTCGCGGTGATCACGGTGAGCATGACCGGCAGTACGACCATGTACTGCCCTGTGAGTTCGAAGGCGAAGACGATGGCCGTGGCCGGCGTGTGCGAGGAGCCGGCGAAGACGGCCGCCATGCCCGCCAAGGCATACAGGGCGGTTGGTCCTGTGACGCCGGGCAGGAGGGTGCGGAGTCCGTCGGCGTAGGCGGCCCCGAGTGCGGCGCCGATGAAGAGGCTGGGGGCGAGGACACCGCCTGCCCCGCCGATGCCCAGCGTCAGGCTCGTGGCGAAGATCTTGCCGGCAAGCAGCAGGAGCAGGAAGCCTGGCAGGTAGTGCCCGTCGGTGACCGTCTTGAGGACCTGGTAGCCGGAGCCGTGCAGCTGAGGAAGGGCGAGGAGCAGGGCCCCCAGGAGCAGGCCGCCCGCGGCCGGTCGCAGCCATTGCGGCCCTCGCCAGGCCCACGTGCACGCATCCTCGACCCGGTACAGAATGCGGGTGAAGGCCACGCTGACCACGGCCGCGGCGGTCCCGAGAAGGATCAGCGGCGGCAGGTCGGCCGCATCGACGGGTGCCAGGTCGGGCAGGTCGAGGAAGACCGTGGTACCTGAGAGCGTGCGGGTGACGGCGTCCGCGCCCAGTGCGGCGAAGGCGACCGCGCCGAAGGACTCGACGGTGTAGCTGCGCAGGATCAGTTCCATGGCGAAGAACGCGCCGGCCAAGGGGGCGTCGAAAGCGGCAGTGACGCCGCCTGCCGCGCCGCAGGCCAGCAGTAGCCGGTTGTGTTCCTGCGGGGCCTTGGCGAGGCGTGTCAGCAGGGATCCCAGAGCGGAGCCGAGCTGGACGATCGGCCCGGTGCGGCCGAGGGAACCTCCGGAGCCGATGCACACGGCGGAGGCGAGGGCTCTGACAAGGGTGGGGCGAAGGACGACGCGGCCATCCGCGCGGGAGGCGGCGAGCATCAGCTCGGGCAGTCCGTGACCGCCGGGGCCCGGGGCGAAGCGGTGGATCAGCGGGCCGTAGAGCATGCCTCCGATGACGGGGGCGACGAAGAGGACGTACGGTCCGAGCCCGGGTATGAGCGGGTGCGCCGCCCGGGCGGCGCTTGCACAGTCCGTGTGGCCGCAGAAGACGCGGGTTAGGGCGTCGGCCAGCCAGTGGAAGGCGACGGCGCCGAGGGCGGCTGCGGCCCCGGTCGCGGGGGCGAGAACGGCAAGGGCCCAAGGGGCCTGGCGTATCCGGTGTATCGGGCCGGATATTCGGGGGTGGAAGTGGTGTCGGGGTGGCTGGGTACCGGCGGGTATGCCGGCGGAGTCCGCGGTGGGTATACCACTCATCTTCCCCCTCCTCACTCGTTTTGCATTATGCAAAGCTTGTCAAGGGGAGGGGCGACAGCGTGGAGTCCGGCACGGTAGAAAGGGTGTCATGCCCAAGCGTGCCCGCCCGCTGCCACAGGGCCCCGATGACGTCGCCGCGGTGACCCGTGCGGTACTGACCGCCTCACGTGTCCTTGTCGCCGTCTCGGCGCGGTCGCTGGCAGCAGTGGAGGACCGGGTGACCCTGCCTCAGTTCCGGCTCCTGGTCGTGCTCTCGACGCACGGTCCCGTGAAGCTGGTGAAGCTCGCCGACCTGCTCGGCGTCAACCCGTCCACGGCGATGAGGATGGTCGACCGGCTCCACACGGCCGGGCTGATCTCCCGGGAGAGAGATCCCGGCAACCGGCGGGAGACAGTGACGCGCCTGACGCCGGAGGGGCTGCGCATCGTCGACGAGGTGACCGGCCGGCGACGCGAGGAAGTCGCCGCGATCGTCGCCCGCATGGCTCCTGCTCAACGGGACGCGTTGGTCGAGGCGCTGACGGTGTTCGCCGAAGCCGGTGAGGAGCCCAGGGTGACCGAAACCGCGCAGGACGTGTGCCCGCTGGGCTGGGACACCCCTCTCGTCCGGCCCCGGGCATGACCCTCCACCCACCCTGCCGGGACCGGTCACGAGGAGCGCGGGTCAGCGGAGAGTGCGCCGCCGGTGGCGACGCCGGGATCCATGAACCGCGGGAACGGACTGTCCGGGCAGGTGCGGGGTCGTCCCGACGAAAGCGGTGGTGAAGAACCGGTCCAGCCGGGGCAGCCGGGGCAGCCGGGCGAGTTTCAACACGAGCCGCCGAGCCAGCACCTGACCGCCGGACTCCGGAAGGTCCCAGCGGGCGCTCTTACGGGCCACCCGCTGCTTGTTCTCCACCACCGGCTTCCACGTCCGTTCGTAGCGGGCGAGCGCCGTGGGCACCGGGACGCCCGCGACGAGCTGATCGGCCGGCAGACACGCACCGGCGATCCCCAGGGACGCGCCCTGTCCGGCCAGCAGGGACACCGCTCCGCACGCGTCTCCCACCAGCGTGACGCGGCCGTTCCCCCACCGCGGCATCACGACCTGAGCCACCTGGTCGTAGTAGATCCCTGGCGGCGGGCACTGAGCCAAGGCGCGGTCGGCCATCCATCCGCACCCGGCGTACTCCTTCCGCAACGCGATCCTTGCGCTCCGGCAGGTCCGCGGAGCGGGCATGGTGCACGGCGAACGCGGCCACGCGTCCGTCCCTGAGCGCATAGAAGCCCACCTGCCGGCGCGGAGTGTCCGTCAGGCAGAACCGGCCCCGGACATCGACATGCAGGAGAGAGTCGCCGAAGAGGAAGGCGGCTGTGTGGAACCCCAAGTACCGCAGGAAGTTCCGCTCGTCGCCCAAGGGCATGGCCCGGACCGTGGAGTGGATGCCGTCCGCACCGACCAGCAGGTCCGCGGCAAGCACCTCACCGCTGTTGAGGAACACCCGAATGCGGTCGGTCCCGTTGTCGATGTGTGTCGGGCTGGTGCCGTACCGCAGCTCGACGCCCGACGGCAGGTTCTCGCGCAGTGCAAGCTCCAGATCGGGGCGCATGATGTTGATCAGCCGACCGCCGACCGCCCTGGCGAATCGGCTGTAGCTCAACGCCCCCCCCCGCACTCGCCCCGCTTCGTCCAGATAACATGCCTCCTGCACCCGGTAGCCCAGCTCCTGCAATCTGGGCGCCAGCCCCATGTCCTTCGCGGCGTCGTAGCCGGGGCCGAAGAAGTCGATCACGTATCCCTCGGGACGGGGAGCCGGTGCCTTCTCCAGGACGACGACCTCCCAACCCGCGCTTCCCAGAGGCCGGGTCAGTGCGAGACCCGAGATTCCCGCGCCGCAGATCACAGCCTTCATCGGTGGGCAACACCCTTCGTACGGTGATGGATCACGGCCTGCCGGACCGGAACGTGTGCGGTCTTTTCCCGGTGCCTCGCGCACGTCACAGCAGCGGTCACCGGACCCGAACCCACACAGCCTTGGAGGGAGTGCCCTCCTGGTCGGTGACGAAGAGCATGTACCACCCGGACGGGACCAGCGTCGCGTCATCGGGAACGGTGACGGTCACCCGGTCCCCGCTGATGCGTACGCGCAGGGCCACCGAACGCTGGTCGACGTCGGTGACGTGGGTGGCCGATCCCGGATGGATCAGACGGGCCGCCTTGATGCGGAAGGCGTCGGGGGAGGTGAAGGACACGCCGCCGCCCCGGGCGGCCTCGGCGCGGTCACCGCCGTGCAGCACGGGCCGCGCGCCACGATAGAGGTAGGGCGGGGAATAGACCTCGACGCGCTGTTCGAATGCGCCGGGCCGGGTGTTGTCCTTGTCCCCGAACAGCGGGTCGGAGCCGAAGACCGCCACACGCCCGTCGGGAAGCAGCAAGGCCTCCGTGTGGTAGTCACGGCCCACGGACGGATCAGCGGCCGGCGTGAACTTCTCCGAGGCAGGATGGTAGATCTGGGCCTTGAGGATGTCGCTCTTGCCGCGGCCCCGGTAGTCCTTCGAACCACCAGTGGTGAAGACGGTGTCATCGGGGAGAATCACGCTGTTGAGGTAGCGCGTCCTCTCGGTGAGATCCGGTCCGCGGCGGAAGCGCGGCCGCTCGTCCTTGAGGTCGACGATGGCCGTGCGCGCGGTCGACTTCTTGGACTCCCCGACCCCACCGCCACCCAGCACCATCACTTTCTGTTCCTGGGCCGGTGGCAGCAGTACGGACGAGGAGGTCTCGAGAATGTCGGCGTCCGCGAGCCCCGGCACTTCCCGGAAGGTGTTGCCCTTGACGTCCCACACCCCCGGGACGCGTCCGCGGTCAGCCGGGCCGTAGCCGGCATTGGACCCCGAATAGAAGATGCTGCCGCCCTGGGTGAGGAACAGCGAGGGATAGGTGGGGAAGTAGCGACTGGGCGCCTTGGACCAGGTTCGCGCCCGCGGGTCGTAGACCTCGTTCCTGCCCGGTACGACCTGCCCGATGTCGTCCAGCCCGGACACCGCCAGCACACGGCCGTCGGCGAGGGTGACCAGCGTGGGATACCAGCGGGCCTCGCTCATCGAGTCCACCTGCACGTACTTCTCGGCCACCGGGTCGAACTCGTACGCCTCCCGGATTCCCTGGAAATCCTTCTTGTCCATCCCCAACTTGTTGGCCAGACCGTAGAAGTTGTCCCGGTCTCTACCCTGCAGGCCCTCGATGGTGTACTGCTCGGAGGTGTTGGTGATCCCGTCGGCGCCTTCCACAGCCGACTCGACGTAGACCCGCGCCTCGCTCGCGGTCACTGTGATCTCACCGGACTCCTGGTCCTTGCGCTTCCTGGCCACGGGAACCCGTACGTCGACCTGGGAGGTGTACGTCCTGCCCTCCGGGGAGCGGAAGATCGTTCCCTTGGGGAACGTCCGGGCCTGGTCGGGGTCCTCGTTCTTGACGAGCATCGCGCCGCCCGCATGCTTGACATCACCCTTGAGCACCTCGTACCGAGCCGTCCCGCCGGCGATCAGCAGCCGTCCGTCCGGCAGTTGGGTGTGACCGCCGCAAAACATGTCCTTTGGCGTGGGGATCTTCCGGAAGGTGTTATTCACCGGATCCCACAGCGTGCTCTTGAACGTGCCGCCCTGGAACAACTTGATACTGTTTCCCGACCCGGCGATCAGCAGGACCTTTCCTGTGGGGAGAAGCGTCGCGTGGATGGAATTGACCTGGAACTTCTTCGGCATCCCGGCAATCCGCCAGTACCCGTACTGCTTCTTGTACTCGGGCTGGTTGATCTCGTATTCGTGGTATCTGGCCTTCGTGTAGGTGATCGCGGCGGGCGCGTTGAGCCCCGCGAGAACGACTGCGGCCGTACAGCCCAGCAGGACGCTGCGTGTCCTGCGGCTCGGGTACCTCATCCCTCACCACCTCATCCGGAAGCGGCCCCTACCGCCCCGCGCGGATCCTTAGCGCCGGCGGCGGCGAGCACCATGAGACTGTGCAAGGTTTGCACAGGACAAACATCCGGGGGCGAAGTTGCCGCACCTCGCCCGAAAGAGCACGCATCCCCCACGTCGACGTCATAGACACGCACGCGTTTCGAATGATCTTTCGATCTTGATGTGACTCAACGCGTGGTCCAGCACAGTGATGCCGCAGTAAATGCGTACGCCTCGCCCGGAGGCCGGAACAGTCCGCCGCAGGTCACGACGGTCACGTCCGGGGATCCGTCGCAGTAGATCCGGTATTTGCTGCGGTAGTTGCGAACGCGTCTCCGCGATCGAGCTTCCGCCCGAAATGTGGTTCTACTGTGCGGACTTGAGGGGAGGGCACTGCCGGTGCCCGACGCGGACCAGGCCTGGCGCCAGGCTGTCTGCCTGGGTCATGCCTCCAGATCCTCCGTCACGGGCAGGCACTCGGCGAGCAGGTCGACGACGTCGCGCCAGGCTCGCTGTGCGTGCTGTGGGTGGTAGCCGATGCCGGGGACCGTGGGATGGTCGACCGACGGGTGGTGGAAGGCGTGCAAGGCGCCGCCGTAGACCGCGAGGCGCCAGTCGACGCCCGCGGCCTGCATCTCTGCGGTGAACGCGTTCCATTGCGCGGGCGGCATGATCGGGTCTTCCGACCCGACCCCGGCCCACACCGGGCAGCGGATGCGCGCTGCCTCGCCCGGTCGGCCCGTGGTCAGTGCGTTGACTGTCCCGATCGCGCGCAGGTTGACGCCATCACGCCCGAGTTCCAGTGCGACGGCGCCCCCGGTGCCGTAGCCGACGGCGGCGATCCGGTCCGGGTCGGTCCGCGGTTCGGTGCGCAGCACGTCGAGCGCCGCATGGCCGATGCCCCGCATCCGGTCGGGATCAGCGAGCAGTGGTATGCAACGGGCCAACATCTCCTCGGGGTCGCCCAAATAGCGTCCGCCGTGAAGGTCGAAGGCCAGCGCTATATATCCCAGCTCGGCGAGAGCATCGGCCCGGCGGCGCTCGACGTCGCTGAGCCCCATGCCCTCTGGTCCGAGCAGCACCGCGGGCCGGCGGTCGACACCGGCCGGGAGAGCGAGGTGCCCGATCATCATCAAGCCGTCCGCCGGGTACTCGACCGTGCGCGTCGTAATCGTCGTCATGAGACTGGACTGTAGTGATCACCGAGCCCGTCCGGCCGGTGTTCTGCCGCTGGCAGAACAGCGCCGTGTCCCTCTGAAATACGAGGGCCAAGTGCTCAGGGCTTCAAGATCATCTCGTTGCCCCTTTGGCGCATACCTCGGCCAAACCCCCATCCGTGTCCACCGAGCCCTGCCATCTTCCAGCACAAGCCACGTCGGCACCCGCATCGCCGCGTAACCGAGCGCGAACGCGACGCCCACGAAGCCCACATCGGGGCAGGGCCGGGGCCGGGTGTCCAGCAGTTCGCGTAGGAGCGGCACGTACGGTCCTACAGTCTGCAGCGCCAGCGCTGCCGCGAGCACCAGGGGCCAGGATCAGCACGCCACAGGTGATCTCGAAGGCCCCGCCGATTGGTGTGACCAGGAACGAGGATGCCGACGGCCCATGCGACCGTCCGGCGGGCGGACGAGCCGGCGGGCACCTTTATGCGCCGGCTCAGCGCCCAAAACGGCCCGGCCGCATCACCCCAACGCCGCCGCGACCGCCCTCCACCAGCAACCGCAGCCGGTTTACTCCCATTGGGCAAGGCCGAGTTGTCCGGAGGCGGTAGCCCATTGCCACGTCCATGGTGGAGAGGAGGTCCGGAGGCGCACCCCCTCGTAGGATGCCGATGACCGGGCGGTGAACGGGCCCGGCGAGAAGGGGGCGGCAAATGGGCGGCATACCGGGCGCACGCGAGGAGCTGGACCGGCTGGGACGAGCTCTGCGTACGCAACTGGTCGAGCTGATCGACGACCTGACCCCCGGCGGCGATCTGCGCCTGCTGTTTCTCGACGAGCCGAAGATCGTCGATTGGCATGAACCGCTCCGCTACGAATACTCCAGCTCCTTCAGCGGGAAGCGCCCCGCGCATATCGGTGCCGCCGACATCGTGTCCCGCGCGGCAGCCCTGCTCGGCTCGGCGGGCTGGGAGGTCGCGACGTCGCAGGAGGAGGCCGGCGGGCGGCCCCGGACCGTGGTCACCGGCCGTCGCGACGGCTGCGGCATCGAGGTCCGTGCGGTCGACCACATGTCGACCGTATGGTTCAGCGGGCAGACGCCGGCGATGGCCTTGTACGAGCCGGAAGAGTTCCAGTGGCCCGAGCCGGTGCGCACAGCCGAGACCATCACGTCCGGATACGTGCTGTGCTACGAGTGCGACGGTCTGGGCTGGTGCCCCGGATGCGGGGGACGCGGCTGGGCGCACGACGAGGCCCGCGGGCGAAAGAACTGCTCGGCATGCCACCGCGACCGCGTTTGTCTGATCTGCCGGGGCGCGGCCCAGCTCGCCATCTCCCAGTTGTCGCCGTACCAGCGGGGCTACTACCCCGAACTGGGTTAGCTTGGCCCTCAACGCCGAGGCCGCATTTCGACTGCCGCCGCCAAGGATCAAGGTCAGAGCACGTGCCTGACGATTACCGCCCGTCGTAAGAGGGCTGTGCAACCAGCACCGGGCCCGCAGTCCACGTGGTGACCACTGGCTGCGCCGACGACGCTGCTGGTGGCCTCGCCTACCGTTACAACCTCACGGCTGTGGCCGCCGAAGCAGTCATCGCCTGCGGCGACGCACACCGGGCAGGCAACGGGAGCCGCGGTGCCGAATGCATGCGCAAGGTTGGTTCGGCGCTACGGGACGTCGAGGCAGCTGTATGGGCAGCGCGCCGGACCCGAGGCGTCACCACCGCTCGGCGGTCTCACCGTCGCAAGGCCCTGCACCAGCACGCGGGGCAAGTTGTCGCCCGTCTTCGGGCAGCGGAGGAGCGCCTCGACACAGTCCCTGCCGAAGCGCTGAGCGAACTCGGGGGGCTTCTGCTCACCATCGCCGAACGCCATAGCCAGGGACGAGTCGGCGCCTTGCTCGACGAGACCGAACTTGATGGCATCACCCCGCCCGTGACCGTGAGACGCTGCGACTGGTCGCCGTAGCTGGTCTGACCGCGGCAGGCGCCATCACCATCTCACCATTGGGCTTGCCGGACGCGGCCATGGGGCCAGCCGTTGCCGCAGTGGCAGTGTTTGCCGTCGCATTGGTCTACCGGCGGCGCGCCTTGCGGATGTTGCAGGTCCTCCCGTCCCCATTCGGCAGTGGCGGCCAGCAACGGTAATCCCTCAATGGCATAGTTGCGCCGCCCCTGTGGCACTCAGCCGCTGCAGCACATCAACGCCAGCCCCCGGAATCCGGGGATCCTCCACATACATGAGAGAAGCGGCATCCATACGGCACCCTTCGCTAGTCGGCGTCTTTCTTGTGGCGCGGCCCTTCAGTTGGGCCAGGACCACACTCAACCGGGGGCGCTGCTTGGCACACCCGAACGGCGGCGACTCGACCGGTGAAGACGGATAAGGCTGCTACGTCACACACCACATCGAGCCCCCACAGGGCTGTGCCCACGACCACAGGGCGCTGCTGGTTTCCGAACAGCGGAGGGTGGAGGGCCGGGTGCGGCGGTCTACCTGGCGACCGAGGCAGGGATGCAGGCATTGGCAAAGGACCGCAGGGTCTGGTCGCGCTGGCGCGCGAGGTGCTCGCGGGCGAAGAACGCGCATCTTGAAACCGCCCCGGCCGAAAACCGGGGGCGAATCAGGCTCCGAGGCCGTGGTGCCGGTGGGTGTACCAGCCAGGCGCGTTCGAGGGCGTCGAGGCGGGCGCGGGCAGGCGGTAGTTGGAGGAGTCCGGTTGTCATCAGACCGGCGCCGGTGGCGGCGAGGGCGCCGGCGATGACGTCGGCCAGATAGTGGACGCCCAAGTAGATGCGAGCAAGGCCGGTGCCTGCGGCGAACAGCGTGCCCAGGAGCAGGGCCAGCGGCCGCCAGCGGCGGGTGGCCAGGGAGACGGGGTGAAGCCGGTGACGATGGCGGCGTGGCCGCTGGGGAAGCTGTGCGGGTTGTCCGGGGCACTCACACAGACGCTTCGGGCACGGCTACGGCCCCTCTCGCCATGCAGCGCCGCTCTTGCCTCTCCGCGGCATCCGCCGGGTGACGGATGGCGTCGGTCACGTCGACAGAATGAAGGCCATGAGGCACATGACGACGACCGAGACGTACAGGACCACCTGATAGCGGGCAGGGTACTCATACGTGTCCCTCTTCACGCCCCGGCGCAGTTCGTCGCCGTATTTGAGGAACAGCTTCCTGGACGGGAACAGGCCGATCGTGAGCCCGATCAGGGCGAAGGAGTAGAGAACCAGCATCTGGCGAGCATTCCAGTGCTGGTACTGGAGACGGCCCACTGCGATCATGCCGAGACAGCCTCCGACGCACAGGACGAACAACACCACGGTCAGCTTGCGCGTCTTCGTCCACCTGTCAATGGCGAGGCAGAAGACGACGGTGGAAACGGCTGCCATCAGCAGCAGGTGGGGCAGCGGAAGCAGTGCGAGCACGACGGGTCCTTTCGGCAGTGCTCAGCGGGCCGGCGGCAGGTGGGCCGCCGGCCCTTGCTACGGGATTTCTACCTCACGTCTGCTCTTATCCCCTCACGTCTCCTCAGAGGACGGAGCTCAGCACGCCGGTGACCGGGGATATGAGGTCGTGTCCGAACTGCGAGACCTTCGTGACGACCTTGCCACCGCCGAGAGCGCCGATCCACTTGGACTGGCCGAAGGTGATCACGCCAAGGGCCAGGCTTCCGAGGGACGACTTGAACTCGCTGCTCGTGAAGCCGTAGCCGATACCGGTGAACAGGGCATTGAGTCCGCCGAACGCGAGGGAGGTGTAGGCGAAGCCGGCGGCGACCGCTTCCAGGGGCGGGAAGAACAGGCCGCCGATGCCGCACAGGGCGGAGGCGAATCCGGTGCCGATGCTGAGCCAGTTGGTGGCGTTCGCCGCCCACCGGGCGCCTTCCTTCCACCAGGGAAGGCCGCCCTTGACGCTGTCGTTGTCGGGCGAGTCGGCCGGGTTCCTCCCCGCTTCCTTGGCCTTGCGTGCTTCCTCTGCGGCCTTCCTGGCCGCCGCCGCGATCTCCGCCTTCCGCTTGGCCCCGGCGATCTGGTGTGCCTGGCTCGCGGCCGCTGCCGCGAGCTTCTTGTCCTTCTTCGCCTGCATCTCGGCCGCGTGGGCCGCGGCGGCCGACGCCTGGGCCGCGTTGGACGACGCCACCGCGCGGCGGGCGGAGTCCACGGCACGGTTGGCGGAGTAGTTCGCGGACCGGGCGGCCGTGCGAGCGGTGGCCGCGGCCTGCTTCGCCCGGTTCGCCGAAGCCTGTGCCTCCTTGGCCGACTTCTCGGCGGCATCGGCGTTCGCGTCCGCCTGCTTGGCGTACTCGGCGGCCTTCTCGGCCGACTTCTTGGCCTTGTCCGCCCACTTCACCGCCTCCGTGGCGGCGTCGCGGGCCTTGGCCGCCGCCTCCTGCGCACGGGCGGCATCCTCCTGCGCCTTGTGCGCGATCTTCGCGGCACCGGCGATCGCACCCTGGATTGCGGCGATGTGGGTGGCGGAGTCGTGGTCGAGCTGTGCCGTCTTGTACTGGACCGAGGCGAGGAAGTTGCGGCGCATCCAGGCCGGGCCCTCCAGGGCCGCCTGGGCGTGGGCCTTGGTGTACGGGCCGGCCTTGGCGATGACGGCAGCGGTGGCGACCGCGTCGTCCTCCCGCTGCGCCGCCTCGTACGTCGTGCTGAGGAATTCGTACAGGGCCTGGGCGGTCCCGGCGTTCAGCGCGTCGTTCGCCGCCTTCTTCACCGCGCTGCCGGGGTTGCCCGCCAGGACGCGGGATACGGCGACGCGGTTGTCCATCGCGGCGGACTCCACGACGGCGGAGCCCAGGAACTTCGTAGCGGCATCCGGCTCGTCGCTCTCCAGCGCCTTCGCCGCTGCCTCGGCGACGTCCGGGGCGGCGGTCTGCGCCAGGTAGAGGGCGGTCTCCCGGTCGTCCTGGTTCTGCGCGATCCGCCGGTCGGTGTCGATCCAGGCGTGGACGTCGGCGTCCGTGCCGGACAGGGCGAACCGTGCGGCCTCCCGCGACCAGGTGCCGCGGGAGTCCATCAGGGCGATGGCCGCCTGGCGACCGAGGGTGGCGGCGAGGTTCGTGTCACCCGCCCTGAGCGCCGACTCGGCGCGGGAGACGAGGTCCTTCGTGGCCTGGTCGGCCTGTTCGGCCTGCGTACGCCTCGCGGCGAATTCCGACCTCTCCTGCGCCTCGATCTGCGCGAGCAGGCGGGCCTCCTCGAGCGCCTGCTTCATGTCCTCGTCCAGGCGCTGCCACTCGGCTTCGCGGGCCTTCTTCTCGACCTCGACCGCCTGGGTGACGGCGTCTGTGGCGGTGTTCGCGGCCTTGGTGGCCTCGTTGGCGAACTCGGTGGACTTCTTGGCGTACTCGACGGCCTTCCCCGCGTACTTGACGGCCCACTCGGCCGCCTCCGCCGACTTCTCCGCGTGGGCTGCCGCGCTGTTGGCGGCGTCGCGTGCGGTGCGGGCGGCCGTCGCCGCCGCGTTGGCCAGGGCCTGGGCCGTGCCGGCGGCGTTGGTGGCGATCGCGGCGTTGGCGTTCGCGATCTGTGCCTGCCGCTTGGCCTCCGCGGCCTCCGCCTGCGCCTTGCCCGCGGCCGACGCGGCCGCCGTGGAAGCGTTCGCGGCCGCGGCGGCGTTCCGGGCCGCCGAGGCGGCGGCGGACCCGGCGGCCGCGGACTGGGCCGAGGCGGCGGCGGCGAAGTCGGCGGCCTTGGCCGCGCTACGAGCCTTGGCCGCGGCATTGCGGGCGGCGACGGCGGCGTCCTTGGCGACGGCCGTCCTGGAGGCGTCCTTCGAGGCGGCGATGGCGGCGTTGTACGCCCGTGCGGCGGCTGAGCCGGCCGTGGCCGCGGCCTGGCTCGCGGCGGTGGCGGCCCAGGCGGCGCGGCGGGATGCCTGGACGGCGGCGTGGGAGGCGCGGATGGCGACGCGGGCCGAGTCGGCCGCGCCCTTGGCGGACTCGGCCGCCTTGCGGGCCGCCCGGCCGGACTTGACCACGTCGTCCTGGGCCGCCTTGGCCTCGGCCGCGGCCTTCTCCGCCGCCTCCTTGGCCTTCGCCGCGGCTTCGACGGCGCGGGCGGCGGCCTCCTCGGCCTGCTTCGTCTTCGCGTCGGCCTTCTTGCCCTCACGCTCGACGACGGCGACGAGTTCCTCGATCGTCGCCGCTTCCTGGTCGCGAGCGCGGGCGATGTGCTGGCCGGTCTCGAGGAACCACTCGACGTCGGCGGCCGACCCGGACAGGGCACGCGAGGCGTACTTCCGCACCTCGGGGCCCGCCTCCACCATGAGCTTGGAGGCCTCGACGCGCATGTCCTCCTCGCGGGCGGTGTACTGGCCCTCGGTGAGGAACGCCTCCAGGGCGGCCTGGGTGCCCGCGTCCAGGGCGGCGCCGCCGTCGCGGCGTACGGCCTTGTCCCCGGCCGCCATCACGGTCGTGGTGGCCACGCGCAGGTCTTCCAGGATGCCGGGCTTGAAGCCGCCCTTGAGGTAGTCGGCGATCGCGGTGTCACCGCCCTCGATCGCCGCGGACGCCTCGCGCCGGGTGCCCTTGCCACCTCCGGCGAGGGAGGTCACGATCGCGACGCGGTTGTCCTCCGCCGTGGCCCTGGGGAGTTCGGTCGTCAGAAACGCCTGGATGTCGGCGTCGGTGCCGGACAGCGCCGCCTGCGCGGCGGCGCGGACGGCCTTGCCGCCCAGCAGCCACGCCTTGACAGCCTTCGCCCGGTCGGTGTCGGGCAGGGCGAACGGATCGCCGTCGTCGCCGTCTGCCGGCGGGGTGTCGGCCCGGGCGGCCAGGGGGTTGAGGACGAGGCTCGACGTGGCGGCGACGACCGTGGTGGCCGCGATGGTGCCGAGAACCCGGCGCCTGCTCCAAAACGTGGTGTCCAAAGTGATCCTTCGGGATCGGTGTCCGGCGTCGGCGCGTGTGCGGCGGCATACCGCTGGACAGAGTGTGAGTCAGCCGCGCACATGTCCCCTGTCTGCAGCGGAATCGAGCAGGACAGCTGAGCGGGGACACGGCAGATGCGCGTCGTGAAGATATGTGGGCCGAGCGCCTGTTGACCACCTGCGGGGGCGCCGGGAAGCAATGAGAAAGACCACAAGACCCGTATGTGCCGTTTTGTTGATCAATATTGCGTTAAGGCGATGGCATGGGGTGGGTGCACGTGTTTGAATTCGACGCCTCCGTGACTGAGCGGACCCCCGGCGACACAGCGCTGTCGTTCCGGCGATGGGCGCTCGGCACGGTTCAATTCACCTTTCCATAAGGGAACTTGCATGAAGTTCGCACGGCGGATTATCGCCACCGGTGCGGCTGCCGCAGCGTGCGCTGCCGCGCTCCTCGCCGCCACCCCGTCCTCGCACGACAGTGCACCCCACAACCCGGTGACGGTGGCCGACGGCCGGCCCGGTTACGTGGTCGAGGACTTCAACTACCCGGGCGCCGACAGGATCAAGACGGAGAAGGGGATCACCCTCAAGCGCGGCGACGGGCACATCGTCCTCGCCGACTGCTCCTCCGCGACCGGGCTGATGGAGGTGTGGTCGCGGAAGAACGAGAGGATCTGCTTCCGTACCACCGGTACCTCCGGCTACCTGGCCCTGGAAATCCCCTCGGTGTTCGCGGTCAGGGGCGCAGCCGATCACGCAGCAGACGTCACCCTCACCACACCGGCGAGCACGCCGCAGGAGGTCAAGGTCGCCAAGGGTGACTGGACGCCGGTAGGCGAGTCCACCGATCCGCAGGCCCGCGACTTCGCCCTCGTCGAGATCCGTACGAGCAAGTGACCGGAGAACCACACATCATGCGCACAACCCCCAAGCGGCGCACCGCACTCGCGGCACTGGTCGCCGCTGCCGCCATCGGCGCTCCCGCTCTCTCCGCACACGCCGTGACCGGCCCCGCCGAGACGGACAACACGCGCGGCTTCACTGCCCGCCTCGACATCGGCGACGGCGCCAAGGCGTGCAGCGCCGCCCTGATCGACGCGGAGTGGCTGATCACCGCCGCCTCCTGCTTCGCCGACAACCCCGGCGAGTCGGTCAAGGTCCCCGCCGGCGCTCCCAAGCTGGCCACCAAGGCCGTCATCGGCCGCACCGACCTGACCACGACCGCCGGTGCGGAGCGCACCGTGGTCAAGCTCGTCCCCCGCGACGACCGGGACGTGGTGCTGGCCAAGCTGTCCGCGCCGGTCGCGAACGTCCGCCCCGCCCAGATCGCCACCGCGCCCGCCCAGGCCAGTGAGAAGCTGACGCTGACCGGCTACGGCCGCACCAAGGACGAGTGGGCACCCCTCAAGGCGCACAACGGGACCTTCACTGCGACCGCCCCGAACGGCAGCGACGTGGAGGTCGCCGGCGACAACGCCGCGATCTGCGCCGGGGACGGCGGTGCTCCCCTCTTCCGTACCGCCGGAGACATCGCCCAGATCGTCTCGGTGGCCTCCCGCTCCGATCAGGGCGGCTGCTTCGGCATCGATGCGGCGCAGACGTCCACCAAGGGCGTCGCCACCCGCACCGACGACCTCGCCGCCTGGGTGGACTCCACCGTCAAGGCCGCCCCGGTCGTCGACTTCAACGGGGACGGCGTCGAGGACATCGCCATCGGTGATCCCAAGGCGACGGTCGGCGGCAACGCCGAGGCCGGCGCGGTACGCGTGGTCTACGGCGGCGGGAAGGGCAATGCCCAGTTCGACCAGAGCCTGTCCTCGGTGCCGGGTGCGGCGGAGGCCGGGGACCGCTTCGGCCAGTCGCTGGCCACGGTGGACTACAACGAGGACGGTTACACCGACCTCGTCGTCGGTGTCCCGTACGAGGATGCCGGGTCGGTCGCGGACGCCGGCATGGTGTCCGTCATCTACGGCTCCGCCGGAGGGCTGGGCAAGGGCCGTGCCGCCGAGGACTTCGTGCAGGGCCAGGGCAATGGCGCGCTGAAGGCGTCGGCCAACGAGAAGGGCGACATGCTCGGCCACTCCGTGGCGGCCGGGCAGACCCGGGATGGGGAACCGTTCATCGTAATTGGTGATCCGGGTGAGGCCATCGGTGCCAAGGAGGACGCGGGCAACGTCTTCTACGTGCGTGGCGGCACCAACGTGTCCCTGACCCAGGAGGCCGGCATGTCCGGCGGCCTGGAGGCCGGCGACAAGGTCGGCTGGTCCGTGGCCGCCGATGCGAACAACATCGCCATCGGCGCGCCGGGCGAGGACATCGACAAGGCCGTCGACGCCGGTGCCGTGTGGGTGCTGTCGCACAAGCGCGGAGCGGACGGCAAGCCGGCGCAGCGCGCGAACATCAACCAGAACGCCGACAATGTCTCCGGCGGCTCCGAGAACGGCGACGCCTTCGGCACCTCCGTCGCCCTCGTGGAGAACGGCCCCAACGGCGACTCCATCCTCGCCGCCGGCGCCCCGGGCGAGTCGGTCACCAACGCGAACAAGGTGGACGTGAAGAACGCCGGCACCGTGTTCACGTTCAAGATCCCCGCGTCCGGCGGCTGGTCGCAGTACCAGGTGATCAACCAGGACCAGCCGGACGTCATCGGAGGCATCGAGACGGGCGACCGCTTCGGCGAGACGCTCCAGGCGGTCAACCTGTCCCCCAGGACCGCTCCCACCTGGCAGACGCTCCAGCTCGTCGTGGGGGCTCCCGGTGAGACCCAGGGCTCCGTGGCCGCCGCGGGCGCGGTGCACACCATGACCCTCCTCGGCACTCCCGGCCCGCACAACGACGTCCTGTACGCCGGACACAACGGCCTCCCGGGCACGCCGGGCGCCGGCCAGCGCATCGGCCAGGCCATCGGCGTCTCCCCGACCCACATCTACGTCGGGATGCCGACCGGCCCGAACGCGCAGGGTGCGGCGTACGCGGTGCCGTGGCAGAACGTCACCTCCCACGACGCCTCTGGCGCCGATCAGCCGGTGACGGTGTATCAGCCGGGCAAGGACGGCATCCCGTCCGGCGGCAAGGCGTTCGGAGCTACGATCCGGTAAGGCACCCCACCTCGGCTGAGCCGAGCAGAACGCGGGCCCGCCCTCCGCAAGGAGGGCGGGCCCGTATACATGTGCCGACTCGTGGCCGAATGTGCCGTCAGTCGCGCCTACGGACGTGGGGCCTCGGCGGGACGCCGGAGGCCGGCGACCGGGGCTCCGAGTGCGTAGTGCACGTAGGTGTGGATCAACTGGAATCCGCACTTCGCGGCCAAGTGGCGGCTGGGGTGGTTGTCGCGGGAGCAGCTCCACGACGGAATGCAGCCGCGGGAGGCGATGTCGGCGCAGAGTGCGCGGACGCAGGCGGATGCCAGGCCCCGGCCGCGCTCGTCGGGCAGGGTGGCCACGGCGATGTCCTCATAGCGGCTGCCGGCGAAGAGGGTACAGGCGAGGGAGACCAGACGCCGGTCGCGGAAGGCGCCCCAGCCGTGGCCGGACGCGGCGAGCCCGGCCGGGCCGCCCCAGCCGGCGGCGATCCAGGCGAGGTCCGGTCCGAGGGCCCGTACGGCCGGTGCGTCAGCGGGCACCAGGGGGCGAATGGTCGCCGCAGGGGCCGGCCGGGCGGCAGGCACCGGATCGCCGTAAGCCCAGATCATGCGCTCCCAGGGGACGATCCGTTCGAATGCACTGCCGAGTAGGGGCAGGAAGCGGTCCGGGGTGGCGACGTAGCAGTGGGCGAGCGGCGCGAGGTCCCCGGGGTCTGTCGCGCACGGGTCGCCGGCCAGGATCGCGTAACCGGCACAGGAGACGGCTGCTGCCCGGGGGCGCAGCGGGTGGTCGGCCCACCATGTGCCCAGTCCCGTGCGGGCGACGTGCTCGGGAAGGGCTCCCACGCCTGGGCGACCGGCCGGGAACCACGGCTGCCGGGCCCGGACGCCCGGCGCTGTGCGGAGGACATGCTCGTTCGGCATGACGGCTCCCGAGAACCCGAGGGGCGGGCGGTGCCACACCGCCCGCCCCTGTGGTGACAGCCTGCGGTCAGTTGCAGGCCTTGCTGCCGTGGTTGGCCTTCTTCTTGCGGCGTGATCGCTTCTTGCGGGCGCGCTTGGACATCGGGTGTCGTTCCTTCTTTCGGTAGCGGAATGCTGGGTGTTATTGAGGTCAGGCCGTGCGGGCGACCAGCTGGTCGGCGAGCTTGCTCAGCCGGCGGACCGTCCGGTCCTCCATGGCGACGGGAGCCGCCGGGGACAGAGCAGTGCCGTCGTAGTAGGCACCCGGGACGACCTCGACGGCTGGGTCGCACAGCCTGACCACGCGCTCGGCGCCCTGCACGGCGGAGTCGCCTTCATGGGCGTACAGCGGCAGCAGGGCGGTGTCGCAGACGCCGGGGTGCACGCTGACCGACGTCCAGGGCGCCTTCTCCCGGGCGAAGACGGTCAGCGCGAGCTGCGACTGGGCGTAGGCGGCGAGGCGGGAGTAGCGCTTGGCCCGCTGGGGGTCGTTCCAGGAGATGGACGCCGTGCGGTGCATCGAGGACGACACGTTGACCACACGGCTGCCCGGGCGGGCGCCGAGCGGGCCGGCGAGTTCGTGGGTGAGGAGGTAGGCGGCCAGGAAGTTGACCTGGAAGGAGAGCTCGTTGCCGTCGGCGGTCACGGTACGCCGCTCGGGCGCGGCGACGGCCGCGTTGTTGACCAGCACGTCGAGGACAGGGTGTTCCTCGGCGACGCGAGCGGCCATGGCACGCACCTCGTCCAGCCGGGAGAAGTCGGCGACGACCAGGCGCAGTCGCAGAACGTCCGCGCCCGCCGCGACCAGCCGGGCGACGGCGTCGTCGCCCGAGGCCTGGTCGGGGGCGTGGACGATGACCGTGTCCCCCCGGCCGGCGAGCAGCCGGGCGGTCTCCCAGCCGATGCCGGAGGTGGCACCGGTGACCAGAACGGTCCTGGAAGCGGGCGAGACAGCAGAAGACATGGGAATCCACTCCGGGAATCAGGTAATGCGGCAGTGACCCGTCGTCAGGTGGGCTGCCGTGCGAGCAAAGGCGACGTCAGCGACTGCGCACGCGAAGGTGCACGCGGACGGGCCGGGTGAGGTGCGACGCCAGCACGATGGTGCTCAGCACCGTCGCGGTGTCGTGGAGGAGACGTGCGCTCAGCGCACGGGGAGTGAACAGCGCGCAGTGCCGGACAGCGCCGTATGAGGCGGCCGGTCGTCGTGGCGCAGATGGCTGTTCACGGGCTCCATCCAAGGAGCCCCGGCGACCTCTCGCAAGCGACGCACCGTATCCCTGACGCCGCCCTGACGCGCGCCGCCACCTGGGCGCACAACCGGCCCTGAATGGCGTGATACCCGGTATATGCGATTTATGGTCGATCGGTGATCAACGTGACGGAGCTTCTGAAGCGGCTGGCCCTCGGCCGGGCGATGCGCAGTGAGGAACTGCACGAGACGCTGCTGCCGAAGCGGCTGGCCCTGCCAATCTTCGCCTCCGACCCGCTCTCGTCGGTCGCCTACGCCACGCAGGAGATCCTCCTCGTGCTCACTCTGGGCGGCATGGCGTATCTGCACTTCACTCCGTGGATCGCGGTTGCGGTCGTGGCGCTGATGACGGTGGTGGTGCTCTCGTACCGCCAGGTGGTACACGCCTACCCGAGTGGTGGCGGCTCGTACGAGGTCGCCTCGACCAACCTCGGCGCCTCTGCCGGGCTGGTGGTCGCGGCGTCACTGCTGGTCGACTACGTGATGACGGTGGCGGTGTCGGTCGCCTCGGGCGTGGACAACATCATCTCGGCCGTACCCGAGCTCTCCGGGCACCGAGTGCTCATGGCGATCGGCTTCGTCGTCCTGCTGACCGGCATGAACCTGCGGGGCACTCGCGAGTCGGGGCGCGCCTTCGCGGCACCGACCTACCTCTTCATCACCGGCGTACTGATCATGGTGATCACCGGCCTCTTCCGGTATCTGGTCGGCGACGCCCCAGTCTCCGAGAGCGCCCGGTACGGCGTCGAGGCGGAGCCGGCGGACGCGAATCTGGCGGGCTTCGCCCTGATCATGCTGTGTCTGAGGGCCTTCTCCAGCGGCTGTACCGCGCTGACGGGCGTGGAGGCGATCTCCAATGGCGTACCGGCCTTCCGTAAACCGAAGTCGAAGAACGCCGCGACCACGATGGCCGTCATGGGCGCGATCGCAGTGGCTATGTTCTCGGGGGTCACCGCACTCGCACTCATCGCGAAGGTGCACATTGTCGAGGACCCCTGTCGGCTCATCGGCCTCACGGGCGACTGCTCCGAGTACACCCAGCGCACCGTCATCGCCCAGCTGGCCTCCTCCGTCTTCGGCGGCGAGAACAGCTTCGGCTTCTACTACGTCCAGGCCGCCACCGCCCTGGTGCTGATCCTGGCCGCGAACACCGCCTTCAACGGCTTCCCGCTGCTCGCCGACATCCTCGCCCAGCACCGCTATCTGCCGCGTCAGCTGCACAACCGCGGCGACCGGCTCGCTTTCTCCAACGGCATCATCGCCCTGGCCCTCGCCGCCGGACTGCTCCTGTGGTTCTACAAAGCGGACGTCACCAGCCTCATCCACCTCTACATCCTCGGCGTGTTCACCTCCTTCACCCTCTCCCAGACGGGCATGGTCCGGCACTGGAACCGCGAACTACGCACCCAGCCCGATCCTGCGGTGCGCCGTCAGGCGCAGGTGGCGCGGGTCATCAACGCCGTCGGTGCGGTAGTCACCGGCTTGGTGCTGGTGATCGTGCTGGCCACCAAGTTCACCCAGGGAGCCTGGCTGGCCGTCCTCGCGGCGGTGGTTCTGTGGCTGGTGATGCGCGCGATCCGCCGCCACTACGACGTCACTGCCGCCGAACTCGCGGTCACCGACCCCAAGGCCGAACTCGTCCGTCCCTCCAAGGTGACGGCCATCGTCCTGATCTCCAAGATCCACAAACCGACGCTACGGGCCCTCGCCTACGCCCGTGCCTTCAAACCCGACCATCTGGAGGCGCTCACTGTGGCCGTCGAGAAAGGGGAGACTCTCGACCTGGAACGGCAGTGGGAGGACCTCGACGTCGACGTCCCCCTGAAAGTCATCGACTCCCCCTACCGCGAGATCACCCGCCCGGTCGTGGAGTACATCCGCTCCATCCAGCGCTCCAGCCCCCGGGACGTGGTCGGCGTCTTCATCCCCGAATACGTCGTCGGCCGCTGGTGGGAACACCTGTTGCACAACCAGTCCGCCCTCTGGCTCAAGAGCCGCCTGCTCTTCACCCCCGGCGTCATGGTCACCAGCGTCCCCTGGCAACTCACCTCCTCGGCCCGCGCCGACCACCCCGCCCGCCGCGCCCCCGGCTCCGTCCGCCGCGGCGAACCCCCACCACAGCACCGGCATCCCACCGCCCAGTGAACGGAGTCGAGCTGTTCCTGCTGGGACACGCCCACGCCCTCGTGCTCGGCTGCAGTCTCGAGGCCGTCATCAGCCTGCACGCCGCCGTGCGGCATTCCGGGCAGATCCATACCCTCATCGCCCACGAGGACATGCCGGCCATTCAGCGGCCTGCTCCGGGCAGCTGCGCTGCGGCCACCCGGTGGGGCAGGTTGCGGCAGGCGCTGCCGCCTTTGCACTCCACTGCACGGGGTCTGATATTTGCCTTTGCAGGCACGCTTCCGCCCCTCACGATGCCTGGGTGTCCATCCGTCTATCACGGCTCTCGGGGGCCGCATCGGCGGCCCAGCACGGCACGCATTCCGAACCGGACTGCGAGACCGTCCCCTGTCAGCCCTCAGCCGGCAGGCCCTCCCCCAATGGCCGCCCGTCCGCTCCCGGTTGACCGAGACCCTGGAGGGCAGCGCCACGGCGCTGTGGGTCTCGATCGCCAGCCGCGGCGGCGTCGGTCGCCGACGCGATCTCGTCGCTCATGTCCTCCAGCACGTCGCTGGCATGGTCGATGACGCGCTCCTGGGCCTCGTTGAGGGCGTACAGCAGCGCGTACATCACGCCGTGCGCGCCTCGGCCAGGTGCGGAAGCCGCCGCAACCGTGCGAGGGCCTGTCGAACGGAGCGAAGGGCGTCTGCGGCTGGAGGGTGACGAGCATGTCCTGGCCGAGCGCGAAGACCAGCCGTTCGCGCCGGATGCTCTCACCCCTGCCTCCAGCGCGCGCCCAGCCACCTTCGAGTGCCGCGTGTCACGATGGCCGGGCGATGCCCGGCTGCCCACGGGGAAGTTCTCCGGACCCCGTGGTGTTGATGCTCGCACCAGTCTTCGACGCACAGCGACAGGAGTGGACCACCGCAATGCCCAGCACACCCGCCACCCAGCCCACCGCGCAGATCGGCGTCACCGGGCTCGCCGTCATGGGCAGCAATCTCGCCCGCAACTTCGCGCGCCACGGCCACACCGTCGCCGTCCACAACCGCACCGCCGCCAAGACCAAGGCGCTCATCGACCAGCACGGGCACGAGGGGGACTTCGTTCCCGCCGAGACCGCCGAGGAGTTCGTCGCCTCGCTCCAGAAGCCCCGGCGCATCATCGTCATGGTCAAGGCCGGCCAGGCCACGGACGCCGTCATCGACGAGTTCGCGCCGCTCCTCGACGAGGGCGACGTCATCATCGACGGCGGCAACGCGCACTTCGAGGACACCCGGCGCCGCGAGAAGGCCCTGCGCGAGAAGGGCATCCACTTCGTCGGCGCCGGCATCTCCGGCGGCGAGGAAGGTGCCCTCAACGGGCCCTCCATCATGCCCGGCGGATCGGCCGAGTCGTACAAGTCGCTCGGGCCCCTCCTCGAGTCCATCTCCGCCAAGGCCGCCGACGGCTCCCCCTGCTGCACCCACGTCGGCCCCGACGGCGCCGGACACTTCGTCAAGATGGTGCACAACGGCATCGAGTACGCCGACATGCAGCTGATCGCCGAGGCGTACGACCTGCTGCGCACGGTCGGCGGCTTCGAGCCGGGGCGGATCGCCGAGACGTTCCGGACATGGAACACCGGGCGGCTGGACTCGTACCTCATCGAGATCACCGCCGAGGTCCTCGCGCACACCGACGCCGCCACCGGGCGGCCGTTCGTGGACGTGGTGGCCGACGAGGCCGAGCAGAAGGGCACCGGGCGGTGGACCGTGCAGACCGCCCTGGACCTCGGGGTTCCGGTCTCCGGCATCGCCGAGGCCGTGTTCGCGCGGTCCGTCTCGGGCCACCGGGACCTGCGCACGGCGGCGCGGGCGCTGCCCGGCCCCGGCGCCGAGCCGCTCACCCCCGAGGCGGCCGAGGAGTTCGCGGCCCAGGTCGAGGAGGCGCTGTACGCGTCGAAGGTCGTCTCCTACGCCCAGGGCTGGAACATGATCTCCAAGGCGAGCGCCGAGTACGGCTGGCACATCGACCTGGGGGCGATGGCCGCCATCTGGCGGGGCGGCTGCATCATCCGGGCGGCCTTCCTGGACCGCATCCGCGCCGCGTTCGCCGCCGACCCCGGCCTGCCCACCCTGCTGGCCGACAAGGACTTCGCCGACGAGGTCGGGCGGGCCCAGGACGCCTGGCGCGCGGTCGTCGCGACGGCCGTCCGCCACGGCGTGCCCACGCCGGGCTTCTCCGCCGCCCTCGCCTACTACGACGCCCTGCGCGCCGAGCGCCTGCCCGCCGCGCTGACCCAGGGCCAGCGCGACTACTTCGGCGCCCACACCTACCGGCGCACCGACCGCGAGGGCTCCTTCCACACCCTCTGGAGCGGGGACCGCAGCGAGGAGAAGACCGCCTGAGCCTACGGCTGCGTCTCGTCCGCCTCCTTGATGTCGGATATCAGCTTCGTGCTCAGGTCGGACTGCACGCTCAGGTACGTGTACGTGGGCTTGGCCTCGTCGCCCCAGGCCAGCCGGACGCGCGTCCAGGTGTGCCCGGCGCCGCTGTTGTCGTAGGTCACCCGCCAGGCGTGCGGGGTGTTCTGTGCGCGGAACACCCCGTCCGCCCCGTTCTGCCGCTCCCAGTCCGCCAGGCGCGCCCGGAACTCCTTGGTCAGGAAGCGGGCGTGCAGGGCGGTGGACAGGGCCGGGTCGGGGGTGCCCGTACGGGCGTCGACGTACGCGGCGTAGAAGGCGGCCACCCGGTCGACGGCGGACGTCGGGCTGCCCTCGTGGTCGCGGGCGGACGCCGATGAGCCGGCCCCCTCGGCGGGGGCGCGCGGGCCGGCCGCGAACGCGCCGGTGGACACGGTCAGCGCGGCCAGGACGGCGAGCGCCGCCCCCGCGCGCCAGGTGGTGGTACGGAACGTCATGGGCTTCCCCCCAATCGCAGGGTGCCGCTCACGGCACCGGACTCCGCTGGTTCATCTTGTAGAGCGGACGAGTTACCCGGAAGGGTTCCCTCTATGCCTTGGTCTTCCTCTGTTCGGCTGCCGGTGGGACTGGGCATGGTTCCGGCGCACAGGAACGGATCGTTCCGATGGAGAAGAACGAAAGGTACCCGCCGCATGCGCCGTCTGCTCGTCGCCTCCCTCTCCCTCGTCCTGGCCGCTGTCGCCCTCGGTGCCGCTCCGCCCGCCCTGGCGGCGGCCGGCGGCCCACCCGATCCGGTGGTGTTCGTGCACGGCGCCAACGCGGGTCCGGGCGTCTGGGGCGAGATGCGCGCCGACTTCCTGCGCGCCGGGTACCCCGCCGACCGGCTCGCGGCCTGGTCGTACGACACGCGGCAGTCGACGAACGAGGTGCTGGCCGGCCGGCTGTCCGCCTACGTCGACCAGGTGCTCGCCCGCACCGGGGCCTCGCGCGTGGACTTCGTCACGCACAGCCTGGGCGGGCTGCCCTCCCGCTGGTACGTCACGTTCGGCGGCGGGGCCGACAAGGTCGCGCACTGGGTGTCGCTGGCGGGCCCCAACCACGGTACGCACACGGCCTGGGCGTGCGCGCTGGTGAACCAGGGCTGCCGGGACATGACGCCCGGCTCGTACGTCCTCAAGCGGCTCAACGCCGGGGACGAGACCCCCGGCGCGACCCGCTACGGGACGTGGTGGTCGCCGTGCGACGAGGCGGTGGCCCCGGTCTCGAGCACCGCGCTCGAAGGCGCCGTCAACTCTCGTGCCGACACCTGTCCCACGCACAACGGGCTGCTGACCGACGACACGGTCTCCCGGCAGGTCCGCGCGTTCCTGGCGCGGACCTGATGCTCAGGCGGCCGCAGCTCTGACGCTCAGTCCGGCGCGACCCCGGCCGCCGGCAGCGAGACGACCATGGTCAGCCCGCCGCCCGGCGTGTCCTCGGGGGTCAGCGTGCCGCCCATGGCCTCGGTCAGGCCCCGGGAGAGGGCCAGGCCCAGGCCGAGGCCCGTGGTGTTGTCGGTGTCGCCGAGCCGCTGGAAGGGCGCGAAGGCCCGTTCCCGGTCGGCGGCGCGGATCCCGGGGCCCCGGTCGACGACCCGGAGCTCGACGCGCGAGGCCAGGACGCTGGCGGCCACCGTGACGGGACGGCCGGGCGGCGAGTGCCGGGTGGCGTTGGCCACCAGGTTGGCGATGACCCGCTCGAGCAGCGGCGGGTCCGCCAGCACGTCCGGCACGTGCTCCAGGTCCTGGGCCGCGATGCGGCAGGGCGGCGGCTCCGGCAGGCTGTCCAGGGCGGGCGGCAGCACCTCGGCGAGCGCGGTGGGCTGCAGGTGCAGGGTCAGGGCGCCGGCCTGGATCCGGCTCATGTCGAGGAGGTTGTCGACCAGCCGGTTGAGCTTGGCCATCGACTCCTCGGCGGTGACCAGCAGTTCCTCCTTGTCCTCGTCGGAGAAGCGCACGTCCCGGCTGCGCAGCGAGCTGATGGCCGCCCAGCCGCTGGCGAGCGGGGTGCGCAGGTCGTGGCTGACGGCGGCGAGCAGCGCGGTGCGCATGCGGTCGGCGGCCCTGACGGGCTCGACCTCGGCGGCGGCCTCGGCCAGGCGGGCGCGTTCCACGGCGGCGGTCAGGTGGGCTGCGAAGGCGACGAGCACGCGGCGTTCGGTGGCCGGCAGGTCACGGCCGCGCAGGACGAGCTCCTGGTCCGCTCCCACCGGCACCTTGATCTCCGTGCTCGCGTCGCCCTCCGCCGCCCGCCCGGCCCGTACGGCCGTGCCGTCCGGCCCGCGCGGGCGCAGTTCGGCGGATTCCATGCCGAAGGTCTCGCGGGTGCGTTCCAGCAGGACGGGCACGTCCTGTTCGCCCCGCAGGATGCCGCCGGCCAGGGAGGACAGCGTCTCGGCTTCGGCCGTGGCGCGGGCCGCCCGGCGGCTGAGCCGCAGCGAACGGTCCACGACCGCCGCGACGATCACGGCGACGAGGGCGAAGACGACCAGGGCGAGGACGTTGTTGGTCTCGGCGATGGTGAACCGCCCGGAGGGCGGGATGAAGTAGTAGTTGAGCAGGAGCGAGGCCGTCACGGAGGCCAGCAGCGCGGAGACCACCCCGCCGATCGAGGCCACCCCGACGACGGCCATCAGGAAGATCAGCGCCTCGCTGGTGAGGTTGAGGTTGAGCGCCTCGGCGACCCGCTGCCGCCGCAGCAGCATGGTCAGCAGGACGGGCAGCGCCAGCCCGGCCACGGGGCCGCCGAGCCTGCGGGTGAGCGACAGGTCGCGGCCCGGCACGGGCCGGTGCCGGCCCCGGCCGGCCCGTTCGTGGGTGACCAGGTGGACATCGATGTCACCGGACGACTCGACCACCGACTCCCCCACGCCGCGCGAGTTCAGCAGGCGCAGCAGGCGGCCGCGCCGGCTGACGCCGACGACGAGCTGGGTGGCGTTCTCGGCGCGGGCGAACTCCAGCAGTGCCATGGGGACGTGGTCGCCGACGACGGTGTGGTAGCTGCCGCCCAGGCTCTCGACGAGCTGCCGCTGCCTGGCCAGCGCGGCCGGTGAGGCGCCGGCGAGCCCGTCGCTGCGGGCGACGTGGACGGCCAGCAGGTCGCCTCCGGAGGAGCGGGCGGCGATGCGGGCGGCGCGGCGGATGAGGGTCTCGCCCTCGGGGCCGCCGGTGATGCCGGCGACGACGCGTTCGCGGGTCTCCCACACGCCCCCTATGCCGTGCTCGGCGCGGTAGCGCTGCAGGGTCTCGTCGACGCGTTCGGCGACCCACAGCAGGGCCAGTTCGCGCAGGGCGGTGAGGTTGCCGACCCGGAAGTAGTGCGAGAGGGCGGCGTCGATCTTCTCGGGGGCGTAGATGTTGCCGTGTGCCATGCGGCGGCGCAGCGCCTCGGGGGCCATGTCGACGAGCTCGATCTGGTGGGCCCGCCGGACGACGTCGTCCGGCACGGTCTCGCGCTGCGGAACGCCGGTGATCTTCTCGACGACGTCGTTGAGGGATTCCAGATGCTGGATGTTGACGGTGGTGACGACGTCGATGCCGGCGGCGAGCAGTTCCTCGATGTCCTGCCAGCGCTTGGGGTGGCGCAGGCCGGGCACGTTGGTGTGGGCCAGTTCGTCGATGAGGGCCACGTCCGGGCGGCGTTCGAGGACGGCGGCGAGGTCGAGTTCGGTGAACTCCATGTCCCGGTAGGTGCGGCGCACCCGCGGCAGGACCTCCAGTCCCTCGAGCATCTCCTCGGTGTGCGGGCGGTGGTGGCACTCGGCGTAGGCCACCACGACGTCGGTGCCGCGCAGGGCCCGGCGCCACCCCTCGTCCAGCATCCGGTAGGTCTTGCCGACTCCGGGGGCGGCGCCGAGGAGGACCTTCAGCCTGCCGGTGCGCCTGCCCGGCGCGTCGGGCGGAGCGCTGGCCTGGGCCATGGGGCTGCTCCTTGTGTGTCAGGGGGCGGCTGCACGCCGCCCGGCGGCGTGTGGGATTTCATGACCCATCGTCATATCGTCCGGGCGGAAGTCGGCAGGTCGGGGCCTGACGTTGACGCGTTTCTGACTCGGCGGGCCGGTGGGGCCCGGCAGGTCAGCGGGGGTGGGGCGGTGCCCCGCCCCCGCTGTGCACATCCGTCTCAGGTGTGCCGCTCCGGCTCAGCCGTGCCGCGTGTCCACGACGGTCCGCAGCTTGCCGGTGGCCGGGGTGCGGGCGAGGTCCGCGCCGGGCACCGTTTCGACGGTGAGGTCGAGCAGGCGCTCGTCGACGGCCGAGCGCAGTTCGGGGTAGCCGGCCAGGAAGGCCTCGCGGGCGTTCGCCGGTGCCGCCCCGGCCGTGCCCTCCATGCGGACGGTCAGTGCCTCCCGCGGGCCGGCGTTGCCCAGGACGACCTGGAGCTCGCCGCTGTGGCCCAGGCTCTCCTGCGCGATGGCGGTGAAGCGGCGGTAGTTGAGGAAGTACGTCGCCACCCGCATCACGTCGCCGAGCCTGCCGAGCAGTTCGAAGCGCGGGGCGTGGCTGCCGCAGGGGCAGCGGCCGGGCAGGGCGCGGCCGAGGTCGCCGATGACGTAGCGGCCGAGGTCCTGGCCGCGCCGGGCGTGGGTGGTGAAGACCAGGCGGCCGGTCTCGCCGGGCGGCACCGGGCGGTCGTCCTCGGGGTCGAGGATCTCCAGGCTGTGCAGGTCGGCGTGCAGGTGGTGGACGCCGCCGGTGCTCTCGGTGCACTGGTAGCCGAGCGGGCCCAGGTCGGTGCTGCCGTAGGTGATGGAGCGGACGGTCTCGATGCCGAAGGTCTCGGCGAGGGTGCGGCGCTGTTCGGCGGTGAAGTGCTCGCCGCCGTAGAAGATCTTGCGGATGCCGCCGTAGGAGCGCAGCAGGTCCGCCTGCTCGTGCAGGAGCTGCCACAGGTAGGAGGGCATGCCGAAGAGGGTGTCCACCTCGTACGCGACGATCGCCTCGGCGGTGGCCCGGTGGTCGGTGCTCGCCGAGATCGGCATCTGGACGCCGCCCAGCCGCTCCAGGATGGAGAAGAAGCTGATGAAGCCGCCGTACATGCCGCCGCAGTAGAAGAGGTTGGCGGTGCGGTCGCGCGCCGGGTCGTAGCCGGCGGCGATCAGGCCGCGGGCGGCGGCGTGCATCTGGGTGTCGTAGTCGTCGTAGGTGAACAGGGACAGGGCGGGCGCGCCGGTGCTGCCGCCGCTGCGGAAGTACAGCTCGGCGTCGCGCCGGTCGACGTCGCGGTTGAGTTCCTGGACGGCGGCCTTGTCCCGCAGCGGGCCGCTCGGCGGCGGGAAGGCGACGGGGTGCGCGAGGTCGTCGAGGCAGGCGGTGGTGGTGAAGCGCTCGTCGGCCTGGACGGCGACGCGGCGGCTGTAGCGCTGCAGGGCGTAGACGCCGTCGTGCGGCTCGCCCGGGTAGCTGGCCAGCATGGAGCCGACGGGCGTGACGCGGGTGGCGCCCGCCGCCAGGGCCAGGCGGGAGAGTTCGGCGATGTCGGTGCGGCCGCCGGCCACGCCCGCGGTCTGCAGGTAGCGGCGCATGGGGCGCAGGGTGGCGATCATGCGCTTGCGGGGCAGCGGCTTGACCCACACGCTGCGGTGCAGCGGGGAGGCGGTGAGCGCGGGCCGGGTGTCGGCCATGACGCGCCAGGAGCCGTCGGGCGCGGTGATGACGCGGGTCAGGCCCAGGTGTTCCTCGAGGCGGGCGATGAGCTCGGTGGTGGTGAGCTCGGCCTCCTCGGCCGGGTCGGGCGCGTCACCGGACGGCTCGGCCGGGGGCATGGCGGCCAGCGCGGTCGCGAGCCGTTCGGCGAAGGCGAAGACCTCCTGCTCGTCCTCGGTGTCGAGGTAGACCACCTGCGGGCTGGAACAGGCCTGCTGCTCGTGCAGGCAGACGTCGGCCGCCAGGGCGGCGAGGACCCGCTCGTCCCGCCAGGCGTCGGGCGCGAGGTAGGCGAAGGAGATCTTGTGGCCCCATTCGACCAGGCGGCAGCCGGCCGGTACGTGGGCGGCGACGCCCTCGACGGCGGCCTCGCCGCCCCAGACGGCGACGGCGTCGGCAGGTGCGCACATCAGGCGCAGCCACTCCTGCCGGGAGGAGGAGAAGCGCAGCACGATCACGCGCTCGGCGATGGCTCCGCTCTCGTCCAGCGCGGCCAGTTCGGCGAGCAGGTGCTGGGCGAGGAGGGTGTCGGCGCTGCTGGTCTTGAGGACGTTGACGTTGCCGGCGAGCAGGCCCTCGACGAGGCTGAGGGGGGCGACGGTGGCGGCGTTTCCGGGGGCGATGTGGGCGACGAGGCCGACCGGTGCCCAGGCCTCGTAGACGGTCTCCTTGGCGTCGGGGCGGTTCAGCCGCTGCGGGGTGGTGCCGCCGAGCTCGCGGCGGAGCTTGCGGGTCAGTTCGGGGCGGCTGAGGAACGTGCCGAGTTCGGCGAGGACGGTGGCGTCCTCGCCCTCCGGCAGGTGCGCGGCGAGGCGCTGGTGGGTGGGGTGCGCGGGGTCGCGCAGTGCGGCCGCCAGCTTGTCGCAGGCGACCAGGAGGGTCTCGGTCTCCAGGGGGCTCGCCAGTGCCGCCTCGACGGCAGCGGGCAGGCCGGTCAGTCGTCGGCCGGCCTCCTCGTCGTCGATGAAGGCGCCCTGCCAGTAGTGGTGCCGGTGCGTGGTCCCGTTCGTCACGACATGCCCTTCATCAGTTCGGCGGCGGCCACCGCGCAGCTCTTGTTGCGGCTCACTCCGGCACGGCCGTGGACGGTGAACCAGTCGGTATCCAGTTCGCAGCCGCACTCCTCGCCGGGGTGCAGGGAGGCGAGGTCGCCCATGACGACGCTCTGCGCCGGTACGGAGGTGATGTACGGCGAGACCAGGTGCAGGTAGCCGCGCTCGCCGTAGGGCAGTGGCTCCAGGGTGCGGGTGGAGCGGATGAACACGCGGGACCAGACGGGGGCGTGGAGGTTGTGGTGCGAGCACTCGATGTAGGGGATGCAGTGCTCGACGGAGCCGAAGGTGTCACGGATCCGCTCGGAGGGGATGCCGAGCTGTTCGGTGACGCGGTCGTAGAGCTCGTGCTTGCCGATCTGCCGGTCGGCGTGGCCCTTCCAGCCGCCGCCGAGGACGACGAGCGAGCCCTCGGGCAGCCGCAGGGGCGGCAGGCCCATCGCGCTCATCCGCTCCAGGGTGAACCACAGGAACGCGGGGAAGCCCAGGATGCGTACCGGGGCGTCCTCCTCGGCGAAGCGGCGCAGCGCGGCGACGCAGCCGAAGGGGTCGAACTCGTGGCCGCTGCCGGTGTTGCGCAGCGCGTACTCCACCTGGCGGGCGGGAGCGAAGTCGCACAGGTAGTTGTCGGTGAAGGCGGTGCCCAGCTTGAGGTCGCGGGCGGGTTCGTAGCTGTAGAGGAGGTAGTTGACCTCCTGGTCGGGGGTGATCCAGCCGTTGCGCTCGAAGATGCGGGCGACCATGCGCTGGGCGGAGCGGATCGTCCACTCGTCGAAGAACATCTGCGACTTCTGGCCGGTGGTGCCGGAGGAGGTCAGGTGCAGGTGGACGTCGTCGCGGGGGATGGACAGCACTTCGTGGCGCTTGAAGAAGTTGGCGTGCACCAGCGGCGCGTCGTAGGGCGTCGTCCGGGCGCGCTCGTCACTGTGCAGGCCGCGGAAGAACGGCGAGCGGTCCGCGTGCCAGGAGTTGATCTCCGCCATGGCGGCGGCGAACAGCTCCTCCTCGGCGGGGCCGCAGGCGTAGGGGTCGCTCAGGTCGCACAGCCGCTGCACGTGGGGCAGCAGGGCCGCGTCGGGCACGCCGACCGGGGCGAGATGGGGGTTGACGGGGGTCATGAGGCAACCTCGAGTGTGGGCAGGTAGGTCGACGCCCAGGCGGACGCGTAGGCGTCCAGGTAGGGCTGGAGCGTTTCGTCGACGACCACGCCGCGGAAGTCGATCTGTTCGGCGGTGCGGGACATCACGACGTAGTCGTGGAAGCCGTCGCCGTCGGTCTGCGGGCGCATCGCCGGGTAGAGGGCGCTGGGGATGAAGCCCTGGGCGAGGAAGGCGGAGAGCATGGTGTGCTCGGTCAGCGGCAGCAGCGCCTCGACGTAGCCGGCGCCGGCCCGGGTGAGGGTCCGGGTGATCGCCTCCAGGCAGTCGGCGGCGACGGCGGGGGCGGGGTGGGCGGCGACCAGGGCGCAGTAGCGTCCGGTGCGGTTGAGGTAGGCGTACACCTCGAAGCGGTCGTCGTCCGGCACCAGCAGGGTGTTGGGGGTGTGCAGCGGGTAGAACCAGTGCTCGGCGTCGGGGAAGCGGTCGTGGAAGCGGCGGCGGACGAAGCCGGGCGCCTCGATCATCTCCAGCCGTGCCGCCGGCGTGCTCGGCGGCACGGGAGCCGGGGCGGTGACGGCCGTCCGCGCGTAGCTGATGCCGAGGTTCCGTTCGACGGTGCGCAGCAGCGGGGCGAGCGGGGTGGGCACTTCGGGGACGGGGATGCGGCGGTCCAGGACACCCGCCGAGTGACGCGCGTAGAGTGCGAGGCTTTCGCGGCTGTTGAGATCCACGGCGTTGGGCAGGATGCCCAGCGGCCGGAAGCCGTTGCGGGCCACGACGCGCTGCGGGCCGGCGCTGACGGTGCGGACGGTGGCGTACACCGAGTCCAGGCGGCCGTCGCCGAGCATCCGCGCGCACAGTTCCTCGGTCAGCGCCCCGGCCAGGCCGGCGGCCCGGTGGTCGGGGTGGACGGCCAGCCCTTCGAGGCGGCCGGTGCGGCTGCCCGCCTCGCTGTGGATGGCCGCCGATCCGCCCAGGCCGCCGGTGCGCGGGCACCGGGCGACGAGCCACAGCGAGTGCGGGTCCGCGATGAGGCGGGACATCTCGGCGGGGTCGGTGCCGAGGGCCACGGGGTAGTGCGGGCCGTAGACGGCGTAGTACAGCTGGCGCAGGTCGGCGATGTCGGCGGGGGTGGCCGCCTCGATCACGGGGGTCATCGCGCTCCTCCGGCGGTCACGGGCTCGGGGGCGGGGGCGGAGGCGGGGGCCTCGGTGGTGTCGTCCTGGGGCGTGCGGTCGCGCAGCAGGGCCAGCGCGCAGGCGGCGGGCACCAGGCCGGCGGCCTGGATCAGGCAGAGGGTCTGCGCGGACAGGTGGTCGCCCAGCACGCCGAAGAGCAGCGAGGCCAGCGGGAACGTGGCGCCCAGCACGGCCTGCATCACGGCGAAGAAGCCGGGCTTGTCGGCGGCGGGCACCAGCCGCTGGAACAGCGCCACGAAGCGGACCCCGATCACGCCCACGCACCAGCCGGCCGCCACCAGGCAGCCCGAGATCGCCGGGCGCGCGGCCACGAACCCGGGCACGGCGAACGCGGCCGCCATGACGCCCAGGAGGCAGGCACCGAGCACGGTGGGACGGCCGGGCACGCGGGCACCGGTGAACGAGCCGATCAGCGTGCCGACGCCCAGCGACGCCTCCAGCAGGGCGACGGTCGAACCGCCCTGGCCGAGCACCGACTTGGTGTAGAGCGGGATGACGACGAAGACGGCGGTGGTGAAGAGGTTGGCGGCGGTGAAGCAGAGCAGGATCCGCCGCACGTAGGGCAGGTCGGCCAGGATCCGGCGCAGCGTCCGCCGCTCGGCGGGGGCCGCGGATTGGATCTCGGCCGCGCCGGTGTCCGCTGTGGCGCCGGTGTCCGCCGCGGTGGTCGCGTCGACGCCGGGCGTCCGGAAGCGGACGGTGGCGATGAGCACGGCGGCCGTCACATAGGCGGCGGCGCAGCCCACGGCGAGCCCCGCGACGCCCGCCCGGTCGACGATCAGTGCGCCGAGCAGCGCTCCGCCGAGGCTCGCCAGCGACTGGGTGGACAGCTCGAAGCCTGTGGCGGCCTCGATGTCCTCGTCGTCGACGAGTTCGGGCACGGAGGTGGTCAGGCAGGGGTCGAAGAACGCCTGGCAGGTGGCGAGCGCCAGCGTCGCGGCGTACGCAGCCGCGAGCGGCAGGTCGGAGGCGTACGCCCAGCCGGCCAGGGCCGTGGCCGCGGCGCCCGCGCCGCCGGCGGCGGCACGCAGCACGGAACGGTGCGCGAAGCGGGTGACGGCGCGTGCCACGACGGGCGCCAGCGCCACGGCGGGCAGGGTGCTGACGGCCATGAACAGGCCCGAGGCGAGGCCGCGTCCGCTCGCGACGGCGTAGGCCACCAGCCACCAGGAGACCCCGACCTGGAACATCCGTACCGCGGCCTGGGTCAGTACCTGGCCCAGCCATACGGTCCCGAACGCCCGGTTGCGCAGCACGAGCGGCAGCCGGCGGCCTTCGCCGGCCGCCGGGAGGGAGGCGGTCATGACGTGGGCCTCTCGTCGATGACGCGGACGAGCTTGCCGGAGCGGGAGTTGACGACGAGGTCGCTGTGGCGCGCCCACTCGACGGTCAGGGGGTGGACGTAACCGGCGTCGACGCTGTCGGGGTACAGCGGCCGGGCGGCGTTGAGCTCGGTGACGACGGCCTTGGCGAGCACCTCGAGGCCGGCGGGCTCGTCGTCGCCGGGCGCCGTGGCCAGGCGCAGCACGAGGCCGTCGCGGCCGTCCCAGCGGCGTACGACGAGCTGGGTGCCCATGACGCGGCCGTCGGTGTCGGCGGCGGCGACGGCGGCCAGCGCGTCCTGCGAGTACAGCGAGACGGGGCCCACGCGCACGCCTTCCTCGGCGCGGCCGAGGATGCGGAAGTGGCCGGCGGCGTAGTCGCTCCACTCGGCGCGGTCGCCTGCGGGGTAGCGGATGACGGGCATCAGCTTGCGGAAGAGCTGGGTGACCACGACGCGTCCGGGGCGGTCGGCCTCGCGGATGGTCTCGCCGGTCGTCTCGTCGACGATCTCTACGACGGTGTGCGGGGAGAACGCGCGGTGCAGGCGGGGGTCGGGGCCGGGTACGGGGCAGCCGAGGAGGCCGGCGTCGACGCTGGCGTAGCCCAGGGAGCGCGGCTCGGCGTTGGGGAAGGCGGCGGCCAGGAGCCGTCGCTGGTCGTCGAAGAGTGCTTCGCCGCCGAAGAACAGCAGTTCCACGTGCGGCAGCTGACGCCCGGTCGCGATCAGGTGCTCGGCGAGGCGGCACAGGGTCGTCGGGGTGCCGGCGACCACCTGGGCGGCGAAGTCCTCGAGCGTGGGGACCGTGGTCTCCAGCGGGGCCGCGCCGCCGATCGGCAGCCGGACGTTGTCGACGGGGGCGTGGGCGAGGGAGTCGAGAATGAACAGGAAGCTGGCGTAGAGCTCCCCGGCGTAGAAGAGGTCGGCCACCCGGTGGCCGGGGCGCAGCCCGGCCTCGACCAGGCCCTGGCCGAAGGCAGTAACGAACTCCCGCCATTCCTCGCGGGTGTAGCAGGAGAACTTCGGCGCGCCGGTGGTGCCGCCGGTCTTGTAGACGACGGCCTCGCCGAGCGGGGCGGTCAGGACCCGGTTGTCGTGGAGCGTGTTCGCCTGCCAGAAAGCGCTCTGGTCGACGACGGGGAGGTCGTCGAGGCGGTCGGCGCCGGGCGGTAGATCGGCGTAGAGCTCCGAGTAGAAGGGGGAGTTGTGGCGGGCATAACGTATGAGGTCCGATAGCGGATGAACGGACATGCGGCCTTTGCCTAGGTGATACGGGACAGGGCTGAGGACTTTGCGGCACGGCAATGCGTGGCGAGGGAGGGGGTTCACTCGCCACGTGCCCGTGCTGGTTCTGGTCGTTCCGCGGGATGTGTGCGGCGCACTCCGCACTCCCGACGTCGCTCCGGCGTCGCGTCCGACGCTCGTTCACGAGGGAACGCCGAAAAAGATATCGCAAAATCCCCGCTTCCCTGAACATCTGTCAGGTGAACGTGGCCAAAAACCTTTGTTTCTTCGGTGCGGGGTGGGGGCGGGGTTCAGGCTCCCAGGCCCGCGTCACGCGCCAGGAGTGCCGCCTGGACGCGGTTCTCGCACTCCAGCTTGGCGAGGATCCGACTGACGTACGTCTTCACTGTGGCCTCGCTCATATGGAGCCGTCGGCCGGCGTCGGCGTTGGACAGCCCCTCGCCGAGCAGGCCCAGCACCTCGCGCTCGCGCTCGCCGAGGACGTCCACCCGCTGCCGGGCCTCCTCGGCGCGGCTCGCGGCGGCGCCGCCGGCCAGGGAGTCGACCACATGGCGGGTGGCCGCGGGCGAGAGATACGCGTCGCCCGCCGCGGCCGCCCGTACCGCCCCGATCAGCTCCCCGGGCGCCGAGTCCTTCAGCAGGAACCCGGCCCCGCCCTGGCGCAGGGCCCGCAGGACGTTGTCGCGCTCGCCGAAGGTGGTCAGGATCAGCGCACGGACGCCGGGCACCGAGCGGGCGAGCTCGCCCAGTGCCGTGAGGCCGTCCATGACCGGCATCCTGATGTCGAGCAGCGCCACGTCCACCCGGTGCCGCCGCGCCAGCTCGACCGCCTCGCGTCCGTTCGCCGCCTCGGCCACCACCTCGATGTCCTCGGCCGAGGTGAGGATCATCCTGATGCCCGCCCGGATGAGCGGCTCGTCGTCGGCGATGAGGACGCGGATCACCTGGTGCACTCCTGCTGTGTGGTCGCGATGCGGCGTGCGCTAGTTCTTGACGTGGAACTCGCGCTTCTCGGACAGTTTCCCGTCCTTGAAGCAGAAGCGGTAAACGATGTCGGTCGTCAGCCCTCGCGAGGTGTCGCTGGACAGCAGGGAGAGGCAGCTGGTACCGGCCGGGTCGGCGGGCAGCTTGTCCTTGATGTCGGCGGTGAGGAAGGACTCGCCCGAGGGCAGCTTCTCGCGCACCTGCCGTTCGGGGTCGCCGGTGTGCACCGACTCGTAGACGCTGGGGTCGATCACGGCTTTGTCCGTCTCGTCGACGATCATCCCTATGCCGAAGACGGCCGCCACGGCCAGCACCACCAGGATCAGCAGGCCGACCCCGCAGCCGATGAGACAGCCGTTTCGCTTCTTCGTGCCCATGATGTCCTTGAACTCCTCGCGAGGATCCAGCCGGTCGATGACCGGTCCACCGTCGCCCGGAGTGCCCTGCTGCGTCTGCTCGCGAAAGTCGTCGGCCGCATCGACGAAGGTCGACGTCCTACGGGCCTCCCGCGCCTCGGCCGAGTCGTACGGCAGCATCCCGGCGAGCCGGAAGCCGCCGCCCTGGGCGGGCCCGGTGAAGATCATGCCGCCGACGAGCCGGGCCCGCTCGCGCAGCCCTGTCAGGCCCTGGCCGCCGCTGACCGCGTCCCTGGGCGGCGCCGGGCGCGAGGTCTCGGGTACCGGCCCGTTCGCGACCTCGACCAGCAGCGAGTCCGGCTCGTAGCGCAGGTTGACGGCGATGGGCGCGCCCGGGGCGTGTTTGGCCGCGTTGGTGAGCCCCTCCTGCACGATGCGGTATCCGGTGTGGTCGGCGGCGGGGGCGAGGGGGCGGACGTCGCCGGACCGCTCGAGGCTCACCCGCAGGCCGGCCGCCACCGCCGCGTCGACCAGCTCCTCGATGCCGGCCATCACCCTGGAGACCGGCTGCTCCTCCTCGGGCGTGCCGTCCTTGAGGATGCCGACGACCTCGCGCAGCTCCTGCATGGCCGCCACCGAGGCCTCGCGCAGCACGCCGACCGCCTCCCGCTGGCGCCCGGTCAGCTCCCGGTCCACCTCCAGGGCGCCGGTCTGCACGGCGATCAGGGCCAGCTGGTGCCCCAGACTGTCGTGCATGTCCTGCGCGATGCGCTGCCGCTCGCGCATCCGCGCCTGCCCGGCGACCATCTCGCGCTCGCGCAGCAGCTGGATGTTGCGCAGCTGCAGGGTGCGCAACAGGGTGCGGCGCTGGGTCCAGTAGCGGTTGGCCAGGCCCGGGACGACGGCGGCCACCAGGAAGAACAGGACGTTGAAGACCAGGACCAGCAGGGCCGACTGGCGGGCGAGGAAGAAGGAGAGCGCCACGAAGGACACGAAGGAGAGGCTGAAGGCCAGCAGCGCTCGCAGCACTCCGTCGATCCTGCGGCCGGCGGACCACCCGGCCGCCGCCAGCAGCAGCGCCGCGCCGCCCTCGCTGACCCCGGCCAGGACCCCGGCCGCGATCAGCACGGTCGCCGGAAGCGCCCGCCGCGCCATCGAGAGCACCCCGACACCCAGCCCGACCGCCACCATCCGCGGCCAGCCGAACCCGCTCTCCGCCCACGCCGCGAGCAGCCCGAGCACGACGGCGAACGCGCTCTCCCCGACCAGCCGCCGCCGGGACCACTCCTCCGGCGCGGCCAGCCGTCGCCACAGCTCACGGCCCCACGATGTCGCAATCACACCGGAACCATAGACAGCCCCGCCCGCCCGGCACATTCACCGAAGGTCGCGGCGCGGCCCTACGAAAGTTGTTCGCCCGCTCACCGATCACCTTGCGTACGCGTGGCTACGTGGACCGCCATCTCCTCAGGACACCGGCCGCCTGCTCGCCGACCGCGCTGTCCGCATCCGACGCGAGCTCCGAGCACAGTGCCATGAGCTGTGCGCGGTCGTCCTCGGATCGATAGCAGACGGTGTCGATCGCGTCGTAGAGCTGATCCGCGGTGTCGTCGTCCGCGACGGTGAGGGCGGTCAGGGCCAATCTCACACCGCACACGTCGCGTCGCTCCAGCAGGGCTTCCGCTGTTTCCTGGGTGACCGCGGTGTCCTCGTCCAGCAACAGCCGATGCAGGACCACGGCCGCCTCGGGAACATCCGCAGCACCGGCCAGCCGCCGTCCGGTGGCCGCTCTCACCGACCAGGAAGCCGAGGAAGCACCCTCGGCGAGCGGGGCCCAGTACGCCACTGGCCTTCTCCTCTCACGCTGCGTCGCATCACGGATGCAGCAGCTGGGCACGCAGTGCCGCCACCAGGTCGTCGTCGACGCCGAGCTGTTCGGCGGCGTAGCCGTGCACCGATCCGTACCGGGTTGTCAGGTCGGACAGGAAGAGCCGCATGATCTCGGCAGGGGCTCGTCCGTAGGCGGGCCAGGTGAGGGTCAAGGCCGGGTAGTTGGAGTGCCAGTCGGCGACCAGGCGTTCCGTGGCCAGCTCGGTGAGGGCGAAATCGGCGACGATGTCGTCCTCGTGCACGCCGATCAGGGCGAGGACCAGCATGGCCAGCAGGCCAGTGCGGTCCTTGCCCGAGTGGCAGTGGAACACGAGTGGGGCGGTGTCGGTGGCGATGATCTCCAGCGCGCCGCGGATCTCCTTCACGCCGTCGTGGGCGACCTCGCCGTACCTGTCGGCGAGGAAGCGCGCGGGCTCGACCTCCGGGCCCAGGCCCGCCTGGTCGTACGGCCGGTGCTCGATGCTCAGGTTGTGGTACGCCAGTTCCTGGTGATGCGGGACGCGTCCGCTGCGTTCGATCTCCCAGGGGTACCGGAGGTCGATCACGGTGCGGATGCCCAGGGCGAGGAAGCGGTCCCAGTCCTGGCCCTCCAGCTTGCCCAGCGAGTCGGAGCGGAAGAGCCGGCCCCAGCGCACCGTACGGCCATCGGCGGCCTGATAGCCGCCCAGGTCACGGAAGTTGTGCAGACGATCGAACGCGATGTGTCTCCTCACGCGGCCACCTTACGTCCGCTCGCGCCAGCCCTGCCCTCAGGGGGTCGGGACGAAGCCCTGCGACTGGTCCAGGATGTAGGGCGATCCCGGCGCTTCAGGGATCCAGCCCTGAGTACGGGCGTTTTGAATGGCGGTTGCGACGTGGGAGGGCAGCACGGAAGTGGTCTGACGATCCAGCCAGTTGCTGGGATGCGTCTGGCTTGTTCTGACGACGAGCATCGTGCCCGGCGACTCCGCCTTTTCGACAGCGTACGTCAGGGGAGACCAGCCCATTCCCTGATCGTAGGTCGGCCTTCCCCGGACTCGCCAGCGGTAGGGGACGCCATCGACAACAATGCGCCGTGAGCCCTTCTTGGGCAATGCCATGTTGATTCCTCACAGCTCGGCAGTCGGTGGGATCCCGCGGGGTGTTGCCCCCAACTTGTACATGACCTCCGCTCTCGGCTTCATCCGAATTAATGGCACTCGTGAGCGAGGCTAAGCTGCCCAAGTGAGCAGCGAAGAACGTGCCATCGGCGCGGTCATCGGATCCGTCGTGGGCGACGCGCTCGGGGCGCCTTTCGAGTTCGGGGCCGCCGGGGCCTTTCCGAACGGTTTCCCCGCCGCGGTCACCGGCGGGCTCGCGGGCGCGGTGCCCGGCGTCGGGATTGCCGCGCGCCTGGCGCGACCCAGGAAAAGCAGCCGGGTCAGCTGAGGCGGCGCCCCGCAAACGCACCGAGGCACGCCTAACCCCCGCACCGCGCTCCCCCGCGGTGCGGTGCGGGTTGCGCCGGCGCTCATGCGGTCACGTCGGCGGCGGAGGCGCGTTCACATGGACGGGTGGGCCTCCACGTGGGTGACCTCTTCGATGTCGTGACCGGCCTTCGCCAGGAGGTCCCGGGAGAGTTCGTTCAGGGCGCGTGCCGCGGCGACCTCCTCGCCGACCCGTTGCTGTTCGGGGTCGTCGGGGTGGCGGGTGGCGTGGCCCTTGGCCCTGAGTTCGGTGCCGTCCGGGAGTCTGAGCAGGACGGCCGCGCGTGTGCGCTTCTCGACTTCCTCGAATTCGACCTCGACGTGCCATCCAACGATCGTCTGCATGGCTCCACCTCCTGCGGTACGTATCCAGCGTGCACCCGGTCGCCGGAATGCGACACCTGAGCCCCGCCGGGCCGGGGGCTACGCCGCCGTGGCCCCGAATTCGCGTACCGCGTTCTCGACGATCGTCTGGAGCTTCGCGTGGTGCGCCCCGCGCCAGTAGACGCGGCCGCAGGTCAGGCACTGGGCGAAGACGTCGTAGGTGCGCTGCGTGCCGTGCTCCAGGTGCTCGCGGACGGCTTCCTTGTCGGCGTCCTGGAGGGGGCCGTTGCAGGCGGTGCAGCGGGTCCACGGTGCCAGCGGCGGCGCGAAGCGGCCGAGGACGTCGCGCAGCTGCTCGTCGGGGCGGTCGCTGTAGATGTAGGCCCCCGCCCAGATCTCCCTGCGGCGCAGCAGCCCGCGGTCGCGGGAGAGCAGCACCCGCTGCTGGGCCGCCGAGAGGGCGGCCAGTGCCGGGTCGCCGATGTCCTCGCTCTCGTACTGGGCGTCGACCCCCAGCAGCCGCAGCCGCCGCGCGAGTGTTCCCAGGTGCACATCGAGCAGGAAGCGCAGGGGCGCCCCCGGCACCTCCTGGGGGCGGGCGACCGCCTCGACCTCGACGGACTCGCCGGCCGCCGGGATGTGGGACGTCAGTACCTCGCGCCCGTCGACGAGCAGCCGGCCGGCCTCGGTGAGCGGGACGCCGAGGGACTCGACCACATGTCCGAGGGTGGAGACACCGTCGGTGGTCACCGGCGTGCCGGGCCGGCGGCGCTCGGCCGCGACGAAAAGCCGCAGCTCAGGGGCGAGGGTCAGGGCGATCTCAGGTCCGTTCACGCCCCACAGCATGCCACTGTGCGGGGTCCGGACGCCCGGGGATTTCCCAGCCCGGATCGTTCATGTGTTCGTGATCGTCGCGGCGTTCCCGGCGGTACCGGCCCGCGGAGAGGCCGTACTCACGCTTGAACGCATGCGCGAACGCGAACTGCGAGGTGTAGCCGATGCGCTGGGCGACCGCCGCCAGCGGCGCGTCGGACTCCCTGAGCAGCCGTGCGGCCAGGGTCAGCCGCCACCAGGTCAGATAGGCCAAGGGGGGCCTGCCCACCAGGCCGGCGAACCGCCGCGCGAACGTGGCCCGCGACAGCCCCGCCAGCGTGGCGAGCCCGGCCACCGTCCACGGCTTCGCGGGGTCGTGGTGCAGGGCGCGCAGCGCGGCACCCACGGCCGGGTCGGCCAGCGCCGCGCACCAGCCGGTGACGGCCGCGCCGGCCCGCCCGGCCGTCCGCTCCTCGTACCACGCGCGCAGCAGGTGGACGATCAGCAGTTCCAGCAGCGCGGGAAGCGTCGCGTCCGTACCGGGCCGGCCGTGCGTGCCGAGCTCGTCGCCGAGCAGGGTGATGACGGACGTCAGCGCCGCGTGCCGGCCGGGCCGCGCGGGCAGCAGGATCACCTCGGGGAAGTCCCCCAGCAGCGGGTGGGCACGGGCCTTCTCCAGACGGTAGGCACCGCAGAGCAGCACGGCGGGCGCGCCGCAGTCGTCGGTGAGGGCGTGTGCCGTGCCGTGCGGCAGGAACACCGCGTCCCCCGCCGTGAGCACGACGGGTTCGCCGCCGCCCGGGGACGGGATCAGCCGGCAGGTTCCCCGCAGCACGATGTGGAAGCCGGCCCCGGCGAAGGGCGCGATGTCCGTCCGCCACTGCCCCTGCCGTTCGGCCAGCGCCGAGTACGGCCTGCCGGTGCGCAGGGCGGCCATGGTGTCACTGAGCACGTCCATGCGCCGAGTATGCGGACTCCCGAAGCCTTGCCCGTCACCGGCCACCCGCGCTCCCTTCCCCGACTCCCGTTGAGACGACGACGCATAGTCCGGGCACGCACACGCATTGGTCGTCTCGCCGCCCCCGCCTAGCGTCGACGACATGCAGACGATCACTTTGGGCGGGGTCGACATCACCCGCGTCGTGGAAATGCACGCGCCCGTCGCCCCTGTCGCCGACATCTTCCCCACCGCCACGCCCCGGATGTGGCGGGAACACGAGTCCTGGCTGGCCCCGGACTTCTGGAATCCGCGGACGGACGACTTCATCGCCAACGCCCAGACCTGGGTGCTGCGCAGCGAGGGCCGGACGATCCTCGTCGACACCGGGCTGGGCAACGACAAGGACAGGCCCCACATGCCCGCCTGGTCCGGACTGCGGACGGATTTCCTCGACCGGCTGCGCGCCGCCGGGGTCCGGCCCGAGGACGTGGACGTCGTGGTGAACACCCATGTGCACGCGGACCACGTCGGCTGGAACACCCGCCTGGTGGACGGCGAGTGGGTGCCGACGTTCCCGCGTGCCACCTATCTGATCCCCCGGGCCGACTTCGACTACTGGAACCCAGCCGCCGGCCGTGCCGGGCGCGGCGCGCTCGGCGGCATCGGCGTCGACCAGGCGAGCGGGATCATGTTCGAGGACAGTGTCGCCCCCGTGCACCGGGCCGGTCAGGCGGTGCTGTGGGAGGACGGGTACCGCATCGACGGGCAGCTGAGCCTGGAGCCCGCTCCCGGGCACACGCCCGGGTCGTCGGTCCTGCGGCTGGAGTCGGGGTCGGATCGTGCCCTGTTCATCGGTGACCTGGTGCACAGCCCGCTGCAGATCGCCGAACCCGACTGCGACACCTGCCTGAGCGAGGACCAGGAGGCGGCCACCCGCTCCCGCCGCCGGGTCCTGGAGCAGGCCGCGGACACCGGGGCCCTGGTCTTCCCGGCGCATCTGCCGGGGCACGGCGCCGCCGAAGTGCGCCGGGAGGGCGGCACATTCGCCATAGCGGGCTGGGCGCCCTTCAGCAGGACCCACTGAAACGTCGCGGCCTCGGCAGTACGGGTGACGCGCCCGCCGGTGGCGAGCGTGTCTCCCCGTGCCCGACCGGACGGCAGAGGAGGCTGCAGCGAAGGAAAAAACCGAAAATATGACATTAGATGAGCGAGATGCCTGGCTCGCCGCCGAGCGTCCGGTGTCCGCCCCGATCGAGGAGAACGATCGATGGAACCCGTGTACGACCTGATGGCCCGTCTCCTCACCGAATACTTCGGTGTTCCCGAGGAGCAGCTGACCCCGGACGCGACATTCGAAGAGCTGGCCATCGACTCCCTCGCCAAGGTCGAGATGGTCACCGTGCTGGAGGACCGCCTCAAGGTGACCCTCGACGAGGACCCCCAGGGCGCCACCCTCGGTGAGGTCGCCGCCCACATCGAACAGCTGATGGCGATGGGGGCCATCGGCGCCCAGCCGCGCGGGGAGACCGGCACGGCGGCACCGACGGGGCCCGCGCGGTGAACGAACGGGAGATCGCCGTCACCGGGATCGGCATGGTGACGCCGGCGGGCATCGGCCGGGAGGCGACCTGGGACGGTCTGTGCGCCGGGGTCGGCCTCGGCGCCTTCGACGAGGACCTGGCCGGGCTCCCGGTGGACTTCTCCTGCCGGGTGCCCGGCTTCGACGGCAACGAGCTGCTGGGCCGCCGGATCACCTGGCGCAACGACCGGTTCATCCATCTGGCGATGGTCGCCGCCCGCGAGGCGGTCGCCGACGCCGGGCTGGACACCGGCGCCTGGGACGGCCCCCGCGTCGCGATCGTCATCGGCAGCGCCAGCAACGGCGGCGACCGCTGGCCGCAGGAGTACCGGAACCTGGACGAGGGCCGGGTGGAGGCCATCTCGCCCACGGCCCTGCTGCGCTCCCTGCCCAACATGGTCGCCGGAGAGGTGTCCACGGACCTGCAGGCGCTGGGCCCGTGCCTGACCACCTCCAGCGCCTGCGCCTCGGGGGCCACCGCGATCGGCACCGCCCGTGACCTGCTGCGAGCGGGAGCGTGCGACATCGCCATCGCCGGAGGCACCGACTCCGCGCGCGTCCCGATGGGTTCGGCCGCCTTCTACCGGATGCAGGCGCTCTCGCTGCGCCGCCACGACCCCGCGGGCGCGTCCCGGCCGTTCGACGCCGACCGGGACGGGTTCGTGCTGAGCGAGGGCTCGGCCATGCTCGTCCTCGAGCGGCCCCGTTACGCGCGGGCCCGCGGCGCCCGCGTCCGGGGCTTCCTCTCCGGCTACGGCGCCTCCAGCGACGGCTACCACGCCACCCGTCCGGACCCCGACGGCTCCGGCGCGCAGCGCGCCGTGCTCGCCGCGCTGGCGGACGCCCGCGCCGACGTCTGCGAAGTGCACCACGTCAACGCGCACGGCACCTCCACCCCGCTCAACGACAGCGTGGAGGCCGACATGCTGACGACGGTGTTCGGCACGCCGCCGCCGGTCACCTCCGTCAAGGGCGTCATCGGTCACTCGCTGGGGGCGGCGGGCGCGGTCGACGCCGCGTGCACGGTGATGTCGCTCGAGCGGCAGCTCATCCCGCCCACGGCCAACCTCGACCGCCTCGGCGAGGGGATGGAGATCGACGTGGTGACGAAGACGCCCAGGGCCCACCGCATGCAGGGAGCGCTCAGCAACGCGTTCGGCTTCGGCGGCCAGAACGCCGTCCTCTTCTTCCGGGCCGCGTGACCGCTCCCCAGGACCTCGACCCGGCGGCCCCGGCCCCGGCCTCCCCCGACGCGGGAACCGGCGCCGGGGCCGGGGACGGAGCCGGGGAAGGGGCCGCGCGCACCGCCGGGACGCGCCTCCGCGGCGCCCTCCGGAGGGCCGGCCCGTGGCTGGTGCCCGTGGTCGCGACCGTCCTGACCGCCCTGCTCGCGATGGCGGGCACCGGCACGGCCCAGCGGCTCGCCAACGGCGGCTACACCGCCACCGGAACCGAGTCGGCGCGCGCCAACACCCTGCTGGCCGAACGCTTCGGCGCCGGGAACCCCGACCTGGTCCTGCTCGCCCGTGCCCCCGGCGGCGTGGACACCGGCCGTGCGCGGGCGGCGGGGCGCGCCCTGGCCGACCGGCTCGCCCGCTCGCCGGGCGTGGCGAGCACGCGCGCGTACTGGCGCGACGGCGACCCGGCGCTGCGGTCGGCGGACGGCTCCGCCGCCCTGATCACCGCCGACCTCGCCGGCGCCGACCGCGACGCGGCCCGGACCGCCGAATCACTGGTGCCCGGCCTGACGGGGCACCACGGCGTACTGGAGGTCTCCGCGACCGGCGGCGCGTGGGTGAGTGTGGAGGCCCGGCGGGAAGGCCAACGGGACCTGCTGCGGGCCGAGCTGGTCGCCGCGCCCGTCACCCTGCTCCTGCTCGTCGTCGCTCTGCGCTCGCTGGTGGCGGCGCTGGTGCCGCTGGTGATCGGGGCGGTGTCCGTCGTCGGCACGATGGCGCTGCTGCGGCTGCTCACCTACGCCATGCCGGTGTCCGTCTTCGCCATGAACCTCACCACCGCCCTGGGCTTCGGGCTCGCGGTGGACTACGGGCTCTTCCTCGTCACCCGCTACCGGGAGGAGCTGCGCGCCGGCCGCGGCGTCGATCTCGCCGTGCGCCGGACCGCGCAGCAGGCGGGGCGCACCGTCGCGGTCTCCGCGTGCGCGGTGGCGCTGTCGATGTCGGCGCTGCTGGTGCTGCCGCTGCCGTTCCTGCAGTCGATGGCCTGCGCCGGCATGGCCGTCGCGGTGTTCTCCGCGGCCACGGCCACCCTTCTCGTGCCGCCCGTCCTGACGCTGCTCGGGCACCGCGTCGACCGGTGGGATCCGCTCGCCGCACTGCGCCCGGTCCGGGCGGCCGGGCCGCCGCGCCCGGACAGCCCCACCTGGCGGGCCGTGGCCCGCGCCGTGACCCGGCGGCCGCTGTACTACGGCACCGGGTGCGCGCTCGCGCTGCTGCTGCTGGCCTCGCCGTTCGCCCATGTCCGCTTCGGGCTGCCGGACGAGCGCGTCCTGCCCGCGCGCACGGAGGCGCACCGGACGTCGGAGGAGGTCCGGGCGCGCTTCGCCTCCTCCGCCGACCGGACGGTGACGGTCGTCCTGCCGGAGGCCGACCCCGTCCGGGACGCGGCGGCCCTCCGGGCGTACGAGCGCGCGGCGGCGGGCCTGCCCTCGGCGGGCGTCGTCCGCTGGGCGCCGGCCGCGAAGGGGGCGAAGCGGGGGGCCGTACTGCTGCTCAGTGGCCCGCGGCAGGCGCAGTCGAAGGCGGGTCAGAACCTGGTGGAGCGGTTGCGGGCGCTGCCCGCGCCCGGCGGCGAGCGACTGGTCGCCGGGCGCTCGGCGGCCCTGACCGACACCCGGGCGGCCGTCCGGGCCCGGCTGCCGCTCGCCGCGGCCATCGCCGCGCTGACGACGTGGGCCATGCTGTTCCTGCTCACCGGCAGTGTGCTGCTGCCGGTCAAGGCACTGGTCATCGGGGCGCTCAGCCTCGGCACCAGCTTCGGGACGATGGTGTTCGTCTTCCAGGACGGCCACCTGCGCGACGCCCTGGGCGGGTTCACGGTCACCGGGACGCTGGACATGTCGATGCCGCTGCTGATGTTCGCGATCGCGTTCGGGCTGGCGATCGACTACGAGATCTTCCTGCTGTCGCGGGTGCGGGAGCACCACCTGCTGACGGGCGACAACCGGCGGGCGGTGGTGGAGGGTGTGGCCCGCACGGGACGGCTGGTGACCACCGGAGCGCTCGCCGTGGCCGTGGTCACGGGCGCGCTGGCCACCTCGGGGGTGACCGCGCTCAAGCTGCTGGGAACGGGCCTTGCGACGGCCGTGCTCGTGGACGCGGTGCTGGTGCGGGGCATCCTGGTGCCGGCGTATCTGACCGTCGCGGGGCGGCTGAACTGGTGGGTTCCGGCGTGGCTGGGGCGGGCGCACGCCCGCGTCGCCCGGCGGCTCGGGCTGACGGGCGGCCACTGAGCGGCCGGGCCCGAGCCGGGGGTTCGTCCGGCCGGTCGCGTGCCGCTCGCGCGACCGCCCGGCCGTGGTTAGCGTCTGAAGAGTGGATCAGCAACGGTGCCGGGAACACCCGGTCGGGCGCGGGCTGCTGCTCGCCCTGGGCACGGTCGCCGCCGCCTCTCTGACGCTCACGGGCTGCGGCTCCGACGAGAAGGAGGACCTGCCCGGCTCGGAGCGCACCGGCAAGCAGCGCGAGGGCGGCGACTTCGGATCCGCGGGCCGGGTCTCGGCGAACTTCTCCGGCAGCTGGCCCAAGGGAACGATGCGGGTGAAGGTCGACAAGCCCCGGGAGACGCGCCCCGACGAGCCCCCGGCGCCGGACACGTACCGGACCGAGGTGCGGTTCAAGGACCGGTCACCCGGGCCGGGCCGCTGGGAGACCGAGCCCAAGCCGCAGACCGTCACCGTGGCGGCCGAGGGGCCGACCGATATCCACTTCGCGTTCCCCCAGGACCCGGGCAAGCCGGCCATCGCGGCCCACCACGTGTGCGCCACGCTGACGGGCTACCCCGAGGAGATCTGCGGGGACGTCCCCTCTCCCGGCGGCGGTGCTCCCGCGAGTCCGGGCGGCGGCCCCGCCCCGGCACCCCCCGCGCCGCCTCCCGGCCCACCGGGAGGAACGCCCGCGCCGCCGCAGCCCGAGGTGCCACAGCCCGAAGTGAATCCTCCGGACCAGTCCGACGTGCCGTAGTGGAGGAGGAGCAGCCCCCTGCCCGGCCACCCTGGGGGGCGTGGGCCAAGACGATCGCCGGGTTCATCGCGCCCACCACCCTGGCGACCGGCCTGCTCCTCTACTTCGGCTTCGCCTACGTCGACGCCCGCTACCAGTACTTCGGCGTCGACGCAGCGACCCTGGACCTGTCCACCCAGGACTACCTGCTGCGCAGCGCCGGCCCCCTGTTCATGCCCGTCGGCATCGCGCTGACCGTCGGGCTGCTCGGCGCCCTGGGGTACACGGCGGTGTCCGCCCTGAGCACCTCCCGCCCCCGGCTCGGACCCGTGCTGGCCCGGTGCGCGCTGGGTCTGATCGGCTGCGGGGCGGCGCTCTTCGTCGTCGGGGTGCTGGCCGGGTACGGGGTGTGGCGGGCCGGGCCCCTGGACACCCCGCTGATCCTGTGCTGCGGGCTGCTGCTCGTGGTGTACGGGAGGCTGCTGCACCTGAAGGCGAGCGGCCGTGCGGGGTACGGCAGGCGGGAGCTGACCGCGTTCGCGTTCCTCGCCGCCCTGATCTCGCTGTGCCTGTTCTGGACCGTCCAGGTCTACGCCCAGATGCACGGCCGGGCCGACGCCCGGTACCTGGCCGCCAACCTCCAGCTGCGGCCGGCGGTGGTCCTGGACACCGCCGAGCGCCTGCACTTCATGCGCACACAGGTGCGCGAGGAGGAGCTGCCGGTGGCCAAGAGCGGACCGCAACGCTTCCGCTACCGCTACTCCGGACTGCGGCTACTGGCCCAGGTCGACAACCGGATGTTCGTCATCCCGCAGGACTGGACCAGGGACCGGGGCAGCGTCCTGATCGTCCCGGCGGACGCGAACGTACGCGTCGCCTTCCGCCCCGGCTGACGTATCGCCGGTCAAGGATCCGGCCCGAGCAGCCCGTCCCGGGACGGCAACGACCCCCGGGCGGAGGCGATGCGCCCAGGGGTCGTGCCGTGGGGGTCCGGTGTCGGTCAGGGCAGCTGGGCCTGGACCGCCTTGAGCGCGGCGGGCACCGGCTGGAAGAAGGTCTCCCCGCCGGAGGAGCAGTTGCCGCTGCCGCCGGAGGTCAGGCCGAGCGCGGTGTCGCCGTCGAAGAGGGCACCGCCGCTGTCGCCCGGCTCGGCACAGACCGTGGTGCCGATCAGGCCTCTGACCTGGCCTTCCTGGTAGTTGACGGTGACGTTGAGGCCGGTGACCTCACCGTCGTGGACCTGGGTGGTGCTGCCGCTGCGCCGCACCTTCTCGCCGACCGTCGCCTCGCCGGCCTTGCTGATGCTCTGCGATCCGCCGTCGTAGAGGTCCACGGAGCTGGGGTGGTCCGTGGTGGCGGTGTACCGCACGAGGGCGTAGTCGTTGCCGGGGAACGAGGACTTCTCCACGGTGCCGATGCGGGAGCCGCCCTGGGAGCCGGACCAGGTCGAGGAGGCGTTGCCGCAGTGTCCGGCGGTGAGGAAGTAGGGCTTGCCGCCCTTGGAGACGTTGAAGCCCAGCGAACAGCGCACGCCGCTGCCCCAGATGGCGTCGCCGCCGGCGATGAGCGGCCTCAGCTCGCCGCCCGTCCGCTTGAGCGTGGCCTTGTTGCCGAGGTCCGCGACGGCCTTCTCGACCTTCGCCAGGGCCGCGCCCTTGACCGTACTGTCGACGGTGACGACGACCTTGTTGGCCCTGGGGTCCACGGACCAGGCGGTGCCGGGCACGGCCGCCCGGTCGTCGAGCGTCCGGCGGGCGGCGTCCAGGTCGGCGGCCGAGTTGGGGACGAACCTGGCCTCGGCCCCGGCGGCCCGGACCCGGTCCGCCGCGGCGCGGTCGGTGACGCCCACGACGAGCCTCTTCGTGGCCGCGTCGTAGTAGGAGCCCGCCACGTCCGCCGGGAGTTGCGCGCCGATGTGCCGGGCGAGGTCCCCCGCCTGTGCGGCGGTCAGGCCGGCCGGGGCGGGGGCGGGTGCCGCCTGGGCGTTCTGGAGGGTGAGCGAGGCGGTGGCCAGGGCGAGGGTGCCGGCGACGGCCAGCGCCGTCCGGCTCTTGGGTATGCGGGAGTGGTTCAACTCGTCGACCTCCTGTGAGGGGGGTGCGCCCGACGTCGTCGGCGTCCGGGCACGGGAGGGTTCACGCGACACGACCGCGACCGCACGTCGCGTTCATGTCAAGAGAGTTGCCGAACGAGTGTCCCGTCCGGACAAGGCGGCGCACAAGAAAACATCCGGTCGCACAGGATCGCCCAGGAGGGTGCACCTCGAAGGACGAGCCGATTCCGCATTTTGACGAAGCGTCAGAGGTCAACGGCGTGAACACGCGTGACGCTCCCCCGCCGCGGATCGCGAACGGATACCGGACAACGGGGGCCCCGACTGTCCGGTACTCGTCGTTCGCCACCAACGGCGCGAGCGGCGCCCGTCAGGACGAGCAGCTGCTACTGCTGCAGCTGGAGCTGGAACTGGAGGACGAACAGCTGCTGGACGATGAACAGCTGCTGGAGGAGCAGCTGTTGGCCGAGCAGCTCGAACTGCTGGAGGAGCTCGAACAGCTCGACGCGGTGCCGTAGGAGGACGAGCCGGACGACGAGCCCGTGCTCCTCGGGCGGCGGGGGGCGGAGCGGCGCGGGGAGACGTCCCCCGCCTGCGCGAACCGTCTGCGCAGCTCGCCGTCGGGAAGCTCCCGCTGTCCCCGCCGGGCGACCCGCCCCGCCAGGCGCTCCGCCTCCTCCTGTTCGCCCCAGGGGTTGTTCGCGACGAGGTGGCGGCGGTATTCCTCGCCGAGGTCGGTGGCGCTCCCCCGGGAGCCGCGGGGGGCGCATTTCACCCGCAGCACGAATCCGGCGACGACGAGGGCGAGGAGGATTATCGCCACGTCGATGTGACCGGGTGCGAACAGCAGGCCCACGCCGATGACCGCCGCGAGGACCAGTCCGGCCACCTGCGTATGGGCGGCCTGGACCCAGCTCCGGCGCAGGTCGGCCGACAACAGCAGCCCCTGTTCCACCAGCGAGCTCTCGAGCGAGTCCACCGAGGAATCCCAGCACAGCTCCGTCCGGAGCTTGCTGAGTTTCTTTCTCCAGTCCGCGCCGCATTTTCCGAGGAGCGCGCGTTCCACGGAATTGCGGGACACCGCCTCGAGCACGGTGACGCGGCTGTCGGAGCCTATGGTGATCCGCCCGTCGGTGAACATTCTGGTGATCACCGTGTCGGCGACCCGATAGCCACCGCCCTGCAGGTAAGCCACCTCCAGCTGATCGGGGGTGGTGATCCGACCGACGGGGACGGCGGGCCCGCGGGCGCGCGCCCGGACGGCGAACAGCCAGGCCGCCGGGACGACGAGGAGGACGAACCCGAGCAGCGCGAGTAGGGCGAGCATGATGTCACCTGCCTTTTCTGCGAAGGGCCGGGATGATGCGGCCCAGAAGTCCACGGGGAGCCGGTACGGACGGGCTCTGCTCGTCCAGCCAGGCGGCCAGCCGGGCCCGCCGCCCGCCCTCGTCCGGCCCGCAGCCGTCCAGGACGTGTCCGGCGAAGTCCAGCGCGTCCCGCCGGTATCCCTCGGTCATGGGGCGCACGCGCGCGTAGGCCTCGAAGAGCCCGCGGTAGTCCTCGCCCAGGATGCGCGGCAGCTCCGGGGCGATCCTGGCGACGACGCCGGTGCGCTTGGCGAGCAGCGCACGGCGCTGCACCTCCAGCCGCTGCCGGTCGAAGCCGTCCGGGGGCGTGCCGCCGGCGACGAGGGCCGACAGCAGGGCGTGCTGCGCGGCCGCGAGCCTTTGGCGGGCGGCGTCGGTGTCCCGTCCGGTCATGTGCGGGCCCCCTCGACCACGGCGCGTATCGCCTCGAGCTCGGCGGCCAGCCCGGCGGCGTCGGGGAAGTCGTCGTCGCGCTCGAGCAGCACGCCGGGCGGTGCGGTGCGGGAGCGGAGCTGGGCCAGGACGTCGAGGACAGGCCGGCTCACGGGGTGGGCGTGGGTGTCGTGCCAGACCCCGTCGCGCTCGAGGCCGCCGGCGACATGGACGTAGGCGACGGCCTCGAGCGGGAGGCCGTCCAGCACGTCGGCGGGGTCCTCGCCTCGGTTGACGTGGTTGGTGTGGAGGTTGGCGACGTCGACCAGGAGCCGCACCCCGGTGCGCTCGACCAGTTCCCCCAGGAACTGGGCCTCGGTGAGTTCCTCGTCCGGCCAGGTCAGCAGGGCGGCGACGTTCTCCAGCGCGAGCGGCACGGGCAGCACCTGCTGGGCGATGCGCACGTTCTGGCACAGCACGTCCAGGCTGTCGCGGGTGCGCGGCACGGGCAGCAGGTGGCCCGCCTCCAGCCGCGGCGACCCGGTCAGCGGGCCGCCGGTCCGTACGAAGGCGATGTGCTCGCTGACCAGCGGCGCGCCGAGCGCCTCGGCCCGTTCGGCGAGGGCGACGAGGCGGCCGAGATCGGGCCGGTCGGCGCCGCCGAGGCCGAGCGAGACCCCGTGCGGGATCACGGTCGTGCCGCGGGCGAGCAGCCGCTCGAGCGGTTCGGGGAGGTGGCCGGGGCAGATGTTCTCCGCCACGACCTCCACCCAGTCGACGCCCGGCAGCCGCTCGATGTCGCCGGCGATCTCCGGGCGCCAGCCGACGCCTGTGCCCAGCGGCACGTTCATGATCACACCCCCGTGTTCCCCCGAGGCGCACAGCGCCTGCGCGAGGGTCACTCCCCCCGCAACGAAGGTCCTTCCCTCGCCCTACCTTACGAATCCTTGATCAGCAGGATAGGGAGCCTTGATGTGATCTTCGCAGCAGCCCTCGGACATGCCTGGGCCCCCGGCCGGCCTGCGCCGGCGGGGGCCCGGTGGGGCGTCGGACGGGCGTCAGGCGACCGGCGCGGAAGCGGCTTCCAGCAGGTCCGCGTGGTGCTTGCGGGCCACCCCGGGGTGGGCGCGCAGCCAGCCCTTGATCTCGTTGCGCCCGTACTCGGCGAACAGCGGGTTGGCCGAGTCCTGCGTGATGCCGGGGGCGCTGTCGGTGTGGGCGAAGGGCAGGGGCTCGATCCGGGCGTCCAGCCGGGGGTTGTAGAAGAACGGCACCGAGTAGCGCTCACGGGTGCCGGCCGGGCTGACCACCCGGTGGTTGGTGGCCTTGAGGTAGCCGTTGGTGGCCACTTCGAGCAGCTCGCCGAGGTTGATCACGAAGGCGCCCGGCAGCGGCGGGACGTCGATGAAGTTGCCGTCGGGACCCTCGACCTGGAGGCCGCCGACCTGGTCCTGCAGGAGCAGCGTCAGGAAGCCGTAGTCCTTGTGCAGACCCACGCCCTGGTCGGCGCCGTCGGGGGCGCTGCCGGGGTAGCGCACCAGCTTGAGGTGCAGGTGGGGGCGGTCGGCGAAGGCGTCGTCGTAGAAGTCCTCGGGGGCGCCGATCGCGCCCAGCAGCTCGTGCAGCAGCCGCTCGGCCACCGAGCTGAGGCGGTCGATCCAGTGCAGGGCGGCGGTGCGCAGCTCGGGGAGGGCGTCGGGCCACTGGTTGGGGCCGTCGAGCCACCAGTATCCGGGCTCGTCCGGGCCGGGGACGTGGGGGGCGCGCTCGGCGCCGATGTCGAGCTGGTCGCGCCAGTCGCGGCTGCCGGCGGTGCGCTCGTCGCCGATGCGGGTGTAGCCGCGGAAGTGGGGCGAGTTGAGGTTGCTGATCGCGAGCCGGTCCGCTTCGGGCAGGGCGAAGAACGCCCGCATGGCGGCCATCAGTTCCTCGGTCTCGGCGGGAGTGATGCCGTGACCGGTCAGGTGGAAGAAGCCCACGTCGCGGGCGGCGGTGTGCAGGGTCTCGCGGAAGCGGGCACGGGCCTCGGGGCCGGCGGAGGCGGCGGAGAGGTCGAGGACGGGAAGCTCGTTGATCATGAGATGTCCACAGCGTTAAGGGGCCCGGTCATCGTCCGGCGGTAGCCGGACGGCCCGCCGGGGCCAAACGCAAGGGTATGCGGGCAGGGCGGGGCCGGGTAGGGCTGGCAATAAGGAGAAGCTGTAAAGCAGAAGAAAGCGGCTGCCACGGCCCGGAAGAGAGCGGGCTGGGCGCAGGCGTGAATGTCAGCCGGAGCGGCGACAGGACATGCTCGTGACGCGGACGAAGTCCACGTGGCGGCGCTTGACGAGATTCACAGCACCGAGGGTATACGCCTCCGGGGGTGATCACCCCCTCCGGAGGGGGTGGCACGTGTCACACGGCGTTCACATTCGCCTCTTGTCCACCACCAGTGCCCGTTCGTAGTGCTTCATCTCCTCGATGTCACCGGTGTACGGCTCGACCGCGGCGAAGAACGGCGGAAAGTGCGGTCCGCGCCGGAAGCCCCGCTCGTGGTCCTCGACCGAGGACCACTCGATGCGCAGGACATAGCACTCGGGCTCCTCCACTCCGCGCGACAACTCGTAGGCCAGGCACTGGGGTGCCGCGTAGAGATGTTCGGCCGCCGCCGCGTACGCCTTCTCGAAAGCGGTCCGGCGCTCGGGGTCGGCGATGCGGTAGCGGATGTATTCAACGGTCATGGAACGCCTTCCATCGGGTCACCGGATGTTCCGCACCGGGCATCCGTGCACCGGCGGCCAAAAGCCCGCCCGGACGCAGGTCGTGGGGGCGCTGTCCGAGCGGGCCGGCGGACGGGAATCCCGCCGCGCGGCGCACGCTACCAGTAGGCAGGTAAAAGGAGTTGAGCGCGCCGCCGCCGAAATGGATCGCTGGAGCGAATGAGTGAAAGTCCGGAACTTCTTGAATAAACCGCAGTTACTCAGATCGCTTCCCGGTGGGAATCATCGATCGATCGAAAGGCATTGACGTGCTCAAGAAGGTACTCGCCACGGCCGCCGTTTCGGCATCCGCGGTCGGCGCCCTGGCCTCCCCCGCGCAGGCCATCGGCGACGAACAGGATGTCGCCAACGCCAACGGTGCGAAGACCGGCTACGGCAACACCAAGACCGGGGGCGAAGAAAGCCCGCAGATGAGCCTGATCCAGGGCACGCTCAACAAGCCGTGCATCGGCATCGGCAAGCTCGGTCTCCAGTCGCTGCTCCTGCTGATCAACATCGGTGTCCAGGACGTGCCGATCCTCACCTCCCAGCAGCAGCAACAGTGCACCGACAACTCCACGATCAACGACGGCGACGACCCGCTGTCGCACCTGCTGGACGAGATCCCGATCATCTCGGGCAACGGTTCGGCGAACAGCCACGGCCACGGCCACTGACGATCGCGTCGGTCGCATCGAATCCCTCCGCTTCCGGGTGTACGGGCCCCGGGGCGGGGGGATCGCCGTGTCCGGGCGCGTTCGCCGCGGGGCGCCGCGCGGACCTCTAGGCTCGCGTTGACCGTCCAATGGATTGCGGATCGCGGTGGGGCCGACGAGCGGCCCACCCTGACCATGGGAGGCCCGGCGGCCGTGCTCGAACCACCTGCCCACACGCTGGCAGTCAACCTGCTCGACGCCTCGTCGCTGCTGGCGGCCTTCGGCGCGCTCGGCATCGCCGTGGTGCTGTTCGCCGAGACCGGCCTGCTCGTCGGGTTCTTCCTGCCCGGTGACTCGCTGCTGTTCACCGCCGGCCTGCTGTGCCGGGCGGGCGCGCACTCCGGACCGCACCTGGATCTGGCACAGGTGCTGGCCGCCGCCGTGGCGGGAGCGCTGGCGGGAGCGCAGTGCGGGTACGTCATCGGGCGGCGCGGGGGCCGGGCCCTGCTGGCCCGGTCCCGCAACAAGCGGCTGCACGAAGGCGCCGCGCGCGCCGAGGAGTTGCTCGACCGGTACGGTCACGCCCGCGCGATCGTCCTGGCCCGCTTCGTGCCGGTGGTGCGCACGGTGCTCAACCCCCTCGCCGGGGCCCTGGGGGTGCCCGCCCGGACGTTCGCGGTGTGGCAGGTGGCCGGGGGGCTGCTGTGGACCGTGGGGCTGGTGCTGGCCGGGTACGGGCTGGGCTCCGTCGTTCCGGACGTGGACCGGTATCTGCTGCCGCTCGTGGCCGTGGTCGTCGTGCTGTCGCTGGTGCCGGTGGGCCTCGAGCTGCTGCGCGGGCGGCGCCGGGCCGCTGCCTCGGAGGCGCGGACGATCGTCACCCGCACCGACGGGGAGCAGCGGTGAAGGGCATATCCGCCGCCGCGCCGAAGGTGGTCGCCGCTTCGGCGGCGGCCGGGGTGGCCGTGCTGACGACCCTGGTGGTGTCCGCCGACGGCGTGCCGTTCGCGGTGGACACCGCGTTGCACGAGGCCGGGCTGGACCGGCGCTCCCCGGCCACCGTCGGCGCCGCGCGGATGCTCACCGCCACGGGCACCGGCGTGATCGTCTATGTGCTGGTGGCGCTGGCCGGGTGGCTCGCGTGCCGGCGGGCGAAGGTGCCGGCGGTACGCCGGGTGCCCGTGGTGCTGGCGGCGCTGGCGGTGCTGGGCTGCGGCCAGCTGGTACGGATGGGCGTGCGCACCGCCGTGGACCGGTCCCGGCCGCCGGCCGCCGACTGGGCCACCCATGCCCACCAGGCGTCCTTCCCTTCGGGTCACGCCACCACGAGCGCGCTGGTGGCGGGGCTGCTGGCGTGGGCCGTACTGCGGGCGCTGCCCGGCGCCCGGGGGCGGGTGGCCGCGGTGTGCTGCGGGCTGTGGGCCGCGGGTGTGGCGGGCACGCGGGTCTTCCTGGGGGTGCACTGGTTCTCGGACCTGGTGGGCGGCTGGCTGCTGGCGGCCTGCTGGCTCGCGCTGACCCTGCCGCTGCTGGGTCTCGTCGCACGGCGGTGGACGGAGGCACCATCGGACGCACCGGAGGCGTCCTCCTCTCCTCCTCCGCAAACGCCGCCGTCCCGGCCCGGCGGGAATCCCCGCCGGAGCCCCGGACGGGCCCCCTCGCCCGGCCGTTCCCGGGAGCAACGCAACCCCCGGATCGGGTGAGTCGCCACGGCGGAGTGAATCGCACACCGCCCGCCGGGCGTCCCGTCCGGTGTCCATGGGCCCGTCGGCACCCTGTCGAATTCCTGAACGAGAAAGCGCTCCTCGGAGACCGTGACGACCCCCTAACGGGCGTCGTTTTCCGATCACTCGTCCGATCGGTCGTCAACGAGGAGGCTCCGTGCATCACCGCCGAAACAGCCGCACGAAAACCGGACGCACCGGACCGCCATTCGAACAGGAGGCGCCGTCGCAGTCCGAACAACTGCTCTTCGGCGGCCCCCTCCGGCACGACCAGGGGTGGAACAAGCACGAGAACGCCTACCTCGAGATGTCCCTGTGGTCGATGGCGCTGCGCCTGCCGCGCCTGATCGCCTCCACGGTCCGGCTGGCCCGGCGGGCGGACCGCCGCGCGCTGCGCACGGTGGCCGTCGCCGAGCTCGGCAACGGGGTGAGCCAGGCGGTCGGCCTGGTGGCGGTCAACCACGTACTGGCCGCCGTCCTCGGCTCCGGGCCGATCGGCCAGCGGCTGCACGCCGCCCTGCCGTCCCTGCTGGTGGTCGCCGTCACCGGGGTCATCGGGGCGCTGGCCACCTCGGCGTCCACCTCCGGCACCGGCCGGCTCGAGCCGAAGGTCGAGCGCGTGGCCACCGAGATGTACCTGGAGCGGGTGATCCGCGTCGAGCTGGCGGCCATCGAGGACGAGGAGTTCCACCGGCTGCTGGACTCGGCGCAGTACGGGGCCTCGTCCGCCCGCCGCATGATCCGGTACTGCACGGCCGTCGTGGGCGCGCTCATCGCCTTCGCCGCGGCCGCCGGCGTGCTGACCGTGCTGCACCCGGTACTGCTGCCGCTGCTGGCCCTGACGACCGTGCCCCGCTCATGGGCCGCGCTGCGCAACGCCCGCGCCCGCTACGCCTCCTTCCAGCGCTGGGTGCAGCACTCGCGGGCGGGCCGCCTGCTGAGCAATCTGCTCATCCGGCCCGAGCCCGCGCCCGAGGTGCGGGTGCACGGCGTGGGGCCGTTCCTGCTCCGGCACTTCAGGAGCATGTCGGAGAACGCCGAGGCCGAGCAGACCCGCCTCGCCCACGACGCCGCCCGCACCCGTCTGATCGCCGCCGCGCTGACCGGGGCCACGGCACTGGCGACCTATCTGGCCCTGGGCGGCCTGCTGCTCACCGGGGTGATGCAGCTGTCGGTCGCGGGCACGGCCGTCCTGGCCACCCGCAGCGGCTCGGCGAGCCTGGCCACGCTCATCCTGCAGGTCAACAGCCTCTACGAGGAGGCCTGCTATGTGCAGGACCTCGAACGACTGTGCCACGAGGCGGCCGAGCGGGCCATTCCCGACGGCGGGCTGCCGGTGCCGGAGCGGCCGAAGGAGATCCGGTTCGAGAACGTCTCCTTCGCCTATCCGGGCAGCGGCGCCGGCGCGCGGCCCGCACTGGAGGACGTCACCCTCAGCATCCCCGCCGGCCGGATCGTCGCCCTGGTCGGCGAGAACGGCTCGGGCAAGAGCACGCTGGTCAAGCTGCTGGCGGGCCTGTACCGCCCCGATTCCGGGCACATCCGGTGGGACGGGCACGACGCCGGCGACCTCGACCGGGCGGCGGTGTTCTCCCGGTTCGCCATGGTCAGCCAGGACTTCCAGCGCTGGCCCTTCACCTGCCGGATGAACGTCGCCATCGGGCGCGCCGAGGGGCCGGTGTGCGAGGAGCGGCTGGAGCGGGCCGCCCGGTACGCGGGCGCGGACGAGGTGGTCGGCGACCTGCCGCGCGGCTGGGACACCCTGCTCGCCCGCGGCTACCAGGGCGGGCACCAGCTGTCGGGCGGCCAGTGGCAGCGGCTGGGGATCGCGCGGGCCCGCTACCGGGAGGGGCGGATCCTCATCGTCGACGAACCCACCTCGGCCCTGGACGCCCGTGCCGAGCTGCAGGTGTTCGAGCAGATCCGGCGGCTCGCCGACGGCGGCCAGACGGTGCTGCTCATCACCCACCGGCTCGCCTCCGTCCGGCAGGCCGACGTCATCCACGTACTGGAGCACGGCCGGCTCCGCGAGAGCGGCACCTTCGAGGAGCTGATGCGGCCCTCCTCCGTGGGCATCTTTCGTGACCTCTACCGGCTGCAGCGCGACCAGTTCACGGCGGACGGCCCGGAGGTCCCCGCGGCCCGGCGCCCCCAGGAGACGGCCGAGTCCTCCCGCCCGTGATCCGGGAAAGCCCTTGGCACGCCCGGCCCGTACGGTGCGACCTCCGTCCGGGCCGGGCGCCGATGGTCTACTTTGCCGAGGTATGACGGATATGAGGCTGTCCCGGCGCACCCTGCTGGCCGCCGGGGCGGCCGGCACCACGGCGGCGGCCGGACCACCGCCCCGGGCCGCGGCCCTCGGGCACCGCGCCCCGGCCGCGCGGGTACGGACCGGCTTCGAGCGGCTGGCCGCCAACGGCTACCGGCTGCTGGAGGGGCAGCGGGTCGGTGTCATCACCAACCAGAGCGGCATCACCTCCGACGCGCGCGGCGTCGTCGACGTGATGCACGCCGACCACCGCGTGCGGCTGACGGCCGTGTTCGGCGCGGAGCACGGCTACCGGGGCACGCCGCAGGCGGGGCTGTCCGAGGGCGACTACACCGATCCGGCGACCGGGCTGCCGGTGTACGACACCTACCGCAGGAGCGGGCAGCGCCTGGCCGAGGTGTTCGACAAGGCGGGCGTCGACACGCTCGTCTTCGACAGCCAGGACGCAGGCGCCCGCTTCTACACCTGCATCTGGACGCTCTACGACTGCATGGTGGCCGCCGCCCTGGCCGGCAAGCGCTTCGTGGTGCTGGACCGGCCCAACCCGGTGAGCGGACGGCAGGCGTACGGTCCCGTCCTCGACAGGGCGTACGCCACCTTCGTCGGACGGGCGCCCATCGCCCAGGCCCACGGCATGACCGTCGCCGAGCTCGCCCTGCTCTACAACGGCGAGTTCGTGCCGTCCGCGGCCGGGCGGGCGGTGCAGCTGTCCGTGGTGGAGATGACGGGCTGGCGACGCGCCGACTTCTTCGACGCCACCGGGCTGCCCTGGGTGCCGCCGAGCCCCAACATGGCCACGCCCGACACCGCGCTGGTCTACGCGGGCACCGGGCTGTTCGAGGGCACCACCATGTCGGAGGGGCGGGGCACGGTCCGGCCGTTCGAGATGCTGGGCGCGGAGGGCCTGGACGGCCGCTGGGCCAGGGCCGCGAACGCCGCCGGGCTGCCGGGCGTCCATTTCCGCGAGGCCTACTACGTCCCGACGTTCGGCGCGTTCCAGGGCAGGACGATGGGCGGTCTGCAGCTGCACGTCCACGACCGCGCCGCCTTCGACCCGGTGCGCACGGGCATCGCCCTGCTGGTCACCGCGAAGCGGACCTGGAGCGGCTTCGCCTGGCGTCCGGACCGCTTCATCGACAAGCTGACGGGCTCCTCGCGCGTCCGCACGATGATCGACGCCGGGGCGGACACCGACGCGGTGACGGGCGCCTGGCAGCACGAGCTCGCGGCGTTCCGGGACGTGCGGCGCCGCTATCTGCGCTACCGCTGAGGGGCGGTCAGCAGTCGAGGGGGTAGGGCACCTGGTCGGTGACGGGTCCGTTGTTGCGGCACACGCCGTAGCCCTGGGCCTGCAGGTCACTGATGATGCCCGGCAGCGCCTCGGGGAAGTTGCTGAACAGGTGGCCGAGGACGACGCCGTTGTGCTTCTCCTCCTGCGTCGCCTCCCGCACGCCGGCCCGGATGTCCTCGACGCTGCGCGGCTTGCCGTCGGCCTTCTCCCAGTCGTGGGTGTCGATGGTCCAGTTGCAGACCCGGTAGCCGAGGTCGGCCGCGACCTCCCTCTCCCGCTCGTCGGCGGCGCCGTAGGGCGGACGCAGCAGGTTGCCGCTGACACCGTGCTGGATCTCGTCCGTCAGCTCGTCGTCGTCCAGGCCGGTCAGCTTGGCGTGGGAGTAGGAGTGGTTGGCCACCCAGTGGCCCTGCTGCCGCAGGGTGGCGGTGATCTGGGGGTGCTGGGCGGCGAACTTGCCGATGAGGAAGAACGCCGCCCGCACGCCCTGGGCCTGCAGCTGGGCGCCGATGCGGACCGAGCGCTGCGGGTCCTTGTAGGGCCAGTCGTCCAGCGTCAGCAGCACCCGTCCGGAGGTGTTGCCGCACCGCTCGCGGTCGTAGACGCCCTCCGTCTCCGGGGTGCGGGGCCGGGGGGCGGCGCCCGCGCCGTCCCCGTCGTGCGGCACGGCGTCGCCGCCACCGCCGCCGGCCTTGCCCGCCGGGCTCTCGACCCCTTTGCCCACGGCCTTGCCCTGGCAGACCGGACTGGCGAAGTCCAGGGGTCCGCAGGCGGTCGGGTCGTCGTCCACCGCGTGCGCCATGTACGCCGAGCAGGCCACCAGCACCGACAGCGCCAGGACCGATTTCAGGGGCGCCCGGCGGCGGCGCCGGTGGCGACCGCGACCACGCCGGAAGACGTCACGGTAACCGGACATGCACGACTCCTCACGGGTGACGAACCGCCGGCAGCGGGCGGCCCGTCACCTCAGCCCGGCGGCGACGCCGGTTCGATGATCTTGACACCCACCCTCAGGGCATGTGTCCGCTCCCGCAACCGCGCGCCGCGCCGTCGTTCGCCCGCCCGGGTGGCGCCGGGCGCGGCGCGCGCCCGGCTGCGGCCCGTCAGTTCCGGGCCGCGGGGATGTAGGCCAGTCCGTGGGCCCCCGCTTCGCCCGCCCGGTCGACCTCGAGGGTGGCGGCCACGCTCATCCGCTCCAGGTCGACCACGGTCACCGTGCTGGACATGACGTTCGACACGTAACCCGTACCGCCGTCAGGCGAAGAGGTGATCGTCAGGGGGAACCGGCCCACCTCCACCTGGCCGATCACCTCCAGGCCGCCGGGCGAGAAGACGGTCAGCACGCCGTCGGTCTGCGCGCCGAGCGCGCCGGCCGGGCCCTCGGCCATCCGCAGTTCACCGGCGAGGACGAGGCCGGTGGCGGTGGTGTGCACGGGGAAGACCACGCCCTCGGTGGGCAGGGTGCGCACGACCTCGCCCGTGGCGGCCTCGATGACGCGCAGGCCCGGTGCGGCCGCCGGGCGGGGGCCGAAGTCGCCCTTGGGGGCGGCGACGTAGACGTAGCGGCCGTCGGGCGAGACGTCCAGCCCCTCGCTGCCGGGCACCTCGACGCGGCCGGCGAACGCGTCGCGCTCCAGGTCGACGACGGACACGAAGTGCGCCTCCTTGTTGGTGGACCAGCCCCGGCGCCCGTCCGGGCTGATCGCGAACCAGTGCGGGCCGGGGGCCATGACCGGGATCCTGGCGACGCGCTCGCGGGTCCGCGCGTCGTAGACGATCACGCCGCCCGGTTCGGTGTCGGTGGCCTCGACGCTGACGTACAGCCGGGCGCGCTCGCGGTCCAGGACGATGCCGTGGGGCGCGTGGTCGGGCGCGGTGTCGAGGGTGTCGACGATGGTGCGGGTGTCGGGGTCGATGACGGCGATCTGCCGGGCCCGGCCCTGGTGGGCGTGGTAGTAGCCGGCGACGTAGGTGCTGACGCAGTAGAGCAGGCGACGGTCGGGGTCGAAGCACAACTCGTGCGGCTGGGCGGGGACTTCGAGGACGTCGAGGCGCTCGTGGGTGACGGCGTCGAAGAAGGTGACGGTCGGTCCGCTCTGACTGACGACGGCCAGGACGTCGCGCTGCGCGGAGTGCGTACCGGTGGTCTGCGTGTCGGTGGAGTTCATGATCCTCATGCTCGGCGCGGCACCCGCCGCACTCCAGTGCAACGTCGTCAAGGCAGGGTTTCCCCGGACGCATTTCCGCTGGTCAGAGCCGAGTCGAGGGCGCGGTTCCGTGACCTGGGTCACTCGCCGGGGAACACCTTGGTGACGATCCGGCCGTCAGCGCTTCCCTCGTCTCACAGCGTGGCCAGCCAGCGCGCGTCCAGGACGCCCTCGGCCGCGATGCCGGCCGCACCCGTCAGCAGCGCCGGGGCGTTCGGCTCGAGCGTCACCGACAGCGGTCCCGGTTCGCTCTCCACGACCGTGGTCCCCCACTCCCCCGCGGTGTGCTGGACGGCCGCGGCCGCGGCGCACACGGCGGCACCGCAGGACCGCGCCTCGCCGACGCCCGGCTGGTGGACGCGCAGGCGCAGGCTGCGGTCGGGCAGGACGTTGACCAGCGACAGGTTCACGTCCGGCACGATGACGCCGGTGACCCGGGGGATGGGAGCCAGGTCCATCCGCAGGTCCCGGGTCAGGTCCACATGGGCCACGGGGGTCTCGAGCACGCAGACCAGATGCAGGTTGCCGAGCGAGACGGCCGTGCCCTGCAGGTCGTGTCCGTCGACACTGGCCGAGGACGGGCCGAGGAGGCGCGGGGGCGGCAGCTCCATCGTCGCCCGGCCGTCGGAGTCGACGACGGCGCGCTGGTCGCCGGCGCGCGTGCCGATCCACATCCGCCCCGGCAGGGCCAGGCCCGCGAGCGTCAGGTAGCGGGCGGCGAGGCCGAGGCCCGGATCGCACATCAGGGCCTGGGAGCCGTCGCGGTGACGGCAGTCCATGAACCACTCGCTGCGGCTGCGGCCGGGCATTCCGGCGCGCGCGGTCCGCACCAGCCGCAGCACCCCGTCGCCGCCCAGTCCGGTGTACGGGTCGCACAGGGCGCGCACGGCGGCCTCGGAGAGGAAGAGCCGGTTGTCGGGGTCGAGCACGATGAGGAAGCCGTTGCCGCCGCAGTAGCCCTTGGCGTACCGCGGTCCGGGACCGACGCCGGAACGGGACATGTCCGGCATCCTGGTCCGGCCTCGGAGGGGGCCGCAACACGTTCCCGCCCGCTCGCGGACGGACCGCCGGTCGGCTTCCGGGAACCTTCCGGTCACCGGCGCGGAACTTCCTCGAAGCCGCCGGAAGAAGAAAGGGCAGCAAAAAGTACGACAAATAGTGCGGGCCGAGACCGCCTTGACGGCGAAAACGGTGCCCATACCCTGGATGAGCCATGTACGGGGGAGCCCGTAGGTCGCTCACAACCGGTTCCGGGGCCGGCGGGACATGGCCGAGGGGGAATGAAGGTGCCTGACGGGGCTCAACGGCTTTCGTTCGGCCCGCTTCTGCGCCGGTACCGGCTGGCGGCGGGCATGACCCAGGAGGAGCTGGCCCGCGCGTCGGGGCTGAGCGTTCGCGCCATCAGCGACATCGAGCGCGGACGGACCGGCCGGCCGCAGCGCAAGTCCGTGGAACTGCTGGCCGGGGCGGTCGCCCGGAGCGAGGACGCCACCCGGAGGCTGACGGAGGCGGCCAGGTCCGCCCGGCTCGCGCCGGAAGCGGCCCCCGTTCCGGAGCGCCGCGAGGAGACACGGGCCGGGCAGCGGCCCGCCGCGCCGCGGGAGCCGGCCGACGCGACCGCGCTCGCCGTCTGCGAACTTCCGCCCGACATAGCCGACTTCACCGGGCGCGAGAGCGAACTACGGCGGCTCGGCGAGGTGCTGGCGTCGCCCGGTGACCGGTCCGGCGGCGGGCCGGGACCGTGCGAGCAGCGGCTGACGCTGATCGCGGGCCATCCCGGGGCGGGCAAGACGGCCCTGGCCGTGCACGCCGCCCACCGCGCCCGCGCCCGCTTCCCCGACGGCCAGGTCCACGTCGACCTGTCCCCCACCGGACGCCCAGTGCTCCGGCCCGTGGAGGTCGTCCGGAGGATCCTCCGCTCCCTGGGAGCCCCGGACGACGCCGAGCAGGGCTGTGTGGAGGAGGCGAGCGCCCGGCTGCGCGCCGTGCTGGCCCGCAGCAGAGTGCTCATCGTGCTGGACGACGCCGTCTCGGAGGGGCAGGTGCGCTGGGCCCGTCCGGCGGTCGGGGGGTCCGCCGTGCTCGTCACCTGCCGCCGGCGGCTGTCCGCGCTGCCCGGGGCGGGCCGCGTCACGGTGGGCGCCTTCGCCCCGGAGGAATCGCTGGCCTTCCTGGCGAGGATGCTCGGCGAGGGCCGCGTCCACGCGGCACGCCCGGACGCCGCCCTCGTGGCGGAGCTGTGCGGCCACCTCCCGCTCGCCCTCCGGGTGATCGGCTGCCGCCTGCTCGCCCGCCCGCACTGGACGATGCGCACCCTGGCCGAGGAGGTGCTCGGCGATCCGCGGACCCGGCTGCGGGAGCTGAGTTCGGGCGACCTGACCGTACGGGCCGCCGTCGCGGCGGCGTTCGGCGTGCTGGACGAGCAGACGCGGTGGGCGCTGCACCGGCTGGCGCGCGCCCGCACCCCGGTCTTCAGCCCGCACAGCGCGGCGGTGGTTCTCGGGTGCGGCGTGGCCCGCGCGCACCGGATCGTCGGCGATCTGATGGACGGCCATCTCGTGGAGGTCCTCGACGGGTGCCGGCCCGGTGACGCGCGCTATCTCATCCCGCCGGTGGTGCGCCTGTTCGCCGCGGAGGGGGCGGAGAGCCCGTCGCCGGTTCAGCGGGTGGTGTAGCCGCCGTTGACGAACAGGGTCTGCCCGTTGAGCCACCAGCCGTCGGTGAGCAGGAACTTCACGTACGGGACGATGTCCTCGATCTTCGTCAGCTCGCCGTTCATCGCGGACGACTTGTGGTACGCGACGGAGTCGTCGGACTCGGCGGGGTAGAAGAAGGAGGTGTCCATGGGCCCGGGGGCGATGTTGTTGACCGAGATGTTGCGGCCGAAGAGCTCCTTGGACAGGGCGCGCGTGAAGTGCTCGACGGGCGCCTTGCTGCCCGCGTACACCGAGTAGAGGCCGGTGTAGGCGGCCAGCAGCGAGGTGACGATGGTGATGATCTTCCCGCCGTCCTCCAGCCGTTTGGCGGCCTCCTGCATCATGAAGTACGCGGCCTTGGAGTTGACGGCGAACATCCTGTCGTACTCGTCCTCGGTCACCTCGGTCATCGGCTTCTTGATGACCATGCCGGCCGTGTTCACCATGCAGTCGACCTTGCCGAAGGCGGCGACGGCCACCTCGAAGAGCCCCTCGACCTCGGCCACCTTGGTCAGGTCGGCCTCGTGGACGACCGCCTCGCCGCCCGCCGCCCTGACCGCTTCGGCGGTCCGCTCCGCGCCCTCCTTGGACGAGGGGGCGTTGTAGTGGACGACGACGTTGGCGCCGTCGGCGGCCACTTCCTTCGCGATGAGCCCGCCGAGGTTCCGCGAGGCGCCCCCGATGACGACGACCTTGTCCTTGAGCGTATGGCGCGGCATGCGTCTCTCCTCGGGTCTCCTCGAATCTCCTCGAATCTGCTCGCATGGGGACGGCAGCGAGAGCATGTCCACTTTATGGCGATGTGTTGACATCCGCATGTGGATGCGAGGGGAGACCCTTCCAGGCCTTAAATATCATTAGGCTAGCCTTACCTTATGACTTTGTCGCACGTGGATCCCGAGGCGGAAGCCGTTGATGACGAGGCACTTCCCCAGGCCTCGAGCGGCCGGCGGACGCTCCTGGTCGCCTCCGCCTCCCTGCTGCTGGCGGTCCTCGTGCTCGCCGCCCTCTCCCTGTCGATCGGAGCGGGCGAGGTCGGGCCCGGCGACGTCCTGGACTACCTCCTCGGCCGCGACGGCGCGCGCGACAACTCCCGCCTGTCCCTGGTCGTAGGGGACCTGCGCATCCCCCGCACCCTCACCGCGCTGCTCGTCGGCGCGGCCCTGGGCACCTCCGGCAGCCTCCTGCAGGCCGTCACCCGCAACCCCCTCGCCGAGACGGGCCTGCTGGGCGTCAACGCCGGAGCCTCGCTCGGCGTCGTCGTCGGCATCGCCTTCCTCGGGGTGCAGAGCGGCTACGGCCACCTGCTGTGGGCCTTCGGCGGCGCCGTCGCCGCCAGCGCGCTCGTGCTGTTCATCGCGGGCCGCCGGGGCGGCGGTTCACCGATGCGGCTGGTCCTGGCCGGCTCCGCGCTGGGCGCCACGTTCGGCGGCATCACCAGCGTCATCATCGTCAACTCCACCGAGACCTACGACCGCTTCCGCTTCTGGGTGCTGGGCTCGCTCGCCGGCGTCGAGGGCTACGACAAGCTGACGAGCCTGCTGCCCGTCCTCGCCGTCGGCTTCGTCGTCGCCCTGCTCATCGCCCGGCCGCTGTCCGCACTGGCCCTCGGTGACGACCTCGCCCGCGGCCTGGGCCACCGGCCGTCCATCATCCGCACGGTCGTCGCGCTGGCCGTCACCCTGCTCACCGCCTCCGCCGTCGCCCTCGTCGGCCCCGTCTCCTTCCTGGGCCTCCTCGCCGGCTTCCTCGCACGGGCCGTCACCGGCCCCCGCCTCACCGCCCAGATCGCCCTCGCCGGACTCATCGGCGCGGGCGTGCTGACCGGCGCCGACGTGCTGGCCCGGGTCGTCTCCCGCCCGTTCGAGGCACCGGTCTCCGTCATCATCGCGCTCATCGGCGCCCCCGTGCTCATCGGCATCGTCCGCTCCCGGCGGATGGCCTCGATGGGCATGACCGACCCCGCCGCCGAGGAGAGCACCCAGCCCAAGCGGCGCTTCGCCGTCCGCCTTCCGTTCGGGTCCACCGAGGGCACCGACAGCCTGGTCCTGCGCCGCGGCGCCCTGTCCCTGCTCGTGCCGCGCCGGGCCGCGCTCGCCGCGCTGTTCCTGGCCGCGCTGCTGGTGTGCGCCGTGGTCCTCTCCGCGTACGCGGGCCAGAGCGACATGGGCCTGACCCGCACCTTCAACGCCGTCTTCGGCTCCGGCGACCGCTTCGACGTGCTGCTGGTGCAGAAGTTCCGGCTCGGCCGGATCGTCGCCGGGCTCACTGCAGGCGCGGCCCTCGGGCTCGCCGGCTGCCTGACCCAGACCCTCGCCCGCAACCGCCTCGCCACCCCCGAGCTGCTCGGCGTCAACGACGGCGCCACCGCCGCCGTGCTGATCTCCACGACCCTCACCGGCACATTCGGCGCCTGGTGGGCCGGACCGCTCGGCGCGCTCGCGGCCGTGCTCGTCGTCACCACCGTCGCCGGCGGCCTCGGACAGCGCGGCTACCGCGTCCTCGTCGTGGGCCTGGCCATGTCGGCGCTCGCCTCGGCCGTCACCCAGGTCGTGCTGGCCCGCCGCTCCATCAACTCGGCCAGCTCCCTGTACGTGTGGACCTCCGGCAGCCTCAACGGACGTGACTACGAGGTGGCCGTCCCGGTCCTCGTCGGCCTGGCGGTGCTGGTGCCGATCGCGCTCGTCGTCGCCCGCCGGCTGAACGTGCTGCGCTTCGACGACTCCACGGCCTCCTCGCTCGGCGTCTCGCCGGGCCGGGTGCGGATGGTGTGCCTGCTGCTGGCGGTCGGCCTGGCCGGCCTGGCGGTCGGCATCTGCGGACCCGTCGGCTTCGTCGCCCTCGCGTCGCCGGTCATCGCGGGGCGGCTGGCGGGGCCGCTGCGGGTGCCGGTGCTGGGGTCGATGCTGGTGGGTGCCGTGCTCGTTGTCCTGGCGGACACCGTGGGGCGGGTCATCTTCAGTGGGGTGGAGGTGCCCGTCGGCATTGTGACGACCGTTCTTGGCGGGCCGTTCCTGCTGTGGGTGCTGCTCGGGCGGTCGGCGGCTGCGCGCGTGTAACGCCTCCGGCGGTTCTTCCCCACCCCGCCCCTTCCCGTAACCGGGGCTCCGCCCCGGACCCCGGTCCTCAAACGCCGGACAGGCTGATGTGCTGCCCGGAACCGGCGGCAAATCCAGCCCGGCCGGCGTTTGAGGCCACCGCGCGAAGCGCGCTCCGGGGTCCGGGGCGCAGCCCCGGGAAACGGTGAAAGGGCGGGGCCGGGGCTCCCTCCTCCCAGCTCGGATACCTGCCACCGAAAGGAAGCCATGGAGCTGCACAGCCCGACGCTTCGCACGCTCGCCGAGGCCGAGGGGCCCGGCGCCGTCGACGAGTTCTGGCGGCGCACCGCCGCCACCGGCACGCCCCTCGTCGAACCAGACCCCGACGGCGACCCGGCCTGGCGGCTCGTCACCTTCGTGTGGCGGGACGACCCGGCCGCCCCGGCGGACGCCGTGCTCGCGCTCGTGCACACCGTCACCGACAAGGACCGGCACGCCCACGACCTCGCGCCGCACCTCATGGCCAAGGTGCCCGGCACCGGGGTGTGGGCCATCAGTCACCGGCTGCGGGCCGACCACCGGGCGTCGTACCAGTTCTTCGTGCACCGCGGCCCCCGCGAGGACGCGCTGCGCACGGACCGCCGGAGCTGGCTGCGCGTCCTGGACGAGGCCCTGCCCGATCCGCTCGCCGCGGGCCCCGCCCTCGAGGCCCGCGACGGGCGCAACCCGTCCTCGGTGATGGAACTGCCGGACGCGCCCGCGCAGCGGTGGGCCCCGCCCCGGGAGTCCGTCCCGCGCGGCGAGCGGATCGCGGCGGAGGTGGACGGGCGGCGCGTGGGCGTGCACCTGCCCGCCGGGCACGCGCCGGAAGGTGGCGGCCCGTACGCCGTCGCCGTCCTGCTGGACGGCGAGATGTGGGGCCCTGTGCTGGACTTCGGCACCACCCTGGACAACCTCCACGCCGACGGACGCGTACCGCCGACCGTGACCCTGTTCGTCGAGACCATGGGCCGGGACCGGCGCATGGCCGACCTCAGCTGCAGTGAGGAGTTCGTCGATTGGCTGGCGGACGTGCTGCTGCCGTGGGCCACGCGCGCGTACGGCGCCACGGCCGACCCCACGCGCACGGTGGTCGCGGGTCAGAGCGCGGGCGGTCTGACGGCGGCCTTCGCGGCCTTCCGCCGGCCCGAGCGGTTCGGGAACGCGCTGTCGCAGTCGGGCTCCTTCTGGTGGCCGGACGGGACCGAGTTCGACGGCGGCAGCGAGTGGCTGACGCGCCAGTACGCGCTGCGCGAGAAGCTGCCGGTCCGGTTCCATCTGGAGGTGGGCCTGCAGGAGTGGATGCTGCTGCCGCAGAACCGGCACCTGCGCAACGTGCTCGAAGCACGCGGCTACGACCTGACCTACCGCGAGTTCAACGGTGGTCACGACTACGCCTGCTGGCGCGGCGGCCTCGCCGACGGGCTCGCAGGGCTGCTGGGACGGTAGGAATGCCGAAGCCCCGCGCGCGGAGGATCTCCGCGCGCGGGGCTTCGGCGTTCCTGGCGTCAGGCGGCCGCCTGCATCTCCTCGTCCTGCGGCTCGTCGTCGAAGGGCGGGGGCGCCGGGGCCTCCTTGGGCATCCGGAGCGCGCACAGCGTGCCGAGGGCGACCAGGCCCGCGGTGACCGCGATGGCGGCCCGGTACGGGGCCGGGTCCGTGTCGTGCGTGCCGGAGCCGCCCCAGGCGGAGATCACCGCGGCGGTGGCCGCGATGCCGAGCGCGCCGCCGAGGGTGCGCACGATGGTGAACAGGCCCATGGCCTGCCCCATGGCCGGGGGCGGGACGTCCGAGAACCCGGCGATCTGCACGGTGAGCACGGCCGTGCCCAGCACCAGGCCCACGCAGAACATCAGCGCCCGCACGGCCCAGGCGTTCTCGGCCACGCCCGGCACGGCGAGCGCGCCGAAGACGGCCGTCGCCAGCACCAGCGCGGGCACGGCGAGCCACCGGGGCCCGAGCCGGGGCATCAGCCGGTCGGCGACCTGCGAGGCCAGCATCAGCCCGAGCGCCTCCGGGAAGACGCTCAGTCCGGCGTCCAGGGCCGAGGCGCCGAGCGCCGCCTGGTAGAGCAGCGGGAACGCGAAGAGCACACCCATCAGGCCCGCCGAGGTGACCAGCGCGAGGACCGTGGCGGAGGCGAACACCTTGTCGGCGAGCAGCCGCAGCTCCAGCAGGGGCGTCCGGGCCCTGAGCAGATGGACGCACCCGGCGGCCAGCAGCGCGAGCCCGAGCGGGCCGGCGACCAGGACGGAGGGCGCGGTCCAGCCGTGCGTGGGGCCGAAGCCCAGCGCGTAGGTGAGCAGGCCCAGCGCGGGGGTCGCCAGCAGGAAGCCCGTCAGGTCGAAGCCCTCGGCCTTCTCCCGGTGCTCCTTCAGCCCCAGCACGCCGATCAGCACGGCGGCCGCGCCGATCGGCACGTTCACGAAGAACAGCCAGTGCCACGACAGGTGCTCGGTGAGGAAACCGCCGAGCGGCGGGCCGAGCGCCGGCATCAGCGCGGTCGGCACGATGAGCACCTTGGACAGCTTCATCCGCTCGTGCGGCGGGAAGGCCCGGAAGAGCAGCGTCATGCCGACGGGCGTCAGCAGCCCGCCCGCGATGCCCTGGACGACGCGCGCGAGGACCAGCGTCGGCAGGTTCTGGGCCAGGCCGCAGACGGCCGAGGCCGCCGTGAAGACGGCCAGCGCGCCGAGGAAGACCTTCTTGGTGCCGAAGCGGTCGCCGAGCCAGCCCGCGACAGGCAGGGCGACGGCGAGCGCGACGAGGAAGGCCACCTCGACGGTGTTGGCGGCCGACACCGGCTCGCCGAAGTCCCGGGCGATGGTGAGCAGCGCCGGGTTGACGATGGTGGAGTCGAGCCCGTTCATGCACATCGCCGCCGTGTACACGATCACGACGGCGATGCGGGCGGGTATGCCTCTCACCGTGCGGAGACCGGGGTCAGGTCGGTCCAGTTCTCGGTGATCCAGTCGAGGGCCGACTGCCGGGCGCACGGCCCGTGGACGGCGCTCCAGCCCTCGGGCACGGCGGCGAAGCCCGGCCAGAGGCTGTGCTGACCCTCGGCGTTGACGAGGACGAGAAAGTCTCCGTCGCCGTCGAAGGGGTTGGCGGGTGCGTCGCTCATGGGGTCAGTTCTCCAGGTTCTGCAGTCGGTCGGCGATGACGCTCGCGATGTGCGCGATCGGTTCGGGCAGGGTCATGTCCTTGTGCGAGCAGGCGACGTTCGTGTTGTCGATGCGCCCGGTCACATAGGGGGTCCAGGTCTCGGGGGTGAGGGTGTCGTCGATGGTGTCGACGGTCGCGCGGAAGAACAGCACGTCGCCGCGGTAGACGCGGTGGTCGAACTCGCGCACGAGGAAGTTGGTGTTGAGGTAGGTGCGGTTGAGGGCCTCGATGGTGGCGTCGTCGAGGCTGGCCAGCGGGGAGCCCTCGCGGCGCAGCACCTCGGTGACCCGGTCGAGCTCGAAGGGCTTGCCCTCCAGGCTCTCCGGCCCGTAGCCGCCCATGGCGAGCAGGGCCTCCAGGGCCTCGGCCTGGTCGGGCACGGGCAGCTCGCGGAAGCCCTCGGCCGGGTAGGCGTCGAGGATGGCGAGCAGCTCGACCTCGGCGCCGAGGTCCTGCAGGCGCGTGGCCATGGCCTGGGCGATGATGCCGCCGGTGGACCAGCCCATCAGGCGGTACGGGCCCTCGGGCTGCACCTCGCGGAGCCGGTCGACGTAGTGCGCGGCCAGCTCCTCCAGTGTCCTCGGCAGCGGCTCGGCGGCGGTGGCCGGGCCGACGCCCTGCGCCTGGAGGCCGTAGATCGGCACGTCGGCGGGCAGGTGGCGGATGAGTCCGGCGTAGCACCAGCTGAGTCCGCCGGCGGGGTGGACGCAGTACAGCGGCGCCTTGTCGCCGTCCTTCACCGGGCGCAGCGGGAGCAACACGTCCAGGGCGTCGGTGGCCTCGGCCTCGGCGTCCAGGGCTGCGGCGAGCGCGGCCACGGTCGGGGCCTGGAAGATCGTGCCGATGCCGACGTCGGCGCCGAGCGCGGCCTTGACGCGGCCGGCCAGGCGCACGGCGAGCAGCGAGTGGCCGCCCAGGTCGAAGAAGTTGTCGTCCACGCCGACCCGGGGCAGGCCCAGGACGTCGGCGAAGATCGCGCAGAGCTGTTCCTCGCGGGGGCCGCGCGGGGCCCGGCCCTCGGTGACGGCGGCGGCCAGGTCGGGGGCCGGGAGGGCCTTGCGGTCGAGCTTGCCGTTGGCGGTCAGCGGCAGCCGGTCCAGGAGGACGACGGCCGACGGGACCATGTGGACGGGGAGTTCGGTGCCGGCGTGTTCGCGCAGCAGCGCGGCCGTGGTCTCACGGGCCGGGACGGCGTAGGCGACCAGGCGCTTGTCGCCGGGGTTGTCCTCGCGGACGACGACGGCCGCGTCGGCGACGTCGGGGTGGTCGGCGAGGACGGCCTCGATCTCGCCGAGCTCGATGCGGAAGCCGCGGATCTTGACCTGGTGGTCGGCGCGGCCGAAGTACTCGAGGACGCCGTCGGGGCGGCGGCGGGCGAGGTCGCCGGAGCGGTACATCCGGCTGCCGCGCTCGCCGAAGAGGTGGGCGAAGGGGTCGGCGACGAATCGTTCCGCCGTGAGGGCGTGACGGCCCAGGTAGCCGCGGGCCAGGCCTTCGCCCGCGACGTACATCTCGCCGGTGACGCCGGGCGGCACGGGCTGGAGGTACTCGTCGAGGACATAGACGCGCAGGTCGGGAATGTTGACGCCGATGGTGCTGGAGGTGCCGGCGGCGGCGCTCGCCCGGTCCAGGGCGATGTAGGAGACGTGGACCGTGGTCTCGGTGATGCCGTACATGTTGACGAGCGTGGGCGCGTCGGCCCCCCTTCCACCTGCGGCGGTCCGCTCGTACCAGTCGTCGAGACGGCCGAGCTCCAGGGCCTCGCCGCCGAAGACGACGTAGCGCAGGGCCAGTTCGCGTCCCGGGTCCTCCTTGTCCGCGGCCATGAGCTGGTAGAACGCGGACGGCGTCTGGTTGAGGACGGTCACGCCCTCGTCGGCGAGCAGGCCGCGGAAGGCCGCCGGGTCGCGGCTGACCAGGTGCGGTACGACCACGAGGCGGCCGCCGTGCAGGAGCGCGCCCCACATCTCCCACACCGAGAAGTCGAAGGCGTAGGAGTGGAAGAGGGTCCACACGTCGTTCTCGTCGAAGCCGAACCAGTGGTCGGTGGCGGAGAAGAGGCGGGCGACGTTGTGGTGGGTGACGGGGACGCCCTTGGGGCGGCCGGTGGAGCCCGAGGTGTAGATGACGTAGGCGACGTCGCCGGGCCGCTGCGGCCGGGTGCGGTCCTCGTCGGTGAGGTCGGCGCTGTCGTGGGCGTCGGCCTCGGTGCCGTCGACGAGGACGACCGGCAGCTCGTGCGCCGGAATGCGCGCCGCGGTCGCGGTGTTGGTGACGACGGCGGCCGGGGCGGCGTCCTGCAGCATGTAGGCCAGGCGGTCGGCCGGGTAGTCCGGGTCCATCGGCAGGTAGGCGGCGCCGCACTTGGCGACGGCCAGCAGGCCGGTGACCAGTTCGAGCGAGCGGGGCAGCGCGAGGGCGACGATGGCGCCCGGCCCGATGCCGCGCCCGGCGAGCAGCCGGGCCAGCCGGTTGGCGCGGGCGGACAGCTGGGCGTAGGTGAGGGAGGCGCCCTCGCAGGTCACGGCGGTGCGGTCGGGGTGGCGCCGGGCGGCGTCCTCGTAGAGCTCGACGAGGGTCTGCCGGGAGGGCGTGGGGGTGGTGCCGGCGTTCCATTCGACGAGGGAGCGGTGCAGCTCCTGCTCGTCGAGGAGGGCGAGCCGGCCGAGGGGGGTGTCGGGGGCGGCGGCGGCCGCGGTGAGCAGACGGGTCAGGTGGGTGGAGAGGCGTTCGGCCGTGGTGGCGTCGAAGAGGTCCGTGCGGAACTCGAGGAAGCCGGATATGCCGCCGCCGGGCTGCTCGCCCGCGTTCAGGGTGAGGTCGAACTTGGCGGTGCCGGAGGGCACGGCGCCCATGCGGGCGCTCAGGCCGGGGCCCATGGCGAACTCGGCGTCGGGCATCGACTGCCAGGCGAGCATCACCTGGAAGAGCGGGTGCCGGGCCAGCGAGCGCGGCGGGTTGAGCTCTTCGACGAGCCGGTCGAAGGGCAGGTCGGCGTGCTCGTACGCGGCGATGGTGGTGGCCCGGACCCGGTCGAGGAGGGTGCGGAAGGTGGGGGCGCCGGAGGTGTCGGTGCGCAGGACGAGGGTGTTGACGAAGAAGCCGACGAGGTCGGCGGTCGTGTCGTCGTCGCGTCCGGCGACGGGGGTGCCCAGCGGGATGTCGGTGCCGCAGCCGTAGCGGGTGAGCAGGGCCGCGAGGGCGGCCTGGACGGCCATGAAGACGCTGGTGCCGGTGGTGCGGGTGAGCTGCTCGAGGGCGGCGTGCGCGGTCGCGTCGAGGTGGAAGGGGACGGTGTCGCCCTCGTACGACGCGACGGCCGGGCGCGGCCGGTCGGTGGGCAGTTCGAGCTGGTCCGGCAGGCCTGCCAGGGCCTGCTTCCAGTGCGCGAGCTGGCGGTCGGCGAGCGCGGTGGGCTCGTCGGCCGTGCCCAGGAGCTGCTGCTGCCAGGCGGTGTGGTCGGCGTACTGGACGGTCCTGTGGCGCAGTTCGGGGTCGCGGCCGGCGGCGCGGGCGGTGTAGGCCGTGGCCAGGTCGCGGGCGAGGGGGGTGGTGGAGGCGCCGTCGCCGGCGATGTGGTGCAGGAGGAGGAGCAGGGTGTGCTCCTGTCCCCCGTCGCTGAACAGCGTGGCCTTCAGCGGGGGTTCGGCGGCGAGGTCGAAGCAGTGGCGCACGGCCTCGGTGAGGTCGGCGTCCAGGGGCGCGGTGTGCAGGCGCGGGCATGCCTCGTCGGCCGTGAGGATGCGCTGGTAGGGCTCGTTGTCCGTGGCCGGGTACACCGTCCTGAGCGTCTCGTGGGCGCACGTCAGGTCGCTCAGGGCGAGCCGCAGCGCGTCGTGGTCGAGCGGTCCGGTGAGGGTCAGGACGAGGGGGATGTTGTAGGTGGGGCTGGGTCCTTCGAGGCGGTGCATGAACCACAGCCGCTTCTGCGCCGGGGAGAGCGGCATGCGGTCGGTGCGGGGCACGGGCACGAGCGCGGGCCGGTCCTCGCCCCCGGCCGCCGGTGCCTCACGCAGAAGGGCGGCGAGCGCGGCGGGGGTGGGGTTGCGGAAGACGTCGGCGAGGCCGAGGGGCGTGCCGAAGGTGTCGCGGATGCGGGCGGCGACGCGGCCGGCGATGAGCGAGTGGCCGCCGAGGTCGAAGAGGTCGGCGTGCGGGCCGGGGGTGGTCTCCAGGCCGAGGACGGCGGCGAAGAGGCCGCGGATGATCTCCTCGTGCGGGGTGCGGGGACCGCTGTGGCCGCTCGTGCCGCCGGACAGGGCGGCGGGGTCCGGGTCGGGGAGGGCGCGGATGTCGAGCTTGTCGTTGGCGGTGCGGGGCAGGGCGTCCAGGGAGAGGATCGCGCCGGGCACCATGTGCTCGGGCAGCCGCTCGACGAGGTGGGCGCGCAGGGCCTCGGTGTCGGCGGTGGTGCCGTCGGCGGGCACGACGTAGCCGAGGAGGCGCTTGCCGGTGGCGGAGTCGCGGGCGATGACGGCGGCCTGCGCGACGGCGGGGTGTCCGGCCAGCACGGCCTGGATCTCGCCGAGTTCGATGCGGAAGCCGCGGATCTTGACCTGGTCGTCGGCGCGGCCGAGGAACTCGAGGGTGCCGTCGGGGCGGCGGCGCACCAGGTCTCCGGTGCGGTACATGCGGGCGCCGGGCTCGCCGTGCAGGGCGCCGAAGGGGTCGGCGGTGAAGCGCTCGGCGGTCAGGTCGGGCCGGCCCAGGTAGCCAGCGGCGAGGCAGGCTCCGGCGATGTAGAGCTCGCCGGTGACGCCGGTGGCGGCCGGGCGCAGGGAGTTGTCCAGGACGTACGCGCGCGATCCGCGCACCGGGCGGCCCACGGCGGCGCCGTCCTCGTCGGGGCCGGCCAGCCAGTAGTAGGCGTCGACGGTGGTCTCGGTGGGGCCGTAGAGGTTGATGGGGTCGAGCCCGTCGGTGGCGGCCAGGCGGCGCCACAGCGGTTCGGGGACGGGCTCGCCGCCGACGACCACGAGGGCGGGGCGGTGCCGGTCGTCGTCGAGGAGGCCTTCGGCGACGAGGGCCTCGACGTAGGAGGGGGTGGCGTCGAGGTAGTCGATGCGCTGGTCGGCGACGTAGGCGGTCAGCACGGCCGGGTCACGGTAGGCGGCGTCGTCCAGGAGGTGCAGCTCGTGGCCGTGGACCATCCAGATCAGCGGATCCCAGGAGGCGTCGAAGGCGAAGGAGGCGCTGTGCGCGATCCGCAGCCGGTCGCGTCCGGTGCGTTCCAGCGCCGGGGCGATGTGGTCGCTGCCGTGCCCGGCGTGGAGGTTGGCGAGGGAGGCGTGGGTGACGAGGACGCCCTTGGGGCGGCCGGTGGAGCCCGAGGTGTGGATGACGTAGGCGGGCTGACGGAGCGTGGGCGCCGTGGGAGCCGTGGCGGGCCGGGCGTCGAGGCGGGCGCGGGTGCCGGGGTCGTCCAGCAGCAGGGTGGGGATGCCGTGCTCGGGCAGGGTGCGGACGGCGGCGGTGGTGCCGACGATGCAGCCGGGGCGGGTGTCCTCGAGGACGGCGGTGATGCGCTGCTCGGGGTGGCCCAGGTCGAGCGGCTGGCAGACGCCGCCGGCCTTGAGGACGGCGAGCAGGGCGACGACGGTGTCGGCGCTGCGGGGCAGCGCCAGGGCCACGGCGGTGCCCGGCGTCACCCCGGACGCCCGCAGTTCGTGGGCGAGGCGGTTGGCGGCCGAGTCCAGTGCGGCGAAGGTGAGGGAGGTGGCGCCGCTGCGGACGGCGACGGCGTCGGGGGTGCGGGCGGCCTGCTCGGCGAAGAGCTCGGGCAGGGTCCGCTCGACGGCGGGCTCGGTGCGGCCGGCCGTGGCGCGGCGGATCTCGTCGGCGTCGAGGAGGTCGATGGTGCCGACGGGCCGCTGGGCGTCGTCGAGGAGGAGCTCGGTCAGGCCGTCGAGGTAGCGGCGCAGGCCGTCCTCGTGCCCGGCCAGCGAGCCGGCGTCGTAGCGGGCGGGGTTGGCGTCCAGGCCGAGGCGCACGGAGCCGTCGGGCGCGGGGACGACGGCCACGGCGAGGTCGTCGACGGGGCCGGCGGCGAGGTTGCGCAGCACGCCGGGCAGTTCGCCGAAGGCGAGGTCGCCCTCGAAGGCCTTGATGTTGACCATCGGCCCGAACAGCGGCTGTTCGGCAAGGGTCAGGCCGAGGTCGCGGCGCAGGTCCTCCTGCCGGTAGCGCTGGTGGCGGCGCACCGCGCGCACCTCGAGGACGACGCGGCGCAGGAGTTCGGCGCCGGAGTCCTGGGGCGCCACGGCGATGCGCAGCGGCATGACGTTGACCATCATGGCGGGGGTGCGCAGGGCGGCCGGGCCGCGGCGGTTCATCAGTGGCAGGCCGAGGACGATGTCCTGGGCGCCGGTCGTGCGGTGCAGGTAGCCGGCGGTGGCGGCGATGAGGAGTTCGGCCCAGGTGGCCTTGGCGGCGCGGGCGGCCGATTCGAGGCGGGTCAGGGAGCCGGCGGGCAGTTCGCCGGCGTGGCGCAGGACGGCGCCGGCGGGGGCGGCGGGGCGGTCGGAGAGCGAGACGGGCTCGGGCCGGTCGGCGAAGCGCTCGCGCCAGAAATCGCGGTCGGCCGTGTGGCGTTCGCCGGCCGTGTACTCGGCCTCGTCCTCGACCAGTTCGCGCAGGGTGCCGAAGGGGTTGGGGGCGGGTTCGGTGCCGGCGGTGAGGGCGGTGTAGATCTCGGCGAGGCGGCGGCCGATGAGGGTGAGCGCGTAGGCGTCGACGGCGAAGTGGTGGACGCGCTGGTACCACCAGTAGCGCTCGTCGGCGAGGCGGATGAGCGCCTGGGTGACCAGCGGCCCCTCGGTGAGGTCGACGGGGCGGGCGAGGTCGGCGTGCATCCAGGCCTCGGCCTCGGCGGCGGGCTGTCCGGCCGTGCGCAGGTCCAGGCGGTGCAGCGGTGCGACGTCGCCGGTGCGTACGCGCTGTGCGGGGTTGTCGCCGTCGGCCGTGGCGACCAGGGTCAGCGTCTCGGCCTCCTGGACGGTCTGCCGCAGGGCTCTTTCGAACAGCTCCTCGTCGAGGCGGCCGTTGATCTCCACGCAGTCACCGGTGTTGTAGACCGGGTTGCCGGGGTCGAGAGCCTGGGCGTACAGGATGCCGGACTGCGCGGCGAGCAGCGGCAGTTCGGCGGGGCCGGTCTCGGCCTGGTGGTCACGCATGCGTGGGGACTCCCGATATATGGCAAACGTTCCTGGTCACACCGGACCCCCCGGTGCGTCAGCTTAGGTAAGCCTAAGCTATTTTTTGATCGCTTGTGAGAGCGGCCCCCGCATACCGTGAGCAGCATGGAACACCGATGACACAGGAGCCGGACATGACCGTGGCCGAAGGCCTCAAATCAGCCATACGCGAGCGCGTTTCCGCCCACCGCGAGGAGCTCCTGTCGCTCAGCCGCCGCATCCACGCGCACCCCGAGACGGCCTTCGCCGAACACCGGGCGGCCGCCTGGTGCGCCGAGGCCCTGAGCGGCCACGGTTTCGCGGTCACCGCCCCCGCCCACGGCCTGGAGACGGCCTTCTCCGCGACGATCGGCTCGGGTCCCGTGACCGTGGCCATCGCCTGCGAGTACGACGCGCTGCCCGGCCTCGGCCACGCCTGCGGCCACAACCTGATAGCCGCCGCCGGCGTCGGCGCGGCGCTGGCGCTGGCCCCCCACGCCGACGAACTGGGCCTGACGGTACGGGTCCTGGGTACTCCGGCCGAGGAGCGCGGCGCGGGCAAGGCGCTGCTGCTGGAGGCCGGGGCCTTCGAGGGCGTCGACGCGGCGATGATGGTGCACCCGTGCCCGTTCGAGGTCGCGGAGTTCCGCTCGTTCGCGCTCGGCACGCTCTCGGTGGAGTACCGGGGCCGGTCGGCGCACCCCAGCCTCAACGCGCACGAGGGCCGCAACGCCGCCGACGCCCTGACGGTCGCTCAGGTCGCCCTGGGGCTGCTGCGCCAGCAGTTGCCGCCGCACTGGAAGGTGCACGGCGTGACGACGAGCGCGGGCACCCGGCCCAATCTGATCCCCGACCGGGCCACCGCCGAGTACGAGATCCGCGCCTCGGCCGCGGAGGACCTGCGCGAGCTGCGCGAGCGCGTGGAGGCCTGCTTCCGGGCCGGCGCACTGGCCACCGGCTGCGAGGTGACGCTGACGCGTCCCGAGCCGGACTACCTCGACTTCCGCACGGACCCCGCCCTGATCGCCCTGTGGCAGGCCAACGCCCGTGCGCTGGGCCGCCCCGAGCCCGAGCAGCGCGAGGCCTTCGCCTGCACGGACATGGGCAACGTCTCGCACGCCGTGCCGTCCATCCACCCCGTCCTCGACATCACCGGCGGCGCCTGCGGCCCGCACGAGCCGGAGTTCGTCCAGGCGGCGGTCTCGGCCGAGGCCGAGCGCGCGATCCTCGACGGCGCGGTCGGCATGGCCTGGACGGCGGCCGACTTCGCGGCCGCGCGCACGGCGGGCTAGGGCGTGTCCGCAAAGTCGCGGCGTACGCCCGAAGGGCGTGGCCCGCGGCGTCTGGTGCGTGCGATCGCAAGGCGGAGGGTCGCCCTCGTACTGGGCGTACTTGGGCGATCCCGACAACGCAGCGAGCGTGCGTGCCAGGCGTCGCGGGCCAGGCGCGACTTTGCGGACACGCCCTAGCGCCCCGCGCGAACACCGGAACGCCGGACGGCTCCCCGAGCCCGTCCGGCGTTCCCGTCGTGCGTTCTCTGTCGTGCGGCTTACTTCTTCAGCGCCTTGGCGATGTCGTCGATGACGACCAGGCTCGCCAGCGGGCCGCCGCGCGTGGACCACACCGAGCCGTTCACGGTGACGGTGTGGTTCTTCTTCACCGCGTTCAGCTCCTTGTACGCGGGCTTCTCCTGGACGTCCTTCAGCGCCTTCTCGCCGTCGGCGGTGAGGGTGGACAGGAACAGCCAGTCGCCGTCGATCTCGTTGATCTTCTCCAGGCTGAGCGCCGGGGTGTGGGCGTTGCCGTCCTTGTCCTGGGCCTTGGGGCGCTTGAGGCCCATGTCCAGGGCGACGCCGGAGGCGAACTGCTTCTTCTCCATCCAGCTGGGGCCGTCCGGGTTCCAGCGGACGATGGAGACCTCGGCGCCCTTGTTGTCGCCCAGCTCCTCGCCGGTCTTCTTGGCCTTGGCCTCGTAGTCGGCGATGACCTTGTTGGCCTTGTCCATGCTGTTGACGGCATTGGCGATGCCCCGGAAGGACAGCTTCCAGTCGTCGGTGGGTGCCATGGTGACCAGGGTGGCCGGGGTGATCTCGCGGAGCTGCTTGAGGACCTGCTGGTCCTGCATGTCACCGGCGAGGATCAGGTCGGGCTTGGCGGCGATGACCTTGTCCATCACCGGCTGCAGCAGGTTACCGACGACGTTGACGCCCTTGACCTTGTCCTCGAGGTAGGCCGGGGGCTTGTTGAGGCCCTGGCCGTTGGTGATGCCGACCGGCTTGATGCCGAGCGCGAGCACCGCGTCCAGGTCCTCCTGGGTGAGCGTCACGATGCGCTTGGGGTTGGCCGGGACCTTGACCGCGGTGCCCGTCGCGTCCTTGACCGTACGGGTGCCGCCGCCCGCCTCGGACTTCGTGTCGTTCGCCTTGTCGGACTTCGAGTCCGAGTCCGAACCGCAGCCGGTCAGGAGCAGGGCGGCCGCACCCACAGCGGCGAGAGCCTGAGCCGCACGGCGCGGCGCGGTGAGGAAAAGGCGGTCGGGCGAGGTCATCGAAGGCTCCGGGCGTCGAAAAGAAGTCAGAAAACAGGGGTAAGCCGTCCGTGCGAGGAATGACCCACATCGGACGCAGGTGATATTAGGTTAGCCTTACCTTAAAGTCACCCCGCAGGGGGCCTCGCCTCCGCGGACCCCCGTCCGACCTACCCCCGCCGCCTCATTTCTGACGCAGGAAAAGCAGCCGGGCGAGCACCCCCGGCCTGCGCGAGCGGGGGCGGCCGGAGGCTCCCCCGCCTTCCCGGGGAGCGTCCGGGCGCTCCTCGACGATGACCGGCGCGGGTTCGGGTTCGGGCTTGGGGCGATGGGCGCGATAGGCCTCGGCGCGCACATAGGCGCCGAGCGCACGCGCGGGATCGATGCGCATGACGTCACTCCTGCTGTCGTACTGCCGGCATGCGGAAGCATGCGGAAACGGACACACGAAACGCCCCGGCCCCAGGAAGGGCGGGGGCGTCGTTCCGCTCAGCAGCGCAGGACCGAGTGACGGGCGTGGCCGGGGTCGACGACGGCGTCGCCGGGCCGGGCCGGCGCCTGCCGGCCGGAGAGCCCCCCGGCACCCCCGGCGGCAGCCGCCAGGGCCAGTGGACGGCCGCCCAGCGGCCGACCCGACCGGCCCGGACGCGGAACGCGCCGTTCCGGCACGCACGCGGCGTATTCGTCACAGGAGCCGTCGGCGGCGGGACTCGAGGCGGGGGGCCGCTCCCGGGCGGAGGCATACTCCACGACCTCCGACGTCACACCGGACAGCACCATCACCAGGGAAGTCAGCACCACGACCACAGCCCGCACCGCGGGCTGCAGCAGTACAGCACGACCCCACATCGACACAAACCAAGCGTAGTCGGTCAGTCACCTTACGTGCATTCCGTCGATCGAGTGAGATTACGGAGTGGAGTACGACATCTCAGTACTTGGCGGTCCGATAACAACACTGGCCGGTTTCCGCCCCCTCCCCCAAGGTCCGCTCAACGGCAGGGGCGTTGACGGAGTCCTGCGGTACGTACATGTCCCTTCACGCGGAGAGGCAGAACAGATGACCGCACGCACGGTACGCAGAGGACTGGTGGGGGCCGCCCTGACGGTCACCATGGCCGCCACGGCCCTCACCACGACCGCCTCGGCCGACACCGGCCGCGACCGCGACCCGCACGCCGCCACCCGGGCCGTGATGGACGCTCAGGTGAAGGCCGGGATCCCCGGAGTACTGGGGCAGGTCCAGGACGGCAACGGGACCTGGAACGCCTCGGCCGGCGTCGCCGACCTCAGGACCGACCGCAAGCGGCTCCCCCAGGACCGTTTCCGCGTCGGCAGCGTCACCAAGGCGTTCGTCGCCACCGTCCTGCTCCAACTCGAGGCCGAGGGCAGGCTCGACCTCGACGACAGCGTCGAGCGCCACCTGCCCGGACTCGTGCGCGGCAACGGCAACGACGGCCGCCGCATCACCGTCCGCAACCTGCTCAACCACACCAGCGGAATCTTCAACTACACCAACGACCCCGACGTCCTCGAGCGCATCACCACGGGCTTCCTCGAGCACCGCTACGACACGGCCACGCCGAAGCAGCTGGTGGCGGCCGCGATGAAGCACCGGCCGGACTTCGAGCCGGGCAAGGGCTGGAACTACTCCAACACCAACTACGTCCTCGCCGGAATGATCGTCGAGAAGGTGACCGGCCACTCCTACGGGTCCGAGGTCGACAAGCGCATCGTCGACAAGCTCGGCATGCGCTCCACCACCGTGCCCGGCACCTCGGTCCGCATGCCCTCCCCGCACGGCAGGGCCTACAGCAAACTGCTGTCCGACAAGCCGGACGCCAAGATCCACGATGTCACCGAGCTCAACCCCTCCTGGGCCTGGGCGGCCGGGGAGATCATCTCCACCACCGGTGACCTCAACCGCTACTACCGCGCACTGCTGGGCGGCAAGCTGCTGCCCGAGCGCCAGCAGAAGGAACTGCTGACCACCGTGCCGACGGGTGACGCCGCCGGCACCGGGTACGGGCTGGGCCTCATGAAGGCCAAGCTCTCCTGCGATGTGACGCTGTGGTTCCACACCGGCGGCATCCACGGCTCGACCTCACTGGCCTCGGGCACCGAGAACGGCCGGCACACCGCCTCGTTCAACTTCAACGGCGACTGGACGGCCGACATCGAGGGCCTGATCGAGGCCGAGTACTGCAACACCAAGCCCGCCCCGGCCGCCAAGGCGAACCCGGCGCTGAAGCAGCTCACCTCCCTGCGCTGACCCGCACCACCGCACCACCGCGTCATCGCGTCATCGCGTCATCGCGCTCAGGGGCACCGGCGACCGCCGGTGCCCCTGAGGTGCAGGAGGTGTAATCCGGTCCGATCCCGGCCAGGATCCTTGGGCCGGAAAGTTCCGGAAGGTTTTTCGATGGTGTGCGATGGTGAGGAGCGGGCCGTGGAGCAACGGGAACGGGCGGAGTCGGCGGCCCGGCAGGCCGCCGCGCAGCTCACCGCGCGGGATGTCCGCGGCGTCGCCCTGACGTGGGTGGACAACGCGGGCATCTCCCGCGTCAAGGCCGTCCCCACGAGCCGGCTCGCGCACGCCGCCCGCTGGGGCGTGGGCGCCTCGCCCTCCTTCGACGTGTACCTCGTCGACGACTCCGCCGTCACCAGCCGCCACATCGGCGGCCCCGACGGCGACCTGCGGCTCTTCCCCGACCTGGACCGGCTGACCGTCCTCGCCGCGCAGCCCGGCTGGGCGTGGGCGCCGGTGGACCGCTACGAGCAGCAGGGCGTGCCGTACGTGGCCTGCCAGCGGGGGTTCGCGCGCCGGATGGCCGACGCGGCACAGGCCCGCGGGCTCCGGCTGAGCATGGGCTTCGAGACCGAATGGGTCGTCACCCACGCCAACGGCCACGAGCCGCCACGCTACGCCTGCTCCGGGCCCGCCTACGGCATGACGCGGATGATCGAGCTGTCGGACTACCTCCGCGACGTGCTGGACGCGCTCACCGCGCAGCGCGTCGAGGTGCTGCAGATCCATCCGGAGTACTCGCCGGGCCAGTTCGAGGTGTCGGTCGCGCCCACGGACCCGGTCGACGCGGCCGACCTGTCCGTACTCGTCCGCGAGACGATCCGGGCGGTGTCGCTGCGGCACGGTCTCGACGCCTCCTTCGCCCCGGTCGTGGAGCCCGGCGGGGTCGGCAACGGCGCGCACCTGCACCTGAGCCTGTGGCAGGACGAGCGGAACCTGTGCCGGGGCGGCGACGGCCCGTGCGGCATGACGCGCGAGTGCGAGGCCTTCCTGGCCGGGGTGCTCCGGGAGCTGCCCGCCCTGCTCGCCCTGGGCGCGCCCACACCGGCGAGCTATCTGCGGCTGGAGCCCTCGCGCTGGGCGGGGGTCTACCAGTGCTGGGGCCTGGAGGCGCGGGAGGCCGCGCTGCGCTTCATCACCGGCGCGCCGGACGACGTCCTGGGCGCCAACGCCGAGGTCAAGTGCTTCGATCCGGCGGCCAACCCGTACCTGGTGACGGGCGCGGTCATCGCCGCCGGGCTGGCGGGGCTGGACGAGGGGCTGGTCCTGCCGGCCCCGGCGGCGGGCGATCCGGCCGTCACCGGCGGGCAGGTGCGCCTGCCCACGTCGCTCGCGGAGGCGCTGGAGCACTTCGAGCGCTCGGAGCTGCTGCGCACCGCGCTGGGCGATCCGCTGTTCGAGGCGATCGCGGCGGTCCGCGCGGGCGAGGTGAAGCTGTTCGAGGGTCTGGCCCCGAAGGACATCGCCTCCGCGACCCGCCGACGGTACTGACGGTGGCCGCTGTGCGCATACCGCCGCTGGTGGACCACCACTGTCACGGGGTGGCCCGTTCCGCGCTGTCGGACGAGGCGTTCGAGGCGTTCCTGACCGAGTCCGACGCGCCCGCCGCGCCCGGTACGAGCTTCTTCGACACCCAGCTGGGCTTCGCCGTGCGCCGCTGGTGCGGGCCGCTGCTGGGCCTCGCACCGCACTGCGCGCCCGGTGACTACCTCGAGCGGCGGCGGGAGCTCGGCCCGGCGGAATCCGCCGGCCGACTGCTGGGCGCCTGCGGCATCGCCGACTTCCTGGTGGACACCGGGCTGACCGGTGATCTGACGAGCCCCGGCGAACTGGCCGCCGCCGGCGGTGGCGCCGCCTGGCACGAGATCGTCCGCCTGGAGCATCTGGCGGAAGGGGCCGCCGACGCGGCCGGGAGCCTCTACGGCTTCCTCGACTCCCTGGCCGCCTCGGTGCGGGAGAGCGCCCGCACGGCGGCGGGCTTCAAGTCGGTGGCGGGCTACCGGCACGGCCTGGACCTCGATCCGGCGCGGCCGGGATCGGGCGAGGTACGGGCCGCCGCCGACCGGTGGCTCGCCGGGCGGACGGCGGGCGAACGGCTGGCCGACCCGGTGCTGCTGCGTCATCTGCTGTGGTCGGCCGCGGACACCGGGCTGCCGCTGCAGTTCCACACCGGCTTCGGCGACCCGGACCTGCGGCTGCACCGCTGCGACCCGCTGCTGCTGACCGACTTCGTCAAGGCCGTACGGCCCACCGGCTGCACGGTCGTCCTGCTGCACGGCTACCCGTACCACCGCAACGCCGGGTACCTGGCGGCCGTCTTTCCGCACGTCTACGCCGATGTGGGCCTGTCGCTGTCGCACACCGGGGCGCGGGCGGAGGCGGTGCTGGCGGAGATGCTGGAGCTGACGCCGTTCGGGAAGCTGCTGTTCTCCACCGACGCATACGGCTTGCCGGAGCTGTACGTCGTGGGCGCCGAGCTCTTCCGCCGGGCCCTGGCGCGGCTGCTGGCCGGCTGGGTCGGCGAGGGTGCCTGGGCGGCCGGGGACGCGGAGCGGGTGGCGGCCATGGTCGCGGCGGACAACGCGCGGCGGGTCTACCGGTTGTAGGGGCCCCAGCGCATCGTTCGGGTGAAGCTCTCCGCAAAACCGCCCGTGGCCGCCGCCCCCTCGGGAGCATGTCGGAACATGCGACATCCGATGCATGTCCTCGGCTCCCTGGCCCTGGCCGGGGCTGCTCTCACCGTCCTCCTCGCACCGCAGGGCGCCCAGGCGGCCACGGGTACGTTCGTGTACCACGCCCAGCGGGACAAGGCGCGGCACGACCTGACGAACCCCGTCGACGGCCGCTGTTACCCGGTCGGCGACGCCCATGGCGTCACCGGCAACGAGACCGACCGGGCGGCCTATCTCTACGACACACCCGATTGCCGCGGCGCGGCCTCCTATTTCCCGTCCGGTTTCTACGGTCAGCAGACATTCCACAGCGTGGCATTCATCCGCTAGCTCGTACAGCAGTGCGCAATCACCCCTCCGGTTCCCCTGATACGGCGGGAACGATTTCGCTACTCTGGGCGGTCGAGCCGCCTACGCGGGGAGGACCGCAATGAACACCGGCCAGCCGTGGAGCATCGAGCGCATTCGCGACGCTCTCGGCAGTCCCGACCTCTCCCACCGCTTTTCCCGCGAGATCGGCCGCGCCCCGGCTCACGAGGTGCTGACCGTCTTCGCGAAATGGCAGGGCATCGCCGAGCGCACCCTCGCGGCCGTCGAGCGCGGCAGACAGGCCGCGGCCGCCCAGGCGGCGGGCGGCGAGGTCCCGGGCGACTGGATCGACATCACCCGGAAGGTCCAGGAGGACGCCGCCGTCGTTCGCGCCCGCGGGGCCGCGTAGAGCTGACACCCTGATCAGGTGTACGCGCTCAAGTACGACGCGACGATAGCCGCCGTCTGGGACTCGCTCCCGCCGCCGGTGAGCGAACAGCTCAGCGACGTCCTCGCCGCGGCCTGCACGGACCCCTTCGCGGCGACCGTCCCGTACGGCGAGGACGACGGGATCATGCGGATGCTGGTGCTCGACGAGGTCTTCGTCGTCATCTATCTGGGGCACCGGACGAAGACCCTGCACATCTACCAGATCGACTACCTGGGCTGAACGGACCGCGCGAGGTCCGCGAGGACGGCGACGGCCCGGTCGAGCTCGTCCTCGGTGTTGTAGTAGTGCGGCGAGAGCCGCACCAGCGGGTGGACGCCGCGCTCCTCGTCGTCGAGGTGCGAGGTCTCCGGCGTCGTGACGCTCACGTTCACGCCGTGCCGGGCCAGCGCCGCCTTGACGTCCGGTGCGGCGACCGCCTCCACACTGGCGGTGACGATGGCGCACCGCTCCCGCCCCAGGTCGTACGTGCGCACCCCCGGCACCTCGTCGATCCGCTCGCGCAGGGCGGCCCCCAGTTCCCGCGCGCGCCCGCCGATCGCGTCCGGGCCGAGCTCCAGCGCCTGGCGGACGGCGCTGCCCAGGCCCAGGACGTTGGAGTAGCTCATCTCCCACGTCCCGAAGCGCCGCGCGCCCTCGCGCCAGGTGAAGCCCCGTTTGCCGTCCCACACCGACGCCGCCGTCTCGTTGACGGCCGGCTCGAGGCGGTCGAGGACGCCGGGGCGTACCCACAGGAAGCCGGTGCCGCGGGGCCCGCGCAGGAACTTGCGGCCGGTCGCCGAGAGCATGTCGCAGCCGATCTCCTCGACGTCGACGGGGAACTGGCCGACCGACTGCGTGGCGTCCAGCAGGAACGGCACCCCGGCCCGGCGGGTGATCCGTCCGATGGCGGCGACCGGGTTGACCAGGCCGCCGCTGGTGGGGACGTGGCTGACGCCGACGAGCTTGACGCGCTCGTCGACGAGGTCCGCCAGCGCCGCGGTGTCCAGCTGCCCGGACTCGTCGTTGGGGACCACCACGATCTCGGCACCGGTGCGCTGGGCGACGTGCAGATAGGCCAGCACATTGCTGCCGTACTCCGAGCGGCCGGTCAGGATCCGGTCGCCGGGCCGGAAGCGGACGGAGTAGAAGGCGGCCTCCCAGGCGTGGGTGGCGTTGTCGAACAGCGCCACCTCCTCGGGCCGTCCGCCGATGAGTTCGGCGATGGCGCCGTAGACCGCCTCGATGGCCGGCAGCTGTTCGTTCGCCGCCTCGTAGCCGCCGATGCGGGCCTCCAGCTCCAGATAGGACGTCATGGTGTCCAGGGTGCGGCGGGAGAGCAGGGCGGCACCCGCGTTGTTCAGGTGCACACGGTGCGCGCATCCGGGGGTGTCGTTGCGCAGTGCGGCGATGTCCATGGACGGCCCTTCTCCTGGTGGTCGGTGCATGGGTCTGCCGTACACACCTCTGCCCAGGAGGACGGGCGTTCACGTCCGGCGTGTCACCACGGAACGCGGGTGGTGCCGTATCCGCGCCGGGGGCCCTGTCGTTGTCCCGGCAGGGCAGCGGGAGGGCCGAGGACATGCGCATCCAGATCATCACAGCGGGCACGATGGGCTCCGTCGCCCCCTACACGGGCCTGGGGCACCGGCTGCTGGCCGAGGGCCACGAGGTGGAGATCGTCACCCACGCGAGGTTCACGGACGTGGTGACCTGCTGCGGTCTGGGGATGCGGCCGCTGGAGGCGGATCCGTTCGAGGAGCTGCTGGGGGTGCACAGCCGCGCCCAGGGAGCACGTTCGCCGCGGGTCGTCCTGGGGTTCGCCCGTGCCGTCGAGCGGGCGGCACTCACGCTGGTCGACGGGATCCTGGCCGCGCTGGACCCCAAGGCCGACGTGGTCCTGCTGTCGTCGATCGCCGCGCCGATCGGCCGCGTCGTGGCGCGCTACCACAACGTTCCGAGCATGGGGGTCTTCCTCCAGCCGGACGTCCCCACGGCCGCGTTCGCCCCGTGCACGATGCCCTGGAAGCCGCCGGGCCCCGCCAACCGGCTGCGCGGGCGCGCCGCGAACGGTGTGCTGGACGCCCTGTACGCCGCCGCCCACCGCAACCTGCACGCGCGGCTGGGGCTCGCCCACCGCAGCGGCCACCGGCTGCGCGCCGAGCGGGAACGGGACCGGTGGCCCATCTGGCACGGCTACAGCCCCTCGGTGGTGCCCCGCCCGGCCGACTGGCGCCCCGGCCTGCGCGTCGCCGGGTACTGGTGGCCGCACGAGTGCGCCGACTGGGAGCCGCCCCGGCCGGTCACCGACTTCCTCGCGGCCGGCCCGCCGCCGGTGTTCGTGGGGTTCGGCAGCATGATGCCCGGCGACTCCGAGCGGCTGGGCGAGCTCACGGCCCGCGCGCTGCGGCAGGCGGGGCTGCGCGGCATCGTCCAGTCCGGCTGGGCCGGGCTGGACGTGGCGGGGGACGACGTCATCACCGTGGGCCCGCTGCCGCACGGCTGGCTGATGCCGCGCACGGCCGCCGTGGTCCACCACGCCGGGGCCGGGACCACGGCGGCGGGGCTGCGCGCCGGGGTGCCGGCGGTTCCGGTGCCGGTCCTGACCGACCAGCCGTGGTGGGCGGCCCGGCTGGCACGGCTGGGGGTGAGCCCGGGGGTGCTGCCGTTCGCCGACCTGACGGTGGGCCGGCTGGCCGGGGCCCTGCGGCGCGCCACGGGCGATCCGCGGTTCGCCCGGCGGGCCGTCGAGCTGGCCGGGCGGGTGGGCCGGGAGGACGGGGCGGGGGCGGTCGTCCGCGCGGTCGCGGAGACGGTGCGTTGAACGGCACGTCAAGGGGGCCGGGCAGGGGGTCGTACGGGATGAGGGAGCGTCGTCCATGACACCGCACACGTCCGCCCCGGGCCTGGCACCGCACGCCCTCCCGGGCCCGGCGGGCACGGCCGCCGGGCAGGCCATGCCGCCCCTGGACGCCTGGCTGTTCCGGCACCAGAGCAGCGGGGCGATGTGCATGACCGACGGGGTCATGGCCTGGTTCGAGGGCTCCCCTCCCACACCGGCCGGGCTGCGCGAGCGGGTGCGGGAGCGGTGGGGGGCGTACGAGCGCCTGCGCCTGACGCCGGACGTGGCGGCCTCCGGTCCCCGTGCGTGGCCCCGCTGGACGACGGGGCCGGGCTTCGCCGTCGAGCACCACGTCGTCGAAGGCTCCGGAAGTACGAACGCGTCGGCGGAGGCGGTGGTCGGGCAGTTGCTGGCCCAGCCGCTCGGGCCCGCCCGGCCGCCGTGGCAGCTGCGGCTGCTGCCGGCCGACGACGGCTTCGCGCTGCTGCTGCGCGCGCATCACGCGCTGCTCGACGGGGGCTCGCTCATCGCGCTGCTGCGTGCCCTGCTCGACGCCCCGGCGGCGCTGCCGGGCCCGCGTGCCCGCCGCTCACCGGCTCCCCCGCCGGCCGGTCCGGCCCGGCCGCCGCGCCTGGCGGGCATGCTGGCGGATCTGGTGCCCCGGGCGCGGCCGTTGCCGTTCCACGGCGCAGTGGACGCCCGGCGGGTGGTCTCCTTCCGCCGGCTGACCGTCGCGGAGGTGAACGGCGCGCGCGACGCCCTGCCGTCCGGGCGGGCCTCGGCCAATGCCGTCTTCCTCGCCGCGGCCGCCGGTGCGCTGCGTGCCACCGGTGCCGTGGGGCGGATGCTGCTGCCGGGCGGCGTGTGCGCGATGGTGCCGGTCGATGTGCGCGGGGAGGACGAGGCGGCGGTGCTGGGCAACCGGTATGCCACGGTCCGGGTACCGCTGCCGTTGGGCGGCGGGCCGCTGCGGAGGCTGGCGGCGGTGGACGCCTTCACCCGGCGGGCGGCGCTGAAGGAGCGGGCGCGGGCGCAGGCGCGGCTGGTGGCGTCGCGGCCGCGGCGGCACGGGCTGCTGGGCGACATGCTGGGCCGCTACGCGGACTCCCCCTTCTACTCGTCCCTGCTGTGCAGCAGCGGGGCGACGCACGCGGGCCGGCTCATGCTGGGTTCCGCGTCGCTGACCGGCCTCGCGGGGCTGCCTCCGCTGAGTCCCGGACACCCGTTGGCGGTGACCATGTTCACGCACGACGCCAACGCGGTGGTGACGGTGGTTACCGATCACGGTCACCGTGATCTGGCGGAGGAGATGTCCTCCGCGATCCGTGCGGAGATCCTCGCGATGCGCCTGTGAACTGCTGTCCGTGCCCGTGGAGTACCGGGCATATGGGCAGTAACGTCCCACCGTCGGCTCTCGTTTCCTCTGGTGAAGTTCCCCCACGAAACGGAGACCCCCCGTGCCGACGCGTACCGCACTCCTGGAAGAGGTCATTCCGCTCACCCTCGACGGTTACGCGTACAGCGGCCGGGTCATCCACCAGCCGCACGCCAGAATGGCCCCGGTCGTCCTGGTGGGGGGTGCGTTCCAGCACCAGAACGCCTGGGGCCGCCTGGAACAGGGGTTCCTGGAGGCGGCGAGCGTCATCACCGTCGACCTGCCGGGCTGGGGCGGCGCGGACCGGCTGCCCGCCCGGTACGGCTTCGACTTCCTCGCCGAGGCGCTCGACCAGCTGCTCGCCAAGGTCGCGCCCGCCCCGGTGAACGTCCTCGGCGGGTCCTACGGCAGCGCCGTGGCCTACCAGTGGGTGCGCGACCACCCCGGGCGGGCCGAACGGATCGCGCTCGTCGGCACCATGTCCCACCTGGCCGATCACGTCCGCGCCCGTATCGAGCGCACCCTGAACATGGCGGAGAGGGGGCGGCGGGCGGAATTCGTCGAGTGCGTCATCGACACCATGGTGTGCGCCTCGCCGCGGGTCACGGTCTCCCGGCGGTCGGCGATCACCCGGTGCCTGCGCCGTGCCCTGCACGACATGACGGCGGACGACCTGGCCAAGTACAAGGAGAACACGCAGCGGCTGCTGACGTGTTCCCGGCTCCCGGGCGGCCCGTCCGTACGCGTCCCGGCCCTGGTGACCACCGGTGAGCACGACCCCCTCAGCACTCCCGCGCTCAGCCGGGAGGCGGCCACCCGGCTCATGGACGCCCGCTTCACCACGTTCAAGGACGCCGACCACCTCGTCCACCTCGAGCGCCCGGCGGAGCTGGTGGACCTGATGACCCGCTTCTTCTCCGGCGAGCCGCTGGCGGGCCTGGAGTACTGCCACCCGGTGGAGCGCGTCCGGCACCGGGCGCCGATGAGCACACTTCCCTCGCCGCGCCTCTCCAACGAGCCCTGAGCGGGCCCGGCCCCCGCTCGTGGCGGGCGGCCGGGCCGTCGGGCACCGCGCGGGTCAGTCCTCGTGCGCCCCGTAGGGCAGTTCGCGCAGCTTCAGCGAAGTGCGCGCGCCGTAGGCGTAGTCGAGCATCTTCGCGGCGTCGGGGTAGCGCCCGGTGCGGTCGTCGAGGACGACGCCCACGACCGTGCGGCCGGCGCGCCGGGCGGCGAAGACCAGGCAGGGGCCGGCCGCCCTGGTCGACCCGGTCTTGATGCCCACGACCCCGTTGTACGACCCCAGCAGCTTGTTGGTGTTGTACCAGGTGTAGAGCCGGTTGACGTTGGTCGCCTTCTGCTGGGTGCTGAGCGACTTCATCACCGTCAGCAGCGTGCCGTCGCCCATCGCGTGCCGGGCGAGCCGGGCCAGGTCGCGCGGGGTGGAGTAGTTGGCGCCGCCGGCGGAGATGCCGTCGAAGGAGTCGTAGTGCGTATTGCGCATGCCCAGCGCGCGGGCCTTCTTGTTCATCTTCGCCACGAACGAGGCGGTGCGCTCCCGCTCCGTCGCGCCCTCGCCGAAGGTGTCGGCGAGGGCGTAGGCCGCGTCGCAGCCCGAGGGCAGCATCATCGCGTACAGCAGTTGCCGGACGGTGAGTTTGTCACCGGTGCGCAGGTCGGCGGTGCTGGCCTGGTTGCGCTGGACCCAGTCGCGGTAGGACTGCTTGACGGCGACCTGCCTGCCGAGCTGTGCCGCGTAGTGGTCGACGACCACGACGGCGGTCATGATCTTGGTGGTGCTGGCCATCTGCCGCTTGGTGTCGGGGGCCTTGCCCCACGGCTTGCCGTCCGGTCCCCGGTCGAGGTACGCGCCCTTGGCGCCGATTCCGGTCGGGCCGCCCGCGGCGTGGGCGGTGGTTGTCGGGAGGGTGACCGCGATGGCCGCGGCCGACGCGGTCAGCGCCGCTCCCCAGCGGCGGACCACACTTCCCCCACATGGCTCCATGGAGTCTCCAGAATTCCTCGCTCGCCGGTGACGGGGCGAGGCTCGTCGGGATGAGGCGAGCGAATGCTTGCACCTGGCGCCACGCGAGATGAAATCCGTTCACTAATGAGTGAAGACCATCGGATGATTTCCCGATGGTCGAACGCAGTTGTATGAACGAAATGGGGAGTACCCGTACCTGTGTGGCACGGATACTCCCCGGTTCCCCCACCTGACGAACGGTGGTCACTCCTGCCGCGTCAGCCCGCGCAGACACCCCGCGCGTAGTCGAAGGTCGCGCTCTGCTGGGAGTACTTCCACTCCGGGTCGAGCAGCTTCGCCTCGAGCTGCTTCGCGGCCTCCGGGCTCTCGACGATGTAGCCGAAGTCCTGCAGCCAGGAGGGGTAGAGGTTCTTCGAACCGATGTAGAAGGCGGAGCTGTCGACCGACACCAGCTTGTGGTGCAGCGCGTACGGCTTGCCGTCGGCCCATGTGGCGTTCGGGGAGCTGCGGAAGGTCGCCAGCTGAAGGTTGGAGCACATGGCCGCCTTGGCCTTCTGCTGATCGCCGGTGACCAGGGCGAGGCGGTTACGGAGCGTGTCGCTGATCTCCGACAGGGACTTGATCTGCGAGTAGCCGCCGCTGCCGACCGCGCCGCGGTTGGCCGGGTCACTGACGACGATGCGGACCTTCACGCCGGCCGCCAGCTTCGCGGCGAGCGTGTCGTACAGGCGCACGTCGTAGCGGGGCAGCGGCGGGCAGGTGGCGTTCAGGTCCTGCTGGGAGATGACGACGCTGCGGTCGGCGCTCGCCACCAGGGCGCGCAGGGCGCTCTCCTCGGGGTTGACCGTGTCGTAGTCGCGGTCGGCGTTGGTCCGGTCCGGCAGGCCGACGACGCACTTGGTGTCCGGGGCGCCGGGCAGCTGCGGCTTGAACGGCGAGGTGGGGTCGGAGTCCTTGATGCCGACACCCAGGCCGCCCACGGCGATCACGGGGACGTTGCCCGTGGGGCCGGCGGGGGTGGGGTTGGCGTCCTTCTCCATCGTCGGCATGCAGTCGCCGCCGGCGGCCGCGAACCAGACGCTGGCGACGTTGCCCTTGTTGCGGCACGTCCACGTCCAGAGCGTGTCCAGGTAGCGGCCGGCGGAGCTCGCGGCGGGGCCGGTCAGGGCCAGGTCGACGTCCGTCACCGGGTGCGCGGTGTCGACGTAGTCGTCCTTCCAGCTGTTGATGCCGCCGGTGACGGCCGACTCGCCGTCGACGACGAGGAGCTTGGAGTGGTTCCAGGAGAAGGCGGTCTTCGACGTCGTCATCGATGCCACGTTCAGCGTGATGCTGTCGGCCGCCTTGCCGAGCCGGGACTTCAGGTCGTCGCGGTACTTCGAGGGCAGCACGTTGATGTGGTAGACGGGCGCGGCGCCGACCAGGACGCGGACCTTGAGCTTGTTCCCGGACTCGGCCGCGGTCTTCAGGCCGGCGGCTATCGCGTCCTGGAACGCGCCGTTGGGGAAGGGCGCGAGGGTGGAGATGTCGACCGTGCGCTTGGCCTTGGAGATGTTCTCCGTCATCTTGGCGAGCAGCCGCTTGGTGCCCGGACGGTCGGCGCACTTGTCGTCGCCCCAGCAGCCGGGGGTCTGCAGCAGCCAGTCGGAGGGGTCCGCGGCGGAGGCGTCCAGCTTGTTGCCGCTGGTGCGCTGCCAGACGTCACCCTCGAAGCCGGGCGAGACCTGACGCAGCGTCTTCTCCACCGCGTCCAGGTGCGGGGTGGCGGAGGTGTCCGCGAAGGCGGGGGCCGCGGGGAGGGCGGCGAGGACGACAGCCGAGAGCGCCGTGGCGCGGGCGAGACGGTGTAAACGGCGGGGCCGGGGGCCGGGCAATGTACATCCTTAAACGAAGGAACGATTCCGCGGAAACGGAACGTGAACGAAGATCAACGGGCAGAAGCTATCAGGTACCCGCACCCGTACATCTCACGTATGACACGCGGTTCGGCCACCCGTCCTCAGAGGTACGGAGGACCGCCTCCCGGATGGATGCCCCCCGATACGCCTTGGCCATAGCTTCGTGATCACTGTCACGAAGAGAGGGTCACATGTACGGCAAGGCATTCGCCCCCGAATACCGCGGCGCGCTCGGCGAGCTCTCGGTGAACTCCTCCCTCGAGGAGGTGCTGGACAGGGCGGTGGAGCAGCGCCGGCGGGCCGAACTGGCGGGTTCCGCCCTGGAGTCGGCGCACGCCGGGCTCGCCGTCGCCGAGGCGAGCCGGCGGCTGGGCCGCGTCGAGGAGGCCGAGCGGGCCTGGAAGGACAGCTACCGGGCCGCCCGGCGGGCCGGGGACCAGGGCGCGATGGCGTGGGCCGTGTGGAGCGGCGGCACGCTCGCCCGGCAGCGCGGTGAGCTGGCCCTGGCCCGGCGTTGGCTCGCCGTCGCCGCCGAACTGGCCGAGCGCGGCGGGGACGTCGTCGCCCGCGGCTACTCGCTGGCAGGACTGGCCGAGACCGGTCGCATCCAGGGCGACTACCAGGCCGTCGGCGAGCTGCACGAGAAGCTGCTGGCCGAGGCCAGGCGGCGGGGCGAGGCCCGGCACACGGTGTGGGCGCTGGAGGGCATCGCGCAGATGCACCGCAACACCGGCTCCTACGACACGGCCCTGGAGATGTTCGAGGAGGCGGCTGCGATAGCGGAGAAGGCCGACGACGCGCGCGGCCATGCGTGGGCGCTGCGCGGCATCGCCGACGTGCTGTCCCTGCGGGGCGAGACCGGCAGGGCGCTGGAGCTGCTGACGCGGGCCGAGGACGCGTGCCGCCGGATGCGCCTGGCGAGCGCGCTGGCCTACAACCACAAGATGCGGGGCAACGTCCTCTTCCGCGCGGGCCGTTACGAGGAGGCCCGCGCCACCTACAGCGGGGCCCTGGAGGAGTTCCGGGCCATGGACGAGCCGCGGGGCACCGCCCTGGCCACGCTCGGCCTGGTCAAGGCCCGCGCGCGGCTGGGCCGGGACGCGGCGGAGACCGCCGCCGACCTCGACGCGCTGGACCGCACGCTCGGCGCGCTCGGCCTGCGGCACGCCCAGGAGATGGTCGGCAAGGCCCGCGCAGAGCTCGGGGTCTCCGCGTGAGCGCGCGGCCGGGCCTGCGGGTGACGAGCCCGCCGCCGCTGGTGCTCGAGCGCTGCCGGGAGCTGACCGAGCCGGCCCTGCGGGCGGCCGTGCGGACCCTGCACCCCTGGCCGCGACGCATGGCCTCCTTCTCGCTCGGCTGGTGCGCCGCCGACGGCACCCCGACCGCGGCCGACGGCGGCAAGGGCATCCGCCGGGCCCTGGCCGTGCTCGGCGCGGAGGCCGTGGGCGCGCCGGAGGAGGCCGCCGTGGCGGCGGCGGTGTCCGTGGAACTGGTGCACACCTTCTCCCTGGTGCACGACGACGTGATGGACGGCGACGAGCGGCGGCGGCACCGGGACAGCACCTGGAAGGCCTTCGGCACCGGCCCCGCGGTCCTCGCGGGAGACGCGCTGTTCGCGCTCGCCGTGGAGACGCTGGCCGGGGCGGACGGCGCGCACGGCGCGGCTGCCGTGCGCCATCTGACCGCCGCGCTGCGGGAGCTGGTGCGGGGCCAGGCCGACGACCTGCTCTTCGAGTCCCGGCCGTGGACGGGGCCCGAGGCGGTGCGGGTCGCCGAGTACGAGTCGATGGCGGCCGGCAAGACGGGCTCGCTGCTGGCCTGCGCCCTGGCCCTGGGGCCGGTGCTGGCGGGTGCCTCCCCGCTGCGGGTGGACGCGCTGGCCGAGGCGGGCCGGCATCTGGGGACGGCCTTCCAGGCCGTGGACGACCTGCTGGGCGTGTGGGGCGACCCGGCCGCCACCGGCAAGCCCGTCCACGGCGACCTGCTCCGCGGCAAGAAGACGCTGCCGGTCCTCGCGGCGCTGGCCGCGCCGGGCCCGGCCGCGCGCTCCCTCGCCGCCCTGCTCGGCTCCGGCGCCCCGCTGGACGCGGCGGCCGCGCGGCGGGCGGCCGCTCTCGTCGAGGAGGCGGGCGGGCGGGAGGCCACCGCCGCCGAGGCCCGTCGCCACGCCGAGGCCGCGCAACGCTGCCTGGCCGGCGCGCCGTTCGCGCCGGGCGCGATGGGCGAGCTCGTGGCGCTTGTCGACTTCCTGCTGGAGCGGACGCTGTGACGGGGCGCGCGGGGATGCCCTAGTGGACGGCCGTGTACCGGCCGAGGGTGATCTGCGCGAAATGGGTCAGTGAGCGGGTGCCCGGGGCGAAGTAGGCGCTGTGGCCGTGCGCGCCGTCGGAGGGTATCGGGCGGGCGCCGAAGGACGCCGACGTCGGGTCGGCGCCGTGGCCCAGGCCGAGGACGCGGACGTTCGGGATGCGGCCGATCCAGTCGGCGCTGTTGCGGTGGGTCGCCCAGACGCGGGCCCCGGTGCGCAGGGCGGCGGCGGAGTCGGCGCGCACGCCGGGGCTGCCGAGGACGACGAGGTCGGCGGCCTCGGTGCCGTCGATGGCGGGTGCGGCCAGGCCGCAGACGACCGAGCCGTAGCTGTGGCAGAAGACGGCCGGCGGCGCGGCGGCGGTGCCGGGGGCGGCCAGGCCGGCGAGGAGGCGTTCCAGGCGCGGGGCGCCCGCTTCCGCGAGGCGGCCGGTGGCGGCGTCGAGGCCGATGCCGACCGGGGTGGTGTAGCCGGCCCAGGCGATCACGGCGGTGGGGGTGCCGGGGGCCTGCCGGGCGAGTTCGGCCTTCAGGGAGCGGGCCATTCCGGCGGGGGCGCCGTACTGGTCGTGGGTGCGGTCGAAGGAGGCGAGGTCGATGTCGGAGCCGGGGACGACGACGGCCGTGCGGTGGGCGGTGGCCAAGTCGCCGTAGACCTCGGCGATCTGGCCGCGTCCGCGGGGGTCGAAGGCGAGGATCTGTCGTCCCGGCTCGAGGAGCCGCGTGTAGCGGTCGGCGAGGTCGGCGGCGCGCCGCCGCTCGGGGGCGGTGCTGGAGGTGTCGGCGGCGCGAGCGCGTTCGCGGTCGCGTTCGGCGGTGATGGCGCGGCGGTTGGCCTCGTAGCGCAGGGTCACCGGCGCCCCGTCGAGGTTGCCGACGACGAGCGGGTGGCGGGCAGCCAGTTCGCGCTGCTCGTCGGCGGGGACGCCGGCGAAGAAGCGGGCGATCTCACGGGGAGCGGCGGTGGCGGGGTCGGGGAGGGTGCGGTGCAGGCTGTGGTCGGCGCGCCAGGCGGCGGTGCCGGCCGGCGGGCCGGTCACCGCGGTCTGCTCGCCGCCGACGGCCCAGCCCGCCGTGCCGGCCATGACGGTCGTCGTGACGGCGGCGGCGACCAGAGTGCGCTTGAAGCGGCGCATGAGTGCATCTCCCTCGTGTGCGGTGACGAGGGGGAACGTAGAAAGGAGGTGGATGACGCGGCGTCACCCCATGGAGCCAACCGGTGGGTGATACCGGGGTATGACAGGGGTGGGGTGGGCCCGGGGTGTGCCGTCAGGTCCGTATCGGGCCTCCGCGCCAGGACGGCAGGGCTCTGCGGCCCACGGCGACGTCGAAGGCGGCGCGGGCGAGCAGGCGGGTGGAGTCCAGGGTGGGCAGCGGGGAGTCGCCGGGTGTCACCAGGAGCGGGAGCTCGGTGCAGACGAGGGCGACCGCGTCGCAGCCGCGCCGCGCCAGCCGCTCGATGACGCGTGTGCAGTGTGCCCGTGCGGCGTCGGTGAACCGGCCGTTGACGAGTTCGCCGAAGATGACGCGGTCGACGGTGCGGCGGTCGTCGGCGTCCGGCAGTTCGGCCGTGATGCCGCGGGAGGCGAACGTCCGGGGGTAGAGGGGCCCGTCCATGAGGTACCGGGTGCCGAGCAGGCCGACGCGCCGGTATCCCTCGTGCTCGGCCCGGTCGGCGACGACGCCGGCGATGTGCAGGCCCGGCAGGGGCAGGTCGGCGCCGGGCAGTTCCAGTGCCATGTGCGCGGTGTTGTCCGGGCAGACGAAGAAGTCCGCCCCGGCGCGGGCGAGCCGGTGCGCGCTCAGTGCCAGCGTCCGGCGGACGGTGGCGTGGTCGCCCTCGTCCCAGGCGGGCATGGAGCGCGCCATGGCGATGAGGTCCATGGTGACGTCGGGGTGGTCATGAGGTCCCAGTCGCGCGAATCCTTCCTGGCAGAAGGTCCGGAAGCACAGGGCGGCGCCTTCGGCGCTGTGCGCGAGAATTCCGAGGTGCTTCACATGGGCTCCCACGGGTGCGGCGTCCATCCCCTCGCTTCCCGGCCCGGCCGGGGGCACGTGGACCTTCGCCACATCTTCGCGGGAAATCCGCGCCACCGCGACAGGCCCTGACCGCCCTACGGTAGGCACATGATCAAGGACTCCCATGCCATCACACCGGACATCCTGCTGCGCCCGGTGACCCCGCACGACGCGGCGGCCCTCGCCCGTGCCTACCGGCGCAACCGCGAGCACCTGCGGCCGTGGGAACCCGAACGTGCCGAGGCGTTCTTCACCGAGGAGGGCCAGGCGGCCCGCCTGGCGGACCTGACCGCGCTGCGGGCGGAGGGGCGGATGATGCCCTGGGTGCTGGCCGGGGACGGCGGCCGGGGCGAGATCGTCGGGGTGGTGAACCTCGCCAACATCGTCCACGGCGCCTGGCGCAGCACCAATCTCGGCTACTGGGTGGCGGCCGACCACGCGGGCCGGGGCCTGGCCACCGCGGCCGTGACGGCGGCGTGCCGGGACGCCGGGGAGCGGCTGCGGCTGCACCGCATCGAGGCGGGCACCGTCGTGGCCAACGCCGCTTCCCGGCGGGTGCTGGTCAAGTGCGGCTTCGAGCTGATCGGCACCGCGCGGAACTACCTGCACATCAACGGGGCGTGGCGCGACCACGTCCTCTTCCACAAGATCCTCAACGACCGGGGCCCGGCCACCTGAGGCGGGCCGCGGCCAGGCCGGCCGAGGGGCCGGAAGGCGGCTTTTCCGGCACGTCGCGCAGTCGTCCGGGGACGGTCGGTGACCGCTTCGGCGGGCGCGTTCCGCGTTTCCCAATCGCATCGGAATCTATGGCTCGCCGTGGCATGGCTGTTACACAACAGCAGGGAAACAGGGGGTTGCGGATCATAGGATCGAACTCATGATCAGCGGGCGATTAGTTCCAATCGCCCGCTTTCCGCTCACTACCGCGCTCACTTGGCGCAGGAGATAAGGAGAGCCCCTGTGCCAGGGCGAATACCGCGTCGTCGCGTCCTCCAGGTCGCGGGTGGAGGCCTGGTCGTCGGAACGGGCGCGGTGGGTGCCTGGCAGTGGCTGGCTCCCGACTCCGCGAAGGGCCGCCGGCCCGGGGAGTTCCCCGCGCGCCCCGCGAAGGCCGTCACCAACGAGTCGTTCGTGCACATCATGGCGCACGCCGACGACTCCCTGTACTTCATGAACCCCGAGCTCGAGCAGTCCATACGCAGCGGCGCGCCGACCGTCACCGTCTGCATGACGGGCGGCGAGTCCGACGGCCGCAACGCGCTCGCCCGCAGCCCCGGCTACGCCAAACTGCCGGAGAAGCGCGCCGAGTTCGTCCGGGCCCGGATGAACGGCCTGCGCGAGGCGACCGCCCAGATGGCCACCGGCGACTGGCTCAGCCCGTGGACCGTGGAGTCGCTGTCGCTCCTGCCCGGCTTCCAGGTGGAGCTGCAGACCCTCAAGGCGGCCCCCCAGGTCCAGCTGATCTTCATGGAGCTGATCGAGGCCCGGTTCATCAAGGCCCCCCGCCAGGAGAGCCTGCGCGGCCTGTGGCTCGGGGCCACCCCCAAGCTCACCACGCTGCTGCCGGTCGCGAGCCCGGTCCGGCGCACCTACCACTACACCCGCCAGCAGGTGATCGACTCCCTGACGGCCGTCCTGGAGCGCTACCAGCCGACCGTCGTGCGGACCCTGGACCCCAACCCCACGCACCTGCCCAAGGAACCGCACTACCCCAACACCCCGCCCGTCCTGAAGGGCATAGCCAAGTACGACCACCAGGACCACACCAGCTCCGCCTACTTCGCGCAGGCCGCCCTGGCCCAGTACTGGGGGCGCAAGCACTCCCGTCCCACGGCCGTCGACAGCTACGTCGGCTACGAGGTCTCCACCCTCCCCAACAGCCTGGACGCGGCCACCACCCGCCACAAGGTCAAGATCCTCGACATCTACGGCTGGGCGGACGGCAAGGACTGCGGCGACCCGGCCGGCTGCGGCGACCGCAAGGTCGGCAACCGGTCGAAGGACACCCGCTGGTCCAACAACCTCCGCCACCGGGCCACCGGCACCCAGCGCTGGGTGCAGCCGCTGCCCGACGGCCGGCTCGCCGCCTTCGCGCTGCTGGACGGGCAGGCGCACTGCTGGACCGAGACCCGGGCCGGCAGCGGCATCTGGTCCAAGCCGGCCGCGGTGGGCGGCGGGATGCTGGAGGGCCAGGTGCAGGCGCTGCGCCACGCCGACGGCACGCTGCAGCTGTTCTCCGTGCGGACCGTGCTGCCCACGGCGGACCAGCCGCACCGGCGCGAGATCGTCACCGCCCTGCAGACCGGCCGGATATCCAACGGCGGCACTCCGGCGTTCGGCCCCTGGGAGTCCCTGCGCTCGCCGGAGGAGGACCCCATGCGCTCGATCGAGGTCGGCTACCCCGTCGCGGTGGCCGACAAGGACGGCACGGTCCACGTCTTCGTCAAGAACTGGGCCGGCGGCGTCAGCTCCTGCTCGGCCGCCGGCGGCCGGGGCTTCTCCGAGTGGGAGCAGCTGACCACCTCCACGGACCGGCCGCTGAAGATCGAGGACGGCCTCGACGCCGTCCTCGATGCCAAGGGCCGCGTCCATGTGGTGGCCGCCGACGTCAAGACCGTCCACCACTGGATGACCGACGGCTCCGGCGGGCCCCTGACCATGACCGGGCCGACGCGGCTGCCGGCCACCACCGGCCCGCTGTCCCTGGCCCCGCTCTCCGGCGGCGGCCTGCGCCTGGCGATGCGCCAGCCCGCCACGTCCCGCGTGATGATCGCCGACCGGCAGGCGGACAACGGTGGCTGGCGGGTGACCGCGCAGTGCGAGCCGATCGGCGGCTACGGCCGGGTGGCGCTCGCCCAGGCGGGCAACGACACCGTGCTCGCCGCCCGGGACGCCAAGGGCCGGGTGCGGATGTCCGCGGGCTCCGGGCGCCCGGGGCCCTGGCAGGAGCAGGGCGTGCCGCACCGCGGCACCGCCGGCGTCGTCCAGGACTCCCAGGGCCGCAACGTCGCGGTCGTGCTCGGCATGGACGGGCGACTCAGCAGCACCCGCGGCAAGGGGGCCGGCAAGGCGGCCTTCGGCGACTGGGTCTCGCACGAGGGCAAGGTCCAGAGCGACCTCCAGGAGTCGTAGCCGGCGACACAGCACGACGGCCGCTCTCCCGTCCGGCCGGAGCCGGACGGGAGAGCGGCCGTCGTCGTCGTGCCTACCGCAGCCAGGCGGCTATCTCCCCGATCACCGCTTGCTGGTGGTCGGCCAGGAAGAAGTGGCCGCCGGGGAAGACCTTCAGCTCGAAGGAGCCCTCGGTGTGCCGGGCCCAGGCCCGCGCCTCCTCCTCCGTCACCTTCGGGTCGTTGTCGCCGATCAGCGCGAGCACCGGGCAGCGCAGCGACTCGCCCGGCTCGTAGACGTAGGTCTCGGCGGCCCGGTAGTCCGAGCGGATGGCCGGCAGGACCATCCGCAGCACCTCCTCGTCGTCGAGGAGGCCGGAGACGGTGCCGCTGAGGCTGTCGACCTCGGCCACCAGGCCGCGGTCGTCGAGCAGGTGCATCCTCTCGTCGCGGTGGGCGGAGGGCGCCCGGCGGCCGGAGGCGAACAGGCCGGCCGCGACCACGCCCTTCTCCCGCTCGAACCGGCGGGCCACCTCGAAGGCGACCGAGGCGCCCATGCTGTGGCCCAGGAACGCCAGCGGCTTGTCCGCCCAGGGCAGGAGCGCGGCGAACACCCGGTCGGCGAGGTCGGGGATGTTGTCGATGAGCGGTTCGGTGCGGCGGTCCTGGCGGCCGGGGTACTGCACGCACAGGACGTCGGCGAACGCCGGCATCGCCTTGGACACCGGGAAGAAGTAGCTCGCGGCGCCGCCGGCGTGCGGCAGGCACACCAGCCGCACCTCGCTGTCCGGGCGCGGGTGGAACCTGCGGATCCACAGGCCGTTGTCGTCACCGGAGGGGTTGTCGATCACGATGGGGTCGTTCCTTCCCAACACAGTCTTGCCGGCACAAAACTTGCCAACACGCTTGCCAACACGGTCTCCGTCCCTTCAGGACGCGGTGCCCAGCTTCGTCACCCACTCGTCGACGGCCGCCGCGGTCGAGTCCGCGTAACGCTCCATCAGCGTGTAGTGGTCACCGGGCACTTCGGTCACCGTATCGGCATGCTCGGGCGCGGCCGGGCGGTCGTCCGGGCTCGCCGTGCCGCCGGCCATCCACTCCCCCGCCCTGACCACGAGCGTCGGCGCGGCGGCCCTTGGCGCCTGCCAGTCCTCGAAGACGGAGAGGTAGCCGCCCATGGCGGTCAGCTGGGTGCCCGGCGAGGAGACGAAGTCGAAGCGCTCGGACTGCTCCTGCGCCACCGCCGACTGGAAACGGTCGCCCATGCCCTCCCTGCGAGTGAAGCTGTCCAGCATCACCACGCCCCGGACCGGCCGGCCCAGCCGCTCCAGCCGGCAGGCCACCGCGTGGGCGACCCAGCCGCCGGAGGAGTAGCCGACGAGCACCACCGGCTCCTCGCCCACGCTGCGCTCGATGGCGGCGACGTGCACCTCGAGCAGGGCGTCCACGTCCTGCGGCAGCGACTCGCCCGGCGCGAAGCCCGGCTCGGGCAGGGCCCAGATGCTGCGCCGCCCCCCGAACGCGGCCGCGAACCTGGCGTACTGGTGCACGCCGGACGGCGCCATGTAGGGGCCGAAGCAGACCAGGTGCGGGCCCTCGTCGCCATGGGCGAGCCGCACCGGCGTGGGCAGGTGCGCCGCGGCGTCCGCCGCGCCGAAGACCGGCCGCAGCCGAGCGGCGCTGCGGACCATGTCGATTGCCTCGCTGAGCCTGCCGAGTCCGGCGGCCCGCCGGTAGAGCGTGACGATGATGTCGTCCTCCGCCGCCGGGGCCGCGGCCGGCTGCCCGGCCCGCGGCCGCCCGTCCAGCAACGGGAGCAGGTACGCGGCCACGGCCGCCGGGGTCGCGTGGTCGAAGACCAGGGTGCTCGGCAGCTTCAGGCCGGTGGCCCGGCCGATGCGCTTGCCGAGCTGGACGGCGGTCAGCGAGTCGAAGCCCAGCTCGAGGAAGACGTGCCGCTCACCCACCGCGCCCTTGTCCGGGTGGCCGAGAACGGCGGCCGCCTCGGCCCGCACGAACTCCACGACCGCGGCGGTGTGTTCGGCGGGCGGCAACGCGGACAGCCGTCGCACCAGCGGCGGTTCGCCGCCTGCGGCCGGCTCCTCGGTGTCGGCGGCGGTGAGGCGGGCCACCTCGGGCAGGTCGCCGAGCAGCGGGCTGGGGCGGGCCATGGTGAAGCCGGGCACGAAGCGCGCCCAGTCCACGTCGGCGACGACCGCCGTGGTCTCGTCGCGCTCGACCGCGCGCCGCATGGCGAGCACGGCGGCCTCGGGGTCCATGGGGTCGAGCCCGCGCAGCCGCAGGCGTTCCCCGGCGGCGGAGTCGACCATGCCGCCACCGCCCCAGGCGCCCCAGGCGATGGCGGTGGCGGTCAGTCCACGGGCCCTGCGGTGTTCGGCCAGCGCGTCGGCGAAGGCGTTCGCGGCCGCGTAGGCGGACTGTGCTCCGCTGCCCCAGGCCGCGGCCCCGGAGGAGAAGAGCACGAAGGCGTCCAGGGGGTGGTCACCGAGCAGTTCGTCCAGGTGCGCGGCGCCGGTGGCCTTGGCGCCCAGCACGGCCGCGAACTCCTCGACGGTGGTGTCGTCGATCATGGCGGGGGTGCCGATCCCGGCGGCGTGCACCACGGCGGTCAGCGGCGGCCGGTCGCGGAGGGAGGCCAGGAGCGCGGCGACCGCGTCGCGGTCGGCCAGGTCGCACGCGGCGACCGTCACCTGCGCGCCCAGCGCCCGCAGTTCGTCCCGCAGTTCCGCCGCGCCCTCGGCGTCCGGGCCGCGGCGCCCGGCCAGCACCACGTGCTCGGCGCCGCCGCCCGCCAGCCAGCGGGCGACGTGCCCGCCGATGTGGCCGGTGCCGCCGGTGACCAGGACGGTGCCGCGCGGCCGCCACGGCCGCCCGTCGGCGGTCCCGCCCGAGGCCCGCACCATGCGCCGGGCGTACGTACCCGCCGCACGCACCGCGACCTGGTCCTCTCCCGGCGCGCCGCCGAGCACGGCAGCCAGCCGCCGCGCGGCGCGCCCGTCCGTGGCCTCGACGCCCTCGGGCAGGTCGACGAGCCCGCCCCAGCGTCCCGGGTGCTCCAGGGCCGCCACGCGTCCCAGCGCCCACACCGGTGCCTGGCCGAGGGCGACCGTCCGGTCACCGGCGACGCCGGTGGACACCGCGCCCCGGGTGACGCACCACAGCGGCGCGTCCACGCCCGCGTCGCCGAGCGCCTGGACCAGCAGCAGCGTCTGGGCGAGCCCGCGTGCCAGGGCGGGGTGCTCCGGGTGCGGGCGGTCGTCCAGCGCGAGCAGGGACAGCACACCGGCCGGGGCGTCGCACGCCTGGCGCACCAGGGCGGTGAGCGCGGCCCGGTCCTTCGACCCGTCGGTCACGAGCCGCACGACGTGTGCGCCGTGCGCGGCCAGGGAGTTGAGCGCGAGCTCGGCGGCCGGGTCACCGGCCCGCTCCGCCGGGACCACCGCCAGCCAGGTGCCGGACAGCGCGGGCCGCCCGTCCTCGGGCAGGGGCTTCCATGTGATCCGGTAGCGCCGGCCGTCCGCCGCCGACTCCTCCCGGCGGCGCCGGTGCCAGGCGGACAGCGCGGGAAGCGCCGAGCGCAGGGTGACGTCCTCGTCCACGCGCAGGTCCTCGGCCAGCGCCGGCAGGTCCTCGCGCTCGACCGCCTCCCAGAACCCGGCGTCCACGACGGACGGCACGGCGGCCGGAGCTTCCGATTCCGGGGCGTCCAGCCAGTAGCGCTGCCGCTGGAAGGGATAGGTCGGCACGTCCGCCGGCCGGACGTCCCAGCCGGCGGACACCGCCCGCCAGTCGACGGGGACGCCGTGCGCGTGGGCCTCGCCCAGCGAGGTGAGGAACCGGCGGGTGCCGCCGTCGCCGCGCCGCAGCGTCGGCACGACGGCCCCGGGGGTGCCGGGGGTGTCCTCGAGGACGGCGTCGAGGGTGTCCTGCAGGCCGTAGACCAGCACGGGGTGCGGGCTCATCTCGACGAAGACCCGGTGGCCGTCGGCCAGCAACCGCCGGGTCGCCTGCTCGAAGCGCACGGTCTGCCGCAGATTGCGGTACCAGTACGCCGCGTCCAGCGGCACGTCCGCCGGGCCGCCGGTCACCGTGGAGTAGAACGGGATCTCCGGCGCGACGGGCGCGAGGGCACCCAGCCTGTCGGCGAGCTCGTCCCGGACCCGCTCGACCTGGGCGCAGTGGGAGGAGTAGTCCACCTTGATCCGCTTGGCGTTCACGCCCTGCGCCTCGCACTCGGCGAGCAGTTCCTCCAGCGCGTCGAGGTCGCCCGAGACGACCACGCCGCGGGGCCCGTTGACGGCGGCCACGCTCAGCCGCCCGTCCCACCGCTCCAGGCGGCGGGCGGCGGCCTCCTCGGGCTCCGGCAGGGAGACCATGCCGCCCAGGCCCGAGAGCCGGGGCAGCAGGCCACTGCGCCGGGCCACGACGCGGGCCGCGTCCTCGAGGGACAGGGCGCCCGCGACGCAGGCGGCCGCGATCTCGCCCTGCGAGTGGCCGACCACGGCCGCCGGACGCACTCCGCACGCCCGCCACAGCTCGGCCAGCGACACCATGACCGCCCACAGCGCCGGCTGGACCACGTCGACCCGCTGCAGGTCGGGCGCGCCCGGGGCGCCGCGCAGCACGTCCTCCAACGACCAGTCCACGTACCGGGACAGCGCCTCGCCGCAGGCGGTCAGCCACCGCCGGAAGACCGGCGAGGAGTCCAGCAGTTCCACGGCCATACCGGCCCACTGCGAGCCCTGCCCGGGGAAGACGAACACCGGTCGCGGCGTGCCGGCGGCGGTGCCGCGGACCAGGTTCTCGTGCGATCCGCCGGCGGCCAGGGCCTCGAGCGCGCCGGCCAGCCGCTCCCGTCCGGTGCCGGGCGTCAGGTCGCCCACGACGACCGCCCGTTCGTCGAACGCGGTGCGGGCGGTGGCCAGCGCGTGGCCCAGGTCCTGCGGCCGCGCGCCGGCCTCGTCGCGCAGCAGTGCCGCGAGCCGGCCCGCCTGCTCCTCGAGCGCCGCGGGGGTCCGGGCCGATACGAGCAGCGGCACGGCCACCTGGTCGAACAGCGGCTCCTCGGCGGGCACTTCGGCCGCCACCGGGGGCTGGGGGGCCTCTTCGATGATGACGTGGGCGTTGGTGCCGCTCATGCCGAAGGACGACACACCGGCGCGGCGGGGCCGGTCCCCGCTCTCCCACGCGACGGGCTCGGTGAGCAGCCGGACCTCGCCCGAGGCCCAGTCGACGTGCGGGGTCGGCTCGTCGGCGTGCAGGGTCCTGGGCAGCAGTCCGTGCCGCAGGGCCTGCACCATCTTGATGATGCCGCCCGCGCCCGCGGCGGCCTGGGTGTGGCCGATGTTCGACTTCAGCGAGCCGAGCCACAGCGGGCGGCCCTCGGGGCGCTCCTGCCCGTAGGTGGCCAGCAGCGCGGTGGCCTCGATGGGGTCGCCCAGAGTGGTGCCGGTGCCGTGGGCCTCGACCGCGTCGATGTCGGTGGCGGCGAGTCCGGCGTTGGCGAGGGCCTGGCGGATGACGCGCTGCTGGGCGGGGCCGTTGGGGGCGGTCAGACCGTTGGACGCGCCGTCCTGGTTGATGGCGCTGCCGCGGACGACCGCCAGCACCTGGTGGCCCTTGCGCCGGGCGTCCGACAGCCGCTCGACGAGCAGCATGCCCACGCCCTCGCCCCAGCCGGTGCCGTCGGCGTCGGCGGAGAACGCCTTGCACCGCCCGTCGGGGGCGAGCCCGCGCTGGCGGCTGAACTCGACGAAAGCGCCGGAGCTCGACATGACCGTCACGCCGCCGGCCAGCGCCATCTCGCACTCGCCCTGGCGCAGCGCCTGTGCCGCCATGTGGAGGGCCACCAGCGACGAGGAGCAGGCCGTGTCGACCGTCACCGCCGGGCCCTCGAGGCCGAGGGTGTAGGCGATGCGCCCGGAGACGACGCTGGCGGCGTTGCCGGTGCCGAGGTAGCCCTCGACGCCGTCGGGGACCTGGAGGTTGCGCCGGATGTAGTCCTGGTAGCCGGAGCCGACGAACACCCCGACCGGGGTGGACCGCACGCTCGTCGGGTCGATGCCGGCGCGCTCGAACACCTCCCACGAGGTCTCCAGCAGCAGCCGCTGCTGCGGGTCCATGGCCGTCGCCTCGCGCGGGGAGATGCCGAAGAACGCGGCGTCGAAGTCGGGGAGGTCGTGCAGGAACCCGCCCGCCCGCGCGTAGGTGGTGCCGGGGTGGTCGGGGTCGGGGTGGTAGAGCGCCTCCAGGTCCCAGCCGCGGTTGCCGGGGAAGGGCGTCATCGCGTCGGCGCCCTCCTCGACGAGCCGCCACAGCTCCTCGGGCGAGGTGACGCCGCCGGGGTAGCGGCAGCTCATGCCGACGATCGCGATCGGCTCGTCCGCCGCCGCGCGGGTGCCGGCGACGGCTGCCTCCGGCGCGTCGGCGCCGAGGAGTTCGACGAGGAGCAGGCCGGCCAGGTCGATGGCGGAGGGGTAGTCGAAGACGACGGTGGTGGGCAGGGACAGGCCGGTGACCCGGGTGAGCCGGTCGCGCAGCTCGACGGCCGTCAGCGAGTCGAAGCCCAGCTCGCGGAACGCCCGTCCGGGCTCGACCGCCTCCGGCCCGCTGTGGCCCAGGACGGCGGCGGCCTCGGTGCGTACGAGCTCGACGAGGGTGCGGTCGCGTTCGGCGGGGCCGACGGCGGCGAGCGTGCGGCGCAGGGCGGCGGAGGCGTCGTCGGCCGCCTCGCCCTTCGACCCGGCGGCGGGTTCGAAGGCGGCGCGCACCTCGGGGAGTTCGGCGAGCAGCGGGCTGGGGCGGCCGATGGTGAAGGTGGGCGCGAAGCGCTCCCAGGCCACGTCGGCGACCGTCACGGCGGTCTCGTCGCGGCCCAGTACCTGGGCGAGCGCGGAGATCGCGGCCGCCGGGGCCAGCGGGTCGAGGCCCCGGCGCCGCAGGCTGTCGGCGATGTCGGCGGCGCCCGCCATGCCGCCCTCGGCCCACGGCCCCCAGGCCACGGCGGTCGCCGCGAGCCCGCGGGAGCGGCGGGCGGCGGCGAGGGCGTCGAGGTGGGCGTTGGCCGCGGAGTAGGCGGCCTGGCCGCCCGCGCCCCAGACGCCGGCGATGGAGGAGAAGAGCACGAACGCGTCCAGCGGACGGTCGCCCAGCAGCCGGTCCAGATGTGTGGCGCCGTCGGCCTTGGCCGCCACGACGGCGGCGAAGTCGTCGGCGCCCGTGTCGGAGAGCATGCCCGGGGTGTCGACGCCCGCGGTGTGGAAGACGGCGTGGAGCTCGGGCAGCTCGTCCAGCAGGCCCGCCAGCGCGTCCGGGTCCGACACGTCGCACGCGGCGATCGTCACCCGGGCGCCCAGGTTCTCGAGTTCGGCGCGCAGCGCGTCGGCGCCCTCGGCGGCGGGCCCGCGGCGGCTCGTCAGGACGAGGTGTCCGGCACCGCCCGCGGCCAGCCAGCGTGCCACGTGCCCGCCGAGGGCTCCCGTGCCGCCGGTGATGAGGACGGTTCCGCGCGGGGTGAACGGGGCGGAAGGGGCGGAGGCGTCGGCGTGGGCGAGGCGGCGGGCGAGGACGCCGGTGGGGCGGACGGCCAGCTGGTCCTCGTCGCCGTGGCCGCCCATGAGGATGCCGGCCACGCGGGACAGGGCGGGAGCGTCGGTGGCCTCGGGGAGGTCGACGAGGCCGCCCCAGCGTCCCGGGTGCTCCAGCGCGGCCACCCGGCCCAGGCCCCAGACCTGGGCCTGTGCGGGGGTGACGAGCGGATCGGACGCGCCTGTGGCGACGGCGCCGCGGGTCAGGCACCACAGCGGGGCGTCGACGCCCGCGTCGCCGAGGGCCTGCACCAGGGTGAGCGTGGCGCGGACCGGGGGTTCGCCGCCGAGGGCGAGGAAGGAGACCACGCCGCGCGGGGGGACGCCCCCGTCGCCGTCGGCGTCGCGTCCGGCTGCCGCACGCAGCCTGGCCGCCAGGGCGTGCCGGTCCTCGGAGGGGTCGACGGTCAGGCAGATGGTGTGGGCGCCGCGCCTGGTCAGCTCCTCCTGGAGGGAGGTGCCGACCTGTGCGACGCCGGGGGCGGGCGGCGTCAGCAGCAGCCACGGCCCGTCAGTGGACGTGGCTGCTGCCTCCGGGGCGGGGTCGGACAGGGCCCGCCAGGTGATCGCGTACTGCCCGGCGCCGGGAGCGGGCCGGGCGGTGGAGGACGCCAGCCAGTAATTCCCGTGCTGGAAGGCGTAGGTGGGGAGGTCGACGCGCCGGGGCTCGTACGGGGCGAGGACCGCGCGCCAGTCGACCGCGACGCCGTGGGCGTGGAGCCGGGCGAGGGCGGTGGTGAGGGACAGCGCCTCGGGGCGGTCGGCGCGCAGGGTGGGAACGGCGGCGGCCGGGCCGTCGGTGAGCAGGTCCTGGGCGAGGGCGGTGAGGACGCCGCCGGGGCCGATCTCGGCGAACGCGGTCACGCCTTCGGCGGCCAGGGCCGCGACGGCGTCGGAGAAGCGGACCGGCCGACGGACGTGGCGCACCCAGTACTCGGGGTCGGTCAGCTCCTCGGCTGACACCGGCTTTCCGGTGAGCGTGGAGACGACGGGGATCGTGGGAGCGGAGAAGGTGACGCGTTCCGCCACGGCCCGGAAGTCGTCGAGCATCGGGTCCATCAGCGGCGAGTGGAAGGCGTGGGAGACGCTGAGGGCCTTGGTCCTGCGCCCTTGTTCGGCGAGGCGTGCGGCGATCTGCGAGACGGCCTCCTCCTCGCCCGAGAGCACGACGGACGTCGGCCCGTTGACCGCGGCGATACCGGCCCGGTCCTCGTGACCGGCCAGCAACGGAAGGACCTCGTCCTCCGAGGCCTGCACCGCCACCATCACACCACCCGCGGGCAGCGCCTGCATCAACCGGCCCCGGGCCGCTACGAGCGCGGCGGCATCCGGCAGCGACATCACACCCGCCACATACGCCGCAGCCAGCTCACCGATCGAATGCCCGGCCAGGAACTCCGGCCGCACACCCCACGACTCCACCAGCCGGAACAACGCCACCTCGACCGCGAACAACGCAGGCTGCGTGAACGCGGTCCGGTTCAGCACATCGGCGTCGTCACCGAACACCACATCCCGCAACGGCCGCTCGAGATGCGCGTCGATCTCCGCGCACACCGCGTCGAAGGCTTCGGCGAACACCGGGAACGCGGCGTAGAGCTCCCGTCCCATGCCCGGCCGCTGGCTGCCTTGCCCCGAGAACAGAAAGGCCGTGCTGCCTTCCTTACCGGTCACCCCGTCCACCACGTTCGCGGCGGACTCACCGTCGGCCACCGCCCGCAGCCCCGCGGTGAGTTCGGCGATGTTGCTGCCGATGACCACCGCGCGGTGTTCCAGTGCGGCCCGGGTCGTCGCCAGCGAGTGGGCGACGTCGACGGCGTCGATGTCACCGATGCCCAGGACGTGCGACAGCAGTCGCTCCGCCTGCTCGCGCAGGGCGGCGGCACTGCGGGCCGAGACGACCCAGGGCACCGGTACCGCCGCCGCCCCGGCACGCTCGCGCTCGCCCACGGGGGCGGGAGCGGGGGCCTGTTCGATGATGGTGTGGGCGTTGGTGCCGCTCACGCCGAACGACGAGACCGCCGCCCGGCGCGGGTGCCCGGTCTCGGGCCAGGGGACGGGCTCGGTCAGCAGCCGCACGGTGCCCGCCGACCAGTCGACGTGCGGCGAGGGCTCGTCGGCGTGGAGGGTCCTGGGCAGCACTCCGTGCCGTATCGCCTCGACCATCTTGATGATGCCGCCCACACCGGCCGCGGCCTGCGTGTGCCCGATGTTCGACTTCAGCGACCCCAGCCACAGCGGCTGTTCCGGCGACCGCCCCTGCCCGTAGGTGGCCAGCAGCGCCTGTGCCTCGATCGGGTCGCCCAGCGTGGTGCCCGTACCGTGCGCCTCCACCGCGTCGACGTCCGCCGGGGACAGGCCCGCGCCCGCCAGCGCCTGCTGGATGACGCGCTGCTGCGCCGGACCGTTCGGCGCGGTCAGGCCGTTGGACGCGCCGTCCTGGTTGACCGCGCTGCCGCGCACCACCGCCAGCACCGGGTGGCCGTTGCGCTGGGCGTCCGAGAGCCGCTCGACGAGCAGCATGCCCACGCCCTCGCCCCAGCCGGTGCCGTCGGCGTCGGCGGAGAAGGACTTGCAGCGGCCGTCGACCGCCAGGCCGCGCTGCCGGCTGAACTCGGTGAACATGCCCGTGCTCGCCATGACGGCCGCGCCGCCGGCCAGGGCCAGCGAGCACTCGCCCTGCCGCAGCGCCTGCACCGCCAGGTGCAGCGCCACCAGCGACGACGAGCAGGCCGTGTCCACGGTCAGCGCCGGGCCCTCGAGCCCGAAGGTGTAGGACAGCCGACCCGAGGCGACGCTGGGGGCGGTGCCGGTCAGCAGAAAGCCCTCGAGTTCCTCGAGGGTGTCGCCGGCGCCCGCGTAGCCCTGGTAGGCGAGGCCGACGAACACGCCGGTGCGCGAGCCCTTGACGGAGGAGGGGTCGATGCCGGCCCGTTCGAAGGTCTCCCAGGCCACCTCGAGCAGCAGCCGCTGCTGCGGATCGGTGGCCAGGGCCTCGCGCGGGGAGATGCCGAAGAAGGCGGGGTCGAAGTCGCCCGCGTCGTGCAGGAATCCGCCGTGGCGCGTGTAGCACTTGCCCGGGGTGCCCGGGTCGGGGTCGTAGAGGCCGTCCAGGTCCCAGCCGCGGTCGGCGGGAAAGCCGGAGACGGCGTCGGCGCCGTCCTCGACCAGCCGCCACAGGGCCTCGGGGCTGTCGACCTGCCCGGGGTAGCGGCAGCTCATCGCCACGATGGCGATCGGCTCCTGGTCCTTCGCCTCCACCTCGTGCAACCGGCGCCGGGTCTGCTTGAGATCGGCCGTCACACGCTTGAGGTAGTCGAGCAGCTTCTGCTCGTTCTGCTCGTTCTGCATGTCTGGTTCACCCGCCATGAGGAGTTCGTGGGTCGTGCGCGTTTCGTGGTGCGGCAGGGCTGTCCGCCGGGCCGGTCAGGAGCCGTCGAGCTCCTGGTCGATGAGCGCGAAGATGTCGTCGATGGTGGCCGTCTGCAGGCGCTCGTCGGACGCGTCGTCCTCCTGGCGCTCGTCCGTTCCCGCCGCCCCGGTCGCCGCGGGCGTCTCGCTGATCCTGGCGAGCGCGCTCTGCAGGCGGGTGCGGATCCGGGACCGTACGAGCTCGTCGTCGGAGCCGACGGCGGCCAGGGCCGCGTCCAGCCTGTCGAGTTCCCCGAACACCGACAGCGCCGCGAGGGCGGGGTCGGCCTGCTGGGGTGCCAGGTCGGCGCGGATCCGCTCGGCGAGGGCGACGGGCGTGGGGCAGTCGAACACCAGGGTGGCGGGCAGCCGGAGCCCGGTGGCGGCGTTGAGGCGGTTGCGGAGCTCCACGGAGGTCAGCGAGTCGAAGCCGAGCGCCTTGAACTCGCGGTTCCGCTCGACGTCCTGGGGGCCGCCGATGCCGAGGACCGCCGCGACCTGGGTGCGGACGAGATCCAGCAGGACGCTGCTCCGCTCCGCCTCCGGCAGCCCCTCCAGGCGCCGCCGCAGCGCGTCCGCACCGCCTGCCGCGCCCACCGGGCCTGCGGCCTCGGCCGTGCGCCGCGCGGGCGTACGGACCAGGGCGCGCAGGATCGCCGGGACGTCCGCAGCGTCCGGGCCCCGCCCGGCCGGGGCGGCGAAGCGCACCGGTACGGCCACGGCGTGCTCACCGGACCGCGCCGCGTCGAACAGCTCGAGGCCTTCGGCGGCGTGGAAGGGGACCAGTCCGGAACGGGCCATGCGGTCCTGTCCCGCCTCGTCCAGGCCGGCGGCCATGCCGCCGTCGGCCCACGGGCCCCAGGCCATGGAGGTGGCGGGCAGTCCGGCCGCGTGCCGCCGCTGGGCGAGGGCGTCCAGGAAGGCGTTGGCGGCGGCGTAGTTGCCCTGGCCGGCGCTGCCGAGGGTGGCGGCGACGGAGGAGAACAGCACGAAGGCCGACAGGTCCGCGTCCCGCGTGAGCTCGTGCAGATGGAGCGCCGCGTCCGTCTTCGGGCGCAGCACCGCCTCCAGCCGCTCGGGGGTGAGCGAGGCGACCAGCCCGTCGTCCAGTACGCCCGCCGCGTGGACGACTGCGGTCAGCGGATGCGCGGCGGGGACGCCCGCCAGCAGCCCGGCGACAGCGTCGCGGTCCGCCGTGTCGCAGGCCGCCACGGTCACCGTCTCGGCGCCGAGCGCGAGGAGTTCGTCGCGGAGTGCGGCCGCGCCCTCGGCGGCCGGGCCGCGCCTGCCGGCGAGCAGCAGGTGGCGCATGCCGTGCCGGGTCACCAGGTGGCGGGCGACCGTGCCGCCGAGGGCTCCGGTGCCGCCCGTGACGAGCACGGTGCCCCGGGTGTCGAGGGGGGCGGGGACGGTCAGGACGAGCTTGCCGGTGTGCCGGGCCTGGCTGAGGTGGCGCAGCGCCTCGGGGGCCTGGCGCACGTCCCAGCAGGTGAGGGGCAGCGGACGCAGTGCGCCGCTCTCGAACAGTTCCACGAGGGTGCGCAGCATGGCGCCGATGCGGTCCGGTCCGGCCTCGATGGTGTCGAACGCCCGGTAGGAGGTGCCGGGGCGCCCGGCGGCGATCCCCTCGGCGTCGCGGACGTCGGTCTTGCCCATCTCCAGGAAGCGCCCGCCGTCGGCCAGGACGCGCAGCGAGGCGTCGACGTACTCGCCGGCGAGCGAGTTGAGGACGACGTCCACGCCCCGGCCGCCGGTGGCCGCCAGGAAGGCGTGCTCGAACTCCAGGGTCCGCGAGGAGGCGAGGTGCGCCTCGTCGAACCCGTCCGCCCGCAGGGCGCCCCACTTGCCGGGGCTCGCCGTGCCGTAGACCTCGGCGCCGAGGTGCCGGGCGAGCTGGGTGGCGGCCATGCCGACGCCGCCGGCCGCCGAGTGCACGAGCAGCGACTGGCCGGGGCGCAGCCGGGCCAGGTCGACCAGGGCGTAGTAGGCGGTGAGGAACACGATGGGGACGGACGCGGCCTGCGCGAACGTCCAGCCCTCGGGCATCCGGGCCACCATGCGGTGGTCGGCGACGGCCAGCGGGCCGAAGGATTCGGGGATCATGCCCAGCACCCGGTCGCCGGGCGCGAGTCCGGTGACGCCGGGCCCGGTCTCGGTGACGACACCGGCGGCCTCGCTGCCGAGCGTCGCGTCACCGGGGTACATGCCCAGGGCGATGAGCGCGTCCCGGAAGTTGACGCCGGCGGCGCGCACGGCGATCCGTACCTGCCCCTCGCCCAGGGGCGCGGTGGCGGCGGGGTTCTCGGTGAGCGCCAGGTCGTCCAGGGTGCCGGTGCCGCTGGTCGTCAGCCGCCAGCCGGTGGCGCCGGTGGCGGGCCGCAGGGCGTCGGCGGCCGTGCGGCGGGTGAGCCTGGGGACGTGGGCGACGCCCTGGCGCAGGGCCAGCTGGGGTTCGCCGGTGGCGAGGGCGGCGGGCAGGGCGCGGGCGGAGGCGGGGTCGTCGTCGAGGTCGAGCAGGACGAAGCGGTCCGGGTTCTCGGACTGCGCCGACCGTACGAGCCCCCAGACGGCGGCCTGCGCCGGGTCGGTGACGGTCCCGCCGGGCGCGGGGGCGACGGCGCCGCGGGTGAGCAGCACCAGCCGCGCACCGGCGAACCGGTCCTCCGTCAGCCACGCCCGCAGCAGCCCGAGGACGTACCCGGTGGCCGTACGGACGTCCTCGGCGGTCCCGCCGCCCGGGACGGCGGCCCGTACGAGGACGGTGTCCGGGGCATCGGTGGCCAGGGACGCCAGGTCGGGGTGGCTCGGGAAGATGTCGGTGAGGGCCGTCTCGGCGGGGCCGAGCAGCCGTGCGTCGACCGGCGGGGCGGATTCGGGCAGGGGCAGGGTGGGCCAGGCGAGGCGGTAGAGCGAGTCCTGGTGCTCGATGCGGCCGGCGGTGGCGGCGCCGAGCTGGTCGGCCGTCACGGGGCGCAGGACCAGGGACTCGACGGACGCGACGGGGCGGCCGGTGCCGTCGGCGGCCAGGAGGGACACCGCGTCCCCGCCGGCCGGGGTCAGCCGGACGCGCAGGGCGGCCGCGCCGGTGGCGTGCAGGCTCACGCCGGTCCAGGAGAAGGGGATACGGCCCTGTCCGGTGTCGGGCAGCAGACCACCCAGACCCACAGCGTGCAACGCCGCGTCCAGCAGAGCCGGATGCACACCGAAACCGGCGACCTCCGTACCCTCCGGCAGCGCCACCTCGGCGAACACCTCACCCTCACCACCACGCCACAGACCACGCAGCCCCTGGAACACCGGCCCGTAGCCGAAACCGAGCTCCGCCAGCCGCTCGTAGTAGCCGTCGGTGGGGACAGCGGTGGCGCCGGCCGGCGGCCACTGCGACAGGTCGCCGGCTTCCGTGGCCGCCGGGGCGTCCGGGGTCAGGACGCCGGTGGCGTGCGAGGTCCAGGGGGTGTCGGAGTCGGCGTCGTCCGGCCGTGAGTGGACGTGGAGGGGGCGGCGGCCGGAGTCGTCGGGGCCGCCGACGGTGACCTGCAGCTGGAGGCCGTCCTTGGCGGGCAGCGCGAGCGGTGCCCGCAGGGTCAGCTCCTCCAGGTGGTCGCAGCCGGCCTCGTCCGCCGCGCGCAGGGCGAGGTCGACGAGGGCGGTGCCGGGCAGCAGGACGGTGCCCATGACGGAGTGCTCCGCCAGCCACGGCCGGTCCTTGAGCGAGAGCCGCCCGGTCAGCAGCGCGCCCTCACCGTCGGCGAGCGCGACGGCCGCGCCCAGCAGGGCGTGTTCGGCGGACCGGAGCCCGGCACCGGTGAGGTCACCGGCCACGGGCCCGGTGTCGAGCCAGTAGCGGCGGCGCTGGAAGGCGTAGGTCGGCAGGTCGACGACCCGGGCGTCGTCGCGCCCGGCGAAGAAGGCGGCCCAGTCGGGGGTCGTGCCGTGGACGTGGAGCCGGGCGAGGGCGGTGGTGAGGGACAGCTCCTCGGGGCGGTCGGTGCGCAGCGCCGGGACGGTCGTGATGTTGCTCCCGTCACCGACGAGGTCCTGGGCGAGGGCGGTGAGGACCCCGCCGGGCCCGATCTCGAGGAAGGCGGTGACGCCTTCGGCTGCCAGGGCCGTCACGGCGTCGGAGAAGCGGACGGCCTGACGGACGTGACGCACCCAGTACTCGGGGTCGGTCAGCTCCTCGGCCGACACCGGCTTTCCGGTGAGCGTGGAGACGACGGTCAGGGCGGGAGCCGTGAGGGTGACGCTCTCGGCGACCTTGCGGAAGTCGTCGAGCACCGGGTCCATGAGCGGCGAGTGGAAGGCGTGGGAGACGCTGAGGGCCTTGGTCCTGCGCCCTTGTTCGGCGAGGCGGGCAGCGATCTGCGATACCGCCTCCGCCTCGCCCGAGAGCACGACGGACGTCGGCCCGTTGACCGCGGCGATACCGGCCCGGTCCTCGTGACCGGCCAGCAACGGAAGGACCTCGTCCTCCGAGGCCTGGACCGCCACCATCACGCCACCCGCGGGCAGCGCCTGCATCAACCGGCCCCGGGCCGCTACGAGCGCGGCGGCATCCGGCAGCGACATCACACCCGCCACATGCGCCGCAGCCAGCTCACCGATCGAGTGCCCGGCCAGGAACTCCGGCCGCACACCCCACGACTCCACCAGCCGGAACAACGCCACCTCGACCGCGAACAACGCAGGCTGCGTGATCGCGGTCCGGTCCAGCGCATCGGCGTCGTCACCGAACACCACGTCCCGCAACGGCCGCTCGAGATGCGCGTCCAGGTGCGCGCACGCCTCGTCGAAGGCGTCGGCGAACGCGGGGAACGACTTGTACAGCTCCCGTCCCATGCCGAGCCGCTGGCTGCCCTGGCCCGAGAAGAGGAACGCGAGCTTGCTGTCGGCCGCGGCGACGGCACGGGTCACCGGGCTCGTGGTCTCACCGGCCGCCAGGGCCCGCAGACCCTCGAGCGCTTCCGCCCGCTCGGTGGCGACCACCGCCGCGCGGTGCTCGAGCGCCGCGCGCGTGGTGGCCAGCGACAGTCCGACCTCGGCGAGTCCGAGCTCCGGCCGTGCCGTCAGGTGGGCCAGCAGCCGTTCGGCCTGCTCACGCAGGGCCTCGGCGCCGCTTCCGGAGAGCACCCAGGGCACGATCCGTGCCGGGGCGGCGGGGGCGGTGGCCGCGGAGGGGCGTGCGGGCTCGTCCGTCGTTTCGGGTGCCTGCTCGATGATGACGTGGGCGTTGGTGCCGCTCACGCCGAAGGACGAGACACCGGCCCGGCGCGGGGCGCCGTCCGCCGTCCACTCCACCGGCTCCGTCAGCAGCTCCACGGCGCCCGCCGACCAGTCCACGTGCGGGGTCGGCTCGTCCACGTGCAGGGTCTTGGGCAGTACGCCGTGCCGCATGGCCTGCACCATCTTGATGATGCCGCCGACACCCGCCGCGGCCTGTGTGTGCCCGATGTTGGACTTCAGCGACCCCAACCAGAGCGGCCGGCCCTCCGGCCGCTCCTGACCGTACGTCGCCAGCACCGCCTGCGCCTCGATCGGGTCGCCCAGGGTCGTACCGGTGCCGTGCGCCTCGACGACGTCCACGTCGGCGGCCGACAGCCCGGCCGATGCCAGCGCCTGCCGGATCACGCGCTGCTGCGCGGGACCGTTCGGTGCCGTCAGACCGTTCGACGCACCGTCCTGGTTGACGGCGCTGGCCCGCAGGACCGCGAGCACCTTGTGCCCGTTGCGGCGCGCGTCCGACAGCCGCTCGACGAGCAGCATGCCGGCGCCCTCGCCCCAGCCGGTGCCGTCGGCGGCGGCCGCGAACGGCTTGCAGCGGCCGTCGGCGGCCAGCCCGCGCTGGCGGCTGAACTCGATGAAGGCGTTGGGGCTGGACATGACGGTCACACCGCCGGCGAGCGCCATCGAGCACTCGCCACGCCGCAGGGCCTGCGCCGCGAGGTGCAGGGCGACCAGCGACGACGAGCAGGCCGTGTCCACGGTCAGTGTCGGGCCCTCGAGCCCGAACGAGTAGGCGATGCGGCCCGATACGACGCTGCCGGAGCTTCCGGTGCCGATGTAGCCCTCGAGGTCCTGCGGAACGCTCAGCAGTCGTGCCGCGTAGTCCTGGTAGCCGGAGCCGATGAACACGCCGGTCCGGCTGCCGCGCACGGACGTGGGGTCGAGGCCCGCCCGCTCGAACGCCTCCCAGGCGATCTCCAGCAGCAGCCGCTGCTGCGGGTCCATGGCCAGGGCCTCGCGGGGCGAGATGCCGAAGAACAGCGGGTCGAAGTCGGCGACGTCGTAGAGGAAGCCGCCGTCCTTGGCGTAGGTGGAGCCGGGGCGGTCGGGGTCGGGGTCGTAGAGGGAGTCGATGTCCCAGCCGCGGTCGTCCGGGAAGCCGCCGACCGCGTCCCTGCCCTCGGCCACCAGCCGCCACAGGTCCTCGGGCGTGCGGACGTCGCCCGGGTAGCGGCAGCTCATCGCGACGATGGCGATCGGCTCGTCGTCGGAGGCGACGCCCACGTGCCCGGCCGGGCCCTGCGTCGTCGCCGGGACGACGGTGTGCGTGCCGAGTTCGGTCCCCAGGTGGGCGGCGAGGACGGCGGGTGACGGGTGGTCGAAGACGAGGGTGGCGGGCAGCCGGACGCCGGTGGCGCTGGTCAGCCGGTTGCGCAGTTCGACGGCGGTCAGCGAGTCGAAGCCGAGTTCCCGGAACGCCCGGTCGGAGGCGACGGCCTCGGTGCCGGTGTGGCCGAGGACGGCCGCGGCCTCGGTCCGTACGAGGTCGAGCAGCGCCCGGCGCCGCTCGGTCCCGGTCATCGCCGCCACGCGCCGCGCGAACTCGGGAACCGAGGAGTCGTCCGTGCCGGCGTCGCCTGCGGCAACAGCCAGCGCGGCCCTCACCTCCGGCAGGTCGCCCAGGAGGGGGCTGGGCCGCATCAGGGTGAACGACGGCGCGAAGCGGTCCCAGGCCACGTCGGCGACGGTGACGGTCGTCTCGTCGCGGTCGAGGACTCCGCGCAGCGCGGCGATCGCCGCGCGGGGCGCGAGCGCGGGCAGGCCGCGCTTGCGCAGCCGGTCCTCGGCGTCGCCGTCCTCGACCATGCCGCCGTCGGCCCAGGGCCCCCAGGCCACCGCCGTCCCGGCCAGGCCGCGCGCCCTGCGGCGTTCGGCCAGGGCGTCGAGCGCGGCGTTCGCGACGGCGTAGGCCGCCTGGCCGCCGGCGCCCCAGACGCCGGAGATGGAGGAGAAGAGGACGAAGGCGTCCAGCTCGCGGCCGCCCGGGTGTTCGTCCAGGAGTTCGTCGAGGTGGACGGCGCCGGCGGCCTTCGCCGCCAGGACGTCCGCGAACCGCTCGGGCGTCGTCTCGTCGAGCATCGCGGGCGTGCCCACACCGGCCGCGTGGAACACGGCGGTCAGCGGAAACTCCCGCGGTATCCCGGCGAGCAGTCCGGCCACCGCGTCCCGGTCGGCCACGTCGCACGCGGCGATCGTCACCCGAGCGCCGAGCTCTTCCAGTTCGGCCCGCAGCGCGTCCGCGCCCTCGGCCGCGGCACCGCGACGGCCGGCCAGCAGCAGGTGCTCGGCCCCCGCCCCGGCCAGCCAGCGGGCCACGTGGCCGCCGAGCGCGCCGGTACCACCGGTGATCAGCACGGTCCCGTGCGGCTGCCACGCCGCCTTCGCCGTGACGGCCCCCTGCGGCGCCCGCGCCAGGCGGCGCACGAACACACCCGAACCGCGCACCGCCAACTGGTCCTCCGTGCCACCGTCGGCGTGGCCGGCGAGGACGGCCGCCAGGCGGCGGGCGGCACGGTGGTCGAGTGCGTCGGGGAGGTCGACGGAACCGCCCCAGCGTGCCGGATGCTCCAGGGCGACGGTCCGGCCCAGCGCCGCCACCTGCGCCTGGACCGCGCTGCGCAGCGGGTCGGAGGAGCCGGTGGAGACGGCACCACGGGTGAGGCACCACAGCGGGGCGTCGATTTCCGCGTCGCCCAGCGCCTGGACGAGGGCCACGGTCGCGGCCAGGCCTTCGCTCATGGCCGGGTGGGCGGGGTGCGGCTGCTCGGCGAGGGCGAGCAGCGACAGGACGCCCGCTGCCGGGAGCCCGGCGGCCTCCGTCCGCAGCCGCGCGGCGAGCGCGGCGCGGTCGTCGCCGGCTTCTGCCCCGGCTCCGGTTTCGACGACGACCGGGTGCACGTCGGCTCCGTGGTCGCGCAGTGCCTGGACGGTGGCGGAAGCCCAGGCGTTGTTGGCGTAGGCAGCGGGCAGCACGACGAGCCAGGTGCCGGACAGGGCCGGGGACTTGAGCTCGGTGGCGGGCTTCCAGGTGACGCGGTAGCGCCGGCTGTCGACGGTCGTCTGCTCGCGGTTCCTGCGTCGCCAGGAGGAGAGGGCGGGCAGCACCGAACTCAGGGGGGCGTCGCCCTCGACGTCGATCCGGTCGGCGAAGGCCGCCAGGTCCTCGCTCTCGACGGCTTCCCAGAAGCCCGCCTCGGCGGGGTCCGTGGCCTCGTCGGCGACGGCTGTGCGGCCGGGGCCGAACGCGGCGGACTCCAGCCAGTAGCGGCGGCGCTGGAAGGCGTACGTCGGCAGGTCGAGCTGCCGGCCGTCGTGACCGGCGAAGAGCCGGGTCGTCCAGTCGACGGTCGTGCCGTGGACGTGCAGCTGGGCGAGGGCCGTGGTGAGGGACGGCTCCTCGGGGCGGTCGGTGCGCAGGGCCGGGACGGCCACGACAGTGCGCTCGGTCTCGTCACCGAGGACGTCCCGGGCGAGGGCGGTGAGAACCCCGCCCGGCCCGATCTCGAGGAAGGCGGTGATGCCCTCGGCGGCCAGGGCCGTCACGGCGTCCGCGAAGCGGACGGGCTGACGGATGTGACGCACCCAGTACTCGGGGTCGGTCAACTCCTCGGCCGACACCGGCTTTCCGGTCAGCGCGGAGACGATCGGAAGGGTGGGGGCCGCTAAGGTCACGCCTTCGGCGACCTTGCGGAACCCGGCCAGCATCGGGTCCATCAGCGGCGAGTGGAAGGCGTGCGAGACGCTGAGGGCCTTGGTCCTTCGCCCCTGCTCGGTGAGACGGGCAGCGATCTCCGAGACCGCGTCCTCCTCGCCCGAGAGCACGACGGACGAGGGTCCGTTGATCGCGGCGATACCGGCCCGGTCCTCGTGACCGGCCAGCAGGGGAAGGACTTCGTCCTCCGAGGCCTGGACGGCGACCATCACGCCACCGACGGGCAGCGCTTGCATCAGCCGGCCGCGGGCCGCTACGAGAGCGGCGGCATCGGCCAGCGACAGCACACCCGCCACATGCGCCGCGGCCAGCTCACCGATCGAGTGCCCGGCCAGGAAGTCCGCCCGCACACCCCACGACTCGACAAGCCGGTAGAGCGCCACCTCGACCGCGAACAACGCGGGCTGAGTGAACTCGGTCCGGTTCAGCAGATCGGCGTCCTCACCGAACACCACATCCCGCAACGGCCGCTCGAGTTCGGTGTCGAGGTGCGCGCACACCGCGTCGAACGCCTCGGCGAACACCGGGAACGCGGCATACAACTCCCGCCCCATCCCCAACCGCTGACTCCCCTGCCCCGAGAACAGGAACGCGACCTTGCTCTTCCGTGCGGCGACTCCCCGCACGGCGTTGGCGGCCGTCTCGTCGCGGGCCACAGCGGCGAGCCCGCTCAGCAGCTCGTCGCGGTCGCTGCCGACCACGGCGGCACGGTGGGGCAGGGCGGCGCGTGTGGTGAGCAGGGAGTGGCCGATGTCGCCGGGAGTGACGTCCGGGTGTTCCTGTGCGTAGGTCAGCAGCCGCTGTGCCTGCTCGCGCAGTGCGGCCGAGTCCTTGGCGGAGATCACCCACGGCAGCGCCCGTCCGCCGGCCGTTATGCCTTCGCCGGCCGTCACGCCGGCCGGTTCCGGGGCCTGCTCGAGGATGACGTGGGCGTTGGTGCCGCTGACGCCGAACGACGACACGCCCGCTCGCCGCACCCGGCCCGGTTCCGCGTCCGGCCACGGGACGGACTCGGTCAGCAGCCGCACGGCGCCCGCCGACCAGTCGACGTGCGGGGTCGGCTCGTCCACGTGCAGCGTCTTGGGCAGCACACCGTGCCGCATGGCCAGTACCGTCTTGATGACGCCCGCCACGCCGGCGGCGGCCTGCGTGTGGCCGATATTGGACTTCAGCGCCCCGAGCAGCAGCGGACGGTCCTCCGGCCGCCCCTGCCCGTACGTCGCGAGCAGCGCCTGGGCCTCGATGGGGTCGCCGAGCGCGGTGCCCGTGCCGTGCGCCTCGACGGCGTCGACGTCCGAGGCGTCCAGGCCTGCGTCGGCCAGCGCCTGACGGATCACGCGCTGCTGGGCGGGGCCGCTCGGGGCGGTCAGGCCGTTGGACGCGCCGTCCTGGTTGACGGCGCTGCCGCGCAGGACCGCCAGCACGCGGTGTCCGTTGCGCTCGGCGTCCGACAGCCGCTCGACGAGCAGCATCCCCACGCCTTCCGCCCAGCCGGTGCCGTCGGCTGCGGCCGCGAACGGCTTGCAGCGGCCGTCGGCGGCCAGGCCGCGCTGCCGGCTGAACTCCATGAACGCGCCCGGCGTGGACATCACTGTCACGCCGCTGACGAGAGCGAGCGAGCACTCCCCCTTGCGCAGCGACTGCGCGGCCAGGTGCAGGGCCACCAGCGACGACGAGCACGCCGTGTCCACCGTCACGGCCGGGCCCTCGAGCCCGAACGTGTAGGCCAGGCGGCCGGAGACGACCGCGGCGGCGTTGCCCGTGCCCAGGTAGCCGTCGAAGTCCTCCGGGGAGGTGGACAGGCGGGCGTAGTCCTGGCCGTTGGTCCCGGCGAAGACGCCGGTGCGGCTGCCGCGTACGGAGGCGGGGTCGATGCCGGCCCGTTCGAAGGCCTCCCAGGCGGTCTCCAGGAGCAGCCGCTGCTGCGGGTCCATCATCAGGGCCTCGCGCGGCGATATGCCGAAGAAGGCGGCGTCGAATTCGCCGACGTCGTCGAGGAATCCGCCCTCGCGGACGTAGCAGGTGCCCGCGTTGTCGGGGTCGGGGTCGTAGAGGGCGTCCAGGTCCCAGCCCCGGTCGGCGGGGAAGCCGGAGACGGCGTCGCCGCCCTCCTCGACCAGCTTCCACAGCTCCTCGGGCGAGGTGACGCCGCCGGGGAAGCGGCAGCTCATCGCGACGATAGCGATGGGTTCCCGGGCGTCCGCCACCAGCTTCCGGTTCTGCCGGCGCAGCCGTTCGGTCTCCTGGAGGGAGGCCCGCAGTGCCTGAACGATCTTCTCGTTCGACGTGGTCATCGTGTGCTCCGTACTAACTCAGGCCGTTGAGGAATCGTTCAGAATTCGCTGTCGGATGTGCCGTCGAATTCGCTGTCGCCCAGCGCCAGTTCGATGAGGTTGTCGACGTCCATCGTCTCGATGGACGGTGTCCCCGCCCCGCCGTCCGTGGCGTCGCCGCCCCGGGCGTCACCGGGCTTCGCCAGCCGCAGCAGGGCGTCCAGCAGGCCGGCCTCCCTGATGCGTGCCAGCGGGACGGAGGCGAGCGCGTGCCGCAACCGCGCCTCGTCCTCACCGGAACCGGCACCGGCACCGGCACCGGGGGCGGCGTGGCCGTCGGCGGGCTCGCCGTCCGACGCGCCGTCCGGCACGAGTCCGGTCAGCAGGTGGTCGGTGAGCGCGAGGGGCGTGGGGTGGTCGAAGACCATGGTCATCGGGAGCTTCAGGCCCGTGACCGTGCCGAGCCTGTTGCGCAGTTCGACCGCCGTGAGCGAGTCGAACCCGAGCTCCCGGAACGCCCTGTCGGGCTCGATCGCGCCGGCCCCGGCATAGCCGAGCACGGCCGCGGCCTCCGTCTGCACGACGTCCAGCAGCACGTCCCGCCGCTCCTCCCGCGTGAGCCCGGCCAGCCGCCGCGTCAGCTCCGCGACGCCCGCGCCGTCGTCCAGCGCCTCGTTGCTGCCGGTTCCCGAGGCGGCGAGCGCCGCGGCCACCTCGGGCAGGTCGCCGAGCAGCGGGCTCGGGCGGCCGATCGTGAACGAGGGCGCGAACCGCGACCAGTCGACGTCCGCCACCACCACGGCCGTGTCCTCGCGGTCCATCGCGTTCTGCAGCGCGGCGACGGCCAGTTCCGGCCGGAGCGAGGGGAGGCCGCGGCGGCGCAGGTGCTCCTCGGCCCCGCCGTCGGCCGCCATGCCGCCCTCGGCCCACGGGCCCCAGGCGACGGCGGTCGCGGCCAGGCCCCGGGCCCGGCGCCGCTGCGCGAGGGCGTCGAGGAAGGCGTTGGCGGCCGAGTACGCCGCCTGGCTGCCGCTGCCCCACACGCCGGACACGGACGAGAAGAGGACGAAGGCGTCCAGCTGCCGGTCGCCCAGCAGCTCGTCCAGGTGCACCGCGCCCGCGACCTTGGCCGACACCACGGCGGACAGCTCCGCCAGGCTTGTGTCCATGATGGTCGCGAACTGCGGGAGTCCCGCCGCGTGCACGACGGCGGTGAGCCGGGAGCCGTCGGCCTCGAGCGAGGCGAGCAGACCCTCGAGCGCGCTCCGGTCGGTCACGTCGCACGCGGCGACGGTGACCTTCGCCCCCAGTCCCTCGAGCTCGGCGCGCAGCTCCGCCGCCCCGGCGGCGGACTCGCCGCGCCGGCTGGTCAGGACGAGGTGTTCGGCGCCGTTACGGGCCAGCCACCGGGCGGCGTGACCACCGAGCGAGCCGGTGCCGCCGGTGATCAGGACGGTGCCGCGCGGCCGCCATTCGCTGCCCTCGACGGTCGCTCCGCCCCGGGCGGCGCGCGCCAGCCGCCGTACGAGCACACCCGAGCCACGCACCGCGAGCTGGTCCTCGGTGCCGGTGCCGCCGAGGACGTCGGCCACGCGGCCCGACGCCCGCTCGTCGAGCACCTCGGGCAGGTCGATCAGTCCGCCCCAGCGCTGCGGGATCTCCAGGGCGGCCGCCCGGCCCATGCCCCAGACGAGTCCCTGCAGCGGGTCCTCGACGGGGTGGGCACGGCCGGTCGACACGGCACCACGGGTGACGCACCACAGGGGGGCGTCCACCTCGAGGTCTCCCAGCGCCTGCACCAGGGCCATGGTCGCGGTCAGGCCCGTGGGCAGCCCGCCGTGCTCGGGGTGCGCCCCTTCGGCGAGGGCCAGCAGGGAGAGCACTCCGGCCACGGACGTACCGTCCGGCACCGCGTCGCGCAGCAGCTTCGCCAGCGCCTCGCGGTCGCTGCCCGGGTCGGTGACGGCCACGGGCGGAAGGACGTCGGCACCGCGGTCGCGCAGGGTACGGGCAAGCCTCTCGGCGATACCGTCGGCCGGCGCGTTCGGTGCGTCCGATGCTTCCGGTGCGTTCGGCACGTCCGGTGTCACGAGGAGCCAAGTGCCCGACAGCGGGGCGCCGGCAGCCTGGTCGGTCAGCGGCTTCCAGACGGTCCGGTAGCGCCAGCTGTCCAGCGTGGACTGGGTGCGGCTCTCGCGCCGCCAGGTGGACAGCGCGGCGAAGACGGAGTCGGCGGTGGCCCCGGCCGTCACACCGAGGCGCTCCGCGAGCGCCCCGTGCTGCCCGTTCTCCACGCTCTCCCAGAACTCCGCCTCCACGGCGTCGACGCCCGGCGCGGCCGCCGGAGCGGCCTTCGCCGCCTTGGCGGGGGCGTTCTCCAGCCAGTAGCGGTTCCGCTGGAAGGGGTAGGTGGGCAGGTCGACGAGCCGGGCGCCGGTGCCGGTGAGCACGGCGTGCCAGTCAGGGGAGACGCCCAGGACGTGGAGCCGGGCCAGGGCGGTCGTCAGCGCCTGCTGCTCGGGACGGTCGGCGCGCAGGGCGGGGACGGCGGCGATCCGCTCGTCGTCGAGGGTGCCCTGGGTCATGGCGGTCAGTACGCCGCCGGGCCCGATCTCGACGAAGACGGAAACGCCGTCGTCCGCCAGCGTGCGGATCGCGTCGGCGAATCGCACCGACTGACGCACGTGCCGTACCCAGTACTCCGGGTCGCACAGGTCCTCGGCAGAAGCCAGACGGCCGGTGAGAGTGGAAACGACCGGCGTCGACGGCGAGGAGTAGGTGATGCTCTCGGCGACCTTGCGGAACGCCGCCAGCATCGGATCCATCAACGGCGAATGGAAAGCGTGCGAGACCGCCAACCGCTTCGTCCGACGGCCCTCAGCAGCCAGCAGGCCACCGACCTCGATCACCGCCTCCTCGACACCCGAGAGCACCACAGCAGAAGGACCGTTCACCGCGGCAACACCGACGGACTCCTCACGACCCACCAGCAGCGGCAACACCTCCTCCTCCGAAGCCTCCACCGCCAGCATCAACCCACCCACCGGCAACGCCTGCATCAAACGACCACGAGCAGCCACCAAGACCGCCGCATCAGCCAGGGACAACACCCCCGCCACATGCGCGGCAGCCAGCTCACCGATCGAATGCCCGGCCAGGAACTCCGGCCGCACACCCCACGACTCGAGCAGCCGGAACAACGCCACCTCAACAGCGAAGAGCGCAGGCTGAGTGAACCCGGTCCGATCCAACAGCCCGGCATCCTCACCGAACAGCACATCCCGCAACGGCCGCTCGAGCTCCACATCCACATGCGCACACACCGCATCGAACGCCTCGGCGAACACCGGGAACGCGGCATACAACTCCCGCCCCATCCCCAACCGCTGACTCCCCTGCCCCGAGAACAGGAACGCCGTCCGGGCCGCCGACGAACCGGCGATCCCTCGCACGACCTCGGCCGTCGACAGCTCGCCACGGCCCAAAGCGGACAGCCCCGCCACGAGTTCGGCGCTGTCGCGGCCGACAATCGCGGCCCGGTGTTCCATACCTGTACGGCTGACGGCGAGGGAGAGGGCGACGTCCTGCGGGCGCCGGTCCCTCACGTACGGCAGCAGGTTGCGTGCCTGCTCGCGCAGGGCGGTCTCGTCCTTGGCGGACACGACCCAGGCGGCGTACCGCTCCCCGTCCTCGTCGCCCGCCGGAGAGGCCGCCGTCGCCGGCTCCGCCGCCGCGGGCTCCTCGGCCGGTGCCTCCTCGATGATGGTGTGGGCGTTGGTGCCGCTCACGCCGAAGGACGAGACCGCCGCCCGGCGCGGGTGGCCGTTGCGCGCCCACTCGACGGGCTCGGTCAGTAGCCGTACGCCGCCCTCCGACCAGTCGACGTGCGGCGTCGGCTCGTCCACGTGCAGGGTCTTCGGCAGCAGCCCGTGGCGCAGCGCCAGCACGGTCTTGATCACACTGGCGACACCGGAGGCCGCCTGCGTGTGGCCGATGTTGGACTTCATCGAGCCGAGCCAGAGCGGGCGGTCCTCCGTGCGTTCCCGCCCGTAAGTGGCCAGCAGCGCCTGGGCTTCGATCGGGTCGCCCAGCGCGGTACCGGTGCCGTGGGCCTCGACCGCGTCGATGTCGGTGGCGGCCAGGCCGGCGTTGGCGAGGGCCTGACGGATGACGCGCTGCTGAGCGGGGCCGTTGGGGGCGGTCAGGCCGTTGGACGCGCCGTCCTGGTTGACCGCGCTGCCCTTCACCACCGCCAGCACGGGGTGACCGTTGCGCCGCGCGTCCGACAGCCGCTCCACGAGCAGCATGCCCACGCCCTCGCCCCAGCCGGTGCCGTCCGCGGCGGCCGCGAACGGCTTGCAGCGGCCGTCGGCCGCCAGCCCGCGCTGACGGCTGAACTCGATGAAGGCGTTGGGGCTGGCCATCACCGTGGCACCGCCGACGAGCGCCATCGAGCACTCGCCCTGCCGCAGCGCCTGCGCCGCCAGGTGCAGTGCCACCAGCGACGACGAGCATGCCGTGTCGACCGTCACCGCCGGGCCCTCGAGGCCGAGCGAGTAGGCGATGCGGCCGGACATGACGCTGGTGGAGCTGCCGGTGAGCAGGTGGCCCTCGACGCCTTCGGGCAGTTCGCCGAGACCAGCGCCGTAGCCCTGGTAGCCGGAGCCGATGAACACGCCCGTCCGCGAGCCCTTGACGGCCGCCGGGGCGAGGCGGGCCCGCTCCAGGGCCTCCCAGGCGGTCTCGAGCAGCAGCCGCTGCTGCGGGTCCATGGCCAGGGCCTCGCGGGGCGAGATGCCGAAGAACTTCGGGTCGAAGTGCCCCGCGTCGTGCAGGAATCCGCCCTCGTTGACGTACGTGGTGCCGGCCCGCTCGGGGTCCGGGTCGTACAGGCCCGCCAGGTCCCAGCCACGGTCGGCAGGGAACTCCGACACGGCGTCCACGCCGTCGGCCAGCAGCTGCCACAGCTCTTCCGGTGACCGCACGCCGCCGGGGAAGCGGCAGCTCATCGCGACGATCGCGATGGGATCGTCGTCGGAGGCGGCGGAGGCGGCGGTGACGTCTGCTGGGGCTGCCGCGGCGTCGTCCATGTCCTGCACACCGGACAGTTCGGCCGACAGGTGGGCGGCCAGGTCGGCGGCGTTGGGGTGGTCGAAGACCAGGGTCGTCGGCAGGCGCAGCCCGGTGGCCGCGTTCAGCTGGTTGCGCAGTTCGACGCCGGTGAGCGAGTCGAAGCCCAGGTCCTTGAACGCCCGTTCCGGCTCCACCGCCCCGGGGCCCGCGTGGCCGAGCGCCTTGGCGACCTCGGTACGGACCAGCTCCAGCACCGCGCGATCGCGCTCGGCGCGCGGGAGGCCGGCCAGCTTCCCGCCGGGGCCGGCGACGGCCGTCGCGTCCGCGGGGGTCGCGGCGGCCAGGGCCTGCCGCACCTCGGGAAGGTCGCCGAAGAGCGGGCTGGGACGGGCGATGGTGAAGGCGGGGGCGAAGCGCTCCCACAGGACGTCGGCCACCACGACGGCGGTCTCGTCGTGGTCCAGCGCCCGCTGGAGGGCGGCCGTCGCGGTCTCCGGGGACATGGCGGGCAGGCCGCGGCGGCGCAGATGGGCCTGTGCCTCCTCGTCCCCGGCCATTCCCCCGTCGGCCCACGGCCCCCAGGCCACGGCCGTGGCCGTCAGCCCCCGGGCGCGCCGGTGCTCGGCGAGGCCGTCCAGGTAGGCGTTGGCGGCGGAGTATGCGGCCTGGTTGCCGCTGCCCCAGATACCGGCGACGGAGGAGAAGAGGACGAAGGCGTCCAGCTGCCGGTCGCCCAGCAGTTCGTCGAGGTGTGCCGCGCCCGCGACCTTCGCCGACACCACCTCGGCGAGGTCGGCGAGGCTCGTTCCGTCCAGTGGCGAGAACTGCGGCATACCGGCCGCGTGCACCACTGCCGTCAGCGGCTGCTCGTCCTCCTCCAGCGTGCCGAGCAGAGCGGCCACGGCTTCCCGGTCGGCCACGTCGCAGGCCACGACGGTCACCCGGGCGCCGAGCTCCTCGATCCCGGCGGCCAGTTCGGCGGCGCCCGGCGCCTCGAGGCCGCGGCGGCTGGTGAGCACGATGTGCTCGGCGCCGCCGCGCGCGAGGTGACGGGCCACCTGGGCGCCCAGGGCGCCCGTGCCACCGGTGATGAGAACGGTGCCGCGCGGCCGGGGCCTCCGGTCCGCGGCCGCCGCACCGAAGGGGGCGCGGGCCAGTCGGCGGACGAACACGCCGGACGAGCGGACGGCGAGCTGGTCCTCGTCTGCCGCCCCACCGGCCAGGACGGCGGCGAGGCGGCGTGCCGAGCGCTCGTCCAGGACCTCGGGGAGGTCGACGAGGCCGCCCCAGCGCTGCGCGTACTCCAGCGCCACCGCCCGGCCCAGGCCCCAGACCATGCCCTGGTACGGGCTCCGCGAGCCCTCCGAACGCCCGACCCCCACGGCCCCGCGCGTGGCACACCACAGCGGGACGTCCACCTCCGCGTCGCCCAGGGCCTGGACGAGCACGGTGGTCAGGGCAAGGCCCAGCGGCAGGGCCGCATGCCGGGGGTGCGGGTCCTCGGCGAGACCGAGCAGCGACAGGACGCCGCCGCCCGGCGCTGCCGCGCGGATGCGGTCGGCCAGGGCGGAGCGGTCGTCGTCGGCTCGTACGGTCAGCCGGGTGACCTCGGCGCCGTGGGCGACGAGGGCACGCTCGACCGCGACGGATGCCTCGGAGGCGTCGTGGTCGGCGGCGGCCGGCGTGACGAGCAGCCAGGTGCCGGTGGGGCGGGCCGTGTCCTGGAGGGAGGCGGCGGCCAGCGGCTTCCACGTCACGCGGTAGCGCCAGCTGTCGACGACGGACTGGCTGCGCTGCCGGCGACGCCAGTCGGACAGCGCCGGCAGCACGGAGCTGAGCGGCGCTCCTTCGTCGACGGCCAGTTCCTCGGTCAGGGAGGCCAGGTCCTGGCGCTCCACGGATTCCCAGAAGCCCGCCTCGGAGGGGTCCATGGTGGCCGTGGCCGTGCTGCTGCCGGGGGCTGCGGGCGACGGGAGGAGCCAGTAGGACTGGTGCTGGAAGGAGTAGGTGGGCAGGTCGACGGCCCGGGGCGCTCGGCCGGCGAAGAACGCGGTCCAGTCGACGGTCGTTCCGTGGGCGTGGAGCTGGGCGAGGGCGGTGACGACAGCCGTGTCCTCGGCACGGTCGGTGCGCAGGGCGGGGACGGCGGTGGTCCGCTCGGTGTCGAGGGTGTCCTGGGCCATGGCGGTCAGGACCCCACCGGGGCCGATCTCGAGGAAGGAGGTCACGCCTTCGGCGGCCAACGTGCCGACGGCGTCCGCGAAGCGGACCGGCTGACGGACGTGGCGCACCCAGTACTCCGGGTCGCACAGCTCGTCCGACGAGACCGGACGGCCGGTGAGCGTCGAGACGATCGGTATGGCAGGAGCGGAGAAGGCAACACCCTCCGCCACCGCCCGGAAGTCCGCCAGCATGGGCTCCATCAGCGGCGAGTGGAACGCGTGCGAGACCGACAGGGCCTTCGTCTTACGACCCTGCGCGGCGAGCCGCCCCGCGATCTCCGTGACGGCCTCTTCCTCGCCCGACAGAACGACGGACGACGGACCGTTGACCGCCGCGACACCGACCCGGTCCTCGTGACCGGCCAGCAGCGGAAGGACCTCATCCTCCGAGGCCTGTACGGCGACCATCACACCGCCCGCGGGCAGCGCCTGCATCAGCCGACCCCGAGCGGCCACCAGCGCCGCCGCATCGGCCAGCGACATCACACCCGCCACATGGGCCGCAGCCAGCTCACCGATCGAATGCCCGGCCAGGAAATCAGCCCGCACACCCCACGACTCGACGAGCCGGTAGAGCGCCACCTCAACGGCGAACAACGCAGGCTGAGTGAACCCGGTCCGATCCAACAGCCCGGCATCCTCACCGAACACCACGTCTCTCAAAGACTGCTCGAGATGGGAATCCAGCTCCGCGCACACCGCATCAAACGCCTCAGCAAACACAGGGAACGCGACATGCAACTCCCGCCCCATCCCCAACCGCTGGCTCCCCTGCCCCGAGAACAGGAGCGCCGTCCGGCCGTCCGCAGCGCTGACGCCGCCGGCCTCACCCCGGACCAGGGCCTCCAGGCCCCGCACCAGCTCCTCACGGTCGGCGCCCACCACGAACCCGCGGTACGGCAGCGCACCCCGCGTCGTGGCCAGCGAGAACGCCACGTCGGTCGCGCTGACCTCCGCATTGCCCCGCACGAACGACAGCAGCTTCTCGGCCTGCCCCCGCAGTGCCCCGGCGTCCTTGCCGGACATCACCCACGGAACCACGCCGGCGGCCGCACCATCACCGTCCCCGTCTCCCACCTCGACAATGTCGGTGTCGGTGTCGGGCACCTGCTCCAGCACGACGTGGGCGTTCGTCCCGCTCACGCCGAACGAGGAGACTCCGGCACGGCGCGGGGCGTCGTCCGCAGCCCACTCGACCGGCTCGGTCAGCAGGCGCACTCCGCCCTCGGACCAGTCGACGTGCGGCGACGGCTCGTCCGCGTGCAGCGTCTTGGGCAGCACGCCGTGCCGCATGGCCTGCACCATCTTGATGACACCGGCCACGCCGGCTGCCGCCTGCGTGTGCCCGATGTTCGACTTGACCGTCCCCAGCCACAGCGGCCGGTCCTCCGAGCGTCCCTGCCCGTACGTGGCGAGCAGCGCCTGGGCCTCGATCGGGTCGCCGAGCGTCGTGCCCGTGCCGTGCGCCTCGACCACGTCCACGTCACCGGCCGACAACCCGGCCGATGCCAGCGCCTGCCGGATGACCCGCTGCTGCGCGGGACCGTTCGGAGCCGTCAGGCCGTTCGACGCGCCGTCCTGGTTGACGGCCGAACCCCGCACCACCGCCAGCACCTTGTGTCCGTTGCGGCGCGCGTCCGACAGCCGCTCGACGAGCAGCATGCCCACGCCCTCGGCCAGACCCGTGCCGTCCGCCGTCGCCGAGAAGGCGCGGCAGCGGCCGTCCTGGGACAGGCCGCGCTGCCGGCTGAAGCCGATGAGGGCGCCCGGGGTGGACATGACGGTCACGCCGCCGGCGAGGGCCATCGTGCACTCGCCCTGCCGCAGGGCCTGCACCGCCAGGTGCAGGGCGACCAGCGACGACGAGCACGCCGTGTCCACCGTCACCGCCGGGCCCTCCAGCCCGAACGTGTACGCCACCCGGCCCGAGACGACCGAGGCGGAGTTCGCCGTGAGCAGGTGGCCTTCCATGCCCTCGGCGGGGTGCTGGGCCAGGCCCACGGCGTAGTCCTGGCCGTTGGTGCCTGCGAACACGCCGGTCCGGGAGCCGCGCAGGGCGGCCGGGTCGATGCCCGCCCGTTCGAAGGTCTCCCAGGTGACCTCGAGCAGCAGCCGCTGCTGCGGGTCCATGGCCAGGGCCTCGCGCGGGGAGATGCCGAAGAAGGCGGGGTCGAAGTCGCCCGCGTCGTGCAGGAATCCGCCTTCGCGGGTGTAGACGCTGCCCGGGGTGTCGGGGTCGGCGTCGTAGAGGGCGTCGAGGTCCCAGCCGCGGCCCTCGGGGAAGCCGGTGATGGCGTCGCCGCCGGAGGCCACCAGGTCCCACAGTCCCTCGGGGCTGCGGACGTCGCCGGGGAAGCGGCAGCTCATGCCGACGATCGCAATGGGCTCGTCGGTTCCCGCAATGCCTGCGCCCGCTCGCCCGGCCTCTTCGGCCGTGACCTCCGCGACCTGCGTGACCAGGGTGCCGCCCGTGACCTGGTCGGCCAGGTGGCCGGCCAGGGCGGCGGGGGTGGGGTGGTCGAAGACGACGGTCGCGGGGAGTCGCAGGCCCACGGCCGTGCCGAGGCGGTTGCGCAGCTCCATGGCCGCCAGTGAGTCGAAGCCCAGTTCGCGGAAGGCGCGTTGGGGATCGACGGCCGACGGTTCGGCGTGGCCGAGCACGGCGGCGACCTGGGTGCGGACGAGCTTGAGGAGGGCGTCGCGGCGTTCGGCCGGGGGCAGCGCGGCCAGGCGGCGGGCCTCCGCCGGTGTCCCGGCGCTCTCCTGTGCGTCGGCGGCGCGTCGCAGCGGCGTCCTGACGAGGCCCCTGAGGAGGGCGGGCACGGTGCCCGCCGTCGCCGCCTGCCGGCGCATGGCCGCCAGGTCCAGGCGTACGGGCGCGAGCACGGCCTCGTCGAGGGTGTGCGCGAGGTCGAGGAGGCGCAGGCCCTCGTCGGCGGTCAGCGGCACGAGCCCGGCACGGGTCATGCGCTGCAGGTCGCCGGTCTCGAGGCGGGTCTGCTCGCCTCGTTCGGCCCAGACGCCCCATGCCAGTGAGGAGGCGGGCAGGCCGTGTGCCTTGCGGTGCGCGGCGAGCGCGTCGAGGTAGGCGTTGCCCGCCGCGTAGGCGCCCTGTCCGGCGCCGCCGAGGGTGCCGGCGAAGGAGGAGAAGAGGACGAACGCGGCGAGGTGGTCCATGTCGCGCGTCAGCTCGTGGAGGTTGAGCGCGGCGTCGGTCTTGGGGCGCAGGACGTGGTCGAGTTCGCCGGGGGTGAGGGAGTCGACGAGGCCTCCGGCGACGACGGCCGCCGCGTGGAGGACGGCGGTGAGCGGCCGCTCCGCGGGGATGCCCGCCAGCAGCTCCGCCAGGGCCTCGCGGTCGGCGGCGTCGCAGGCGGCGATGGTGACGGTCTCGGCGCCGAGCCCGGCCAGGTGGTCGCGCAGTGCGGCGGCGCCTTCGGTGTCGGGTCCGCGGCGGCTGGTGAGCACGATGTGGCGGATGCCGTGTGCGGTGACGAGGTGTTCGGCGACGAGCCGGCCGAGGGCGCCGGTGCCGCCGGTGATCAGCGCGGTGCCGGCCGGGTCGAGGGCGGGCGCGGTGTCCTGGGCCGCGTCGTCGGCGGGGACGCGGGCGAGCCGGGGTACGGACATCTCGCCGCCGCGCACCGCGAACTGGGGTTCGCCGGTGGCGAGGGCGGCGGGCAGCAGGGCGTACGAGCCGGGATGGCCGTCGAGGTCGGCCAGGACGAGCCGGCCGGCGTTCTCGGACTGTGCCGAGCGGACCAGGCCCCACACGGGCGCGTGGGCGAGCCCGGCGACGGTGTCCCCGTCGCGGGCGGCAACGGCGCCCTGGGTGAGCAGTACCAGCCGCGAGCCGGCGAACCGTTCGTCGGCGAGCCAGGCCTGGACGAGGGCGAGGGTGTCGCGGGCGGTCGCCCGTACGGCTTCGGGGTTGCTGCCGTCGGCGGCCGGCACGGCGGCCAGGACCACGTCGGGGGCGGGTGCGTCGGGCAGTGCCGACAGGGCGGGGTGGTGGGCGGGCTTGAGCGCGCGCAGTGCGTCCGGGACGGTCTCGCCGATGACCGCCCACCGTTCAGCAGAGGCACCGGCGGTGGCCCCCGCGGTGACGGGCAGGGGCGTCCAGTCGACGCGGTAGAGCGCGTCGTGGTGGCCGGTGCCCGTCGCGCGCAGCTGTTCCTCGCCCACGGCGCGGAAGCTCAGGGTGCCCACGGAGGCCACCGGACGGCCCGTGCCGTCGGCGAGGGTGACGGACACGGCATCGGTGCCGGCCGGGCGGATGCGGACGCGCAGCTGGGAGGCGCCGGTGGCGTGCAGGCGCACGTCCTCCCAGGCGAAGGCGAGGCGGCCGCCGCCCATGCTCTCCAGCGGGCCGAACCCGACGGCGTGCAGCGCCGCGTCCAGCAGCGCCGGGTGGAGGCCGAAGCGGCCGGCGTCGGCCTGGGCATCGGCCGGCAGGGCGACCTCGGCGAAGACCTCGTCGCCGCGCCGCCAGGCGGCCCGCAGGCCCTGGAAGGCGGGCCCGTAGCCGAAGGACCGTTCGGCGAGCCGGTCGTAGAAGCCGTCGAGGTCGACGGCGGTAGTGGCCGCGTCGGCGGGCGGCCAGGCGGTGAGCTCCTCGGGGCCGGGCGTCGCCGGTGCGCCGCTCGCGCCACTCTCGGTGCCCGAGCTGCCCGTGCTGCCCGTGCTGCTCAGCGCACCGGTGCCGTGGCAGGTCCAGCTGTCGTCGGCTGTGGCGTCGTCGGGCCGGGAGTAGATGCCGAAGGTGCGGCGGCCCGCGTCGTCGGGCCGGCCGACGGAGACCTGTACGACCACGCCGCCGCCGTGTTCGGGGAAGAGGAGGGGGGCCTGGAGGGTGAGGTCGTCCAGCCGGTCGCAGCCGACGTGGTCACCGGCGCGCACGGCGAGCTCGACGAAGGCCGAGCCGGGCAGCAGGACGGTGCCCATCACGACGTGGTCGGCGAGCCAGGGGTGGGTGTGGGCGGACAGCCGGCCGGTGAGCAGCAGGCCGTCGGAGTCGGCGAGGGTGACGACGGCGCCCAGCAGGGGGTGATCGGCCGGGCCCAGGCCGAGGCCGGTGGCGTCGCCGGTGGAGTGGGGGGCGTCCAGCCAGTAACGGCGGTGCTGGAAGGCGTAGGTGGGCAGGTCGACGGTACGGGCGGCGGTGCCGTCGAACACGGCCCGCCAGTCGAGGGCGACGCCGTGGGCGTGGGCCTCGGCGGCGGCGCGCAGCGCGCGGTCGAGGCCGCCCTCGTCGCGGCGCAGGGTGCCGAGGGCGACGGCGGCGCTGCCCATGTCCTCGAGGGTCTCCTGCATGCCGATCGTGAGCACGGGATGGGCGCTGACCTCGATGAGGGCGCTGTGGCCGTCGGCGACGAGGGAGCGGGTGGCCTGGTCGAACTCCACGGTCTGCCGCAGGCTGCGGTACCAGTAGTCGGCGTCGAGCCCGGCGGTGTCGAGGAGCCGTCCGGTGACGGTGGAGTAGAACGGCACGTCGGACGAGCGCGGGGCGATGCCGGCGAGGGCGTCGAGCACCCGCTCGCGGACCGACTCGACCTGGGCGGAGTGGGAGGCGTAGTCGACGGCGACGATGCGGGCCCGGATGTCGTCGGCGGCGAGGGCGTCGCGCAGCTCGACGAGGGCGTCGGGGTCGCCGGACAGGACGATGGAGGACGGGCTGTTGACGGCGGCCACGGACAGCCGCTCGCCCCAGGGCTCCATGCGCGGGGCGAGCCGGTCGAGCGGCAGGGCGACGGACATCATGCCGCCGCGGCCGGACAGCGCGGTCAGGGCCTGGCTGCGCAGCGCGACGACCTTCGCCGCGTCCTCGAGCGAGAGGGCGCCCACCACGCAGGCGGCCGCGATCTCGCCCTGGGAGTGGCCTACGACGGCGGCCGGCCGCACGCCGTAGGAGCGCCACAGCTCGGCCAGGGAGACCATCACGGCGAACAGCACGGGCTGGACGACGTCGACCCGGTCGAGGCCGGGGGCGCCGGGGGCGCCGCGCAGGACGTCCTCCAGCGACCAGTCGACGTGCGGTGCGAGGGCCCGCGCGCACTCGCGCATGCGGTCGCGGAAGGCGGGCGAGGCGTCGAGGAGTTCGAGGGCCATGCCGGGCCACTGGGAGCCCTGGCCGGGGAAGACGAAGGCGACCTGGCGGGCGTGCTCCGCGGTGCCGCGCACGAGGCCGGCCGGGTCGGGCTCGCCGGCGGCGAGCGAGGCCAGGGCCGTCTCGAGGGCGGGCCGGTCGGCGGCCAGGAGCACGGCGCGGTGTTCGAAGGCGGTGCGGGAGGTGGCGAGCGAGAGGGCGATGTCGGCGGCGCCGGGCTCCGGGTGTGCGGCGAGGTGGGCGCTCAGGCGCGCGGCCTGGGCGGTGAGGGCGGCCTCGTCCTTGCCGGACAGGACCCAGGGGACGAGGGGGAGGGCGGTTCCGGTGGCGGGCGCGGTGGCGGCGGTCTCGCCACCGGCGTTGTGCCCCTCCGTCGGCTGCCCGACGGCCTCCTCCGCCACTGCGGCCTCCTCCGCCACGGCCTCCTCGAGGAGGACGTGCGCGTTGGTGCCGCTGACGCCGAAGGCGGACACGCCCGCGCGCCGGGGCTGCCCGGTCCCGGGCCAGTCGGCCGGCTCCGTCAGCAGGGACACCGCCCCGGCCGACCAGTCGACATGGGGCGTCGGCTCGTCGACGTGGAGCGTGCGGGGCAGCACGCCGTGGCGCAGCGCCTGGACCATTTTGATGACGCCGGCGACACCGGCGGCGGCCTGGGTGTGGCCGATGTTCGACTTGATGGAGCCGAGCCGCAGCGGGCGGTCGGCGGGGCGGTCCTGCCCGTAGGTGGCCAGCAGCGCGTCGGCCTCGATCGGGTCGCCGAGGTTGGTGCCGGTGCCGTGCGCCTCGACGGCGTCGATGTCGGACGGCGACAGCCGGGCGTTGGCCAGGGCCTGGTGGATGACGCGCTGCTGCGACGGCCCGTTGGGAGCGGTGAGGCCGTTGGAGGCGCCGTCCTGGTTGACGGCGGAGCCGCGGACGACCGCCAGCACCTGGTGACCGTTCCGGCGGGCGTCCGACAGCCGCTCGACGAGGAGCACGCCCACGCCCTCGGACCAGCCGGTGCCGTCCGCCGAGGAGGAGAACGCCCGGCAGCGGCCGTCGGGCGACAGGCCGCGCTGGCGGCTGAACTCGACGAACGTCGTCGGCCCGGCCATCACGGTGACGCCGCCGGCCAGCGCCAGCTCGCACTCGCCCTGCCGCAGCGCCTGCACCGCCAGGTGCAGCGCGACGAGGGAGGACGAGCAGGCGGTGTCGATGGTGACCGCCGGGCCCTCCAGGCCCAGGGTGTAGGCGATGCGGCCGGAGACGACGCTGCCGGAATTGCCGGTGCTGACGTATCCCTCGATGCCCTCGGGTATCCCGGGGAGCCGGGAGACGTAGTCGTGGTACATCACGCCCGCGAACACGCCGGTGCGGCTGCCGCGCAGCGACGCCGGGTCGATCCCGGCGCGCTCGACCGCTTCCCACGAGGTCTCCAGCAGCAGCCGCTGCTGGGGGTCCATGGCCAGGGCCTCGCGCGGGCCGATGCCGAAGAACCCGGCGTCGAAGTCTCCCGCGTCGTGCAGGAATCCGCCCTCCCGGGCGTAGGTGGTGCCGGGGGTCTCGGGGTCGGGGTCGTAGAGCGCCTCGAGGTCCCAGCCGCGGTCGGTGGGGAACGCGGAGATCGCGTCCCGGCCCTCCGTGAGCAGGTTCCACAGCTCCTCGGGGGAGGTCACCCCGCCGGGGAAGCGGCAGCTCATGCCGACGACGGCGATGGGCTCGTAGTTCCTGCTCTCCACCTCGCGCAGGCGCTGGCGCGCATGGCGCAGATCGACAGTGGCACGCTTGAGGTAGTCCCGGAGCTTGTTCGCGTCAGTGGTCATCTGAATTCTGTTCCTCAATGCCTCAATGCCAAGGGAATTCGTGCTGTCGATCGGTGGTCAGTCGGTGGTGCCGAGCTCGTTGTCGAGGAGCTCGAAGAGTTCGTCGTCGGTGGCGGATTCGACCGAGGCGGCGTCCGCCGCCGTCCCGGCCGCACTGCCGGTTCCGGTGCCGCCGTCGTCGTGGCGCGCGTCGTTCCACTTCGCGAGCAGCACTTCGAGGCGCATGGTGACCGTGGCGTGCGTTCCCTTGTCGCCCTTGCCGTGTGCCGCCTCGGTGAGCGCGGCCTCGAGCCGGTCGATCTCGGCGAGGAGGGAGGGGGCGCCCGCCTGGTCGCCGTCGGCCGGCAGTTCGCCGTTCAGGTGGTCGGCGAGGGCCGTCGGCGTGGGGTAGTCGAACAACAGGCCCGCCGGGAGCCGCAGTCCGGTGACGGCACCGAGGCGGTTGCGCAGCTCGACGGCGGTGAGCGAGTCGAAGCCGAGGTCACGGAACGCCTGCCCGGCCCCGACCGCCTCCGCCGAGGCGTGCCCCAGCACGGCCGCGACCTCGCCCCGTACCGTCGCCAGCAGGATCCTGCGGCGCTGCTCCCCGGACGCGCCCGCCAGCTGCCGCGCCAGCGGCACGGCGGACGCGGCCTCGGCGGCCCGGCGGGCGGGGGCCCGTACCAGCCCCCGCAGCAGGGCGGGCAGGGGTGCCGTCGCGGCACGGGCGCGCAGGGCGGGCAGGTTGAGGCGGACCGGGACGTACACGCCGCCGTCCGCCGCGATCGCGGCGTCGAAGAGCGCGAGCCCTTCGTCCTCCGGCAGCGGGGAGACCCCGCCGCGCGCCATCCGCGCCAGCGCCTCGGCGTCCACCTCGCCCAGCATCCCCCCGCCACTGGCGGCCCACGGGCCCCAGGCCAGCGAGCTGCCCGCCAGTCCGTCGGCCCGGCGGCGCTGCGCCAGGGCGTCCAGGTAGGCGTTGGCGGAGGCGTAGTTGGCCTGGCCGGCGTTGCCGAAGGTGCCGGCGAGGGAGGAGAACAGCACGAAGAGGGAGAGGTCCGCGTCCCGGGTGAGCTCGTGCAGGTGACGGGCCGCGTCGGCCTTGGGCGCGAAGACCCGGTCCAGCCGTTCGGGCGTCAGCGAGTCGAGGAGCCCGTCGTCCAGCACGCCGGCCGCGTGCACCACCGCCGTCAGCGGGTGCTCGGCGGGCACCGCTTCCAGGAGGGCGGCGAGCGCGTCCCGGTCGGCGGCGTCGCAGGCCGCCGTCGTCACCGTCGCGCCCAGCGCCTCCAGTTCCGCCGCGAACTCGGCCGCGCCCTCGGCGTCCGGCCCCCGCCTGCTGGTGAGCAGCAGATGCCCGGCGCCGTGGACGGAGACCAGGTGCCGCGCGACGAGCCGGCCCAGGGCACCGGTCGCGCCGGTCACCAGGACGGTGCCTTCCGGGGCGAGGGGGGCTGTGGTCGTGGTCGTTCCGGTGGTCGCGCGGGCGAGCCGCGGAACGTACAGGCGGTCGCCGCGGAGGGCCAGCTGCGGCTCGCCTGTGGCCAGGGCGGAGGGCAGGGCCGTCGCGAGGCCGGAGTCCGGAGCGTCGGAGTCCGGAGCGTCGGAGTCCGGAGCGTCGGAGCCCGTGCCGAGGTCGACCAGTACGAACCGGTCCGGGTGCTCCGACTGCGCCGAGCGCACCAGGCCCCACACGGCGGCCTGTTCGGGGTCGAGGGCCGAGGCATCGGTGACGCCCGCCGCCACGGCGTTGCGGGTCACCAGGACGAGGCGTGACGCGTCGTCGCCGGTAGCGGTGGCGGCCTCCTTCAGCCACTCCTGCAGCAGCGCGAGAGCGCGGCCGACCGGCCGCGCGGCGGGACCGGTGGTGGGGACGGCAGGGGCGGGCAGCGGTCGCGGGTCGAGGCCCCGGGCTCGCAGGGCGTCGACGAGGGCCTGGTCGTTGCCGATGTCGTCAACGTCGGCGCCGCCGTCACCGTCGCCCAGGAACGCCCACTGGCCGGTGACGGGCCCGGCGGGAGCCGAAGGCAGAGGCAGGGGCGTCCAGTCGACGCGGTAGAGCGAGTCCTGCCGGTCGCCGCGCGCGGCAGCCAGCTGCTCGGCGGAGACCGGGCGCAGGACGAGCGAGTCCACCGAGGCGACGGGCCGCCCTGCGACATCCGCGACCAGCAGCGACACCGCGTCCTGCCCGCCGGCCGCCAGCCGCACGCGCAGAGCCGACGCGCCGGTGGCGTAGACCCGCACCCCGCTCCATGAGAAGGGCACCCGGGCCTGACCGGTGTCGGGCAGCAGACCGCCGAGCGCAACAGCGTGCAGTGCGGCGTCGAGCAGTGCGGGGTGAACGCCGAATCCGGTCACGTCCGTGGCGCCCGTGACGTCGGCGTCAGGCAACGCCACCTCGGCGAAGAGCTCGTCACCGTGCCGCCAGGCCGCCCGGACGCCCCGGAAGAGGGGCCCGTAGTCGAGGCCGAGCCCGGCCATGCGCTCGTAGAGCTCGTCCACGGCTTCGGCGTTCAGCTCCGTCGCCCCGGCCGGGGGCCACTGCGAGAGGTCAAACGTTTCTCCGGATGCGGCGGACAGCGTGCCTGTGGCGTGCGCGGTCCACGGTTCGTCCGCCGCGGCGCCCTCGGCGCGGGAGAACAGCCTCACCGTTCGACGGCCGGTGTCGTCGGGAGAAGCGACGAGCACCTGCAGCTGAACGCCGGTGTCCTCGGGCAGCACGAGCGGCGCCTCCAGCGTCAGCTCGTCCAGCCGGTCACAGCCGACCTGGCCGCCCGCGTGCAGCGCGAGGTCCACCAGGGCGGTGCCGGGCAGCAGGGCGCTGCCCATGACGACGTGGTCGGCGAGCCACGCGTGCGTGGCCGTCGACAGTCGTCCGGTGAAGAGCAGGCCTTCGCCGTCGGCCGGCGCGACGGCCGCGCCCAGCAGCGGGTGGCCGACGGCCGTCAGCCCGGCGGATGCCACGTTGCTGATGCCGCTAGGTGCGTTCTCCAGCCAGTAGCGCCGGCGCTGGAAGGGATAGGTGGGCAGGTCGACGAACCGGGCGTCGGTGCCGGCGAAGACGGCGTGCCAGTCGAGGGAGACGCCCAGGACGTGGAGCCGGGCCAGGGCGGTGACGGCGGCCAGGTCCTCGGAGCGGTCGGCACGCAGGGCGGGGACGGCGACAGCGGAGGCGTCCGCGTCCGCCAGGTCGTCCAGCGTCTGCTGCGCCATGGCGCTCAGCACCCCACCGGGACCGATCTCGACGAGAACGCCCGCGCCTTCCGAGACGAGCGCCCGCACGGCGTCGGCGAACCTGACCGTGTGACGCACGTGCCGTACCCAGTACTCCGGGTCGCACAGGTCCTCGGCAGAAGCCAGACGGCCGGTGAGAGTGGAAACGACCGGCGTCGACGGCACGGAGTAGGTGATGCTCTCGGCGACCTTGCGGAACGCCGCCAGCATCGGATCCATCAACGGCGAATGAAAAGCGTGCGAGACCGCCAACCGCTTCGTCCGACGGCCCTCAGCAGCCAGCAGGCCACCGACCTCGACCACCGCCTCCTCAACACCCGAGAGCACCACAGCAGAAGGACCATTGACCGCGGCAACACCGACGGACTCCTCACGACCCACCAGCAGCGGCAACACCTCCTCCTCCGAAGCCTCCACCGCCAGCATCAACCCACCCACCGGCAACGCCTGCATCAAACGGCCACGAGCCACAACGAGCGCAGCGGCATCCGGCAGCGACATCACACCCGCCACATGCGCCGCAGCCAGCTCACCGATCGAATGCCCGGCCAGGAAATCGGCCCGCACACCCCACGACTCGACGAGCCGGTACAGCGCCACCTCGACCGCGAACAACGCAGGCTGAGTGAACCCGGTCCGATTCAGCCGATCGGCGTCCTCGCCGAACACCACGTCTCTCAAAGGCTGCTCGAGATGGGCATCCAACTCCACACACACGGCGTCAAACACCTCAGCAAACACCGGGAACGCGGCATACAACTCCCGCCCCATCCCCAACCGCTGACTCCCCTGCCCCGAGAACAGGAACGCCGTCCGGCCACCCCCGGCAACCGGCCCGTCGTGGGTGACGGTTGCCGTCGAGCGCTCGCCGTTCGCCAGGGCGCGCAGGCCCTCGAGCATCCCGGCGCGGTCGGCCGCCACGGCGGCGGACCGGTGTTCCAGTGCGGTGCGGCCCGTGGCCAGCGAGTAGGCGACGTCCCGCACGTCGAGGCCGTCGTCGGCCTGGGCTCGGGCGAGGAGCCGGGCGGCCTGGTCGCGCAGGGCCTCGGGGCTCTTCGCGGAGAGCACCCAGGCAGCGGCGGTGCCCGAGGGGGCCGTGCGGTTGCGATCGCCGGTGTCCGGCCGCGCCGCCGGTGCCTGCTCGATGATGACGTGCGCGTTGGTGCCGCTGAAGCCGAAGGAGGAGACACCGGCCCGGCGCGGACGTCCGTTCTCCGCCCACTCCACGGGCTCGGCCAGCAGCCGCACGCCGCCCGCCGACCAGTCGATGTGCGGCGAGGGCTCGTCCACGTGCAGGGTCTTCGGCAGCAGTCCGTGGCGCAGCGCCTGGACCATCTTGATGATGCCGCCGACGCCGGCCGCGGCCTGCGTGTGCCCCACGTTGGACTTCAGCGAGCCGAGCCACAACGGCCGTCCCTCCGGCCGCTCGTGCCCGTAGGTGGCCAGCAGGGCCTGGGCCTCGATCGGGTCGCCGAGCGTCGTGCCCGTGCCGTGCGCCTCGACCGCGTCGATGTCGGAAGGGGACAGGCCCGCGCCGGCCAGCGCCTGCTGGATCACGCGCTGCTGGGACGGCCCGTTGGGGGCGGTCAGGCCGTTGGACGCGCCGTCCTGGTTGACCGCGCTCCCACGCACCACGGCCAGTACCGGGTGACCGTTGCGCTCGGCGTCCGACAGCCGCTCCACGAGGAGGATGCCGGCGCCCTCGGCCCAGCCCGTGCCGTCGGCGTCGGCCGAGAACGCCTTGCAGCGGCCGTCCGCCGCGAGCCCGCGCTGGCGGCTGAACTCCACGAAGGCTCCGGGCCCGGCCATCACCGTCACACCGCCGGCCAGCGCCAGCTCGCACTCGCCCTGCCGCAGGGCCTGCACGGCGAGGTGAAGCGCCACCAGCGACGACGAGCAGGCCGTGTCGACCGTCACCGCCGGGCCCTCGAGCCCGAAGGTGTAGGACAGCCGGCCCGAGATGACGCTGCCGGAGTTGCCCGTTCCGAGGAAGCCCTCGACGCCCTCGGGGACGGTCTGCAGGGCGGAGGCGTAGTCGTGGTACATCACGCCCGCGAACACTCCGGTCCGCGAGCCGCGCAGCGACGCCGGGTCGATTCCGGCGCGTTCGAAGGCCTCCCACGAGGTCTCGAGCAGCAGCCGCTGCTGCGGGTCCATGGCCAGGGCCTCGCGTGGCGAGATGCCGAAGAAGGCGGGGTCGAAGTCGCCCGCGTCGTAGAGGAAGCCGCCCTTGCGGGTGGTGCTGGTGCCGGCCTTGTCGGGGGTGCCGTCGGCGAGCAGGTCCAGGTCCCAGCCGCGGTCGGCGGGGAAGTCGGAGATGGCGTCGGTCCCCGAGGCGAGCAGCTGCCACAGGTCCTCGGGGGTGCGTACGCCGCCGGGGTAGCGGCAGCTCATCGCGACGATGGCAATGGGCTCGTCGCCGGCGCGGGCCGGGGCGCCGGAGCGTGCGGGGGCGCTGCCGGCGTCGGTGGTCCGGTTGTCCGCGAGTTCGTCGAGCAGGTGGCGGGCCAGGGCGTCGGGGGTGGGGTAGTCGAAGACCAGGCCGGCCGACAGCCGCACGCCGGTGGCGGAGCCGAGGCGGTTGCGGAGCTCGACGGCGGTGAGCGAGTCGAAGCCGAGCTCGCGGAAGGCCTGGGCGGGCTGGACGGACTCGGGGCGGCCGTGGCCGAGGACGGCGGCGGCGTGAGTGCGGACCAGGTCCAGCAGCAGTTCGTGCCGACGCTCCGCCGTCAGCTCGTCCAGCTGCCGCGCCAGCATCGAAGGTACGCCCTCGCCAGGAGTGCCGGCCGCGGCTTCGGCGCGGCGGACGGAAGCGGGGGCCAGGGCCGACAGCAGGGGCGGGAGCGAGCCGGAACGCGCTTGCTCGCGCAGGGCGCGGATGTCCCACTGGACGGGTACGAGAACGGGGTCGGCGGCCGGCCGGAGGGCGCGGTCGAACAGGGCGAGGCCGGTGGCGGAGTCCAGGGCCCGCATGCCCGAGCGGGTGATGCGGCGCTGGTCGGCTTCGCCGAGTTCGCTGGTCAGCGCGCTGGTCTCGGACCACAGTCCCCAGGCCAGCGAGACGGCCGGAAGACCGGCCGCACGACGCTGCACGGCGAGAGCGTCCAGGAAGGAGTTCGCGGCCGCGTAGTTGCCCTGCCCCGCACTGCCGAACACACCGGCAGCGGAAGAGAACAGCACGAACGCCGACAGATCCATCTCGCGCGTGAGCTCGTGGAGATTGAGGGCGCCCGTCGCCTTCGGCGCGAAGACCTTGGCGATGCGGTCGGGGGTGAGGGCGGGCACGATCCCGTCGTCCGTCACACCCGCCGCGTGCACCACACCCGTCAGCGGGTGCTCGACGGGGACGGCGGCCAGCACCTCGGCCAGCGCAGGGCGATCCGCGACGTCGCACGCGAAGACGGTGACCTGGGCACCGTGCTCGGAGAGTTCGTCGACGAGGTCGGGCATGCCCTCGGTGCCGAGGCCGCTCCGGCTGACGAGCAGCAGGTGCCGGACACCGTGCTCGACGACGAGGTGGCGGGCGACCAGCCGCCCGAGAACGCCCGAGGCGCCGGTCACGAGGACGGTGCCGCCGGGGGCAAAAGCGGCGGCATCGGACGCTTCGGGGACGTCGGCCCGTACGAGACGAGGCACAAGCACCTCTCCCCCACGCACCGCAACCTGCGACTCACCAGCACTCAAGGCAGCGGCAACCACACGACTCTCGTCGTCATCACCATCGACGTCCACCAGCACGAACCGGCCCGGATTCTCCGACTGCGCCGACCGCACCAGACCCCACACAGCCGCCTGCCACGCATCCACAACATCACCGGCAACCGCACCCACCGCACCCCGCGTCACCAACACAAGACGCGACCCGGCAAACCGATCGTCAGCCAACCACTCCTGCACCAGCCCCAACGCCCGCCGCACATCCCCACCAGGCGCCACAACACTCACACCAGCCGCGTCAACAGAGTCAAAAGCACCGGACACCGCACCCGGCACCCACTCCACCCGATACAGCGAATCGTGCTGGACTCCCTGGGCCGCCGAGAGCTGCGCGGCGCTCACCGGGCGCAGCATCAGCGACTCGACCGAGAGGACGGGGGCACCCGCGCCGTCCGTGGCGAGCAGGGACACCGCGTCCTGGCCGGCCGGTGCCAGGCGGACCCGCAGGGCCGTCGCGCCGGTGGCGTACAGGCGCACGCCGCTCCACGCGAAGGGAATCCGGGCGCGGTCGTGGTCCGCGGTGAAGTCGCCGAGGCCCACGGCGTGCAGCGCGGCGTCCAGCAGCGCGGGGTGCACCCCGAAGCCCGTGGCGGTGACGCCTTCCGGCAGCGCGATCTCCGCGAAGACCTCGTCGCCGAGCCGCCATCCGGCTCGTACGCCCCGGAACACCGGCCCGTACTCCAGCCCCAGACCGCTCATGCCCTCGTACAGCGCATCGATGTCGGCCGAGGCCCCGCCCGGCGGCGGCCATGCGCCGGACGGCTCGAACGGCGCGGTCCGGCTCGCCGAGACGGTTCCCGTCGCGTGGCACGTCCAGGGGTCGTCGGCGGTGGCGGCGTCGGGGCGCGAGTAGAGGCGCAGGGCGCGGCGGCCGGATGCGTCGCCGGCGTCCACGACGATCTGGATCCGGACGCCGCCGTGTTCGGGCAGGACGAGCGGTGCTGCCAGCGTCAGTTCGTCGAGGTGGTCGCAGCCGACCTGGTCGCCGGCTCTGATGGCCAGTTCCACGAGTGCCGTGCCGGGCAGCAGCACGGTGTCCATGACGACGTGGTCGGCGAGCCACGGGTGCGTCGCGGTGGACAGTCGTCCGGTCAGCAGGACGCCTTCCCCGTCGGCGAGGGTGACGACCGCGCCGAGCAGCGGGTGGTCGGCCGGCCCGAGGCCCACGTGGTCGAGGTCACCGGTCGCGGGCCGGGTCTCGAGCCAGTAGCGCTCGCGCTGGAAGGCGTAGGTGGGCAGGTCGACGCGGTGGGCGCCGCGGTCGGCGAAGACGGCGGGCCAGTCGAGGGCGACGCCGTGGACGTGGAGCCGGGCCACTGCCGTGGTCACCGCCACGTCCTCGCGTCGGTCGGCGCGCAGCGCCGGGACGGTCACGATGTCGCTCTCGTCACCGAGGAGGTCCTGGGCGAGGGCGGTGAGGACCCCGCCGGGCCCGATCTCGAGGAAGGCGGTCGCGCCTTCGGCGGCCAGTGTCCCGACGGCGTCCGCGAAGCGGACGGCCCGGCGGACGTGGCGCACCCAGTACTCCGGGTCGCACAGCTCCTCGGCGCCGGCCGGCCGGCCCGTCAGGGTCGAGACGACGGGGATCGCGGGCGGGGTGAACGTCATGCGCTCCGCCACCGCGCGGAAGTCGGTGAGCATGGGCTCCATCAGCGGCGAGTGGAACGCGTGCGAGACCGGCAGGGCCTTCGTCTTACGCCCCTGCTCGGCGAGCAGCCCGGCTATCGCCGTGACGGCCTCTTCCTCGCCCGACAGGACAACGGACGACGGACCGTTGATCGCAGCGACACCGACCCGGTCCTCGTAACCGGCCAGCAGCGGAAGGACCTCGTCCTCCGAGGCCTGCACCGCCACCATCACGCCACCGGCGGGAAGCGCCTGCATCAACCGCCCCCGGGCCGCGACCAGCGCCGCCGCATCGGCCAGCGACATCACACCCGCCACATGCGCGGCAGCCAGCTCACCAATCGAATGCCCGGCCAGGAAATCAGCCCGCACACCCCACGACTCGACGAGCCGGTAGAGCGCCACCTCGACGGCGAACAACGCGGGCTGAGTGAACTCCGTCCGGTCCAGCAGCCGGTCGTCGTCCTCGCCCAGGATCACGTCGCGCAGCGACCGGTCGAGGTGGACGTCCAGCTCGGCGCACACGGCGTCGAGGGCCTTGGCGAACGCCGGGAACGACGCGTACAGCTCGCGTCCCATCCCCGTCCGCTGGCTTCCCTGGCCCGAGAACAGCATGGCCACCGTCTGCCGCGGCGCCGCCGCCCCCACGACCACCCCGGGCGCCGGCTGCTCGCCGCGGGCCAGTGCTTCGAGGCCGCGCAGCAGTTCGTCGCGGTCGGAGGCCACGACCACCGCGCGGTGGTCGAGCGCCGCCCGTGACGTCGCCGTGGAGAGTCCGAGGTCGGCGATGGTGTGCTGCGGCCGGTCCGTCACATGGGCGAGCAGCCGTTCGGCCTGGGCGGGCAGGCCGCCGGCGTCCTTGGCCGACAGCAGGACGGGCGTCGGCAGGGGCCGTGCGGTGGCGGGCTCCTCGTCGGCGGGTTCCTGCTCGGGTGCCTCTTCGATGATCGTGTGGGCGTTGGTGCCACTGAAGCCGAAGGAGGAGACGCCGGCCCGGCGCGGTCCGCCGTCCGCCGCCCACTGGACCGGCTCGGTCAGCAGCCGCACGGCGCCCGCCGACCAGTCGACGTGCGGGGTCGGCTCGTCCACGTGCAGGGTCTTGGGCAGTACGCCGTGCCGCATGGCCTGCACCATCTTGATGATGCCGCCGACACCGGCCGCGGCCTGCGTGTGCCCGACGTTCGACTTCAGCGAGCCGAGCCACAGCGGCCGGTCCTCGGCGCGCCCCCTTCCGTACGTGGCCAGCAGCGCCTGGGCCTCGATCGGGTCGCCCAGCGTCGTGCCCGTGCCGTGCGCCTCGACGACGTCCACGTCGGCGGCCGACAGCCCGGCCGACGCGAGCGCCTGCCGGATGACCCGCTGCTGCGACGGGCCGTTGGGAGCCGTCAGCCCGTTCGACGCACCGTCCTGGTTGACGGCGGAGCCGCGGATCACGGCCAGGACGGGGTGGCCGTTGCGCCGGGCGTCGGACAGCCGCTCGACGAGCAGCATGCCCACGCCCTCGGCCCAGCCGGTGCCGTCGGCGGCGGCCGCGAACGGCTTGCAGCGGCCGTCGGCGGCCAGGCCGCGCTGGCGGCTGAAGTCCACGAACGCCGTGGGGTTCGACATGGCGGTGACGCCGCCCGCGAGGGCCAGCGAGCATTCGCCCTGCCGCAGCGCCTGCACGGCGAGGTGCAGCGCCACCAGCGACGACGAGCACGCCGTGTCGACCGTCACCGCCGGGCCCTCCAGCCCGAAGGTGTAGGCCACTCGTCCGGAGACGACGCTGGCCGCGCTGCCCGTCCCGATGTAGCCCTCGACGTCCTCCACCGCCTGCTGGAGGACGGACGAGTGGTCGTGGTACATGACGCCGGCGAACACGCCGGTCCGGCTGCCGCGCAGGGACGTGGGGTCGATACCCGCCCGCTCGAACGTCTCCCAGGCGCTCTCCAGCAGCAGCCGCTGCTGGGGGTCCATGGTCAGTGCCTCGCGCGGTGATATCTCGAAGAGCCCGGCGTCGAACCGGTCGATGCCGTCGAGGAATCCGCCCTCGCGCACATGGCTGGTGCCCCGTGCGTCGGGGTCCGGGTCGTAGAGGCCCTCCAGGTCCCAGCCGCGGTCGGTGGGGAATTCGGTGATGGCGTCCCGGCCGTCCACGAGCAGCTGCCACAGGTCCTCGGGGGACCGCACGCCGCCGGGGTAGCGGCAGCTCATCGCGACGATGGCGATGGGCTCCCGCTTCTGCGCGTCGATCTCCTGGAGCTGTTCGCGGGCCTCGTGCAGGTCCGCGGTCACTCGCCGGAGGAAATAGCGCAGCTTTTCCTCGTTGTTCACCTGGGGGTCGTTCACCTGAGGTCACCTCTTGCAGAAGGCCGCCCGTGGAGCGGAGCCGAAGCCGGTTTCGTTTTGGGGTACGAGAGTTGGCCGCCAACTCCCCGGGTCAGGAGATCCCGAATTCCTTGCCGATGAAGTCGAACAATTCGTCGTCGGTCGCGGATTGCATGTCGGTCACCGACTGCGTGTCGGGCGTCGACTGCGTGCCGGACGAGGCGGGAGGTTCGGGTGACGCGGCGGACGGCTCCGCCCCGGCGGACGGTCCGGTCCACCGGTCCGCCATCCCCCGCAGCCTCGTCGCGATCGCCGTCCGGCCGTCGCCCGCCGCCGCGCCGGCGTGGGCCGCGCGCAAGGCCGCCTCGATCCTGTCGAGTTCCGCCAGGAGCGCGGTGACGTCCTCGCCGACCGGGACCACGGCGGTCTCGGCCCGCAGATAGTCGACCAGGTCGTCGGGCGTCGGATAGTCGAAGATCAGCGTGGGAGGCAGCCGCAGCCCGGTGTCCTGGGCCAGCCGGTTGCGCAGCTCCACCGCCGTCAGCGAGTCGAAGCCGAGGTCGCGGAGCGCCTGCCCGGGACGTACCACGTTGGGCGAGGCGAGGTCGAGGACCGCCGCGACGTGCTCGCACACCAGGTCCAGCAGCACCTTGCGCTGCTCGGCCTCGCCGAGCCCGGACAGCCGGGACGCCGGCGAGGGGACGTCCACCGCCGGTTCGGTGCTCGCGGCGGCCCGTGCCGGGCGCCGGGCCGGTACGCGCACCAGGCTCCGCAGGAGCGCGGGGAGCGAACCGTCGGAGGCCGCCTGGTTGCGGAGTCCGGGCCGGTCCAGGCGGACGGGCACGAGGACGGGCTCGTCACCGGCGAGCGCGGTGTCGAGGAGGGCGAGGCCCTCCTCCGTGGGCAGCGGCAGGACTCCGCTGCGGGCCATGCGGCGGCGGTCGGCCCCGCTCAGCTCGCCGGTGATCCCGCTGCTCTCCTCCCACAGGCCCCAGGCCAGCGACAGTGCCGGCAGCCCGGCCGTCCGCCGCTGGTGGGCGAGGGCGTCGAGGAAGGAGTTCGCGGCCGCGTAGTTGCCCTGGCCCGCGCTGCCGAACACACCGGCGGCGGAGGAGAAGAGCACGAACGCCGACAGCTCCATGTCACGGGTCAGCTCGTCCAGGTGCACGGCCGCGTCCACCTTGGGAGCGAAGACGCGGTCGACGCGCTCGGGCGTCAGGGACGCCACCACGCCGTCGTCCACCACGCCGGCCGCGTGCACCACGGCGACGAGGGGGTGCCCGTCCGGTATCCCGGCCAGGACGCCGGCCAGCGCCTCCCGGTCGGCCACGTCGCAGGCCGCGACGGTCACCCGGGCGCCGAGCGCCGTGAGTTCCGCCTCGAGCTCGGCCATGCCCGCGCTCCGGCCGCCACCGCGGCTGACCAGCACCAGGCTCCGGACGCCGTGCTCGGCCACCAGGTGCCGGGCCACCAGTCGGCCCAGGGTGCCCGACGCTCCGGTCACCAGCACCGTGCCGTCGGCCGGGAAGGCGGGGGCGTCGCCGTCCGCCGAGGGCCCGGCCGCGGCCGACGCCCGTACGAGGCGGGGTACCAGCACCTTGCCGTCCCGCACCGCGAACTGCTCCTCCCCCGCGGCGAGCACGGCGGGCAGCGCACGGACGGACGCGGCGTCACGGTCGAGGTCGACCAGGACGAACCTGCCCGGGTTCTCGGACTGCGCCGAGCGCGCCAGGCCCCAGACCGCGGCCTGGGCGGGGTCGACCTCCTTGTCCCCGGCCTCGGTGACCATGGCGTTCCCGGTCAGCACCACGAGCCGGGAGCCGGCACCGCGATCGTCGGCGAGCCACTGCCGCAGCAGCTCCAGCATCCGGTGCGTGGTCGCGTGCACATGCCGGACGGGGTGGTCGCTGTCCGGGTGGATGCCCGCCGTGGCGAGCACGACCACGGGCGGTACGCCGCCCGTGCCCCGGGCGTCGCGCGCGACGCCCGCCAGGTCGGCGTGGAACGTGGCCCGCACCCCGGCGTCCTCGATGGCCGCGCGCAGACCGTCGTCGTCACCGATGACGGCCCACGGTTCGGCCATGGCGGCCGCAGGCGCAGCGGGAGCGGCAGGGGCCGTGGTCCATTCGACGCGGTACAGCGCATCGCGCCGCCCCTCGCCCGCCGCCCGCGCCAGCTGCTCGGCGGAAACGGGCCGCAGGACGAGGGAGTCGACGGAGGCCACCGGCCGCCCGGCACTGTCCGCTACCTGAAGGGAAACGGTGTCCGGGCCGGAGGCCGTCAGCCTGACGCGCAGGGACGAACCGGCCGTGGCGTGAACGGTCACACCGGTCCAGGAGAAAGGGATACGTCCCTGTCCAGTGTCGGGCAGCAGACCGCCCAGGCCGACAGCGTGCAACGCCGCGTCCAGCAAGGCCGGATGCACACCGAAACCGGCAACCTCCGTACCCTCCGGCAACGCCACCTCGGCGAACACCTCACCCTCACCACCACGCCACAGACCACGCAGCCCCTGGAACACCGGCCCGTAGCCGAAACCGAGCTCCGCCAGCCGCTCGTACGCACCCTCGAGTTCGACGGTCGCGGCCGCACGGTCGCCGCCCGCCGCCACGGGCCACTCCGTCAGGTCGAACGTTTCCGCCCGGTCCTGGGAGACCGAACCGGTCGCGTGGCACGTCCACGGCTCGTCGGTGCCGGCGGCGTGCTCGGGACGGGAGTAGATGTTCACGGCACGTCGGCCCGCCTCGTCCGCGGCGCCCACGACCACCTGGAGGCGCACCGCGCCCTGGGCGGGGAGAACGAGCGGGGCGGACAGGTTGAGCTCGTCGACGCGGTCACAGCCCACCTCGTCGGCCGCGCGCACGGCGAGATCGACGAAGGCGGTGCCGGGCAGCAGTACGGTGCCCATCACGGCATGCTCGGCGAGCCAGGGGTGGGCGGACAGCGACAGCCGCCCGGTCAGCAGCGCACCCTCCCCGTCGGCGAGCGCGACCGCCGCGCCCAGCAGCGGATGCTCGGCAGCCGACAGGCCCACCGCGGCCACATCGCCCGCCGGCGCGCCGGACTCCAGCCAGTAACGCCGGTGCTGGAAGGCGTAGGTGGGCAGCTCGACGGTCCGTGACCCTCGGCCGGCGAAGAAGGCCGGCCAGTCGACGGTGATGCCGTGGGCGTGGAGCTGGACGATGGCCGTGGTGACGGCCACGTCCTCGGCACGGTCCGCACGCAGGACGGGGACGGTGACGAACTGCTCGCCGTCGAGGATCTCCTGCGCCAGGGCGGTCAGGACACCTCCGGGGCCGATCTCCAGGAACATCCGCACGCCCTCGGCGGACAGAGCCGCCACCGCGTCGGAGAAGCGGACCGCCTGACGGACGTGGCGCACCCAGTACTCCGGGTCGCACAGCTCCTCCGACGAGACCGGACGGCCGGTGAGCGTCGAGACGATCGGAATCGTGGGAGCGGAGAAGGCAACACCCTCCGCCACCGCCCGGAACTCCGCCAGCATCGGCTCCATCAACGGCGAGTGGAACGCGTGCGAGACCGACAGCGACTTTGTCTTACGCCCCTGGGCGGCGAGCTGACCGGCGATCTCCGTGACGGCCTCTTCCTCGCCCGACAGAACGACGGACGACGGACCATTGATCGCGGCGATTCCCGCCCGGTCCTCGTAACCAACCAGCAGCGGAAGGACTTCGTCCTCCGAGGCCTGTACAGCGACCATCACGCCACCGGCGGGAAGCGCCTGCATCAGCCGGCCGCGGGCCGCTACGAGAGCGGCGGCATCGGCCAGCGACAGCACACCCGCCACATGGGCGGCGGCCAGCTCACCGATCGAATGCCCGGCCAGGAAGTCCGCCCGCACACCCCACGACTCGACAAGCCGGTACAACGCCACCTCGACAGCAAACAACGCGGGCTGAGTGAAACCGGTCTGGTTCAGCGGACCGGCGTCATCACCGAACACCACATCCCTCGAAGGCCGCTCGAGATGGGCGTCCAACTCCGCACACACCGCATCAAAGGCCTCGGCGAACACCGGGAACGCGGCGTAGAGCTCCCGTCCCATGCCCAGCCGCTGGCTGCCCTGCCCCGAGAAGAGCAGCGCCACCCGGCCACCGCCGGAACCGTCGTCGCCCTGCACCACACCGGCCGTCCGCCGCCCGGCGGCGATGCCGGCCAGCCCGTCCAGCAGTTCGTCGCGGTCGCGGCCCACGACAGCAGCGCGGTGGGTGAGCGCGGCACGCGACGTGGCCAGGGAGAAGGCGATGTCGGCGGGCTCGAGTTCCGTGCGCTCGGCGACGTGCGAGGCGAGACGCTGTGCCTGCTCCCGCAGCGCCGTCTCGTCCTTCGCCGACAGCACCCAGGGCACGACGGTCCCCGTGATCCGGTCCGCCGGGTCGGCGGAGGGCTGCGGCGGGGCAACAGCCTCCACCTGCTCCAGCACGACGTGGGCGTTGGTGCCGCTCACGCCGAAGGACGAGACCGCCGCCCGGCGCGGACGGCCGTCCGCCGTCCACTCCACCGGCTCGGTCAGCAGCCGCACCGCGCCCGCCTCCCAGTCGACGTGGGACGTCGGCTCGTCGACGTGGAGGGTGCGCGGCAGTACGCCGTGCCGCATCGCCAGCACCATCTTGATCACACCGGCGACGCCGGCGGCGGCCTGCGTGTGCCCGATGTTGGACTTGACGGAACCCAGCCACAGCGGCTGGTCCCCGGCGCGCTCCTGCCCGTACGTAGCGATCAGGGCCTGCGCCTCGATCGGGTCGCCCAGCGTCGTGCCCGTGCCGTGCGCCTCCACGGCGTCCACGTCGGCCGCGGACAGCCCCGCCGACGCGAGGGCCTGGCGGATCACCCGCTGCTGCGCGGGACCGTTGGGGGCGGTGAGACCGTTCGACGCACCGTCCTGGTTGACGGCCGAACCCCGCACCACCGCGAGCACCTGGTGGCCGTTGCGCCGCGCGTCCGACAGCCGCTCGACGAGCAGCATGCCGGCGCCCTCGGCCCAGCCCGTGCCGTCGGCGGAGGAGGCGAAGGCCTTGCAGCGGCCGTCGGCCGACAGCCCGCGCTGGCGGCTGAACTCGACGAAGGTGTTCGGCGTCGCCATGACCGTGACGCCGCCGACCAGGGCCATCTCGCACTCGCCCTGCCGCAGGGCCTGCGCTGCGAGGTGCAGGGCCACCAGCGACGACGAGCAGGCCGTGTCCACCGTCACCGCCGGGCCCTCGAGCCCGAAGGTGTACGCCACGCGGCCCGAGGCGACGCTGCCGGACGTTCCCATGCCGAGGTGTCCCTCGAGACCGTCGGGGACCGCCGCGAGCCGGCTGCCGTAGTCGTGGTACATCACACCGGCGAACACTCCGGTCCGGCTGCCGCGCACCGACGACGGGTCGATACCCGCCCGCTCGAACGCCTCCCACGACGTCTCCAGCAGCAAACGCTGCTGCGGGTCCATCGCCAGGGCCTCGCGCGGGGAGATACCGAAGAAGGTGGGGTCGAAATCACCGGCCTCGTACAGGAAGCCGCCCTCACGCGTGTAACTCGTGCCCGCGTGATCCGGGTCGGGGTGGTAGAGGGAGCCGAGGTCCCAGCCCCGGTCCTCCGGGAAGGCGCCGATGGCGTCACCGGCCTCGCTGACCAGCCGCCACAGGTCGTCGGGCGTCCGTACGCCGCCGGGGAAGCGGCAGCTCATGCCGACGATGGCAATCGGGTCGTCGGTGGGTACGGACGCGGGCGTCACCCGGACAGGCAGGCGGTCCTCGTCATGGGACGCTCCGACGAGCTCGCCCAGCAGGTGGCGGGCGAGCGCCTCGGGAGTCGGGTGGTCGAAGACCAGTGTCGCCGGCAGACGAAGCCCGGAGGCGGCGTTGAGGGCGTTGCGCAGTTCGACGGCCGTGAGCGAGTCGAAGCCCAGGTCCTTGAACTGGCGGTCGACGGAGACGGACAGCGCTGTCGCATGGCCCAGTACGGTTGCCGCCTGCTCCCGGACCAGCTCCTGCAGGACCTCGAGCCGGGCGGCCTCGGGCAGCCCGCTGATGCGCCGGCCCAGCGAGGAACCTTCGACAGCAGCGGTTCCCACGGCCTCGGCGACCGTGCGGCGCGCCGAGGTACGTACGAGGTTCCGGAAGAGCGGCGGCAGGGCGCCGGACCGTGCCTGGGCCCGCAGCGCGCCGAACTCCAGCCGGGCCGGGACGAGTACGGGCTCCTGGGCGCGGCTCGCCGCGTCGAAGAGGGCGAGCCCTTCCGTCGTTCCGAGCGCCGCCAGGCCGTGGCGGGTGATGCGGCGCTGGTCGGCTTCGCCGAGTTCGCTGGTCAGCGCGCTGGTCTCGGACCACAGTCCCCAGGCCAGCGAGACGGCCGGAAGACCGGCCGCACGACGCTGCACGGCGAGAGCGTCCAGGAAGGAGTTCGCGGCCGCGTAGTTGCCCTGCCCCGCACTGCCGAACATACCAGCAGCGGAAGAGAACAGCACGAACACCGACAGATCCATCTCGCGCGTGAGCTCGTGGAGATTGAGGGCGGCCATCGCCTTGGGTCGCAGGACGTGGTCGACGCGCTCGGGGGTGAGGGCGGAGACAATGCCGTCGTCCGTCACGCCCGCCGCGTGCACCACACCCGTCAACGGGTGCTCAGCGGGGACGGCGGCCAGCACCTCGGCCAGCGCAGCGCGATCCGCGACGTCACATGCGACGGTGGCCACATCGGTGCCCAGCGCGGTGAGTTCGGCCTCGAAGTCGGCCGCACCCTCGGCACCGGGCCCGCGCCGGCTGGCCAGAACCAGATGGCGCACGCCGTGCTCGGTGACCAGGTGGCGGGCGACCAGCCGGGCCAGAACACCCGAGGCGCCGGTCACGAGGACGGTGCCGTCGGGGCCGAAGGCGGGGGCGCCGGAGGCTTCGGGGACGTCGGCCCGTACGAGACGAGGCACGAGCACCTCTCCCCCACGCACCGCAACCTGCGACTCACCAGCACTCACAGCAGCGGCAACCACACGACTCTCGTCGTCATCGCCATCGACGTCCACCAGCACGAACCGGCCCGGATTCTCCGACTGCGCCGACCGCACCAGACCCCACACAGCCGCCTGCCACGCATCCACAACATCACCGGCAACCGCACCCACCGCACCCCGCGTCACCAACACAAGACGCGACCCGGCAAACCGATCGTCAGCCAACCACTCCTGCACCAGCCCCAACGCCCGCCGCACATCCCCACCAGGCGCCACAACACTCACACCAGCCGCGTCAACAGAGTCAAAAGCACCGGACACCGCACCCGGCACCCACTCCACCCGATACAGCGAATCGTGCTGCGCTCCCTGGGCCGCCGAGAGTTGCGCGGCGGTGACGGGCCGAAGCGTCAGCTCGTCCACGGTGGCGACGGGAGCGCCCGTCCCGTCCGCGATCACGAGCGACACCGATTCCCGGCCCGCGCGGGTGAGCCGGACCCGCAGGGACGCGGCCTCGGTGGCGTGGACGCTCACCCCGCCCCAGGCGAACGGCAGCCGGCCTTCGTGGCCGTCGGCCAGGAAGTCGGTCAGCCCCATGGCGTGGAGCGCCGCATCGAGCAGCGCGGGGTGCAGGGCGAAGCCCGCGACGGAAGTCTGCTCGGGGAGTGCGACCTCGGCGAAGAGGTCGTCCCCGCGCCGCCAGGCCGCCCGCAGGCCCTGGAACACCGGCCCGTAGCCGAAACCGGCCTCCGCCAGTCGCTCGTAGCAATCATTGGTCCCGAGGGCAATGGCTCCCGCCGGCGGCCACTCGCTCATTTCCGTGACCACGGGGCGTTCGTCATCGGAGCCTTCGGCGAGAACGCCGGTGGCGTGGCACGTCCACGGCGCGTCCACGGCGCTGTCGACCTCGGTACGCGAGTAGATCTTCAGGGTGCGCCGCGCGGCTTCCTCTGCCGCGCCGACGGTCACCCGGATCTGTACCGCGCCCTCTGCGGGCAGCACGAGCGGGGCGGCGAGGGTGAGCTCGTCCACCCGTTCGCAGCCGACCTCGTCGCCCGCCCGCACCGCCATCTCCAGGAACGCCGTTCCCGGCAGCAGGGCCACCCCGGAGACCGCGTGGTCGGCGAGCCAGGAGTGTGTGGCGAGCGACAGCCGGCCCGTCAGCAGCACCCCGCCCTCGTCGGGCAGACTCACCGCCGCCCCCAGGAGGGCATGCCCGGCAGCCGCCAGACCGGCCGAACTCACGTCACCGGGCGCAGCAGTGGCCTCGAGCCAGTACCGCTCGTACTGGAACGCGTAGGTGGGGAGATCGACGACCTGCGCCTGACGGCCGGCGAAGAAGGCCGGCCAGTCGACGGTGATGCCGTGGGTGTGGAGGTGGGCGATGGCTGTGGTGACGGCCACGTCCTCGGCACGGTCCGCACGCAGGGCGGGGACGGTGACGGACTGCTCGCCGTCGAGGGTCTCCTGCGCCAGGGCGGTCAGGACACCTCCGGGGCCGATCTCGAGGAACGTCCGCACGCCCTCGGCGGACAGAGCCGCCACCGCGTCGGAGAAGCGGACCGCCTGACGGACGTGGCGCACCCAGTACTCCGGGTCGCACAGCTCGTCCGCCGCGACCGGACGGCCGGTGAGCGTCGAGACGATCGGAATCGTGGGAGCGGAGAAGGCAACACCCTCCGCCACCGCCCGGAACTCCGCCAGCATCGGCTCCATCAACGGCGAGTGGAACGCGTGCGAGACCGACAGGGCCTTCGTCTTACGACCCTGCGCGGCAAGCAGCCCCACGATCTCAGCCACCGCGTCCTCGGCGCCCGAGAGCACCACGGACGACGGGCCATTGACCGCCGCGACACCGACCCGGTCCTCATAACCAGCCAGCAGGGGAAGGACTTCGTCCTCCGAGGCCTGGACCGCCACCATCACGCCACCCGCGGGCAGCGCCTGCATCAGCCGGCCCCGAGCGGCCACGAGCGCGGCAGCGTCGGCCAGGGACAGCACCCCGGCGACGTGCGCGGCGGCCAGCTCACCGATCGAATGCCCGGCCAGGAACTCCGGCCGCACACCCCACGACTCCACCAGCCGGAACAACGCCACCTCGACCGCGAACAACGCAGGCTGCGTGATCGCGGTCCGGTCCAGCGCATCGGCGTCGTCACCGAACACCACATCCTGCAGCGACCGCTCAAGATGCGCATCGATCACCACACACACCGCGTCGAAGGCCTCAGCGAACACGGGGTACGCGGCGTACAACTCCCGCCCCATCCCCAACCGCTGGCTCCCCTGCCCCGAGAACAGGAACGCCGTCCGGCTGCCGCCCGCAGCGCTGTCGCCGCCGGCCGCCTCGCCCCGCGCCAGGGCCTCAAGGCCCCGTACCAGCTCCTCACGGTCGGCGCCCACCACGAACCCGCGGTGAGTCAGCGCACCCCGCGTCGTGGCGAGCGAGTACGCCACGTCGACAGCATCGAGCTCGGCATTACTCCCGACGAACGACAGCAGCCGCTCGGCCTGCCCCCGCAGTGCCTTCGCATCCTTGCCCGAAATCACCCACGGAACCGCGACCGCTGCAGCGTCGACAGCACCGCCATCGCCGTCTGTGACCTCAGCGGTCTCCGGCACCTGCTCCAGCACGACGTGGGCGTTCGTCCCGCTCACACCGAACGAGGAGACACCGGCCCGGCGCGGACGGCCGTCCGCCGCCCACTCCACCGGCTCGGTCAGCAGTTCCACCGCCCCCGCCGACCAGTCGACGTGCGGCGACGGCTCCTCGGCATGCAGCGTCTTCGGCAGTACGCCGTGCCGCATCGCCTGCACCATCTTGATGATGCCGCCGACACCGGCCGCCGCCTGCGTGTGCCCGATGTTCGACTTCAGCGACCCCAGCCACAACGGACGACCCTCCGGCCGCTCCTGACCGTACGTCGCCAGCACCGCCTGCGCCTCGATCGGATCACCCAGCGTCGTACCCGTACCGTGCGCCTCGACGACGTCCACATCACCGGCCGACAGCCCGGCCGACGCCAGCGCCTGCCGGATCACCCGCTGCTGCGCCGGACCGTTCGGAGCCGTCAGACCATTGGACGCACCGTCCTGGTTGATCGCCGAACCCCGCACCACCGCGAGCACCTGGTGGCCGTTGCGCCGCGCGTCCGACAGCCGCTCGACGAGCAGCATGCCGGCGCCCTCGGCCCAGCCCGTGCCGTCGGCGTCCGCGGAGAACGCCTTGCAGCGGCCGTCCGCCGCGAGGCCGCGCTGGCGGCTGAACTCGATGAAGATGTTCGGCGTCGCCATGACGGTCACACCGCCGACCAGGGCCATCTCGCACTCGCCCTGCCGCAGGGCCTGCGCCGCCAGGTGCAGCGCGACCAGCGACGACGAGCACGCCGTGTCCACCGTCACCGCCGGGCCCTCGAGCCCGAACGTGTACGCCACCCGGCCCGAGGCGACACTGCCCGCGCTGCCGTTGACGACGTACCCCTCGAAGCCCTCGGGGATGACGGACAGGCGCGAGCCGTAGTCGTGGTACATCACACCGGCGAAGACGCCGGTCCGGCTGCCGCGCACCGACGACGGGTCGATACCCGCCCGCTCGAACGCCTCCCACGACGTCTCCAGCAGCAACCGCTGCTGCGGGTCCATCGCCAGCGCCTCACGTGGCGAGATACCGAAGAACCCGGGGTCGAAATCACCGGCCTCGTACAGGAAGCCGCCCTCACGCGTGTAACTCGTGCCCGCGTGATCAGGGTCGGGGTGGTAGAGGGAGTCCACCGCCCATCCGCGGTCGGTCGGGAAGCCGCCGACCGCGTCCGTCCCCTCGGCGACCAGTCGCCACAGGTCCTCCGGCGAGCGCACCCCGCCGGGGTAGCGGCAGCTCATGCCGACGATGGCAATCGGCTCGTCGACGGGCACCGGCGACGCGGACGCGACAACTTCAGCCTCCGCACCCGCACCGGCATCCGCCGTCCCCAGCAGTTCCGTGCGCAGGAACCGGGCGAGGGCGACCGGGTTGGGGTGGTCGAAGACGAGGGTCGCCGGCAGCCGGGCGCCGGAAGCGGCGTTGAGGAGGTTGCGCAGCTCGACCGCGGTGAGGGAGTCGAAGCCCAGCTCCTTGAAGGCGCGTTCGGGTTCGATCTGCTCCGGCGAGGCGTGGCCCAGCACGGTGGCGATCTGCTTCCGTACGAGTTCCAGCAGGGCGCGGTCCTGTTCGGCCTCGGCCAGCCCGGTCAGACTCTGGACGAGCGTCGAGGCGGCGGCAGCGCGGTGGCCGTGGGCCGGTTCGCCGCCTTCCTGGCCGGTCCGTGCCCGCCGCGCGGGCGCCTTGACCAGGCCCTTCAGCAGTGCGGGCACCTCGCCGTCGGCGGCGCGGGCGCGCAGGCCGGCGGTGTCCAGGCGGACGGGGAACAGCACGTCGCCGTCGGCCGCGCAGGCCGCGTCGAACAGGGCGAGCCCCTCGGCCGAGTCCATCGCGGCCAGGCCCATGCGCCGGATGCGGGCCAGGTCGGCGGAGTCCAGCTTGCTGGTCATGCCGCTGCCCTCGGCCCACAGGCCCCAGGCCAGCGACACCGCCGGAAGCCCTGCCGCCCGACGCCGCACGGCCAGCGCGTCCAGGAAGGAGTTGGCGGCCGCGTAGTTGCCCTGGCCGGCGCCGCCGAGGGTGGCGGAGACCGAGGAGAACAGCACGAACGCCGACAGATCCATGTCCCGCGTGAGCTCGTGGAGGTTGAGCGCGGCGTCCACCTTGGGGCGCAGGACCCGGTCGACGCGCTCGGGGGTCAGCGCGGAGACGATCCCGTCGTCCGTCACACCCGCCGCGTGCACCACAGCCGTCAACGGGTGTTCCACCGGAATCCCGGCCAGCAGCCCGGCCAGCGCGTCGCGGTCCGCCACGTCGCACGCAACGGTCGTCACGTCGGCGCCCAGCGCGGCGAGCTCGGCCTCGAGGTCGGCGGCACCCTCTGCCGCCGGGCCCCGACGTCCGGCGAGCACGAGGTGTCGCACGCCGTGCTCGGTGACCAGGTGGCGGGCGACGAGACGCCCGAGGGTGCCGGTGGCACCGGTGACCAGCGTCGTGCCGTCGGAAGGGAAGGACGAGAAGGGCGGGAAGGAGACGTCTGCCGTGCCCTCCGGCTCGCTCACGCGCTCCAGTCGCGGCAGCAGGAACTCGCTGCCACGTACGGCCAGTTGCGGCTCGCCCGTACCGAGCGCCGCCGTCAGGAAGCCGTCCGTGAGATCGGCGTCCGCGTCGAGGTCCAGGAGGACGAACCGGCCCGGGTTCTCCGACTGCGCCGACCGCACCAGACCCCACACAGCGGCCTGCGCCGGGTCGGGCGCGAGCGACCCGCCGTCGGGCGAGACGGCGTTGCGGGTCACCAGCACCAGGCGGGACGCGGCGAAACGCTCGTCGGCGAGCCACTGCTGTACGAGCTCCAGGGCGCGCAGGCTCGTCGCCCGCACGGCGTCGGCCACGGAACCTTCCGTCCCGGTCTCGACCGGAGCGAGGACGAACGCGGGCACGGCGGCGTGCGCGTCCTCGACCAGATCGGCGAGCGTGACGACGCCCGACGCCTCCGGCACCGCGGCAGCGGCCCGCACCCACCCGAGCCGGAAGAGCGAGTCGTGCCCCTGCCTCGCGGCACCGCGCAGCTGCTCGACGGAGACCGGGCGCAGGACGAGCGAACCGATGGACGCGAGCGGCTGCCCGGAGCCGTCGGCGACGAGGACCGACACCGCGTCCGTGCCGGCAGGCGTCAGCTTGATGCGCAGCGTGGACGCTCCGCCGGCCCGCAGATCCACCGCGCCCCAGGAGAACGGCAGCAGACCCTGCCCGGTTTCGGAACCGGAGAGCAGGCCCAGCCACGAGGCGTGCAGCGCGGAGTCGAGCAGGGCCGGGTGCAGGGCGTACGCGGCCGCGTCCGGCGCGGCCCCCTCGGGCAGCGCCGCCTCGGCGAACAGGGTCTCCCCCTGGCGCCAGGCCGCGCGCAGCCCGCGGAAGACGGGACCGTAGCCGAAGCCCAGTTCCTCCAGCCGTTCGTAGATGTCGTCGGTGACGACCCACTCGGCGCCCGGGGGCGGCCACGCGGTCAGATCGGCGAGAGGGGCGTCCGCCGAGGCGTCGGCGGACGCGAGCGTGCCACTGGCGTGGAGCGTCCACTCCTGCGACGCGAGGTCGTCCTCCGGGCGGGAGTACAGGGCCAGTGCGCACCGGCCCTCCGCGTCCTGGGCACCGACGGTGAGCCGGAGCTGGACCGCGTCGTGCTCGGGCAGCACCAGCGGGGCGGACAGGGTCAGTTCCTCGACGCCGCCCGTGCCCGCCTCCTCCGCGGCGCGGACCGCGAGCTCGACGAACGCGGTGCCGGGCACCAGCACCACACCGGACACGGCGTGATCGGCGAGCCACGGGTGGGTGGTGAGCGACAGCCGGCCGGTCAGGACCATTCCGCCGTCCGGCAGGGCGACGGTGGCGCCCAGCATGGGATGCCCGGCGTCGGCGAGGCCGATCCCGGCCGGGTCGGCGGCCACGGCGGTGGGCGCGCTGAGCCAGTAGCGCCGGCGCTGGAAGGGGTAGGTGGGCAGGGAAACGGTACGGGCGCCCGTTCCGTCGAACACGGCCCGCCAGTCGACGGCGATGCCGCGCACGTGGAGCCGGCCGAGGGCCACGGTGACCGCCACGTCCTCGGTACGGTCGGTGCGCAGGGCCGGTACGGCCACGGCGTCGTCGCCCTCGAGGACGCCCTGGGCCAGTGCGGTCAGGACACCGCCGGGCCCGATCTCGAGGAACGTCCGCACGCCCTCACCCGACAGCGCCTCCACGGCATCCGAGAAGCGAACCGGCTGACGGACGTGGCGCACCCAGTACTCCGGGTCGCACAGCTCGTCCGACGAGACCGGACGGCCGGTGAGCGTCGAGACGATCGGAATCGTGGGAGCGGAGAAGGCAACACCCTCCGCCACCGCCCGGAACTCCGCCAGCATCGGCTCCATCAACGGCGAGTGGAAAGCGTGCGAGACCGACAGGGCCTTCGTCTTACGACCCTGCGCGGCAAGCAGCCCCACGATCTCAGCCACCGCGTCCTCGGCGCCCGAGAGCACCACGGACGACGGGCCATTGACCGCCGCGACACCGACCCGGTCCTCATAACCAGCCAGCAGCGGAAGCACCTCGTCCTCCGAGGCCTGCACCGCCACCATCACGCCACCCGCAGGCAGCGCCTGCATCAACCGACCACGAGCGGCCACCAGCACCGCCGCATCGGCCAGCGACAGCACACCCGCCACATGGGCGGCAGCCAGCTCACCGATCGAATGCCCGGCAAGGAAATCAGCCTGAACACCCCACGACTCCACCAACCGGTAGAGCGCCACCTCAACGGCGAACAACGCAGGCTGAGTGAAACCGGTCCGATCCAACAGCCCGGCATCCTCACCGAACACCACATCCCGCAACGGCCGCTCGATATGTGCGTCGATCTCCGCACACACCGCGTCAAAGGCCTCAGCGAACACCGGGAACGCGGCGTACAGCTCCCGTCCCATCCCCAGTCGCTGGCTCCCCTGCCCCGAGAAGAGCAGCGCCAGTTGTCCTGCCTCCTCGGCTCCCGTTCCACCGCCGGTCACCACATGGGGCGCCGCCTCGTCGCGGGTCATGGCTTCCAGGCCGCGCAGCAGTTCCTCGCGGTCCGAGCCGACGATCACCGCGCGGCGTTCCAGTGCCGCCCTGGCCGTGCCGAGGGTGAGGCCGATGTCGGCCGCCCCCGCTTCGGCGTTGTCCCGCGCGTACGCCAGCAGGCGCTCGGCCTGGTCCCGAAGTGCCCCCGTGTCCTTGGCGGACAGCACCCAGGGAACAGCGGTGAGAGCCCTCTCAGCACCGGCAGCGGTCCCGTCGCCGCTCTCCCGCTCACCGTTCTCGCCGTCCTCGGCGGCCCCGACACCCGCCGGTGCCTGCTCGACGATGACGTGCGCGTTCGTGCCGCTGACGCCGAAGGCGGAGATGGCGGCCCGGCGCACCCGGCCGTCGTGCTCCGGCCACTCGGCCGGTTCGGTCAGCAGCTCGACGGCGCCGGCCGACCAGTCGACGTGCGGGGTCGGTTCGGTGACGTGGAGGGTCCGGGGCAGCAGGCCGTGGCGCAGTGCCAGCACCATCTTCATGACACCGGCCACGCCGGCCGCCGCCTGGGTGTGCCCGATGTTCGACTTCAGCGAGCCCAGGCGCACCGGCAGCCGGTCCCCCGGCCGCTCCTGCCCGTAGGTCGCCAGCAGTGCCTGTGCCTCGATCGGGTCGCCGAGCTTTGTGCCGGTGCCGTGGGCCTCGACCGCGTCCACGTCGGCCGCGGTCAGGCCGGCGTTGGCGAGGGCCTGGCGGATGACGCGCTGCTGCGAGGGGCCGTTCGGGGCCGTCAGGCCGTTGGACGCGCCGTCCTGGTTGATGGCCGAGCCGCGGACGACCGCGAGCACGGGGTGGCCGTTGCGCTGGGCGTCCGACAGTCGCTCGACGAGCAGCATGCCGACGCCCTCGCCCCAGCCGGTGCCGTCGGCGTCGGCGGAGAAGGCCTTGCAGCGGCCGTCCGCCGCGAGGCCGCGCTGGCGGCTGAACTCGACGAAGATGCCGGGGGTGGACATGACGGTCACACCGCCGGCGAGGGCGAGCGAGCACTCGCCCTGCCGCAGGGCCTGCACAGCGAGGTGCAGCGCCACCAGCGACGACGAGCAGGCCGTGTCGACCGTCACCGCCGGGCCCTCGAGCCCGAAGGTGTAGGACAGGCGGCCGGACACCACGCTGGCCGCGCGCCCGGTGAGGAGGTAGCCCTCGACGCCCTCGGGGGCCCGGCGGCTGCCGGAGGCGTAGTCCTGGCCGTAGTCCTGGCCGTTGGAGCCGATGAAGACGCCGGCCTGGGTGCCCTTGAGCGCCGCGGGGTCGATGCCGGCCCGTTCGAAGGCCTCCCACGAGGTCTCGAGCAGCAGCCGCTGCTGCGGGTCCATGGCCAGCGCCTCGCGCGGCGAGATGCCGAAGAAGCCGGCGTCGAAGTCGCCCGCGTCGTAAAGGAAGCCGCCCTCACGGGCGTAGGTGGTGCCGGGGTGGTCCGGGTCCGGGTCGTAGAGGGACGCCAGGTCCCAGCCGCGGTCCTCGGGGAAGCCGGAGAGGGCGTCGGTGCCGTCGACGAGGAGCTGCCACAGTTCCTCGGGCGTGCGGACACCGCCGGGGAAGCGGCAGCTCATGCCGACGATGGCAATGGGCTCGTCGTCGGCCGGGCGGGCGGCCGCCGGTGCCTGGGCCGTTGTCGCCGCGTCGCCCGCGGCCGGCTCGTGGCCGGAGACCTCCGCGAGGAGGTACCGGGCGAGGTCCTGGGGGCTGGGGTAGTCGAAGACGACGGTGGTCGGCAGGCGCATGCCGGTGGCGGCGGCGAGGCGGTTGCGCAGTTCGATGGCTGTCAGCGAGTCGAAGCCGACCTCGCGGAAGGCCCGTGCGGGCTGGACGCGTTCGGAGCCGGAGTGGCCGAGGACGGTGGCGGCCTGGGTGCGGACGAGCTCGAGCACGGCCCGCAGGCGTTCGGCCTCGCCGAGGCCGGCCAGGCGCCTGCCGAGGGCGGGGCCCGCCTCGGCGTGCGCTCCCGCAGCCCCCGCCGCTTGCGCCGCGGTCCCCGTGGCGGCGTCGAGCAGGCGTCGTGCCTCGGGCAGGTCGCGCAGGAGCGGATAGCGGCCGGTGACGGCGAAGGCGGGGACGAAGCGGTCCCAGTCGATGTCGGCCAGGGTGACGGCGGTGTCGTCCAGCTCCATGGCCCTGCGCAGGGCCTGGACACCGGGGCCCGCGGCCATGGGGAGGATGCCGCGCCGGGTGAGGTGCCGCTCGGCGGCGTCGCCCATCATGCGGCCGCTGCCCCAGGAGCCCCAGGCCACGGCGGTGGCCGGCAGCCCGGCCGCGCGCCGCTGCTGGGCGAGCGCGTCGAGGAAGGCGTTGCCGGCGGCGTAGCCGCCCTGGCCGCCGTTGCCGACGACGCCGGCGATGGAGGAGAAGAAGACGAAGAAGTCCAGGTCGAGGCCGAGTTCGAGGGTGAGTTCGTGCAGGTGGAGGGCGGCGTCCACCTTGGGCCGCAGGACGCGTTCGAGGCGTTCGCCGGTGAGGGCGTCCAGGACGCCGTCGTCGAGGACGCCCGCGGCGTGGATGACGCCGGTGAGCGGGTGCTCCTCGGGCAGCCCGGTCAGCAGTCGGCGCAGGTCGTCCCGGTCGGTCACGTCGCAGGCGGCGACGGTGGTGCGGGTGCCCAGCGCCTCGAGTTCGTCGCGGAGTTCGGCGGCCCCTTCGGCGGCGAGGCCGCTGCGGCTGGTCAGGACGAGGTGTTCGGCGCCGCTCTCGGCGAGCCAGCGGGCGACGTGGGCGCCGAGGGTGCCGGTGCCGCCGGTGAGGAGGATCGTGCCGCGCGGCCGGATGCCGTCGGGGCGGGCGGGGGACGTACCGGTGATGGCGCGCACGAGGCGCCGGGCGAGGGTGCCCGAGGCGCGTACGGCCAGTTCGTCCTCGCCGTCGGCGTCGGCGAGGACGGCGACGAAGCGGGTGAGGGCGGGCTCGTCGAGGGTTGCGGGCAGGTCGATCAGGCCGCCCCAGCGCTGCGGGTACTCGGCACCGGCGACCCGGCCCAGGCCCCAGGTCTGGGCCTGCAGGGGGTTGCGCGGCGGGTCGGCGGGGCCGGTCGAGACGGCGCCCGAGGTGACGCACCACAGGGGTGCGTTGACGCCCGCGTCGCCGAGGGCCTGGACGAGGGCGACCGTGGCGGACAGCCCGGCTGTCACCCGGTGGGCGGGGGCCGCCGATTCGTCGGTGGCCAGCAGGGAGACGACACCGGTGGGCGCGGTGGTGCCGGTGAGTGCGGTCAGGCGGGCGGCGAGGCTCTGCCGGTCGTCGTCGTGGTGCACCGGCAGCGTCTCGACGTGCGCGCCGCGCCCGTCGAGGGCGTCGCGCAGGGCGGCGGTCCGCTCGTCGGCGTCGTCGTCGGCGCCCGGCACCACCAGCAGCCAGGTACCGCTCAGCACCGGGCCCGGGGCGGGGGCCGTCCGCTCGCGCTCGAGGGGCCGCCAGGTCACGCGGTAGCGCCAGCCGTCGACGAGGGAGGTCTCGTTGGCCTTGCGGCGCCAGTCGGCCAGTCCGGACAGGACGTCGCCGAAGGCCGCGTCGGCGCTCACCCCCAGCGAGGTGGTCAGCGCGGCCAGGTCCTCGCCCTCGACGGCCTCCCAGAAGCGGGCCTCCTGCGCCGTGAGAGCGCCCGGGGCGCTCGCGTCGGCGGGCGTGGAGGGGCCGGAAGGGAGCCAGAAGCGGCGCCGCTGGAAGGGGTAGGTGGGCAGGTCGGTCCTGCGCACGTCCCGGCCGGCGAACACCGCCGCCCAGTCGACGCCGACGCCCTGGACGTACGCCTCGCCGAGGGCGGCCAGCCAGCGGGCGGGCCCGCCGTGGTCGCGGCGCAGCGAGGCCACCACGACGGTGCCGTCGGCGTCGGCCGCCTCGGCGGTCTCCTGCAGGCCGACGGCGAGGACGGGGTGCGGGCTGACCTCGACGAAGACCTGGTGGCCGGTGTCCATCAGGTGGCGCACGGCGGGCTCGAAGGCCACGGTGGCGCGCAGGTTGCGGTACCAGTAGGCGGCGTCTAGGGCCGCGCTGTCGACGAACTCGCCGGTGACGGTCGACAGGAAGGGGGTGTGCGGGGTGCGGGGGGTGATGCCGTCCAGGGCCGCGGCGAGTTCGGCCTCGATGATCTCGACATGGGAGGAGTGGGATGCGTAGTCGACGGGGACGCGCTTGGCCCGTACGCCGTCGTCCGCGCAGGCCGCCAGCAGTTCGTCGAGGGCGTCGGCGTCGCCGGAGACGACGACCGAGCGGGGGCCGTTGACGGCGGCGACGCCGATGCGGTCGTTCCAGCGGGCGAGGCGGCGGGTGACGTCGGCGAGGGGTTCGGGGACGGACACCATGCCGCCGAGTCCGGCGAGCCGGGCGAGCAGGCGGCTGCGGAGGGCGACGACGCGGGCGCCGTCCTCGAGGGTGAGGGCGCCCGCGACGCAGGCGGCGGCAATCTCGCCCTGGGAGTGGCCGACCACGGCGGAGGGCTGGACGCCGAAGGAGCGCCACAGTTCGGCCAGGGAGACCATGACGGCCCACAGGGCGGGCTGGACGACGTCGTCGGCGCTGTTCAGCGCCGGTGCGCCGGGGGCGCCGCGCAGGACGTCCTCCAGCGACCAGTCGACGTAGGGGGCCAGGGCGTCGCCGCAGGCGCGCAGCCGCTCGCGGAAGACGGCGGAGGCGTCGAGGAGTTCGACGGCCATGCCGGCCCACTGGGAGCCCTGGCCGGGGAAGACGAAGACCGGGCGCCGTCCGGGGGTGGCGGTGCCCAGCGCGGTGTCGGTGGGCGTGGCGTCGCCGGTGGCCAGGGCGCGCAGGGCGTCGGTGAGTTCGGCACGGCCGGTTCCGACGGCCACGGCGCGGTGCTCGAAGGCGGCGCGGGTGGTGGCGAGGGAGTGGGCGATGTCGGCGGTGCGCGCCGCGGGGTGGGCCTCGACGTGGGCGAGGAGGGCGGCGGCCTGGGCGCGCAGCGCCTCGGGGGTGCGGGCGGACAGCAGCCAGGGGACGGCCCCGGCTTCGTCCGGGGTCTCGTCGGCCGGGGCCGGCGGCGTGGTGTCCGGGGCCTGTTCGAGGATGGCGTGGGCGTTGGTGCCACTGATGCCGAAGGAGGAGACGCCGGAGCGGCGCGGCCGCCCGGTGTCGGGCCACTGGGCCTCGGCGCTCAGCACGCGGACGGCGCCGGCGGACCAGTCGACGTGGGGCGTGGGCTCGTCGGCGTGCAGCGTTCTGGGCATGACGCCGTGCCGCAGGGCGAGGACCATCTTGATGACGCCGGCGATGCCGGCGGCGGCCTGGGTGTGGCCGATGTTGGACTTCAGCGAACCCAGCCACAGCGGCCGGTCCGCGGGGCGCTCCTGGCCGTAGGTGGCGATCAGGGCCTGGGCCTCGATGGGGTCGCCGAGCCGGGTGCCGGTGCCGTGGGCGTCGACGACGTCGATGTCGGCGGGGGCGAGTCCGGCGCCGTGCAGGGCCTGGCGGATGACGCGCTGCTGGGCGGGGCCGCTGGGGGCGGTCAGGCCGTTGCTGGCGCCGTCCTGGTTGATGGCGGTGCCGCGGACGACGGCGAGGACGGGGTGGCCCTTGCGCCGGGCGTCCGACAGGCGCTCGAGCAGGACCATGCCGGCGCCTTCGGCGAGGCCGAATCCGTCGGCGTCGGCGGAGAAGGCCTTGCTGCGGCCGTCGGGGGCGAGCGCGCGCTGCTTGCTGAACTCGATGAAGGAGCCCGCCGAGGGCAGGACGGTCACGCCGCCGGCGAGGGCGAGCGAGCATTCGCCCTGCCGCAGCGCCTGCACGGCGAGGTGCAGGGCCACCAGCGAGGACGAGCAGGCCGTGTCGACCGTCACGGCCGGGCCCTCGAGGCCGAAGGTGTAGGACAGGCGGCCGGAGGCGACGCTGGCGGTGTTGCCGGTGAGGAGGTAGCCGCTCAGTTCCTCGGCGGCCTCGTACAGGCGGGGGCCGTAGTCCATGGTCATGGCGCCGACGAAGGCGCCGGTCCGGCTGCCGCGCACGGTCGTGGGGTCGATGCCGGCCCGTTCGAAGGCCTCCCAGGCGGTCTCCAGCAGCAGCCGCTGCTGCGGGTCCATGGCCAGGGCCTCGCGGGGCGAGATGCCGAAGAACTCGGGGTCGAAGTCGGCGGCGTCGTGCAGGAGGCCCGCTTCGCGCTGGTAGTAGCGTCCGGCGCGGCCGGGCTCGGGGTCGTAGAGCCCTTCGACGTCCCAGCCGCGGTCGTGGGGGATGGCGGACACGGCGTCGCCGCCGGCGCGGAGCAGCTGCCACAGGTCTTCGGGGGTGCGGATGCCGCCGGGCAGCCGGCAGCTCATGGAGACGATCGCGATCGGCTCGTCCCAGGCGACGGCGGCGGTGTCCTCGTCGTCGGCGTCGCCGGACGCGGTGTGGGTGCCGAGGGCTTCGGCGACGATCCGGGCGACGAGGCTCGCGGGGGTGGGGTGGTCGAAGACGACGGTGTGCGGCAGGGCGAGGCCGGTGGCCTCGTTGAGGCGGTTGCGGAGCTCGATGGCGGTGACGGAGTCCAGTCCGAGGTCGCGGAAGGCGCGGTCGCCGTCGATGCCGGTGCCGGTGGTGTCGAGGTTGAGCAGCGCCACCGTCATGGAGCGCACCAGGTCGCCGGTCACGCGCTCGCGTTCGGCCTCGGGCAGGGTGCGCAGCCGGGTGCGGAAGGGCTGCTCGCCGGGGCCGGTGGCGTCCGACGGGCGGCGGAAGGGGTAGGTGGGCAGCGCAAGGCGGCGGGGTGCCGGGCCGGGGAAGGCCGCGGCCCAGTCGACGTCGACGCCCTGGACGTAGGCCTCGGCGAGCGAGGTGCGCAGCCGCCGTGATCCGCCCTGGTCGCGGCGGAGGGAGCCGACGGCGAGGACGGTGCGGCCGGCGGCGTCGGCGGTCTCCTGCATGGGGGCGGTGAGCGAGGGGTGGGGGCTGATCTCGACGAGGGCGTCGTGGCCGTCGGCGAGGAGGCTGCGCGTGGTCTCCTCGAAGCGGACGGGCAGGCGCAGGGTCTGGAACCAGTGCTCGGCGCCGGCGTCGGCGCCGTCGATGCGGCCGCCGGTGCGGGAGGAGTACAGCGGGGTGCGGGCGGTGACCGGTGTGATGGGCGCGAGGCCGGTCAGGAGCTGGTCGCGGATGTCGTCGATGTGCGGGGAGTGGGCGGCGTGGCCGACGGCGACGCGGCGGGCGCGGATGTTCTCGGCGGTCAGTTCGGCCAGCAGTTCCAGGGCCGCGTCGGCGTCGCCGGAGACGACCACGGAGGAGGGCCCGTTGTGGCCGGCGACGACGAGGCGGCCGTCGAAGCGCCGCAGCCGGGGGGTGATGTCGGCGGCGGGCAGGGCGACGGAGACCATCTCGCCGCGGCCGGTGAGGGTGGCCTGGGCGCGGCCCCACAGGGCGACGACGCGGGCGGCGTCCTCGAGGGTGAGGGCTCCGGCGACGTGGGCGGCGGCGATCTCGCCGACGCTGTGCCCGGCCACGGCGTCCGGACGTACGCCGTAGGCGCGCCAGGTCTCGGCGAGCGCCACCTGGACGGCGAACAGGGCCGGCTGGACGACGTCGGGCGTCTCGAGGGCGGGGGCGCCGGGGGCACCGCGCAGCAGGTCGGCGGGCGACCAGTCGAGGTAGGGGGCCAGGGCCTCCTGGCAGCGGTCGAAGGCGGCGCGGAACGCGGGTTCGGTGTCGAGGAGTCCGGCGGCCATGCCCTGCCACTGGGTGCCCTGGCCGGGGAAGACGAAGGCGACCTTGCCGGTGGTGGTGACGGTGCCGCGGACGAGGCCGGGGGCGAGGTCGCCGCGGGCGGCGGCGTCGAGGGACGCGAGGAGTTCGTCGCGGGTGTCGCCGATGACGACGGAGCGGTGGGCGAAGCGGTGGCGGGTGGTGGCCAGGGCGTGGCCGACGGCGGCGAGGCCGGCTTCGGGGTGTGCGGTGAGGTGGTCGTGGAGGCCGCGGGCCCGGTCGCGCAGGGCCTGGGGGCCGGCGGCGGAGAGGATCCAGGGCAGCGGGGTGCCGGCCGTAGTCTCCTCGGTCGCCGGTTCGGCCTGTCCGGCCGCTTCGGTTTCCGCGCGTAACGCGGTGACGGCGTCGGCCGGTTCCCAGGTCCAGCCGTCCTCGGGGCGGGCGGCGGGGCGCAGGAGGTGGTGGACGGGGTCGCCGTCGGCCAGGGCCCGGCCGAGGGGCTTGAGGAGGACGGCCCCGTAGCCGCCGGCGGGGGTGTGCGGTGTGCCGGGCGGCGTCAGGCCGGGTCCGGCGGCGAGGGCGAGGAGGCTCGTTCCGTCGCTCAGGCTCGCGCAGGCGGCCTCGAGGGCCGCCTGGGCGCCCGCCGGGTGGAGTCGGGCGGACACCTCGTCGAGCCGCAGGGCGGCGGCCACCGTGTGGGCCGGGTCGCCGTCGCTCGTGGGCTCGCCGGCGAGGTGGACGGCGGGCGGCCGGCCGGCCGGCGTCGCGGAAGCGGGCGCGACGCCGGCGTCCTCCAGTGCCTCCCAGAGCAGTTCCAGTACGGCGGGCCCGCCGGGTATCCCCGGCGCGGCCGCGCCGTCCGCCCGTATGCCCAGGAATTCCGCGTCGAACGCGGCGCATTCCTCGGGAGGGCGATGGGCCGATCCGATGACCGCGACCGGGTCCTTCTTCATCGCTTCGAACTCGGAAAGAACCGACTCGGATCCGCTCATTTTTCGTGCTCCATCAACCCGTTGAACCACTGCCGACATGCTCGGGGAAGCCGACCGTCACGTTTTCTGCACTATGCGGAACGGTCGCGGCCGCTTATCGGGAAGCGGCGACGTCCTGCTTGATGATTCGCTCGATGTTCCGTTCGGCCAGAGCCGTAATTGTCACAAAGGGATTGACCCCGATGGAACCCGGAATGAGTGAACCGTCTGTTACATATAGGTTCTTGTAACCGGAGACCCGGCCGTAGAGGTCGGTGGCCTTGCCCAGGACGACGCCGCCCAGCGGGTGGTAGCAGAAGTCGTCGGCGAAGTTCTTGAGCTTGCTGCCGAAGAGGTCGTACCGGTACATCGTGGTGTTGGCCTTGTTGATCCGGTCGAAGAGCGACCGGGCGGCCTCGACCGCGGGGCGGTTCTGGTCGCGGGTCCACCGGAGGTTGGCCCGGTCGGTGGAGCTGTCGTATACGAAGGTGCCGCGCTCGGGGTTCTTGGTGATGGCCAGGTAGAGGCTGACCCAGGTCTCCAGGCCGGCGGGCATCGGGGCGATCTCGGCGAAGACGGGGGCGCTGGGGTTGTTCCAGTCGTCGATGCCCAGGGCGGGGATGGAGGACTGCTTGGCGCCGGTGGGGTTCCAGATGTGGTTGGCGCGGGCGGTCATGATGTTGCCGTTGGGGCCCCAGCCGGCGCCGACCTCACCGCTGAGGTCCGGCAGCGCGCCGGTGTCGCGGGCGCGCAGCAGCAGTTCGGTGGAGCCGAGGCTGCCGGCGCCGAGGAAGAGGTGCTTGCAGGAGATCTCCTTGGCCGCGACGCGCTTGCCGTAGGGGTCGGTCTCCTCGACGGTCAGCACGTAGGAGCCGTCGCGCTGTTGATTGATGGTCCTGACCTTGTGCAGCGTCCTGATGGTGACCTTGCCGGTGCCCAGCGCCGCTGCCAGGTAGGTCTTGTCCAGGCTCAGCTTGCCGTGGTTGTTGCCGTAGATGACCTCGGTGGCCAGCGCCGACTTGGGGACCTCGCCGGCCGCCTCGCGCCGCATGTAGTCCCAGTCGTAGACGTTGGGGACGAAGGTGGTGCCCAGGCCCGCCTTGGCGGCCTGCTCGCGGGAGACGCGGGCGAACTTGTACCACTCGGTCTGCTCGAACCAGCCCTTGTCGATGTGGTTGACGCGGAGCGTGGAGTTGGCGCGCGGGAAGTAGCGGTCGTACATCTCGGCGGCGTCGACCTGAGGAAGGACCTCCTCGAAGTAGGCGCGCTTGGGCACCACGGCCATGCCGCCGTTGACCAGCGAGCCGCCGCCGACGCCACGGCCGACGTAGACGGACATCTGGTCGAAGTTGACGCGGTCCAGCACGCCCGCGTAAGGGGTGATGTCCCGGTTGACCACATCGAGCCAGAGGAAGGAGCCGAGCGGGGCCTCGGTGCGGCTCTTGAACCAGCTGGAGCGCTCGTCGGGCTTGAGCATGTTGGTGAAGACGTTGCCGTCGGCGCCCGGCTTGTCCCACTGCTGGCCCATCTCGAGCATCAGCGTCTCGACGCCGGCCTCGCCCAGCCGCAGGGCGGAGACGGCGGCGCCGTAGCCGGTGCCGATCACCACGGCGGGCACGAAGGAGCCGTTGGCCGCCTTCTCGGCGGCCTGCGCGCGGGGCGCGGTGCTGATGGTGGTCGCCCCGGTGACGGCGGCGGCGCTCAGGGCCGCCATGCCCAGCAGACGGCGGCGCGACAAGTGCTGGTTCTCTACCACGCTGTTCGTACCTGACCTTTCCGGAACTGCTCGGAATTGATTGCTTCTTGTACGTCCGTGTGTACGAAGGTGAGCGACCGGGCGTTCAACGACGCGCCGGCCGTCGGCGGGGGCGCCGTGGCCGGGACGTACGCCCCGTCACCAGGCCACCGGCAGCTCGTACACGCCGTACACCTGCATGTCGTGCCGGAGCGGGATCTCCCGGGCGGGCACGGCGGGGCGCAGCCCGGGGAAGCGGTCCAGTAGCGCGTTCAGCCCGACGCGCAGCTCGATGCGGGACAGTTGCTGGCCCAGGCACTGGTGGATGCCGTGCCCGAAGGCGAGGTGGCCGGTGGCGGCGCGGGTGATGTCGAGCCGTTCGGGGTCGGCGAACTTCCGGGGGTCGCGGTTGGCTGCGGCCAGGGAGACCATGACGACCTCGCCCGCCTTGACGGCCGTGCCCTCGATCTCGGCGTCCTCCAGGGCGGCCCGGGTCGGGCCGTGGTGGACGATGCTGAGGTAGCGCAGCAGTTCCTCGACGGCGCCGTCGACGAGCGAGCGGTCGGCGCGCAGCGCGGCGAGCTGTGCGGGGTTCTCGAAGAGCGCGAGGAGACCGAGACCGATCTGGTTGGCGGTCGTCTCGTGGCCCGCGACCAGCAGCAGGAAGGCGATCGAGGTCAGTTCCTCGTCGGTGAGTGTGGGGTCGGCGGCGACCAGCCCGCTGAGGATGTCGTCGGCGGGCTCGGCGCGCTTGAGCAGGACGAGCCGGTGGAGGTAGGCGCCGAGCGAGGCCCAGGCGCCGGTGACCTCCTCGGTGGACCGGCCGAAGCTGCTCCAGATCGCGGTGTCGCGCTGGAACTGCTCGCGGTCGGCGTAGGGCACGCCGAGCAGTTCGCAGATCACCAGTGAGGGCAGCGGCAGCGCGAAGTGCTCGAAGAGGTCGGCCGGTGAGCCCAGGGCCTCCATCGCGTCGAGGTGTTCGTGGGTGGTCTTCTCGATCCACTCGGTGAGCAGCCGCATGCGGCGGACGGTGAACTGTCCGGTGAGCAGCTTGCGGTAGCGCTGGTGCTCGGGGTCGTCGTGCTGGATGAACATTCCCGGGGGCGCGGCCGGGGTCCGCTCCATCGTGGCGGCGCGGGGCACGGGCTGGTGCTTGAGTTCTCCCCGGGCGCTGAACCGGGGGTCCGACAACACGGCCCGCGCGGCGGAATATCCGGTGACCAGCCAGCCGAGGTGACCGTCGGCGAACCGCATGCGGGTGATGGGTTCCTTTTCGCGTACTTCCTGGGTCCAGGCCGGCGGATCGAAGTAGTTCTCACGAACGGTGGAAAAGGTCACCGGTTCGGCCTGGGTCATGTTCCGCCCTTTCGAGGGATGGCACTTGGCTGGCACACGGGACATTCACAACGCATGGCGGCAGGGGTGTGGATCCTGCCGAAAAGACCGTATGGAGGCCCTGTGAAGAATGTCAACGAAAACAAACCGCGCGGTCGTTAACCCTGTGGAGGCGGGGCCGGGGGTTCGGTTACCACAGGTACCGCGACACTTCGGTTCGGTACGGTGCGCGCGGGGTTCGGTACGGTCCTCCCCCGCCGCGCCCGGAACGGTGTCAGAAGCCCGGTGCGGCGGCCGGTCCGGGGCCGGGCAGGAGGTGGGCCACGGAGCCGAGTTGGGAGCGGCCGGCCACGTTCAGTTTCCGGTAGGCGTGAGTGAGGTGCTTCTCCACCGCGCGTGAACTGACCGCCAGCCGTTCGGCTATCTCCTTGTTGGACGCCCCGTGCGCGGCGAGCCCGGCGACGCGGCGTTCGGTTCTGGTGAGCGCGGCGGCGGGCTGCCGTTCCCGGGAGCCCGCGAGGGTGCGCAGCTCCCGTCCCGCGCCCTCGGCGAGCCAGGGCGCCCCGCAGACCAGGGCCAGGTCCCGGGCCCGGCGCAGCTGGGCCTCGGCCTCGGTGTGCCCGGCGTGCAGCAGCCGGCGGCCGAGCAGCAGGGCGGTGCGGGCCCGCTCCAGCGCGTTGACGGCCCCTTCCAGGGTCGCCGCGGACTCCCGCAGCAGTTCGATGCCGCGCTCCCCCGCGGTGACGGCGCCCTTGACGCGCTGGGCGCGGCCGATGGCGACGGGGGTGCCCCAGGCCACGGCCCGCTCGTACTCCTCGTCGATCAGGTCGTGGGCCCGGTCCGGGTGGCCCAGCCGGTAGTGCAGCCCGGCGGCCCAGGTGCGCCAGGGGAAGACGGCGGGGTTGCGCCAGTCGGCGCGTTCGGCGGAGCGGCCCCAGTCCAGGAAGTACTCCAGGGCGGTGGGCAGGTCGCCGCGCTGTGCGGCGAAGGAGCCGCGCAGGAGCTGGAGCGAGGAGGGGCGGTAGCCGTGGTCGGTGCCCTCGGGGCGGTAGGACAGCAGGCGCCGGGCCAGTTCGGTGTCGCGGCTCTCGATGGCGACCAGGACGACGGCGGCCATCGACTGCAGGGTGGCCCAGTGGGCGACGCCCAGCTCCAGCGCCTCGTCGGCGCAGGCGCGAGCCTCGGCGAGCCGGCCGTGGGCCATCAGCACATGGGTGCGCTCGATGGCGATCAGCCCTTGCGGGACGGTGGCGTGCTGCCGGCGGGCCCGTTCGCGCGCGGTCTCCAGCCAGGGGCCGGCCGTCTCGAGGGAGTCCGTGGCGATCAGGGTGTGGACGAGCAGGGGCAGGGCGGTGTGGACGTGGTCGGGGTGGGCGGGCTCGTGCTGCAGGACGCGTTCCGCCTGCGGCGCGACCTCGGCCGCCGTCAGGCCCTGCGCCATGGTGGCGCCGTGCAGCAGGACGGTGACCAGTTCGCGTTCGGCGGCGGTGCGCAGCGACGGCTCGGCGCCCAGTTCCCGTAGTCGCGGGGCGCAGTGGAGGAGTCCGCCGGGGCCGGTCACGGCGACGTGGCGCAGCCGGGCCTCGAGGCCGAGGGCGAGTTCGCGTTCGTCGCCGGTGAGGCTGCCGGGCCCGCCCAGTTCGCCGGCGAGGTCGCCGACCGCCTCGACGACGGTTCGCGGGCTGCCGCCGAGCAGCGAGGGCGGGATGCGGACGGCGGCCGCGGCGCGCTGGGCGGCGGAGGGGAGCAGCAGCAGGGCCTGGGAGATGTGGCGGACGGCGGCCGGCGGGTCGAAGGCGCGCTCGACGGTGGCCAGGTCGACCAGGAGCGCCGCCCGGTCGGGGCCGGAGTGCGAGCTGCCCAGCAGGGCCCGGCGCAGGTAGCGGGCGGCCTCCTCGTGCGCTCCGCGCGAGCGGGCGGCGTCGGCGGCGGCCCGCAGGACGTCCATCGCCCAGTCGTCCTGGCAGGAGGTGGCGGCGAGGAGCTGCGCGGCGGCCTGTTCGGCCCGGTGGCCGCCGCGGTGCAGCAGGAGCGCGGCGAAGGTGTGCAGCTCCTCCTGCTCTGCGGGCGTCATCGAGTCCTCGACGGCGTCGTGTACGGCGTGGTGGACGAACCGCGTGCCGGGCGCCGGGGCGAGCAGGCCCAGGCGGCGCAGTGCGGCCAGGGCCTCCCGGTGGCCGGGGGCGTCCAGGCCGGCGAGGCGGCCGACGAGGTCGGGGTCGGTGCCGTCGTCGAGGACAGCGAGGGCCTTGGCCAGTTCGCGGACCGGGCCGGGCTGGGAGCGCAGGGCGACGGCGAGGCGTTCGCGCAGGCCGGGCAGGCGTTGTTCGCGCACGGTGTGGGCGCGGGCGGCGACGGGGTCGCCGGTGCCGGAGAGGGCGGCGAGGGTGGCGGTCAGGAACATGGGGTTGCCGCCGGTCGCCTCGTGACAGGCCGTCGCGTACTCGGGGTCGGCGGCCCGGCCGAAGGCGGCGGCCACCAGTGCCGCCGTGCCGGCGGGGGTGAGGGGTGCGGGGCGCAGGACGTGCGCGGCGCGGTCGGTGATGTCGTGGAGGCGGGGTTCCGCGGCGCCGGGTTCACCCTCGCGGACGGTGACGGCGAGGGTGACGGGGAGGGCGGGCAGCCGCCTGACGAGCTGTCCGAGGCGGCGCAGCGAGGGCTCGTCGGCCCAGTGCAGGTCGTCGACGAGCAGCAGCAGCGGCTCGCGGGCGCTGACCTCGGCGACGGGCGCGAGGAGGTCGCCGTAGGGGGCGGCACCGGGCGGCTCGAGGGCCGTGCCGGGGCACAGGGGCTCGAGGAGCTGGCTGACCAGTCCGAAGGGCAGGTCCTGCTCGAGGGGGGCGCCGCTCGCGGCGAGGGTGCGGGTGCCGTGCCGCTGGGCGAGGCCGGGCAGGGCGCGCAGCAGGGCGGTCCTGCCGATGCCGATGCCGCCGGTGACGACCAGCAGCGAGCCGGTTCCGGAGCCGGCGGCCGTCGCCAGCGCCGCGGTGATCAGGTCCAGCTCGTGCCGCCGGTCGAGCAGGGGTGTCATGGTGTGTCCTTCCGTACGCGCCGCAGCGCGTCGGCCAGCTCCGGGCGTCCGGGGATGCCCAACTTGCGGTAGACCTTGGTCAGATGCAGCTCGACGGTGCGGGGGGTCACCGAGAGCTCGGTGGCGATGGCCCGGTTGGCCAGGCCGCGTGCGGCGAGGGCGGCGACGCGCGCCTCGGCGCCGGTCAGCCCGCCGGGCGCGGTGCGGGGGCGCGCGGGAGCGGGCGCGGTCGTGCGCCGCCGCGCGGTCGCCCGCGGCCGGGCGGGTGCGGCACCGGCGGTCTGCGGAGCCGGGGCCATGGGCAGGGTCGCGGCGGTGGGTGGCTGTTCGTGGCGCCGACCGGCGGGGGCGGCCGGCGCCGTGGCGGCCGGGCCGGGCCGCGCGCCCCAGGCCCGGTCGAGCCGGTGCTCCTCGGTGAGCAGGGCGGTGGCCGTGGCGTCGTGCGGAGCCGGGCCGCGGGCTCGGGCGGCGGCCGAACGCCAGGGCAGCAGGGCCGGGTTGAGGACCTGCCGGGCGAGCAGGAGGCGGCCGCACTCCAGCAGGTCGGCGAACGCCCGCTCACCGTGCCCGGCGGCCAGGTGGGTGAGGCCTCGGGCGTAGAGGAGGTGGGACCGGCCGATGCCGTCCTCGGTGCCGCTGTCGCGGACGGAGCCGAGGGCGCGCTCGGCGGCGGTGGTGTCGCCGAGCGCGAGGTGGGTCAGGGCCCTCAGCGCGGCGAGGAGGGGGGTCGTGACGGGGTGCGGGGGGTGCGGCGGTATCGCTTCGCGGGCGCGGTCCAGGGCGGTGGCGGCTTCCTCGGGTCTGCCCTCGTGCAGCCGGGCCAGGGCCCTGACGACGTGGGCGGCCGCGGCCACGGCGGGCAGGCCGGCGTGCTCGGCGCGCAGCAGCACCGCGTCGAGCCCGGCGTGGGCCTCGTCGAGGTCGGCGGTCAGGACGAGGGCGTGGCAGGCCGCGACTTGGGGGCTGAGCGGGGTGGCCCCCGGGGCCCCGGGGGCCAGGGCGGCGCGGGCGAAGCGGCGGGTGCGGGTGATGCCGCGGCCGCGCAGGGCCTCGCGCCAGGCGGCGACACCCGCCCCGGCGGGGTCGCCGGGGTGCTCGGGCAGGTCGGGTACGGCGGGCAGGTCCAGGGCCCGCTCCCGGTCGTGCCGGGCGTGGCCGGCGAGCCCGTGCAGCGCGCGCAGGGCCGACCGTTCGGTGGGGTGCACGCTGTTGCGGGCGAGGGCCTGGGCGACCAGGGGCCGGGACCGGTCCGCGTCGCCGCGGGCGACCAGCAGGTCGGCGGCGCGGACCCAGGACGGTCCGGCGGCGGCGTCGGCGGGTGTGCGCAGGGCCTGGCCCAGATGGCGGTCGGCGGCCTCGGGGTCCAGGGGCAGCAGGGTGGTGCCCAGTTCGGTCAGGGTGCGCACCCTCAGGTGCGGGGCCATGGGTTCGCGCAGGGCGCGGCGCAGCAGCCCGGCCGCCTCGGCGGGCCGGCCGGCGGCACGGTGGCGGGCGGCCTCGCGGCGCAGGACGTCGACGGCCCAGGGGGCGCCCAGGGCGCGCCCCAGGACGCGGGCGCCGGTGAGCATGGCGGTCACGGCGTCGTCGGGGGCGCCCGCGCGGTGGGCGTGCTGGGCGGCGCGGCCGTACAGTTCCTCGCGCTCCTCGGCGCTCATGCGGGCCAGCACGGCCTCGGCCGCGCGGGGTGCGAGCCGGAGCGGGTGCTGTCCGCCGGTCAGCAGGCCGGTGCCGCGCAGGAGTTCCAGGGCCTGCCGGATGCCGGTGGTGCCGGTGCCGGCCAGGGCGGTGACGGCTTCGGGGGTGGCGTGCGGCCCGCACACCGCGACGGCGCGCAGGACGGCCCGCACGTCGGCGGGGAGCGCGGCGAGGGTGCGTACCGCGCGTTCCCGGAGGGCTTCGGTGACGCAGTCGTCAAGGTACGGGAGCTGGTCGGCGTGCGGGAGCCGACCGTGGCGGGCGAGGTGGCGGATCACGGCGCGGAGCAGGGCGGGGTTGCCCTCGGTGGCGCGGACGGCCGCGTCCCGGAACACGGGGTCGGCGGGCGTGCCGAGGGCGGCGGTCAGCAGCTCTCCGGCGTGTGCCGGGGAGAGCGGGCCGAGGGTGAGGGTGTGGTGCGGGACGTCGCGCGGGTCGTCCAGGGAGGCGGGTTCGATGTCGTCGCCGGGGCCGGCGGGGGCGGCGGTGCTGCGGGAGGTCAGGAGCATCAGGGGGACGCCGGCGAGCCTGCGGGCCTGGGCGCGCAGCCAGCGCAGCGACGGGGCGTCGGCCCACTGGACGTCGTCGACGACGATCAGCAGGGGGTGGCGGCGGGCGGTGGAGGCGAAGGCCCGGCACAGTTCCGTGGTGCGGTCGCCCGGCTCGGGGGCGGACGCCAGGGCGGCGCACAGTTGGGCGACGACGCCGTGGCGCAGCCCGGTCTCCTCCCACGCCGCCTGGGCGGCGGCCACGCGGACGCCGGCGTTCCGGGCGAGGTGCTCGGCTGTCTCCAGCAGCGCGCTGCGGCCGGTTCCGGTGGCGCCCCGCACCTGGACCAGCGCAGGGCGCCCGGCGGCGACGCCGCGCAGCAGGTCGCGCAGCAGCGCCAGTTCCCGTTCGCGTCCGGCGAGGGCGGGCGTCGTGCCCGTGGTGCCGGCCGGCGGGCGTCGTGGCGGGCGCTCGTCCGTCACCCGCGGTTCCACTCGCGTCTCCCGGTGGCCGGTGCCCAGGGGCCCGGCGTGTGGACGTCGCCGAGGCCGCCGGGCAGGTCGGCGCGGCCGCGTACGTCGAGCTTGCGGTAGACGTTGGTCAGGTGCATCTCCACGGTGCGGGGGGTGATGAACAGCGCTTCGGCGATCTCCTTGTTGCTCACTCCGCCCTGGGCGAGCGCGGCGACGCGGCGCTCGCTGCCGGTGAGGGAGTCGAGCGGGCTGGTGGCGAGCTGGGGCATGCGGCCGCCGGCGGTGACCAGCGCGGTGTGGGCGACGGCGGCGAGGGACTGATAGCCGCAGCGGGTGGCCACTTCGATGGCCTGGCGCAGGTTGCGGCGGGCGCCGGGGGCGTCGCCGTGGCCCAGCAGTCCGCGGCCGAGCAGGTAGGAGGCCTTGGCGTGCTCCAGGCGGGCGGGTGAGGGGGCGAGGATCTCGACGGCCTCGGCGAGGGGCTCCAGCCGGGCGCGGCCCGGAGTGACCGTGGCCGCGGCGATCAGGCCCATGCCGTGGGCGCGCGGCGTTCCCCAGCGCCGGGCGCGGGGGGTGATCCGCTCGACGAGGTCACGGGCCTCGGTGATGCGGCCCAGGCGGGCGAGGGTGGTGGTGGCGGGCAGCCACCAGGGGGCGACGACGGGGTTGCGCACGCCGGATTCCTCGAGGCTGTCGCCGCAGCGCAGCCACAGCTCGAGCGCCCCTTCGAGGTCGCCCAGTTCGCGGCGGATCCGGCCGAGGGTGTAGAGGTAGTGGTGCCATTCCCAGATGTCGCGGTCCAGGCCGCGGGTGCCGACGCGGTCGAGGGCGGCCGCGGCCTGTTCGGGCCGGCCGCCGGTCAGCAGGGCGTTGGCCAGGGCGATGTGGGGCATGGGCGAGCCGGCGGCGCGTCCGCCGTGCGCGGTGAGGCCGACGGCCTCGCGGGCGTCGCGGGTGGCGGCGGCGACGTCGCCGATGCCGTGCAGGGTCAGGGAGCGGCCGGCCAGCGCGGCGACGTGCATCCACGGCTCGTTGCGGGCGCCGCTGTCGCGGATCGAGCGCTCCAGGCCGGCCAGGGCCTCGTCCACTTCGTCGGCGAGGCCGAGGACCAGGGAGGCGCCGAACACCCACCAGCCGGCGGGTGCGGCCTCCTCGACCCGCAGGGCCCGGCGGGCCGGTGCCGCGGCCCGGGAGGCCGGGCCGTCCTCCAGGGCGGCGTAGGCGCTCATGACGGACAGCAGCCTGCGTTCGGCCGGGGTGTCGCCCTGGGGGACGGGCCAGGAGCTGGCGCGCTCGCGGACCGGTGCCATGGTGCCCTTGCGGTTGACGGCGGTGACCAGCAGCGCGGCCTCGACGGAGGTGCGCAGTTCCCGTACGGCGGGGGTGGGTGCGCTCTCCTGCCGGGCGCGCAGGCCGTCGAGTACGTGCTCCAGCGCCCGGACGGCGTCGGGTGCGCCGCGGGTGCCGAGGGCGGCCATGCCGTATTCGACGGCGACGGCCGCCCGTTCCAGGGGGCCGTCGGCCTCCTCGAGGGCCTGGCGCAGGTGCCGCAGCGCCACGGCCGGGCGGAGGGGGGCGGCGGCCTTGGCGAGTTCGAGGCGTATCTCCCGGCTGCGGGCGTCGTGGGGACGTGCGTCCAGGACGCGTCGCAGGTAGCGGACCGCGGCCTCGGTGTCGCCCCGGCCGCGCGCCTCGGCAGCTGCCTCTCGCAGGACGGCGAGCATCCAGGGCTCCTCGAGGCGTTCCAGCCGCACCAGTTGGCCGGCGACGTCGGCGGCGGGGTGGCCGGCGTCGTTGAGCACCCGGGCGGCGCGGGCGCGCAGCCGCCGCAGTTCGCCCGGTGGCAGGTCGGCGAGGACGGCCGAGCGGACGGGCTCGCTCATGGTGTGGGGGGTGCCGGGCGGGCCGGGGACGATGACCTCGTCGCGCCGCAGGGTCTCGACGGCGGCCGCGAGGCGTTGTCCGCCGACGGCGGAGAGCACGGCCAGCAGGTCCTCGTCGGCGCGGCCGAGAACGGCGAGTGCCGTGGCCACCTGGCGTACGTGGCGCGGGCGGCCGGCCAGGCTGTCGGGGACCGTGGAGGCGAGGACGCCTGCGCCGGCGGCCTCGAGCCGTTGGACTCCGCCGGCGTCGGGGCGGACGCCCTTCTCGCGCAGTGCGGTCAGCAGCCGTCGCAGCGACTGGGGGTTGCCGCCGGTGAGCTGGGCGCAGCGCCGTACGAAGCTCCGGTCGGGGCTGCCGCCGAGGGTGCGGGTGACCAGGCGGCCGGTGGCGGTGTCGTCGAGGGGGCCGAGTTCCAGCAGGGTGCAGCGGCCCTGGCCGAGGATCTCGGCGAGGACTCCGGTGCCGGGTCCGCCGCAGTCGGTGCGCTGGGCGAAGATCAGGAACAGCGGCCGGGCGGCGGCTCTGCGCAGCACGAAGTCGACGCGTCTGAGGGTGGCTTCGGGGCACCACTGGGCGTCGTCGAGGAGGAAGGCAAGGGGGCCGTCGGCCATGAGGGAGGTCACGTGCCCGTAGAGGCGGCGGTGGGCGGCGTAGGTGTCGCGGGCGTCGGCGGCTGGTACCTGGCCGCGTGACGCCCAGGGGTCCTCGGACCGGGGGGCGGGCGTGTGCCGACCGGGGGCGGCGTGCTCGTGGGCGGGGCGGGGGGCGGTGTGCTGACGGACGGTGACGCCGTCGGCGCGCAGGCGGTCGGCGACGGCGGCCAGCAGGCTGCTCCTGCCGATGCCGGCGGGGCCGCGGAGAAGGACCGCCCGCGCGGTGCCGGCCCGTGCGCGGGCGGCGAGCGCGGTCAGGGCGGCGAGTTCGGTGCCGCGTCCGACGAGGTGCCGGGGATCGCCTTGACCTGTATCGAACCTGACCGCCACGGCGTTCCCTCTTTCATGAAGCCATAATCGACCTCTGATGATCACCGTGCTCAAGGCCCGGCATCCGGTGCCGACTTGCACGGACAAGATCGGAAACGACGGTAACAGCACAGCTCGTGGTGACCCATCACGTTTGAGCCAGAATGTGGCCGAGCAATGGCCAACGTCAAACGCGGGGTCGCCGCGCCTTCACAGCCCGTACCCAACAGGCGGCCTTTGTCAACGCAATTGCGCTTCTTGACGCATTGAGCCCGAAAATGAACGGCCCATGCGGGCCTGATATCCGACAGACATATGACTCATGTACGCTGCGGCGTTCTGCCCGTCCGGCCGGGTACGCCCGCCCAGCGCTGCCCCGGCCGGTGTCCGTCGCGGCCGTCACCGTCCCGGCCGTCACCGAAAGACCGGAGCGACCTGTGCAGCTACATCTGGACCACTCCGCCACCCGCTCGGGCAACGCCCTCGACGTCCCCTGGCCACGGCGCCTGGACCGGCCGGCCGAAGGGGCCCTCGACCTCTGGCTGTTGCACGCCCCCGACCCGTGGCTCGCCTCCGCGGCCCTCGACCAGTCGCCCCTGGACGAAGGGGAGCGCAGGCGGGCGGCCTCCTTCGTGCACGCCGTCGACCGCGCCAAGTACGTGGCCGCCCACCTGATGCTGCGCCGGCTGCTGGGCGCCTACCTGGACGTACCGGCCGGCGAGGTGGAGTTCGTCCGGGAGGAGTGCCCCTGCTGCGGGGAGCCGCACGGCAGGCCGGCCCTCGCCGCCCCCGGCGCCCCGCACTTCTCGCTCTCCCACGGCGGCAACCTGGTGCTGGTCGGCGTCGCCGCCGCGCCCGTCGGCGTGGACACCGAGCAGATCCCGGCCGCGCACACCGTCGGCGAGGTCTCCACGGCCCTGCACCCCGCCGAACGCCAGGAGATCACGGCCGCGCCCGCGGTCCGGCGGGCCGCGGTGTTCACCCGGCTGTGGGTGCGCAAGGAGGCCTACCTCAAGGGCCTGGGCACCGGCCTGGGCCGCTCCCCCGACCTTGACTACCTCGGCAACGGCGGCCCCGGCACCCCCGCCTGGCCCGCCGGCTGGACGATCGTCGACGTGCCGGTCGGCGCGGGCCACGCCGCGGCGGCGGTCCGCGGCGCGATCGACAGCCGGTACGACGTCAGGCGGCTCGACCCGAGGGGCCTCGCCGCCTGAACCCGCGCCCCGGCCGCCTACTTGGCGACCATCCACTGGCCGGTCTCCTTGGCGAACCCGGAGTCCGGCGTGTAGGTCACGGCCTTGGGCTTGGAGTTCTCGGCGACCGAGACCACGACGTAGCCGAGGGCCTTCTCGCCCGCCTTGAGCTTGACCGTGGCGGGCAGGTTGGGGCCCGAGGTGGTCTGCCCCATGGAGTGGGTGAAGGTCTGGCCCTGGTCGTCGATGACCTTCACGCCGTTACGGGGGGCGTCGTCGTAGACGACCGTGCCGGTGTTGGAGATCTCGAACTGGGCGGCGACCCAGCGCTTGCCCGCAGACGGCTGCATGTACCTGTTGTCGCTCTTGGCCGGGTCGACCCAGTTCTTGAGGGTGACGGCGACCTGGGCGCCGTTCTTGGCCTTGAGCGTGGCCGTGCCCCCGAGGGCCAGGTCACCGCTCTTGTCGGCACCGCCCTTGTCCGGCGCGGGCGCCGGGTCCTTGGGCGCCTGGCTCTGCGCGGCGCCCGCGCTGTTGTCGGGCCTGGCGTCGACACCGTCGCTGTTGCAGGCGGTGGCGGTGGCCGCGAGCGCTATGACGATCGCGGCCGTGCTGAGCTGACGACGCATTGCTGAATCCCCCGTGGTGGTGCTCGGCAGCCGCTGACGCGCTGCCCGATGTGCTGCTTGACGTGCACATTCTTACCCGCACACCGGGGCCGGATTCCGCCGTCGGGCGTCCTGTGGGGCTCCTGTGACAGACAGGTGATCAAACCGTGGCAGCCGTCCCGCCGATACGGGGACGAATGCGCCCTACCGGATCGGCATCCCCGACAGGGTCCGGGCGATCACCAGCCGCTGGATCTCGCTGGTGCCCTCGAAGATGGTGTAGATCGCGGCGTCCCGGTGCATCCGCTCCACCGGGTAGTCGCGGGTGAAACCGTTGCCGCCGAGGATCTGCATGGCCTGGGCGGTGACCTTCTTGGCCGTCTCACCGGCGAAGAGCTTGGACATCGAGCCCTCGGCGGCCGTGAAGGGCTTGCCCGCGGTGGCCATCCACGAGGCACGCCAGACCAGCAGCCGGGCGGCGTCGATGCGGGTGCGCATGTCGGCGAGCTGGAAGGCGACGCCCTGGTTGTCGATGATCGGCCGCCCGAACTGCACCCGGGTCCTGGCGTAGTCCAGGGCCACCTCGTACGCGGCGCGGGCGATGCCGACGGCCTGGGCGCCGACCGCCGGGCGGGACGCCTCGAAGGTGGCCATCGCCGCGTTGCCGCCCCGCTCGCCGCCGCCGGCAGCACGCTCGCGGGCGCGGGCCAGGCGCTCGTCCAGCTTCTCCTTGCCGCCGAGCAGGCAGTGGCCGGGGACGCGGACGTCCTGGAGGACGACCTCGGCGGTGTGCGAGGCGCGGATGCCGTGCTTCTTGAACTTCTGTCCCTGCGCCAGGCCCGGGGTGCCCGGCGGGACAACGAAGGAGGCGTGGCCGCGGGCCCCGAGCCCGGGGTCGACCACCGCGACCACCACGTGGACGTCGGCGATCCCGCCGTTGGTGGCCCAGGTCTTGGTCCCGTTGATCACCCACTCGTCCTTGGCCCCGTCGTAGACGGCCCGGGTGCGCATCGCGGCGACGTCGGAGCCGGCGTCGGGCTCGGAGGAGCAGAACGCGGCGATCTTCACGTCGTTCGCGTCACCGTACATCTGCGGCACCCAGGTGCCGATCTGCTCGTCGGTGCCGTTGGTGAAGACACTGATCGCGGCGAGCCCGGTGCCGGCGATCGCCAGACCCAGCCCCGCGTCGCCCCAGAACAGCTCCTCCAGCGTGAGGGGGACGCCGAGACCCGTGGGGTCGAGGAACTGCTGCGCGTAGAAGTCCAGCGAGTACAGCCCGATCCTTGCCGCTTCGCGCACCACGGGCCAGGGGAATTCCTCGCGTTCGTCCCACTCCGCGGCGGCCGGGCGCATGACGTCGGCGGCGAAGCCGTGGACCCAGTCGCGGACTTCCCTCTGGTCGTCGTTCAACTCCAGCGCGAACTCGCCCATGTCCCCCTCCAGGCGCTCATTACTTGCGGTAACATGAGTCTGTTACTCACCAGTAGCAGGTGTCAACTCCCCTGCCCTCCGAATCCGCTCCGTGGAGCGGGTGTTACGTTGCGCAGGCGTTATGAATCACTGGGCGGGGAGGCACGTCTTTATGGAGACCAGTCAGCGGGACGATCAGCAGCGGGCGGCGGATCAACGGCGCAGGGAACTGCTGGAGGCCGCGGACCGTGTGGTGCTGCGGGACGGGCCGGGGGCGTCGATGAACGCGATCGCCGCCGAGGCGGGGATCACCAAGCCGATCCTCTACCGCCACTTCGGCGACAAGGGCGGCCTGTACCGGGCGCTGGCCGTCCGCCACACCGACGCCCTGCTGGCCGGCCTGCGGTCGGCGCTGGACGCGCCGACGGACCGGCGCGAGCGGGTCGAGACGACCCTGGACACCTATCTCGCGGCGATAGAGGCGCGACCGCAGGTCTACCGCTTCCTGATGCACCCCGCCGACGAGGGCACCCCCGCGGAGCACGGCTTCGACGTGGGCCGGCACTCCGCGCCCCTGCTGCGCCGCATGGGCGAGGAGCTGGCCCAGGTCATAGCCGAGCGCGTGGACCTGGGCGAGGACGGCGAGGAACTGGCCCGCGCCTGGGGCCACGGCATCGTCGGCATGATGCACGCGGCCGGCGACTGGTGGCTCCGCGAGCGCCCCTACGCCCGCGGCCTGCTGGTCCGCCACCTGGCGGACCTCCTCTGGGGCCGCCTCGCCACGTCGGGCGACCTGCCGGGGGGACCGGGGTTCTGAGTTTTCCCCACCCCGCCCCTTCCCGTAAGGCCTCAATCGCCGGCCGGGCCGAAAAGCCCGGCCGGCGATTGAGGCCAACGGGGTCCGGGGGCTCGCCCCCGGTTACGGGAAGGGGCGGGGTGGGGAAAAGACCTACCCGGCAACCATCCACGGCGCCCGCCGCGCCGCACGCAGCGCGCGCCGGCGTCGCCACCCCGACAGGTGGTCGACGTACAGCCCCCCGTCCAGGTGATCGCACTCGTGCTGCAGGCAGCGCGCGAAGAACCCGGTGCCGCTGACGCGCACCGCGGTGCCGTCCGCCCTGAAGCCCTCGACGACGGCCTCGTCGAAACGCGGGGTGCCCGCCTCGATGCCGGGCAGCGACAGGCAGCCCTCGGGGCCCCGCACCACGACACCCTCCGCGGACACCAGCCGCGGATTGATCAAATGCCCCAGATGCCGCTGATCGTCGTCATCGGGACAGTCGTAGACGAACACCCTCAGGGGCACACCGATCTGGTTGGCTGCGAGCCCCACCCCGCCCGCCGCGTACATCGTGGCGAACATGTCCTCGACGAGCCCGGCGAGGGCGTCGTCGAACTCCTCGACCTCTTCGCAGGGCGCGGCCAGACCCCGGTCTCCGAGCAGCCTCATGGGCCGCACGCGTCCTGAACTGCCGGGAATCGTGCCTCTTCGCATGGGCCCAAGGGTACGTTCAGCTGATGGTGGGTTCGGGCCCACGGCCGGATCTCGATAGGCTGATCCCCGACCGAAGCCTCCTGGCCGGCGCTCGGCACGGAGGGGGCGTTCCACCGGCTGACCAGGTATACAGGCGGGGCGCCGGATGCAAGGAGGATCTAGGACGATGGCAGGCAACTCGGGGCCGCTGTCGCCGCGGGCCAAGCTGGCCGTGACGGCGGGCAAGGCGGCTGCGGCGGTGTCGCGGGCCGCGGGCCGCGGCAGCGGGTCGGTGATCGGCGGCAAGGTCGCGCTCAAGCTCGACCCCGACCTGCTGGCCCGGCTGGCAACCCACCTGGACGTGGTCCTGGTGTCGGCCACCAACGGCAAGACGACCACGACCCGGCTGATCGCCGAGGCGCTGCGGGCCAGCGGCCCGGTGGTGTCCAACGCGCTGGGCGCGAACATGCCCGCGGGCATCACCTCGGCCCTGGCGGGCGGCTCGGACGCGCGCTACGCCGTGATCGAGGTGGACGAGAAGTACCTGGCGGGCGTCGCGCGCGACACCTCGCCGAAGGCCATAGCGCTACTGAACCTCTCGCGCGACCAGCTCGACCGCGCCGCGGAGACCCGCATGCTGGCCGAGAAGTGGCGCGAGGGCCTGGCCGGCACCAAGGCCGTGGTGATCGCGAACGCGGACGACCCGCTGATCGTGTGGGCCGCCTCCTCCTCGCCGAACGTGGTGTGGGTGGCGGCCGGCCAGGAGTGGAAGGACGACGCCTGGTCGTGCCCCTCCTGCGGTGGCGTGATGCAGCGTCCGGGCGACGACTGGTTCTGCGGCGAGTGCGGCTTCAGGCGGCCGACGCCGAGCTGGGCGCTGTCGGGCGACTACGTCCTCGACCCGCACGGCTCCGCGTGGCCCATCCACCTGCAGCTGCCGGGCCGGGCCAACAAGGCCAACGCCACCAGCTCGGCCGCCGTGGCCGCGACCTTCGGGGTGCCCCCGCAGGTGGCGCTGGAGCGGATGTACCAGGTGCAGGCCGTGGCCGGCCGGTACGACGTGGTGACCTTCCTCGACCGTGAGGTGCGGCTGCTGCTGGCGAAGAACCCGGCCGGCTGGCTGGAGACGTTCTCGCTGATCGACGGGCCGCCGGCGCCGGTGATCCTGTCGGTGAACGCCCGCGGCGCGGACGGCACCGACACCTCGTGGCTGTGGGACGTGGACTACACCCGCCTCGCCGGTCACCCGATCATGGTCATCGGCGACCGCAAGCTGGACCTGGCGGTGCGCCTGGAGGTCGCGGGCGTGGACTTCCGGGTCTGCGAGACCGTCGACGAGGCCGTGCAGATGGCCCCGCCCGGCAAGATCGAGGTCATCGCCAACTACACGGCGTTCCAGGACATCCGCCGCCGCGTCGGCAACTGACGACCCACCGACGGCACTGAAGGATTGTGAGCATGAGCCAGAACAGTCTGCGTGTGGTGTGGGTCTACCCCGACCTGCTCAGCACCTACGGCGACCAGGGCAACGTCCTGGTCCTGGAGCGGCGCGCCCACCAGCGCCGCCTGGACGTCCAGCGGGTGGACGTCCGCTCCGACCAGCAGATCCCCACCTCCGGGGACATCTACCTGATCGGCGGCGGTGAGGACCGTCCGCAGCGCCTGGCGGCCGAGCGGCTGCGCCGGGACGGCGGCCTGAACCGGGCCGTCGCCAACGGGGCGATCGTCTTCTCGGTCTGCGCCGGGTACCAGATCCTGGGCCACGAGTTCATCAACGACCTGGGCCAGCGCGAGCAGGGCCTGGGGCTGCTGGACGTCATCAGCACCCGTGGCGAGGGCGAGCGGTGCGTCGGCGACGTGCTCGCCGACATCGACCAGCCGCTGGGCCTGCCCCCGCTGACCGGCTTCGAGAACCACCAGGGCATCACCCACCTGGGCCCGACGGCCCGCCCGTTCGCCCGGGTCCGGTTCGGCAAGGGCAACGGCACGGGTGACGGCACCGAGGGCGCGTACAACGACACCGTCTTCGGCACGTACATGCACGGCCCGGTCATGGCCCGCAACCCGCACATCGCGGACCTGCTGATCAAGCTGGCGCTGGACGTCAACGCCCTGCCGCCGGTCGACGACCGCTGGTACGAGGCGCTGCGCGCCGAGCGCATCGCGGCGGCGACACAGCCCGCATAGCGGACGGTCATGGTCCCCGCCACCCCCTACGGCTAGGGTGGCGGGGATTCCACCGGACGACGGGGTCCGGTCCGGTCTCCGGCCTTCACGGCCCTGATCAAAAAGGTCCCCCTGTCATGCGTATCGGTGTGCTCACCTCCGGCGGCGACTGCCCCGGTCTCAACGCCGTCATCCGGTCCGTCGTCCACCGCGCCGTCGTCGACCACGGCGACGAGGTCATCGGCTTCCACGACGGCTGGCGGGGGCTGCTGGAGGCGGACCACCGCCCGCTGGACCTGGAGGCCGTGGCCGGCATCCTGGCCACCGGCGGCACGATCCTTGGCTCCTCGCGCGTCCAGCCGGCCCAGCTGCGCGACGGCGTGGAGCGCGCCCGCCGGCATGTGGCGGACCTCGGCCTGGACGCCGTCATCCCGATCGGCGGCGAGGGCACCCTGAAGGCGGCGCGGCTGCTGTCCGACGCCGGGCTGCCGATCGTCGGCGTGCCCAAGACGATCGACAACGACATCGCGTCGACCGACGTCACCTTCGGCTTCGACACCGCGGTGGGAGTGGCGACCGACGCCCTCGACCGGCTCAAGACGACCGCCGAGTCGCACCAGCGAGTGCTGATCGTCGAGGTGATGGGCCGGCACACCGGCTGGATCGCCCTGCAGTCGGGCATGGCGGCCGGGGCGCACGCGATCGTGGTGCCGGAGCGCCCCTTCTCGATCAACGAGCTCACCGAGGTGGTCGGCAGGCGCTTCGCCGCGGGCAAGCGGTTCGCCGTCGTGGTGGTCTCGGAGGGCGCCAAGCCGCGCGCGGGCACGATGGAGTTCGAGACCGGCGGCACCGACGTCTACGGGCACGAGCGGTTCACCGGTGTGGCCCGTCAGCTGGCCGTCGAGCTGGAGCGGCGCCTGGGCAAGGAGGCGCGGCCGGTGATCCTGGGCCATGTGCAGCGCGGCGGCACCCCCACCGCGTACGACCGGGTGCTGGCCACCCGCTTCGGCTGGCACGCGGTGGAGGCGGCGCACCTGGGCGCGTTCGGGATGATGACGGCGCTGCGCGGCACGGACATCACGCTGGTGCCGCTGGCGGAGGCGGTCGAGCGGCTGAAGACGGTGCCCGTGGAGCGCTACGCCGAGGCCGAGTGCGTGCTGTGAGCCCGTCCCGGCCGCTCGGCCGGTGACGCCCCCGCCCGTGGACCGGGCCCGGGGCGCCTCTACTCTGGTCCCGGCGCATTGGTGCGAAATGGGAGAGAGCGGATGGATCACAGCGGGCACGGCATGATGCATATGGACATGCCGCCGTTCACGCTGGAGCGGGGTCTGCAGTTCAGTAGCGAACCGTTCTTCATGATCGGCTGCCTGCTGGGTCTGGGCCTGTACGGCTGGGGCGTGGTGCGGCTGCGGCGGCGCGGGGACGCGTGGCCGTGGGGCCGGGTGGTGGCGTTCGTCCTCGGTGTGCTGAGCGTGGCGCTGGTGATGTGCACCAAGCTCAACGACTACGGCATGGTCATGTTTAGCGTGCACATGGTGCAGCACATGGTGATCAGCATGCTCTCCCCCATCCTGCTGCTGCTCGGCGCGCCCGTGACGCTGACGCTGCGGGCCCTGCCGGCGGCGGGGCGCGGGCGCAAGGGGCCGCGCGAGTGGCTGGTGGCCCTGCTGCACAGCCGCTACATGCGGGTGATCACCCACCCGGCGTTCACGATCCCGCTGTTCATCGCCAGCCTGTACGCCCTGTACTTCACCCCGCTCTTCGACTTCCTGATGGAGTCCAAGCCGGGGCACATCGGGATGATGGTGCACTTCCTGGCCGTGGGCCTGGTGTTCTTCTGGCCGATCATGGGCGTGGACCCGGGCCCGCACCGGCCGGGTTATGTGATGCGGATGCTGGAACTGTTCGCGGGCATGCCCTTCCACGCGTTCTTCGGCATCGCGCTGATGATGGCCTCGGAGCCGATGATCGGCACCTATATGCACCCGCCGGCCTCGCTGGGCATCGACCCGCTGGACGACCAGCAGGCGGGCGGCGGCATCGCCTGGGCGTTCAGCGAGATCCCCTCGGTGGTGGTGCTGCTCGCGCTGGTCTACCAGTGGTACCGGTCGGAGCAGCGGCAGGCCAGGCGCAGCGACCGGGCCGCGGACCGGGACGGCGACAAGGAGCTGGAGGCCTACAACGCCTATCTGGCCTCGCTCAACACCCGGGCGCGGTGACCGGCCCGGCCGGTCGGCGGTATGGCGGTGCGGACCGCGGCGGGGAGACCATGGTCTCCTGGCCGCGGTCCGTCGCGTTGTGGCGCCCGGACCGCCGTGAGGAGGTGCGGCGATGCCCGGATCGGCGAAGGCGATGGCGGCCCTGACCGTCGGGGGGCTGGTCCTGGTGACCGCCTACACGGTCACGCTGGGCAGCAACGGGTGGCTGTGGTTCGCCTGGGTGGTGCTGGGGCTGACGACCCTGGGGACGCTGGCGGCGCGCGGGACGTGAGAGAGGCCCGGGGCCGGGCGGGTTCAGAAGCGGAAGACGGGGCCGGTCGCGGCCTCGAGGGCGCAGGGGTTGGGGAAGGTGCGGCGCCAGGCGATCTGGCTGCCGCGCCAGTCCCCGTCGGCGGTCGCGGTGACCGGGTCCTCCACGCCGGTGCACGCCGGCTTGGCGCCGGGCTGGGGCTGCGGCTGGGGTGGCGGCTGGTGCTGGGGCGCGTCCGGCCGGCCCGCGGCCTGGCCCAGGCGCTTGCAGGCGTCGGCGGCGTGCGGGTGGTGGCCGGCCGGGCCGGGGCAGCTGAGCCGTACGCCGCGGATCCAGGTGTTCTGGGCGCCGGAGAGCGTCAGGAAGAGCCGCCCCTCGTCCTGTTCGTGGGCGGTCGCCGGGGCCAGGGGCAGGGTGAGCAGCGCGGTCGCGGTCGCCGCTGCGGCCGTGGTGGTGCGGACGGACATGGATGTGCCTCCCGGTGGCGCGACGGTGCCGGGTCAGGGCATCGCGGGCGGGCCGGGCGCGGCAAGCGGCCGCACCGGCCCATCGCCCGTGTGGGGGTGCACGGCCACCCGGTCGGCCGCCGCCCGCCCGTACGGGCGCAGGCGACCACCCGGCCGACCGCCGCCCGCCCGTGCGGGCACAGGCGATCACCCGGCCGACCGCCGCCCGCCGGTACGGGCGTAGGCGACCACCCGGCCGAGCGTCGCCTGCCGGTGCGGGCGCAGGCGACCACCCGGCCGACCGCCGCCCGCCCGTACGGGCGTACGCGACCACTCCGCCGACCGCCGCCTGCCCGTGCGGGCGTACGCGACCACTTCTCCGGCAGTCGTCGCTCACGCCCGGTACGGGGCCTCCGGCGGTACGTCCGGGACGTGCTCGCCCCGGACGCGGAAGAGTCCGGGCGCCACCTCGTCCGAGCGCTGCCAGACGCCGGCACACAGTTCCGCCGGCCATGTGGTGCGCAGTGACCACCGGGCCCCGTCCAGCAGGGCGTCGGCCAGGTCCGCGTCGGTGAGGTCCGCGTCCTGCAGCAGTGCTCCGCTCAGGTCGGCGTCGGCGAGTTCGGCCGCCCGCAGGCGAGCGCCGGTCAGGTCGGCGCCGGTGAGCAGTGCGCCACGCAGCCGGGCGCCGCCGAGCTCGGCACCGGTGAGGTCGGCGGCCTGACAGCGTGCCCGGTTCAAGGTGGCCCCCGCCAGCCGGGCGCGGCGCAGCCGGGCGCCGCCGAGCTCGGCGCCGGTGGCGTCCACGCCGGACAGGTCGGCGCCGTCGAGGGCAGCCCGCACGAGGCTCGCTCGCACGAGGGCGGTGCCGCGCAGGTCGGCTCCCCGGAGGTCGGTCCGGTCCAGCCGGGCGCCCGGACGGACGTCGAGTACCGGCCGGAAGGCGAGCGCCGCCCACCACCAGGGCCGGCGCCCGGTCAGGGTGGCTGCGGCGAGCGGCCGCGGTGCGGTCCCGGCGAGCATCGCGCGGACCCTGCCCGCGAAGGTGTCAGCGGGCATCGACGGTCCCTCCGCGCCGGGCGTCCGCCGCCGTGCCGCCCTCGCCCGGCCGCCTCTCGCCCCGGGGCGGAAGGCCGGGTACGGCCGGGACGGGCACGGGCCCCAGCCTGGCCAGGCGGATCAGCGCTATGGGGGCGAACGCGCCCAGGCCGGAGGCGAAGACCGGCGTCTGGACGTGGTGCACGGCGGCCAGCAGCGCCACCAGACCGACTGCCGTCCCCAGCCGGAACCCCAGCGCCGCCGCGTACGGGCCGGTCGCGGGCCGGCCGTCGTGCTTCCAGGGAAAGCCGCAGGCGACACCGGTCGCCATCAGCAGCTGGGTCGACTCCATCAGCGCCGCACCCAGCAGCGCCCACAGGCACGCGATCCCCACGCCCACCGGCCACTCCTCCCCGGCCCCGCGCCGGGCGCGCTCCCGGGCCGTTTCCGGCAACCTGCCAGTCGGCGGGCCGGTTCCGGCCCGGATCGGCCGAACCGGTCACCGCGGGGGCCCGGTCGTGACATAGTGCTGCGCCCCGGTCCGTGAACGGACCGGGGCGCAGTCGTGCCCTGCGGTGAAGCGGGGTACCTGTTTCCTCGAAGTGCCTTACTTCGTCGCGGCCTTCGGCGGCTGCGGGGTGGCGTGCGGGGCGCACGTCACGTCCTTGCCGTCGGTCTTGCCGGTGAGGAGGTAGGCGTCGACGCGGTCGTTGATGCACGGGTTGGTCAGACCCGTGACACCGTGCGAACCGGCGCCCTTCTCGACGATCAGCTGCGAGCCGCGGAAGCGCTTGTGCAGCTCGACCGCGCCCGCGTAGGGGGTGGCGGCGTCACGGTCGGCCTGCACGATGAGGGTCTTGGGCAGGCCCTTGTGCGTGGTGACCTCGATCGGGTTGTACTGCGGGCCCTTCCAGGTGGCGCAGGGCAGGTTCATCCAGGCGTTGGCCCAGGTCATGAAGGGCGCCTGGCGGTGGATGCGGGTGTTGTCGCGGTTCCACTTGTTCCAGCTGGTGGGCCACTTGGCGTCGGCGCACTCCACCGCGGTGTAGACGGCGTTGCTGTTCTCGGAGGCGATGTTGCCGGCCTTGTCCGACAGGTCCGGTCCCGCGGCCTCGACGAGGGCCTTGGTGTCACCGGCGCGGTACTTCTTCCAGGTCTCGGCGACCGGAACCCAGGAGCGGTCGTAGTACGCGGCGCCCTGGAAGAAGTTGATCAGCTCGGCCGGGCCGACGAGGCCGCCCACGGGCTGCTTCTTGGCGGCGGCGCGGAGCTTCTCCCACTCCTGGTGGACCTTGGCCCGGGTGTCGCCGATGTGGAAGTAGGCGTCGTTCTTGGCGACCCACTCCTCCCAGTCCTTGAACCGGCCCTCGAAGGCGATGTCCTGCTCGAGGTTGGCCTTGTACCAGATGTTGTCCTGGGCCGGGTTGACGACGCTGTCGACGACCAGGCGGCGGACGTGGGTCGGGAAGAGCGTGCCGTAGACGGCGCCGAGGTAGGTGCCGTAGGAGACGCCGAGGTAGTTGAGCTTCTTGTCACCGAGGGCGGCGCGGATGACGTCCACGTCGCGGGCGGTGTTCGGCGTGGTGAGGTACGGCAGGAGGTCGCCGCTGCGCTCGGCGCAGCCGTCGGCGTACTCCTTGGCCAGCTTGCGCTGGGCGCGCTTGTCGGCCTCGCTGTCGGGCACCGGGTCGGCCTTGGGGGCCTTGACGAACTCCTGGGGGTCGACGCAGGAGATCGGGGCGGAGTGGCCGACGCCGCGCGGGTCGAAGCCGACGAAGTCGTACGCCTTGGCGATCTTGGCGTAGATCGGGTTCGCGGTCGTGACCCGCTTGGGGAAGGACAGGCCGGAGCCGCCCGGACCACCGGGGTTGTACACGAGCGAGCCCTGGCGCTCGGCGGCGGTGCCGGTGGACTTGGCCCGGTCCACCGCGATCTTGATGGTGCGGCCGTTGGGCTTGGCGTAATCGACGGGCACGGTGACCCAGCCGCACTGGATGGGCTTGGCCAGGTTCCAGTCGGCAGGACAGTCCTGCCACTTGATGCCGGCCTTGGCGGCGCGGTCGGCGGCTATCTTCACGCCCTTGGCCTCGGCGGCCCCGCCCGGAACGGCGTCGGCGGCCCCGGCCGACGGGGCGGCCAGGAAGCCCGCGACGAGTGCGCCGGCCACCACGGTGCCGGCCGCACCGAATATCGCGTTTGGTCTCACGTAGGAATCCCCCTGCTGAGTGTGTCGCCGGGAACCGGCGATGATCACGCGGTCTGCAGGGGGGAATCCTTTCGCCTCCCATGACACAAAGGACAGGGTCTGCGGGCGTTCTTTACCAACCCGTAAACGCGACGAAACACAGAACGCCACATGTGGCGTTGTTCGCCCCAACACCCTTTAGAACGCCCGGATTACGGCATTCAGCTGGGTTAGCGCCGAATCCAGCATCGTGCGCAGGGCCAGTGCGTCCCGCGCCACCGCGCCGACCACGACGGCGGGGCCGGCCAGCGGGGTCAGCGCGGCCGTCGCCCCGAGCGGACGTGCCGGGAGGGGGTGCTCCTCGAAGGCGGGATCGACGACGAGGAGTTGGCCGACGGCCCGGTGGCCGCCGAGCACCGCGCCGCCGTCCCAGCCGCCCGCGGCCCGCGGCCCGTACGACAGCTCCTGGTCGAACAGCGGGCGGCCCGCGCGGCGCACGGTCAGCCGGGTGGTCAGCCGCCCGGTGGGTTCGCCGGCCCGGCCCAGCACCTGCTCCTCGCGCAGCACCAGGCGCGCGCCGGCGGCGAGGTCGACGCGGGTGCTCTGGCGCAGGTCGCTGCCGCGCGCCGAGATCAGCGGCTCGGGCAGCCAGCGCAGCGTGGCACTGTCGGCGACGGTCAGCCGGGTGTCGTACGTGGCGGCCTCGCCCGTGCGCCCCGGCAGGGCGATGGTGGCCGCCGTGGTGGTGAAGCGCAGGGCGGCGCCCGCGCCGACGTCCGCGGTGAGGCCGAGCCGGTCGCCGCCGAGCGGCGCGCTCATCGCGCCCACCAGCGCGACGCGGGCCTCGTGCCCGTCCGGGCGCAGCCGGCGCAGCGCGAAGGGCCCCGCCCCCTCGAGCACCGGCAGGGCCGTGCCGCCCCTGCCGTCGGCGGTGGCCGCGATCCGCGCGACGGCCCGCAGGCCGCGCTCCGGGGCCGGGGCCGCCTCCACCGGCAGGACGGGCGCGGGGGCGACGGCCGCCGTCACGCCCGTCACGCCGCCGCGGCCGTCCACGCCGCGAGTCGCTCGCGCACCCAGTCGCGCACCGGAGCCACGCCGTCCTCGGCGGCCAAGGACGTGAAGGCGACGGGGAGATGGCCGCGCTGGGCCTTGGCGTCGCGGGCCATGCCGGCCAGGTCGGCGCCGACGTGGGGGGCGAGGTCGGTCTTGTTGACGACCAGGAGGTCGGCGGTGGTGACGCCGGGGCCGCCCTTGCGGGGGATGTCGTCGCCGCCGGCGACGTCGATGACGAAGATCTGCGCGTCGACGAGGCCCTTGGAGAAGGTGGCGGTGAGGTTGTCGCCGCCGGACTCGACCAGGACCAGGTCCAGCGGGCCGACCTCGTCCTCCAGGTCCTCGACGGCCTCGAGGTTGGCGGAGATGTCGTCGCGGATCGCGGTGTGCGGGCAGGCGCCGGTCTCGACGGCGGTGATCCGCTCGGGCGGCAGCACGGCGTTGCGCAGCAGGAATTCGGCGTCCTCGCGGGTGTAGATGTCGTTGGTGACGACGGCGATGGACAGCTCGTCCCGCAGGGACCGGCACAGTGCGGCGACGGTCGCGGTCTTCCCGGACCCGACGGGCCCGCCGAGGCCGACCCGCAGGGCGCGGCGGCTGCCGTCGGGACGCAGGGGAGCTGCGGCGCTGTAGGTGTGGCGGTGGGGGTAGGCGTCGGGGTGGTCGAGGTGCATGGTCCCTCCGGGGGATCGGTCAGGGGGTGTCCGATGGCCCGTGCTGACCCATCGGACACCGCCTAGGTGGCGAAGAGTCGTACGGCCCAGGCCGCGTGCTGCTCTGCGGTGATGTCGAGCAGCGGGGCCGACGGGGCGGGCAGGGCGTCGGGGCCCTGGTCCGTGGCGCGTCGCCCGGCTTGGGCCGCCCGCGTGGCGACGTCGTCGAGGTCGGGGGCGAGCCGGGCGAGCACGGCGGTGGCGCCGAAGGGGTCCAGGCTCAGCAGCCGTACGACCGCCGTGGCGGGCCCGCTCACGCTCTCGTACGCGGCGGCGTAGGCGGCGTCGAGCGGGCCCAGTCCGGCGGCCCGGCACGCGAGGCCGAGGACCACGGGCTGGTGGGCGCCGCGCGGCCGGGCGGCCGCGAGGGCGTCGAGTTCGGGCGAGGGCCATGCCGCGCGGGCGGCACGCGTCATCTGGCGGCCCAGGCGCCGGGCCGCGGTGCGCAGGGCGAGCGAGGGGGTGCGGGCGTCGGCGGCCTCGTCGAGCTCGAGCGGGTCGGCTCCGCAGGCCGCCGCGGCCGCGAGGGCGGCGGACGCGAGCCCCGCCGTGTGCAGCCGCCCCCGGCAGAAGGCCTCCAGCGAGGGCACGTCCGTCACCCGGCCGGCCTTGACGGCCGCCTCGGCCCCGCCGGAGTGGGCGTGCCCGCCGGCCGGGAACCGTCCGTCGGCCAGGACGAGCAGCGCGGCCAGGCCGCCGCCGGCGGCGGCGTGGGTGGTGGTGGGCGGCATCAGAAGAGGAAGTAGCGCTGGGCCATCGGCAGTTCCGCCGCCGGGCGCGGCTCGACGGCCTCCCCGTCGATGGTGACCGTGAACGTGTCGGGGTCGACCTGGACGCGGGGGCGGGCGTCGTTGTTGCGCATGTCGGCCTTGGTGACGCCTCGGGTGCTGCTGATGGGGACGAAGCGCTTGCCCAGTCCCAGGCGTTCGGGGAGCCCGTCGTCCATGGCCCACTGGGTGACGAAGTTCAGCGAGTTGGCGGCGGGGGCCCGGCCGCGCGCGCCGAACATGGGGCGCGGCAGGACCGGCTGGGGGGTGGGGATGGAGGCGTTGGCGTCGCCCATCTGCGCGTAGGCGATCTGGCCGCCCTTGATGACCAGGTGCGGCCGGACACCGAAGAAGGCCGGCTCCCAGAGCACGAGGTCGGCGAGCTTGCCGGTCTCGACGGAGCCGATCTCGTGGTCGAGGCCCTGCGCGACGGCCGGGTTGATGGTGTATTTGGCGACATAGCGGCGGGCCCGCGCGTTGTCGGCGGGGCCGTCGCCGGGCAGGGAGCCGCGGCGCCTCTTCATCACGTGGGCGGTCTGCCAGGTGCGCAGGACGATCTCGCCGATGCGGCCCATGGCCTGGGAGTCCGAGGAGATGATCGAGATCGCGCCGAGGTCGTGCAGCACGTCCTCGGCGGCGATGGTGGAGGGCCGGATGCGGGACTCGGCGAAGGCCAGGTCCTCGGGCACGGCCGGGTTGAGGTGGTGGCAGACCATCAGCATGTCGAGGTGTTCGTCGACGGTGTTGACGGTGTGCGGGCGGGTGGGGTTGGTGGAGCTGGGCAGCACGTTGGCCTCGGAGACGACCGTGATGATGTCGGGCGCGTGCCCGCCGCCGGCGCCCTCGGTGTGGTAGGCGTGGATGGAGCGGCCGCCGATCGCGGCGAGGGTGTCGCCGACGAAGCCCGCCTCGTTGAGGGTGTCGGTGTGGATGGCGAGCTGGGCGCCGCTCTCCTCGCACACGTTCAGGCAGGCGTCGATGGCGGCGGGGGTGGCCCCCCAGTCCTCGTGGATCTTGAATCCGACGGCTCCGGCGCGCAGCTGGGCGCGCATCGAGTCGTAGGAGACGGTGTTTCCCTTGCCGAGCAGGCCGATGTTGAGGGGGTGACCCTCCATGGCCTCGAACATCCGGGCGAGGTGCCAGGCGCCGGGGGTGACGGTGGTGGCCTTGCTGCCCTCGGCGGGTCCGGTGCCGCCGCCGAGGAGGGTGGTGATGCCGGAGGCCAGGGCCTCGTCGGCGAGTTGCGGGCAGATGAAGTGGACGTGGGCGTCGATGGCGCCGGCGGTGAGGATCCTGCCGTTGCCGGCGATGATCTCGGTCTCGGGGCCGATGACGAGGTCGGGGTGGACGCCGTCCATGGTGTCGGGGTTGCCGGCCTTGCCGACGCCGGTGATCCGCCCGTCGCGCAGGCCGACGTCGGCCTTGACCACGCCCCAGTGGTCGAGGACGACGGCGCCGGTGATGACGGTGTCGGGGGCGCCCTCGGCGCGCGTGACGCGGGACTGGCCCATGGACTCGCGGATGACCTTGCCGCCGCCGAAGACCGCCTCGTCCCCGGCGCGGCCGGGGCCGCCGCAGCGGTCCTCCTCGATCTCGACGACGAGGTCGGTGTCGGCGAGCCGGACGCGGTCGCCGGTCGTCGGCCCGTAGAGGTCGGCGTACGCGGGGCGGGCGAGCTCAGGCATCGAGCGGTCCCCCGCACTCGCCGCGCAGGCCCTCCACGACGCGCTTGCCGCCGATGGCCACGAGGTCGACGGCCACGGGGATGCCGGGCTCGAAGCGCACGGCGGTGCCGGCGGCGATGTCGAGCCGCTTGCCGTGCGCGGCCGCGCGGTCGAAGTCCAACCCGGGGTTGGCCTCGGCGAAGTGGTAGTGGGAGCCGACCTGGACGGGCCGGTCGGCGGCGTTGAGCACGGTCAGGCGGGTGCGGTGCAGGCCCTCGTTGAGCGGTACGGGCTCGTCGGCGTGCAGGATCTCTCCGGGAATCATCGGTCTCTCCCCGTCACGCGATGGGTTCGTGGACGGTGACGAGCTTCGTCCCGTCCGGGAAGGTGGCCTCGACCTGGACGTCGTGGATCATCTCGGGGATGCCCTCCATGACCTCGTCGCGGGTGAGCACCTTGCGCCCGGACGACATCAGCTCGGCCACGGTGCGGCCGTCCCGGGCGCCCTCGAGGACGTGGACGGTGATCAGCGCCACCGCTTCGGGGTGGTTGAGGCGCAGCCCGCGGGCCCGACGCCGCTCGGCGACGTCGGCGGCCACATGGATGAGCAGCCGTTCCTGCTCGTGCGGGGATAGTTGCATGCGTCCCACCTCAACACAGTGTTGACCTGGGGTTCTTCTCCCCGTGGCCGCTGAGGGCAGATTAGGGCGCAAGCTTTTCCAACGCGTTAACTCCGCTGACCGGCTTTTTGCGTTGTCATGGCCGAGGGCCGCCGCGCGGTCACGGCCGGGAGGGGTCACTCCCGGGCTCGTGGTGGTGGGCGGCGATGCCGAAGCGCTGCGGTTCGCCGGGGGCGGACAGCGAGGTGGTGCGCACCGTGGCGACCGTGCTGACCACTTCTTCCCCGGTGGCCTTCTCCTCCGCCCGCTCCTCCGCCGGCGCCTCCTCGAGCCGGCGCAGGTCGGCGGCGGACACCAGGGCGACCAGCGGCTTGCCGTGGCGGGTGACGACGACGCGCTCGCCTCCGTAGACGACGCGGTTGATCAGGTCCGCCAGCTCGGCTCGCGCTTGCGTCACCGGAATCTCATAGGCCATGGCCCCATTCTATCGGGACGTACGATCTGTACATTCTGTACAGATTGCAGGTACGGTGGGCCTGCGGGGACGACGACGAGAGGCGCGGCCATGGAACGAACGGAACGACTGGATCCGTATGCGGAGCTGTACGCGGGGCGGGTGATCTTCCTGGGGACGGCGGTCGACGACGTGGCGGCGCACGATGTGACCGCGCAGTTGATGCACCTGGAGCACGCGGCGCCCGAGCAGGACATCTCGCTCTACATCAATTCGCCGGGAGGCTCCTTCTCCGCCCTGTGCGCCGTCCACGACACGATGCGCTACATAGGCTGCGACATCGCGACCGCCTGCCTGGGCCGGGCCGACGGGGCCGCGGCCGTGCTGCTGGCGGCCGGCACACCGGGCAAGCGGATGGTGCTGCCGCACGCCCGGCTGATCATCCGCCAGCCGTCCCTGGACGGGCCGGTGCAGGGGCGGATCACGGATCTGGCCCTGCAGGCGGACGAGGTGCGGCGGGTCCGCGAGACCGTGACGGAGCTGCTGGCCCGGCACACCGGGCACAGCACCGAGCGGATCCGGCAGGACACCGAGCGGGAGACCGTCCTCGACGCCGAGGCAGCGGTGGCCTACGGGCTGGCGGACCACATCGTCACCGACCGCCGGTCGCACGGCGCGCCGGCCGGGAAGAGGTGAGGACCGTGTGGCCGCCCCAACTGCCCCCGCTGCCCGCCCTGACCCGCGCCGAGGGCGAACTGGTGGACCGATATCTGGAAGTACTGGATCTCCTCGGCCGGATCAACCCGGCTCGCACGCACGACACGTACGGTGCGCTACGAGCCGCGCAGACGCTCGCGATCGCGGCGGCGGGGCTGCGCGACACGCTCACGGCGATGCACGAACGGGGCGAACGCGAGATATACGCGAGCACGCTGGCACGGGCGTTGCGGGTCCTGGACGGCGAACGGCGCGCGGCCCGGGTGATGTTGCCGCCGCCGACGGCGAACTGAGGAGCGGAAACATTCTTCCCCCGATCTCCTTCAGACAGCGGATGCGATCGTAGACGTCGCGCGGCGATCACCTCGGGCGGTGCGCTCATTGCGCGCCCGGGGAGATCGCTCCGCCGCAGGTGGCGGGCTCACCAGGGAAAGGTCATGACCATCGAACCGCCCTGCGTCCACCCGAATTGCCCAGAGGTGATGAGGCTCACATAACGCCGGATCCTCTCGGCCGGGCCGTCGCGACTGCGCCAAGATCCCTCCGACGACAAGCCCCCGCCACCGCGGCGGGGCGGTCCTGGCGGACGCCGAACCCTGCCGCCGCCGGGGCGCTGGTCGACATAAGTGCATCGGCAGGGATGGAGGACCCAGGCACGGCGGGGCGACCGGAACAGCACGACCGTTCCTGGTCATCCCTTGGGGTGAAGCCGCTCAGGCGGCCGGGCATTCTTCGCCTGCCCGAACCCGACAGGTCATCCTTCACAGGCGGCTGACGAAGGGTTTGGCATGGGCGCTCACAAACGTCCCTCAATGCTGTCCAGGGCCGGGAACGTACCGCTGTCCGTGAAATCGGCCCTGACTCTCGCGGCCGTCGGTGCCACGGTGCTGGTACCCGGCGCGACCGACGCGGAAGCCGCGACGCTCTCCACCAACGCCCTGCACATCGCGGCGTCGAAGGCGGGCTCCCCGTACCAGTGGGGCGCGACGGGCCCGTACCGCTTCGACTGCTCGGGGCTGACCCAGTACTCCTTCAAGCGGGCCGGCAAACAGCTGCCCCGCACCGCCCAGGACCAGTACAACCGCACCCGGCGGATCCCCGGCCTCTCCCGTGAGCGGGGCGACCTGGTGTTCTTCCACGGCCGGGGCGGCGTCTACCACGTGGGCATCTACGCCGGCGACAACCGGATCTGGCACGCCCCGAAGACCGGCTCGGTCGTCCGCCTCGAGCGGATCTGGACCCGGAGCATCTCCTACGGCCGCGTGAACGGCTGACCGCACGGCGCCGGACCCCACAGCGCTCCGGCCCCGGCACACTCCGGCACTTCCTCCGTGGCAGCGGACCCCTCTGCCCTCCGGTGCCCCACCGGCACCCGCGGTACCAGTGAACCCACCGGTTCCCCAGCGCGCTCCACGAGAGCGCCGGGCCGGGCGGAGCCCTCCGCCCGGCCCTTCGCGGCGCGCCGCCGACGCGCCGTCAGCGCACCGGCGGCGCCCACGGCAGGCGGATCCATACCGTCTTGCCGCCCTCGGCGGTCGGGATGATCGAGAGCCTGCCGCCGTGCTCGGCGGTCAGGCACCGAATGATCACCATGCCGCGCCCGTTGTCCTGCTGGACGGCGGCGGGCAGCCGCCGCGGGTAGCGGGGATGGCTGTCCGTGACGCCGATCCGCAGCTGCTCCCGGCGGTCGAGCCGGAGGTCCACGGTGAACGTGGGTGACTGGCCGCGGGTGTGCTGCACGGCGTTGGTGGCCAGTTCGGAGACGATCAGTCGGACCGTGTCCACGGCGTCCGGGTCGTCCGGCAGGCCCCATTCCGCGAGCACGTCCGTGACGTAGCGGCGCGCGGTGGGGACCGAGGCGGGGGCGCTCGGCAGAGTGACGGATGCTTCCTGGTGGTCTGCCATGGCGCTGTCCCTTTCCCGCCGGGAGCGGCACCGACGCGATGACGCGATAGTCGCGACAGTGCGGTGAAGTCGGGAGCGGCTCCGGCGGCTCTTTGTGACAGAGTGCCACTGATAAGGGCCACCATGGGCGCGTTCCACCGGATTGTGGATATATCTGTCGCCCGAAGCGGTGAACCCTTCTGCGAGCGACCGGATTTGGGCGCCACACTGGTCTATTGACTCTGACGTGTGGATTTCAGCGGCGGGGAGGGAGAGCTGATGCGGTACGGACCCGCGGTGCGCCGCCGCAAACTCGGCGCGGAACTGCGGCGCCAGCGCGAACTGACGGGGATGACCAGCAGGGAGGCCGCCTGCGCGGTCGGCTGGCACCAGTCGAAGGTGAGCCGGATCGAGACGGGCAGCAGTGGCGTGAAGCCGGCCGACGTGGCCCGGCTGCTGGACGTCTACAGCGTCTCCGACCCGGAGTTGAGGGCACTGCTGGGGGCTCTGTGCGGTGCCGGGTCCAGGGATTCGGAGGGCCCCCGGCGGGGCTGGTGGTACGCCTACCGCGATCTGCTGCCATCGGCGTATCTCGACTTCATCAGCCTGGAGTCGGAGGCCTCCCGCTCCCGCACGCTGGAGACCACGGTGGTGCCGGGCCTGCTGCAGACGCCGGCGTATGCCCGTGCGGTGACCCGCGCGGCGCTGGGCGACCCGCCGGCCGAGCAGGTCGAGGAGCTCGTCCGGGTGCGGATGGCGCGGCAGGCGGTGCTGAGCGGCGAGCGGCCGCTGGAGCTGTGCGCGGTGCTCGACGAGGCGGTGCTGCGCCACGAGGTCGGCGGACCGGAGGTAATGGCGGGACAGCTGCGGCATTTGTTGGAAAGGGGTTCGCTGCCGCATGTGCACTTGCATGTGCTGCCGTTCACCAGCGGCAACCACATTGGCATCACCGGGCCTTTCGTTATCTTCTCATTTCCGCGCATCGCCGATCTGGACGTGGTTGTTCTCGACCATTTGACGAGTAGCCTCTATCTGGAGCAGAAGGAAGACCTCCGGGCGTACGGCTCGGCATTCACCACACTGCGGGCGCACGCCCTCTCGCACGAGAAATCGTTGGAATTCATCGCCGGGATCAGCGACGGCGCGTAAGGAGGCAACATGTCCGCAATGCCTCGGTACGTTCCCTCTCGATCGGCCCACTGTCCAGCGCAGCGCCACCGCTTCGCCCCGCGCCCCGGGGCCTGGCACCGGAGCAGCTACAGCACCGGGATGAACAACTGCGTCGAGACGACCGCACTCGGACCGGAACTGCTCGCCGTGCGCGACTCCAAGCGCACGCCGGGGCCGGTCCTGCTGTTCTCCCCCGGCGCCTGGTCCGCGTTCGTGACGGACCTGTGCGCCGGGATCACCACCAGCGGCTGAGCACTCAGGCGGTCGGCGCGGTCTCCACGATCGTGCCGACCGCCTCCGCGATCCGCCGGTCCGACAGATCCGCGCGGGCGGTCAGCCGCAGCCGGGAGACTCCGTCGGGCACGGACGGGGGCCGGAAGCAGCCGACCGCGAGCCCCGCCGCGCGGCAGTCCGCCGCCCACCGCACCGCCGCCTCCGGCGAGGGCGCCCGCACGGAGACCACCGCCGCGTCCGGCCGCACCGCCGTCAGCCCGGCCGCCGTCACGCCCCGGTGCAGCCCGGCGGCCACGGCCCGCACCCGGGCGGCGCGTTCCGGCTCGCGGCGCAGCACGGCGAGCGAGGCCAGGGCCGCGCCGACCGCCGCCGGGGCGAGGCCGGTGTCGAAGATGAAGGTGCGGGCGGTGCTGACGAGATGCTCGATGACGCGCGCCGGGCCGAGCACCGCACCGCCCTGGCTGCCCAGCGACTTCGAGAGCGTGACCGTGGCGACGACGTCCGCGTCGCCCGCCAGGCCCGCCGCGTGCAGCGCGCCCCGGCCGCCGTCCCCCAGGACGCCGAGGCCGTGGGCGTCGTCCACCAGCAGGGCCGCGCCGTTGTCCCGGCACGCCTCGGCGAGCGCGCGCAGCGGGGCGGCGTCGCCGTCCACGGAGAAGACGGAGTCGGTAACCGCGAGCGCCCGGCCGTCGTGGGCGGCCAGCGCCTTGGCGAAGGCCTCCGGGTCGGCGTGCGGGACGATCGTCCGCTCGGCCCGCGCGAGGCGGCAACCGTCGATCAGCGAGGCGTGGTTGCCCTCGTCGCAGACCAGCAGGGCGCTGCCGTCCGCGGGCCCCGACAGGGCGGTGACGGCGGCGAGGTTCGCGGCGTAGCCGGAGGAGAAGACGAGTGCCGCCTCGAAGCCGCAGAACTCCGCGAGCTCCCGCTCGAGGCGGGCGTGCAGTTCGGTGCTGCCGGTGACCAGGCGGGAGCCGGTGGCGCCGCCGCCCCAGCGGCGGGCGGCCCCGGCCGCGGCCTCGGTGACCTCGGGGTGGCGGGTCAGGCCCAGGTAGTCGTTTCCGGCCAGATCGGTCAGGGAGCTGTCGGCCGGGCGGGGCCGCAGGGCGCGCACCAGACCCGCGGCGCGCAGCCGCTCGTGCTCGGTTCCGATCCAGCCGAACGGGTCCTGGGGCATCGGCCGTCCTTCGAGTGGTTCTGTTGGGTTTGCATAAAACGTAGCCGTCGACGGGCCCGGTCAGGGTGTGGCGATACACACACCTCAATCGCCGCCTGTTGTGCGATCTCTCCTTGGCCCAGGAGGGTGCCGTAGGCAAGGATCGGCAGCATGGACCTGCTGAACACGCTGGTGGAGAAGGGGTTGCGGCGGGAGCTGCCGACCCGCGAAGAGGCGCTCGCCGTGCTGGCGACCTCGGACGACGAACTGCTCGACGTGGTCGCCGCGGCGGGCAAGGTGCGCCGCAAGTGGTTCGGGCGACGAGTGAAGCTCAACTATCTGGTCAACCTCAAGTCCGGGCTCTGCCCCGAGGACTGCTCGTACTGCTCGCAGCGGCTCGGCTCCAAGGCCGAGATCCTCAAGTACACCTGGCTCAAGCCGGAGGACGCCTCGAGGGCGGCCGCCGCGGGCGTCGCCGGTGGCGCGAAGCGGGTCTGCCTGGTGGCCAGCGGCCGCGGGCCGACGGACCGGGACGTCGACCGGGTGTCCAGGACCATCGAGGCGATCAAGGAGCAGAACGAGGACGTCGAGGTGTGCGCCTGCCTCGGGCTGCTCTCCGACGGCCAGGCCGAGAAGCTGCGGGCGGCCGGTGCGGACGCCTACAACCACAACCTCAACACGTCCGAGGCCACCTACGGCGACATCACCACCACCCACACCTACGCCGACCGGGTGGACACCGTCCGGCAGGCCCACGCGGCCGGGCTGTCCGCCTGCTCCGGGCTGATCGCGGGCATGGGCGAGAGCGACGCGGACCTGGTGGACGTGGTCTTCTCGCTGCGCGAGCTGGACCCGGACTCGGTGCCGGTCAACTTCCTCATCCCCTTCGAGGGCACGCCGCTGGCCAAGGAGTGGCACCTCACCCCGCAGCGCTGCCTGCGCATCCTGGCGATGGTGCGGTTCGTCTGCCCGGACGTGGAGGTCCGGCTGGCGGGCGGGCGCGAGGTGCACCTGCGCTCGATGCAGCCGCTGGCCCTGCAGATCGCCAACTCGATCTTCCTCGGCGACTACCTGACCAGTGAGGGCCAGGAGGGCAAGGCCGACCTGGCGATGATCGCCGACGCCGGCTTCGAGGTGGAGGGCGCCGGCACCACGACGCTGCCCGAGCACCGGGCGGACGTGGTGGCCGCGGCGGCCGGCGCGGGCTGCGGCTCGCACGCGGCGAGCGCCTGCGGCGGACACGCCGACGGCGGCGGCTGCGGGCCGTGCGGTGGCGGTGGCGCGGTGGAGCCGGCGGAGACGGCGGAGCCGGTGCCGGCCATGACGGCCGCCGCGGGTGAGGCCCGTACCGACCTGGTGGCCGTGCGCCGCCGGGGCGCGGGGACGGACCTGCCGCCCAATGCCTGATCCGATCGGGCCCCGGGAGCTGCTCGACCTCGACCGGCGGCACGTCTGGCACCCCTACGGCCCGATGCCGGGCCGCCAGGAGCCGCTGGTCGTCGAGTCGGCGTCCGGGGTACGGCTGCGGCTGGCCGAACCCGTCCACGGCACCGGCGAGTTGATCGACGGGATGTCGTCGTGGTGGTCGGCCGTGCACGGCTACAACCACCCGGTGCTCAATCGGGCCGCCCAGGAACAGCTGGGGCGGATGAGCCATGTGATGTTCGGCGGGCTCACTCATGAGCCCGCCGTCCGGCTGGCCGCCCGGCTGGTGGAGATCACCCCCGAGGGGCTGGAGCACGTCTTCCTCGCCGACTCCGGCTCGGTGTCGGTCGAGGTGGCCGTGAAGATGTGCCTGCAGTACTGGCGCTCCCTCGGGCGGCCCGGGAAGCGGCGGCTGATGACCTGGCGCGGCGGCTATCACGGGGACACCTGGCAGCCGATGGCCGTGTGCGACCCGGACGGCGGAATGCACCAGCTGTGGTCGGGCGTGCTGCCTCAGCAGGTCTTCGCGGACGCGCCCCCGCACGACTACGACACGGACGCCGTGCCGGCGTACTCGGCGCACCTGCGCGAGACGATCGCGCGCCACGCCCATGAGCTGGCCGCCGTCATCGTGGAGCCGGTGGTGCAGGGCGCAGGCGGGATGCGCTTCCACGACCCGGAGTACCTGCGGGTGCTGCGCGAGGCGTGCGACGAGCACGACATCCTGCTGGTGTTCGACGAGATCGCCACCGGATTCGGCCGCACGGGAGAGCTCTTCGCGGCGGGGCACGCGGGGGTCACCCCCGATGTGATGTGCCTGGGCAAGGCTCTGACCGGCGGTTATGTGACCCTGGCGGCGACGCTGTGCACACCGCGGGTGGCCGAGGGCATCAGCTCCGGCGAAGTGCCGGTGCTCGCGCACGGGCCGACGTTCATGGGCAACCCGCTCGCCTGCGCGATCGCCAACGCCTCCATCGACCTGCTGCTGGAGCGGGACTGGCGGATGGAGGTCAAGCGGATCGAGGCCGGGCTGCGCGACGGTCTGGCCGACTGCGCGGACGCGCCGGGCGTGCGGGACGTGCGGGTGCTCGGCGCCATCGGGGTGGTCGAGCTCGACCACGAGGTGGACATGGCGGCGGCGACGCGGGCAGCGGTGCGCGAGGGGGTATGGCTGCGGCCGTTCCGCAATCTCGTGTACACGATGCCGCCGTACATCACACAGGACGCGGACCTCGAGCAAATCTGCGCGGGTGTCCGCGCGGTGGCCCGCGGGGCCTGAGGAAGGGACGGACGTCATGTCGGTACTGGTCGTCACGGGAACGGGCACCGAGGTCGGGAAGACCGTGGTCACGGCCGCCGTCGCGGCGGCCGCCCGGGCCGCGGGCCGCTCGGTCGCCGTGCTCAAGCCCGCGCAGACGGGAGTGGCCGCGGGCGAGCCGGGTGACGTGGCGGAGGTGCTGCGGCTGGCGGGCGGGGTGACCACCGCCGAACTGGCCCGGTTCCCCGAGCCGCTGGCCCCGGGAACGGCCGCGCGCCGGGCGGGCAGGGAGCCCGTCGGGCCCGACGCCATCGCGCGGGCGGCGCGGGAGCTGGCCGCTTCCCACGACCTGGTGCTGGTCGAGGGCGCGGGTGGGCTGCTGGTCCGGCTGGACGAGAAGGGCTCGACGCTCGCCGACGCGGCCGTGCTGCTGGGGGCACCCGTCCTGGTCGTCTGCCAGGCGGGCCTGGGCACCCTCAACGCCACGGCGCTGACCGCCGAGGCGCTGCGGGCGCGTGGCCTGGACTGCGCGGGCGTGGTCATCGGCAGCTGGCCGGCGGTCCCCGACCTCGCCATGCGCTGCAATCTCGCCGATCTGCCGGAGTCGGCGGGCGCCCCGCTGCTGGGCGCCCTCCCGGAGGGCGCGGGCACGCTGCCCCCGGACGACTTCCGCGCGGTGGCCCGGGGCTGGCTGGCGCCCGAGCTGCACGGCACCTGGGACGCGGCGCGCTTCGAGGCGGCGCAGCGGGGCTGATCCCCGGCTGCGGGGACACCGGTACGGGCTTCGGGGACGCCGGTCCCGGCTCCGGGGACGCCGGTCCCGGCTTCGGGGCGCGGCTTCCGGTTCGGGACGGGGCGGCCGGGGAAAAATCCCCTAGCCGTCCCCCGGAAAGGGGTGCCCCATGCCGCTCCGCCGCAGGAGAACACCGCACGACGTCGTGCACCACCCGTTGTTCGCCCGCGCCTACGCCAAGTGGAGCCCGGTCGTCGACGAGCGGGCGGGGGTCGGCGCGCACCGCCGCGAGCTGCTGGCGGGCCTGTCGGGGCGGGTGATCGAGATCGGTGCGGGCAACGGGCTGAACTTCGCCCACTACCCGGGGACGGTCTCGGAGGTCGTGGCGATCGAGCCGGAGCGGCTGCTGCGGCGCCTGGCGGTGGAGGCCGCCGTGCGCGCCGGTGTGCCCGTCGACGTGGTGCCGGGCGTGGCGGAGGCGCTGCCCGTCAAGAGCGAGGCGTTCGACGCGGCGGTGGCGTCCTTGGTGCTGTGCTCCGTGCGGGATGTGCGGCGGGCGCTGGCGGAGCTGCGGCGGGTGCTGAAGCCGGGCGGTGAGCTGCGGTTCTTCGAACACGGGGTGGCCCAGGGGCGGATGGCGGCGGGGGTGCAGCGGGCGGTGGACCGCACGGTGTGGCCGATGCTGTTCGGCGGCTGCCACACGGCCCGCGACCCACTGCGGGCGATCGCTTCGGCGGGATTCGAGCTCGGGGCGTACCGGCGGCTGCGGGTGCCGGCGAGCGGAGTGCCGTCGCCTGCCTCGCCGTGTGTGCTGGGAGTGGCCACGCGTCCGGCGGAACCGGGGCCGTGACATCGGGCGTCGATCCCGGCCCGGCTTCCCCCACACGACAAGCGGAGACAACCTCCGGTACGTTGGGTCAACCGACATTCCAGGGGGTTGTTCATGTCACGTCCGTTCCGCTTCGCCGTCAATATGCTCGCCGCCGGCACGGGCGCCGAGTGGCGCGCGAAGTGCCGTGCTGCCGAGGAGCTCGGTTACGACGTCATCCTGGTGCCCGACCACCTGGGCATGCCCGCCCCCTTCCCGTCCCTGGTCGCGGCCGCGGAGGTCACCGAAGGGCCGCGCGTGGGCACGTTCGTGCTCAACGCCGGGTTCTGGAACCCGGCCCTACTGGCCCGCGAGGTCGCCTCGACCGACCAGCTCACCGGCGGCCGGCTGGAGCTGGGGCTCGGCACGGGCTATGTGAAGGCCGAACACGACAGCGCGGGACTGCCGTTCGGCTCGCCGCGCGAGCGGGTCGACCACCTCGCGCGCACCCTCACCGAACTGGACCGGCTGCTCGGCGACGCCGGCCACGTGCCGGCGGCCGCGCAGTCCCCGCGCCCCCCGCTGCTGCTCGGCGGCAACGGCGACCGGGTGCTGCGGCTGGCCGCGCGGCACGCCGACATCGCGGCGTTCAGCGGCGGCTCCACCGACCGCGACGGCACGCTGCGCCTGATCAGCCCCGCTGCCCTGGAGGAGCGCGTCGCCGCCTACCGGGGCTTCGAGGCCGGACGGGCGGAGCCGGCCGAGCTGAACTACCTGGTCCAGATCGTGGCGGTCGGCGCCGACCCGCGGGCGAAGGCCCGCGAGCTGATGGGCTGGTCGGAGGAGCTCACCGAGGACGACCTGGTGAACCACCCCGCCCTGCTGACCGGCTCGGTGAAGGAGATCGCCGAGCGCGTCCGCGGCCACCGCGAGCGCTACGGGTTCACGTACTTCACCGTTCTGGAGCCCTTCATGGAGGCGTTCGCCCCGGTCATCGAGGAGCTGCGGGGCTCGGACACCCTCTGACGTCCGGCGCGGGCGCGGCGGCGGACCGGCGCGTCCGGCCCCACCCGTTCGCTTTGCCGGTCCTTTACCATTGATGGTCACCGTCACGTCATGATGGTGACCATCAGGTCTTCACACGAGTGACCCCAGAGTGAAAGGTGTGAGCGTCCGCCCATGGGCGAGCCCCCCAGTAGTCCCGGGTACCGACATCGAGCGGTCCCACCTCCCCTGCCCGACCATGGGACGGAGGTGAACCGATGACCGAAGTGCTCCTCCTGCTGCTCGCCCTGCTGCTGACGCTCGCCTGTGCCGTCTTCGTCGCGGCGGAGTTCTCCCTCACCACCGTCGAGCGCGCCGAGCTGGAGCGGGCCGTCGAACGCGGCGAGCTGGGTGCCGAGAGCGCCCTGCGGGCCGTGCGCGGCCTCACCTTCCAGCTCTCCGGCGCCCAGCTCGGCATCACGGTCACCGGCCTGATCATCGGCATGATCTCCAAGCCGTCCATCGCCGCCCTGCTCACCGGCCCGGTACGGGCCCTGGGCCTGCCCGCCGCGGCGGCCTCCTCGGCCGCGCTGGTCCTGGGCACCGTGCTGTCCACCGTGGTCCTGATGGTCGTCGGGGAGCTGGTGCCCAAGAACTGGGCCATCTCCCGGCCGCTGTCGGTGGCCCGCAAGGTCGCCGGGCCGCAGCGCGCCTTCAGTGCCGCCTTCCGGCCGCTGATCCGGCACCTGAACAACACCGCGAACCACGTCGTGCGCCGCATGGGCTTCGAGCCCGCCGAGGAGCTGGCCACCGCGCGCGGCCCGCAGGAGCTCGTGGCACTCGCCCGGCACTCCGCCCGGGAGGGCGTCCTCGAGAAGGACACGGCCGAGTTGTTCGTGCGCACCCTGAACCTGGCCGACCTGACGGCGGAGAACGTGATGACCCCGCGCGTCCAGGTCATCGCCCTCGACGCGCGCGCCACCGCCGAGGACGTCGCGAACGCCACCCTGGCCACCGGCCTGTCCCGCTTCCCCGTCTACCGGGAGAACCTGGACACCGTCATCGGCACCGCCCACATCAAGGACGTCCTCGCCGTGCCCGCCGAGGAGCGCGTCCACCGGCCCGTCACCGCCCTGCTGCGCGAGCCGCTGCTGGTGCCGGAGTCGCTGACCGTGGACCGGCTGCTGGACCGGCTCTCCTCCCGGCGCACCATGGCCGTCGTCATCGACGAGTACGGCGGCACGGCCGGCGTGGTCACCCTGGAGGACATCATCGAGGAGGTCGTCGGCGAGGTCCGCGACGAGCACGACCCGGACGAGCTGCCCGACCTGGCCCCGGCCGGCGAGGACGCCGACGGCCGCAGGCTCTACGCCGCGGACGGCGCCGCCCGCACCGACCAGCTCGCCCACATCGGGCTGCGGGCGCCGGACGGCCCGTACGAGACGCTGGCCGGCCTGGTCGCCACGGAGCTCGGCCGCATCCCGGCCGAGGGCGACACGGTCGAGGTCGCCGGCTGGCGCGTCGAGGTCACCGACGCCTCCGGGCACCGCGCGGCGCGGGTGCGCCTGACCGCGCCGCCGGCCGGTGCGGACACCGGTGCCGGAACCGACGGGGAGACGGACCGATGACGCTCGTACAGCTGCTGATCGGGCTGGCGACGCTGGTCGCCAACGCCTTCTTCGTCGGCGCGGAATTCGCCATGATCTCCGTGCGCCGCGGCCAGATCGAGCCCTACGCCGAGCACGGGGACCGCCGCGCCCGCAGCGTGCTGTGGGGGCTGCGGCACATCTCGGCGCTGATGGCGGCGGCCCAGCTGGGCATCACGCTGTGCACCCTGGTGCTCGGCGTGGTCGCCGAGCCCGCCATCGCCCATCTGCTCGAGCCGCTCTTCCACGCGGTCGGACTGCCGCAGGGCGCGGTGCACCCGGTGTCGTTCGTCATCGCGCTGGCCGTGGCGACGTACCTGCACATGCTGTTCGGCGAGATGGTGCCGAAGAACATCGCGCTCGCCGAGCCGGTGCGCACCGCCCTGCTGCTGGGCCCGCCGCTGGTGACGCTGGCGCGTGCCCTGCGCCCCGCCGTCTTCACGATCAACCGGCTGGCGAACGCGGCGCTGAAGCTGCTGCGGGTCGAGCCGAAGGACGAGGTGACGGCCGTCTTCTCGGACGACCAGCTGGCCCGGATGGTCGCCGACTCCAGCGAGGCGGGGTTGCTGGACCAGCGGGCCACCGCGCGGCTGCGGGACGCCCTGGAGCTGGGCAAGCGCCGGGTCGAGGCCGTGGTGATGCCGCTGGAGAAGGTGGTCTCGGCCCGCTTCGGGGTCACCCCCGAGGAGCTGGAGCATCTGTCCGCCTCGTCCGGCTACTCCCGCTTCCCGGTCACCGACGACGCGGGCCGCATCCTGGGCTATCTGCACGTGAAGGACGCGCTGGACGCCAAGCCGCGCGACATGCCCTTCCCGCTGCGCAGGATGCGCCCGATCGCGCGCGTCCGGGCGGACACGCCGCTGGACGACGTGATCACGGCGATGAGCGGCACCGGCGCGCACCTGGCGGCGGTCATCGGCGAGGACAACCGGCTGACCGGGCTGGTGACGCTGGAGGACGTGCTGCGGGAGCTGGTCGGCACCCGGCCGTGAGCCGGGCGGCGGGGCGCGGGCGGTAGGATCACGGCGCCATGCCGATGAATGCCACGTACACGCACACCAGCTTCGTCGCCGTCGGGGACTCCTTCACCGAGGGCATGTCCGACGGGCTGCCGGACGGCTCCTACCGGGGCTGGGCCGACCTGCTCGCCGCCCGGCTGGCCGCCCGCAGCCCCGGCTTCCGCTACGCGAACCTCGCCGTGCGCGGCAAGCTGATCGGCCAGATCGCCGACGAGCAGTCGGCGGCGGCCGCCGCCATGGGCGCCGACCTGGTGACGCTGGTGGGCGGGCTCAACGACGTACTGCGGCCCAAGTGCGACGTGGACCTGGTGTGCGCCCGCCTCGCCGAGGCGGTGGAGCGGCTGGCCCCCAGCTGCCGGCAGCTGGTGCTGATGCGCAGCCCGGGGCGGCGCGGACCGGTGCTGGAGCGCTTCCGGCCGCGCATGGAACAGCTCTTCGGCTTCATCGACGAACTGGCCGAGCGGCACGGCGCCCTGGTCGTCGACCTGTTCTCGGCCGAGGTGCTGGGCGACCCGAGGCTGTGGGCCGAGGACCGGCTGCACCTGAACGCCGAGGGGCACCGCCGGGTGGCCGAGGCCGTCTGGCAGACGCTCGGCCACGAGCCCGAGTCGGACTGGCGCGAGCCGCTGCCGCCGTTCCTGCGTCCGGGCTGGGCCGCCCGCCGCGGCTCGGACCTGCGCTTCGCCCGCGAGCACCTGGCCCCGTGGATCGGCCGCCGGCTGACCGGCCGTTCCTCGGGCGACGGCCGGCCGCCCAAGCGCGCCGAGCTGCTGCCCTACGAGCAGCCGCTCTCGTAGCAAGCCACAAACCGGGGCGGGGCGCCGGCCTGCGCGAACCGCCAGTAGACTTTGGCCACGTGACTGCAAAGCCCCGCATCCCCAATGTCCTGGCCGGCCGCTACGCCTCCGCCGAGCTCGCCGTGCTGTGGTCCCCCGAATACAAGGTGACGCTGGAGCGGCGGCTGTGGCTCGCCGTGCTCCGGGCGCAGAAGGACCTGGGGATCGAGGTGCCGGACGCCGCCCTCGCCGACTACGAGCGCGTCCTGGACCAGGTCGACCTGGCCTCGATCGCCGAGCGCGAGAAGGTCACCCGGCACGACGTGAAGGCCCGCATCGAGGAGTTCAACGCCCTCGCCGGCCACGAGCACGTCCACAAGGGCATGACCTCCCGCGACCTGACCGAGAACGTGGAGCAGCTGCAGATCCGGCTCTCCCTCGAGCTGGTGCGCGACCGCGTCGTGGCCGTCCTGGCCCGGCTCGGCAAGCTGGCCGCCGACCACGCCGAGCTGGTCGTGGCGGGCCGCTCGCACAACGTCGCCGCCCAGGCCACCACCCTCGGCAAGCGCTTCGCGACCACCGCCGACGAGCTGCTGGTCGCCTTCTCCCGCACCGAGGAGCTGCTGGCCCGCTACCCGCTGCGCGGCATCAAGGGCCCGGTCGGCACCGCCCAGGACATGCTCGACCTGCTCGGCGGCGACGCCGCGAAGCTGGCGGAGCTGGAGCAGCGCATCGCCGCCCACCTGGGCTTCGCGCACGCCTTCACCTCCGTCGGCCAGGTCTACCCGCGCTCCCTGGACTACGACGTCGTCACCGCACTGGTGCAGCTGGCGGCGGCGCCGTCCTCGCTGGCCAAGACGGTCCGGCTGATGGCCGGCCACGAGCTGGTGACCGAGGGCTTCAAGCCGGGCCAGGTCGGCTCGTCCGCGATGCCGCACAAGATGAACACCCGCTCCTGCGAGCGCGTCAACGGCCTCATGGTCATCCTGCGCGGCTACGCCTCGATGACGGGCGAGCTGGCGGGCGACCAGTGGAACGAGGGCGACGTCTCCTGCTCCGTGGTGCGCCGCGTGGCGCTGCCGGACGCGTTCTTCGCGCTGGACGGCCTGCTGGAGACGTTCCTGACGGTGCTCGACGAGTTCGGTGCCTTCCCGGCCGTCGTCGCCCGCGAGCTGGACCGCTACCTGCCCTTCCTCGCCACCACCAAGGTGCTGATGGGCGCGGTGCGGGCCGGGGTCGGCCGCGAGGTCGCGCACGAGGTCATCAAGGAGCACGCGGTGGCCTCGGCGCTGGCCATGCGCGAGCAGGGCGCCGAGCGCAACGAGCTGCTCGACAAGCTCGCCACCGACGACCGCATCCCGCTGGACCGCGCGGACCTCGACGCGCTGATGGCCGACAAGCTGTCGTTCACCGGTGCCGCCGGCGACCAGGTGGCCGCCGTGGTCTCCCGCATCGAGGAGATCGCCAAGCGCCACCCGGAGGCCGCCGCCTACGTGCCCGGGTCCATTCTCTAGGGATGACTCCTCAAGAGCTCGAAGCCGCCCGCGACCGCCTCGTCCCCGACGTGGTCGCGGGCGGTCTGCGCGTGTTGTTCTGCGGCATCAACCCGGGCCTGATGTCGGCTGCCACCGGCCACCACTTCGCCCGTCCCGGCAACCGCTTCTGGCCCGCCCTGCACGCCTCCGGCTTCACGCCGCGCCTGCTGAAGCCGTCCGAGCAGGAGGAACTGCTGTCGTACGGGCTCGGGATCACCAATGTGGTGGCACGGGCCAGCGCCAAGGCCGACGAGGTGACGGCGCGGGAGTTCCGCGAGGGCGGCCGGCTGCTGGCCGAGAAGGTGGAGCTGCTGCGGCCGGCGTGGCTGGCCGTCGCCGGGGTGACCGCCTACCGCACCGCCTTCGGCGACAAGCGGGCGCAGATCGGCCCGCAGGAGCGGACAATCGGCGGCACCCGGATATGGGCCCTGCCCAACCCCAGTGGCCTCAACGCCCAGTGGACGCTGCCGAGGATGGCCGAGGAGTTCGGCCGGCTGCGCGCGGCCGCCGATCACACCGCCGCCTGATCACGCGTCGCGGCGGCGCAGCACCCACCAGCCGGCGCAGACGGCGGCCGCCGTCCACAGCGCCATCACCCCCATCCCGTCCCAGGCCCCGAGCACGCCCTCGGGGTCGGGGTGCAGGATCTGCTGGCCGGCCCGGTCCGGGAGGAAGGCCACCGCCTTCCCGATGGCGCCGACGCCGGAGAGGACCGGCGAGATCAGGAAGACCAGCGGGGTGAGCAGCGACAGCGCCCCGACCTGGCTGCGGACCACGGCGGCCACGCCGGCCGAGAACAGCGTGAGCAAGGTGAGGTAGAGGCCGCAGCCGATCGCCGACCGCAGCGCGCCGTCGGCGCCCAGCCCCACCGCGTACTCGCCCATCATCGCCTGGGCGCCGAGGAAGCAGCCGAAGCCGGTCGCCAGGCCCACGGGCAGCGCGAGAGCGGCCAGCACGGCCAGCTTGCCGGAGTAGAACAGGCCCCGGCGCGGTATGGCAGCCAGCGAGAGGCGGATCTGGCCGCCCGTTCCGTACTCCCCCGCCATGGCGAGGACGCCGAAGCACACGGCGGCGATGTGGCCGAAGTTGAGGCCGAAGTAGGAGCCGGAGACCGGCTCGAAGCCCTCCTCGTCGGCCTCCGCCCGGCCGACCAGGGCGTGCACCAGCACGGTGACGCCGACGGTCGCGACGAAGACGGCGGCCAGGGTGACGAGCAGCGAGCGCACGGAGCGGATCTTGGTCCATTCGGAGCGCAGCACGGGCGTGAGTGACGTCATGGCGGTCAGGCCTCCGGGGTGGTGTATTCGGCGGAGCCGGCAGTCAGGCGGAAGTAGGCCTCCTCCAGGGAGGCGCTCTCGCCGACGAAGTCCGTCAGGGAGGCGTCGGCGAGCAGCCGGCCGCGGCCGAGGACGACGAGGTGGTCGGCGGTCTGTGCCATCTCGGTCATCAGGTGGCTGGAGATCAGCACGGTTCGGCCCTCACTCGCCAGACGGCGCGTCAGATTCCGCAGGTGGAGGATGCCTTCGGGATCGAGTCCGTTGGTGGGTTCGTCGAGCAGCAGCACGGGCGGGTCGCCGAGCAGCGCCGCGGCCAGGCCCAGGCGCTGGCGCATCCCGAGGGAGAAGGTGCGCACGCGGCGCCGCGCGGCGGGCGCCAGGCCGGCCTCCTCCAGCACCTCCTCCACTCTGCGGGCGGGTATGCGGTTGCTGAGGGCGAGGGTGAGCAGGTGGTCGCGGGCGGTACGGGCGGGGTGGGCGGCGGCCGCGTCGAGCAGGGCGCCGACGTGCCGCAGCGGCTCGGCGAAGGACGCGTAGGGCCTGCCGCCGACCAGGGCGGTGCCGGAGGTGGGCCGGTCGAGGCCCAGGACGACGCGCAGGGTGGTGGACTTCCCGGCCCCGTTGGGACCGAGGAAGCCGGTGACGCGGCCGGGGCGGATGGTGACGGTGAGCCGGTCGAGGGCGTGCACCGGGCCGTAGCGCTTGGTGAGTTCGCGGATGTCGATCGAGGTCATGGCTCAAGGCTGCCGCCGGGGGCGCGGGCCGCTGATCCCCCGCGGGTGGGCGGCGTCTCCCCCGCGTGGGGGAGGCCCGCGCGGGGCGCCGCTGGAAGGATGGCCCCATGATCACTTGGTTGCGCTCGCCCGCCCGCGCGGTCACCTGGACCCGCTGGCTGCACCTGGTCATCGCCATGGTCCTGGCCACGGTGTGCGCGTTCGTGTTCCCCGGCCTCGGCACCATGAACACGCCGGCCGCCGCCTGGCTCCTGGTGGTGCCGCTGCCGCTGCTGACGGCGCTGGCCATGCTTCCCGGGGTGCGGCTGTCCGAGGGGATGCAGGCGCAGCTGCTGCTGTTCCCCCGGCGGCGGGACGACGACTTCGCCCCGGCGCCGTCCGCCTCCTGGGAGGACCGGTGGCGCACCGCGCTCTGGCTGGTGCTGCGCTACGAACTGGGCACGGTGACGGCGTTCCTGAGCGTGCACGCGCCCACCCTGGCGGTGCGCCTGCTGGGGTCGGGAACCGGGAGCGGCCGGCTGCTCGCCCCGGTGGTCCTCGCGTTGCTGCTGGCCTTCGTGGTGGTGGCCGGCGCGCTGGCCGCCCGTGCCGCCCGCGCGCTGCTGGGCCCTTCGGCGGCCGCGCGGCTGGCCGCGCTGGAGGAGCGCACCGAGCGGCTGCTGGAACACAGCAGGCTGGCCAGGGAGTTGCACGACTCCGTCGGGCACGCCCTGACCGTGGCGGTGGTGCAGGCGGGTGCCGCGCGGGCAGCGGGCTCGCCGGAGTTCACCGCGCGGGCACTGGCCGCGATCGAGGAGACGGGCCGGCACGCGCTGGAGGACCTCGAGCGCGTGCTGAAGGTGCTGCGCGAGGACGCGACGGGCCTCGCCGACCGCCCCTCGCTCACGGACGCCGAGCGGCTGCTGTCGGCCGCCCGTGCCTCCGGCGCGCGGGTGACGGCCGAGGTCGGCGGCGCCCTGGAGACGGTGCCGGGGCCGGTGTCCCGGGAGGGCTACCGCATCGTGCAGGAAGCGCTGACCAACGCGGTCCGCCACGCCGGGCCCGTCGACGTCCGGGTGCGGATAGCGGTCCACGCGCGCGAACTGGAGCTGGACGTCCGCAATCCCCTGGCCGGGGCGGCCGCGGTGGTCTCCGGCGGCGGCAGCGGCCTGCGGGGCATCCGCGAACGCGCCGCGCTGCTCGGCGGGCGGGCGGAGACCGGCGAGCACGAGGGTTCCTGGCGGGTGCGGGTGCTGCTGCCGCTGGGCGGTCCCGGACACCCCCTAGGCTGAGCCGGTGCCGATAACCGTCCTGCTCGTCGACGACGAGCCCCTGGTCCGCGCCGGTCTGCGCGCCATCCTCGAAGCACAACCGGACATCGAGGTGGTGGGCGAGGCGTCCGACGGCGCGGCCGTGCTGCCTCTGGTGCGCCGACTGCGGCCGGACGTCGTCGCGATGGATGTGCGGATGCCGCTGCTCGACGGCATCGAGGCGACCCGTGCCGTGCTGCGCACGGTGCCGGCGCCGCCGAAGATCCTGGTCGTGACGACGTTCGAGAACGACGAGTACGTCTACGACGCGCTGCGCGCGGGCGCCGACGGTTTCCTCCTCAAGCGCGCCGCCCCCGCCGAGATCGTCCAGGCGGTGCGGACCGTGGCCGCCGGGGACTCGCTGCTGTTCCCCGCCGCGCTGCGCCGCCTGGCCGCCTCGCGTGGCAACGAGCGCGCCCGCGCGGCGATGGAGCGCGCGGCGCTGACCGCCCGGGAGGCGGAGGTGCTGCGGCTGATGACCCGGGGGATGTCCAATCCGGAGATCGCCCGCAGTCTGCTGCTGGGCACCGAGACGGTGAAGACGCACGTCAGCGCCGTGCTGGCGAAGCTGGGGGCCCGCGACCGGACCCAGGCGGTGATCGCCGCGTACGAGTCGGGGTTCGTCACGCCCGGGTGAGGTCCCAAGGCTCGCCGCGTTCCGCTTGACCGGATACGATCCGTGCGGGCAAAGGGTACGCAAAGCGAGGAGGCGGCACGTTGGGGCGGCTCACCGGTGGGGATCCGTCTCTGCTGCGGCGGATCAATTCGGCCGTGGTGCTGCACGCGTTGCGTGCCGCCCAGGCTCCCACGCTCACCGAGCTGGTCAATGTGACGGGGCTGTCCCGGCCGACGGTCGAGGGCGTGGTCGAGGGCCTCATCGACTCGGGCCTGGTCGTGGAGGCGGCCGTCGAGGAGGGGGCGACGCGCCGTCAGGGGCGGCCCGCGCGGCGGTTCCGGTTCCGGGTGGAGGCCGGGCATCTGCTCGGCATCGAGATCGGGCCGCACCGGATCGCCGCGCTGCTGGCCGACCTCGGCGGCCGGGTGACGGGCTCCGCGCAGGTGGAGGTCTCCGAGACGGCCCCCGCCGACGAGCGGCTGGACCAGGTGCGGGTGGCGGTCGCCGACCTGCTCAAGCGGTCGGGCGTGGCGCGCGGCTCGCTGCGCGCCGTAGGGGTGGCCAGCCCCGGCATCGTCGAGGCGGACGGGACGGTGCGGCTGGGCACGGCACTGCCCGAGTGGACCGGGCTGCCGCTCGGCGACCGGCTGCGGCGCTCGTTCCGGTGCCCGGTGCTGGTGGAGAACGACGCGAACGCCGCCGCCGTGGCCGAGCACTGGAAGGGCGCGGCCGTCGGTTCCGACGACGTGGTCTTCGTCCTGGCGGGGCTGAGCCCGGGGGCGGGCTCGCTCATCGGCGGCCGGCTGCACCGGGGCTTCGGGGGCGCGGCCGGGGAGATCGGCGCGCTGCACCTGCTGGGCCGGGAGGCCACGCCCGAGGAGGTGCTGTCCACCACCGGGGAGCCGCTGCACCCGCTCGACGAGGCGCAGGTGGCCCGGGTGTTCACGCTGGCCGGGCAGGGCGACGAGCGGGCGCGTGCCGCGGTGGAGCGGTATCTGCGCCGGCTGGTGCACGACGTGGCGGCGCTGGTGCTGGCCCTGGACCCGGAGCTGGTCGTGGTGGGCGGCTGGGCGGCCGGGCCGGCCGGTGTGCTGGAGCCGCTGCGCCGGGAGCTGGCCCGCTACTGCCTGCGGCCGCCGCAGGTGGCGCAGTCGCTGCTGGGCGAGGCCGCGGTGGCGACCGGCGCGCTGCGGCTCGCCCTCGACCACGTGGAGGAACAGCTCTTCGCGGTCGAGAGCACGGTCACGGCGCGCCGCTGAGCGGCGGATGCGACGAGCAGCCGGGGCAGCCCGGTCGATGGCGGGTCAGCCCGCGAGGAGTTCGACGTCCGTCCCGGCCGCGTCACCGAAGGTGAGCCGGCAGGTGTCGGCCCGGTAGGTGGCGACGCCGACGGCGGCGGTGCGGCCGCCGGCGACGTAGCGGGTGGTGACGACGAGCACGGGGGCGCCGGGCAGCCGGTCGAGCTGCTTGGCGTCGTCGGCGCGGGCCGAGCCGAGCTCCACGGCCCGGTCCTGGCCCTCCAGGCGCAGGCGCTGCAGCTCGCGCAGCACGGCACGGGCGCGGGCGGGGCCGGTGGGCGTGTCGACGGCGGCGAGGCCGGGCACGCTGCCGGACGGTACGTACAGCAACTCGGCGGCGACGGGCTGGCTGTGGGTCCTGCGGTGCCGGCGCACGGTGTGCACGGCCTCGTCGGGGGCGGTGTCCAGGAGCCGGGCGACGGCCGCGGGCGGCGCGGCCTCGGTGGTGTCGACGGTCTGCCAGGCGTCGGCCGCGGTGCCGGGCCAGGCGTGCCCCTCGTCGGCGACGGCCACCCCCATGCGAGGCGGTGCGACGGTGGTGCCCACGCCCCGGCGGCGCTGCAGCCGTCCCTCCAGCTCCAGTTGCTCGAGTGCCTGGCGGAGCGTGGCACGGGCGACGCCGAAACGGGCCGCGAGCTCACGTTCGTTGGGCAGGATCTCGCCCACGGCGAACTCGGAGTCGAGTGCGTCGCTGAGGACGGTCTTCAGGTGCCAGTACTTCGGTTCCGGTACTGATTCCAGCTGCGTGGTCCCCACCCTGATCCTCCGCAAAGCATTTCGCGCGCTTCTTTATTAAAGGTTGTTGCAGTATGCCTGCGACCATAGGACGGTGTGCGTACTTGGTCAAGACCAATGACGTCGACAACCGGCCACCCCGTACCTCCGGTAGCGTTCCCGTTGATCGATCACCAGTACGGGCACAGGGGGCGAAGAGTGGAGCGGACGACGACGGACCGGGTCACGGTGGTCACCGGCGGCGGCCGGGGCATCGGCGCGGCGGTGGCGCTGCGGCTGGCCCGCGCTGGGCACGCCGTCGGCATCGGCTACGAGCACGCGCGCGAGGCCGCGGAGGAGACGGCCGCCCTGGTGCGCGCGGAGGGCGCCGAGTGCGTCGTCGCCCGGGTCGACACCAGCGACGAGGGCTCGGTCGACGCGTTCTTCGACGTGGTGAAGGAGCGGCTCGGCCCGGTCACCGGCCTGGTCAACAACGCCGGGATCACCGGCCTGCTGGGCCGCTTCACCGAGACCCCGGTGGAGCGGATGCGCCGGGTCGTCGACGTCAATGTGATGGGCGCGCTGATCTGCGCGCGGCGGGCGGTGCTGGAGATGTCGACGCGGCACGGCGGCAGCGGCGGCGCGATCGTCAACATCTCCTCGGGCGCGGCGACCCTGGGCTCCCCGGGCGAGTACGTGCACTACGCGGCGAGCAAGGCCGCGGTGGACGCGCTCACCGTGGGGCTGTCCAAGGAGCTCGCCCGGGAGGGCGTGCGGGTCAACTCGGTCCAGCCGGGAATGATCGTCACCGGCATCCACGCCGCGATGGGCGACCCCGAACGGCCGTGGCGCGACGGCGACCGGGTGCCGATGGGCCGGCCCGGCGAGCCGGAGGAGGTCGCCGGGGCCGTGGCGTGGCTGCTGTCACCGGAGGCGTCGTACACCACCGGGGCGGTGCTGCGCGTGGCCGGAGGACTGTGACGGGCGGCTCGCCCTAGGGGTTGTCCGACGGTCCGGTGCCGGCCCATCGGACAACAACCCCTAAGGCCGCAGCCCGGTCAGCTTGTCGGGGTTGCGCATGAGGTAGACCGTCGTGATCCGGCCGTCGGCCACCTCGAGGCTGACCACGGTGTCGGGCAGCCCCCGCGAGAGCACCAGGAGCGCCGGGCCGCCGTTGGCCTCCGTGAAGTGGAACTCCGCCTCGGGCAGCGGCTTGCCGGCGATGCCGGCGAGGAAGCGCCCGACCTTGTCGGCGGTCTCCATGACGCGCCGCGGGCCCTTGGCCTTGCCCCCGGTGTCGGTGACGAGGCGGACGTCCGGGGCGAGCAGGGCCAGCAGGTCCTCGAGGCTGCCGCCGGTGGCCGCGGCGAGGAAGCGCTCGGTCAGGTCGCGCCGCTGCGCCGGGTCGACGTCGAACCGCGGCCTGCGCTCCTCCACATGGCGCCGCGCCCGTCCGGCGAGCTGACGAACGGCCGCCTCGGAGCGGTCCAGCGTCTCGGCGATGTCGTGGTACGGGAAGCCGAACGCCTCGCGCAGGACGAAGACCGCGCGCTCCAGCGGGGAGAGCGACTCGAGGACGACGAGCACGGCGAGCGAGACGGAGTCGGCCAGCACGGCCCGCTCCGCCGTGTCGGGCACGGTGGGGACGTAGTCGGTGGTGACCGGTTCGGGCAGCCACGGCCCCACGTACGCCTCGCGCCGCGTCTGTGCCTGGCGCAGCCGGTCGATGGCGAGCCGGGTGGTGACGCGCACCAGATAGCCGCGGGTGTCGCGGACGGCGCCGCGGTCCACGCCGGACCAGCGCAGCCACGCCTCCTGGACCACGTCCTCCGCGTCCGCGAACCGGCCCAGCATGCGGTAGGCCACGCCGGTCAGGGTGGTGCGGTGTTCCTCGAAGTCCTCGAGCAGGGCGTCCGTCGTGTTCACGGTCCCATCCCACACGGGGCGGACGGGTGTTGTCCACGTGAACCCGCTCTCACCGCACGGCGACACGCGACCGTCCGGCGCACGAGGTCTACCCAGCGGTAACCGTTGCTGACATCCTGTCGCCTACGCCGCCCCACGGATGACGAGGAGCTCCCCATGGCCGAGACGATCTCCTTCCCCATCGACGCCTCCGGGCGGCACCGGGCCGAGGTGGTGTACGAACGGGTCGGCGGCGGGGAGCCACTGGTCCTGCTGCACGGCATCGGCCATCATCTGCAGGTCTGGGATCCGGTGGTGGGCATACTCGCCGCCGAGCGCGACGTGATCGCCGTGGACCTGCCCGGCTTCGGCCGCTCCCCTGCCCTGCCCGACACCGTCGCCCACGACCTGCCCGGCGTGATCGCCGTGCTGCGCGGGTTCTTCGAGGCGCTGGGCCTGGACCGGCCGCACGTCGCGGGCAACTCCCTGGGCGGGCTGCTCGCCCTCCAGCTGGGGCACGAGAAGCTCGTACGGTCCGTCACGGCCCTGTCCCCCGGCGGGTTCTGGACCGAGGCCGAGCGCCGCTACGCCTTCGCGGTGCTGCTGGCCCTGCGGCACTCCGCGCGGCGGCTGCCGGAGCCGGTCGTGGCCCGGCTGGCCCGTACGGCCGCCGGGCGCGCGGCCATGGTCAGCACCGTCTACGCGCGCCCCGGCCGGCGCTCCCCCGACGCCGTGATCGCCGAGACCCGGGCGCTGCGCGAGGCCACCGCCTTCGAGGCCACCCTCGCCGCCGGCCGGGACTTCCTCTTCACGCACGACGTGCCGGACCTGCCGGTCACCGTCGCGTGGGGCACCGGGGACCGGATCCTGCTGCGCCGTCAGGGCGTGCGGGCCAAGCGGGTCATCCCCGGCGCCCGGCTGGTCCGGCTGCCGGGCTGCGGCCATGTGCCCATGAGCGACGACCCGGCCCTCGTCGCCCGCGTCATCCTGGACACCTCGCGCTGAGCCGCCTCGCGCCCGGGGCCCCGGGCGCGTCGGACAGTGACGCCCCCGGTGCGCGGTGGGATGGTGGGCATCCGGAGCCGACGCGAGGAAGGTGCGTGCCGTGGCCGAGCAGGTGGACGTCGTCGTCATCGGCATGGGGCCGGGCGGGGAGCACGTGGCCGGGGAACTGGCCGCCGCCGGGCTGAGCGTGGTGGGCGTGGAGGCCGAGCTGGTCGGCGGCGAGTGCCCGTACTGGGGGTGCGTGCCCAGCAAGATGATGATCCGCGCCGGGAACCTGCTGGCGGAGGCCCACCGGGTGGCCGGCATGGCGGGTTCCGCGCGGGTGAGCGCCGACTGGGCCCCGGTGGCCGCGCGCATCCGTGACGAGGCCACCGACGACTGGAACGACCGGGCCGCCGCCGACCGCTTCACCGGCAAGGGCGGCAGGCTGGTGCGCGGGCGCGGCAGGCTGGCCGGCCCCGGCCGGGCCGAGGTGGACGGCGAGGTCTTCGAGGCACGGCGCGGGATCGTGCTCGCCACGGGCAGCAAGCCGCAGCTCCCGCCGGTGCGGGGCCTCGAGGACGTGCCGTTCTGGACCAACCGGGACGCGATCGCCGCGAAGGAGCCGCCGCCCTCCCTGCTGGTGCTCGGCGGCGGCGCCATCGGGCTGGAACTCGCCCAGGTCTACGCCCGCTTCGGCTCCCGGGTGACCGTGGTGGAGGCGATGGACGCCCTGATCCCCATGGAGGAGCCGGAGGCGGGCGAGCTGGTGGCCGAGGTGCTGGGCCGGGAGGGACTGACGCTGCGGACGGGCGCCCGGGTGGCCCGGGTGTGGCACAGCGGCGACGCCTTCACGCTCGTCCTCGAGGACGGCACGGAGCTGACGGGTGATCAACTGCTCGTCGCCACCGGGCGCCACGCGGACCTGCCCGCCCTGGGCCTGGACACCGTGGGCCTGGACCCCGGCGCCCGGTGGCTGCCGACCGACGGGCAACTGCGGGCGGCGGAGGGCCTGTGGGGCGTGGGCGACGTGACCGGGCACGGAGCCTTCACCCATGTGGCGATGTACGAGGCGGACATCGTGATCCGGGCCGTGCTCGGCGAGCCCGGCCCGGACGCCGACTACCGCGCCCTGCCCCGGGTGACGTTCACCGACCCCGAGGTCGGCGCGGTGGGCCTGACCGAGCGGCAGGCCCGGGAGAAGGGCCTTCGGGTGCGGACGGGCTCGTCCCGCCTGCCGTCCTCGGCCCGCGGCTGGATCCACAAGGCGGGCAACGAGGGCCTGGTCAAGCTGGTGGAGGACGCCGACCGGGGGGTGCTCGTGGGCGCGACCACGGCGGGCCCGGCGGGCGGCGAGATGATGTACGGCCTGGCCGTGGCGGTCCAGGCGGAGGTGCCCGTCGAGACGCTGCGGCACATGATCTACGCCTACCCGACCTTCCACCGGGGCGTGGAGGACGCCCTGCGCGACCTGCGCGGCTGAGGCGGAACACCCCGATCGTCCCGTCCCGCGCGTAATCGTCCTTTACCTGCGGGACACAGGACGTTCGTGATCACGCAACACCACTCGGCCAGGGTGGTGCCATGACCGACGAGACGTTCGCGAAGAGCTCGCCCCGGCACCGTCATCACTGGCGCCGGGATCTGGTGGAGCTGGCGGCCCTGTTCACAGCGGTCGCCGCCGCCGACTCGGTGGCCAACACCGTCGCGCACGGACCCGACGGCCCCGCCCTGCTGGTCGGCTCGGCCGCCGCGCTGCTGGCCACCACCGCCTTCCACACCTGGTGGTCCCGGCGCCGGGGCCACGCGCCCCCGGCGGACGTCGCCACCCCGGCTGCCGCGGTCGCTCCTTCCGCCGCCGGGCCCGGCCCCCGCTCCGGCGGCGGCGAGGGCGGCACCTCGTTGTGGCGGATGCGCACGACCGTGCGCGACGAGCCGGGCAGCCTGGCCGCCCTGTGCCTGGCCCTGGCGGCCCGCCGCGTCGACATACTGTCCCTGCAGACCCACCCCCTGGCCGACGGCACCGTCGACGAACTGCTGCTGCGCGCCCCCGAGGCGCTGGCCTCCGCCGACCTCGCCCGCGCGGCCGGCGAGGGCGGAGGCCGCGAGACCTGGCTGGAGCGCGCCGACGCCCACGACCTCGTGGACGCCCCGACCCGGGTGCTGGGCCTGGCCACCCGCACCGCGCTGGACGGCGCCGAACTCCCCCTCGCCCTGCGTCAGCTCCTCGGCCGCTGCACCGTCCGCTCGATACCGGCCCGGCCGGCGCGCGGCGGCTCCGCCTCCGCTCCCGTCCCCGAGGACGGCGTCTGGGAGGAGACGGTGATGCGGCTGCGCGACCCGTCCGGCGGGTCGATCACCATCGAGCGCCCGTACCCGGCCTTCACCCCCACCGAGTTCGCGCGCGCCCGCGCGCTGGTCGAGCTGGACGCGCGCCTGGGCCCGCGCGTCCCGTCGCGCGGCGACGTGCTGACCCTGCCCGAAGGCGACGAGATCACCGTCCGCCGGGCCGGTGCCGACGACGTCGGGGCAGCGCGCGAGATGCACGAACGCTGCTCCCGGGCGACCCTCTCCCGCCGCTACCACGGCCCGGTCGGCGACGCCGACCGCTATCTGCGCCACCTGCTCGGCCCGCGCTTCGGCCGCACCCTGGCCGCGTACTCCGCCTCCGGGCGGCTGGTGGCACTGGGCCACCTGCTGTGGGACGGCGACGAGACCGAGGTCGCCCTGCTCGTCGAGGACGACTGGCAGCGGCGCGGGGTCGGACGCGAGCTACTGGGCCGTCTGGTGGCCATGGCGGGCGAGGCGGGCTGCACGAGCGTCTACGCCGTCACCACCGCCTCCAACACGCCCATGGTGGCCGCCATGCGCGCGCTGGGACTGCCGCTGGACTTCCAGGTCGAGGGAGGCACGCTCGTCATCACCGCCCGGCTCGCGCCCGTCCGCCCCGCGCCGTCGCACGCCGTGGCGCCGGGCACGCACCGCACGCCGGACGACCGACCCTTCATCGCGCCGGACAACCGGCCTTGATGCGGTGACGCGACCGCCCGTGGCGTACCAGGATGTGCCCATGCCGAACACGACGAGCACGCCGCTGCCCCGCCAGGTCGCCGACGCCCACGTCTCCGCCTGCACCGCACTCGACCCGATCACCGGCACCCACCTCGGGCTGGCGGAATCCGCCCGGCGGCTCCCCGACTTCTCGCCCGAGGGCCGGCGGGCCCTCGCCGATCTGGCCCGCACCACCCTGCGGCAGCTGACCGAGGCCGAGGCCCGGCCGGGCGCCGACAGCGACGTCGAGCGGCGCTGCGCCCGGCTGCTGCGCGAGCGGCTGACGGCCGAACTCGCCGTGTTCGACGCGGGCGAGCACCTGTGCACGGTCAGCAACCTCCACTCGCCCCTGCACGCGGTGCGCGAGGTCTTCCCCCTGATGCCGGCCGCCACCGAGGACGACTGGGCGGCGATCGCCGAGCGACTGCGGGCGGTGCCCGCCTCCCTCGACAGCTACCGCGCAGCGCTCGCCGCGGGCCTCGAGCGCGACCTGAAGGGCGGGCCGCGGCAGGTCGCCACGGTCCTCGGCCAGTTGGACGAGTGGATCGGCACGGGCACCGGCTGGTTCGGCGACTTCACCGCGCCGGGCCCCGAGGCGCTGCGCGACGAGCTGGACAAGGCGGCCGGCATCGCCACGGGCGGCCTGGCGGCGCTGCGCGACTGGCTGCGCGACGTCTACGCCCCGGCCGTCGAGGGCACGCCCGACGTGGTGGGCCGCGAGCGCTACGCCCGCTGGTCGCGCTACTGGAACGGCACCGACCTCGACCTCGACGAGGCGTACGCGTACGGCTGGTCGGAGTTCCACCGGCTGCTGGCCGAGATGCGGGTGGAGGCCGAGAGGATCCTGCCGGGCGCGCGGACGCCGTGGGAGGCGCTGGCCCACCTCGACGTGCACGGCACCCACATCGAGGGTGTCGAGGAGGTCCGCGTCTGGCTGCAGAACCTGATGGACGAGGCGATCGAGGCGCTGGACGGCACCCACTTCGAGCTCGCCGAGCGGGTCCGCCGCGTCGAGTCGTGCATCGCCCCTCCGGGCGGTGCGGCGGCCCCGTACTACAGCCAGCCGTCGGAGGACTTCTCCCGCCCGGGGCGCACCTGGCTGCCCACCATGGGCGAGACGCGCTTCCCGGTGTACGACCTGGTGTCGACCTGGTACCACGAGGGCGTGCCGGGTCATCATCTCCAGCTCGCCCAGTGGACCCACGTCGCGGACCGGCTCTCCCGCTACCAGGCCACCATCGGCATGGTGAGCGCCAACTGCGAGGGCTGGGCGCTGTACGCGGAGCGGCTGATGGACGAGCTGGGCTTCCTCGGCGACCCCGAGCGCCGCCTGGGCTACCTGGACGCGCAGATGATGCGTGCCCTGCGCGTGATCGTGGACATCGGCACCCACCTGGAGCTGGAGATCCCCGGGCACTCCCCCTTCCACCCGGGCGCGCGCTGGACGCCGGAGCTGGCGCGGGAGTTCTTCGGCCTGCACAGCGGCCGGCCGGCGGAGTTCGTCGACAGCGAGCTGGTGCGCTACCTGGGCATGCCGGGCCAGGCCATCGGCTACAAGCTCGGCGAGCGCGCGTGGCTGACCGGGCGCGAGGCGGCCCGCAAGGCCCACGGCGACGCGTTCGACGCGAAGGCCTGGCACATGGCGGCGCTCTCCCAGGGCTCCCTGGGCCTGGACGATCTGGTGGCGGAGCTGTCGGCGCTGTGAGCGCCGCCGGTTAGGGTGCCGGGCATGGCACCTCTGATCGTCTTCTGCGCGGATCCGCTCGACCCCCGCCGGGCGGATCCGCACTTCCGCGAGGAGGCGCGGGCCGCCCGCGCGCTGGGGCTGCCGACCGCCCTGCTCGACCACGACGCCCTGCTCGCCGGGGACGCGGCGGGCGCGGTGGCCCGTGTGCCGCGCGGGGCGGGGGCGGCGTGGTACCGGGGCTGGATGGTGCCGTCCGAGCGGTACGCCGGTCTGGCCGAGGCGCTGGCCGCGCGCGGGGGGAGCCTGCTGACGTCGCCGGACGACTACCGCCGCGCGCACGAACTGCCGGGCTGGTACGGCACGTTCGCCTCGCTGACGCCGCGCAGCGTCTGGCTGCCCGCCGCGCCGGGCCGGGCCCCGGACGCCGCGGCCCTGGCGGAGCGGACGGCGGTGCTCGGGGGCGGCCCGGCCGTCGTCAAGGACTACGTCAAGTCCCGCAAGCACGAGTGGCACGAGGCGTGTTACGTGCCCGAGCTCGCCGACAGGGACCGGCTGGCGTCGGTGGTGGCCCGCTTCGTCGAGCTCCAGGAGGACTTCCTGGCGGGCGGGGTGGTGGTACGGGCCTTCGAGCGATTCACGGAGGCGGGCGAGGCCCGCGTGTGGTGGGTGGACGGGCGCCCCGTTCTCGTCACGGCGCACCCGGACCACCCGGAGCTGCGGCCCGAGCCGGAGCTGTCCGCCGTGGCGCCGGCGGTCGGGGCCCTGGGCTGCCGATTCGTCACCACCGATCTGGCCCGGCACGAGGACGGGCGGTGGCGGGTGGTGGAGGTCGGCGACGGCCAGGTCAGCGATCTGCCCCGCGGCGCCGGCGCGGAGGCGCTGCTCGAGGCCCTGGCCGGGGCCGGCGGCGGTCAGCAGCCGCAGTCGCCGCCGTCGACGGGCGCGGTCAGCGGGTCCGGGGGCAGCTGACGGACGCCTTCCCAGGTCTCGACGGCGTAGCCCTCGCGGATCCAGTACTCGATGCCGCCGAGCATCTCCTTGACCCGGTAGCCGAGCCGGGCCAGGGCGAGGGCGGCGCGGGTGGCGCCGTCGCAGCCGGGGCCCCAGCAGTGGACGACGACGGGGACGGCCGGGTCGAGGAATTCGGCGGCGAGCTGCGGGATCTGGGCGGTGGGCAGGTGGACGGCGCCGGGGATGTGACCCTGGTCCCAGGCCTGGGTGGAGCGGGAGTCGACGACGACGAAGTCCGCCGCGCCGGCGGTCAGCGCGGTGTGGACGTCGGCGACGTCGGTGTGGAAGGCCAGGCGGGCGGCGAAGTAGGCCGCGGCGTCGGCCGGCGGGGCGGGCGGGACGGCGAGCACGGGGCTGGTGGACGGCGTGACGGTGGTCGTTGTCATGCCGGAAAATCTATGATCCATGATCATCCGGTGGAACCTGTGATCCCCGGCAAAGGTCTTGATGTGCCGGGGATTCCACTGCTAGACATCGCCCATGACCGGCTATTCCCCTGACGCCACCGACTGGCGCATACTCGACGCCCTGCAGAGCAACGGCCGCGCGGGCTACGCCGAGCTGGCGCGCACCGTGAACATGTCCGCCAGCGCCGTCACCGAGCGCGTCCGGCGCCTGGAGGAGGCCGGCATCATCAGCGGGTACACCGCCGTCGTGGACGCCGAGCGGCTGGGCATGCCGGTGCTCGCGTTCGTGCGGCTGCGCTACCCCAACGGCAACTACAGGCCCTTCCACGACCTGCTGGAGACGACGCCGGAGATCCTGGAGGCCCACCACGTCACCGGCGACGACTGCTTCGTGATCAAGGTCGCGGCCCGGTCCATGCGCCACCTCGAGGAGGTGGCGGGCCGGATCGGCGCGCTGGGCTCGGTGACCACCAGCGTCGTCTACTCCTCGCCGCTGCCCCGGCGCGCGCTCAGCCGGCGGCTCCCGCCCGGTGCCGGACAGCAGAGCCCGAGCGCTCCTTGACCACCTGCAGCTGAGCCGGGACGCGCCGGCGCAGGTCGGCGACGTGGCTGACGATGCCGACCGTGCGGTCGCGCTCGCGCAGCGAGTCCAGGACGTCCAGGACCTCGTCCAGGGTCTGCTCGTCGAGGCTGCCGAAGCCCTCGTCGATGAAGAGGGTGTCCAGCCGGGTGCCGCCCGCCTCCTCGGTGACCACGTCGGCCAGGCCCAGTGCCAGGGCGAGCGAGGCGAAGAACGTCTCGCCGCCGGAGAGCGTGGCGGTGTCGCGCTCGCTGCCCGTCCAGGCGTCGACGACGTGCAGGCCGAGCCCGGAGCGGGCGCGGCCGCCCGCCCTGGCGTCGGAGTGGACGAGGGTGTAGCGCCCGGAGGACATGCGCCGCAGGCGGGCGGTCGCGGCGGCCGCCACCTGTTCGAGCCGGGCTGCCAGCACGTAGGACTCCAGCCGCATCTTCCGTTCGTTGCGGGCGGACGTGCCGGCCGCGAGGGCCGCGAGCTCGGCCACGCGGTGGTACTCCGCGCGCAGCGGTGCGAGCCGGCGGGCGTCGGTGACGGCCTCGGCGGAAAGCCGGTCCAGCTCATCGCAGCGGTTGCGGGCGGCGGCGTCCTCGGCGGACGCCTGCCGCAGCGCGCGGGTCGCCCCGTCGGCGGCCGCCAGTGCGGCGCCCGGGTCGGCGGGGGCGCGCCCGGCCGCCGCCACGACGGCGTCGTCGGCCAGCTCCGCGGCGACGGCCAGCTCTTCGCGTTCCCACGCCTCGAGGCGCTGCCGCAGCTCGCGGCGCGCGGCCTCGTCGAGCAGGGCGGCCGCGGCCAGCGCGGGTGTGTCGAACCCGGCGCGGTAGGCGACGTCGGCGAGCCGGGCGTCGGCCTCCTTGCGACGGCCGGCCGTGCGGTCGGCCTCCCGGGCGGCCACGGCGGCGGCCGCCAGAAGGCCGAGCCGCCGCTCGAGCAGCGCGGCCCGCCGGGCGACGGACTCCGATCCGCCGCGCGCCCGCTCCAGCTCCAGCCGGAGGGCGGCCAGTTCCCGCTCCAGGCCGTCGCGGCGGGTCGCGTGCGCGGCGAGGCGCAGCCGGGCCTCCTCCTGGCCGGCGCGCCGCCGCTCGTACTCCCGCTCGGCGCTCTCGAGCGTCTGGCGGGCGGCGTACAGCTCCTCACCGGCGGTCCGGGCGGCGGCGTACGCGCGCGTGAGCTCGCCGACCCGGTCGGTGAGCTCGTCGACGGTCGCCTCTCCGGCGTCGGCGGCGGCCACGGCGAGGTCCTCGCGCAGGGGCCGCAGCTCGCGGTCGGTGGCCTCCCGGTGCTCGTCGGCGCGCCGGTAGGCGGCCAGCGCGGCCTCCTCGGCCGTGCGGTCCACCTGGCCGGCCTCCGCGCGGGCCGGGCCGGGGTGTTCGGTGGCCCCGCACACCGCGCACGGCGTGCCGGCCTCGAGGACGGCGGCGAGTTCGGCGGCGATGCCGCGCAGGCGGCGCTCCTTGAGGTCCAGCCAGTGCTCGCGGGCGGCGACGGCGGCGTCGCGGGCCTCGTGCAGGCGGGCCTCGGCGGCGGTGGTGGCGAGGGCGATGCGGTCGCGGCGGTGGGCCGCCTCGAGCCGCTTGCGCTCGGTCTCCAGCCGGCCGGCGAGCTGTTCGGCGTGGCCCACCGCCTCCTGGGCCTCCTCGACGCGCTGCTGGTGGGCGCGGCGGGCGCCCTCCCAGGAGGCGAGCCAGTCGGCGGCGTCGGCGAGGACGTCCTCGTCGGCGGCGGCCGCGCGCTCCAGGCGGGCGGTCTCGGCCGCGATCTCGTCGGCCCGTGCCTCGGCGCGCCGGGCGGCGGCCAGCGAGCCCAGTTCCTCGCGCAGCGCGCCCTCCAGGCCGGCGAGTTGCTCGGCGCCGGCTTCGCGGTGTCCGTCGGGGAGCAGGGCGCGGGCCTGCCGCTCGGCCGCGGCGGCGGCGCCGTGCTCCCGTTCGGCCTGGTCGCGCAGTTCCAGGGCGGGGGCGACGGCCTCGGCCGCGCGGGCGCGTTCCAGCCGCTCGCGCACGGCGTCGACTCCGGCGCGGCGCGCCTGGAGCGCTTCGGCGCGCCGGACAGCCTCGGTGTGCCGCCGCTGCAGGCGGTCCAGCTCCCGGGCCTCGTCGGCACGTGCCTGGGCGGCCCGGTGGTCGCGTTCGGCCGTGCGCAGGGTGGCTGCGGCGATGTCGCGTCGCTCACGGGCGTTGGTACGGGCCAGTGCCGCCCACTCGAGTACGGCCTCGGCCAGGCCGGGGTCGCCCGCGGCGAGCGGCGGCTCGGCGGCGCGCGGTCCCGGAACGGCGGCACGGCCGCGGCGGGGGGTCGTCGAGGCGTCCGGCGCGTTGCCGGCGCCGCACGGGCCGGCGCGGCCGGGTGTCGTGGCGGGTGCCGGTGTGCCGACCTCCGGCAGCGAGGTGTCCCCGGCGGCCTGCCGCATGCGGTGGCCGAGCGCGAGGAGCCGTTCGTCGCCGGCGCGGACCTGTGCCTCCGCGGCGCGGCGCATCCCGGCGAGGCGGTCCTCGACGGCGGCGAAGCGGCCGGTGTCGAAGAGGCGGCCGAGCAGCTTGGCGCGCGCGGTGTCCTCGGCGCGCAGGAAGCGGGCGAACTCGCCCTGCGGCAGCAGGACGACCTGGCAGAACTGCTCGCGGCTCATGCCGAGCAGCTGGGTGATCTCCTCGCCTATCTCCTGGTGCGAGCGGCTCAGGCCCTTCCACTCGCCGCCGGCGGGGCGCTCGCGCAGGGCGCTGAAGGCCTTCTCGCGGGTGAAGCCGGTGCCCCGTTTCTTGGGGCGGAGCTGTTCGGGGCGCCGGGTGATCTCCAGCCGGCGCTCGCCGAGGGTCAGTTCGAGCACGACCTCGGTGGGGACGTCGGCGGCGGCGTGGTCGCTGCGCAGGGTGAGCCCGGCGCCCTGGCGGGAGCCGGGGACGCTGCCGTAGAGGGCGTAGCAGACGGCGTCGAGGACGGAGGTCTTGCCCGCGCCGGTGGGGCCGTGCAGCAGGAAGAGCCCGGCGGACGAGAGCCGGTCGAAGTCGATGTGCTGGGTGCCGCCGAAGGGGCCGAAGGCGGTGATCTCGAGCCGGTGGAGCCTCATCGGGCCACCTCGCCGAGGGTGTCGTCGAGGCGTACGGCGTCCAGCGCGGCGGTCAGTACGGCGCGTTCGGCGTCGTCGGGGCCGTGGCCGCCGCGTACGTGGGCCACGAAGTCCTCGGCGATCTGCTGGTCGGTGCGGCCGCGCAGCCGCTGGGCGTAGGAGGCGAGCGGGTCGTCGGGGGTGTGGTCGGGGTCGAGGACGAGGCTGAGGGTGTGCGGGAAGCGGCGGGCGAGGGCGGCCATGGGCTCCGGGGGGCGCACGGGGTCGGTGAGGGTGGCCTCGACCCAGGCGTCCTCGTGGCGTTCGAGGCGCGGGTCGGCGAGCAGGTCCTCGAGACGGCCGCGGATGCGGGCGAGCGGGCGGGGCACGGGGCAGTCGACGCGCTCGGCCGTCACCGCGCCGTCGGCGCCGAGGTCGACGAGCCACATGCTCTTGCGGTGGCCGGCCTCGGAGAAGGAGTACGCGAGGGGCGAGCCGGAGTAGCGGATCCGCTCGGTGATGGTCTGGCTGCCGTGGAGGTGGCCGAGGGCGGTGTAGTGGACGCCGTGGAAGACCTCGGCGGGGACGGAGGCGACGCCGCCGACGGTGATGTCGCGTTCGCTGTCGCTGGTCGCGCCGCCGGTGACGAAGGCGTGGGCGAGGACGACGGAGCGGGTGCCGGCGGGCCGGGCGGCGAGGTCGGCCCGCACCCGGTCCATGGCGGCCCCCAGCACGGCCGCGTGACCTGCCCCGGCGGCGCCCAGCTCCTCGCGCACCAGGGCCGGTTCGAGGTAGGGCAGGCCGTAGAAGGCGACGTCGCCGTGGTCGTCGGCGAGGAGTACGGGCGTGCCGCAGCCGGCCGGGTCGGTGCGCAGGTGTATGCCGGCCCGCTCGATGAGCCCGGCGCCGACGCCGAGGCGGCGGGGCGAGTCGTGGTTGCCGGAGATCATGACGGTGGGGATCCCGGCGTCCGCGAGCCGGTGCAGCGCCTCGTCGAAGAGCTCGACGGCGGCGAGCGGCGGCACGGCGCGGTCGTAGACGTCGCCGGCGACGAGCACGGCGTCGACGCGGTGCTCGCGGGCGGTGCGCACGAGGTGGTCGATGAACTCGCGCTGGGCTCCGAGGAGGTTGACGCGGTGGAAGGACCGCCCCAGGTGCCAGTCCGAGGTGTGCAGCAGCTTCACAGGGCGACTCCGACCCGCATGGCTTCCGTTCCTCCGCACCCTGTTCAGCTCCGACCCGACGCCCCCAGTTTCGCATCCGTCGCGGTGGGCACGTGGCCGATTCGCTTCGCCGGCGCCTTCGAAAACGACCGTATCCAGTACACGATTGAATTAAACGTGGGAATCGTCTCAACCGGGGAAGGGGCGAAAAGCGGCCTGTGCCCAAATTGTCGAAACAATGTAGCTGGACATGTAAACTACCCGTCTTCTAGCGTCTCGGGGTACGCCGCCCCCGTCTGCCGTTCAACTGCGCCCGCACACGGCGCCGCGAATATTTATAACGGAGGGAAACCGCCACCTGCGCGGAAGTCGGTAACTCCCGCGCGGCTCGGCATCCTCGTGACTCTGGAGGGTCTGTTGAGCATCGAACCCCCCGCGAACCCCAACAGCTGGATCCGGGTGTTCAACCCCGCACCTCAACCACGTGTCCGACTGGTGTGCTGTCCCCACGTGGGCGCCTCGGCGGCGGCGTTCGCCGGCGTCTCGGCCGCCCTGCCCCCCACCGTCGAAGCCCTCGCCGTGCAGTATCCGGGACGGCAGGGAAACCGGACGGAAGCCGCGATCGACGACATCACCGTGCTGGCCGGAAGGATCTGCGACGAACTGGGCGAGCGGGCCGACGCACCCCTGGCCGTTTTCGGCCACAGCATGGGGGCCGCCGTGGCCTTCGAGGTGGCCCGTCTCCTGGAACGCCGGGGCACCGGTGTCACCAGGCTGTTCGTCTCCGGCAGGCCCTCGCCCTCGGCAGGCCTGGACCTGACGCTGGACAGCGACGACGATCTCCTGGCCGAATTGCACCGCCTGGGCGGCACCTCACCGAAGCTGCTGGAGAAGCCCGCCTACCGCAGGATGATCCTCGCGCCCGTGCGCAACGACTACCGTGCGAACGTCGCCTACCGGCGCCCGGCGCACGAGACGCTGACCTGTCCCGTCACCTTCCTGCTCTCCGACGCGGACCCGTACGTGGGGATGGAACAGGCGCTGGCCTGGAAGAGCCACACGACCGGGGACTTCAGGGTCGCGGAATTCGCCGGCGACCATTTCTTCTGGACCGGGCAGCCCGCGGCACTCGTCCGGGAAATCATGGCGGATCTCGCTCGGCACCACGCCTGAGTTGTGCGCTCGAGCAGCCTGACTCGAGCACTCCGACTCGAGCACTCGAAATCAGCCCGGAAGACGTTGATCCGGCCGACCACGGCCGATGACAGGGTGAATCCACGATGAACCGAACCACCGTACTGTCCGCCGACGGCACCGACGAACTGGCACTGCAGATCTACGCATGGTCGTTGCATCACACGGAAATTCATGTGCACGAGGCCGAGGATGAATTCGGATTACCCCGCCGGCGGATCGAGCAGGCGCTCGATCTGCTGGTGGAGCTCAAGCTCGTCAGGTTCGACGGGGCGGGCGAGGTCTTCGTGGGGGTGAGCCCCAGCGCGGCCCAGGTGGAGCTGATCGCACCGCTCGAGGAGCAGATCCACGAGCGGCAGGACCGGCTCGCCGCCATCCACCAGAAGCTCAAGGGCTTCTCCGACGTCTTCACCTCCGCCCAGCGCGAAAGGCTGCGGCACGAGACGGTCGTGGTGCCCGAGAGCGACGAGCACCTGAGGCTGCGGCTGGCCGACGCCGCCCGCCACTGCTCGTCCGAGATGCTGATCATGCAGGCCGGCTGCGCGGGCGCCCCGCAGTTGTTCAGCCGCCACATCTGGCCCGTCGCCCTGCGCCTGCTGGACCGGGGGGTACGCGTACGCACCCTGCACCAGCACACCGCGCGCACCGACGCCGAGACCCGCACCCGCATCCACCAGGCGATGGCCGCCGGCGCCACCGCCCGCACCTCCGACGACCTCTTCGGCCATCTCGTCGTCTTCGACGGCAAGGCGGCCATGGCGGTCCTGACCTCCTCCGGCGAGGCGGAGCCGAAGAACACCATGATCTACGACCCCACTGTGGTGGGCCTGCTGCGCCGCTTCCACGATCACGCCTGGCACTCGGCCGTGGAGTTCGACCACGGCACGGTCCGGTACGGCGAGACCCTGGACGCGGTCAAGAGCACCATCCTGCGGCTGCTCGCCACCGGGATGAAGGACGAGGTGGTGGCGCGCCGGCTGGGCATGTCGCCGCGCACCTTCCGCCGGCACATCGCCAGCATCATGGACGAGCTGCACGCGGAGAGCCGCTTCCAGGCGGGGATCACCGCGGCCCGCGCGGGCCTGCTGGAGGCACAGTGGCCGGACACCGGTCGGCTTCCCCTTTCGTCGTCGCGGTCCGCGCCGGGACCCGCGGCGCGGGCCGAGGGCGGGCGGCCGCGGGACTCCGGGCCGGCGATGGCCCTGGTGTCCCGGGGTTCCGGGGCGGAGGAGGACTGGCTGTCGACGATCTGAGAACGGCCGGTGCGGGGGCGGGGCCGACGGCCCCCTCCCCCGCACCGGTCCGATCAGCCCTGTCCGGCGAACGCGGGCGGCTCGTCGCCCAGCGGTGCGGGAGAGCCGTCGCGCTTGCGGTGGGAGAGCCGGTGGCCCAACTCGGAGACCAGTAGGGCCACCACCGCGAGCCCCGCCGCGATCAGCGGCAGCACCTTCGCGCCGCCCCAGCCGATGCCCACGGCACCGACGATCCCGGACAGCGAGATGGCCAGGTAGAGGATCGCGGCGTTCAGCGACACCAGGACCGAGGCCGACTGCGGATTGAGGGTGATCAGGCGGTGCTGCTGGGGAGTGGTGATGGCGAACGCGGCGATGCCGTAGACGATGATCATCCCGATGGCCGTGCCGAAGTGGCCCGTCGCCAGGGGGAAGAGCACCAGGCTGCCCGTCAGCCACACCAGCGCCACCGCCACCACCCCGCGGCCGCCCAGGCGGTCCGCGAGCGCTCCGGCGCCGAGGTTGCCCAGGGTGCCGATCACTCCGAGGGTGAACATCAGGACGGCCAGCCGGCCGCCGTCGCCGTCCGTGGCGGGCTCGAAGACCGGGGCGATGTAGGTGTAGGGGATGTAGACGGCGGTGAAGCCGATCAGCGTGGTGGTGAGGATCGCCAGCACCCGGCGGTCCTTGAGCGGGGCCAGCCGGGCCCGCAGCCCGTCGGGGGCCGGGGCCGCGATCCTGGCGGGCACCAGGGCCCGTACGCCGATCAGGCCGAGGACGGCCAGCGCGGCGACGAACCACATCGTGGCCCGCCAGCCGAGCTGGCCGCCCACCGCGGTGCCGATGGGCGCGCCCAGGGCGGTGGCGGCGGTGAATCCTGTGGTGACGGCCGCGATGGCGCGACCCTGCCGGCCGGGGGATACCAGCGAGGCCGCGGTCACCGCGGCCGTCGGTACGAAGAGCCCCGCGCCCACGGCGGCGACCATCTGTGCGATGAGCACGGTCACGAAGCCCGGAGCGAGCGCGGTGGCGATGTTGCCCACCAGGTAGATGCCGATGGCGGACAGCAGGACTCCCCGGCGCTGCCGGGTCGCGGTGGCGGTGGCCAGGATGGGGGCCAGAATCGCGCAGGTCAGGGCGAAGGCGGTGACCACCTGGCCCGCCGTGCCGATGGAGACGCCCAGGTCGTCGCCGAGTTCGGGCAGGACGCCGGCGAGGACGAACTCGTCCGTGCCGATGGCGAACGTGGCGAACCCCAGCATGGGGACGGCCCAGCGGGTGGCGCCGCGCGCGGCGGTGTCGGCGGCGGTGCCGTCGGCGGCGTCGGGCGTTAAGGGGGAGTTGCTACGGGTGTTGCTGTCCATATGCGTCCAGTCATAGGTCTTGGGGGTTCCGGTCGACGCGCCGTGCGGCGGCACGGCTGGGGAGGCGTCGTCGCGGCCTGTGGAGGACGTCCGGCCATTCGGTACCGATCGATACCGTCTTCCGGGACAGTACCGATCGTTTCCGTTTGGCGTCAAGGTCGATTACCGTGTCCCCATGCCAACTCACGCCCGCGACCGGCTCATTCAGGCCGCACAGGAGCTCTTCTTCGCCGAGGGGATCCGCGCGGTCGGTGTCGAACGCCTGCTGACCGTCTCAGGTGTCGGACGCGCCTCGTTCTACCGTCACTTCGCGAGCAAGGACGACCTGGTCATCGAGGTGCTCCAGGGCCGCGACAGAACCTGGCGGCAGTGGCTGGCCGAGGCCGTACGGGCGCGCGGCAACGACCCGTTGGCCGTCTTCGACGCCCTCGCCGAGGAGGGGGCCGGAGGGGACTTCCGCGGCTGCGCCTTCATCAACGCCGTGGCGGAGATCGCGGACACGGACAGCCCGGTGCGCCGTATCGCGGCCGAACACAAGCGTGCCGTCACCGAGTTCATCGCCGGCCTCCTCGCGGACGCCGGGCACCGGGACAGCCCGGCGCTCGCAGAGGAGTTCGTGCTGCTGATGGACGGCTCGACCGTCACCGCGACGCGCGAGCGCAGCACCGAGCCGATCCGGCGGGCGCAGCGGATCGCCCGGGGCCTGCTGGCCCGGGACCTTCCGGCGTAGGGGCTTGTGGCGTACGGCTCAGGAACGGGCCGGCGTCGCGCCCAGGATCGCGTCGAGAAGCCCGGGGAAGCGTCGCTCGAGGTCGTCGCGGCGCAGCCTGCTGAAGCGGGAGTTGCCGTCGACGCGGGTGGAGACGACGCCCTCCTCCCGCAGTGTGCGCAGGTGGTGCGAGACGGTCGAGCGCTTGACCGGCAGTTCGAGGGTGCTGCACGAGCCCTCGCCGGAACGGTCCAGGAGGCGCACGATCTGCAGCCGCACCGGGTCGGCGAGGGCCTGCAGGACGTCACCGACCTCGACGTCCGCCAGGTCGGGCTCGGGCAGCCAGGCGTAGAGCCGATCGTCCATTCCAACCTCCGCTGGGTGTCGGGCTCTTATGGTAAGCGCCATCGGCTGTTACGATGACGATCACAACAGTCGATGTTGATCGAACCTCTCTCGGAACCGACTGTTCGTCTTCTCCCGCGTATACGCCGCATTCGGACACACACGTCACGCCACACGGCACGTCATACGGCAAGGAGTCACCACTATGTGCGGAATCGCCGGTTGGGTGGATTTCGAGCGCGACCTCGGCAGCGAACGACGGATTCTCGCCGCCATGACCGAGACCATGTCCTGCCGCGGCCCGGACGCCGAGGGCATGTGGGCCCGGGGCCCCGCCGCCCTGGGCCACCGCCGGCTGTCCATCATCGACCTCGAGGGCGGCCGGCAGCCCATGGTCGCCGAGGAGGACGGCCGCGAACTGGCCTGCCTCACCTACAGCGGCGAGGTCTACAACTTCCGTGAGTTACGCGAGGAACTGACCTCGCGCGGCCACCGCTTCCGGACCCGCAGCGACACCGAGGTCGTGCTGCGCGGCTACCTGGAGTGGGGCGAGGGCGTCGCCGACCGGCTCAACGGGATGTTCGCCTTCGCCATCTGGGACACCCGCAGCCAGGAACTGCTGCTGATACGCGACCGGATGGGCGTCAAGCCCCTCTACTACTTCCCGCTCCCGAACGGTGTGCTGTTCGGCTCCGAGCCCAAGGCGATCCTCGCCCACCCGGACGTGCCCCGCCGGCTCACCGCCGACGGGCTGCGCGAGGTCCTGGAGATGGTCAAGACCCCGGAACAGGCCATCTTCGACGGCATGTACGAGGTACGGCCCGGCCAGATCGTCCGCGTCCGCCGCGGCGGCCTGACCAAGCGCCGGTACTGGGCCCTGGAGGCCCGCGAGCACACCGACGACCTGGACACCACGATCGGCACCGTGCGGGGCCTGCTCGAGGACATCGTCGAACGGCAGCTGATCTCCGACGTACCGCTGTGCACCCTGCTCTCCGGCGGCCTGGACTCCTCCGCGATCACCGCGCTGGCCGCCAAGGGACTCGCCGCCCAGGGTGCGGGCCCCGTACGGTCCTTCTCCGTGGACTTCGCCACGCACGGCAAGGAGTTCGTGGTCGACCACCTGCGCGGCACCGCGGACGCGCCCTTCGTCCGCGACCTGGCCGAGCACGTCGGCGCCGACCACAGCGAGATCGTGCTGGAGAGCGCCGAGATGGCCGACCCCGCGCTGCGGGCCGCCATCCTGCGCGCCGTCGACCTGCCGCCCGCCTACTGGGGCGACATGTGGCCGTCCCTTTACCGGCTGTTCCAGTCGGTGCGCGAGCGCTCCACGGTGGCGCTGTCCGGTGAGTCGGCCGACGAGGTCTTCGGCGGCTACCGCTGGTTCTTCGACCCGGAGGCCGTGCAGGGCGACGTCTTCCCCTGGCTGGCGTCGGCCACCCGCGCCTACTTCGACGACAAGTCGCTGTTCGACCAGGGCCTGTTGCACAAGCTCGGCATGACGGACTTCCTGCGCGACAGCTTCGCGCAGGCGGTGGCGGAGGCGCCCGAGCTGCCCGGCGAGAGCGCCGTCGACCGGCGGATGCGGCAGCTGGCCTATGTGAACCTCACCCGGTTCGTCCAGGCCCTCCTCGACCGCAAGGACCGGATGAGCATGGCCGTCGGGCTCGAGGTCCGCGTCCCGTTCTGCGACCACCGGCTCGTCGACTACGTCTTCAACGTGCCCTGGCACATGAAGACCTTCGACGGCCGCGAGAAGAGCCTGCTGCGCGCCGCCACGGCCGACCTGCTGCCCACCTCGATCGTCGAGCGCGTCAAGAGCCCCTACCCCACCACCCAGGACCCCGAGTACGACCGGGCCCTGCGCAAGGAGCTGTCCGCGGTGCTGGCCGACCCGGCGGCGCCGGTGCTGCCGCTGCTCGACCGGCCCGCTGCCCGCCGGCTCCTGGGCTCCGACCTCGGCGACACCAGCCCCCAGCAGAGCCGCACCGGCATGGAACTGGTCCTCGGCCTCAACTCCTGGCTCGCCGCCTACGACGTCACGATCGACATCTGACCGACATCGACCGACGGAACGACCTCCGGCGCCGCGCGGGCGGGCCACCGCCCGCGCGGCGCCGGACGGGGAACGGACGCGAAGGGAAGGACCATGACCCGTTTCGCCCGCATCGCCTACACCGAGGCGGTGCTCAGGGCCCAGGAGGAGAACGGCAGCGCGGCGGTGGGACTGCGCACGCTGCTCCACGGCGGAGGGGACGGACCCGACCCGCTCGGCCCCGACGAGGCCGCGTTCATCACCGCCCGGGACGGCTTCTACATGGCGACCGTCGGCGAGACCGGATGGCCGTACATGCAGTACCGCGGCGGCCCCCCGGGCTTCCTGCGCGTCGTGGACCGGCACACCCTGGCCTTCGCCGACGTGCGCGGGAACCGGCAGTACATCACCGTGGGCAACCTCAGCGGCAACGACCGGGTGGCCCTGTTCTTCATGGACTACGCGCACCGGACCCGGCTGAAGGTGTACGGGCACGCGTCGGTGCGCGGCGTCGAGGAGGAGCCCGCACTCGCCGCCCTGCTCGCCGAGCAGGGCACCGACGGACGGGTGGAACGCCTGGTCGTCATCAAGGTCGAGGGCATGAACTGGAACTGCCCCCAGCACATCACCCCGCGCTACACCGAGCAGGAGCTGGGCGAGGCCCTGGCGCCGGTCCGGGAGCACATCCTCCGGCTCGAGGAGGAGAACGAACGCCTGCGGGCCCTCCTCGCCGACCGCGAGAACACCCCCTAGGGGGCGTCACGGTCGTCGCGCGCAGGTGAGGGCGACGGTGTCGGCGAAAGCACGGACGAGCGGGGTGAGGGCGTCCCAGCGGCGTACGGCCCAGCCCACCGGCAGCCGCGGCAGGCCGGGTATGGGCAGGAAACGCAGCGGACCGCTCTCCTCGGGGGTCCGCCGGCCGGGCAGGGCGGGCACGACGGCGTGGCCGAGGCCGAGTTCGGCCAGCAGGACGGCGGTGTCCCAGTCGGCGACGCCGGTGTCGGACGTGATGTGGATGCCCAGTTCCGCGAAGGCGGCGTCGAGGTGCGCCCGTGCCGAGGAGCGCTCCGGAAGCCGGATGTGCCGGATCCCGGCGAGGTCGGCGACCTCGACGTGCGAGCGGTCCGCGAGGGGGTCGTCGGCACGGACGGCCAGCACCCAGGGCAGTTCGACGACGGAGCGCTGTTCGATGCCGCGGACCGGGGCGCCGAGGGTGATCCAGGCGAGGTCGCACGCGTGGGAGGCGAGCGCGTCGAAGCAGTTGCGGCTGGAGGTCGCCGTCTGGAACTCCAGGCTCACCCTGGGGTGACGCCCGCGGAAGGCCACGACGGCCTCGGCCATGAAGTGCCGCACTGTCGTGGCACCGGTCATCACCCGTACGGAACCGGCCTCGCCGCGCACGAGTTCGCCCAGGCTGCGCAGGGCCGAGTCCAGTCCGGCGATGCCGTCCGCCGCCGCGGCCTGCAGTATGCGTCCCGCCGGGGTGGGGGCCACTCCGCGGGGATGGCGCTCCAGGAGCCGCACACCGGTCTCCCGCTCCAGCCGTTTCACGTGCTGGCTCACCGCCGACTGCGTACAGGACAGCTCCCGGGCGACGGCGCTCAGGCTGCCGGCCCGGCACACCAGGACGAAGACTCGCAGATCATCAAGGGTCACGAGCCCCAAGCTATTCCTTGGAACGGCCCCATGAAACCCGAGGATTGACTGGGAGGGCGGGGGAACGGATCCTCGTTCCGAGGGACGGGGGCGGCAACCTTCCCGCGCTCGAGCCTCCAGTCCGGACTGGAGGCAGGCCTGGCGCGACAGGTGTCGACCCCCACCCTCACAGCTGTTCCTCCGGTGGGCTCACAGCGAGCGCGACAGCGCGGCACCGATGGCCCGGCAGTCCGCTTCGCCGTAGGCCGCGGCGATGCGCTCCAGCAGCCGCTCCGGCTCCAGGACGTACTCCTGGGTGCCCACCGACTCGACCACCAGCGTGGCGAGCGCGGCGCCCAGTTGGGCGGCCCGGCGGTCGCCCAGGCCCCAGCCGGCCGCCGCCAGAAAGCCGGCGCGGAAGGCGTCGCCCACGCCCGTCGGGTCCGCGACGGCGGTGGCCGGCACCGCCGGGACCTCCAGCACGTCCTCGCCGTGCCGCTCGACACGTACGCCGTCGGCGCCGTGCGTGGTCACCCACGCCCCGACGCGCTCGAGCACGTCCTCGCGCCGCCAGCCGGTGCGTTCCAGCAGCAGGGCGGCCTCGTAGCCGTTGGTGAACAGCCAGCGCGCGCCCTGGACGAGTTCGCGCACGGCGGGGCCGTCCAGGCGTGCCAGTTGCTGGGAGGGGTCGGCGGCGAAGGGCACGCCGAGGGTGCGGCACTGGCGGGTGTGCACCAGCATGGCCTCGGGGTCGTCGGGCGAGACCACGACGAGGTCCACGTCGCCGGCGCGGCGCACGACGTCCCGCAGGTCGATCTCGCGGGCTTCGCGCATCGCGCCCGCGTAGAACACGGCGATCTGGTTCTGGTCCCGGTCCGTCACGCACACGAACCGGGCCGTCTGCCGGGTCTCGGAGACTCGTACGGCGTCGGTGTCGACCCCGCGTTCCTTGAGCCGGATCCGGTACTCGGCGAAGTCGCCGCCCACCGCGCCGACGAGCAGCGCGGGCAGGCCGAGGCTGCCCAGGCCGAACGCGATGTTCGCGGCGGCGCCGCCCCGCCGGACCTCGAGCTCGTCGACGAGGAAGGACAGCGAGACGTGGTCCAGCTGTCCGGGGATGAGCTGCTCGGCGAACCTGCCGGGGAACGTCATCAGGTGGTCGGTGGCTATGGACCCGGTGACCGCGATCCGCATGTCAGGCTCCTTCCGTGGTGAACTGCCGTACGGGCGTGTGCTGTTCCTGCCGCTCCTCCCCCGGAGCGGTGTCCCGGTCCCGGCGGTCGAGCGCGTCGGCGATCAGGCCCGCGACGGTGGCCGCCCCCGGCTCGTCGCCCGGAACCCCCACCGCGGCCGCCACGACGAGGCCCCGCTTGTGGGTGATGGAGACCGTGATGTCGCGCAGGCCCAAGTGCTCGGCCCGGCGTGCGGCCGCCCCGCTCAGCCGCACGCGCGGGGCGCCCCCGGCGGTGCGCAGCACGGCCACCTGCCGGGGCACGACCCCCGCGCGGGCCCCGGTGCCGAGCGCCTTGACCACGGCTTCCTTGGCGGCGAACCGTCCGGCCAGGAACTCCCGGGCGCGCCCGGCGCCGAGGGAGTCGGCGACGGCCAGCTCCTCGGGCGCGTAGGCGTAGGCGCGGAACCAGGGCCGGGTCAGCAGGCGGGCGAGCTCGTCGACGTGCAGGAGGTCGATTCCCAGTGCCACGCGTCAGTTCCCGGTGCGCAGGACGGCGAGGTGGCTGCCGCCGTCGAGCGGGTCGGTGTCGCACAGCACGACGGTGGAGTACTCCTCGCGCCAGGAGCGCCACTCGCGGGCGAGGGCCAGCCAGACGCTGGTGCAGTACGTCCCGGGCTGGAGGTGGCGGACGGGCACGCGCGCGTGCGGGCCGCCGCGCGGTATCCACGGTCCTGCCACCACGAGGGTGCGGTCCGGGTCGGCGGCGGCCAGCGCGGCCGCCCGTTCCAGCGGCGGGGTCCCGCCGGGCAGCCGCTCGACGCCGGCGAGTTCGGGTCCGTCGCCGGTGCCGAGGAGCAGCAGGACGCCGGAGTCGGTCAGCGGGGTGTCGTGGACGAGGGGCAGGCGCGTGGGCAGGGTGGTCTGTTCGAGGATCGCGACGACGGCCCGGTCGGCGCTGCCGCTCCTCTGGTGGGCGGCGACGACGCGCAGCGCGGTGAAGGGCGCGGCCAGGCCCTGCTGGGAGATGCCGATGCTGGTGGCGCCGCCGCCCAGCAGCATGTCGAGGTGGGGTGCGACGGCGGTGAAGGGGTGGAGGTCGGGCAGGGCGTGGGCCAGGACGACGAGGTCCGGCTTGCTGTCCTGGATGCCGTCGGCCCGCACCAGGTGGTCCACCAGTTCGCGGTGGCTGACGTTGGCCCCGGTGCGCAGCAGCGATTCGTCGACGGTGGCGCCGAAGGGTTCGACGAGGTCGCGGTGGAAGGTGAGCACCCAGGGGTCGTCGGTGTAGGGGTTGCGTCGCGGCGCCACGACGGCGGCCGCTGCCTGGAGGGTGGGCACGGCCGTCCCCCTCAGGCTTCGCCGGCGGCGGCCGGGGCGCCCGCGGCGAGTCGGCCGGTGAGGCGGTCGGTGAGCGTGCCCACGGAGGCGAAGTCGTCCATGTCGAGCTCCTCGGGGTCGACCTCGAGTCCGGTGTGGTCCTCCAGGGAGACCAGGAGTTCCAGGACGGAGGTGGAGTCGAGGAACAGGTCCTCGAAGAAGCGGGTGTCCTCGGTGATCGGGGGGACCTCGCCCTGTATCACCTCGGCGAGTGCCGATTCGATCGCGGACAGCACGGTGTGACGGTCCATCGCTGCGGTGGCTCCCTGGTGTCGGTGCGGCCTGTGGGTGTCGGGCGGGGTGAAGCGGACGAGCCGTTGCTTGGCCAGCAGTTCCTCGGCGGTGTCGCGTTCGCGGACGAGGTGGGGGGTGCCCTGGTGGACGAGGACCTCGGCGGGGAAGCCGTGGCTGAGGAAGTGCCCCGGCGAGGCGGACGGGCCGTAGGCGCCGGCGCGTTCGACACCGATGAGGTCGCCGGGTTCGACGGGCGGCAGGGCCACGCGTTTGGCGATGACGTCGCTGGGGGTGCACAGCGGCCCGGTGACCGTGTGGACGCCGGTGGGTTCGCGCGTGTAATGGGTCAGCGAGCGGACGGGGAAGTTGCGTTTGACGAAGCCGCCGATGCCCACCGCGGGCATGATGTGGTTGGTGCCCCCGTCGGCGACGACGAACGACTCCCCCATCGATTCCTTCACGTACAGCGCGCGGGTGACGTAGAGGCCGGCGGTCGCGGTGAGGTAGCGGCCGAGCTCGGTGATGATCCGGCAGCCCGGGTGGTCGGCCGTGAACCGTTCGACGGCGTCGTTGACGCCGTGGGTGAGCTCGTCGAGGTCGAGGTCCTTCTCGTTGTCGAAGTAGGCGACGCCGAGGCCGCCGCCGATGTCGACGGTCTCCAGGGGGACGCCGAGCGCCTCCGACAGCTCCCGCGCGGTCGCCAGGATGCGTTCGGTGTTGCTGATCAGCTGGGCGGCGTCGAGGAACCGGGTGCCCAGGTAGGCGTGGAAGCCCTTGACGCGGACGTTCCGCAGTCGGGCCAGGGTCGGGCGGGCGCCGCGCAGCACGGCGGCGTCGATGCCGAACTGGCGGGGTTTGCCGCCCATCGTCAGGCCCGCGCCCCGGCTGTGGAAGTCGGGGTTGACCCGGAGCAGGACGGGCACGTCCGTCCGGCCCGTCTCCGCCGCGAGTTCGTCGAGGACGCGCAGTTCCTCCAGCGACTCGCAGACGACGGCGTGCAGGTCCGCGGCCAGGCAGGCCCGCAGCTCGGCGGGGGTCTTGCCGGGGCCGAGGAAGATCGTGTCGTCCGGGTGGACGCCCGCGCGCCGGGCCGTGAGCAGCTCGACGCCGGAGGAGACCTCCGCGCCGGCGCCGAGCGAGGCGAGGTAGGCGCAGATGCTGAGGTTGGGGTTGGCCTTGAGGGAGAAGAGGATGTCGACGGCGGGGTGCAGCTTCGCGCGCAGCTCGTCGTGGACGGAGCGGAGCCGGTCGGCGTCGTAGAGGAAGAGGGGGGTGCCGAAGCGTTCGGCGAGCTCGGAGACCGGCAGGCCCTGGAGGTGGAATTCGGTGGTGCTCATGAGGTCCCTTCGACGCCCGCGACCCGGCCGAGGGCGGCGGTGACGCGGTGGTCCAGCTCGGTGAGCGAGGCGCGGTCGGCGGCGTGGAGCACGGTGTAGAGGCGGCCCCGGAACGGGGTGGCGGCACCGGCCGCCGCGTTCACGGTGCCGAAGCAGGTGACGACGGCGCCGCTGCCGCCGGCGGGGTCGCCGGCCGAGGCCAGTGCGGCGTCGATGTCGGCGAACGGGATCCGGCGGCCGAGCGTGAGCGGGTAGTGCCGGGCGAGGGCCGACCCGCCCGGTGGCAGGAAGCGCTCGACGACGCGGCCCTGGTAACTGCCCATGCTCAGCCGGGCGTTGATCTCGAGCACGGGGTACAGCAGGCCGTCGGCGCCGAGCAGGGCGTCCACGCCGACCACGCCGAAGAACCCGTCCCGGTGCAGCCGGCCGCCCAGCCGTTCGGCCGCCTCGGCCAGTTCGGCGTGCTGCCGTCCGGACAGCGCGGCGGGCGTGACGTTCCCGGCCGGCACGCCGTCGGTGATCAGGGCCTCCTTGACGAAGTCGAGGCGCACCCGGCCCACGCGGTCGACGACGAACTGGTAGGCGAGGTCGGCGGCCTTGGGCAGGTAGTGCTCGACGACGACGTCCAGCGCGTCGCTGCCGGTGCGCCGGGCGCGGGCCTCCACCATCCGCAGCAGCCGCTGGGCCTTGGCCGCGCTGTCGAGCACGAGCAGGCCCTTGCCGGAGACGCCGTAGGCGTCCTTGACGATCAGTGGCCGGGTGCCGGGGTCGGAGCGGGTCAGCACCTCGCGCAGTTCGGCGACGCTCTCGCAGGTGTGGCCGGGGATCGTCCGCAGGCCCAGTTCGGCGGCGGCCCGGCGGCTGTAGATCTTGCTGTTGACGCGTTCGAAGACGTCGGCGTGCGCCACCGCGGAGCGCAGGCCGGTCGTCTCCAGGATCTTCTGCTCCACCGCCGAGGCGCCCATCGGCATCAGGTACGCGCCCTGTGCCGCGAGTTCCCGCAGTGCGCCGAGCACCCGTGGCGAGGAGAGCACCGCGTCGGCCGTCCCCTCGCCCGGGGTGCCGGGGTCGGTGACGAGCTCGGTGGGCACGCCCAGGCCGGTCCGCTCGGCGTAGCGGCGGAAGTCCGGGTCCAGGCCGTCGCCGAGCAGCAGTACGTCCGACGGCTCGGCGAGCAGGGCGCCCAGTTGCTCCATGCGCCGCACCATCGGTCCCGCGGCCGAGGCGCGCGGCAGGGGCAGGCCCGCCCGGCCGCGGGCCCAGGCGGTCTCGACCTCGAAGTTGCACAGCCAGACGAACCGGGCGTCGCGCCGACCGGTGAGGGCTTCCTTGAGGTCGGCGGTGTACGTCACCGTGTGCGCGATGTCCGGCACGCCGCTCACCGCTTCCGGTGGGTGATGACCATCGCGCCGAGCGTGGCACCCAGGCCGACGGACACCAGCAGGTAGTGCTTGCCGTCGACCAGGCGGCCCGCGTCCCTGAGGGTGGTGTAGTTGAGGAAGATGTCGGAGGCGTAGCAGTGGCTGTAGCGCGGCACGTTCTCCAGGAAGACCCGCTCGGCGTCCAGCCCCAGCTCCTTGATGACGTTGCGCCAGGAGATGAGGTTGACGTTGTGCGGGATCAGGAGCTCGATGTCGGCGAAGGTCAGGCCGGCCCCGTCGAGGGCCTGCCGCATGACCGAGCCGAGGGTTTCGGCGTAGACCAGCCCGTACTCCCGGGTCTCCTCCTTCGTCAGCAGCAGCCCGGCGGAGTACTCGCCCAGGGTGCGGGTGGCGTGGGAGCGGACGACGTCGCCGCGGCCGCCGATGCGCAGCAGGCAGGCGCCGCCCGCCTCCGCCATGATCGCGGTGTTGGGGATCAGCTGGACCGTCGGGGAGAAGGCCCGCTCCCCCGCCACCACCAGCGCGTGGGCGTCCTCGTCGGCCTCGGCCCGCAGCAGCTGGGCGGCCACGTCGATGGCGCCCATGCTGCTGACGCAGGCCTGCTGCCCGATCGCGAACGCCTCCGCGTCGTGCAGGCCCAGTTCGTCGCGGATGACGCGGGCGGGGTCCAGGCCGGCCGGGGTGAGCGTGTGGATGGTGTGGGCGTAGAGGACGTAGCGCACCCGTCCGCCCTCGGGGAGGGCTTCCAGTGCCCGGCGGGCGGGCGGCAGCGCCAGGTCGAACAGGGTGGAGTCCGGGTCGTAGCGCAGCTCGTCCAGCCCGTAGATCTTGCGGAAGACCCCGGTCTCGGCGCGCCGGAGCCCGAGCCGGTCGGCGAGGTCTTCTATTCGCACGGTGCGGTCGGGGACGACGGACTCGATCCGTTCCAGCGTGGTGGCGGCGTCAGTCACCTGCGGTCTCCGCGCGGATCAGCCAGCTGCGGGAGACCCCGCGCCGGGTGCGGGGCTGCACCTCGTACGGCCAGCGCCGGGGGCTCGCGCCCGGCTCGCCCGGCTCCTTCAGTTCGCGTGTCTTCCAGCCGTTGGCGTCCAGGAACGGCTCCGGCTCGTCGGTGCCGAACAGCCAGGGGGTGCCGTCGTCCTTCAGCGCGGTGAGGAAGGTCTGGTTGAAGGGGCTGCGCAGCAGTGCCTTGCTCGCCATGTCGGTGACCAGGTGGCTGCCGGGGGCGGAGACGCCGCGCAGGGTCCGCAGCAGGGTCGCCGCCTGGTCCTGGGTGAGGAAGAAGAAGAGGCCCTCGGCCACCCACAGGGTGGGCCGGCGCGGGTCGTGGCCGGCCGCCGCCAGTGCGGGCAGCCAGTCCTGGGCGAGGTCGGCGCCGACCTCGCGGCGCTCGACGGCCGGGCGGGCGGACAGGCGGGCGAGGCGGGCGCGCTTCTCCTCGATGAGGCCGGAGTGGTCCACCTCGTAGACGACCGTTCCGTCGGGCCAGGTGAGGCGGAAGGCGCGGGTGTCCATGCCGGCGGCCACGAGCACCACCTGGTCGATGCCGCCGCCCCGGAGCACGGTGGTGACGGCGTCGTCGTAGAACCGGGTCCGGATGGCGATGAATTCCAGCAGGCCGCCGCCGCCGTATTTGCCGAGCAGTTCGAAGCCGCGGGGGGCGGCGAGTTCCCGCGCGAAGGGGTCGGTGAAGAGAGCGTCCGTTGTCCGCTCGGACTCCACCGCCCGCGCCGCCGCCGTCCACTGCGCTGTGTACGAGACAGCTTCCACTGTTCACACCTTCCTTGATCGGGCTTCTTGGCCGGGCTCCTCGATGTGGCCAGGCTCCTCGATCGGGCTTCCGGGCCGGGTCAGGCGGCGACGAAGAAGGCCTTCTCGATGGCCGAGAGGGTCTGGAAGTCCTTGATGTCGATGGAGTCGAAGTCGATTTCCAGATCGGCCGCCGACTCGATCGTGTAGACCAGCTCCACGAACGACAGCGAGTCGACGAGCCGGCTCTCGATCAGGTTCTCGTCGTCGGACAGCGAGTCCCGGTCCTGGTGCCGGGAGAGGATCCACTCGCGGACTTCCTGGATTCCGCTCGAAGCCATTGCTCCTCCTGGAGGGGTCGGTTGGTGCCGGTCAGGGATGGGCGACGCACGCCACCGCGATGGCACACGGCTCGTCGTGCGCGATGCTGATTTCGATGTGTTCGATGCGCGCGTCCCGGGCCAGGCGGGCGGCCCGGCCGCTGAGGCGGACCTCCGGCCAGCCGCCGGGGCCTTTGAGGACCTCGATGCCCTGCCAGGGCAGCGGGCCGTGCACGGAATGGAAGAGTTTGAACACCGCTTCCTTGGCGGCCAGCCGGCCGGCGATTCCCGGGATGTCGGGGACATCGCCCCGGTAGCAGAGGCCGATTTCCCGCGCGGTGAGCATCCGGGCCGTCGGATCGTCCTCGCCCCGGTCGAGCATGGCGCGCACCCGGCTGAACGGAACGAGGTCGATGCCGACCCGTCGGGGCACCACGTCAGGAGACCTGCTGCCCGGCCGTCCGGACGGCCTCCAGCGCGCGCCGGGTGTTTCCCTCGAAGACCTCGTCGAGCACGGCCAGCCAGCGCTCGAGACCGAAGGCGACACAGCTGGTGTAGGCGTGCCCGTCACCGTCGGGGAGCCGGATGTCGCACCGCTCGCCGAAGAAATTGCGGTGCGTGTTGACGGAGGCGATGGCCAGGTCCCCGTGCTGGAACTCGAACTTCACGGGGCTGAGCTTCTGCAGCAGGGCCCGCGCCCCGTCGTTCTCGAAGAAGGGGTCGGCCGCCACGTTCTTCTCCAGGCCCAGCCCGAGGGCGTCGGAGAACTTCTCGATGCGTCCGGTGAATTCCTCGAGCAGCCACTGGGTGTGGGCGAACGAGCCGAGGGCGACGATCTCCCGCATCTGGAAACTGAGCAGCCGCCGGAGCCCGTTGTAGTGGGTCTCGTTGCGGAAGCAGCGGTTGACGAGGGTGACCAGGGTGTCGGCGGCCAGCCGGCGGTTCTCGTGGAAGAGGTAGGCGGCGTAGCAGGTGGCGTGCGGCAGCCCGAAGCGGGCGCCGGAGAGCACCCCGGACTCGAAGCGTGCGTCCGCCGGGCCGTCGGTGACGTCCTGCGCGTTCAGCGGGCTGGCCACGAAGGCCAGGTGGGGGAAGTTGCGGTAGACGTCGAACTTGGCGAGGTCGGAGACCGGGAGCACCGGCGGCGGGCAGATCTCCCGGGCGCCCGCGGCGGTCCCCCAGCCGGTGAAGATGCCGTCGAGCTCCTTCAGCAGCTCCGTCTGGTCGGGGTCGAGGATGGTCACGGCGCCGGATATTCCGGCAGCTTCCTGCACGGGCATCGAACGGTCCTTTCCGGTGGGGTCACTGCGGTGCGCCGGACGTCACAGCGGCGAAAGGGTCCGGTCGCCGATGATCCCGGTCTTCTCCAGGTATTTGAGCGTCTTGCGGAAGACCCGCTGCTCGAACCCGGGCCGGCCCGGGGAGGACAGCAGTTCCCTGCGCAGCCCCTGGGGGTCCTCGACGCCCGCGTCGCGGTAGACCTTGGGGTTGAACAGCGACTCGAAGCTGTAGACCATGTACCGCTTGATGTACGCCTCGATCTCGCGCAGTTCCTCCGCGGTCGCGGTCTTCTTCACGTCGGTGAAGAGGATGTCGACCAGCTCCCGGCCGAAGGCGATGTGCCGCGACTCGTCCTGGTGGTGGATGCGGTTGATGTGCCGGATCGTCTCGTGCAGCCGGTCGTCCGTCGCCATCTTGGAGTTGAAGTAGTCGACGAGCTCCTCGAAGATGAGGATGCGGGCGAAGACGAGGGTGCTCTCCACCTTGTTCGACGGAATGCTCACACTGGCCCCGGGCATCTGCCGGTAGAGCTTCCTGCCGTAGCGCAGGCAGAACTCCGCGAAGAACCACATGTGTTCGTTCTCCTCACCGATGAAGTGGTGGAAGAACTGCGAGGGCGTCTCGAATCCCGAGGTGTGGATCCGCTTGGTGACCTCGATGAGGAGTTCGCGGATGCCGTGCACGTTGAGGCTGTAGAAGTTGATGCTCTCGTACTTCGAGAGCGCGTAGAGCTGTTCCCGGCTCATCCGCTCCGCGGCCGCCGTCCCGTAGGTGGTGGTGAGTTCGGGGCTCATCCACCACATGGCCTCGGGAAGGGTGTCGGGCCACTGGAAGACCCGGTAGGGGTTGTAGTAGTCGTCGACCGCTTTCTCCGACAGCCGGTCCAGAATCGCGAGGAAGCGTTCGTCGGTGTCGATCAGCGCGCTCACCATGCCGTGCAGCCCCTTCTTCTCGTCCGCCCGCGCCGTGCCCCCGCTGCGCGATCAACGAAAACGTAGGCCGGGACCGGAAAGGGCAGCAATGCCCTCCAGCGGCCTGGCCGCAAGCGGCCAGGCCGCTGGATCCGTCGGGCGGGCACCTGATCGAGGGGTCCGGCGGGCTCGGCGAACTCACTCTTTCGGAGCACGCAGGTGCCAGACCCGGGCGGGCGGCAGATTGCGCCACACGACGCTCTCCCGGCAGGCGTGCCTGCCGGTGAAGTCGTCGAGCAGGCCGGCCACGGCCCGGTGCCGGGCGGCCTCCCTGCGGCTGCCGACCAGCGAGCGCGTGGCGTGCGTGCCCAGGTAGCCGAAGAAGGTCAGGTGCCCGCCGGGCACGAGCGCGGACAGATAGCGCCGCAGGATCGCCCGGACCTCTTCCGGCTCGAAGTTGGAGAACGGCAGGCAGGAGACGATGACGTCGTAGCGGTGGTCGATGCGCATCTCGGTGATGGACTCGGGAATGATCCGGATCCGGTCCGCGGCGGCCGCCATCGACGGGTCGGTGCGCAGGGCCCTGTTGAGGATCTCGACGAAGCGCGGGTTGATCTCGACGACGTCCAGCCGGTCCGCGGGCCCGACGGCCCCGGCCAGCACCCGCGTCACCGGGCCCGTACCGGCCCCGACCTCCAGCACCGCGACGGGGCGGCGGCATGCGCGGGCGCGGACCAGCGGGGCGGCGAGCCGCTCGGCGAGCGGCCTGCTGCTGGGCGCGACGGCGCCGGTGGCCCGGAAGGTGCGGACGGCCTCGCGGAGGAAGACGGGCCCGGCGGCCGGGTGCGTCGGTGGGGGCAGGACGGTGGCTTGCCTGAGATCCATGACCATGAAACTAGGGGTCGGGAAGGACCTCGGAACCGGCCTTGTGCCGGGGCGCCACCGGCGCCCCGGGAGAGGGGTAGCGTAGGCCGACTGGCCTTCGTATCAAGGATGTTGAGGCATCAAGGAGATAGAGGCATCCAGGTCGCCACTGGCCACCGGATTCAGCGCAGGCGCGGGATCTCGATCGCGGGGCAGCGGTCCATGACCATCAGCAGGCCCGCCTCGCGGGTGCGCTCGTACGCGTCCTCGTCGATCACGCCCAGTTGGAACCAGACGGCCTGCGCGCCGATCCGTACGGCCTCGTCGGCCACGGCGCCCGCGAACTCCGAGCGGACGAAGACGTCCACGACGTCGACGTGGAAGGGAATGTCGGACAGCGAGGCGTAGCCCCGCTCCCCGTGCACCGTCTCCGCCCTGGGGTGGACGGGAACGATGCGCTTGCCGTGACGCTGCAGGACCTCGGCGACGCCGAATGCCGCGCGTTGCTCATTGGACGACAGACCGACCACTGCCCATGTGTCGCCGGTCCCCTCGATGATCTTCCGGATGATCCCCGGTTCTGCGTACATGCCCGCTCAACGAGCGGCCCGGCCCGGCCATTCCCAAGATCCGGGGAGGATTTAGGCTGGTGGAATGCAGGACGAGTACCGCACGGTGGCGCGCGAGGGCGTGCACGAGATCGAGATCAACAAGTCGCGCTTCCTCTGCGCGCTCGCCCCGGCCGCGACCGAGGAGGAGGCGCAGGCCTTCATCGCGCGCGTCCGCAAGGAGCACCCCACCGCACGACACCACTGCTGGGCCTACGTCATCGGCGCCGAAGGCTCCGTCCAGAAGGCGAGCGACGACGGCGAGCCGGGCGGGACGGCGGGCGTGCCCATGCTGCAGATGCTGCTCCGGCGCGAGATGCGGTACGTCGTCGCGGTCGTCACCCGCTACTTCGGCGGCGTCAAGCTCGGGGCGGGCGGGCTGATCCGCGCGTACGGCGGGGTGGTCGGCGAGGCCCTGGACACGCTGGAGACCGTGACCCGCCGGCGCTTCCGCCTGGCGACGATCACGGTCGACCACCAGCGGGCGGGCAAGCTGGAGAACGACCTGCGGGCCACCGGCCGGGCGGTGCGCGAGGTGAGCTACGGGACGGGCGTACGGATCGAGGTCGGCCTGCCCGAGGCGGACCTGGTGGCGTTCCGCTCCTGGCTCGCCGACGCCACGGCGGGCACGGCGCTCCTCGAGCTCGGCGGCGAGGCGTACGGCGACGCCTGACCGGCCACCCCTGTGGGCCCCCGGTCAGCGGCGGCCCCGGTCAGCGGGCCGGCGGGACGGCCACCACCATGGTCATCTCCACCGCTTCGGTGCCGTCGTTGCGGTAGGTGTGCGGGGCGTTCGCCTCGAACGTCGCGGACGTGCCCGCGGGGAGGAGGTGTTCCTCCCCGTCCACGACGAGCGTGAGCCGCCCGGCCCGGACGGTGAGCATCTCGACGGTGCCGGCGGGGTGGGGGTCCGAGGCGCTGCTGTCGCCGGGCACGATGCGCCAGTCCCACAGCTCGAGCGGGCCCCGTACGTCGGTGCCGACGAGCAGTGAGGTGTGGCTGCCGGCCTCGGTGGACCACATGCGCACCACCTGTTCCTCGGGCACCAGGCGCACGCGCGCGCCCTGCTCGTAGTCGAGGAGGGTGGTGATGCTGACCCCGAGGGCGTCGGCGAGTTTGACCGTGGTGCCGACGCTGGGGTTCGTACGGGCCTGCTCGATCTGGATGATCATGCCGCGGCTGACGCCGGAGCGGGCCGCCAGGGCGTCCAGGGTGAAGTGGCGCTCGGCGCGCCAGCGCTTGAGGTTGCGGGCGAGCGACTGCGTGAGCTGATCGAGGTCCGTCACGTCGATCCGATCCGTCCCGTCCAAAATGTTGTTTACCGAAGTCGAGCACCTTGTACTACGGTGAGGTGCACACCACCGTTCATCACACTGTACTGCGAGGTCTCCCCCATGACACCGGTCTTCGCCCTGGCCACCAGCCTGATGTGGGGGCTGGCCGACTTCGGCGGCGGGCTGCTCACCCGGCGCATGCCCGCGCTGACCGTGGTGCTGGTCTCGCAGCTGCTGGCGGTGGCCGCGCTCGGCGCGATCGTCGTCGGCACCGGCGGCTGGTCGGAGGCCGGGCCGCAGCTGTGGTTCGCGGTGGCCGCCGGCGTCGTCGGCCCGGCGGCGATGCTCGCCTTCTACAAGGCGCTGGCCCTGGGCCCGATGGGCGTGGTCTCCCCGCTGGGCGCGCTGGGTGGCGTCGCGGTGCCGCTGGGCGTGGGGCTGGTCCTGGGCGAGCGGCCAGGCATCCTGCAGTTCGCGGGCATAGCCGTGGCCGTGGCGGGTGTCGTCCTCGCCAGCGGGCCGAGCCTGGGCGGCGCGCCCGTGCAGCGGCAGACGCTGCTCCTCACGCTCGTCGCCGCGTTCGGCTTCGGCTCGGTGATGGCCCTGATCGCCGAGGCCTCGCACAACCTGACCGGCCTGTTCCTGGCCCTGTTCGTCCAGCGGGTGTGCAACGTGGTGGTGGGTGCGGGCGCGCTCTACGCCTCCGTCCGCCGCGGCAACCCCGCCCTGCCCGAGGAGGGCTGGGGCGCGATCCGCTCGGCCCTGCCCGCGCTCGCCTTCGTCGGCCTCGCGGACGTGGCCGCCAACGGCACGTACAGCATTGCCGCGAACAACGGCCCGGTGACCGTCGCGGCCGTGCTCGCCTCGCTCTACCCCGTGGTCACCGCGCTCGCCGCCCGCGGCGTCCTGCGCGAGCGGCTGCGCACGGTCCAGGCGGCGGGCGCCGGCCTGGCGCTGGTCGGCACGGTGCTGCTGGCGACGGGCTGACGGGGCCCGCCGGGGCGCGCTCAGCCGCCCAGTGCCTCGCGGTGGTCGCGCGCCAGGCCCAGGTACATCTCGGCGTTCGTCCTGATGTGCTCGCGCTCCTCGTCGGTCAGCTCGCGCCGCACCTTGGCGGGCACCCCGGCGACCAGCGAGCCGGGCGGCACCCGCATCCCCTGCGGCACGAGCGCCTGTGCCGCGACCAGCGAACCGGCACCGATGACGGCGCCGTTGAGAACGGTCGCGCCCATGCCCACCAGCACGTCGTCCTCGACCGTGCAGCCGTGCAGGACGGCGTTGTGCCCGACGGTCACCCGCTCGCCGACGGTCACCGGGAAGCCGGGGTCGACGTGGACGGTGCAGTTGTCCTGGACGTTGCTGCCGGCGCCCAGCGTGATCGGACCGCAGTCGGCGCGCAGCACGGCGTGGTACCAGACGCTCGCGCCCGCGGCCAGGGTGACGTCCCCCAGCACGACGGACGTCGGCGCGGTGAACGCCTCCGGGTCGACGTCGGGCTCCTTGCCGCCCACACCCGCGATCAGCGCCCGCTCCGCCATTGCCGTCTCCTCACCGCGTACCGGCCGATTCCGGGGGCACGCTATGCCAGGGGCGCGGTCCCGGCGCCCTGGTGGGGCCAAGATCACATGCGAACGGCCCCCGGCTGCTGCCGGGGGCCGTGCTGTGTACGAAGGTCTGCGAGGGACCGTGGCCGGACTACTCCGCCGCGACGGTCTCCGCCTCCGCCGGCCGCTGTCCGGCCGGCTCCCCGTCGCCCTTCGCGGCGGCGGCCTTCTTGGCCTTGATCCGCATGACGACGAACGAGCCCAGACCGAAGAGGACGGCGGCGACCAGGCCGAGCCAGGAGAACTTCTTCAGCCACTCCTCGGCGACCTTGCCCACGGAGTAGATCACCGCGACCGTACCGCCGGCCCAGACGATGCCGCCCAGGACGTTGGCGATCAGGAACTTCCAGTACGGCATCTTCAGCACGCCCGCGAGCGGCCCGGCGAAGATCCGCAGGAGCGCGATGAAGCGGCCGAAGAAGACGGCCCACATGCCCCACTTCTGGAACGACCGCTCGGCGGTGGCCACGTGGTGCGGCCCGAAGTGCTTGGGGAACTTGCGGCCCAGCCACTCCAGCAGCGGCTTGCCGCCCTTGCGGCCGATCAGGTAGCCGATCGAGTCGCCGATGATGGCACCGGCGATGGCACACGCGCCCAGGACGTACGGATTGATGTGGTCCTGCGTCGCGGCGAGCAGCGTGGCGCTGACGAGCACGATCTCACCGGGAAGCGGGATGCCCAGGCTCTCCAGCCCGATGACCCCGCCCACCAGGAGGTAGACGGCGATCGCCGGTACTGTCTCGAGCCACTCCTGGATGTGCAACGCCGGTTCCTCCCGTTGAACGACCTGCTTCCCGCCGCGCGCCACACGACGCACGGCGGGAAGCCTACTGGAGGTAAGACTCACGGAGCGGCCCCGCGGTTGAGGGGCGGCCGGGGTTGTTTCGGGTGGGACGGCCCATACCGGCCCGGATCGCCCCCTGTCACGTTCCCGCTACGGCGCGGTGAGGCCCGCCGCCATGAACGAGAACTGCAGCGGGGACCAGGTGCCACTCGTGCCCGCGGTGAAGATCACGGCCGAGTTCGTGGAGGTGGACGCGACCGTGACGATCGCCGTCGCGCTCCCCACCGCGGCGGTGGCCACGACGACCGGCGGGGAGGTGAAGGGCTTGGCGAACGTGATCGTGAAGGTCGAGGTCGCCGACCGGGCCGAGGTGAAGCCGGAGCCCGAGACACGGTTTCCGTTGGCCCCGACGGTTCCGTACACCCGCTGCTCCACCGGCTGCGGAGCGCTGATGCGGAAGCTGAGCTTGGCGGAGGTGGCACCGATCGATAATCCGTCCGGGACGGTCCGGTCGCCCGGAGTGGCGTTCGGCAGGGCCTGGACGTTCACGGAGTAGAAGCCCTCCGGCTTGTTGCCGATCGCCTCGGCCTTGAAGCGCACCAGGCGCCCGTCGGGGTCGCGGCTCTCGATGGGCAGCGGCTTGTTGATGCCGGCGTCCAGGTTCATGAAGCGGATCTCGCCGGTCGGGGGGAAGACCAGGCCCTCCGGCAGCTTCACCTGGATGATCTCGCCCGGCTCGACCGGGTTGCCGTCGACGTACACCTCGATCGTGAACGAGGAGTTGGCCCCCGGCTCCAGGATCTGCGGGCTGGGGCTTCCCTGATTGATGTGGAACGACATGTTGTTCTTCCCTTTTCTCGGGGTGGTCGGTCACCCGTCGGCGACGGGTGCCTCGTGCGGGAGCCGGACGCCCGGGGTGACCCGGTGGTAGGCCGCGAGCTGCGCGGCGGCGATCCGGTCCCAGTCCAGGTGGGCCACCGTCGGCGGCCCCTTCGCGCCCAGCGCCGCGCAGCGGGCGGGGTCGCGGGTGAGTGCGGCCAGGGCGGCCGCGTAGGCGTCGACGTCGCCGGGCGGGACGCGCACACCCACGTCGTCGGTCACCAGCTCGCGCAGACAGGGGATGTCGAAGGCCAGCACCGGGGTGCCCGTGGCCAGGGCCTCGGCGGCGACCATGCCGAAGGTCTCCTGGCGGCTGGGCACGCAGGCCAGCCGGGCCGAGGCCAGCAGATCGAAGCGGGCCGGGCCGTCGACGCGGCCCAGCCAGCGGACCCGGTCGGCGATGCCGAGCTCGGCGGCCAGGGCGCGGACGGCGCCGGCGTGCGGGCCCTCGCCCGCGATGTGCAGGTCGGCGGTGATGCCGGCGGCCACGCGCGCGTAGGCGCGCAGCAGCAGGTCCAGGCCCTTCGACGTCGTCTCGAGGCGGCCCAGGTAGAGCACGTGGTCGCCCCGCCCGACGACGGGCCGGGTGAACGCGGCCGGATCCACGCCATTGGGGACGACCTCCACCCGGGCCGCCGGATTGCGCCGGCCCAGCTCGGCGCCGAGATCGCGGCTGACGGCGACGAGCGAACGGTGCGAGGCCAGCCCGCGTCGCTCGACGGCGCCGAACGGCAGGTGGAACTCGCGGGCCTTGTCGGCCGCGAACAGCCACTGCACCAGGCCGACGACCGGCCTGCGCGTCAGGTAGGGCACGCACACGGACGAGAACGGGGCCGCGAAGTCCTCGACCACGACGTCCGGGTCGTGACGGCGGGCCAGCACGCCCAGCCGGGTCACGACGACCGCGAAGTAGGCGATCTGGGAGGCGAAACGGCTGCGGGCGAGCGGCCCGAGGTGCGCGGGCAGCGGCACATAGCGGACACCGTCCAGCACGGTCGTGGTGGCGCCGGGCCACGGGGCGACGACGACGGTCACCTCCACGCCGCGCGCGGCCAGCCGCCGGCCGACCTCGTGCGTACGGACCGAGCCGCCGCCCGCGCCGGGCCGCCGGGGGTCCTCGAAGCCCAGGTGGAGCACCCGGTACGGGCCGGGGCGCCGGGGCCGGGGGCGGGCCGCGAGGCCCGCGCCGGCCAGCACAGCGAGTGCCGCGAGGGCCCACGGCAGGGGGTACGGGCGCAGGGCGAGCAGGGCACAGGCGGCGACGCCCCCCGCCAGGAGCGGCCCGGCAGCCCCCGCGGCCGGTCCGGGCAGGCCGGCCCGGCGCCGGGCCCACCCGACCGTCACCACCGCGACGGCGCAGGTCACCGCGGCCGAGCACCAGGCCAGCGCGAGGGGACGGGCCGCGGTGAGCGCGTAGCCCACGCCGCCGGTCAGGCAGGCGAGGGCCAGCGTCACGACGACCGGACGGGCCGGGCCCCAGGCCTGGAACACGACGGTCGCCAGGACGATCGTGGCGCTCGCGAACCCGGCCAGGGCGAGCGGCGGCAGCAGCGCGGCCGACGCCGTGTAGTGCCGGGGCAGCACCAGTCCGGCCACCGCGTCAGGACAGGTGGCGATGGTGACGGTGATGGCGGTGCCGGCGATCCAGTGCAGCCGCAGCGCACCACGGAAGTGATCGCCTGCCGCTTGCGACCGCCCGGCGGCGAGCCGGGGGAAGACGACGGTGGCCAGGGCGGTCGACAGGAAGAGCGGCACGCGGGCGAGGACGAGCAGCGCCTGGTACGGCGCCAGGTCCGCCGAGCCGCCCCGCACCGCGGTGGCGACCACCACGTCCAGCGTGAACAGCGCGCAGGCGAGTACCTGGATGCCGCCGACCGCCGCGGCGCCGCGCCACAGACCGCCACGCGCGCGTGCCTGCGTCGCCTCACCGGGCCGCCGTCCCGTCAGGTCGCCGCGCAGGGCGACCAGTCCGGCGACGGAGGTGACCGCCGCGCCGGCGGCGAAGGCGCCGATGGCCCCCGCGGCACCCCACCCGGCGGCGACGGCCGCGACGGTGACGGCGATCCGTACGAGCACCTCGGCGACCCGCAGCGCGCCGAGACCGGCGAAGCGCTCGCGGCCCTGCAGGTAACCGGCTCCGACGGAGTTGAGCCAGATCGTCACGCACGCGGCAGCCAGCCCGGCGAGCGGGCCCGGACCGGCGTACGAGGCGACCGCGCCGCACGCCGCCACGGCCGTCAGGAAGGACAGCCCCAGCGCCAGCCACAGGCAGGAGCGCACCGACAGCCGGCGCCGCGCACTGCCGGGCTCGCTGGCGGCGACCTCGCGCGCCAGCACCCAGGGCACGGTCGCACCGGCCAGGGTGCCGACGCCGAGCAGCACCGAGGAGACCGCCGCGTAGACGGTGAAGTCGGGTGCGGACAGCAGGTGGACGAGGTACAGCGAGAGTCCGTAGTTGGCGATGCCGACCAGCACGGCGGAGACGGTGAGCAGCAGCGCGCCCTGGACCGGGCCGGTGCCCGGGGAAGCGATGGTGGCGGTGGATGCGGGGGTGGCGGTGGATGCGGGGGTGGCGGTCGTCGTCATGGTCGCCCCGCCTTGCCGGAGCCGGTGGCGACCAGCGCCCGGACGTCGTACACGCGCAACGCGCCGACCGTCCTGCCGGGTTCGCTGTGCACGAGACGTGCCTCGCGCTGCAGCACGCCGGGGAGTCCGGCACCGATCCGCGCGTATCCCTGCGTCACCAGCTCGGTGGACAGCACGACGTAGTCGACGCGGTCCCGGCGCAGGTCGGCGAGGGTGTCCCAGGGGGCGAGCCGGGCGCCGGGCAGGACGAAGGAGGTGCCCTCGTCGGTGGCCGCGACGACGCTGCCCGCGGCGAGGTGCGTACGGGACCAGGCCAGGGTGCGCCGGAGGGCGTCGTCGTGCCGGGTGTGGACTCGGGCCCAGACGACGGCGTCCACGGTCAGGGCGAGCGCGGCGAGCACTGTGCCCGCCCTGGTCGCCATGCCCTTGGGCCGGAGGAGGACGTCGAGTGCGAGCGCGAGGGCGGCGGTGCTGGTGACGACCAGCGGGTAGAACATCTGCTCCTCGAGCGTACCCACGGCCACCGCGTAGATCAGGTGCAGCAGCGTGCACGCCGCCCACGCCGTGATCAGCGTCCGCCCAGGAGCGTCGGCGAACACCCCGGGCCGCCGGGTGTGGCACCACAGTAGCCAGGCGACGGCCGCGGTGCCGAGGGCGATCAGGGCGTAGGGGACGGCGAACTGGCCGAGCTGGACGAGCAGCCGGTCGGTGAAGGCGACCGTGCCGTCGGTGCTGTTGAAGCCGCTGATCTGCTTCAGGCCCAGGGCGCGGGCGATTCCGTCGGTTTTCTGTGCCCACCACGGCGCCCAGTTGCCGGTGGCGGCCGTCGTGACGACGTACACCGCGTAGCCGGCGACGGTGACGGTGGCGGCCGTCAGCCGCATCCGCCGTGTGTCCCCCCGGGCGGCGAGGCCGAGCACGACGACGGGCACGAACGTGCCCAGCGCGTACGGCTCCTTGGTGGTGATGGCGAGCGCGAACAGCAGCCCCGCGCCCACGCCGGTGGCGGTCCGGCCGCGTGGGGTGGCCGGGGTGCGGGCGAGCACCAGCATGCCGAGTGCGGTGGCGGCCGTGGCCTGGGCCTCGAGCATGACGCGGCTGTCGAAGCGGTTCAGGAACGGGTCCAGGGCCAGGAACAGTCCGGCGAGCAGCGCCAGGGAGCCGCGGACGGTCCGGCGCAGGAGTGCGGTGACGGCGACGACGGTCAGTGCCCCGGTGGTGGCGATGACGGGCCGCAGGTCCAGCACCTGGTGCAGCAGGTCGCCGGAGGCCTGGCCGGTCAGCCGCATGAAGGCGGCCAACAGGGCGAACAGGGCGGGCGGGTGGAGCGCGAAGAACTGCCCGTCCCAGACCGGCCCTTGGCCGTCGGCGAGGTGCCGGCTGATGGCGGTGTAATAGAGCTCGTCGACGAACACGTCGTAGGAACGTCCGACGTGGGCCAGCCGCAGGACGAGCGCAAGGGCGAACAGGGCCAGAAGGGCGCCGGCGCCGGCGGCCCGGGTGGTGGCGCGGCGGCGGCCCGGCTCATGCCGCCGCGCCCGGACAGGGGGGTGGGCCTGCCAGCCGAGGACGTCGTTGTGCCGGGCGAGGCGGACGGACACCCGTTCGTCGCCGGTGTCGACACCGATGCGGGTCAGGACGGCCTCGGCGTCCCGTTCGTCGGCGCCGAGCAGCAGCAGGCCGGGGCGGGGGCCGGTGAGGTCGACGAGATCGGTCGTGCGCAGGGAGGCGAGATCGGCGCGCTCGAGCACGTCGGCCGGGGCGTTGACGATCACGCATGTGTCGGTGACGGTGCGCCGCTCGACGGCCTTTCCCCGGCCGGTGCGCCGCAGCCGGCCGTCCTCGGCAGTGAGCGTGGCGAGCAGGTGGGAGGCAGTGGCCGTCCAGCTGAACCTGGCGGCCCACTCGCGGCACTCCGCCTCCCACCGGGCGGCGTCCTGGGGCGCCTCGACGGTGCGCAGGGCCTTGGTGAGGCCGGAGGCGAGGTCGTCGTCGGGGCCCAGGAGCCAGCCGGTGACGTCGTGGCGGACGGTGTCGCGCAGCCCGGGGACGTCGTAGGCCAGGGCGGGCACCCCGGCGGCCGCGGCCTCCATCACGGACAGGCCCCAGCCCTCGGCGAGGGAGGTGGTGGCGGTGATCCACGCGGAGTCGACGAGCGCGTCGCGCTCCTCCTGCGGCACGCGGCCGTGCAGGACGACGCAGTGGCCGACGCCGAGTTCGTTCACGAGCGCGGCGAGGTCCGGGCGCGCCTCGCCGTCGCCGACGATGTGCAGTTCCGCGTCGGGCAGTTCACGGCGGAGGGCGGGCATGGCGTGGACGAGCCGGTCGACGCGCTTTTGTGTGACGAGCCGTCCGACGCAAACAATGCGCGGCGCCTGTGCACGATGGCGTGGCCCGGTGGCGGGCGGTGCCGGGTCGAGGCCGGCGGGGGCGAAGTGGACCGGGCCGCGCACGGCGAGCCGCCGGCGGATCTCGGCGCGGGTGGAGGGGGACACGGCACAGACCGCGCGCCGCCCGTACACCAGGCCGCTGCCCCGCCCCTCCAGCCAGCGGCCGAGGCCGGCGGCGGGGCGGGGGAACCACAGGGCGAACTGGCCCTGGTGGACGTGGTGGATGAGCAGCACCACAGGGGTGCGGCGGCGCACGACGAGCGGGGTGAAGAAGGGGATGCCGTTCTGCGAGTCGATCACGGCGGCCACCGAACGGCGGTGGCACAGCAGCCACAGCAGGACGAACGGGTAGACGGTGAACCGGCCGCCGCCGCGTACGACGGTCCCGAAGCCGGTGTCCTCGCGGCGGGCGGCGCCCCGGGGGCGGGCGGTCAGGTACGTGACGCGGACGCCCGCGTCGTGCAGCTGCCGGGCGACCTCCTCGCAGTACAACTCGGCGCCGCCGGCCTGCGGGTGGCGGCCGTCGCGCCAGTTGCAGACGACGACATGGCGGCCGTGCCAGTCCTTGGTGGCCGGGAGGGCGGTCAGCAGGTTCATCCCGGCTCCTCGACGGTACGGGTGGGGAGGGCGTGATGAACGGTCCGGGGCGGGCGGCGGTGCATGGTCCGGTGCAGCCGCCACAGCTCGCCGGCCACGCGGCGCCCGTCGGCGAACGGCCGGAAGCTCGAGCCCTCCTGGTCGCTCCACACGACGGGGAACTCGGCGAGGCTCAGCCCGAGGGCACGGGCCCGCGCGATCACCTCGAGGTCGAAGGCGAAGCCGGTGGTGGTGACGTCGGCGAAGATCCGCCGCGCGGCCTGGGCCTCGAAGAACTTGAACCCGCACTGGGTGTCCTTCACCGGCCCGGAGAACCTCCGCGTCGCCAGCCGGAACCCGGCCCCGCCCAGCCGCCGCAACGCGGGCTGACGCACGGGCATCCGCGCCCCGGCACAGCGCCGGGAGCCGATGACGACCTGCCGGCCGTCCCGCAGCAGGGCGACCGCGTCGTCGATCGCGGCGGCGGGCGTGGCGAGATCGGCGTCGCAGAAGCCCACCCAGCGGGCCCTGGTGGTCACCATGCCCCTGGCCACCGCGGCCCCCTTGCCGCGGCGGGAACACCCGGTGACGGTGATGGGAATGCCGGAGGCGGCGAGCCGGTCGACGCACTCGGCCGTGCGATCGCTGCTGCCGTTGTCGACGACGCGCAGCGCGGCGGTCAGCGGCATGCCGCGTAGGTGTTCGGCGAGGGCGACAACCGTGGGGGCGAGACGTTTCTCCTCGTTGTAGGCGGGGATAACGAGTTCCAGATCGAAGGCAGCGGCGGCCGGGTCGGATCCGGCGGCCGGTAAGGGGACGTGAGCGTCGCCCCGGACAACTGCCATGCGGGGACGTTCCACTGCGGAGAACTCCTTTTGCGGGGTGCGCGGAGCGGACAGGCCAGGGCATCGGGCACGGACTGGCCGACGCTTCCAAGTGCACCGTGGACGAGCAAATGGTCGATGAACGATCCGTTGATGCGCAGGTGGCGAAGCAGATGCTTCCTCTCGCCGCCCGGCGGCTGCCGACACTCGCAGCCCCGACTCGCCGGACACAAATCGCAGAAGAGGGTTTCCGGTCGGTACGGCGGTGTCGGGCCAGGTCAGGGCATGAGCCCGGCCGTCGCCGTCATAAATCCGCGCGAAATACCGGCTCTTCCGGGCGAGCGTCAAGTAGGCGTTCACCAGGGGTAATCGGCGACAGAAGGCGGCTCGAAAGCGATGGGCCGGTGATCACCCGGTTGACGCGCCGAATTGCCACAACCAGACTGACGCGCTGCATCGACCCAGCGAAAGGAGAAGGCATGTCCTCAGCTCCTGGACATGGCGGAGCCGGTGGACCGCAATTCGTGACGGGCCACCGGCTCCGGGAATTCAGCGACCTGCGTACGGGTCGGCAGCGGAAGGCACGAGGCCCACATGGGCGACGAGCATGCCCGCGCTGCCACCCGGATTGGCGGGCAGTTCCTTGTTGAATCCGGAAGGGCCGGGGTTGGCAAACCGCACGGTCACCTCACCGACGCCCTCCGGGACCTGGAAACGCAGCCGGCGCTTCCGCCAGCCCGGATTGTTGAGCTTCCTCCGGGAGTCCTGGGACGAGACGTCACCCTTGCCGGTGTAGTACTGCACATAGTCGTCCCAGACCAGAACGGTCTCGGAACCCGGCTCGCCGCACCGCACGTCCGCCCGCAGATATGTGGGCCCGGCGGTGTCCTCCTTCGTGAGGTGGTATCCGGTGTGGAACGACAGCTCGTACCAGGCGCCGGGCCTCACCTCGACGGTCTGCTCGATATAGCCACAGGTGTTGGAGCCGTTGACGTCGACGATGTTCTCGCCCGACGCGAAGGGGCGCTCCCGGTCCACCGGGAAATGACCGTCCGCGTCACCGTTGATCACGTCGATCAGTTCGCCGGGCGCGCCCGTCCGGGACGGCGCCCAGACACCCTTTCCCTGGTACGTTCCCACGTTCCACGAGCCGAGTTCGGAGGCCTTCCGCGCAAAGAGCACGCCCTGATTGGGCTCCCATTTCCCGTCCGGCTTGAACCGCACATCGGCGAAGTCGCCGTTCTTGATCAAGCTCTCGGGCGGCCGGGGGGAGACGATTTCGAACTCCACGCCGGCCTTCACTCCGGCTATCTCGATCGCATCCTCCAGCTTCCGCAGGCCAGGGGCCGCGTCCGGGAGCGCCTGCACGTCGATCGAGTAGAAGCCGTTCTGGCGCGGGGTGCTGTCATTGAGGTGCAACTCGCTCTGGAACCGGAGCTGCCGGCTGCCGGGATCCCAGGTCGCGGGGAGCACATCGTTGATCTTCGCACCGTCGGCGATGTACCGGACCACGCCTCCTTCCGGGAACGTGATGCCGTCGGGGAGCCGTGTCGCTATCCATTCCTTCTGACCGTTGATGACGACATCCGAGGACACGTCGATGGTGAAAGCCCCCTTCCCTCCGGGCTGCAAGGTGTGCGGAACGAATCCCTGCCTGATTGTGAGTGCCATTGTTCCGGCCTTCCTCTCGTGCATTCTCCCGGGCGACCCGGACGCGACGGGACATTACCCGGAGACAGCCCCGCAAACGCAAATCCGAATCGATCGGTTCGGCCCGCACCGAATGCATCGAGCCAGCCTTCCGAAGAAATCCCATGCTTATCGATCAAGTGAAACCCTCCCGGGAACTACCGGCTTTGTTAATCGACTGTCAAGTGCGGCTCCACCAGGGGAAATCGAACTGCGAAAAGGCGGCTCGAAATGAATGCACGGGCGATTCACTCGGATGACAGACCCCCGGGCGGCCGTGCTAACAATGGTCTCGGCAAATCCGCCCGACCGAATCGGAGGAAAAGCAATGGCTATTGCATTCAAGCGGGTCAAGTTCGAGGTGGACCGTGCACCCATGGCGGCTCCGTACTCGCAGAAGCAGGGATTCACGATCCCGGGCAAGATCCGCAACGACGAGAAGGGGCGCCCCGTCATCAATGTGATGCTCCAGTCGTACTCCCTCGAGGTGCTGGAGAACGGCAACCCGAGCCACTGCTCGATGTCGCTCGACCAGGTGGGGCTGGAGATCGTCTCGAGCGAGGACACGGACGAGGACGGACAGGTCAAGCTGACCCTCTGGCGCCGTAACCACCCCAACCACGCGACGAACCCCGGCTGGGGCTTCAAGGGCACGGTCACCGCGCTGGTCATCGCGGACCTCATGAGCTCCTGACCGCCGGGCGGTGCCGACCGCCGTTGAATGCAGAAGGCCCCACCCGGGCAGCCGGGTGGGGCCTTCTGCCGCCTCCTCCTTCAGTCGGTGAACCCCCTCATTCGGTGGACCTCTTCATCCGGTGGACCTCTTCATCCGGTGAACGCAGCGCTGCGCGAGGTCGCCGATCGAGGCGCTGCTGACGATCTCGACCATGGGCAGGTCGCAGCCCAGTTGCCGGTGGATGACGGTCGTGAGCTCGGCTCCCATCAGGGAGTCGAGGCCCAGTTGGGCGAGCGGCCGGTCGGGCGGCAGCCGGTCGGCCGTGGTCTGGAGGGTCCTGGCGATGTGGCCGGTGAGGGCCTCGGTCACGAGGGCCAGGGCGGCCTCGGGGGTGGCGTCGGCGAGGGCGCGGGCCAGGGCTTCGCCGTCCTCGTCGCCGCCTTGTTCCGGGACGAGGCCCGCGAAGCGTGGCCTCCCGGTCGCCGGGCCGGCGTGCCGGGCGCGTGACCAGTCCACTCCGGCCGGCACCGCGACGTCGTACGGCCCGCCGAGCAATGGTCCGAGGGAGCGCAGGAGTTCCCGCGTGGGGGACGGTGGCAGGCCCATCGCCCGCAGGTAGGCCGACATGTCCGTACGGGCCGCATGGCCGGTGTCGGCGACGGCGCCCCAGCCGACGGCGAGGGCCGCCCTCCGGTCCCGGCGGCGGGCGCGTGCCAGGGCCTCCAGGTACAGGTTGGCGGCCACGTAGTTGCTCTGCCGGGGGTTGCCGAACAGCGCCGTGACGGAGGAGTACAGCAGGAACAGGCGCGGGTCGCTGTCGCGCGTCAGCTCGTCCAGCAGCGCCGCCCCGCCCGCCTTGGCGGCCAGGACGTCCCGGATGCGGTCGTCGGTGAGCTCCGTCAGCGGTCCGTCGTCATAGACGGTGGCCGCGTGGACGACACCGCGCAGCGGCGCGTCCAGCGAGGCGAGGACCGCGCGCAGGGCCGCCGCGTCGGAGACGTCCGCCGCGTGGACGCTCACGCCCGCCCCGTACCCGCGCAGTTCGTCGAGCAGAGCGGGCGCGCCGGGGGTGTGCTCGCCACGCCTGCCGACGAGTGCCAGCCGGCGGGCGCCCTGCCGGGCGAGCCAGCGGGCGGTGGCGGCGCCGAAGCCGTCCAGGCCGCCGGTGACCAGGTACGTTCCCCGGTCGTCGAGCGTCACCGGCGGGGGCGTGGTCTCCAGGTGCGGCGGCGGGTCCAGGGAGATGACGACCTTGCCGATGTGCCGGGAGTGCTGGAGTGCCTCGAAGGCATCGGTGATCCGGTCCGCCGGGTGGACGTGGTGCAGGATGGGCCGGTAGACGCCGTCGCCCACCAGCCGCTTGATGTCGGCGCCCTCCCGCGCGGCGAGTTCGGGCTGGTGGGTGAGGAGTTCGGTGACGTCCCCCACCGCCGAGAGCGTGAGGTGGTCGAGGAAGGGACGCAGCAGCAGCCGGCTGTTGCCGTAGATGTCGCGCTTGCCCAGTTCGATGAAGCGGCCGCCGGTCCGCAGTGATTCCAGTCCGCGGCTGATGGCCTCGCCGGCGAGGGAGTTGAGGACGACGTCGACGCCGCGGCCGCCGGTCAGGGACTTCACCTGGTGGGCGAAGTCCAGGGTGCGCGAGTCCAGGACGTGCCGCACGCCGAGCAGCCGCAGGAGATCGCGCTTGGCGGGGGTGCCGGCCGTGGCGATGACCCGGGCACCGACGTGTTGCGCGTACTGGAGGGCCGCTAGGCCCACGCCTCCGGCGGCTCCGTGCACGAGCACGGCTTCCCCGGCGGCCAGCCGGGCGAGGTGGTGCAGGGCATGGTGGACGGTCACATGGACGGCGGCCAGGGTGGCGGCCTCGTGGAAGCCCATGCCGTCGGGAATCCGCCACACCATCGTCTGATGGACGGTGGTGTGGGAGCGCAGCGTGTCGGTGCCGAACACGAAGACCCGGTCCCCCGTCGCGAACCCGGTGACGGCGGAGCCGACGCCGGTGACGACACCGGTGCCTTCGAGACCGACCGCGTGCCCGGGGCCGTCCGTGCGCTGCTTGAGAGGGATCAGCCCGCGTGCCTGCATGATGTCGTGGAAGTTCAGGGCGGCGGCCCGCACGGAGACGAGGACGTCCTGCGGACCCGGCCGCGGGATGCCGGCGGGTACCCAGGACAGCCGGTACGCGCCTCCGGGGTCGCGCAGCCGCAGCGCGAAGGACTCGTCGGCCCCGGCCTGCGCGCCGAGGGCGGGGCCGGGCCGGGCGTGGACGCGGGGCACGAACCGCCCGCCGCGGGTGAGCACGATCTCGTCCTCCGCGTCGGGTGCGACGATCTCCGCGGCGAGGCGTTCGGCGTCGGCGGCCGGATCACCGCCGCTGTCCAGGGAGACCCGGCGGACGTCGAACCGGGGTTGCTCGTTGGCCAGACACCGCGCGGCGCCCCAGACCGTCGCGAGCTCCGGGGCCAGGGGACGTTCGGGGGCGGGAAGGGCACCCGTGGGCGGGGTGACGAGCCACACCTGAACGGTCGCCGCGGTCTCCGTCCGGGCCAGGGCGCGCAGGACGGCGATGCGGCGTACGGCCCGGTCCACGTCCAGTCGTGAGTCCGTCGAGCTCATCAGCAGGACCACTCCTGCCGGTCCGCTCGCACCGCCCAGTAGGGCCTGCCACCGGCCGGGATTACTGTCGATCGCGACCTCGACGGCGCCCGCGCCGAGCCGCCGCGCCAGAGCTGTGGCGAGCGCGCCGCACGAGGGCTCCGCGGCGACGATCCAGGCCGTCGCCGGTTCCGGGACGCCCGGTGTGCGGGCGACGGGTTCGGCCTTGGGCGGGCGCCGGGCCAGCAGCACCGACGACGCGTCATCGACCTCCACGGCGGTGACCTCGCGGAAGCCCGCCCCGGCCAGCACCCGGCGCCAGGCGTCGGCGTCCAGCAGCGGCCCGCCGGGCCGCAGATCCGGGTCCGTCCGGTGCCAGAACGACGGCAGCAGTCCCGGCAGCAGCGCAAAGACGAGGAGGTCGTGGCTCTCGAAGGCGAGGAGGTGACCCCCGTCCGCCAGCAGACGCCCCACCCCCGCCAGCGCGACCCGCAGGTCGGCCGCCGCGTGCAGCGAGTCACCCGCCAGGACGAGGTCGAAGCCGCCTTCCGCGAAGCCCTGCTCGACAGGGTCCTCACCCGTGGCCAGAAGCTTGTAGGTGACGAAGTCGTAGGCGGCGAAGCGCTTCCGGGCGCGGACGAAGTAGCTGTCGGAGACGTCCGTGTACGCGTACTGCGTGCGCTCGGGCGGCAGCAGCGGCAGCACCGCCGCGGTGAGGGCACCGGTGCCCGCGCCCACCTCCAGGACGCGCAGCGGACGGTCGTCGGGCCACGCCGCGACCAGGACCCGGACGGCCGCGCCGACGGCCCGCGCGGGGAACGCGCCGGTGTGGAACTCCTCCAGCAGGGACCGGTTGGCCTCCGTGAGCAGCAGGCCGGCGGGGTCGAGGGAGCCGCACAGGACCTCGGCCAGGTGCGCGCCGCACGTGCCGAGCAGCGCGAGTTCCACGCCGAGGCCGGGATACCGCCGGGCGAGATCGCGGAAGCGCTCTTCCGGTGCCGGGGGTCGGACGATCCTCCAGCGGGCGGAACCCGACTCCGGCTCGGCGAGCCCACAGGTGCGCGCGGCCTCCAGCAGTACCCGGAGCAGTGGCGCGTACTGCGGCCGCACTCCGGCGTCGAGAAGGTCACCGACGCCGAAGCCGCCCGCCCCGCCGTCCGGCAGTATCGACACCATAGTGGCCGCCCCGAAGTGCCCGGCCAGCTCCCTCGCCGCGTCCCTGACACGGGCGCGATGGTCTCCCCCGTCCTCGAGCCGGTCGCCGCGCGGCGGCGCCCCGCACGCGCGCGCCGGCTCGAGCGTGCCGGGCAGCGGGACGGGGCCGGGGTCGTGCCCGGGACGGGCGGCCGCGCGCAGGACCGTCCTGTGGAGCGAGGGGTACCGGTGCGCCTGCGCACCGAACTTGCGCAGGCGGACTCCCTCCAGGAACAGGCACACCTGCCCGTCGGCGCCGAGGACGGTGAGGTCCAGGAGCGCTTCCTGCTCGGACATGGCGCGGCGGTGGGCGAGGAAGTGGCCGGCGGCGGGCAGCCGGGACCACGCCCGTACCCGGTCGACGGCGGCCGGAAGATAGGGAACCCCTTCGACGACAAGGTCTTCCAGCAGCATGAGACCGGTCTGCACGGCTCCGTCGAGGAGGGCGGGGTGGGCCTCGTAGCCTTCGAGTGCGGCGTCGGTGGTGTAGCGGGTCAGGACGCGGTCGTCACCGATGAGGAGGTCGTTGTCCAGGACGAGGAAGTCGGGTCCGTACCGGACGCCCGCCCGCTCGATGAGCCGGTAGAAGTCCTCGGCCGTGCACCGCCCTTCCAGCTCCGCGGCGAGCCGCCCGGTGTCCACGGGGTCCGGCCGGGGGTCGAGGAGCCTGCGGGCCCGGCCGCGGGCGTGTTCCAGCCAAGGGCCGGAGCCCCCGCCACGGCCGGCGACGCGGACGACGCCGTCGTCCGCCGACAGCGCGGTCTGGATCTCCAGGCGACGATGGTCCTCGAACGGCAGCACCAGGGCGTGCGGGATGGCCAGGTCGGTGATCTCGACGGCCGCGTCCCACAGCCGCCGGCCGGCGGCCAGGGCCATCTCCACGTAACCGGTGGCCGGCATGATGACCGCCCCCGCGATGACGTGCCCGGCCAGCCACGGAACGCGCGCCGGCTCGAACGGCCCGTGCCAGGTGGGTTCCGCCACGGCCGCCCGCTCGCCGAGCAGCGGATGGGCGGCCGTGCCGTCGCCACAGGTACGCGTCCAGACGGCAGGGCCGCCGTTCCAGTGGCGCTCGCGCTCCCACGGATAGGCGGGCAGATCCACGACCCGGCCGGGCCGCGGGAAGTACGCGTCGCTCGCGACCCCGGCCGCCAGCAGCTGTCCGGCACAGGACCGCACCGCCTCCGGACCGGCCACGCCCCGGCTCAGCGTGGACAGGACCTGGGCTGCGGGCGCGCACCGCCGCAGACAGCCGCCGAGCACGGGATGCGGACCGACCTCGAGGAACAGGTCGCAGCCCAGGCTCAGGAGTTGTCCGACAGCGGCGGCGAACAGGACGGGCTGCCGCACGTTCCGCCACCAGTAGCCGGCGTCCAGCTCGGGGCCGTCCAGCAGGGTGCCGGTGGTCGCCGAGGCGTACGCGGTGTGCGCCGGCTGCCCCTTGAGTCCTGCCAAAACCGCCGGCAGCCGCTGTCGGAGGCCGTCCATGGCATGACTGTGGAAGCCGTACGGCAGCCCGAGGTCGCGGAAGAACACGCCCGCACCCAGCAGTTCCGCACCCAGGGCGGCGAGCGCGGCCCGGTCACCGCTGACGGTCACGTCCCGCCCGCTGTTCACAGCGGCGATCTCCAGCCGCCCCGCGTACGGCGCCAGCAGCCGCTCGGCCCGCTCGGCGCCGGCACCGATCGCCGCCATGCCCCAGTCACCGGCGGTCGACGCCTGGGCGCGGGAACGTTCCACCACCACGCGCGCCGCGGCGTCCAGGCCGAGCGCCCCGGCGGCCCACGCGGCGGCCGTCTCGCCGGAACTGTGCCCGACGACCCCGCCGGGCCGGATCCCGTGACGCTCCAGCAGCGCGGTGAGACCCACTTGTACGGCGAAGAGCAGCGGCTGGGCCACATCGGTGGTGTCCGGACGCCGGCGGTCCTGCGGCGTCGCGAGCTCTTCCAGGACCGACCAGCCGAGGTGGGGGCGCAGCGCGTCGTCCGCGTCCCGCACGGCCGCCCGGAAGACGGGTTCGGCCGCGAGCAGGTCCGCGCCCATGCCGGCCCACTGCGATCCGTTGCCGGAGTAGACCATCGCGACCTCGGCCCGTCCGGCGGCCGGCACCGGGCCCGGGTGCGGGCCGCGCAGCAGCCCCGCGGCCTCGGCCGGCCCGTCGGCGAGCACGGCCACGCGGTGCTCGTGCAGACCGCGCCGGCGGCAGGAGGTCCAGGCCAGGTCGTAGAACTCCCGCTCGTCGCACCCCGCGAGCCGCTCGGCCATGCGGCGTGCCGCCGCGCCGGCCGCGGCCGGTGTGCGTCCCGAAACGATCAGTGGCAGCAGCTTCCCGGAGGCCGGTTCCGGCGCCGGGGGGTCGCATGCGGTCAGGACGACATGGGCGTTCGCGCCGCCGAAGCCGAAGGAGTTGACGCCGGCCACGGTCCGGCCCGTCGGCGAGGAGTCCAACGGCCGTGTCGCGACGGCCGGGGCCAGCCCCCATCCGGCGAAGTCGATCGCCGGGTTGAGCGGCAGGGCGTGACGATTCGCCGGTATCCGGCCGTGCCGCAGCACCAGCATGGTCGTGAACAGCCCGGCCATGCCCGACGCCGGTTCCAGGTGGCCCAGATGGCTCTTGACCGAGCCCACCGCCAGCGCGCTCCCCGGTCGCCGCCGGGCACCGAGCGCCCGGGTGACGGCCCGGCATTCCGTCGGGTCGCCCACGGGGGTGCCGGTGCCGTGCATCTCCAGATACGCCACCTCGTCCGGCTCCACGCCGGCCGCCTCGTACGCCGCGCGCAGCACCGCCTCCTGGGCGTCCGCACTGGGCTGGGCCAGGCCCGGCGTCCGCCCGTCGGTGTTGACGGCGCTGCCCAGGATCACCGCGTGCACCCGGTCCCCGTCCGCGAGCGCCCGGGACAGCGGCTTGAGCAGCACCACACCGCCGCCCTCCGCGCGCACATAGCCGTCGGCGCCGGCGGAGAACGTACGGCAGCGCCCGGTCGGCGACAGCATCGACGCCTTGGAGAACCCGACGAACTCGAACGGGCTGAGCAGCACATGGACGCCCCCCGCCAGAGCCGTACCGCAACGGCCCGCGCGCAGCGCCTCGCAGGCGTGGTGCAGCGCCACCAGGGACGACGAACAAGCGGTGTCGATCGCGAGGGAGGGCCCACGCAGGTCCAGGAAGTGCGAGACCCGGTTGGCGACGATCGACAGGGCACCGCCCGTCATCGTGTAGCCGTCGGTCGACCTCTCGTCCAGCCCCTGCATGACGCCGAACGCCGGGCTGGACACCCCCATGTACACGGCCGTGTCCGCACCCGCGAGGACGGCCGCCGCCACTCCGGCGTCGTCGAGCGCCTCCACCGCCAGCTCCAGGGCCAGCCGCTGCTGCGGATCCATCCGGCTCACCTCGCGCGGCGACATGGCGAAGTAGCCCGCGTCGAACCCGTGGATGTCGTCGAGGAACCCGCCGACCGTCGTGTAGGTCTTCCCCGGCCGGCCGGGGTCGGGGTCGAGCCAGCGGTCCGGGTCGAACCGTCCCGGCGGCACCGGGCCGATCAGGTCCCGCCCCGAGATCAGGGCCGACCACAGCTCGGCCGGCGTGCTGATGCCGCCGGGCAGCCGGCACGCGGCGCCCACCACGGCGATGGGTTCGGAGCGGAGGTGTTCCACGGAGGACGGCGCCATGGGGGCTCCTCAGGTGGGCGGTCGGTCCGGGGCGAGGACGGGCAGGTCCCGCAAGTGCGCCGGGTCGATGCGGTGGAGGGGGGTGAGTACGTACAGCGCGGCAGCGCCCCACCGCGGGTTGTGGCCTGGCGGGCCGCATACCCAGGCACCGAGGTCCAGGGAACCGCGCAGGAGCGGCGGCAGCGCGGCGTGTTCGCGTGCCGCCACGGGCTCCCGTGGCAGCGCGACCGGCATCAGCGGGGTGACCCGGTACTCCTCGGGTGCCAGATGGCGGACTGCGGTCTCCCACACCGCCGCTATTGTCCGTAGGTCCCCGTCCGGTGACAGCAGACAGCTGCCACCGATCCACGTGCGGCGGGCCCGGACGACGTAGTGCCCGACGCCTAGCGTCATCAAGGGGATCAGGGTGCCGCCGCGGTGGGCGGGGTGGGTGCAGGCCCGGCTGACCTCCACCAAGTCGCCGCGCAGAGCCGCCAGCCGGTCCAGGTCGAAGTACTCCTCGGCGACGAGGCCACCGGCGGCCTCGGCTCCCTCGGGCGTCAGCAGCCGGCAGGTACCGACCAGCGTTCCCGTACGTGCGTCGCGGGCGAGCAGGTGATCGCAGTAGGCATCGAATCCGTCGATGTCGTGGCCCGGCTGCGGTGTCTCGAGGTGTCTCCCGGCCTCCTCGGCGAACATCCGGTAGCGCAACCGCTGGGCCTCGCGCACCTCGTGCCCGCCACGGGCGAGCGAGAGGACGTAACAGGGGGCGGACGGGGCCGGGGTGGGTATGAGGGGACGGTCCGGAACTGCCACGGGTGTCTCCTACCCGGCGACAGGCGTCCGGTGGCGGAGGGAAGGAGGGCCGGCACCGGCACACGGATGCGTACCGGTCCCGCCCGGCGGGCCGATCGGACGCGCCACGCTTCCAATGCCCACTGACGGGTGGTTTGCGCGCGAGGTTCTTCCAGAAATGACGGGGCCCGCACATCCGGTGACGGACGTGCGGGCCCCGCCGATGGCGGCCGGCGGCTACGCGTTCGGCCGCAGCGTCCACCAGATCGTCATCTCGCCCGTCTCCGCGCCGTCCTCGCGCGTGATGGAGACGCGCACCGGGAACTCCGGCCTCTGGCCGGCGTCCAGCTCGGCGATGACGTCGGCGGCCGGGCGGCCGAGGACGGCGGTGGCGGTGACCGGGCCCATGGCGAGCTTCTTGTAGCCGATCTCGGCGCGTACGGCCAGCGGGACCGCCCGCGAGAGCTGGGAGCCGAAGGCGGCCAGGACGATGGCGCCGCTGGCGGACTCGGCGAGGGTGAACATCGCGCCGGCGTGCGGGCCCCCGACGTGGTTGTGGTACTCGGGCTGGTCGGGCAGATGGATCACGGCGCGCTCGGGGGTGATCTCGCCGAAGGTCAGGTTGAGCGTGCGGACCATGGGCACGGTGGCCGCCAGGGCCTCGCCGATCGAGGGCAGGGTCTCAGACATGCCCCGAAAGTTACCAGTCAGTAGCAAAACCGGGAAGGCCCACGGACCACAACAGTCACGCGCACCCTCTAGGGTTAGCGGCCATGTGGCCAGGACAGCAGCCGCCCGGGGGCGAGCAGAACCCGCAGGACCCGAACCGGAACCCGTACGCCCAGCCGGGGTACCAGCAACCCAACCCCTACCAGCAGCCCGGATACCAGCAGCAGCCCAACCCCTACGCACAGCCCGGCCCGGCCGGACAGTGGTCGGGGCCTGGCGCGCCCGGCGGACCGCAGCCGCCTGGCGACGGCCGCAACAAGCGCGTCACCGTGATCGCCATCGCGGCCGCGGTGGCCGTGGTGATCGCGGCCGGCGTCACCGGGGCCGTCGTCCTGACGGGCGACGACACGAAGGACGACCAGCAGACGACCGAGGCCCAGGACGGCCCCAAGCCGTCGGCGTCCGTCCAGGCCCCGCCCTCGTCCTCGCCGGGCGGAGGCGGCGAGGACAACCCGCGGGCGAGCCAGGAGGTCAAGCCGGTCATCAATGGCTGGAAGGTCGTCATCAACCCCAAGCGACACGTCGTCTTCGACGTGCCCGCCGACTGGTCGGTGGCCCAGACCGGCACCGGCGTGATCGTCCCGGACCAGACCGGCAAGGACAAGGACGGGATGGCCGAGGCCATGTCCTCCCCCGCCTACTTCGAGGAGAAGCGGTGCGTCTCCACCTCGGAGAAGGGCATCGAGCTCAACCACGAGGGCGGGATCGTCGGGGCGAAGGGCGCCCAGGGAGCGAAGAGCCTGCAGGAGGCGGCGGAGAACGCCGCCGCGAGCTGGGCCTGGGCGATGTTCGACCAGAAGAAGAAGGGCAAGCTGAACATCGGCAAGGCCTCCGCCTTCAAGAGCGACCACGGCGTCACCGGCTTCACCGCGATGACCACGGCGACCGACGTGCCCAAGGACACCAAGTGCGCCACGGACGGCAAGGGCTACGCGGTGGCCTACAAGGACGACACCGGTGACCTCAACACCTGGATCTTCGCGGGGGTCAAGGGCGAGAAGGAAGAGGTCTCCGACGACACCATCAAGAAGATCATGAGCACGCTGCGGCCGCTGAAGTCCTCCTGACGCCCATCAGCCGATCCGTCCCTCAGCCCCTCAGCCGATGCCGAACGAGCCGCCCGGCGGTTCCGGCGAGCCGACCGCGTCGGCGTCGCTCACCGGCACCGCCCCGGCGGCGAACCGCGCCAGCGCCTCCCCGTCCTCGACCCGGGCGGGGAAGGCGTCGGCGGCGGCGCGGCGGGCGAGCGCGGCGACGGGCAGTTCGGTGTGCGCCGCTACCAGCACCGCGTTGCCGAAGCGGCGCCCGCGCAGCATCGGGGCCTCCGCGATCAGGCACAGGTGCTCGAAGACGGCCGCGTACGTGGCCACCTGGGAGCGCAGGAAGTCGAAGGGCGCGCCGTCCGCGAGGTTGGCCGCGTAGTGGCCGCCGGGGCGCAGGACGCGGGCGGCCGTGCGCGCGTACTCGAGGGACGTCAGGTGTGCGGGCACCCGGGAGCCGCCGAAGACATCCCCGATGATCATGTCCGCGGAGGCGTCGGGGGCGGCTTCCAGCGCCGCGCGGGCGTCCGCCGCCCGTACCTCGATGCCGGACCCCTCCGGCAGCGGAAGGTGCTCCGCGACCAGCGCGATCAGCCCGCGGTCGCCCTCGACGACGCGCTGGCGCGAGCCGGGACGGGTGGCGGCCACGTAGCGGGGCAGGGTCAGGGCCCCGCCGCCCAGGTGCAGCACGTCGAGGGGGCGGCCCGGTTCGGCGACCGTGTCCAGGACGTGCGCGAGCCGGCGCGCGTACTCGAACTCGAGGTGGGTGGGGTCCTCGAGGTCGACGTACGACTGCGGCGCGCCGTCGAGCGTCAGCAGCCAGGCCCGTGCCCGGTCCACGTCGGGCATCAGCTTGGCGGTGCCCCAGTCCACGTCCCGGCTCACGGGTATCGGTTCGTCCACCCCTTCATTGTCCCGGAAGCGGGGGCCCGTGCAGACCCACCGGACACGCGCCCGGAAGACCCATCGGGCACGCACGCCCTAGGCCCGTTCGCCCCCGGTGCGGTGCGCGACGCCGGCCGTGAAGCCGTCCAGCCAGGTCAGCGTCATGTGGCGGACCACCATCCGCAGCTGCTGGGCCGTGAGCACCTTCTCCAGGTGGCCCTGGCGCAGGACGAGCCTCGCCCGTCGTTCCGCCGCCACCAACAGCACCATCCGGTCGGCCGGTTCGAATGCCCCTCCCCCTCGTTCTTCCATGACAGCACCCTAGGCCGAGCCCTGCCGGAGGGCACGCGAGTTTCGCCCGGCCCCCGGAACGGCACCGTCCGGGCCAACGGAGGATGACCGTTCGTTTCTCGTTCCGTCCGGTCTCGCCGACATCACCTCGTCCTTACGCGGGAGTCGGTTACGCTCCTTCGATGCTCGATACCGCCGCCCCGTCCGCGGACCCCGCCGCGCGCCGGTCGCGGGTGCTGCTGTCCTCGTGGGCCCGGCTCGGGCTGCTCGTCGCGCTGCTCGGCGGCGCGATGGCGGCCGTAGTGGTCTGCAGGCCGGAGCGGCTGCTCGCCGACGGCTGGCCGCCGCAGCTGGCGGGCGGCGGCACGGCGGTCGTGCTCTTCGCCGTCGCCTACGGACTGTGCACCGCGGCGTTCGTGCCGCGCCCGGTGCTGAACCTCGCGGCGGGCGCGCTGTTCGGTGCCCCGCTCGGGACGGCCGCGGCCGTCGTGGGCACCGTGCTGGGATCGGCCGTCTCCTTCGGGCTGGGGCGGCTGCTGGGGCAGGACGCGCTGCGCCCGCTGTTGCGCGGGCGCTGGCTGAAGGCCGCCGACCGGCAGCTGAGCCGGCACGGCTTCCGGTCGATGCTGGCGATCCGGCTCTTCCCCGGGGTGCCCTTCGCCGCGGCGAACTACTGCGCCGCCGTCTCCCGGATGGGCTGGGCGCCCTTCGTGCTGGCGACCGGGCTGGGCGTCGTGCCCAACACCGCCGCCTATGTGATCGCGGGCAGCCACGCGGCGTCGCCGACCTCACCGCCGTTCCTGGCGGCGATGGCCTTCATCGCGGTCACCGGGCTCGCGGCCGTGGTGGTGGCCTGGCGGCGCAGGACGCGCGGCCGGGTCCGCGGCGTACAGGGTCGTAGCGGGGCTCAGGCCACGGGGAGCGCGCCGCCCCTTCCCGACTCCCCCGCAGCCTCCGCCGCCTCCGCTGTCCCTGCCTCCACCGCTTCCGCCCCTTCCTGCGCCGACCGTCCCGACGGCAGCGGGTCGTCCGGCATCTGACGGGACCAGCGGTTGGCGATGACCGCGCAGACGGTCAGCTGCATCTGGTGGAAGAGCATCAGCGGCAGGATCACCAGCCCCGCCCCCGGCCCGAACAGCGCGGCCGCCATGGGCAGTCCGGTCGCCAGGCTCTTGTTGGCGCCGCAGAAGACGAGCGTGACGCGGTCGCCGCGGCCGAATCCCAGCCGCCGTCCGGCCAGCGCCGTCGTGCCGAGCGCCGCCGCCAGCACCGCCGCGGAGAGCAGCATCAGCGCGGCCAGCCGGAGCGGGGTGACCTGGTGCCAGATGCCCTGGGCCATGCCCCTGCTGAACGCGGTGTAGACGACGAGGAGGATCGAGAGCCGGTCCAGGCGGCCGAGCGCCCGCTTGTGCCGGCCGGTGAAGCCGCCGAGGCGGGGACGCAGCAGCTGCCCGGCGAGGAAGGGGGCGAGCAACTGGGTCGCGATGGTCAGCAGCCCGTCGGCGGAGAACCGTACGGCGGAGCCGATCAGCCAGGCGGCGAGCAGCGGGGTGAGCAGCATGCCGAGCAGGCTGGAGTACGTACCGGCGCAGATGGCCGCCGGGACGTTGCCGCGCGCGGTGGAGGTGAGGGCGATCGACGACTGGACGGTCGAGGGGACCGTGCACAGGAACAGCAGCCCGGTGTAGAGCTGCGGGGTGAGCAGGAGGGGCGCGAGGGCTCCGGCCGCCAGCCCCAGCAGGGGGAAGAGGACGAACGTGCTCGCCGCCACCACGAGGTGCAGCCTCCACTGGCGCACCCCGTCGACGGCCTCGCGGGTGGAGAGTCTGGTGCCGTAGAGGAAGAAGAGCAGGCCGATGGCGATGTCGGCGGCGTGGCCGGCGGCCACGGCCGCGCCGCCGGTGGCGGGCAGCAGCGTGGCCAGCGCGACGGTGCCGAGCAGGGCCGCGACATAAGGGTCGACGGCTCTGCGCAGCCGGCCTTTCCGGGGTGTTCCGGTCACCTCACTGGTCCTTTTCACGGTGGTGCGGCGCATGGCCGGCCGGCCGCGGCCGCGTTCCGGGGGTGGCGGCCTCGGACAGTCCGCGGGTGATGATCTCGATGCCCTCGCCGCCCTCGTGGTCGCTTCCGGCCGTTCCCCTGCCGCCGAGCAGGGTGTTGAGGGTCCGGTCGACCTCGAGCCAGGAGTCGGCGTGGGAGTTGTCGATGTCGATGACCAGGAGGCCGAGGAGGGGGGCGCGGGCTCCGGCCGGCGGACCGTACCCGGTCTCCTCGTCGGCGTCGGGGTGCCGGGGTGCGGCGGCGGAGGCCTGCCCGGCGTGCCCGCCGAGCAGCGCGCCCGCCGCCAGCGCGAGCACGACGCCCGCCCTGGGAAGCCGGAACTGACCGGGTGCTGTCGCTGCCTGCCGTCGGTGTCTGCCCATGGCGGGGTGCGTCGCGGCCGGCTCAGACGCCGGCCGGCTGCGCCGCGCGATGGTGACGGCTGATGTTCCTCTCCAGCAGCCGGGTGGAGCTCTGCACTCCCACGGCGCCGGTGAGCCGGGTGTCCGGCAGGCGGCCGTCGGCCAGCTTGAGGTCGGCCAGGGCCCCGTCGATGGCGCTGTGCGCGGCGAAGAGGCACGGCGTGCTGTAGATGGCGACGTCGACGCCCAGCTCGGTGAGTTCGGTCAGCGAGAGCCGGGGCGATTTGCCGCCCGCGATCTGGTTGAAGAGCAGCGGTTTGTCGCCGACGACCGAGCGGATGCGGTGGATCCATTCCACGCTGCGGACCCCGTCGACGAGGACGACGTCCGCGTCGGTCCGCGCCAGCGCGGCCGCGCGCCGCAGGATCTCGTCCTCCTCGGTGGCGTCCGTACGGGCCACGACGAGCAGGTCCTCTCTGCTGCTGAGCACCATCTCCAGTTTCTCCAGGTACTCCTCCAGCGGCAGGATCAGCTTGCCGTCCGCGTGCCCGCAGCGGCGCGGGCGCTTCTGGTCCTCGAGGATCACCCCCGAGGCGCCGGTGCGCTCGAGGCGCTGGACCACGTGGCAGGCGACCTCGGGGTCCACATAGCCGTCGTCGATGTCCACCAGCAGGTGGTGCGCGGGGAAGGCCAGCCGGAGCCGCTCGACGAAGGCGAGCATGTCCGGCCAGGCGATGAACCCGATGTCGGGCAGCCCGTAGTACGAGGCGGCGAAACCGAAACCGGAGACGAAGAAGCCGTTGTAGTGCTGGGCCGCGATGGACGCCGAATACATGTCGTAGATGCCGATGAGGGGGGTGGTCCGCTCGGATGCGACCTCGGCCCGCAAAGCACTCCCGTAACGCATGAATTCTCCCTGGCGTAGGCACGTCTCGTGCGCGAAGTGTCGGCGGTCCAGCCGACGTTACGTGCATACATTTACAGAAACGTGAGAGCTTACAAACTGACACTCCGGACCCTGCTCCGTACGGGCGATGCCCCGGTCGGAGCCATCCGCGATCGCGGCGTCAGGGGCGGGCGAGGCCGCGCGGGGCGGGGGCATCACGCTGTGAAGGCCTCGCCGACAAGCCGTTTCCGCAATGAATTTGACGTGATATCAGCACGCCTGGACCGGCGCCGGACCGGGCGTCGTGGGTCCCGCCGCGACCACCGCTCGATTGACCGCATATATCCATCGGCCGTAAATCCGGCCATGCACGTCCCAGGTACCGGCCGGCAGGTTTCGCCGATGGCCCGAGGGATATCCGCCGCGTGCCGGGCGGGATTTGGGAAACACCGGATATCGCCCCGGTCCGGTGGCCGGAAAGCGCTGATGTCGGACGATCCCCCGCATCGCCCGACATCAGCGGGCGTGCCGATGTCCGCCCTGCTCAGCGGGCAGGACAACCGGCCGCCCTCTGAGTATATTGGCTCGGAGCCAGTCAACGCAGGAGTTAGCGCATGTCCCCCCGCAGCCCAGCGGTCAACGAGGAGTTGCGCCGCCGGTCCCGAGAGCGGCTGCTGCAGGCCACCGTGGATCTGGTCGACGAGCACGGGTACGAGGCGACGACGCTGGCGGACATCGCGGACCGGGCCGGAGCGGCGCGCGGACTGGTCTCGTACTACTTCCCCGGCAAGCGGCAGTTGCTGCAGTCCGCGGTGCACCGGCTGATGCACCGTGAGCTCGCGGCGCAGCTGGAGCGGGAACCGTGCGCGCCGGACGGCCGCGAGCTGCTGGCGCGGGCCATCGACGCGGTGCTGGGCCTCGCCCGGGACCGGCCCCGGCTGATGCGCACCCACATGGCGGGGATCCTGACGGCCGAGGGCTTCGTCCAGTGCCCGGAACAGCAGCGCCTGGCGCACCTGCTGCGCGACACGGTGTCACGCTACGGCTCCACCGACCCCGACAACGACTACCGGCTGCTGCGGGCCCAGCTGATGGGCGCGGTCGTGGCGATCCTGCTGCCGGGGGCGCCGATGCCCGCCGAGCGGCTGCGCGCGGAGCTCTTCCAGCGGTACGGGCTCGAGTGGGGGCTCGGCGTACCGCCCGGCGAGCGCCCGCCTCCGCCGGGCGTCTGACCACCGGGCGTCCGGACGCGTCCGGACGGCGGCATCGCACCTCCCGTGACGCGGCCCGCCGTGGGATCCTGGAGTGACTCGCGGGAAGGAGCCTTCCGTGCTTCGCATCGCAGTCGTCGGATCCGGCCCGAGCGGGGTCTACACCGCCCAGGCCCTGCTGGAACAGCGCGCCGTCCCCGGAGTGACGGTGGACGTGCTGGACCGGCTGCCCTGCCCGTACGGGCTGGTGCGCTACGGGGTGGCGCCCGATCACGAGAAGATCAAGTCGCTGCAGCAGAACCTGCGGGTGACCCTGGAGCGGCCGGGCATCCGCTTCCTCGGCAACGTCCCGGTGGGGGACGGGCCGGGGGCGCTGCCCGCCGCGCTGCTGCCGGAGCTCTACCACGCGGTGGTCTACTGCGTGGGCGCGGCGACCGACCGGCGGCTGGGGATTCCCGGCGAGGACCTGCCCGGCAGTTTTTCGGCCACCGAGTTCGTCTCCTGGTACAGCGCCCATCCGGACGCCGCGCCGGGCGGATTCGTGCTCACCGCCCGCTCGGCCGTCGTCATCGGCGTCGGGAACGTGGCCGTCGACGTGGCCCGGGTGCTGGCCCGCGGCGCTGACGAGCTGCGGCACACCGACGTGCCGCACGCGGCGCTGGAGGCGCTGGCCGAGAGCCGGGTGACGGACATCCACATGGTGGGCCGGCGCGGCCCGGCCCAGGCGAAGTTCACCACCAAGGAGCTGCGCGAGCTCGGCGCGCTGCCGGGCGCGCAGGCGCTCGTACGGCCCGAGGAGGCGGAGCTGGACCCGGCGTGGGCCGACCCGGCCGGACTGCCGTCGGCCGTGCGGCGCAACGTGGACGTGCTGCGGGGATGGGCGCAGGCCCCGCCGCGGGAGCTGGGGCGGCGCATCCGGATGCGGTTCTTCCTGCGGCCGGTGGCGCTGCTGGGGGACGACGCCGTGCGCGCGGTGCGCTTCGAGCGGACGGTCCCGGACGGGCGGGGCGGGGTGCGGGGGACAGGCCGGTTCGAGGAGATCGAGGCGCAGTTGGTGCTGCGGTCGGTGGGCTACCGGGGGGTGCCGATCCCGGGGCTGCCGTTCGACGTGGAGCGCGGGACGGTTCCGCACGACCGGGGGCGGGTGCTCCGGGAGGGGGTGCCGTCGCCGGGCGAGTACGTGGCGGGCTGGATCAAGCGCGGGCCGACCGGGGTGATCGGTACCAACCGCTCGTGCGCCAAGGAGACGGTGGCCTCGCTGCTGGCCGACACCCGCGCACTCGTGGCGCGCCGTCCGGCCGGCGATCCGGCCGCCGCGCTGCGGTCGGCGGGCCTGGATCCGGTGGAGTGGCCGGGCTGGCTGGCCATCGAGGCGGCGGAGTCGGCGCTGGGGGCGCGGCTGGGCCGCGGCACGGTGAAGATCCCGGACTGGGACGGGCTGCTCACCGCCGCACACGGTAAGGGCTGACGGCTCGTTCAGCCCCCGAGGCGTCGGTCGGACGCGGGGGCGTCAGCCGGCCGCCGGGGCGCGCTCGCTCTGGCGGTCGTAGGCCGTCAGGACGCTGTCGAGCAGGCCGGGGAAGAGCGCTTCGAGGTCGTCGCGGCGCAGGGAGTTCAGCTTGGCCGTGCCCCGGTAGATCTGGTGGATCACACCGCTCTCGCGCAGCACCCGGAAGTGGTGCGTGGTGGTGGACTTGCTGACGGGCAGGTCGAACACCGAACAGGACTGGTCGGCGACGCCCTCCTCGGCCAGCGCCCGCACCACCATCAGGCGCATGGGGTCGGACAGGGCGTGCAGGACGCCTTCGAGGCTGATCTGCTCCCGGGTGGGGTGCTCGAGGGAACGGGCCTGCTTCGGCGTCGGCACGGCTGCTCCTCCAGGTCGTGGCCGGGGACTGCTGGGCCACCCATTGTACGACGCTCATCGTAATTCGCTGACCGCCGCGGGCTCCCTCATGTGGACTGCCGCAGCCGCGCCTTGAGGTGGACGCGCTCACCCTGCGGCCCGAACAGGCTCAGGAACTCCACCGGCCGCTGGTCCGCGCTGCCGAACCAGTGCGGCACCCGGGTGTCGAACTCCGCCGCCTCGCCCGACCGCAGCACGAGGTCGTGCTCGCCCAGCACCAGGCGCAGCCTGCCGCTGAGGACGTAGAGCCACTCGAAGCCCTCGTGGGTCTTCGGTTCGGGCTCCACACCCTCCTTCGCGCCCGGGAGGATCAGCTTGAACGCCTGCACCCCGCCGGCCTGCCGGCTCAGCGGCACGTACGTCTTGCCGTTGCGGGTGACCGGCGTCGCGTGGATCCGCGGGTCACCGGTGGGCGGGGCACCGACGAGCTCGTCCAGGGACACGCGGTGCGCCCTGGCCAGCGGCAGCAGCAGTTCCAGGCCGGGATGGCGCTTGCCGGACTCCAGCCGGGAGAGGGTGCTGACCGAGATGCCGGTGGCCTCGGACAGCTCCGCCAGCGTCGCGCCGCGCTGCCGTCGCAGGGCGCGCAGGCGTGGTCCGACGGCGGTCAGCACCGTGTTCAGGCCGCTGGGGTCCGGGTCGTGAGCCATGCGGCCATTGCAGGATCGGCAACCGTATTTGTCAAACCCGAGCCCGCCCGACCCTCCGCCGCGGGTGTGACCGACGCCGCTTGAACGATCAAACGGGCTTGCGGTTAGCATATGAGCGCCATCTAGCTCGAAAGAGATGCCTGTGATAGTCAACGACGACTCGTTCACGAACTGGAAGAACCGCGAGGAGATCGCGGAGTCGATGATCCCGATCATCGGCAAGCTGCACCGCGAGCGGGATGTCACCGTCCTGCTGCACAGCCGCTCCCTGATCAACAAGTCGGTGGTCAGCATCCTGAAGACCCACCGATTCGCCCGGCAGATCGCCGGCGAGGAACTCTCGGTCACCGAGACCATGCCGTTCCTGCAGGCTCTCACCACGCTCGATCTCGGCCCCTCCCAGATCGACATCGGCATGCTGGCCGCGACGTACAAGGCCGACGACCGTGGTCTGTCGGTGGCGGAGTTCACCGCCGAGGCCGTCGCCGGCGCCACGGGCGCCAACAAGATCGAGTGCCGCGAGCCGCGCGACGTCGTCCTCTACGGCTTCGGCCGCATCGGCCGCCTGGTCGCCCGGCTGCTCATCGAGAAGGCCGGCTCCGGCAACGGCCTCCGGCTGCGTGCCATCGTGGTCCGCCGCGGCGGCGGGCGGGCCGCCGAAGATCTCGTCAAGCGCGCCTCGCTGCTGCGGCGCGACTCCATCCACGGCCAGTTCCAGGGCACGATCACCGTCGACGAGGCGAACGACACGATCGTCGCCAACGGCAACGAGATCAAGGTGATCTACGCCGGCGACCCGTCGGAGATCGACTACACGGCGTACGGCATCAAGAACGCCATCCTCATCGACAACACGGGCAAGTGGCGCGACCGCGAGGGCCTCTCGACGCACCTGCGCCCCGGCATCGACAAGGTCGTCCTGACCGCGCCGGGCAAGGGCGACGTCCCCAACATCGTGCACGGCGTCAACCACGACACGATCAAGCCGGACGAGCGGGTGCTGTCCTGCGCGTCCTGCACCACCAACGCGATCGTGCCGCCGCTGAAGGCGATGGCGGACGAGTACGGCGTCCTGCGCGGCCACGTGGAGACCGTCCACTCGTTCACCAACGACCAGAACCTGCTGGACAACTACCACAAGGCCGACCGCCGCGGCCGCTCGGCGCCGCTCAACATGGTGATCACCGAGACCGGTGCCGCCTCGGCCGTCGCCAAGGCGCTGCCCGAGCTCGAGGCGCCGATCACCGGCAGCTCGATCCGCGTCCCGGTGCCGGACGTCTCGATCGCGATCCTCAGCCTGCGGCTCGGCCGCGAGACCACCCGCGAGGAAGTCCTCGACTACCTCCGCAACGTGTCGCTGACCTCGCCGCTCAAGCGCCAGATCGACTTCATCAGCGCCCCCGACGCGGTCTCGAGCGACTTCATCGGCTCGCGCCACGCCTCGATCGTCGACGCCGGCGCCACCAAGGTCGACGGCGACAACGCGATCCTCTACCTCTGGTACGACAACGAGTTCGGCTACTCCTGCCAGGTCATCCGCGTCGTCCAGCACGTCTCCGGGGTGGAGTACCCGACCTACCCGGCCCCGCTGGCCTGATCCCGGCGGGCGGGGGGGCCCCCCCCCCCCCCCCGGGGGGGGGGGGGGCGCGCGGGGGGGGGGGGGGGGCCGGGGGGGGGCGGGGGGGGGGGGGCCGGGGGGGGGGGGGGGGGGGGGGGGGCGGG
>NZ_JBITZS010000002.1:484495-556598 GCF_044547045.1 Streptomyces sp. NPDC053048
CTGCGGCATCCGCCGCCCTGGACACCCGCGCCCCCCCCCCCCCCCCCCCCCCCCCCCCCCCCCCCCCCCGCCCCCCCCCCCCCCCGCCCGGGGGCCCGCCCCCCCCCCCCCCCGGGCGGGGGGGGGGGGCGCCACGGCCGGGAACCTGTCTAGCCCCGGGCCGGCAGGTGGGCCAGGAAGTCCAGGAGCGCGGCGTTGACCTCCTCTGGACGCTCCTGCTGGGTCCAGTGGCCGCAGTCGGGGAGAGTGATACTGGCGTGCAGCTTCGGCGCCAGCAGCTTCAGCGAGGACAGCAGCTCCTCGACGCCGGGGAAGGACCGCACCAGGTCCCGGTCCCCGGCCACGAACAGCGCCGGGACGTCGATGCCGCGGTCCGCGAACGGGGCGAGCAGCTCCCAGTTGCGGTCGATGTTGCGGTACCAGTTCAGGCCGCCGGTGAAGGCGCGTTCGCCGTGCTCGTCGAACTCGCGGACGAAGGCGCGGATGTCGTCCTCGGTCAGCCAGGACGGCAGCCGGTCCGGCTCCGGCATGGTGTCCAGGAGCGAGGCGCCCTCGGGGATGACCCACGGGCGGGGCGGGGCGGTGTTCGGGCTGTCGCCGGAGCCGCCGAAGAGGATGCGGCGGAACGTTCCCGTGGGGTCCTGCGCCAGTTCGGCGTCGGCCAGGCCCGGCTCCTGGAAGTAGATCTGGTAGAAGCCGTCGCCGAGCAGCGAGCGCAGCGCCGGCAGCGGCGGGACGGGACCGCGCGGGACCGGCGGGACGCTCAGCCCGGCGACGCCCCGCACGACGTCCGGGCGCAGCAGGGCGGTCGTCCAGGCGACCGGCGCGCCCCAGTCGTGGCCGACGACGACGGCGCTCTCCTCTCCCAGCGCGTGGATCAGGCCGATCACGTCACCGGTGAGGTGCAGCAGGCTGTAGGCGTCGATGTCCCGCGGCTGCTCGCTGCGGGCGTAGCCGCGCTGGTCGGGCGCCACCACCCGGTAGCCGGCCTCGGCCAGCGGCCCGAACTGGTGCCGCCAGGAGTACCAGCACTCCGGGAAGCCGTGCAGGAGCAGGACCAGCGGCCCCTGTCCCTGTTCGGCGATGTGCAGTCTGACCCCGTTCACCTCGACGAAGCTGTGCTCGACCGCGTCGGCCGCCTGTGCGCTGGTCACATGTCCTCCTGACGTCGCCCTGCCGGGCCCGGTACGTACGTGGTCAACGGCACCCGCAACGGCATTGTTCCAGGGCGGCGTTGAGCGGCGCGTACCGGGCGGCGCCGGTGGAGGGGACGGGGCGTCAGACCGCCCAGCCGTACTGGTCGGGGCGACGGGCCGGGGCGCCCAGGGCGGTGGCCGCGTCGGCCGGCCAGGAGGGGTTGCGCAGCAGTTCGCGGCCGAGCAGCACCGCGTCGGCCCGGCCGGAGGTGAGGATGTCCTCCGCCTGGCGCGGTTCGGTGATCAGTCCGACCGCGGCGACTGCCAGGCCGGTCTCCTCACGCACGCGTGCGGCGAAGGGGACCTGGTAGTCCGGGCCCACCGGGATGGTGACCCCGGGGGCGATGCCGCCGGTGGAGACGTCGAGCAGGTCCACGCCGCGGGCCTGCAGTTCCTTGGCGAGGCGCACGGTGTCGTCGGCGGTCCAGCCCTCCCGCTCGTCCCGCGGGTTCTCCGTCAGCCAGTCGGTGGCGGAGACGCGGAAGAACAGGGGCAGTTCGTCCGGCCAGACCTCGCGCACGGCGTCCACGATCTCCAGCGCGAAGCGGGTGCGGTTCTCGAAGGAGCCGCCGTACTCGTCGGTGCGGTGGTTGCTGTGCGGGGAGAGGAACTCGTGGATGAGGTAGCCGTGGGCGCCGTGGATCTCGACGACCTTGAAGCCCGCGGCGAGCGCCCGCCGCGCCGAGGCGGCGAAGGCCCGGATCACGTCCTTGATGTCGTCGGTGGTCATCTCGTGGGGCACCGGGTGTCCGTCGGCGAAGGGCACCGGCGAGGGGGCGGAGGGCCGCCAGCCGTGCGCCTCGGGGCCGACGGGCTTGCCGCCGCGCCACGGCCGGTCGGTCGACGCCTTCCGGCCGGCGTGGCCGAGCTGGATGCCGGGGACGGTGCCCTGGGCCTCCAGGAAGGAGGTGATGCGCCGGAACGCCTCCTGCTGGCGGTCGTTCCACAGCCCGAGGTCGGCGGGCGAGATCCTGCCCTCGGGCACCACGGCCGTCGCCTCCACCAGGATGAGCCCCGCACCGCCGACTGCGCGTGCCGCGAGGTGGGCGAAGTGCCAGTCGTGCGGCACACCCGCGCGGGGGCCGTCCGGGTCCGCGCAGTACTGGCACATGGGCGCCATCCAGACGCGGTTGGGGATGGTCAGCGACCGCAGGGTGAAGGGCTCGAAGAGGGTGCTCACGTCGGAACTCCGATTCGCTGTGCCGCGCGGAAGCGGCTTGATCGACTGCGTTAGTACGATACACACCGTAGTACGGCGATCGTCAAATTACGATGCCTGCCGTACAAAGGCTTTGCCGGAGGGTGTGAGCGGTGCCCGCACCGCCGGTACACCTCTTACGGCTGAATCTCCCGGAGCCCCGCCGGCGGTTACACCCACGACGTGCCCGCCCGGCTCCGGCCGCGGCTCCCTCGCTCCGGGCGGACAGGTGAATTCCCCGGGCGCGTCCGAACCTAGACTTGCGCGGCGAACAGTTTGCCCACAGGGAGGGACCGCCGTCGTGGCCGCACGACCGTTGAATGAGATCGTCGAACCGGGCTGGGCCAAGGCGCTGGAGCCGGTGGCCGGACGGGTCGCCGCGATGGGCGACTTCCTGCGCGCCGAGATCGCCGCCGGCCGGACCTACCTGCCTTCCGGCGCGAACGTGCTGCGCGCCTTCCAGCAGCCGTTCGACGACGTGCGGGTGCTGATCGTGGGTCAGGACCCCTACCCGACGCCCGGTCACGCCGTGGGCCTGAGCTTCTCCGTCGCGCCCGAGGTGCGCCCGCTGCCCGGCAGCCTGGAGAACATATTCCGTGAGCTGCACACGGACCTGGGGCTGCCCCGGCCGTCCAACGGCGATCTGACGCCCTGGACCCGCCAGGGCGTCCTGCTGCTCAACAGGGCGCTGACCACGGCACCGCGCAAGCCCGCGGCACACCGCGGCAAGGGCTGGGAAGAGGTCACCGAGCAGGCGATCCGCGCCTTGGTGGCGCGGGGCCGGCCGATGGTGGCCGTGCTGTGGGGGCGCGACGCGCGCAACCTGCGGCCGCTGCTGGAGGGGGTGCCGTGCGTGGAGTCCGCGCACCCCTCCCCCATGTCCGCGGACCGCGGCTTCTTCGGCTCGCGGCCCTTCAGCCGGGCCAACGACCTGCTGGCGCGCCAGGGTTCGGTCCCGGTGGACTGGCAGCTGCCCTGAACCCGGCCGGGGCAGTAGGGTGCGCGTCATGTCGCTGCGGACGAGCGCGCACCGCGCCCACGGGCTCGGGTGACGGGCGCCGTGGGGGTCACCTCCGGTGCGGCCGGTCATGTGCTGGGAGTCGACTCGGGCGGCTCCGGCCTCCGGGTCGCGCTGGCGGCGGTGGACGGTGACGGGCCGGTCCCGACCTGGTCCTCCCCGGTCCCGGTCGGCACCGGGCGGCGGGGCATCGACGCGCGGGCGCTGCTCGCCGCGGTGCTGCCCGCCGCTTCGGAACTGCTCGGCCGGGCCGGGGCGCGCGGCTGCGCGGCCGCCTGTGTGGGCGCGGCGGGCATGGCCATGCTCGGGGAGGACCTCCGCGCCGTCCTGCCCCGGGCCCTGCGCGAGGCGCTGGGGGTGCGCCGTCTCGCCCTGGCCTCCGACGCGGTGACCGCCTACGCGGGTGCCCTCGGGCAGCGGCCGGGCGCGGTCGTCGCGGCCGGCACGGGACTGGTCGCGCTCGGCACGGACCTCTCCGGCGAGGGCGGCTGGCGGCGCGCGGACGGCTGGGGGCATCTGCTGGGCGACTGCGGCGGGGGCGCCTGGATCGGTCGCGCGGGGCTGGAGGCCGCGCTGCGGGCCCACGACGGGCGCGCGGGCGGCTCGAGGGCACTGCTGGCCCGCGCCGAGGCGGTCTTCGGCCCGGTGCGGGAGCTGCCCGGGAAGCTGTACCCGCGTACGGACCGGCCCGCCGTGCTGGCCTCCTTCGCCCCCGAGGTGGCGCGGTGCGCGGCCGACGACGCGGTCGCGGCGGACATCCTGCGGGCGGCGGCACGCCACATCGCCGGGGCCGCCGCGGCGGTCTGTCCCTCCTCGGCAGCGGCCGTGGCGCTCACCGGCGGGCTGTTCCGGATGGGCGACCACCTTCTCACGCCATTGCACGAAGAGTTGCAATTGCAACTTCCTCACGCTCGGACGGTCGCCCCCGAGGGTGATCCACTGGCCGGATCGGTGACCGTGGCCACCGCACTCGCGACCGACGATCTGACACTGCCCGTGGACGACGTGCTGCTCCGGGTCGTTTGCTGATCACATCTGCGCTTATCGTATGAGCCATCGAATAAAACCGGACAGACGTTGCTCAGTTACCCCCACCCGAACGTCCGAGCCCCATGAACGACTAACATGCGGCGCCATGAGCTCCCCCACAGGGCCCGCGCCGGGCCTGCCTGTACGAATGCCGCGTCCCCGCCAGCCGGGACGACACCGGCGGCCGGAGCCCGTGGCCGCCCCGGCGGGTGCGCCCCCGCTGGTGCTCGCCGTGCCCGGCACACCCGACATCGCCACGCGCCACCTCGCCGAGGAGACCCTGAGCATCGCCCGCTCCGAGCTTCCCGGGCTCGACGCGCGCGTCGGCTACGTGGACGCCGAGGCCGACAGCGAGGGCTTCCCGCCCCTGGACGCCGTGCTCGGCTACGCCGCCGCCCAGCGCGCCGCTCGCGCGAGCGAAGCGCGCGAAGGAGAGTCCGCCGAGGACCCCTGGGCGCAGGCGCCCGACGCCGTCGTCGTGCCGCTGCTGGCCGGGCCGGACAGCGCCGCCCTGCGGCGGATACGCCAGTCCGTCATGAACAGCGGCTCCGCGAGCGAGCTCACCGACACGCTCGGCCCGCACCCGCTGCTCGCCGAGGCGCTGCACGTGCGGCTGTCCGAGGCCGGCCTGGCCCGCGCCGACCGCGCACGACTGTTCACAGTCGCAACCGCCGCCGATGGCATCGTGCTGGCGACGGTCGGTGGCGAGGAGGCCGTGCAGGCCGCCGGCATCACCGGCATGCTGCTCTCCGCCCGTCTGGCGGTGCCCGTGCTGGCCGCCGCGCTGGACGAGGAGGGCTCCATCGCCCGCGCCGCCGACCAGCTGCGCGGCTCCGGCTCCCGGAACCTGGCGCTGGCCCCGTGCCTCATCGGGCCCGAGGTCGACGAGACGCTGACCGCCATGGCCGCCAAGGAGGCGGGCTGCGCGGCGTCCGAGCCGCTGGGTGCCTACCCGGCGATCGGCAAGCTCGCGCTGGCCAAGTACGCCTCCGTGCTGGGCATCACCACCCAGCCGTCTCCGCAGGGCGCGTCGGCCCGCTGACGCGCACGACAGCACCGCCGGGTCGCGCGTACGTCCGTACGTACGGCCCGTGAACGGCCGCCTCTGGAGGGGCCTCCATCATTGGAGGCCCCTCCAGGCGTTCGTGGGGCCGGTGTCGTCGCAGCCGGTCGTCTCGCGACCGCTGTGTCCTCAGGCCGTCCTCAGGCGAAGAGCACGCAGGACGCCGCCGGGGCCGCGATCGAACCGGCGGGCGCGGGTATGCCCGTGTCCGGGTCGACGGTGAACCAGGTGACGTCGCCGGAGCGCTCGTTGGCGGCGTAGAGCACCGTGCCGTCCGGATGCGCGGTCAGGTCACGGGGCCAGTGCCCGCCGCAGCCGGCCGTGTGCCGGAGCTCGGCGTGGTCGCCCGGGGCGTCGAGGGCGAGGGTGGCGATGCTGTCGTGCCCTCGGACGGCCGCCCACAGGAACCGGCCGTCGGCGGAGACCACGGGCGCCGACGGATAGCAGGCCGTCTCCACGCCCGGAGGCACCACGCGCACCTCGCCGGCCGGCTCCAGCGTCCCCGTCGCCGCGTCCCAGCGGCAGAGCGTGACGGTGGGCGTCAGCTCGTTGAGGATGTACGCGCGGTCGCCGCGCGGATGGAAGACGAGATGGCGGGGCCCGCTTCCGGGCCGCAGCCGCGTCTCCCCGTGCCGCACCGGGTCGCCGGTCACCGGGTCGAGGGCGTACGTCCACACGGAGTCGGTGCCGAGGTCGACGGCGAGCACCCAGCGCCCCGAGGGGTCGGTGACGACGGCGTGCGCGTGCGGACCGGCCTGACGGTCGCTCACCGGGCCGCTGCCGCGGTGCGGGAGCACCGCCGAGGGTTCGCCGAGCAGCCCGCCGGTGCGGATCGGCAGGACGCTGACGCTGCCGGAGCCGTAGTTGGCGGTGAGCAGACGGGCTCCGGCGACGGCGAGGTGCGTGGGGCCGTCGCCGCGCACGCCGACGGGTGCCCCGAGCGGTTCGGGGCGCGCGGGGTCGGCCAGGGAGAACGCCGCCGCGGCCCCTTCGTCGCTCTCGCTCACCGCGTAGAGCACGTCACCGCCGGGCGAGAGGGCGAGGTAGGAGGGGTTGGGCACCACGTCGGTGGAGTACACGGGTTTCAGGGCGCCGGTGGCGCCGTCGGCCTCGGCGACGGTCAGACCCCGGCCGCCCGCCTGTGTGAACGACCCGATGTACGCCCACCGCCGGCCGTCCCGCGCCGTCGTTCCTGCCATCGCCCGCCCCTCCCGTCGAACCATCCGGTGCGTCCGACGCTACACGCCGCCACTGACAGTGACGTTCCGTGGCCCGCCGGAGGACCGTCAGGCCTCGGCGAAGACTCCGCGCGGGCCGTTGCGCAGGGGCGTGGCCAGTGATGCGAGCGAGGCCTCGAGGTCGTGCAGGTGCGCGAGGGCCCTCTCGGCACCGGGGTGGTGGTGCGGGACAGCGTCCGGCTCGGCGGCCGGCAGTGGCTCGTCCGGGGCGGCGAGGGCGAGGAGCGCGCTCTCGACCCGCTGGCAGGCGGCGGTCAGCCGGGCATCGTGGGAGGCGTCGGGATCGGCGGCGACCTCGGCGAGGCCGCGGGCCTGCCGGACGCAGTCGTCCAGATGCGCCATGACCTCCAGGGCGCGTTCCCGGCGGGCGCGCAGCGGGCTGAGCGGGTGCAGCAGCGGCGCGAGCGAGATCCGCACCCTGGTCAGCAGCGGCTCCAGCTCGGCGACGTGCGGCGCGGGGTCGGCACCCGCGTCGCCGGCGAGCCGCCGAGTGGACTCGGCCGTGCAGTGCCGTACGGCCAGCAGCGCGCGCCGGATCCAGGCGTCGGTGGCGGCGTGGGTGGTGACGGGCAGCACCAGGGCGACGGCGAGGGCCGCGCCCAGCGCGCCCACCAGGGTCTGCTCGAAGCGCAGGGTCAGCAGACCGGGGTGGAGCACCCCGAGCAGCCCGTACAGCAGGCCGGCCATCACGGTGACGAAGAACATCATCCAGCTGTACGAGGGCGCCGCGGTGTAGAAGATGCCGAAGACGCAGACCGCCACGAGCGCGGCGGAGGGCGCGGCCGCGCCGTGCAGCGGCACGGCGACGACGAGGCCGACGGCGATGCCGATCACCGTGCCGACGACGCGGCGGAAGCCGCGGACGAGGGTCTCGCCGCGCGAGGCGGTGTTGACGAAGATCCACCAGGCGGTGCCGACGGCCCAGTACCAGCGCTCGTCGGAGACCAGCTGGCCGACGGCGAGCGCGAAGCCGCAGGCGAAGGTGGTCTGGAACGCCTGCCGGGTGGTGGGGCGGGCGAGGCCGCGGGCGGCCGCCGGGGCCGGGACGGCGGGCGGCGGGGTGCGGCGCTCGATGCACCACAGGCCGAACCGGACGAGGCCGGACGCGACGATCGCCATGGCCACGGCACCGTACAGCTCGGGCAGCTCGCCGGGGACGGCGTGCAGGAACTGCGTGGCGAAGAACATCATGAAGCCGAAGATCCCGAGCGCCTGCCCGCGCGCTCCCCAGCGCCGCGCGTACACGCCGCAGAAGACGACGGCGAGGAAGACGCCGTCGCGCACCAGGGGCAGGCCGTGCAGTGCGGCCGCCAGGGCGAGCACGGGGAAGCCGACGGCCGGCAGCAGGGCGGTGGTGACCACCTGGCGGCGCACGGTCGGATCGCCGACGGTGAACAGGGCGAGGAGCGCCGCGAGGCCGCCCAGGATGACGGCGGGCAGCGGCAGTCCGGCCAGCTGTGCGACGGCGACCGCGAGACCGACGCCGAGCACGGCGCGCAGGCCCGTGCGCAGCCTGAGCCGGCCCGGGTCCGGTACCACGAACGCCCTCTTCAGCACTGCTTCCCGCCCCTTCGGCACTCCGGCATGAAAAAGGCGCCGCGGAAATCCCGCAGCGCCATCGACCGCACCATCACACCATCACTGCGGCTGTTGGCTCAAGGGAGTCCGGAACGGCTGGGCCATTGGCCCAGTCGTGGCGCGTAAGGGTGCGCCACGGGAGTGCCAATGGCCACGCGGAGGTACAAGGAACAGCGGAGGTGTGAGGGACACATGCCGCGCGGGACGGCGGACGAGACCCATGCGACGAGGAGCAGCACTCACGAGACGAGGAACCGTATGAACGAGCACGGAAATGCGCACGCCAACATGGACGAACAGGGAGCCCCTGCCCGCGTCGCCGTCGTCACCGGGGCGGATTCCGGAATCGGCCGCGCCACCGCGGTGCGTCTGGCCCGGCAGGGCATGGACATCGGCATCACCTGGCACAGCGATCTCGAAGGAGCCGAGGGCACCGCGGCCGAGGTACGGGCCGCGGGACGGCGGGCGGCGCTCGCGCAGATGGACCTCACCCGGCTGCCGGACGCCGCCGACGCCGTCGACCGGCTCGCCGGTGAACTGGGCCGCATCGACGTCCTCGTCAACAACGCCGGTATGGGCTCGGTCACACCGTTCCTCGATCTGGAGCTGGACGCCGTCCGCGAGGTGATCGACGTCGACCTCATCGGCCCGCTGCTGTGCGGGCAGCGTGCCGCCCGCCGCATGATCCGGCAGGGCGGCGGCGGGCGGATCGTCAACGTCACCAGCGTCCACGAGCACCAGCCGCGCGTGGGCACGGCCCCCTACTGTGCGGCCAAGGGCGGGCTCGGGCTGCTCACCCAGGTGATGGCGCTGGAGCTCGCCGAGCACGGGATCACCGTCAACGCCGTCGCGCCCGGTGAGATCGCGACGCCGATGACCGGGCAGGTGGACATCGATGTGCACGCCGTGCGCAGGCCCGGTGTCCCCGTCGGCCGCCCGGGGGACGCCCGCGAGGTGGCGGCGGTCATCGCGTTCCTCAGCGGACCGGACGCCGGCTACGTCACCGGCGCGTCGTGGAGCGTCGACGGCGGCATGCTGCGCATGGGCCCACACGCGGGCTCCCATCTACGGGACGACTCCTGGCGGCGTCCGTGAGACGCGACGGGTCGGTGGGCGCGGCGGCGGGAGCCTCCGGTGCCGGTCATCCGCCGCGGCCGTCCCCGCCGGTATGACGCTCCAGCAGGCGGATGTCAGCCTCCACCCCGGACGGCACCGGGCGACGGTGGGCGAGCGCCGCGGGAAGCCGGGACAGCGTGCCGCACAGGGCGTGCCGGGCGACGCGGTCGTGGCCGACGCGCACGGCGACGGCGAGGGTCCGCCGGAGGGCGAGCGGCAGGGGGCGGCGCAGCCAGGCGGTCAGCAGGGCGTCGCGGGCCATGCGGGCGTCGTGCCCCTCGCACGGCCGGACGGCCGGGCAGTGGTGGGCGACGACGTCCGGGCAGTGGGCCAGTCCCCAGCCGCGGGCGGCCAGGTCGTAGGCGAGCACGCTCTCCGCGCCGCCGGAGGACAGCAGGCGACTGAAGCCGCCCGTCTGCAGGTACGCCTCGCGGCGGACGACGGCGGCGCAGGGCGGGAAGCCGAGGACGCTGGGGCCCGGCAGGTCGGGGGCGCGGCCCAGGGGTGACGCGGCCGGGGTGTCGTCGAGTGGGTGGGGCCGGCGGTCGGCGCCGACCAGGACGCGGGCGGAGAGCAGGCCCAGGCGGGGGTGCTCGCGCATGAGGGCTTCCGCGCGGGCCAGCGCGCCCGGGGCCCACCAGGAGTCGTCGTCGCTGAAGGCGATGAGGGGGGTCCGCAGGCGGCGGACGCCGTCGGTGCGGGCGACCACGCCCTTGTCGCGCGGCAGGCGCAGCACGAGGACGCGCGGGAAGCAGTCGCGCACCATCTCGGGGGTGCCGTCGATGGAGGCGTTGTCCACCACCACGATCCGCGGCGCCTCGGGCAGGGTGGTGAGCCGGCCCAGGGTGGCGGCCAGCGGTCCGGCGCGGTTGCGGGTGGCGATGACCACGCCGATGCCGGCAGCCGCGCCGAGGCGGGGAGTCGCGCCGGTGCCGGAGGTCCCGTAGGGGGCGGTCATGCGGGCACCGTCCGCGTCACGGACAGCGGTGCGTGGTGCGTCACCGGTGTGTTGTGCGGGACGGACCCGCGGCGCGGGGCGCCCCGGGGTGACATCCCGTCATCCGCGCGGCGTGCGGCACGCGTGCGTGCCGCACGGCCCGCACCGGCTCCGCCGGCCCCTGACCGGCCGGCGGGCGGGGTGTCCGCCGTCCTCCTCGCCGCCGCGCCGGCCCGGCCCGTCCGGGCGTGAGGGATGCGGGCGGCGCCGGGCGGGTCCGGGCTCCTCCGTGCGGCGGCCGGGCCGGTCCTTGCGGCCCGCGTGCCGGGGCAGGGCGCAAACGGGGTTCCCCATCGAGACGACTCCTTCGGTGACGGCCCCCATCCGGTGCCCCTCCCTCGGACGAGTCTCGTGCGGTGCGGTGCGCGGCGCACTTCCGTACGGCCGAACGGGCAGGTGCCGGCGGAGGGGCGGATCCGCGCCGCCCGGAGCGGCCGGTGACCGCCCGTCCGGGCGAAGAGCGGCGGGCGGCCCCACCGGCACCGGGCGCACCATGGGAGGTAGTGAGGCCGCGGACCGACGCGGAGCCACGGCGGAAAGGCCGGGTGAGACCATGACCACCGCACCGAATCCCGATCCGGACCCGGACAGCACCCCGGGTCTCGAGCCGGGCGGAGGCGTGCCACCGGGCGAGACGCCTCCCGGCGAGAGCAGCATGTCGGGCGCCGGTCCCCGGCAGCCGGACTACAACCAGCGGGGCTGGGCGGCGGGGCCGGTGCTGCTGATCGGCGTCTTCGTGCTCGTCTTCGCCGTGACCGTCATCATCTGGGCCGCGCTCGTCTGACGGGCGGCCGCGGCAGGACGGACCGGTGCTCCACTGGTGACGCGACAGCCCTCCGGATGAGCCATTGGTACAGTGCGAGGCCGTCGACACCGACCGCAAGGAGCCGATGGCCCATGGCCGTGGACGCGCTGGACGCCAGGATCCTGCGGCTGCTGCTGGAACAGCCGCGTACGAGCGTGCGCGAGTACGCGCGCGTGCTCGGCATCGCGCGCGGCACGCTGCAGGCCCGTCTCGACCGGCTGGAGCGCGACGGTGTGATCACCGGCACGGGGCCCCGCCTGTCCCCCGCGGCTCTCGGCCATCCGGTGCTGGCCTTCGTCCACATCGAGGTCACCCAGGGGCACCTGGACACGGTGGCGGGCGACCTCGGCGAAGTGCCGGAGATCATCGAGGCGTTCTCGATAACGGGCGGCGGCGACCTGATGGCCCGCGTCGTGGCGCGGGACGCGGCGCACCTCGAGGACGTCATCCAGCGGCTGGTGCAGCTGCCGGGCGTGGTGCGCACCCGTACGGAGATGGTGCTGCGGGAGCGGGTGCCGTACCGGATGGTGCCCCTGGTGGAGGCGGTGGGCCGCGCGGCCCAGCGGCCCTCGTGACGCGTACCGCCGCCGGCCGGGCGGTCGTCTTCGACCTCGACGGGACGCTGGTCGACAGCGAGCCGAACTACTTCGAGGCCGGCCGCCGGGTGCTCGCGCGCTACGGCGTCACCGGCTTCGACTGGCGGGAGCACACCCGCTTCATCGGCGTCGGCACCCGGGAGACGATGGAGACGCTGCGCCGGGAGTACGGCATCGAGGCGCCGGTCGAGGAACTGCTCGCCGCGAAGAACCGCGTCTACCTGGAGCTGGCCCGCACCCGCACCGAGGTGTTCCCCGGGATGCGCCGGTTCGTGGAGCTGCTGCACGCCGCCGGGGTGCCGCTCGCGGTGGCCTCCGGTTCCTCGCGCCCGGCCATCGAGGCCGTGCTGGCCCGCACCGGGCTGAGCGACCGCTTCGTCACCCTGGTCTCCGCCGAGGAGGTGGCCCGCGGCAAACCGGAACCGGACGTCTTCCTGGAGGCCGCGCGCCGGCTGGGTGTGCCGCCGGTGGACTGTGCGGTGGTGGAGGACTCCGCGCCCGGCGTGGAGGCGGCTCACCGGGCGGGTATGCGCTGCCTCGCCGTGCCCTATGTGCCGGTGCCGGCCGGTGACGCGGGGTTCGCCACAGTGGAGCTGCTGTTCGCGGGCGGCCAGCGGGAGTTCGACGCGGAGCGCGCCTACGCCTGGGCCATGGGCGGGGTACGGCAAGGCAGCTGAAAGGGCGTCCGGGACGCTCCGGGGGTACTCCGGGTAGGACCCGGCTTCTCCTTGCGCATGAGCTGGTGCGATTATCTGCTCGCTCATCCCAACACGCGAGGAAAAGGTCCGTACATGGAGCGAAGCGGAAGAAGATCTACGCGCCGGTGGGGCGCCGCCGTGGTCGCCTCGACCGCAGCCGTGGCCGTCGCACTCCCGACGACGACCGCCGAGGCCGCGGGCGGCCCGGACATCAGCGCCAAGGGCGCCTTCCTGCTCGACAGCGGCGCCAACCGCACCTTGTGGAGCAAGGACGCCGACACCAAGCGGCAGATGGCCAGCACCACCAAGATCATGACGGCGGTCACGGTCCTGGGCATCAAGAACGTCGATCTCAACAAGAAGATCACCATCAAGCAGTCCTACCGTGACTACGTCGCCCGCACCGGTGCGAGCACGGCGGACCTGCGCACGGGCGACCAGCTGACCGTCCGCCAGCTGATGTACGCCCTGATGCTCCCCTCCGGGTGCGACGCCGCGTACGCGCTCGCCGACACCTTCGGCAGCGGCAGCACCGAGGCGGCCCGGACCACGTCGTTCATCGCCAAGATGAACAAGAAGGCCGCCGAGCTCGGCATGAAGAACACCAAGTACGACTCGTTCGACGGCATATCGCGGGCGGGGAACAACTACACCACCCCGCGCGACTCCGCCAAGCTGGCCCGCAAGGCCCTGGCGAGCAAGACGCTGAGCACGGTCGTGCGCGCGACCAGCACCAAGCAGAAGGCCGCGAACGTCAACCGTCTCTACACCTGGTACAACACCAACAAGCTGCTGGACTCCTACCAGGGAGCGATAGGCATCAAGACCGGGACCGGCACGACCGCCGGCCCGTGCCTGATCTTCGCGGCGCAGCGCGGCAAGCGCACGGTGGTGGGCGTCATCCTCAACGACCCCACCAACCGCTACCCGGATGCCGCGAAGATGCTGGACTGGGCCTTCAAGACCAAGACGAAGGTGAAGCTGCGCCAGTTGCCGCCGTCCGCCCAGCAGGACTGACCCGGCCTCAGGCCCGACCGCCCGGCGCCGACCGTGGCCGGCCGGCCACGCCTCAGCCGAGGAACGTCAGCCGCACCTGGCGGTCGGGGTTGTCCCTGTTCGTATCGACCAGGCACACCGACTGCCAGGTACCCAGTTCCAGCCGTCCGCCGATGACCGGCAGGGTGGCGTGCGGCGGCACGAGGGCGGGCAGTACGTGGTCGCGGCCGTGGCCGCGGCTGCCGTGGCGGTGCCGCCAGCGGTCGTCGGCCGGCAGCAGGTCGCGCAGCGCCGCGAGCAGGTCGTCGTCGCTGCCGGAGCCCGTCTCCAGAATGGCCACGCCGGCGGTCGCGTGGGGCACGAAAACGTTGAGCAGGCCGTCGCGGCCGGCGGCCGCCTCGCGCAGGAACGCCTCGCAGTCGCGCGTGAGGTCGTACACCGTCTCCGAGGAGCCGGTGGTGATGTCCAGGACGTGGGTGCGGAAGGTGTCGCTCATGACCCCATCCTCTTACGCGGACCCGCCCGGGAAGAGAGCGGGCACCCACATAGTTAGTAGAAACATGAACGAAATCGGGGTGCGTGAGGTCGAGGTCGTCGTCGCTGGTGCCGGGCAGGCGGGCCTGTCGAGCGCCTACTACCTGCGTCGCACGGGCTACCGGCCGGACCGGGACTTCGTCGTCCTCGACGGCTCGCCGCGTCCGGGCGGCGCCTGGCAGTACCGCTGGCCGACGCTGACGTACGGCAAGGTGCACGGCATGCACGCCCTGCCGGGCATGGAGCTGACGGACGCGGACGACCTGCGGCCCTCCTCCGAGGTCATCGGCGGCTACTTCGCCGACTATGAGCGCGCCTTCGACCTGCGGGTGCGCCGGCCCGTCACGATCGGCGCGGTGCGCGAGGGCGACGGCGGCAGGCTGCGCGTGGAGACGTCACAGGGCGTGTGGTCGGCCAGGGCCCTGATCAACGCGACCGGCACCTGGGAGCGCCCGTTCTGGCCCCGCTACCCCGGCCAGGAGACCTTCCGCGGCCGGCAGCTGCACACCGCCGGCTATCCGGGGCCCGGGGAGTTCGCCGGACTGCGCGTGGTGGTCGTGGGCGGCGGCACCTCGGCGGTGCAGCACCTGATGGAGATCGCCGAGGTGGCGGCCGCCACCACCTGGGTGACACGACGGCCGCCGGTCTTCCGCGAGGGCCCCTTCGACGAGGCACGCGGGCGTGCCGCCGTCGCACAGGTGGAGGAACGGGTGCGCCGGGGGCTGCCGCCGCAGAGCGTGGTGTCGGTGACCGGCCTGCCCATGACGGAGGCGATGCGGCGGGCGCGGGCCGCCGGGGTCCTCGACCCGCGGCCGGCGTTCGACCGGATCACCCCGACGGGCGTGGCATGGGCCGACGGCACCGCCGTCGAGGCGGACGTGATCCTGTGGGCCACCGGCTTCCGCCCCGCCATCGACCACCTCGCGCCGCTCGGGCTGCGGGAGCCCGGCGGCGGCATCCGCCTCGAGGGCACGCGCGCGGTGCGCGACCCCCGCGTCCACCTGGTGGGCTACGGCCCGTCGGCCAGCACCATCGGCGCCAACCGGGCCGGACGGGCGGCCGTACGGGAGATCCGCGCGTTGACCGCCGCACGGTCGTCGCGACCTTCACAACCGGCGTTCGCTACGGCAGTATGAGCCGCCGGACGATCACTGGCCGGCCCGCCGGGAGGTGTCACGGGTGTGCGCGTAGGGCTGTTCGTCACCTGCGTCAACGACACGCTCCACCCGGACACCGGCCGAGCGGTCGTCGCCCTGCTCGAACGGCTCGGCGTGGAGGTCGGCTTCCCGCAGGAGCAGAGCTGCTGCGGCCAGCCGCTGTACAACACCGGCTACCGCCACCGCACCGAGCCCCTGCTGCCGCGCTGCGCCACCGCCTTCCGCGGCTACGACCACATCGTCACGCCCTCCGCCTCCTGCGCCGCCATGATCCGCGAGCACTACCCCCGGATCGCGGCCCGCGCCGCCGAGGAGAACCGGCCGGGCTCCGACCCGGCGGCCCTGGCCGAGGCCGCCGCGAGCCTGGCGCCCAGGACCTTCGAGCTCACCGAGTTCCTCGTCGATGTGCTCGGCGTGGTCGACGTCGGCGCGTACTTCCCGCACACCGTCACCTACCACCCCACCTGCCACGGGTTGCGCTCGCTCGGCCTCGGTGACCGGCCGCGGCGGTTGCTGGAACACGTCAAGGGGCTCGAGCTGCGCGAGCTCGAAGGGGCCGAGGAGTGCTGCGGGTTCGGCGGCACCTTCGCCGTCAAGAACCCCGCCGTGTCCGCCGCGATGGGCGCGGACAAGGCGCGCGCCGTCCGCGACACCGGCGCCCGCGTCGTGTGCGCGGTCGACAACTCCTGCCTGCTGCACATCGGCGGCACCCTGGCCCGCGACGGATCGCACGTACGGCCCGTGCACCTGGCGGAGATCCTGGCGAGCACGGACGGGAGGCTCGCATGAGCCGTACGTATGTAGGCATGCCGGCGTTCCCCCGGGCGGCCGCGGACGCGACCCGTGACGCCACGCTGCGGGCCAACCTCCGCCGGGCCACCCACACCATCCGCGCCAAGCGGGACCGGGCGGTCGCCGAACTGGCCGACTGGGACCGGCTGCGCGCCGCCGCGGCCGCCGTCAAGGACCGTACGCTGCGGCACCTCGACCACTACCTGGTGCGGCTGGAGGAGAGCGTCACACGGGCGGGCGGCACCGTCCACTGGGCGGCCGACGCCGCCGAGGCCAACCGCATCGTGACCGGCCTCGTCCGGGCCACGGGCGAGCGCGAGGTCGTCAAGGTCAAGTCGATGGTCACCCAGGAGACCGGCCTGAACGCCGCCCTCGAGCAGGCCGGCGTCCGGGCGTACGAGACCGACCTGGCGGAACTCATCGTGCAGCTCGCCGACGACCTGCCCTCGCACATCCTGGTCCCGGCCATCCACCGCGGCCGCGGCGAGATCCGCGACATCTTCCGCGCGCACATGGCCGACTGGGGCCGCCCCGCCCCCGAAGGGCTCACCGACCGCCCCGCCGACCTCGCCGAGGCGGCACGGCTGCACCTGCGCGAGAAGTTCCTCCGGGCCGAGGTCGGCGTCTCCGGGGCCAACTTCATGGTCGCCGAGACCGGGACGCTGGTCGTCGTCGAGTCCGAGGGCAACGGCCGGATGTGCCTCACGCTGCCGGAGACCCTGATCTCCGTCGTCGGCATCGAGAAGGTCGTCCCCACCTGGCGGGACCTGGAGATCTTCCTCCAGCTGCTGCCCCGCTCCTCGACCGCCGAGCGCATGAACCCCTACACCTCGATGTGGACGGGCACCACCGACGAGGACGGCCCGCGCGCCTTCCACCTGGTGCTGCTCGACAACGGCCGCACCGACACCCTCGCCGACCGCGTCGGCCGGCAGGCGCTGCGGTGCATCCGCTGCTCGGCCTGCCTGAACGTCTGCCCCGTCTACGAGCGCGCCGGCGGCCACGCCTACGGCTCGCCCTATCCCGGCCCCATCGGCGCGATCCTCACCCCGCAGCTGCGCGGCCCGGCCTCCCCGCTGGAGGAGTCCCTGCCGTTCGCCTCGACCCTGTGCGGCGCCTGCTACGAGGTGTGCCCGGTGGCCATCGACATCCCGGAGGTCCTGCTCCACTTGCGCGAACGGGTGGTGCAGGGCGGCGAGGTGACGGTCCGGGGCGTGCGGACGGTCGTCCGGCCGGCGAAGCGGCGCGCGCCCGAGCGGGCGGTGGCGCGCACGGCCGCATGGACGCTCGGCCATCCGGCGGCCCTGCGCCGGGCGCAGCGCCTGGCGGCGCGCGCCCGCCGGTTCGCGCCCCGGCGGCTGCCCGGCCCGGTCCGGGCGTGGACGGACAGCCGTGAACTGCCGCAGGTGCCCGCCGAGTCGTTCCGGGACTGGTGGGCCAGGACCCGAGGTGAGGCCACGTGAGCGCCGATCGGAGCAGGGAGCGCGTCCTGGGGCGGGTGCGGCGCGCGCTGGCGGACGTGCCGCGCCACGAGCGGCCGCGGGACCATCCCGTGCCGCGCGACTACCTGTCCTCGCACGGCACGCACACGCCCGCCGAGGCCGCCGCCCTGCTCGCCGAGAACCTCACCGACTACCGGGCGTCCGTCCACCGCACGGGCCCGGACGGCCTGCCGGCCCTCCTGGCGGCACTGCTCGAGCGGCGGGGAGCGCGCCGCGTGGTCGTGCCGGCCGGTCTGCCGCCCGGCTGGCTCGCGGAGGCCCGTGCGGAACTGGTCCCCGACACCACCGGGCTGACGGCACGGGAACTGGACGCCGTCGACAGCGTCGTCACCGGGTGCGCGCTGGCGATCGCCGAGACCGGCACGCTCGTCCTCGACGCGGGCCCCGGGCAGGGACGCCGCCGGATCACGCTCGTGCCCGACCACCACGTGTGCGTGGTGCGTGTCGCTGACCAGGTGGTGGACTCGGTGCCGTTGGCGCTGGCGCGGCTGGATCCCCGGCGGCCCCTGACCTGGATCTCGGGCCCGTCCGCGACGAGCGACATCGAGCTCGACCGCGTCGAGGGCGTGCACGGCCCGCGGACCCTGGACGTGGTCCTTCTCGACGCGGCCGGACGCCCATGACCGCCCCGCCGCCGGCAGAGGCCGGACGGTCACTGCCCCTGCGCGGCATCACGGTCGTCGCCCTCGAACAGGCGGTCGCGGCACCCTTCGCCACCCGGCAGCTCGCGGACCTCGGCGCCCGCATCATCAAGATCGAGCGTCCCGGGCGCGGCGACTTCGCCCGCGACTACGACCGCCGGGTCAAGGGCCTGTCCGCCTACTTCGTGTGGGTCAACCGGGGCAAGGAGAGCGTGGTCCTCGACCTCAAGGACGCCGGGGACCGGGCGCTGCTCGACCGGATCGTCGCCCGCGCCGACGTCTTCGTCCAGAACCTCGGCCCCGGCGCCGCCGGGCGCCTGGGCCTCACCGGCGCCACCCTGCGCGCCGACCACCCGCGCCTGATCACCTGCGATGTCTCCGGCTACGGCACGGACGGCCCCTACCGGGACAAGAAGGCCTACGACCTGCTGGTGCAGTGCGAGGCGGGACTGGTCTCGATCACCGGCAGCCCCGGCGCCCCCGCCCGGCCCGGCATCTCCATCGCCGACATCGCCGGCGGGATGTACGCCTATACCGGCATCCTCACCGCCCTGTACGAGCGTGAGCGCACCGGCGAGGGCTCGGCGCTGTCGGTCTCGCTGTTCGACGCGCTGGCCGAATGGATGGGTCACCCCTACTTCGCCCAGGCGTACGGCGGCGAGGCCATCGCCCGCAGCGGCGCCCGGCACCCCTCCATCTCCCCTTACGGCCATTACCGTTGCGGTGACGGCGGCCGGGTGTTCCTGAGCGTGCAGAGCGACCGCGAGTGGGTGGCCCTGTGCGAACGCGTGCTCCGTCAGCCCTGGCTCACCCGTGACCCGCGGTTCGCGGACAACCCGCTGCGCCACGCGCACGACGGGGAGCTGACGGGTGTCATCGAGGAGTGCTTCGCCGCGCACACGGCGGACGGTGTCCTCGCCCTGCTGGACGGCGCGGGCATCGCCAACGCCCGGCTGCGGAGCGTCGCCGAGTTCGCCGGCCATCCCCAGCTGGCGGCACGCGACCGCTGGCGCGAATTCGCCTCCCCGGCGGGACCGTTGCGCGGGCTGCTGCCTCCGGTGGACGTGGCGGGCAGGGAGGCGGCGATGGGGGCCGTGCCGGAGCTCGGCGAGCACACGTCGGCGATACGCGCGGAGTTCACGGAGCCCGCACCCGGCTGAAGGTGGCCGCCGGGCCGGGCGGATGGTCCGCCCGGCCCGCTCTGTTCGTCTCAGACCTTGGCCGTCAGGTGCGTGTCACGGCGCACCAGTGCGGCGTACTGCCCGTTGTCGGCGAGGAGTTCCTGGTGGGTGCCGCGTTCGGTGATGCGGCCCCCGTCGAGGACGACGATCTGGTCGGCGTGGCGGACCGTGGAGAGCCGGTGCGCGATGGTGATCGTCGTACGACCGGCGGACAGCGCGTCGATGGCCTGCTGCACGGCGAGCTCGGTGTGGTTGTCGAGCGCGCTGGTCGCCTCGTCGAGGATGAGCACGGGCGGGTCGCGCAGGATCGTGCGGGCTATGGCCAGCCGCTGCTTCTCCCCGCCGGAGAAGCGGTAGCCGCGCTCGCCGACCACGGTGTCGTAGCCGTCGGGCAGGGCGGCTATGTAGTCGTGGATCTGCGCGGCCTCGGCGGCGGCCCTGATCTCCTCGTCCGTGGCGTCGGGTTTGGCGAAGCGGAGGTTGTCGGCGACGGAGGCGTGGAAGAGGTAGGTCTCCTGAGTGACCACGCCGACCGCGCGGGCGAGGGTGTCGAAATCGAGGTCACGGACGTCGACGCCGTCCAGCAGGACGCGTCCGCCGGTGACGTCGTAGAGCCGGGGCACGAGATGGCTCAGCGTGCTCTTGCCGGCGCCCGACGGGCCGACGACCGCCAGGCTGCCGCCGGCCGGGACCTCGAGGTCGATGCCGGAGAGCGCCGCGCCGGCGGGCTCGTAGGAGAAGGTGACGTCCTCGAAGCGGACCTCTCCGCGGATCTTCTCCAGGCGCACCGGGTGCTCGGGCTCGGTGATGTCCACCGGCAGGTCGAGGTATTCGAAGATCCGCTGGAAGAGCGCGACGGAGGTCTGCATCTGCACGCCGGTGGAGAGCAGGCTGACCGTGGGCCGGTAGAGGTTCTGCTGGAGGGAGACGAAGGCGACGATCGTGCCGAGGGAGATGTCCGGGCCGCCCGTCTGCAGCGCGAGGCCGGCGGCCCAGTAGACGAGCGCGGGCATGGCGGCCATGACGATGCTGATGGTGGACATCCGCCACCGCCCGGCCATGCTGGTGCGCACCTCGAGGCCGACGAGCCGTTCCGATTCGGTGGCGAAGGCCTTGGTGAGGGAGTCCGACCGGCCCATGGTGCGGCCGAGCAGAATGCCGCTCACCGACAGCGATTCGGTGACCATGGCGGCCATGGACGCCATCTGACCCTGCCGCTCGGCGGTGATCCTCTTGCGCTCGTCACCGACGCGGCGGCTGATCCAGACGAACAGCGGCAGCAGCAGGAGGGAGACGGCCGTCAGCCGCCAGTCGAGGGCCAGCATGGCGGCGACGGTGGCGATCACGCCGGTGAGGTTGGAGACCAGCGACGTGGCGGTGGAGGTGACGGTGGCCTGCATGCCGCCGATGTCGTTGGCGATGCGGGACTGCACTTCGCCCGTGCGGGTGCGGGTGAAGAAGGCGATCGGCATGCTCTGCAGGCGGCCGTAGACCGCGGTGCGCAGGTCGTGCATGACGCGCTGGCCGACGGTTGTGGAGATCAGGGTCTGCAGCACGCCGAAGACGCTGTTGACGACCGCGGCGGCGATCATTCCGAGGGCGAGCAGGCTCAGCAGACCGGTGCGGCCGTGCGGGATGGCCTCGTCGAGGACCTCGCGCAGCATGAACGGCGAGGCGACTGTGACGAGGGACGATGCGGCCACGAGCAGCCCGACGAGGGCGAGCCGACCGCGGTACGGGCGGAAGAGGCGGAGGATGCGCCGCACCTGCGCGGGCTTCTCCGGGTCCGCGGGAGGTGGTGTCCAGTTCGGTTCGTCGTGAGGCATGGGCTCCTTCAGCGAGGTCGGTCCGGTGGCCGGAACGGGAAAGAACGCTGACCGCGCCGAGAGCTCCGGCGCTGTACAGAGCATAGCTCACTGTTACCTATATTCACAATGGACGGTGTCCTGATAACATTGCGATCATGACGGCCCCCGACACGTCCGGCCAGCTCGCCGAGCAGCTGCTGAGGCTGACCCGCAGGCTCCACCGCGCGCAGAAGCGCTATCTGGATCCGGTCGGCATCACCCCCGCCCAGTCGCGGCTGCTGCGCACCGTCGCCCACTACGAGACGCCCCCGCGGATGGCGGATCTGGCCCAGCACCTGGAAGTGGTGCCCCGGGCGGTCACGACACTGGTCGACGCCCTGGAGGCCAACGGCGCGGTGCGCCGCGTGCCGGACCCGTCCAACCGCCGGGTGACCCGGATAGAGCTCACCGACGAGGGGCGGGCGACGCTGCGCGCCCTGCGCGAGGCCCGGCGCGCGGCCGTGGAGGAGGTCCTCGCCCCCCTCGACGACGGGCAGCGCGACGTGCTCGGCGGCCTGCTGGCCGAGCTGCTGACCCGGTCGGTCCGCCCCTGACCACTCGTCCGGTCCCGCCCGTCGAACCGAGCCGGGCGGGCCGCGGAGCCGCTGTCCGGCTCACGCGCACCCGCCCGGCGGTCTTATGGGATCAGGGGGGTCTTAAGGGATCAGCAGGAGATCAACGAGAGGTCAGCAGCGGTGCCGGTCCTCCGTCAGCTCGCCCTGAGCCGTGGCCAGGGTGTGGTCGTAACAGGTGCCGGGGCCGAGGAGGCGGTAGCGCTCGCGTGAGACGCCCGTGGCGTGGCGCTGCTCGCGCGGCACGTTCTGGTTGTAGGCGGCGTCACCCGTGTAGGTGTCGTCCATGCGGGACCAGCCGATGCGCTCACCGGCGCGCAGGGTGACGCTGTCGGCGCGGTCGCCCATGGTCATCACCGTGCGCAGGCGGTCCCCCGCGCCGACCGTGATCTCGCCGTCCATGGTGTAGACGCGGTGCGCGCCGGTCGCGGTGGCCGGGCCGCGCCCGGCGACAGTGACCGTCTCGTCGTCGGTCCAGCGGGCCTTGAGGCCGTCCGTCGACTCGCCGGCGGTCCAGCGGTGCGTGGAGGCCGCGGCGACCTGGCGGGAAACGGTCGTGGTGACCCGCCCGTGCGAGGTGTCGACGTAGCCGGCGACGGTCAGGGAGTTGCCGCCCTCGGACTTCAGCCGGTGCTCGGTGCCGGCCTCGTACGCGGTGGTACTGGCCGGAGTGCCCGCGCGGTGCGTGGTGAGCGCACCAGTGACCCGCTCCGACTCGGCGTCCTGCCACACCAGGACGTTCACGGGCGTGCTCCAGCCGCTCTGTCCCTGCGGTACGCCCGCGACGGATATCGCGACGGTGTGCGGCTTGCCGTCGTTGAGCAGCCCGGCGAAGGGCGTGAGGTCGTACTCGAGCGGACGTACGTCGAAGGCGCGCGGTCCGGGGATCACGTACCAGAGGAACGGGTTGGACCAGCCGCCGGTCCACACGGTCGGGAACGGCGCCGCGATTCCGGCGAGCCGCCCGTCCACCGAGACCCGCACCTCGCGGTAGGGGCCGTCCTTCGCCTTGCACGAGTAGGGCGCGGCGTCCGGCACGGTGAGGTACCAGAACTCCTCGCAGCCGCCGCCCGATCCGGTGGCGTACACCTCCGCCACGATCCGCTCGCTGTTGGCGGGAGTGCTCAGCTTGCCCTCGTACACCGCGCCCTCGTGGTGCGCGTCGTCGAGGGTGAGGACCTTGTCCGGGGTCTGCGCCGGCTTCACCCTGCCCTCGGCCTTGTAGAACGTCAGCGTCACCTTGACCTTGATGACGCCGGTGTAGGTCTCGTTGACGAGGTTGCCGATGAGCATCTCCACGGGCTGCCGGTCGCGCAGCGTGGGGGCGTAGCGGGTGACGTCCTTCTCCACGTTCCAGGTGATGCCTTCGGGGGAGGGTTCGGGAGTCGAGGTGCGCAGGACCTCGACGCCGCCTATGTGCAGATAGCCGAGGCGGTCGTACTGCCGTCCGGCGACCGCGCCCTCCAGCCGCAGGACGACCTTGTTCCAGCGGTCGCCGCAGCCCTTGGGCGGCAGGTATGTGCCCTTGTAGGGCGTGTAGTCGCGGAACTCCGTTTCGGCGACGGTCACTTTGCACGAGGTGGTGGCGGGCCTGTCCACCGGCGGGGTGGCCGTGATGGGGTCGTGCCAGTCGGTGCCGAATTCGGCGGGCGCCGCGGCCGTGGCAGGGCCGGCGCCCAGCAGCAGGCCGAGCGTGGCGGCGCACAGCACGAGAAGCAGTCGTCTCATGGGGCAGGAGTGAAGCGCTTCACCGGGCAGCACACCAGTAGCGGTCTGGCCTGATCCGCGGGCCCGCGCGAAAAACCAGTTGAACCGGACGCTCCCCTGGCGCGAGCCTTGCACGGCGCCCCCGCCCACACCATGCCGAATCCGGGATGTCATGCAAATTCGCGATCTTCCCTATCCGGACCCGGGCCGACCGGACGTCCGGTCAGGCCTCCGCTTCCTGCTCTGGCTCGGCCGCACCCAGTTGGGCGGCCAGGTGAGGGCCATGCTCTGGGGCACCCTCCACATGGCGTCCGTCGCCCTGTTCCCGCTGGCCGTCGGCCTGGCCGTGCAGGCCGTCGTGGACGGATCCGGAGCGCGGCTGGCCGCGGCGGGTGGCCTGATGCTGGCGCTCGGGGCCCTCACCGCGCTGGGGGACACGATGCTGCACCGCGTGTCCGTCACCAACTGGATCACGGTCGCGGCCCGGGTGCAGCAGCTACTGGCGCGCAAGACGGCCGAGTTGGGTGCCGCGCTGACCCGGCGGGTGGCCGCCGGAGAGGTCGTCGCCGTCTCGACCGGTGACGTCGAGAAAATCGGCTGGTTCGTGGAGGCCTTCTCCCGCTTCGTCTCCGCCGCGCTCACCACCGTCGTGGTGAGCGCGGCTCTTGTCGTCTACCAGCCCGCGCTGGGCGTGGTGGTGGCGATCGGGGTGCCCGTACTGGCCCTCGCCGTACTGCCGTTGCTGCCGCCCGCGGCCAAACGGGCGGACGAACAGCGGGAGAAGGCGGGCAGGGCCACCGAACTGGCCTCGGACACCGTCGCCGGCCTGCGTGTGCTGCGGGGCATCGGCGGCGAGGAGCTGTTCCTGACCCGCTACCGTGCCGCCTCGCAGGAGGTGCGCAGGGCGGCCGTGCGCAGCGCGCGGATGTGGGCTCTGATCGCGGCCGTACAGGTCCTGCTGCCGGGCCTGCTGCTCATCGCGGTGGTCTGGTACGGCGTCGCGCTGGCCCGCGACGGGCGGATCGGCGTGGGTGAGCTGGTCACCGTCTACGGCGTGGTCACCTTCCTGCTGTTCCCCTTGCGGCAGTTCGAGGAGATCGCCATGGCGTACTCCTTCTCCCGGCCGTCCGCGCAGCGCGCGGCCCGGGTGCTGGGCCTGGAGCGCACCACCCCGGTGGACCACGAGGGGGCGTCCGAAGCCGTGCTCCGGGGCGATCTGTACGACCCGGCCAGCGGCCTTCTGGCCCCGGCCGGGCAGCTGACCGCCGTGGTGTGCGGCGACCCCGACGCGGCGGGCCGGCTCGCCGACCGGCTCGGCGGCCACGCGCCGGACGGCACGGGCGACGTGCCCTCGGCGCTGCTGGGCGAGGTGGCGCTGGACGAGGTGCCGCTGGAGGCGGCGCGGGCGGCGGTGCTCGTCCAGGACAAGGACCCGGTGCTGCTGTCGGGCACCCTCGCCGAGCTGCTGGACGTGCCGTCCTCGGGGAACGTGACCGCCGGCGCGGCCCTGGCGGCGGCACAGTGCGACGACGTACTGGTCTCCCTGGCGCAGGCCTCGGCGGACGCCGGTGGCGACCCAATGCGGACCCGGATCACCGAGCGCGGGCGTTCGCTGTCCGGCGGGCAGCGGCAGCGGCTGGCACTGGCCCGCTCGCTGGTGACCGACCCGGAGGTGCTGGTGCTGGACGAGCCCACCTCGGCCGTCGACTCGCACACCGAGGCCCGGATCGCGGACGGCGTACGCGCCCTGCGGCAGGGACGGACGACGGTGATGTTCTCCTCCAGCCCGCTGCTGCTGGACCGGGCCGACCGCGTGGTGTTCGTACGGGACGGCAAGGTGTCGGCGGTGGGGTCGCACGGCGAGCTCGTGCGCACCGACCCGGTGTACCGCGCGGTCGTCACCCGCAGGACGGACGAGGACCGGGACGAGGACCCGGACGAGGACATGGACACGGAGCTCGCGGAGTTCGACAGGAGCGAGCAGAGCGAGCAGATCGGGGAGTCGGCATGATCGGGGTGGCGCCGCCGGCGTACGACCCGGCCGCACCGGAGTCGGCGACGACGCTGCCGGTGGGCGGATCGGCCACGGTGCGGGCCTATGTGCGGGATCTGCTGCGCCGGCACCGTGCGGCCTTCGTCCTGCTGGTGGTGGTGAACGCGATCGCGGTGACGGCCTCGATGGTCGGCCCGTATCTGCTGGGCGACCTGGTCGAGGACCTGTCGGCCGGCTCGGGCGAGCTCCACGCGGGGCGCGCCGTCTCGCTCTTCGCGGTCGCCCTGGCCGTACAGACCGTGTTCGTCCGCATGGTGCGGCTGCGCGGGGCGGTGCTGGGCGAACAGATGCTGGCGGACCTGCGCGAGGACTTCCTCGTGCGGTCGGTGGCACTGCCGCCGGGCGTGCTGGAGCGGGCCGGGACCGGCGATCTGCTCTCGCGGATCACCACGGACATCGACCGCCTGGCCGAGGCCATGCGCGAGGCGGTGCCCCAGCTGGCGATCGGCTTCGTCTGGGCCGGCCTGCTGCTGGGCGCGCTGACGGTGACCGCGCCGCCGCTCGCGCTGTGCGTGCTGATCGCGCTGCCGCTGCTGATCGCCGGCTGCCGCTGGTACTTCCGGCGGGCACCGGCCGCCTACCGTTCCGAGGCCGCCGGATACGCGGCCGTCGCCGCGTCGCTGGCGGAGACCGTGGACGCCGGCCGGACCATCGAGGCGCACCGGCTGGGGCGCCGCCGGGTGGAGCTCTCCGACCGGCGGATCGCGGAGTGGACCGCGTGGGAGCGCTACACGCTGTGGCTGCGCTCGGTCCTCTTCCCCGTCATCAATGTGACCCATGTGCTGCTGCTCGGCGCCGTCCTGCTCATCGGTGGCCTGTTCGTGCTGCGGGGGTGGCTGTCGGTGGGGCAGCTGACGACCGGCGCGCTGCTGGCGCAGATGCTGGTGGAGCCGCTCGGGCTGATCCTGCGCTGGTACGACGAGCTCCAGATCGCCCAGGTGTCCCTGGCCCGGCTGGTGGGCATTCGTGAGATCGAGCCCGACGGGGCGGACGAGAAGCTGCACCCGGCGGGCCGGGAGGTACGGGCGGAGGATGTCCGCTTCGGCTACCTTCCCGGCACCGACGTCCTGCACGGGGTCTCCCTCGACGTGCGGCCGGGCAGCCGGGTGGCCCTGGTCGGCCCGTCGGGCGCCGGCAAGTCGACGCTGGGCCGGCTGCTGGCCGGGATCTACGCGCCGCGCACCGGCGAGGTGACCCTGGGCGGTGCCGAGCTCTCCCGGATGCCGGCGGAGCGGGTGCGCCGGCATGTGGCGCTGGTCAACCAGGAGCACCACGTCTTCGTCGGCTCGCTGCGCGACAACCTGCTGCTGGCCCGGACGGACGCCGGCGACGGCGAGCTGTGGTCGGCGCTGGGCGCGGTGGACGCGGACGGCTGGGCGCGGGCGCTGGAGAAGGGCCTGGACACCGAGGTCGGGTCGGGCGGCCTGGCTCTCACCCCGGCCCAGGCCCAGCAGGTCGCGCTGGCGCGGCTGGTCCTGGCCGATCCGCACACGCTGGTCCTGGACGAGGCGACGTCCCTGCTGGATCCGCGGGCTGCCCGGCATCTGGAGCGCTCGCTGGCGAAGGTGCTGGAGGGACGCACCGTCGTGGCGATCGCGCACCGGCTGCACACCGCGCACGACGCCGACGTGATCGTGGTGGCGGAGGACGGCCGGGTCAGTGAGCTGGGCAGCCACGACGAACTGGTCGCGGCGGGCGGGGCGTACGCGGCGCTCTGGCGCTCCTGGCACCAGTAGCCGCCGGCGCGGACCGGGGCCCGGGACGGTCAGATGATGTCCAGGGCCCCGAGCCCGCCGACGCCGCCGAGCAGCATGAAGGCCGGCATCAGCACCTTCACCTCCACCCGGCTGCCCGCCCGGAACCGCATGGCCTTGGGCGGGCCGAGCGGGTACCAGCGCTTGCGGCCTATGGGAATGGGCCACAGGATCGGGCAGCCCGAGACGGTCAGGGCGTCCCCGATGTCGTGCACGAGCGCGCCGAGGACGATCGGCAGGCCCAGCCACAGGTACTCCTGGCCTGGTCCGGTGAACAGCCATGAGGAGCCGTTGCCCGGTTCGTCCAGGATCCCGGCCAGTATCCAGGCGCTCGTCGCCCCGAGCAGCCAGACCAGCACATCGCTGGAGGTGCGGGCCGCCCGCCACAGCAGTCCCTCGACGGCCAGCACCATGTGCACGAAGAGGATGCCGAGCACGGCCCAGCGGTCGCCGGTCATCGCCAGCGCCGAGGCCCCGGCCCCGATCAGCACCGCCCACAGCGCGGTGTGGGTCAGGGTGCGGTGGCCGCCGTTGCGGCGCGGGTCGCCCTTGGCCCTGGTCGCCTTGTACACCGTGTGCGAGAGCTGGTCGATGATGCCGCACAGGATGCGCGACACCGGGCCGAAGGATCGCGATATCGTCGCCGACTTGTGGTCGAGGTCGGGGGCGAGCGCCGCACCGGCGCAGATCAGCGCGCCGACGACGAGCACGGGCCAGGGCATCGGGTGTCCGGCGGCCGCCACGGCCGCTCCCACCCCCAGCCAGGCCGCCGCTCCCGAGAGCGAGTGCGCCGGTCCCATCATGGTCGTTCCACCTCTTCGTCAGCCGGCGTCCCGCCTTCCTGACGCCGTGTCGGCGACTCAGCGTAATGCCCGAATGATCATCGTTCGACCGGCCGGTTCCCTGATCCGGGCCGGGGCCAGGCAGTATGGGGGTGTGACCCTTATCGATCAGATGCCGAGCCATGCCGACCCCGATGCCCTCTTCGAAGCTTTCTCGACCTGGGCCGAGGAGCGGGGCATCACGCTGTACCCCGCTCAGGAGGAGGCGCTGATCGAGGTGGTCTCCGGCGCGAATGTGATCCTTTCGACGCCGACCGGTTCGGGCAAGAGCCTCGTCGCGGCCGGTGCCCACTTCACGGCGCTGGCCAACGACCAGGTGACCTTCTACACCGCCCCCATCAAGGCGCTGGTGTCGGAGAAGTTCTTCGACCTGTGCAAGATCTTCGGCACCGAGAACGTCGGCATGCTCACCGGCGACGCCTCGGTCAACGCCGACGCCCCCGTCATCTGCTGCACGGCCGAGGTGCTCGCCTCGATCGCCCTGCGGGACGGCAAGGACGCCGACATCGGCCAGGTCGTGATGGACGAGTTCCACTTCTATGCGGAGCCCGACCGCGGCTGGGCCTGGCAGATCCCGCTGCTGGAGCTGCCGCAGGCGCAGTTCATCCTGATGTCCGCGACCCTCGGCGACGTCTCCCGCTTCGAGGAGGACCTGACCCGGCGCACCGGGCGGCCCACCGCGGTGGTGCGCTCGGCGACGCGGCCCGTTCCGCTGTCGTACGAGTACCGCGCGACGCCGCTGACCGAGACCCTGACCGAGCTTCTCCACACCCACCAGGCGCCCGTGTACATCGTGCACTTCACGCAGGCGGCCGCCGTCGAGCGGGCGCAGGCGCTGATGAGCATCAACATGTGCTCGCGCGAGGAGAAGGACGAGATCGCCAAGCTGATCGGCAATTTCCGCTTCACCACCAAGTTCGGCCGCAACCTCTCGCGGTTCGTCCGCCACGGCATCGGGGTGCACCACGCGGGCATGCTGCCCAAGTACCGGCGGCTGGTGGAACGGCTGGCCCAGGCCGGTCTGCTGAAGGTCATCTGCGGAACGGACACGCTCGGCGTCGGCGTCAACGTGCCGATCCGCACCGTGCTGTTCACCGCGCTGACCAAGTACGACGGCCAGCGGGTGCGCACGCTGCGCGCCCGGGAGTTCCACCAGATCGCGGGCCGGGCCGGGCGGGCCGGCTTCGACACGGCGGGCTTCGTCGTGGCCCAGGCGCCCGACCACGTCATCGAGAACGAGAAGGCGCTGGCGAAGGCGGGCGACGACCCCAAGAAGCGCCGCAAGGTGGTCCGCAAGAAGGCCCCCGAGGGCTTCGTGGGCTGGACCGAGAACACCTTCGAGAAGCTCATCGCCGCCGAGCCCGAGCAGCTCACCTCCCGCTTCCGCGTCACCCACGCGATGCTGCTGGCGGTCATCGCGCGGCCCGGCAACGCCTTCGATGCGATGCGCAGGCTGCTGGAGGACAACCACGAGCCGCGCCGGAACCAGCTGCGGCACATCCGCCGGGCCATCGCCATCTACCGCTCGCTCCTGGACGGCGGCGTGGTCGAGCAGCTCGACCAGCCGGACGCCGAGGGCCGCATCGTGCGGCTCACGGTCGACCTGCAGTCGGACTTCGCGCTCAACCAACCGCTGTCGACCTTCGCCCTCGCCTCCTTCGAGCTTCTCGACCCCGAGTCGCCCTCCTACGCCCTGGACCTGGTCTCGGTCGTGGAGTCCACGCTGGACGACCCGCGCCAGATCCTCGCCGCCCAGCAGAACAAGGCGCGCGGCGAGGCCGTCGCGGCGATGAAGGCGGAGGGCGTCGAGTACGAGGACCGCATGGAGCGGCTCATGGACGTCAGCTACCCCAAGCCGCTGGAGGAGCTGCTGACCCACGCCTACGACGTCTACCGCAAGAGCCACCCGTGGGTCGGCGACCACCCGCTGTCGCCGAAGTCGGTCATCCGCGACATGTACGAGCGCGCCATGACCTTCACGGAGTTCACCTCCCACTACGACCTCGCCCGCACCGAGGGCATCGTGCTGCGCTACCTGGCCAGTGCCTACAAGGCGCTGGACCACACGGTGCCGGACGACCTGAAGTCCGACGACTTCGAGGACCTGATCGCCTGGCTGGGCGAGATGGTGCGCCAGGTCGACTCCAGCCTGCTGGACGAGTGGGAACAGCTGGCGAACCCCGAGGAGGAGACGGCGGAGGAGGCCCAGGACCGCGCCGACCAGGTCAAGCCGGTCACTGCCAACGCCCGCGCCTTCCGCGTGCTGGTGCGCAACGCGCTGTTCCGCCGGGTGGAGCTGGCGGCCCTCGACAAGGTCGCCGAGCTCGGCGAGATGGACGCCGAGTACGGCTGGGACGAGGAGCGCTGGGGCGAGGCCATGGACGCCTACTGGGACGAGTACGACGAGCTGGGCACCGGACCGGACGCGCGCGGGCCCAAGCTGCTGCGGATCGAGGAGCGCCCGCAGGACGGGCTGTGGCGCGTCCGGCAGACCTTCGCCGACCCCAACGGCGACCACGACTGGGGCATCTCCGCCGAGGTGGACCTCGCGGCGTCCGATGAGGAAGGGCGCGCGGTGGTCCGCGTGATGGAGGTCGGTCAGCTGTAGCCTCCCAGTCGCCGCCCGCGGCGCGGGCACCGGCCGTGAAGGAGTGGCGATGACGTCTCCCGCCGACCGTCTGGTGGGTCTGCTCGACCTCGAGAGGATCGATCTCAACATCTTCCGGGGCCGCAGCCCGGACGAATCGCTGCAGCGCGTCTTCGGCGGGCAGGTGGCCGGCCAGGCGCTGGTGGCGGCCGGGCGGACCACGGACGGGGACCGCCCGGTCCACTCGCTGCACGCGTATTTCCTGCGGCCGGGCCGGCCGGGAGTGCCCATCGTGTACCAGGTGGAGCGGGTGCGCGACGGGCGGTCCTTCACCACCCGCCGGGTGGTGGCCGTCCAGCAGGGCCGTACGATCTTCAACCTCACCGCCTCCTTCCATCAGCCCGAGCCGGGCTTCGAGCACCAGGTGCCGATGCCCGACGTGCCCGAGCCGGAGAAGCTGCCCCGGCTCGCCGACGAGATCCGCGATCACCTCGGCGAGCTCCCCGAGGCGCTCCAGCGCATGGAGCGCCGTATGACCTTCGACATCCGTTATGTGGACCGGCTGCGCTGGACGCCGGCGGAGCTGCGCGGCGCCGAGCCGCGCAGCGCGGTGTGGATGCGCGCGGTGCGGCCGCTCGGCGATGACCCGCTCGTGCACACCTGCGCGATCACCTACGCCAGCGACATGACCCTGCTCGACGCGGTGCGCCTGCCCGTCGAGCCGCTGTGGGGGCCGCGCGGCTTCGACCTGGCCTCGCTGGATCACGCCATGTGGTTCCACCGGGCCTTCCGCGCGGACGAGTGGTTCCTCTATCAGCAGGAGTCACCGATCGCCACCGGCGCCCGGGGCCTGGCCCGTGGCCTGATCTTCGACCGTGCGGGCAGGCTCCTGGCATCAGTGATGCAGGAAGGGCTCTTCCGCAAGCTCGCTTGAGGCTCGCCACCGGCCCGACGCGTCTGTCCGTCAGGCCCGCCCGCCGCGTCCGCCACGTTACGTCCGCCCGAGCAGCCGGGCCCACAACCCCCTTGGCCCGGCCCGTTCCGGCCCGGGTGCCGACGGCGTCGCCGGACGCTCCCCGGCGACGGGCGGCGGTACGACGGGCGGTGACGCGACGGGCGGCGGTACGGCCAGGGGCAGCCGGGCCGCGGCGGGAGCCGGCCGGTCGGCGCGCGCCCGGGTCAGCGCGGCGGTCAGGCAGTGCCGGTGCCAGTCGATCTCGTCCCGGTCCTGCGCGATGACGAGTTCGCCGATCACCTCCCGGGCCGCTGTGGCCTCGGGGCGGGCCCGTGCGAGGACCGGGCGCAGGGCGCTCAGACAGGCCCGTTCGCCGGGGTCGGGCACAGCCTGGGCCAGTTCGACCGGGTCCAGCACGGCCGCAGGCACCGCCGCCCGTTCCCATGGATCCTGGGCCTGGGCCACCAGTTGGTCGAGCCTGCGGGCCCGCCAGCCGCGGGCACGGCGGTCGGGGTGTTTCTCGAGGGCCTCCGTCAGCAGGGCGGGCGTGCGGCCCGTCAGCAGCTCGGGATTGCCGTCGGCGAATTCCACGAGGTCGGACGCGAGGTAGTACCAGACGACGGCCCTGTACCGGTTGACGTAGAAGCGCACGGGGGCGAAGCAGCCACCCCGGGCGAGACGGGCGAACCGCGCGGGGCTGATCCCCATCAGCTCGGCGCCCTCCGCCGTGCCGACCACCCAGAGCCGGGTGCGCAGCGCCTTGGGGAAGCCCTCGGCGGACCGGTGCCGTTCGATCTCCTCACGGGCGACCCGCCGCCGCGCTCCCGGGCCCACGGCGACGGTCCGCACCTCCCCCAGCTGGACGGCCAGCTCGAACTCGCGCGGCGCGAGCTCCAGCTCCCGTGCCGCCCGCGTGAACGCGACGGTCTCTTCGCCGATGCCGCGCGCCTGGTCCTGTCGTACCGCCATGACACCCTCCCCACTACCAGTCGGTCACTGACAGTGACGAAGATAGCGGTGCGGCGCCCCAACGCGTCAGGCCTGTGGATAACCACCCTTCCGCTCCTCCGCCCCGCCGCCGTCCGGCCCCTCTCCGACCCGGTTGACCAGCAGCGTCATCTCGTAGGCGATCTGGCCGACGTCGGCCTGCGCGCCACCGAGGACGCACAGGCAGTTCTCCTCACCCACGGCCGTCACGAACAGGACGCCCCCGTCGAATTCGATCATCGTCTGACGCACCCGGCCCGCCCGGAAATGCCGGCCGGTCCCCCTGGCCAGGCTGTGCAGGCCGGATGCGACGGCCGCCAGGTGTTCGGCGTCCGCCCGCTCCAGGGTCGCGCTGGCCCCCGTCACCAACCCGTCGTTGGACAGCACCAGCGCGTGGCGTATTTCCCCGACGCGTTCGGTCAGGTCGTCCAACATCGAGTCGAGTTCCTTGCCGATTGACATGCCTTGCCTCCCCGTTCCGCAATTCCCCGTAAGTGCCGTGCAAGCCTTGCTCACCTCTGTGCTCGCGGCAACCCGCCCGGTACTCCGGTACGCGTCTGTGCGCCAGTTGGCACAGGATGCGGACGCGGAACGGAAAATCGGCGGAGAAGAGTGGCGGGAATTCGCCGATACGCCTCGCGTCGACAAGGCGGTACACGAAGGCGATCGGCACCGGGCACCGGCCGGTCCCCCGTCATTTGTCGGAGGTTCAACTCCACCCCCACCGGGCACACTTGAACGACCGCAGGAAATGCCGCTCGTGGGGGCAGGTGATCCGCGTGTTCGACAAACTTCGCAGGCGCCTCGAAGAGGTCCGGCAACCACCCGTCGCGCGGCCGCCCGTGAGTCCCGGTGCGGGACGCTCGCGGCAGCGCAATCTCTTCGAGGCGGCGGCGGTTTATGTCGCCGCGTGCGCCGAGAACGACGTGGAAAAGAGTGCTGAAGCGGCGCGGTGGGTCTCACCGGAAGCCCTCGGCTTCGGCGTGAACGAGCTTGCCTGCCGGGCCGTCATAGCGCTGGCGCGCGAGCGCGACGAGTCGCCGCAGACCGTGGCCCGCACACTGCTCGGCCTGCCCGCGGCCTGAGGACGACCGGCGCGGCGCCGCCTGCCGATCGGCGGGCGTTCCCGAATCCGTCACTTTGAAGTCGTGTACATGTCATACGGCTCGCTCTACGCTGCCAGCGCACGCCGCGCACCCCCACCGACTTCCCCCCCCCCGCACGGAGGATCTCGTGCCCGCCGCAGCCCGCCCCGACAGCCCCCGCCGCTCCCGTCGCCCGAGCCGCCGTCACGCCATCGCCCTGACCACGGCCTTCGGGCTGGCCGCCACCTCCCTCGGCCTGTGGGCCGCGGACTCCGCCGCGGCCCCGGCCCTGCCCACCCCGGACCACGTCGTGGTCGTCGTCTTCGAGAACCGCGCCTACAACCAGGTCATGGGCAGCTCCAGCGCCCCGTACATCAACTCGCTCGCCGCCGGCGGCGCGAACCTGACCGCCTCCTACGCCGAGACCCATCCCAGTCAGCCCAACTACTACGCGCTCTTCTCCGGCGACACCCAGGGCGTCACCGACGACAGCTGCGTCGACCCCGGCTTCAGCGACGAGCCCAACCTCGCCTCCGAGCTCATCGCCGAGGGCAGAACCTGGGCCAGCTACAACGAGTCCCTGCCCGCCGAGGGATCCACCGTCTGCAAGAGCGGCAAGTACCGGCAGAAGCACAACCCCTGGTTCGGCTTCGCCAACGTCCCCACCAGCACCGCGCACACCTTCGACGCCTTCCCCAGCGACTACGACACCCTCCCCACCGTCTCCTTCGTCGTGCCGAACATGTGCAACGACATGCACGACTGTTCCGTGCGCACCGGCGACACCTGGCTGAAGGACAACCTCAAGGGCTACGCCGACTGGGCCAAGACCCACAACAGCCTGCTCCTGGTGACCTTCGACGAGGACAACCGCCTCAGCGGCAACCGCATCCCCACCGTCCTCCACGGCCAGCACGTCAAGGCCGGTGCCACCTCGAACACCACGTACAACCACTACGACGTGCTGCGCACCCTGGAGACCATGTACGGCCTGCCGCACACCGGAAACGCCGCGAACGGCAAGGACATCACCGGCATCTGGAACAGCTGACCGTGTACCTCGCGGACAGCCGCACCGCCCCGGCCACCACCGCCGGCAACCGCGGCCCCCGCAGCCGACGCGCCGCCGCCGTGCCCGGCACAGTGCTCGCCCTCGGTGCGGTCAGCCTGATCACCGACGTCTCCTCGGAGATGGTCACGGCGGTGCTGCCGCTCTACCTCGTCGCCGGACTGGGCCTTTCACCCCTCGGCTTCGGCCTCCTGGACGGCCTCTACAACGGTGTCGGCGCGCTGGTGCGCCTCGTCGGCGGACGGCTCGCGGACCGCGGCGAGGGCGGTCACAAGACGGTGGCCGCCGTGGGCTACGGCCTCTCCGCGCTGTGCAAGCCCCTGCTGCTCGTCGCCCACAGCCTGCCACTGATCGGCGCCGTGCTCGCCGCCGACCGCACGGGCAAGGGGCTGCGCACCGCGCCGCGCGACGCAATGATCTCGCTGGCCTGCGAACCGGCCGGGCGAGGCCGGGCCTTCGGCGTGCACCGCGCCATGGACACCGCCGGGGCCCTGCTCGGCCCGCTGCTCGCCTTCCTCGTCCTGCGGGCCGCCGCGGAGGGCTATGACGCCGTCTTCGTCGTGAGCGGATGCGCGGCCGCGCTCGGCGTGCTCGTCCTCCTGCTGTTCGTGCCCGGCCGACGGACGGATTCCGCCGACTCCAGGCACCGGCGGCACCCGGCGGACCGGGTGCCGCTGCGCGAACTGCTGCGCCGTCCCGGCGTTCGCCGGCTGACCTGCTGCGCGATGCTGCTCGGCCTGACCACCGTCAGCGACTCCTTCCTCTACCTCACCCTGCAACGGCGTCTGAACCTGCCGGAGTCCTGGTTCCCGCTGCTGCCCCTGGGCACCGCCGGAACGTTTCTCCTGCTGGCGGTTCCGCTCGGCGCCGTCGCCGACCGCTTCGGCCGCCGCAGGCTGTTCCTCTGCGGCCACCTCGCACTCCTGGGGGCGTACGCACTGCTCGTAGCGCCGCTCGGCGGCTCCTCCGCGCTCGCCTGCCTGGTCCTCGCCCTGCACGGCTGCTTCTACGCCTCCACCGACGGTGTGCTCGCCGCCGCGACCGCCGACGCCGTACCGCGAGCCGTCCGCGGCAGTGGCCTGGCCGTGGTGCAGACCGGCCAGGCCACCGCCCGCTTCGTCTGCTCGATCGCTTTCGGCGCCGCCTGGACCGTCTGGGGCGAGCGCACGGCCCTGGGCGCGGCGGCGGCCGGGCTGTTCGTCTCCGCCGCCCTCAGCGCGCTGCTGCTGCGTCCCTCACCCACCGACGTCACACCGGAGTCCGCCCGTTGAACCGCATGCGCCTCGGCCGCAGGCACCGTCTGCTGATCCTGCTCGCCGCCGTCCTGCTGCTGACCGGAGTGGCCGTGGGCGCGACCCTGCACGCCGCCGGCAGGGCCACCGAGAAGGACCGCGCCCGGTCCGACGGACCGCCCGTGCGCTCCGGCACGGTCACCCTGGACGCCCCGGGCCGCAGCGTCTTTCGCAACATGGCCTGGGGTCCGCACCGCGACGAGATCTCCTCGGTCGCCGACAGCGACCCGTCCGGGCCACGCACCGCCTCCGGCGTCCGCTGCCTGCGCTTCCACACGGCCGCGGGGACCGGCGTGTGCCTCCAGTCGGTACGCGGCGGGCTGCGGGAGGCCTACCGGGCCGTCGTCCTCGACGCGCGTCTGCGCGAGGTGCGCCGCTACGACCTGGCGGGCATCCCCTCCCGCGCCCGCGTCTCCCCCGACGGGCAGACCGTCGCCTGGACGGTGTTCGTCAGCGGCGACTCCTACGCGGGCACCGCCTTCTCCACCCGCACCTCGGTTCTCGACGTCCGCTCCGGAGCGATCGACCGCAATCTGGAGGACTACCGGGTCGTTGTGGACGGCCGCCCGCACAAGGCCGCGGACATCAACGTCTGGGGTGTGACCTTCGCCGACGACACGCGCTTCTACGCCACCGTCGCCACTGGCGGAAGGACATACCTGGCGCTCGGCGACCGCTCGGCCCGGACGCTGCGGACCCTGCACGGCAACGTCGAATGCCCGTCCCTGTCCCCCGACGGAACGCGTATCGCCTACAAGAAACGCGTCCAGGGCGCCTCCTCCGACGCGCCCTGGCGGTTGTACGTCCTGGACCTGCGCACCCTGCGCGAGACCGCCACCGCCGAGCGGCGCAGCGTCGACGATCAGGCGGTCTGGCGGGACGCGCGTACCCTGGTCTACTCGCTGCCGGGCAACTACGGCTCCGACCTGTGGACCGTTCCGGCCGACGGCTCCGGCACGGCGAGCAGGGCGATGACGGCGGCGCTCGCCCCCGCGTTCACCGGCCGACGGTAGGGCACGCCCCGGACATGCGCTAGCGGCCGAGCTGCTTGCGGGAGACCCGGCGCAGCCTCTTGCGCTGTGAGGAGTCCAGCAGCAGATACGCGCCGACCGGTACGCCGACGATCACCAGCAGCGCCGCCCAGAAGGGCAGCAGCCACAGCAGGATCACTCCCACCGCCACACCGCCGGCGGCGACCTTGGCCCTGTTGGTCATCTCCGTGCCTCCTTCGCGACGGCTGCCGCGACGCGTGCCGCTGTGCCCGTCACAACGACCGGCGGTCGTGCCCTGTTCCCCGCCCCTCCCGCAGCGGAGCGCCGACAGCCACACAAAGTATATGGCGCACGTCACACGCTAAAACGCTTCGCCGGACTCGCCGGTCCTGTACCCTCGGCGACTCCGACTTCCACTAGTCAAATTTGAGGAATGCGCAGCTCTGTGATCACACCTCCTGTCGCAACACCCTCCGACATCTCGCTGCTCGCCCGCTGCCGGGCGGTCTTCCTCCCCGCGGACCCCGCCCGCACGGGCCGCGTCGCGTTCTGGCGGCCGGACGGCGACGCACCCGTCACGACGGCCGCCGTCGAAGAGCTGACCATCGCCGTCCCGGACGGCCGGGACGTGGCCACCGCGGCCGTACGCGCCACCGTGCTCCCCGTGCGCCAGGCCCTGCCCGTCCTCACCCGCGCCCGCGCCGCCGGAGCCGACGAGGCGGCCGCGTTCTGGGGAGCCGTGGCCGTGCTCGCTCTGCAACTGGCCGCCCGCGGCAAGCTGCTGCCGGGCCTGACCGCGACCGACCACGACGCCTGGCGCGTCGGCCCGCTCACCCCCGACGACCTGCGCCGGGTACGCGACCTGTCCGCCGCCATGCCGCCGGCCGCCCACGCCGTACCGCTGCCGGGCGACGGCCCGCCGCTGCTGCCCGAACCCGAAGCCCTCGTCCGCGCCTTCCTCGACGCCGTCGCCGACGGCCTGCCCCGCTCCCCCGCCGCCGCACTCGCCGCCGGGCACTCCGCCTTCGCGGCCCCAGAGCCGCAGCGGCTGCCCGAACAGCGGGCGTGGGCTGCGGACGTCGCCGCCGGCCACGACGCGGGCGTACGGCTGTCCCTGCGGGTGGAGGTGCTCGGCCTGACCGCCACGGCGCACACGGCCGACGAGGACGAAGGCCACGAGGAGGACGTGCGCCCGAGCTTCCGGGTCGTGCCGCAACTGCACAGCCTCAGTGATCCCGCGCTCGTCGCGGACGCCGCGGACGTATGGTCCGGCGCCTCCCCCGCGGGGCGGGCGCTCGGCCGCAACGCCCGCATGAACGCGCTGCTGGCGCTGCGTCGTGCCACGCACGCGTGGCCCGCGCTCACACCCCTGCTGTCGAAGGCCGCCCCGGACGCCCTCGAGCTCGCCGACGAGGAGGCCGGCGAACTGCTCGGCGCCGCCGCGGCGGCGCTGGACGCCGCCGGCGTCGAGGTGCACTGGCCCCGGCAGTTCGCCCGCACGCTCACCGCCCGTGCGGTCGTCGGCCCTCCGGACGACGACGAGGCCGCGGCCGGCGACCGCCGCTCGGGCCTGCCGTCCCTGATGTCCGCCGACGCCCTGCTCTCCTTCAGCTGGCGCTTCGCCATCGGCGACCGGGAGCTGACCAGGGAGGAGCTCGACCGGCTCGCCGAGGCGAGCCGCCCCGCCGTGCGCCTGCGCGACCAGTGGGTCCTCGTCGACCCGGAGGCGGTGCGCCGCGCCCGTGAGCGCCGGGACCGTGCGCTCACCCCGGTCGAGGCGCTGGGCGCCGCCCTCACCGGCCGCGCCCGGACCGGCGGGGCGGACGACGAGACCGTCGACGTCCGGGCCACCGGCTGGCTCGCGGCGCTCCGCGACCGCGTCGCCGACCCCGAGGCCTCCCGTGAGCCGGTCGCCCAGCCCGCCGAGCTCGCCGCCACCCTGCGCGACTACCAGCTGCGGGGCCTGAACTGGCTCGACCGGATGACCTCCCTCGGCCTCGGCGGCTGCCTGGCCGACGACATGGGCCTGGGCAAGACCATCACCCTCATCGCGCTCCACCTGCACCGCCGGACACTGCCCGACTCGGCCGGACCGACCCTCGTGGTCTGCCCCACCTCCCTGATGGGCAACTGGCAGCGCGAGATCGAACGTTTCGCCCCCGGCACCCCCGTGCGCCGCTTCCATGGCTCCGCGCGCTCCCTGGACGGCCTGGATGACGGCGAGTTCGTGCTCACCACCTACGGCACGATGCGGCTGGACGCGAAGGCACTGGCGGAGACGGGCTGGGGGATGGTCGTCGCCGACGAGGCCCAGCACGTCAAGAACCCCTACTCCGCCACCGCCAAGGCACTGCGCACCATCCGTGCCAAGGCGCGGGTCGCGCTCACCGGAACCCCGGTCGAGAACAACCTCTCCGAGCTGTGGGCGATCCTCGACTGGACGACGCCGGGCCTCCTCGGCTCCCTGAGCGGCTTCCGCCGACGCTACGCCCAGGCCGTCGAGGGCGGCACCGATCCGGCCGCCGCCGAGCGGCTGGCGACGCTCGTCCGCCCGTTCCTGCTGCGCCGCCGCAAGTCGGATCCGGGCATCGCGCCCGAGCTTCCGCCCAAGACCGAGACGGACCGGGCGGTCGCCCTCACCACGGAGCAGGCGGCGCTGTACGAGGCCGTGGTGCGGGAGTTGCTGGCCGAGGTGGCCGAAGCGGACGGATTCGAGCGGCGCGGGCTCATCGTCAAGCTGCTCACCGGGCTGAAGCAGATCTGCAACCACCCGGCGCAGTACCTCAAGGAACACGAAGCGGGGTCCGGTGTGCCGCGTGTCGCGGGGCGTTCCGGCAAGGTGGAGCTCCTGGACGAGCTGCTGGACACCATCCTCGCCGAGGGGGCGAGCGTGCTGGTCTTCACCCAGTACGTGCAGATGGCACGGCTCCTGGAACGGCATCTGGGCGCGCGCGGCGTGCCCTCCCAATTCCTGCACGGGGGGACGTCCGTCGCCCATCGCGAGGAGATGGTCCGCCGTTTCCAGGCGGGCGACGTGCCGGTGTTCCTGTTGTCGCTGAAGGCCGCGGGTACCGGTCTGAACCTGACGCGGGCGGCGCACGTCGTGCACTTCGACCGCTGGTGGAACCCGGCGGTCGAGGCCCAGGCGACGGACCGCGCCTACCGCATCGGCCAGACGCAGCCCGTCCAGGTGCACCGTCTGATCGCCGAGGGCACGATCGAGGACCGGATCGCGGAGATGCTCACCCGCAAGCAGGCGCTGGCGGACGCGGTGCTGGGCGGCGGGGAGGCCGCCCTGACCGAGCTGACCGACGCCGAGCTGGCCGAACTGGTGGAACTGAGGGGGACCGCACGATGACCGAAGTCTCGACGGAACGCGTCTTCGAGGCACTGCCGCCCGTGCGCGAGCGGGCGTTCGCCCGGAGCTGGTGGGGCCGGGCATGGCTCAAGGCCCTGGAGGACAGCGCGCTGGACGGCCGGCAGGTGAAGGCCGGACGCAGGCACGCGCGGGCGGGAGCGGTCGGCGCGGTGTCCATACGCCCCGGCCGGCTCACCGCGCTCGTGCGCGACAGTGACGGCACGCTCCACCGCTCCGATGTGCTGGTCCAGCAGTTGTCCGAGGCGCAGTGGGACCGCTTCCTCGGCCTGGTGGCCGAGCGCGCCGGTCACATCGCCGCGCTGTTGGACCGCGACATGCCGCCGCACCTGGTGGAGGACGCGGCCGCGGCGGGCGTCGACCTGCTGCCCGGCATCGGCGACCTGGAAGCGGAGTGCGCCTGCGGCAGCTGGGACCACTGCGCGCACACGGCGGCGCTGTGCCATCAGGTGGCGCGGCTGCTGGACCAGGACCCGTTCGTCCTGCTGCTGTTGCGCGGGCGCGGTGAACGCGACCTGCTCGACGAGCTGCGGGAGCGCGGCGCCGCGCGCACCACCGCACGCGCCCCGGAGCCGCCCGCCGGTATACCGGCGCGTGAGGCGTTCGCGGCGCGCGAGGCCCTGCCGCCGCTGCCCGAGCCCCCGCCCATGGTGGACGCGCCCGGCCGCCCGCCCGTGCTCACCGGTGACACCCCTCCCGCGCCCGGACTCGACGCGGCGGCACTGGAGTTCCTGATCGCGGACGCGGCCATCCGGGCCCGGCAGCTGCTGGCCGAGGCACTGGCACCCGGCCATGAGCACACGCCCGTCCCGGAGGAACCGACGCTCCGGCAGGATGCCGTCCGCATGGCCGCTTCGTGCCCGCCGGAACACGTGACCGCGCGCCTGGCGGCCGGGTGCGGCTACGGCCGGGCGGAGCTGGCACGGGCCGTGCGCGCCTGGGAGTACGGGGGAGCCGCGGGGCTGAGCGTGCTGGAGGACGACTGGACGCCGGGGACCGAGGCACGCGCGCGTGCCGTCGACCGGCTGGCCGCCGCCTGGCAGGACGACGACGCCCCGCGCCTGTGGGCGACCGGCAACCGCTGGACGGCGGTCGGCACGGACACCCAGCTGCGCTACGGGCGTGACGGGCGCTGGTGGCCGTACCGCAAGGAGGGCGGCCACTGGCAGCCCGCCGGCCCGAGCGACCACGATCCGGCCGCGGCCCTGGCCGGGGCGCTCCTGGACGACTGACAGGCGACCGGCCGGTCAGCCGCCACCGGCCGGCCAAGCGCCTCGTCAGAACCCGAAGATGCCGGACGGGAAGCCCGAGGGCAGGCTCGTGGGCAGGCCTGAGGGCAGCCCCGAGGGGAAGCCGGACGGGAAGCCCGACGGAAGGCGGGACGGGAAGCCCGAGGGCAGGCCGCTGGGCAGTGACGTCGGCAGTCCGGACGGAAGGCCGAAGGACGGCGACGCCCCCTTGGGCGAGCCGTCCTCCCCCCGCGTGCCGTCACTCTTGTTCCCCATGACGAGCACGGCGCCCACCGCCAGGCCCGCGACCACCAGCAGGGCAGCGACGGCCAGCACGATGCGCCGCCCGCCGCCGCGTCCGGACGGCGGCGGACCGGGCTGCCAGGGCGGCCCGCCCGGTCCGAAGCCGGTCGGCGGCGTCGGCGGGTCGGCGGGCGGTCCGTAGGGGGGACCTGGTGGCGATCCTGGTGGGGTGGCCATGGGGCCAGCCTCCCCGTGCGTGCGGCGGCGTGCCCGTGCGGTGACCGTTCCGCTACCTGTTCCGCGCCGGACCTCGACATTCCACCGAAGGGGGCCGCGTGGCGCTACCGGCGTAAACCAGCGCGAACAGTACGATTTGCCCGATGATGGCAGAGATCACCCGGTTAGCGGGCCGTGCGCAGGAAGGCCTCCAGGCCCGCCAGATCGTCCGTGTTGAGGTAGTCCACCCCCGCGTCCAGCAGCTCCCGCCAGAGCGCGTCCCGCGCCGGACCGGGCAGATCGGGCGTGGCCCAGAATCGCACCTTCCGGCCTTCGGCGTGCGCGGTGGTGACGATCCGCCGGAGCGCGGCCCGCTCGCGCTCGGGCATCGGGCCGGATCCCTGCCATGTGAAGTTCTGATTCCAGTTGTCGCTGACGAGCGGCGCGAAGGAGGCCGGCGCGCCCCCGAGGTCGGTGAGCCGGCCGTCGTAGAAGGCGTGCCGCACCCGCTCCGCCTCCATCGGGATCCGCGCCCCCCGGTCGCCGGAGACGACAGCGGTGACCGCGCCCCGGCGCACACGCCCACCGGACCAGTTGCTGAGGATCGCGCGATACGGACGCAGGTGCCGCGAGAGCGCCCGGTAGGTGGCTTCGCCCGGGGACTTGATGTCGATGAGCAGTTGCAGGGTCACGTCGTAGCCGCGGTGCACGCGCCCGTGGTTGGCCCGTATCCGGCGCAGCAGGGGGTCGAGATACAGGGCCTCCAGCGTGCGGGCGGGGTCGAGCTCGGAGGGGTCGTGCGCGACGAGCAGCCGGTCCCGGACGAGCCAGATGTCGGCCTCGACGCTGTTGAAGCCGTGCGAGAGCGCGTCGGCGAGCGGCCGGGGGTGCGCGTAGTCGTTGTGCGCGTGCGCGTGGATCAGGGGCGGTCTGCCGCGCCCGGCGGGGGACGCACCGGCCGGGGCCGATCGGTCGGCGGCGGCCGGTGCGGCGAAGGACCCGGCGAGCGCGGCTCCGAGGGTGACGACAGCGGCTCGGCGCGTAGGGGACATCGGGTGACCTCCCGGCTCGGTGGGCGAATAGGCGCGCGCTGACGTCTGTGAGTATCGGGGCCCACCGGGCCGTTTGACAGGGACGTGTCGAGAGTTGACCGGGTCGACGCCGGAGCGTTGTCTGTCGTTCTTTCGGGGCATGAATAAAGCCCTTGTGTCATAGCAGAGTTGACGGGATCTCTGGGGTGGCAATGGGTAGACGTGTACGCCGTGTACGCGCGTTCACCGCGGTGCTGGTGACGTGGGTGTCGCTGGTCGGCGGAGGCCCGGCGTGGGCCGATACGGAGGAGTTCTTCCCGCTGCGGCTGGAGGCGCCCGCCACGATCGCCCCCGGTGTGACGTACCGGGCCTTCTCGCTGAAGGGCGCGCACGGACCGGCGTACGGGCATCTGCTCACGGCCGATCTGCGCAACCGGCGCGTGTCGGTCGACCTGCTCCACCCGGGGGCGGTCGGCGCCCGTGCCACCACATCGCAACTGGCGGGCCGGCGGGGCGCGGTGGGCGCAGTGAACGGGGACTTCTTCAACATCACCGAGATCCAGCACCCGGGCGTGGAGGCGACGGGCGCGCCGGTGGGCCCGGCCATCGCGGGCGGCCGGGCGCTGAAGGCGGCGGTGCCCGACGGCCAGCGCTTCGGGCCGGTCATGCCTCCGGACGTCACCACGGAGGACGTCTTCGGGGTGGGCACGAACCGGGTGGGCCGCATGGACCGGCTCACCCTGGAGGGGTCCGTACGCACCGCGGCCGGCCGGCTGGCGCTGAGCGGCTTCAATCAGTACGCGCTGCCGGTCGACGGCATCGGCGCGTTCACCTCGGCGTGGGGCAGGACCTCCAGGGTCCGGTCCACCTGCGGGACGGACACCGACCGGGGTGCTCCCTGCAGCGAGGAGACCTATGAACTGACCGTGCGGCGCGGCCGGGTGACGGCCACGGCGGAGCAACCCGGGCGCGGGGCAATCGACCAGGGCAGCACGGTGCTGGTGGGACGGGAGGATGGGGCGCGCGAGCTGCGCAAGCTGTCGGTCGGGGACCAGGTGACGGTCGAACAGCGGCTGCGGGCCCGGCGGAAGGGAGCGTTCGTGTTCGCCGTCGGCGGCTTCCCCGTCCTGCGCGGCGGGCAGCCCCTGCCCGGCCTGGATCCGCTGACACCGGCCGTGCGCAGCGCCGCCGGCCTGGCCGCCCGGGGGCGGCGGCTGTATCTGCTGGCGCTGGACGGCCGCGCGGCGTACCGCTCCGGGCTGACCGTCGCCGAACTGGCCCGTCTGATGCGCAGGCTGGGTGCCGTCGACGCCTTCAACCTGGACGGGGGCGGGTCGTCCACGCTGGTGACCCGGGCCCCCGGCGCGCGCCCCGTCGTGCGCAATCACCCCTCGGGCGGAACCGAACGGCCCGTGGCCAATGGCATCGGCGTATTTATCCGCCCCTGACAATCACATCCTAATCCCATCCTTTCGAGTGATCGCTTCCGGCGAATTGCGCTGCTAGCTTCGCAGGGGAGTCACGCGGGGGATTCCCGGGCGCTTCCGCACGGGTGGGCTCTCGAGGGACGCCATCGAGAGGCGATGCCGTGAACGGGCACGGCCCGACAGGCGTGTCCGCGATGAATACAGCCGTATTTTGGGATGGGTGGGCATTCGGATATGACGACGTCAGTGGAGACCGGTACCGGCACGGACGATCCGCCGCACCGGCTGAGTCTGGGCACGGAGGCCGCCCGGAATCTGGCGACCACGACCAAGTCCGTACCGCAGATGCAGGGGATCACCTCACGATGGCTCCTGCGCCTGCTGCCATGGGTTCAGGTCTCCGGTGGCACGTACCGGGTGAACCGGCGCCTGACGCACACGCTGGGCGACGGCCGGGTGGAGTTCTTCAGCACCGGCGCCGAGGTGCGGGTGATCCCCGCGGAGCTGGGCGAGCTGCCGCTGCTGCGCGGCTTCTCCGACCCCGAGGTGCTCGAGACGCTGGCCGGCCGCTTCACCCAGCGTGAACTGCGGCCCGGCGAGGTGCTGGTGGAGGCCGGTCAGCCGGCCGACCAGGTCGTGCTGATCGCCCACGGCAAGACCGAGAAGGTGCGGGACGGCGAGTACGGCGACGAGGCCGTGCTCGGCGTACTGGCCGACGGCGGCTACTTCGGCGACCGCGCGCTGGCCGCGCCCGAGGCGGGCGAGTGGGACTTCACCGTCCGCGCGGTCACCGCCTGCACGGTGCTCACCCTGCCGCGCCAGGAGTTCCAGGACGTCCTCGAGCGCGCTCCGGGGCTGCGCGCCCACGTCGAGGCGTACCGCGCCGAGTCCGCCCGGCCGCAGAACGAACACGGCGAGTCGGCGATCGATGTGGCCTCCGGCCACACCGGCGAGCCCGCGCTGCCCGGGGTCTTCGCCGACTACGAGCCCTCGCCCCGCGAGTACGGGCTCAGCGTGGCCCAGACGGTGCTGCGGGTGCACAGCCGGGTCGCCGACCTCTACAACGAGCCCATGAACCAGGTCGAACAGCAGCTCCGGCTGACCATCGAGGCCCTGCGCGAACGCCAGGAGCACGAGATGATCAACAACCGCGAGTTCGGCCTCCTGCACAACGCCGACCTGCGGCAGCGCATCCACACCCGCAGCGGCCCGCCCACCCCGGACGACCTCGACGACCTGCTGGCGACGGTCTGGAAGGACCCCGGCTTCCTGCTGGCGCACCCGCGCACCATCGCGGCGATCGGGCGCGAATTCAACCGGCGCGGCGTCTACCCCGACCACGTGGACGTCGGTGGCCACTCGCTGCCCGCCTGGCGCGGTGTCCCCCTCTTTCCCTGCAACAAGATCCCGATCACCGAGACCGGCGTCAGCTCCATCCTGCTGATGCGCACCGGGCAGGAGTCCCAAGGCGTCGTCGGTCTGCACCGGACGGGAATCGCCGATGAATACCAGCCGAGCCTTTCGGTACGTTTCATGGGAATCAGCGAACAGGCCATCATCTCTTATCTGGTGAGTGCCTACTATTCGGCCGCGGTCCTTGTGCCCGACGCTCTCGGAATTCTCGAGAACGTCGAAATCGGGCACTGACGGGGAAAAGGCCGGGCGGGCCCGTCCTCCGGGCACAGCCGCCGCCCGGCTCTCCGGCCGACCTCACGCACATCCTTGCCCCGCGCCGCTTCGCCCTGCACTTCATCGCCCTGCACGTCTTCGCCCCGCACGGTTTCGCAGCACGCTTTCTCACAGATGGGTGATCACCACCAATGACCACGTCAGTGGAGCCGGAGGGCTCCGTGCAGCAGGACCCGGCACAGCTGAGCCTCGGCACGGACGCGGCACGCCAGCTCGCGACGACCACCAAGTCCGTACCGCAGATGCGCGGGATCTCCTCCCGCTGGCTGCTGCGCGTGCTGCCCTGGGTCCAGGTGTCGGCCGGCACCTACCGGGTCAACCGGCGGCTGACCTACACGGTCGGTGACGGCCGCGTCGAGTTCGTCTCGACGGGCTCGGAGGTCCGGGTCATCCCGCCCGAGCTGGGCGAACTGCCGCTGCTGCGCGGCTTCTCGGACGGCGACGCGCTGGAGGCGCTGGCGGACGCCTTCGTCCAGCGCGAGTACGCGGCGGGCGACACGCTCGTGGAGAAGGGCCGGCCCGCCGACCAGATCGTCCTGATCGCCCACGGCAAGCTCTCCAAGACCGGCACCGGCAAATACGGCGACGAGACCTCCCTCGGCACCCTGGCCGACGGCGACTACTTCGGCGAGCGCGTCCCCCTGGAGCCGGACGGCACCTGGAACTTCACCGTGCGGGCCGTCACCCGCTGCACGGTGCTGACGCTCCCCCTCCAGGCGTTCCAGGAGCTGGCCGACCGCTCCGAGTCACTGCGCACCCACGTCGCGGAGTTCGGCAGCCGGGCCACTCCCCCGGCGAACAACCGCGGCGAGGCGGACATCGCCGTGACGTCGGGGCACTCGGGCGAGCCGGCCATCACCGGCACCTTCGTCGACTACGCGCTCGCCCCCCGCGAGTACGAACTGAGCGTCGCCCAGACGGTGCTGCGGGTGCACACCCGGGTCGCCGACCTCTACAACGAGCCCATGAACCAGGTCGAACAGCAGCTCCGGCTGACCATCGAGGCCCTGCGCGAACGCCAGGAGCACGAGATGATCAACAACCGCGAGTTCGGCCTCCTCCACAACGCCGACCTCAGCCAGCGCATCCACACCCGCAGCGGCCCGCCCACCCCCGACGACCTCGACGAGCTGCTCTCCCGGCGCCGCAAGACGCAGTACCTGCTCGCGCACCCGCGCACCATCGCCGCCTTCGGCCGCGAGTGCAACAGCCGTGGCCTGTACCCGCAGAACATCGACGTCCTCGGCACGCCGGTACGCTCCTGGCGCGGCGTCCCCCTGCTGCCCTGCAACAAGATCCCGGTGAGCGAGGCGGGCACCAGCTCGATCATCGCGATGCGCACGGGCGAGGACAACCAGGGCGTCATCGGTCTGCACCAGACCGGTATTCCGGACGAGTACCAGCCCAGCCTCAATGTGCGCTTCATGGGCATCAGCGAGCAGGCGGTCTCGTCCTACCTGGTGAGCGCCTACTACTCGGCGGCGATCCTGGTGCCGGATGCGCTCGGTGTCCTGGAGGACGTCGAGATCGGCCGCTGACCGCCGGGCCGCGGCCGCCGCATCCGCCTCGTCACGGCCGTACGCCGCTGACCAGGTGGGCGGTCGCGGAGATCCCGTTGGAGATGGTCGGCGCCACGCTCGTACTGGCCAGCAGGAAGCCGAGCAGGACGCAGACCAGCGCATGCGACACGCGCAGCCCCGCGCTCCGCATGAACACCACTGCCAGGATCAGAAGCAACAGAACCACGGAGATGGAAACGGCCATGGTGTGACCTCCTCGGCGGAGCGGCGGTTGACGGCCAGTCTCGCTCATCCCACCGCAGCGACCGGGGCGCCGGGCATACTCCATTCGGGTAGGAAATCACCGATTCGGCCGTGGAACGGGAGACAGCCGGGTGTGCGAGCGCACGGAAAGCCGCCGCCCGGCTGTCGCACGCCGTTCGACAGACGCACGACAGGCGTACGACGCCCCGGCGTGCCTAGGCTGACGGAATGAGCCGCACAGTCCGGGAGCGCGGGTCCGCGACCGCGCCCGAGGCCGGGGTGCGGGAGACGGCGGTCCCCGACCCCGGGCGGGAGAGCGCCTGGCAGCGCTTCCTGCACCGGGTGCCCAACGGATTCGCGATCGTCTTCGCGCTGCTCGGTCTCTTCTGCGCGGTGACCGCGCTGATCCCCCCGATGCGGCGCGCCGCCACGCCGGTGACGGACGCGCTGGTCCTGCTGACCGTGCCCACGGCCCCCAACCTCGCCCTCGCCGTCTTCCTGCTGCTGCTCGCCACGGCGACGGCGGCCCGCAAGCGAGTGACCCTCTGGTTCGTCCTGGGCTATCTGACCCTCCTGCTGCTCGCGGACGCGCTGCTGGCGGCGGTGGGCTACTGGGACATGATCCCCTCGATGGTGCTGAGCGCCGCCGCGATGGCGCTGCTGGTCCTGGCCCGGCGGGAGTTCTACGCGGCCTCGCGGCGCGGCGCGTTCCTGCGCGCCCTGCTCGTCCTCGCGGCGTCGCTCGCCGTCGCCGTCCTCCTCGGCTGGGGCCTGGTGTCGCTGTTCCCGGGCACGCTGGAGTCCGGCAGCGGCAACCGCCTGCTGTTCGTCGTCAACAAGGTGTGCGGCGGCCTGGTCAGTGGCCCGCACTTCACCGGGCATCCGCCGCACTGGGTGTACTTCGTCCTCGGGCTGTTCGGCGCCCTGGCGCTGCTCAACGCGACGATGGCGCTGTTCCGCTCGCAACGCCTGGAAGCCGCCCTGCACGACGACGAGGAGCCGCGCATCCGCGCCCTCCTCGGCCGCTACGGCGGCCGGGACTCGCTCGGCTACTTCGCCACCCGGCGCGACAAGGCCGTGGTCTTCTCCCCCAGCGGCAAGGCCGCCATCACCTACCGGGTCGAGGCCGGCGTCTGCCTGGCCTCCGGCGACCCGCTCGGCGACCCCGAGGCCTGGACCCCGGCCGTCGACGCCTGGCTGGCGCTCGCCGGCCGCTACGGCTGGCAGCCCGCCGTCATGGGCGCCGGCGAGGAGGGCGCCCGCGCCTACGCCCGCTCCGGGCTGGGTGCCCTGCAACTGGGCGACGAGGCCGTCCTGCAGGTGGCCTCCTTCGACCTGGAGGGCCGCGAGATGCGGGTGACCCGACAGGCCGTCAACCGGGTGGAGCGCACGGGCGCCACCGTGCGCGTGCGGCGTCACTCGGCGCTCTCCGACGAGGAGATGGGCGAGGTCATCCGGCGTGCCGACACCTGGCGGGACACCGAGACCGAGCGCGGCTTCTCCATGGCGCTGGGGCGCCTGGGCGATCCCGCCGACGGCGACTGCCTGCTGGTCGAGGCGTTCGACCGGGACGGCACGATGATCGCGCTGCTGTCGTTCGTCCCCTGGGGATCCGACGGCGTGTCGCTGGACGTGATGCGCCGCGACCGCGCGGCGCCCAACGGCGTGATGGAGTTCATGGTCACGCGACTGTGCGCACAGGCGGGACGGTTCGGCATCAAGCGGATCTCGCTGAACTTCGCCGTCTTCCGTTCGGCCTTCGAGGAGGGCGCCCGCATCGGCGCCGGGCCGGTGCTGCGGCTGTGGCGCAAGCTGCTGCTGTTCTTCTCCAAGTGGTGGCAGCTGGAGGCGCTCTACCGCTCGAACGTCAAGTACAACCCGGAATGGCACCCCCGCTTCCTGTGCTACGCCGACGCGGGCGCCCTCGCCCGGATCGGACTCGCGGCCGGTATCGCGGAGGGCTTCGTCGCGGTGCCCAGTCTGGGCAAGCTGTGGCGCCGGGGGCGCGGGGCCGGGGGCGGGGCGCGTCCGTCCTCCACGGCCGGACTGCCCTCGCTGTCCGAACTCGGCCTCGTCAGCGGCGACGCGGCCGCCGGTGGAGCGGCGGCGGACGAACTCGCGGGGCTGCCGGAGCAGGTGCGGGTGCGACGGCGGAAGCTGGAGCGGCTGCGGGCGGCGGGCGTCGACCCCTACCCCGCCGACGCCCGCCGCACCCACACCCTGGCCGCGATCCGCGCGGCGCACGGCGCGCTGGGCCCCTCGGCCCGTACCGGCGAGCACGTCGTCGTGACCGGCCGCGTCCTGCTGATCCGCAACCACGGCGGCATCGCCTTCGCCGTGCTGCGCGACTGGTCCGGCGACCTGCAACTGGCCTTCACCCGCGACGGATCCGGCCAGGAGCTGCTGCGGCGCTTCGCCACCCACATCGACCTCGGCGACCACCTCGAGGCCGAGGGCGAGGTCGGCACCACCGACCGCGGCGAGCTGACCGTCTTCGTCACCGGCGCCCGGATGACCGCCAAGTGCCTGCGCCCCCTGCCCGACAAACGCCGGGGCCTCGCCGACCCCGAGACCCGGGTGCGCATGCGCTACGTCGACCTGGCCGTCTCCCCGCGAGCCCGGCGGACCGTACGGGCCCGCAGCGCGGCGGTGCAGGCTCTGCGCCAGGGCCTGCTGGACCGCGGCTTCCTCGAGGTCGAGACGCCCATGCTCCAGCAGATCCACGGCGGTGCCAACGCCCGCCCGTTCACCACCCACATCAACGCCTACGACCTCGACCTGTACCTGCGCATCGCCCCCGAGCTCTACCTCAAGCGGCTGTGCGTGGGCGGCATGGAGAAGGTCTTCGAGCTGGGCCGCACCTTCCGCAACGAGGGCGTCTCCTACAAGCACAACCCCGAGTTCACGATGCTGGAGGCGTACCAGGCCTTCGCCGACTACGGCGTGATGCTGGACCTGACCCGCGAGCTGATCCAGCAGGCGGCCGTCGCCGCCCACGGCTCACCGGTGGCGGTGCGCCTCGACGCGGACGGCAAGACGGTCGAGCACGACATCTCGGGGACATGGCCGGTGAAGACGGTCCACGGCGCGCTCTCGGAGGCGCTGGGACAGGAGATCGGCCCGGACACGACGGTCGCCGCGCTGCGCGCGCACTGCGACGCGGCGGGAGTGCCGCACCGGCCGCAGGACGGGCGCGGCGACATCGTGCTGGAGCTGTACGAGCGCCTGGTGGAGGAGCGGACGACACTGCCGGTCTTCTACAAGGACTTTCCCACCGACGTCTCGCCCCTCACCCGCCCCCACCGGGCCGACGCGCGGCTGGCCGAGCGCTGGGACCTGGTGGCCTTCGGCACGGAGCTGGGCACGGCCTACTCGGAGCTGATCGACCCCGTCGAGCAGCGCCGCCGGCTGACCGCGCAGTCGCTGCTGGCGGCGGGCGGCGACCCGGAGGCGATGGAGCTGGACGAGGACTTCCTGCGCGCCCTGGAGTACGCGATGCCGCCGACGGGCGGGCTGGGGATCGGGGTGGACCGGCTGGTGATGTTCCTTACGGGGTTGTCGATCCGGGAGACGCTGCCGTTTCCGCTGGTGCGGCATCGCTAGCGCTCGGCTCGGGCGGACCACCGGGCTTCGCCCCTGGGGCGATCGAGGACCAGCGCACCGTCCTGTCGCACCACCGCTCCAGCAGCACCCTGTCGTGGCCGACCGCCAGCAGGCCCGCGCCGCTCTCACGGCGGTACGCCTCGACGACGGCCACGAGTGCCGCCGTCGTCGACGCGTCCAGCATCGCGGTCATCTCGTCGCAGATCAGCCAACGCGGGCGCAGCACGAGGGCCCGTGCCAGGCAGGCGCGTTGCAGCTGTCCGTCGCTGACCTCGTGCGGGCGCCGGGCGAGCAGTTCGTCGGAGAGCCCGACGGCCGCCGCCAGCTCCGCCACCCGGTCCGGCACCTCGCCCCGCCGGCCCGCCGCGCGCAGCGGCTCGGCGATCAGGTCGTGGAGCCTCAGCCGCGGGTCGGCGGACTGCCGGGGCTGCTGGAAGACCACGCCGAACGCGGTGCGCTGCTCGCGCGGCGCGCGGTGCCGCCAGCCGCGGGCCGCTTCGCCGTCGAGGACGACGGTTCCGGCCAGCGGGCGGTGCAGCAGCGCGGCGACGCGGGCGAGCGTGGACTTGCCGCAGCCGCTGGGGCCGAGCAGCCCGATGGCCTCGCCGTCGCCGACAGTCAGCGACACGTCGCGGACGACCGGCTCGCGCCGGTCGTATCCGGCGGTGATGCCGCGCAGCTCAAGCACCGGGTGCCTCCTGGAACGGGTGGTGGCAGGCGACCTCGTCGGCGAGTGCCGGGACGGACTCGCACGCGGCCCCCGCCCGCTCGCAGCGGGCGGCGAAGGCGCACCCGTCGGGCAGGGAGCCCAGCTCCGGCGGCATGCCCGGGATGGGGGTGAAGGCGCGTTCGGGCAGGGCGTCCAGCAGCCCGCGGGCGTAGGGGTGGCGGGGGCCGGGCGTGCCGAAGAAGCGGTCGGCGCCGGTGAGTTCGACGATGCGGCCCGCGTACATCACGGCGACGCGGTCGGCGATCCGCTGGGCGGCGGCGAGGTCATGCGTGATCATCAGGAGGGCTCGGCCGGTGTCGGCGTGGCGGCGCAGTTCGTCGACGGTGCGGTCGACGAGGTCGCGGTCCAGGCCGGTGGTGGGTTCGTCGGCGAGCAGCAGCGGCGCGTCGCCGACCAGCGCGAGCGCGGTGGCGGCGCGCTGGGCGAGGCCGCCGGAGAGCTGGTGCGGGTAGCGGTCGAGGTGGCCCGCGGGGAACGCCGCCCGTTCCGCCGCGGCCTCGGCGGCGGTCCGCAGGTCGCCCTTGCGGGCTCCGGTGAGCTCCCGGACGGTCTCCTCCAGCTGTGCGCGCACGGTGCGTACGGGCGTGAGGTGTGCGGCGGGGCTCTGCGGCACGAGGCCGACGCGGCGGCCTCGTACGGTGCGGGCGAGGGTGCGTTCGTCGGCGGTGAGCAGGTCCAGGTCGCCGAGGAGGGCCTGTCCCTCGGTGCGGGCGTTCGCGGGCAGCAGGCCGAGCAGCGCCGACGCCAGCACGGACTTGCCGCAGCCGCTCTCGCCGACGAGGGCGAGGCACTCGCCGGGCTCCAGCCGGAAGGACGCGTCGGTGACGGCGGCGATCTCGCGGCCTCCGCGCATGCGGAACCGTACCGACAGCCCGCGTACGTCCAGGACGGTCACAGCGTCAGCTCCGATCGGCGGCGTGGGTCGAGGCGTTCGCGCCAGGCGGCGGCCAGGGCGGCGACGGCCAGGGTGGGGACGATGATGAACAGGCCGGGGAAGAGGGTCGGCCACCAGTCGCCCGCCAGGAGGGAGCCGCGCGCGGCGTTGACCATGTTCCCGAGGCTGGCCTGGTGGGTGGGCAGGCCCAGGCCCAGGAACGACAGGGCCGACTCGTGCCAGATGGCGTGCGGGATCATCAGCACCGCCGCGAGCCCCGCCTGCGGCAGTACGCCGGGCAGCAGGTGCCGCAGGGTGACGCGCCACCGGGACGCGCCGCCCGAGATCGCGGCGTCGACGTACGGCCGGGTGCGCAGCGAGAGCACCTCGGCCCGGACGATCCGCGCGGTCGACAGCCAGTGGGTGAGCGCGACGGAGGCGACGACCGGCCACATCCCGGGCCGGAACATGGCGACGACGAAGATGCCGAGCAGCAGGTGCGGCACCGAGGAGAAGAGGTCGACGAGCCGCATCAGCAGGCGGTCCGCCCAGCCGCCGAAGGCGCCCGCGAGCGCGCCGACCGCCGTGCCGATGACGGTCGCGGCAAGAGCGGCGACGACGCCGACGAGCAGTGAGACGCGCAGCCCGTACACGCAGCGCAGCAGCAGGTCGCGGCCGACCTCGTCGGTGCCGAAGGGGTGGGACCAGGACGGGGGGCGGAGCTTGGCGCCCAGGTCGACGGCCTGTTCGTCGAGGGGGACGGCCAGTGGCACGGCCAGGGTGATCAGCACGATGACCGCGACCAGGAGGGCGCGGACGGTCAGGCGGTTCGTGGGCGCGGAGAGCCGGCGCTTCGTGGGCGCGTGGGGCCGGCGCCGGTCGCGGCGTTCAGCCATCCCAGCCCACCCTCGGGTCGGCCAGCCCGTACAGCAGGTCGGAGAGCAGGTTGCCGAGCAGGACGGCGGCCGTGGCGAGCACGGTGAGCGCGGCCAGCAGCGGGAAGTCGACACTGGTGGCGGCCTGGACGGTGGCGGAGGCGATGCCCGGCCAGCTGAAGACGGTCTCCACCAGCAGCGCGCCGGTGATCAGCTCGGGCACGCGGGATCCGACGAGGGTGAGGACGGGCAGCAGCCCGGACCGCAGGGCGTGGCCGAGCAGGACGGTCCGTTCGCTCAGGCCGCGGGCCCGTGCGCCGCGCACGGGGTCCTCGGCGAGCGCGTCGCCGACGCCCTGGCGCACGTACAGCACGAACCACGGCAGCTGGCTGACGGCGAGGACGCCGGCGGGGAGGGCGAGGTGGGTGAGGACCTGGCCGGCGGTGGCGACGTCGGTGCCCGTGTCGGTGAGGCCGCCGGCGGGCAGCGCGCCGAGGCGGACGGCGAAGAACCAGATGGCGAGCAGTCCGAGCCAGAAGGGCGGCGCCGCCTCGAGGGCGTATGACAGGGAGGTGACGGCCCGGTCCAGCGGGCCGCCCCGGCGGCGGGCGGCGAGCACGCCGAGCGCGGTGCCCACGACGACGGCGAGGGCGAAGGCGGTGCCGCACAGCAGGAGGGACCAGCCGACGCGCTCGCCGATGACGTCCGCGACGGGCTGGCGCAGGGCGGCGGAGTCGCCGAGGTCGCCGGTGAGGGCGGCGCCGAGCCAGTCCCACCAGCGGGCGACGAAGGGCCGGTCGGCGCCGAGGTTCTGCCGCAGCTGGTCGAGGACGTCCTGGCGGGCGCCGAGCCCGGCGGACCCGGCGTAGGCCCTCGCGGGGTCGAAGGGCGAGGCGGCGGCGATGGCGAAGACCCCGAAGGTCACGGCGGCGAGCAGCGGGACGGCGGCCAGGAGCCGCCGTCCCGCCATGCGCGCCATGGGCCCCCAAGGGAGTCCGGCGGTGCGCGGTGTCACTTCTTGCGCTGCCAGTCCTCGACGTTCCACCAGGGGCCGGCGCCGAGGCCGTGGTCGTGCGGCTCGACCTGGGTGGTGACGTCCTGCCACGCGTCGTTCATGACGTAGAGGTGGTCGACGTGGGTGAGGAAGACGTAGCCGGGGTTGTCGGCGAGGCCGCGCTGGACCTTGTCGTAGGCGGCCTTGCGGGCGGCCTTGTCGCCGCTGCGCCGGCCCTCCTCCAGGGCCTTGTCGACGTCGGGGTTGGCGTAGGCGGCCATGTTGTTGAAGCCGTCGAGGGCGAGGGAGGAGTGCAGGAGGTTGTAGAGGTCGAAGTCGGGGTCGGCGGGGTTGCCGCCGCCGGCGAGGACCGCGTCGTCCTTCATGCGGGGCTCGATGACCTCCCAGGTGCCGCTCTGCACCTTGACCTCGATGCCGGTCTTCTTGGCGTCGGAGGCGAAGGCGAGGGCGTGCTCCTCGCGGAGCTTGTCACCGGCGGGGAACCAGAGGGTGAAGGCGGCGCGCTGTCCGTCCTTCTCGCGGACGCCGCCGTCGCCGGGCTTCCAGCCCGCGTCGTCCAGCAGCTTCCTGGCCTTGTCCACGTCGTGGGGGCGCTCGGTGCCCTTGGTGAACCACTCGCTGTCGGTGGGCACAGGCCCGTACCCGGCGCGGCCGGCGCCCTCCAGCAGCTTGTCGACCATGGCCTTGCGGTCGACGGCGAGGTCGAGGGCGCGGCGGACGGCCGTGTCGCCGGTCACCTTGTTGGCGGTGGGCAGGGTGACGCCGCGGAAGTCGGTGGTCCGGGCCGTGATGGTGCGCTTGTTCTTGTCGCCCTTGAAGCCCTTGACGAGGTTCGGCGGCAGGATGGCGCCGTCGAGGTCGCCGGAGCGCAGCCGGGTGGCGCGCACGTCGTCGTCCTTGATGATCGCCATGGTGAGCTTCTTGACCTCGGGCTCGCCGCCCCAGTACCCGGGGTTGGCCTTGAAGGTCAGCTTCTCGCCCTTGCTCCAGCCGGTGAGGACGTACGGGCCGGTGCCGATGGGCGCGGTGTTGAAGGAGCCGGTGTTGACGTCCTGCCCCTTGGCCGCGTGCTCGGGGACGACGGGCAGGACGGTCCGCTCGGCGAAGGGCGCGTAGGGGTACTTCAGGCGGAAGACGACGGTGTCATCGTTCTCGGCGGTGACCTTGTCGATGGCGTCGAGCTCGCCCTTGGCGGCGTTGTTGGTCTTCTCGTCGAGGATGGTCCGGTAGGTGAAGACCACGTCCTTGGCGCCGAAGGGCTTGCCGTCGCTGAACTTCACGCCCTGGCGGAGCTTGAAGGTGTACGTGCGCCCGTCATCGGTGATCTTCGGCAGCTCGGCGGCGAGGGCGGGCCGCAGCTTCATGCCGGCGTCGCGGCTGAGCAGCCCGTCGAAGATCTTGGAGTTCCCGTCCTTGCCGTACCCGAGGAGCGGGCTGAGCGTCTCGGGCTCATTGGCCAGCCCGACGACGAGCGAGTCCTTCCCTCCGGCGGCTCCGTCGCCGTCCCCGCTCCCGGGCGTCGAACAGGCCGCCGCCCCCGCCGCGAGAACGCCTGCCATGGCCGTGGCGGCCACTCCCCGTATGGACCGGGCCGTCATGCCCACACCTCTACTCAAGATCTATTGCTATTGCGAACCGATCGCAATTAAACAACACGGCAAAGCCGGGGGCGGGCGGCGGGGCGGGGTCGTGTGGGGGCAAATCGGCTGGAAGCCTCTCGAGGACGCCCGCGGGGGCGCAGTACGATGTCGTGGCTTTCAGCGGTGCCGGCGAAGTCCTTTCGACTGGGGGAATCGCGAGTGCTGTTCGATTGGAACGCGTGGGGTGGTTCCTGGAGGGGGCCGGGGGCGTTGGCGGACCTCGGTTTCCGGGGCCTGCTCGTTCTCGTGGTTCTGATCGCCGCGCTGGAGCCCGTGCGGGGACTGGCAGGGGAGGCCGGCTGGCGTCCGGGCACGGTGGGGGCCTCGGTGGGCGGCCGGGTGGCTCGTCCTGGGACGCGCGTTGTTCTCGCCGTCATTCTGGTGGTGTGCGGGTGCGCCTTCACGGCGGGTGTTCTTCAGGTGCCGGCGGTCGTCGTCATGGCCGGGGTTTTCGTACTGCTCACGACGGTCCATCTGTCGCAGGAATTCGCCGGGTACGTGACCGAGGACGACGACGGAACCCGGCACTTCAAGGTGCACCATCATCTGCACCTGGCGGGAATGACGCTCCTCGCGGCGGCCGGCACCGGGCCGGCCGCGGTCGCGGCCGGTCATGGGGCCGACCCGCATCGCGTCACCGTGTGGATCGCACAGGGACTGTGGGGGGCCGTGGCGGCGCACTACTTCGTGTCGGCCGTCTCCAAAGTGCGCAGACGCGGTCTGCGCTGGCCGGACCGGCGGCTCTTCCCCTTCTATCTCACCCTCTTCTCCCGCTTCCGGACGGGAGACGGCGAAACCGTCCGGCACTCCGGAGCCGTCCGGCTCCTGGTGAACCGGCCGCGCTGGGGAGTGCCGGTTCTGTGGGCCGCGCTGCTGCTGGAATTCAGCGCGCCTCTCATGCTTCTCGGCTCCTGGCCCCGCGCGGCGATCGGAGCGGGCCTCGTCCTGTTCCATCTGAGTTCCCGGTGGCTGCTCTCCGTCGACTTCCGGGAGAACGCCATGCTCGCCGGGCTGGCGGCGCTGCCGCTCCCGTATGCCGCCGGCCAGGGTTTCGGTATCGATGAGCACCTGCCCGCCGTGGTCGTCTTCGTGGTCTGCGCGGTGCTGTCGTTCCTTCTCGACGACAGGGTCTATCCCTTCTCCAACCTTCCGATGTTCGCGGACGCGTACCGCCCCTCGCACGTCGTCACTCTCCGCTCGGCGGACGGCGCCGAAGTCCACCCCACACCGGCGACCGTGGGCTGTTCCACGGCGGGCCTGTCCCGCGAGTACGCCGCCGCGGAGACGTCCGGCGGCGATCCGGCGGCGTTCCGCGAGCAGGTCCGGGAGCGGGTGACGGCCACCGGATCCGTACTGCCCGCCGACGCCACCCTCTGGATCGAGACCGTCGAGGTCGAGCCCACCGGCGAGGTCCGCACGGCGCGGCGCAGGCTCTGGTCCCTCTCCCCCGCCGAGTGAACCCGGTCTGTCCGCCGCGTTCGGCGGCGACGGCGAGCCCGGCCACCACCATGACATCGTTGTCTCCCGTATTGACGTGACTCCCGTCGCGGGTGCAGGTTTTGATCTGCCTCCTGCCGACCCGATCGAAGGAGCTCGTCCGTCATGCCCGTACGCGGTTCCAGACAGACCACCGTGCCTTTCCTCCTCGCCGCCGCCCTCGTCCTCACCGGCTGCGGATCGGGCGGTGAGGGAGGCAGCGGCGGATCGGGGGCGGACGGAAAACCCGAGGGCGACATCACGTTCCAGACCTGGAATCTGCGCGCGAACTTCAAGGACTACTTCGACGGCCTGATCCGGGACTTCGAGGAGAAGCACCCGGGCGTCAGGGTCAAATGGGTGGACCAGCCCGCCGAGCACTACGCCGACAAGCTCAGCGCGGACGCAGGCGGGGGAACGCTGCCGGACGTCGTCAATGTGTCCCCCGATCTCTCCTATCCGCTGGCCAGGGCCGGATTGCTGATGAATCTGGACAAGGAGAAGGCGGCGGCGAAATTCAAGGGCGAGTACACGCCCGAGGCCTGGCAGGGCAACGCGCTGCCGGGCCTGGGAGGTTCGTACGCCTTCCCCTGGTATCTCAACACCGGCCCGCTCTTCTACAACAAGTCGCTCTTCCGGGCGGCCGGTCTCGATCCCGAGAAGCCGCCGAAGAGTTACGACGAGCTGTTCGCCGTCGCCCACCGGATGGCCCGCGGGGCGGGCGGAACGGGCGGGAGGACCGCGACGCTGGCGAGCGCGCCCTCGATCGAGGACTTCGGCCGCTACGGCGTGCGGCTGATGAACGAGGACGCCACGAAGTTCACCTACAACGAGCCCAAGGGCGTGGAACTGCTCACCCGGTACAAGGAGCTCTACGACCGCGGCGGGCTCGACCCGCAGGCGCTGACCAACACCCCGGAGAAGGCGGGGCAGAAATTCCTGGAACAGAAGGTCGCCATGAACCCCGGCGGCGCCCACGATCTGGAGACGTTCCGGAAGAACGCGCCCAGCCTCTACCGCAGCCTCGGCATCACGGACGCGCCCAACAACACCGGCAAGCCCAATATGTATGTGATGGGCCTGGCCGTCAGCGAACGGAGCCGGCACAAGGCGGCCGCGATCGCCTTCGCCCATTTCGTCACCGGGAAGAAGAACCAGGAGGACTTCGCGCACAAGGTCGCCGTCTTCCCCAGCACGAAAGGGTCGCTTGAGGAGCCGTACTGGACGAAGGACGACGGCACCGACGCGGGCCGGGTGCGGGTCGCGTCGGCGAGGATGCTCAAGGGCGCGGTCAATTACACGCCCGTGGTGATGAGCGACGAGATGAAGACGGTGCTCAGGAACGAGGTCGCCAAGGCCCTGCAGGGCAAGAAGCCGCCCCGAAAGGCGCTCGACGACGCGGCCGCGCAGAGCGACAAGCTCCTCAAGCAGAGCTGACCGGCGTGGTGCCTCACCACCGGGCAACCCGACGCCGCGTCGGCCGCGTCCGTACGCACCGGGCCGCCAGCCCCTGGCTGTTCCTGCTGCCCGGCCTCGCCGTCGTCGCCACGTTCAGCCTCTACCCCTTCCTCAGCACGGTCCACAAGGCGTTCACCGACGCCCGTACCCTCACTCCCGGGCAGTGGGTGGGACTGGCCAACTTCCGCGCCATGCTGGACGACGAACAGTTCTGGGTCGCCCTGCGCAACAGCGGCCTGTACGTGCTGCTCGTCGTGCCGTTCACCGTGCTGCTGCCGTTGCTGCTGGCGCTGCTCGTGCAGAAGCAGCTGCCCGGCGTCACCTTCTTCCGCTCCGCCTTCTACACGCCCGTCGTGGCCTCCGTCGTCGTGGTCGCCCTGATCTGGGTGTGGATGCTGGACGACCGCGGCCTGGTCAACGGCATCCTGCGGGTCCTCGGCGCCGGGCCGGTGCGGTTCCTGGGCGACGAGTGGCTGCTGCTGCTCAGCGCCATGGCGCTGACAATCTGGAAGGGCCTCGGCTACTACATGGTCGTCTACCTCGCCGCGCTCGGGAACGTCCCGCGTGAACTGCACGAGGCGGCCGCCGTGGACGGGGCGGGCGCGCTGCGCCGCTTCGTGAGCGTCACCGTGCCGGCGGTGCGCTCCACGATGGTGCTGGTGGGCGCGCTGTCGTCGGTGGCGGCGTTCAAGGTCTTCTCCGAGGTCTACCTGATGGCCGGGCCGACCGGCGGCCCCGCCGGGCAGGACACCACCCTGGTCATGCTCGTCCAGCGGACCGGCACCGGGCTCAACGGCCGGGTCGGCTACGCCTCCGCCCTCTCCCTGGTGGTCTTCGTCATCGCCCTGCTGCTGATGCTTCTGGTGCTGCGTGCGGACCGCAGGGAGGACGCGTGATGCTCCGTACGTCGGGCTGGGAGAAGGCGCTGCGGTACGTCCTGATGCTCGCGGTGCTGGTCGTGACCGTGGGCCCGTTCCTGTGGCAGCTGTCCACCTCGCTCAAGGGCACGACGGAGGACGTCTACACCTCGCAGCCGCGGTTCCTGCCCGCACACCCCACTCTGGGCAACTATGCGGAGGTCGCGGAGATCATCCCGGTCTGGGACTACGCCCTGAACTCCCTCCAGGTCGCCGTGGCGAGCGTGCTCACCAATCTCGCCGGCGCCTCGATGGCGGGCTACGCGCTGGCCCGGCTGCGCTTCCGGGGCCGCGCGATCGCCGTTCTCGCCTTCGTCCTCGCGCTGCTGGTGCCCCTGGAGTCGATCATCATCGCCCAGTACACGATGGTGCGCGACCTCCAGCTGAACAACACGCTCACCGCCGTCGTCCTGCCCGGGTCCATCGGCGCCCTGAACGTCCTGCTCATGCGCAACGCCTTTGCCGCCGTGCCGTACGAGGTGGAGGAGGCGGCCGTGATCGACGGGGCGAACGTCTGGCAGCGGTTCACCCGGATCGCGCTGCCGTCGGTACGCGGCACCCTCGCGGTCGTGGCGATCTTCGCCTTCATGGGGGCCTGGGACGACTTCCTCTGGCCGCTCATCGTGCTGTCCGACCCGGACAACTTCACGCTCACCGTGGGCCTGAACCACCTCCACGGCACGTTCGCCCAGAACCCCCGGCTCGTCGCCGCCGGAACGGTCATCGCGGTGGCCCCGCTCGTCGTGATGTTCGCCTGCCTCCAGCGGTACTTCTTCCGTGGCGTCGGCGAGGGTGCCGTCAAGGCCTGAGAACCGTCAAGGCCCGAGAAGCAGAAGAAACGGAGTCCCATGCGCTTCGGCGTCAACTACACCCCCACACGCGGCTGGTTCCACCACTGGCTCGACTTCGACCTGGACGACATCCGCGCCGACCTGGACTCCGTCGCCGTCCTCGGCCTGGACCACATCCGGGTCTTCCCGCTCTGGCCGCTCTTCCAGCCCAACCGCACGCTGATCCGGCCGCGCGCCGTCGAGCAGCTGGTGCTGCTGGTGGACGCGGCGGCCGAACGCGGGCTCGACGTCAACGTCGACGGGCTGCAGGGGCATCTGTCCGGCTTCGACTTCATCCCCTCCTGGACCACCACCTGGCACCGCCGGAACATCTTCACCGACCCCGATGTCGTCGAGGCGCAGGCGGCGTACCTGTCGGCGCTCGCCGGCGCCCTGGCCGACCGGCCCAACTTCCTGGGGATGACCGTCGGCAACGAGGTCAACCAGTTCGCCGGCCGTCCGCACCCCGACCCCGACCGGATCGCACCGGACGAGGCCGGGCGCTGGCTGCGGCGCATGCTCGACGCGTGCGAGCGGGGCGCACCGGGCCGGGCGCATCTGCACGCCTCCTACGACGCCGCGTTCCACGACGGCACCCACCCCTTCACCCCTGCCCACTCGGCGCGGATCGGGGCGATGACGGCCGTGCACTCCTGGGTGTTCAACGGCACCGCCCAGCGCCACGGTCACGCCGGTGCCGCGACGGCGCTGCACGCCGCGTACCTCGTCGAGCTGTCCAAGGCGTGGGCCGAGGACGCCGCGCGTCCCGTCTGGCTGCAGGAGGTCGGCGCGCCCGCTCCGCACGTTCCGCCCGAGCGGGCGGCGGAGTTCACCGAGGCCACGCTCGAGGCCGCACTCGACTGTCCGGGCGTGTGGGGCGTCACGTGGTGGTGCTCCCATGACGTCGACCGGTCGCTCGCGGACTTTCCGGAGCTCGAGTACGGGCTCGGCCTGTTCACCAACGACCGGCGCATCAAACCCGCCGGGGAGGTGATGTCACGGCTGGTGAGGCAGTGGCGGGAGGAGGGGCGCGCGGAGCCGCTGCCGCGCCGGGTCGCGCTGGCCGTCGACGCGGGTGATGCGCAGGACGCGCCGTTCCGGTCGGTGTGCGCGCCGGGCGGGGCGTTCTTCGAGGCGTGGATGACGCTCGCGTCCCGGGGGGTCCGGCCGGCGGTGGTACTGGCGCAGCTGGCCGGTGACGCCGGGCACCTGGCGGCGCGCGGCATCACGGACGTCCTGACGGTCGAGCAGGTGTCGTAGGTGGTTGCCGACGAGGAGGCATCGTGAACAGCAGACAGGCACGTTCGGCACGTCACCCCGGCGTCACCCGCCGCGCGGCACTGGCGGGCGGCGTCGGGGGCGTCGCGGCCCTCACCGCGGCCCGCACAGCCTCCGCCGGCCCCGCCGGGCCGGACGCCACCGACCTCCAGCCCTACGCCTCCTACTGGTATCCCGGCAGCCTCCCCTCCGGCTCGCCCGGTCCCGGTGTCCGCTGGCGCAGCCTCAGCGCGTGGCGGCCGGAGGACGATCCGGACCTGCCCTTCAACAGGGCGACCGTCCCCCTCGCCCCGCGCTTCACTCCCCCGCCCCCGAACTCCACTGCCCGCGCCGGCCAGGCCCGCGTCAGTGCCCTCGTCTCCTTCGCCACCACTTCCGGCAACCCGTCGCAGGGCTCGCCGACCGCCGACTTCTACGCGCTCACCCACTGGGCCTACCTCGACGAGCTGGTCTTCTGGGGCGGATCGTCCGGCGAGGGGCTGGTCCTGGCGCCCAACGCACCCGTCGTGGACGCCGCCCACCGCAACGGCGTGCCCGTCCTGGGCACTGTCTTCCTGCCGCCCGTCGCCTACGGCGGACAGCTGCGCTGGACGCGCGACCTGGTCCGCCGGGGCCCGGGAGGCGTGGGCTTCCCGGTCGCGGACAAGCTGATCGGGGTCGCACGGGCGTACGGCTTCGACGGCTGGTTCATCAACGCCGAGACGGGCGGCGGGGACGCCCGGCTCGGCGCGGACATGCGGGACTTCGTCGCGTACCTGCGGACGAACGGCCGGGCGAACAGCCGGACGGACGGCGGGAGGGGCGGCCGGACGGACGGCGGGCCGGACAGCCCGACGGGCGGCGGGGCGCTGCGCGTCACCTGGTACGACGCGATGGCCGTCTCCGGAGACGTCTCCTGGCAGAACGCGCTCAACGAGCACAACGCACCGTTCTTCCGCGGCGCCGACACCATGTTCCTCAACTTCAACTGGGGCCGCTCCGGCCTCGTCTCCTCCGCGGAGCTCGCCCGGCGCATGGAGCGCGACCCGTACGAGCTGTGGGCCGGCGTCGACGTCGAGGCGGCGGGCTGGGACACCCGGGTCGACTGGGACGCGGTCGTCCCGGCCGACCGCCCGCACGTCACCTCGTTCGGCTTCTACCGGCCCGAGTGGACCTGGAGGAGCCTTCCGCCGGACGGCCGCGCCCCCGCCGCCTTCCACGCGCGCGACGACCGCTTCTGGTCCGGCCCGTCCCTTGATCCGGCGCGCCCGGACCGCTCGGGCCCGTGGCGTGCTCCGGCCGCGTCCGTCGCGGACCGCTCCACGCTGACCGCGCTGCCGTTCGCGACGACCTTCAACACCGGCCACGGCACCGGCTGGTACGAGCGGGGCGAGCGGACCGGTGACGCCGCCTGGCACCATCTGGGCCTGCAGGACCGGCTGCCCGGCCGCCGCTGGTCGATCCGCACGGCGGGAGCGCGGCCGACCGTCGGCTTCGACTTCGCCGACGCCTGGCGGGGCGGCAGCAGCCTGCTGGTGGACGGTGGGGACGGTGTGCTCGGCGATCCGGCGACGATCGAGCTGTTCGCGTGCCGGCTGCCGCTGTCGCGCCCGACCGTGGTGGAGCTGGCGCACCGCACCGACCCCGGCTCGGCGGACGTCCGCGTGGAGCTGGCGGTGGCTCTCGAGGAGGAGCCGCCGTACCGGTTCTCCTACCTACCGGCCGGCATTCTTCGCGCGGGCGGAAGCGGCTGGACGACGGCCACGCTGCGCGTCGGCGCGCTGCTGGGACGGGGCCGGGGCGGCCGGACGGTGCACGCGCTGGGCGTCCGGCTGACGGCCCCGGACGGCGGGGCGGTGCGGTGGCGGCTGGGCGGGCTGGCGGTGCGGGACGCGCGTCCCCCGGCCCCGGGGCGGCCTGCTGCCGTGTCGGTGGCGGCGTCCGCGCGTACCGCCGAGGGCACCGCCGCGCTGCGGCTGGGCTGGGCGCCTTCCCGGCGGGCGACCGGGCCCGTGCGCCATTACGAGCTGCACCAGGTGCTGCCCGGCGGGGCACGCCGCTTCCTCGGCGGCACCTGTGGGCATGCCTACTACGTTCCGGCGCTGCGTCGTACGGCCGACGAGGCGGCCACCCGTGTCGAGGTGCGCGCCGTGGACGAGCTGTACGCGGCCTCGGCCCCCGCTTCCGTCACGTACCGCTGGTAGCGCCTCCGGCGGGATCCCCTGAAGGAGAGGCATGCACAACGACCGCACCATCACCGAGGCCCGGCTCAAGCGGGTGCTCGACGAGCGCGTCCGGCCGGCGGTGTACCCCGAGTCGGTGCCGCTGGAGGTGTCCGTGTGGCACGCGCCGGGCGAGCCCGTGCCCGTCGCGCAGGGGCTGGCGGCCGAGCGTACGCCGGTCGCGGTGGGGACGCCGTGGGGCCCGGCATGGGGGACGAGCTGGTTCACCGTCTCCGGGACCGTGCCGGAGCGCTGGGCGGGCCGTACGGTCGAGGCGCTGCTGGACCTGGGGTTCGACGAGAACATGCCGGGCTTCCAGTGCGAGGGCCTGGTCTACCGTGCGGACGGCTCGCCGGTGAAGGGACTCAATCCGCGCAACCAGTGGGTGCGCGTCGGCGAGCGGGTCGCGGGCGGCGAGCGGGTGCTGCTGCACATCGAGGCCTCGTCCAATCCGGTGATCCTGGACTACCACCCGTTCGTGCCGACGGAGCTGGGCGACCGGGAGACGGCCGACGACGCCCCGCGCTACCGGCTGGCGCGGATGGACCTGGCGGTGTTCGACCGGACGGTGTGGGAGCTGGTGCAGGACCTGGAGGTGCTGGGGCAGCTGATGGCCGAGCTGCCGGTGGACTCGCCGCGCCGCTGGGAGATCCTGCGGGCCGTCGAGCGGGCGCTGGACGCGGTGGACCTGCAGGACGTCGGCGGGACGGCGGCACGCGCGCGTGAGGCGCTCACGGGCGTGCTGGCCTCGCCGGCGCACGCCTCGGCGCACCGGATCTCGGCCGTGGGGCACGCCCACATCGACTCGGCGTGGCTGTGGCCGCTGCGCGAGACGGTGCGCAAGGTGGCTCGTACCACCTCCAACATGACGGCGCTGCTGGAGGACGAGCCGGACTTCGTCTACGCCATGTCGCAGGCACAGCAGTTCGCGTGGATCAAGGAGCACCGGCCCGAGGTGTACGCGCGCGTGAAGAAGGCGGTCGCGGAGGGCCGCTTCGTGCCGGTGGGCGGCATGTGGGTGGAGTCGGACACCAACATGCCGGGCTCGGAGGCGCTGGCGCGGCAGTTCGTGCACGGCAAGCGCTTCTTCCTGGAGGAGTTCGGGATCGAGACGGAGGAGGTGTGGCTGCCGGACACCTTCGGGTACTCCGCCGCGCTGCCGCAGCTGGTGAGGCTGGCGGGCGCGAAGTGGTTCCTGACGCAGAAGATCTCCTGGAGTCAGACCAATAAGTTTCCGCACCACACGTTCTGGTGGGAGGGCCTGGACGGCACCCGCGTCTTCACCCACTTCCCGCCGATCGACACCTACAACTCCCAGCTCTCGGGGCAGGAGGTCGCGCACGCCGTCCGCAACTTCCAGGAGAAGGGCGGCGCCACCCGTTCGCTCGCGCCGACGGGCTGGGGGGACGGCGGTGGCGGTACGACGCGCGAGATGCTGGCGAGGGCGAAGCGGCTGGCGGACCTGGAGGGGTCGGCGCGGGTTGTCTTCGAGAAGCCGTCGGCGTTCTTCGAGAAGGCGCACGCCGAGTACGACAGCGCGCCGGTGTGGGTGGGCGAGCTGTACCTCGAGCTGCACCGGGCGACGCTCACCAGCCAGGCGCGCACCAAGCAGGGCAACCGGCGCTCCGAGCACCTGCTGCGCGAGGCGGAGCTGTGGGCGGCGACGGCGGCGGTGCGGGCCGGCTTCCCCTATCCGTACGAGCGGCTGGACCGGCTGTGGAAGACGGTGCTGCTGCACCAGTTCCACGACATCCTGCCGGGCACGTCCATCGCGTGGGTGCACCGGGAGGCCGCGCGGACGTACGCGGCGGTGGCCGCCGAGCTCGAGTCGGTCATCGGCGAGGCGCTGGCGGCGCTGGCCGGGGACGGGCCGGGGACGGTCGTGTTCAACGCGGCACCGCACGGGCGCGAGGGCGTGGCGGCGCACGGCGCCCGCCCGGCCGGGGCCCGCACGCCGTCGCCGGTCACGGCGGAGCCACGCGAGGGCGGGGGCTTCGTGCTGGACAACGGCCTGCTGCGGGCCGAGATCGACGGGCGCGGGCTGGTGGTCTCGGTGTACGACCTCGAGGCGCGGCGGGAGACGATCGCGCCGGGCGCGGCGGCCAACCTGCTGCAGCTGCACCAGGACTTCCCCAACATGTGGGACGCGTGGGACGTGGACCGCTTCTACCGCAACACGGTGACCGATCTGACGGACGCCGAGGCGGTGGAACCGGCCGGCGACGGGGCGGTGCGCGTCGTGCGGGCCTTCGGGGCCTCACGGGTCGAGCAGCGCCTCTCGCTGCCGCCGGGGGCGCGGCGGCTGGACGTCGAGACGGAGGTCGACTGGCACGAGACGGAGAAGTTCCTCAAGGCGTCGTTCCCCCTCGACGTGCGCACCGACCGGGTGGCGGCCGAGACCCAGTTCGGGCACCTCTACCGCCCCACGCACACCAACACCACCTGGGACGCCGCCAAGTTCGAGGCGTGCGCGCACCGGTTCGTCCAACTGGAGGAGCCGGGGTGGGGCGTGGCGCTCGTCAACGACTCGACCTACGGGTACGACGTGACGCGGACGGTACGCGCGCGTGACGGCGGAACGACCACCACCGTGCGGCTCTCCCTGCTGCGCGCCCCCCGCTTCCCTGATCCCCGCACCGACCAGGGCACGCACCGCTTCCGGTACGCGCTCGTGCCGGGCGCGTCCGTGGCGGACGCGGTGCGGGAGGGCTACCGGATCAATCTGCCGGAGCGGCGGGTGCCGGGGGCCACCGGGGTGGAGCCGCTGGTGACGGTCAGGGACCGGGCGGTGGTCGTCTCCGCGCTGAAGCTGGCGGACGACGGCAGCGGTGACGTCGTCGTCCGGCTCTACGAGTCGCTGGGCGGGCGGGTCCGTACCCGGCTGGGCGCGGGGTTCGTGGTGGAGTCGGCGTCGGTCTGCGACCTGCTGGAACGTCCCACGGCGGCGGCCGCCGTGACGGACGGTGGCATCGGCATCGCCCTGCGGCCGTTCGAGATCCTCACCCTGCGGCTGAAGCGGGCCTGAAGGGGGAGCGGTGTCGCCGGAACGGCCGCCGGGCAGCGGGTGGACCACGGGGCGGACGGCGGCTCCGCTTAGCATTCGAACATGAAGCTGCGTTTCCCCCGCCCGCGCGGGCGGCGGCTGTTCGCCGCCACGGCCGCCGGCGCCGTGCTCGCCGGTGCCGGCACCTGGACCGTGGCCACGGCCACCGGTGGCGATCCGCCCGTGCGTCGCGAGGACCGGATCGTCACCGTGCCCGCCGGGCCGGACGGCGGAAAGAACGGCGTCCGGCTCGACACCTCGTTCTTCACCGCCGGCGGCTCGGGCCCACGACCCGCCGTCCTGCTCGCGCACGGCTTCGGCGGCAGCAAGAAGGACCTGCGCACCCAGGCCGAGGAACTGGCGGGCGAGGGCTACGCGGTGCTGACCTGGTCCGCGCGCGGCTTCGGACGCTCCACCGGCCGCATCGGCCTCAACGACCCCGGCCACGAGGTCGCCGACGTCAGCCGGCTCGTCGACTGGCTCGCCAAGCGGCCCGAGGTGCGCCTGGACCGGGCCGGGGATCCCCGCGTGGGCATCGCGGGCGCCTCCTACGGCGGCGCGGTCGCCCTGCTCGCCGCGGGGCACGACAAGCGCATCGACGCCATCGCCCCGCAGATCACCTACTGGAACCTCGCCGACTCGCTCTTCCCCGACAACGTCTTCAAGAAGCTCTGGTCCGGCATCTTCTTCACCACCGGCTCCACATCCACCGGAGCCACCGGCGCGGGTGGCGCGGGTGGCGCGGGTGGCTCCGGCGGCAAGGCCGCCGTGACCCGGCCGGCCGACTCCGGCTGCGGGCGGTTCGAGAAGGAGCTGTGCGAGATGTACGAGCGGGTGGCCGTGGCCGGCCGGCCGGACGCCAGGGCCCGCGAACTGCTCGAGCGCCGCAGCCCCTCCGCGGTGGCCGACCGGATCAAGGTCCCCACGCTCCTCGTGCAGGGACAGCGCGACTCCCTCTTCCCCCTCGACCAGTCCGACGCGGCCGCCACCGCCATCCGGCGCAACGGCGCGCCCGTCGCCGTCGACTGGGCCTCCGGCGGCCACGACGCCGGCATGGCGAGCGAGCAGCGGCGCCTCGAGCAACGCACGCGCGCGTGGTTCGACCGCTACCTCAAGGGCGACGACGGCACGAGCACCGGCCCCGCCTTCCGGGTCAGCCGGACCGGCGGCATCGACACCACCGACGGCAAGGCACGGCTGCGTGCCGCGACCGGCAGCACCTATCCCGGCCTGCGCAACGAGGTCCGCACGGTCGGCCTGACCGGCGATAAGCAGTCCTTCGCGAACCCGGCCGGGGCCAACCCGGCCGCCGTCTCCGCCGTGCCCGGCATCGGCGGTGCGGCCGCGCGGCTGTCGGGTCTCGGCATCGGCCTCTCCCTCGACTTCCCCGGCCAGTACGCCCGTTTCGAGTCCGGCAGGCTCACCGAGGGCGTCCGGGTCACCGGCTCGCCGACCGCGAAGGTGAAGGTGGCCTCGGACACGGGCGAGGCGGTGCTGTTCGCCAAGGTCTACGACGTGGGGCCGGGCGGGCAGCAGCAGCTGCCCGGCCAGCTCGTGACGCCGGTGCGCGTCTCGGACGCCAAGGGCGGCCGCACCGTCGAGCTGCGGCTGCCGGCCATCGACCACACCTTCGAGGCCGGGCACCGGATGCGGCTGGTGCTGGCCGCCACCGACCTCGGCTACGCCTCGCCGGACCGGCCGGCCACGTACACCGTCTCCCTGGCGGGCGACGGCCTGAGCGTGCCCACCGCGCCCGGAGTGCGGACCGGTTCTGCCGCGCTGCCGTGGTGGACGTGGGGACTGCCGCTGGGCGCGGTGGCCGTCGCCGCCGCCGTGCTGCTGACGGGCCGCCGGCGCACCACCGCACCGGCGCCGGACCCGGCACTGGCCGACGTGCCGCTGCAGATCACCGGGCTCGCCAAGCGCTACGCCAAGTCCGCCGACCGGTACGCCGTGCGGGATCTGTCCTTCCGGGTCGAGCGCGGCCAGGTGCTGGGGCTGCTGGGGCCGAACGGCGCGGGCAAGACGACCACACTGCGCATGCTGATGGGCCTCATCCGCCCGGACGCGGGCGAGATCCGGGTCTTCGGCCACTCCATCCGGCCGGGCGCGCCCGTGCTCTCACGGGTGGGGGCGTTCGTGGAGGGGGCCGGATTCCTGCCGCACCTGTCGGGCCGGGCCAACCTGGACCTGTACTGGCGGGCGACCGGCCGCCCGGCCGAGGACGCGCACATCGACGAGGCCCTGGAGATCGCCGGCCTCGGCCCCGCGCTGGAGCGGGCGGTACGCACGTACTCCCAGGGCATGCGGCAGCGGCTGGCGATCGCGCAGGCCATGCTCGGGCTGCCGGACCTGCTGATCCTGGACGAGCCGGCGAACGGTCTCGACCCGCCGCAGATCCGGGAGATGCGCGAGGTGATGATCCGTTACGCGGCCGCCGGCCGGACCGTCATCGTCTCCAGCCATCTGCTGGCCGAGGTCGAGCAGTCCTGCACGCACCTGGTGGTGATGGACCGCGGGCGGCTGGTGAGCGCCGGACCGGTGGCGGAGATCGTCGGCTCGGGCGACACGCTGCTGGTGGGTGTGGCGAGCCGGCTGTCGGAGGTGATGACCGACAAGGTGGCCGCCCTGCCGGGCGTCGCCTCGGCGATCCGCACCGACGAGGGCCTGCTGGTGCGGCTCGACGGCGCCAGTACACCGGAACTGCTGGCGGAACTGGTCCGGCTGGAGATCCCGGTGTCGAGCGTGGGCCCGCACCGGCGGCTGGAGGACGCGTTCCTGACCCTGATCGGAGGCTCCGCATGAGCACGGCGAGCAGCACCACGCGCCCGGCGGGCGCGGCGCCGGAGTCCGCACCCGGATACCGGGCGCGGCACACCCTGCCGCTGCGGGTGGAGGCCGCCCGGCAACTGCGCCGCTGCCGCACGCTGGTGATGGCGGCGGTCCTGGCCGTCCTGCCCTTCGTCCTGATCGCGGCCTTCGCGATCGGCGGCGACCCCAACGGGCGCGACGGCCGGGTGACGCTGATGGACACCGCCACGGCCTCCGGCGTGAACTTCGCGGCCACCACGCTGTTCGTCTCGGCGGGCTTCCTGCTGGTGGTGCCGGTGGCGCTGTTCTGCGGCGATTCGGTGGCCTCGGAGGCCGGCTGGTCCTCGCTGCGCTATCTGCTGGCGGCCCCGGTGCCGCGCGCCCGGCTGCTGGTGAGCAAGCTGACGGTGGCTCTGGCCTTCAGCGCGGCGGCGATGGTGCTGCTGCCGCTGGTGGCACTGGCCGCGGGCACGGCCGCCTACGGCTGGGGGCCGCTGCAGATCCCCTCGGGGGGCTCGCTGGACGCGGGGACGGCGACGGGACGGCTGGCGATCGTCGTCGCCTACGTCTTCGTCAGCCAGCTGGTGACGGCGGCGCTGGCGTTCTGGCTGTCGACGGTCACGGACGCGCCGCTGGGCGCCGTGGGCGGCGCGATGGGGCTGACGATCGTCGGCAATGTGCTGGACGCCGTCACGGCGCTGGGCCACTGGCGGGATCTGCTGCCGGCCCACTGGCAGTACGCGTGGGCGGACGCGCTGCAGCCGCACATGGAGTGGGGCGGGATGGTGAAGGGCACGGCGGTGTCGGTGGCGTACGCGGTGGTGCTGGTCGCACTGGCGTTCCGGCACTTTCGGGGGAAGGACATCGTGTCCTGACGCCGGGCCGGCGAAGCCGGTCGGGGTACGGCCGGTTCGGGTGCCGTCGGCGGGTCCGTACGGGTGGTACGGCACCGCCGGTCCGGTGCGTGAGGTTGCGCGCCGTCGCGGCGGGGGGAGAGGCCCCGGTCCCGCCCTTTCACCGTTTCCCGGGGGCAAGCCCCCGGCCCCCCGAGCTCCGGGCTGCGGGCCACAGGGCCCGGAGCCCGGGGGCGCGGGGGGGGCGGGGGCCGGGAGGCGGGGGCCCTCGGCAGCCGGGGCCCCGGATCTCGGGAGGGCCGCAGGACCGCAGGGCCGGAGGACCGCAGGACCGCAGGACCGCAGGACCGGAGGACCGGAGGACCGGAGGACCGGAGGACCGGAGGACCGGAGGACCGGAGGACCGGAGGACCGGAGGACCGGAGGACCGGAGGACCGGAGGACCGG
>NZ_JBITZS010000002.1:556697-778157 GCF_044547045.1 Streptomyces sp. NPDC053048
GATCTCCGGAGGGCCGCAGGGCCGGAGGCCCTCCGCAGCCGGGCCCGGGGCCCAGGCCCCTCGTCACCGGCCGCCGCTCCGTCGGCCGCCGCTCCACCGGCCGCCGCTCTGCCGGCCCCCGGGCCTGCCCCGCTCACCCCGCCCCGTACACCGGCCGGGCCCTGCGGGCCCCCGTCAGGAGTTTTCGTACCGCCTCGCCCACCTCTGACGGGGACCAGCGGTCGGCCTTGTCGGCCGTTGGGCCCGGGTGCCAGCCCTCCATGACCGTGACGCGTCCGGCCTCCGCCTCGAAGACCTGGCCGGTCACCCCGGTGGAGCGGGCGGAGGCGAGCCACACCACCAGTGGGGAGACGTTGGCCGGTGCCATGGCGTCGAAGGTTCCGTCCGGCGGGGCGGCCATGGCCTCGCCGAAGACGTCCCGCGTCATCCGGGTCCGGGCGGCGGGAGCGACGGCGTTGACCTGGACCCCGTAGCGCGCCAGTTCGGCGGCGGCGACGAGCGTCAGGCCGACGATTCCCGCCTTGGCCGCCGCGTAGTTCCCCTGGCCCACGCTCCCCAGCAGCCCGGCGCCCGACGTCGTGTTGACCACGCGCGCGTGCGGAACGCGACCGGCCTTGGCCTCGGCCCGCCAGTGCGCGGCGGCATGCCGCAGGGGCAGGAAGTGGCCCTTGAGGTGGACGCGTACGACCGCGTCCCAGTCGTCCTCCGCCAGGTTGACGAGCATCCGGTCGCGCACGAAGCCGGCGTTGTTGACCAGCGCGTCGAGCCGGCCGAACGTCTCCAGCGCGACGGCGACAAGGGAGGCGGCCCCCTCGCCGGTCGCGATGTCGCCGCAGTGGACGACGGCTTCGCCGCCGCGCGCGCGGATCTCGTCGGCCACCCGCTGCGCGGGGCCCGCCGACGCGCCCTGCCCGTCGGGCCCGGCGCCCAGGTCGTTGACGACGACGAGCGCGCCCTCGGCGGCGAGCGCCAGCGCGTGCGCCCGTCCCAGGCCCCGCCCGGCTCCGGTGACGACGGCCACGCGCCCGGAGCAGATTCCGGTCATCTCACGGCTCCCCATGGTCGGCGTTGGCGGCGTCCAGGAAGGCCGGCCGCTCGCCGCCGCCGTGGACGAGCAGGCTCGCGCCGGTGATGTAGGCGGCGCGGTCGGAGGCGAGGAACACGGCGGCCTCGCCGACCTCGTCCGGCTCGGCCAGGCGGCCCGCCGGTACCGTCCGGGCGACGGCGGCGACACCGTGCTCGTCGCCGTAGTGCAGGTGGGCCGACTCGGTGCGCACCATGCCCAGGACGAGGGTGTTGACCCGTACCCGCGGGGCCCACTCCACGGCCATGGTGCGGGCGAGGTGTTCCAGCCCGGCCTTGGCCGCGCCGTAGGCGGCAGTGCCCGGCGAGGGGCGGCTGCCGCTGACGCTGCCGACCATCAGGACGCAGCCGCCCGCGCGCTGGACGCGCATGAGGCGGTGGGCGGCGAGCGAGGCGGTCAGCGGTGCGGTGAGGTTGAGGGCGATCACGCGCGCGTGGCGCGTCGCGTCCGCCGCGTCCAGCCGCCGGAAGGGTGCGCCGCCGGCATTGTTGACCAGGACGTCGAGCCGTCCGTGGTCGGTGGCGACGCGCCCGAAGAAGTCCTCGACGGCGGCCGCGTCGCGCAGGTCGACGGGGAGGAAGCGTGCGGTGCGGCCATGCGCCGTGACCGGCCGGGGCGGTGGCCTGCGGGCGCAGACGATCACCTGTGCGCCGGTGCGCAGGAACGCCCGCGCGATGCCCACGCCGACGCCGCGCGTGCCGCCGGTGACGACGGCGACGCGGCCGTCCGGCTCCGGAGCGCCGACCATTCGGTCACCTCCCGAGGCCACCGGTCCGCTGCTACCTTCACACCTAACAAACGTTTGGTGGAAAGGTAGCCGATGAGCGTCTCCACCGCACGTCCCGAACCGGGCATCGTCGTCGTCACCGTGGACTTCCCGCCCGTCAACGCGCTTCCCGTGGACGGCTGGTACGCACTCGCCGATGCCGTCCGCGCCGCAGGCCGCGACCCCGAAACCCGCTGCGTCGTCCTCGCCGCCGCCGGACGCGGCTTCAACGCCGGCGTGGACATCAAGGAGTTGCAGCGCACGCCCGGCCACCGGGCCCTGATCGGCGCCAACGACGGCTGCTCCGCGGCCTTTTCGGCCGTCTACGAGTGCGAGGTGCCCGTAGTCGCCGCCGTGCAGGGCTTCTGCCTCGGCGGCGGCATCGGCCTCGTCGGCAACGCCGACGCCGTCGTCGCCTCCGACGACGCCACGTTCGGCCTGCCCGAGCTGGACCGGGGCGCGCTCGGCGCCGCCACCCACCTGGCCCGGCTCGTCCCCCAGCACCTGATGCGCACCCTCTACTACACCTCCCGCACGGTCACCGCCCACGAGCTGCACCGGCACGGTTCGGTGTGGCGCGTGGTGCCGCGCGGCGAACTGGCGGCTGCGGCCCTCGGACTGGCGCGGGAGATCGCGGCCAAGGACGGCACGCTGCTGCGGCTGGCCAAGGCGGCGCTCAACGGCATCGACCCCGTCGACGTCCGCCGCAGCTACCGCTACGAACAGGGCTTCACCTTCGAGGCGACCCTCGTCGGCGTCGCCGACCGCCACCGCGACGCCTTCGTCGCCGGAGGCAAGGAATCACCGGGCACGGAACCACCCGGCACCCACTCCCCCGGCACGGGAAAGGAGCGGCCGTGACGGCCGACAAGACGATGACCGCCGACGAGGCCGTCGCCCGGCTGTCCGACGGCATGACGATCGGCATCGGCGGCTGGGGCTCCCGGCGCAAGCCGATGGCCCTCGTGCGGGCCGTGCTCCGCTCCGGCCTGACCGACCTGACCGTCGTCTCCTACGGCGGACCGGACGTGGGCCTGCTGGCGGCGGCCGGACGGATCCGCAAGCTCGTCGCCGCCTTCGCCACCCTGGACTCCATCCCCCTCGAACCGCACTTCCGCGCGGCCCGCCAGCGCGGCGAGCTGGAGCTGATGGAGCTGGACGAGGCCATGCTCATGTGGGGCCTGACGGCCGCCGCCAACCGGCTGCCGTTCCTGCCGGTGCGCGCCGGCCTCGGGTCGGACGTGATGCGGGTCAATCCGGGCCTGCGGACGGTCACCTCGCCGTACGCGGACGGCGAGGAACTGGTGGCCGTGCCCGCGCTCACCCTCGACGCGGCCCTCGTCCACCTCAACCGTGCCGACGCGCACGGCAACGCCCAGTACCTCGGCCCGGACCCGTACTTCGACGACCTGTTCTGCGAGGCCGCGCGGGAGGCGTACGTCTCGTGCGAACGGATTGTCGGCGGGAAGGAGTTCGCGGCGGCGGGCGGGCCGCAGACGCTGCTGGTGCAGCGCCACTGTGTGACGGGCGTCGTCGAGGCCCCGGGCGGCGCTCACTTCACCTCCTGCACGCCGGACTACGAACGGGACGAGGCCTTCCAGGCGGCGTACGCCAAAGCGGCCGCGGACCCGGCGGCCTGGCGGGAGTTCACCCGTCGCTATTTGTCCGGGGACGAGGAGGACTACCGTGCCGCGGTCGCGGCCCACTCCCGGGAGGGCGCGTGAGTGCCGGCGGTGGACCGGCCGCGAGCCGGGCCGAGGTGTGCGTCGTGGCGTGCGCGGAGGCCTGGCGAGGCGACGGCGAGATCCTGGCCAGCCCGACGGGCGTGATCCCCACGGCCGGTGCCCGGCTGGCGAAGCTCACCTTCGCACCCGACCTGCTGCTGACGGACGGGGAGGCGCTGCTGATGGCCGACATCCCGGCGCTGGGGGCGAAACCCCGCGCGGTCGAGGGCTGGCTGCCCTTCCGCCGCCACCTGGCGCTGGTCACCGGTGGCAGGCGGCACGCCATGATGGGCGCGGCCCAGCTCGACCGGCACGGCAACCAGAACATCAGCTGCGTCGGCGACTGGCGGCGCCCCGCCCGTCAGCTGCTCGGCGTGCGCGGCGCGCCCGCCAACACCGTCAACCACCCCACCAGCTACTGGATCCCCCGGCACTCCCCCCGCGTCCTGGTGCCGCGGGTCGACATGGTCAGCGGCGTGGGCTACGACCGCGCTGCCGCCGCCGGTCCCTCCGCCACGCGCTTCCACCGCATCCGGCGCGTGGTCACCGACCTGGCCGTGCTCGACTTCGAGACGCCCGACCGCACGATGCGCGTCCGTTCGCTGCACCCGGGCGTCACTGCCGAGGAGGTACGGGCGGCGACGGGCTTCCCCCTCGACGTGCCCGCCGACGTGCCGCGCACCCGGAGCCCGTCGGCGACGGAGCTGCGCCTGATCCGCGAGGTCATCGACCCGGCCGCGCTGCGCGAGGGCGAGGTGCGCCGGTGAGGACGGCCCTGACCGACCTGGTGGGCGTCGAGCACCCCGTGGTGCAGACGGGCATGGGCTGGGTGGCCGGTCCCCGGCTGGTGACCGCGACGGCCGAGGCGGGCGCGCTCGGCATCCTGGGCTCGGCCACCATGACGCCCGGTCAGCTGCGCGCCGCCGTGCGTGAGGTGCGCTCCCGCACCAACCGGCCGTTCGGCGTCAACCTGCGGGCGGACGCGGGCGACGCCGGCGAGCGCGTACGGATCCTGGTCGAGGAGGGGGTGCCGGTCGCGTCCTTCGCGCTGGCGCCCTCGCGCGAGCTGATCGCCCGGTTGAAGGACGCGGGCATCGTCGTCATCCCCTCGGTCGGGGCGCGGCGCCATGCCGAGAAGGTCGCCGCGTGGGGCGCGGACGCGGTCGTGGTGCAGGGCGGCGAGGGCGGCGGCCACACCGGGCGGGTGGCGACCTCGGTGCTGCTGCCGCAGGTGGTCGACGCGGTGGGCGTTCCGGTCGTCGCGGCGGGCGGTTTCCACGACGGGCGGGGCCTGGTGGCCGCGCTCGCCTACGGCGCGTGCGGCATCGCCATGGGCACCCGCTTCCTGCTCACCTCCGACAGCACGGTGCCGGACGCGGTGAAGGCCGCCTACCTCGCCGCGTCCGTCACGGACGTCACCGTCACCACCAAGGTCGACGGCATCCCGCACCGCGTGCTGCGCACCCCGTTCGTCGCCGCGCTCGAGCGGGCGGGGCCGGTGGGCACGTTCCTGCGGGCCCTGCGGCACGCCGCCGCCTTCCGGGGGCTCTCGGGTCTGAGCGTGTCCCGCATGCTGCGGGACGGCCTGGCCATGCGGCGCGGCGGACGGCTCACCTGGGGTCAGGTGCTGCTGGCCGCGAACACCCCCGTGCTGCTCAGGGCCGCGATGGTGGACGGCCGTACGGACCTGGGCGTGCTGTCCGCCGGGCAGGTGGCGGGGGTGATCGAGGACCTCCCCTCGTGCGGCGAGCTGGTGGGGCGCGTCATGGCGGAGGCGGACGAGGTGCTGCGGCGTCTCGCCGGCGGGTGAGGTGCGGCCGGGTCACAGCCGTTCGATGACGGTGACGTTGGCCTGGCCGCCGCCCTCGCACATCACCTGCAGCCCGTAGCGGCCGCCCGTGCGCTCCAGTTCGTGCAGGAGCGTGGTCATCAGCTTCGCCCCGCTCGCGCCCAGCGGATGGCCCAGGGCGATCGCGCCGCCGTTGACGTTGACGCGGGCGGGGTCGGCGCCGGTCTCGGCGAGCCAGGCGAGCACGACGGACGCGAACGCCTCGTTGATCTCGACGATGTCGATCTCGTCGATCGTCATGCCGGTCCTCTTCAGCGCGTACGCCGTGGCCGGTATGGGCGCGGTCAGCATGCGGATGGGGTCCTCGCCGCGGACGGAGAGGTGGTGGACGCGGGCGCGCGGGGTCAGCCCGTGGTCGCGCACCGCCCGTTCGCTCGCCAGCAGCAGGACCGCGGCGCCGTCCGAGATCTGGGACGACAGGGCGGCCGTCAGCCGGCCGTTCGGCACCACGGGCGGCAGGGCGGCCATCTTCTCCAGTGAGGTGTCCCGGCGCGGCCCCTCGTCGGTGGTCACGTCACCGAGGGCGACGGTCTCGCGGTCGAATCGGCCCTCGTCGATGGCGCGCACCGCCCGCCGGTGCGAGGCGAGCGCGAACTCCTCCATCTCCCCGCGTGTGATGCGCCACTTGGCGGCGATCAGCTCGGCGCCGTGGAACTGGTCGACCGGCACGTCGCCGTAGCGCTCCCGCCAGCCCCGCGAACCCGCGAACGGCCCCTGCGCCAGGCCCAGCGGCTCGGTGGCCCGGCGGGCGGCGTACGCGATGGGGATCTGCGACATGTTCTGCGTGCCGCCCGCCACGACGAGGTCCTGGGTGCCGGAGAGCACGGCCTGGGCGGCGAAGTGGACGGCCTGCTGCCCGGAGCCGCACTGCCGGTCGACGGTGACGCCGGGCACCTCCTCCGGCAGTCCGGCGGCCAGCCAGCTCGTCCGGGCGATGTCGCCCGCCTGGGGCCCCACCGTGTCCACGCAGCCGAGGACGACGTCGTCCACGGCGGCGGGGTCCACCCCCGCGCGGTCCATCAGGGCCTTGAGCACGTGCGCCCCGAGGTCGGCCGGGTGGACGGCGGACAGTCCGCCACCGCGCCTGCCGACGGGCGTGCGTACCGCTTCGACGATGTATGCCTCGGCCATGGCATGCTCCTAGGTTCGTACGGCGATCCCGTCCAGGACCATCGACAGGTACTGCCGGGCGATCTCCTCCGGGCTGTGCGTGCCGCCCGGCCGGTACCAGGACGCCGCCACCCACACCGTGTCGCGCACGAAGCGGTAGGCGAGGCGGACGTCGAGGTCGGCGCGGAAGGCCCGCTCGGCGACGCCGCGCTCGAGCGTGCCCAGCCACGCCTTCTCGAACTTGCGCCGGGATTCGGCGAGGTAGCCGAAGCGCGGCCGCCCGGCGAGGTCGCGGGCCTCCCGCTGGTAGATGGCGACGGCGGCGCGGTGCCGGTCGATCTCGCGGAAGGACTCGGTGACGAGCGCCTCGAGGGTCTCGCGGGGCCCGAGTCCGGCGGCGAGCACGGCGTCGTAGCCGGCCCAGAGCTCGTCGAGGAAGCTCGAGAGGATCTCGTCCAGCATCGACTCCTTGGAGTCGAAGTGGTAGTAGAGGCTGCCGGCGAGGATGCCGGCGGCGTCGGCGATGCGGCGCACGGTGGTCGCGCTGTAGCCCTGCTCGGCGAACACCTCGGCCGCCGTGGCGAGCAGTTCTCCGCGCCGGGCCGGGGCCGGCTTCCCGGTGGTGGTCTTCTTGCTGATCGGCACGCTCTCATTCTCGGTCACGCGCGCTGGCTGCTGACGGCCACGGTCTCGCCGGTCATGTACGAGGAGTAGCCGCTGGCCAGGAAGACGATGACGTTGGCGACCTCCCAGGGTTCGGCGGCCCGTCCGAACGCCTCGCGCCGGGCGAGCTCGGTGAGCAGCGCGGGCGTGGTGACCTTCTCCAGGTGGGGGTGCGCGGCGAGGCTGGGCGAGACGGCGTTGACCCGTACCCCGTAGGCGGCCGCCTCCACCGCCGCGCAGCGGGTGAGCGCCATGACGCCGGCCTTGGCGGCGGCGTAGTGGGCCTGGCCGTGCTGGGCGCGCCAGCCGACCACGGAGGCGTTGTTGACGACGACCCCGCCCGCGCCGCTCGCCCGCATCCGGCGCAGGGCGGCGCGGGTGCAGCGGAAGGTGCCGTAGAGGGTGGTGTCGACGACCCTGTCCCACTGTTCGTCGGTCATGTCGACCAGTTCGGCGGTGCCTCCGAGGCCGGCGTTGTTGACGAGGACGTCGAGCGGTCCGTGCCGGTCCTCGGCGAGGTCGAGGAGGGCGGCGACCTGGGCCTCGTCGGTGACGTCGCAGGGCGTTCCGGCGACGCGGTCCGCGCCGAACTCCGCGGCGAGGGCGGTGAGTGTGCCCTCGAGGCGGCGCGCGTGGACGTCGCCGAGGACGACGCCGGCGCCCTCCTCGAGGAAGCGCCGGGCGGTGGCCCCGCCGATGCCGGTGCCGGCGGCGGCGGTGATGACCGCGGTGCGGCCGGACAGCAGCTCGTGGGCGGGGAGATAGGGCGGCGGGCCGAAGCTCTCGACGCTGCTCATGACCGTACGTTAACCTACCAAACACTTGTTAGGGAAGGATGGTTGATGACCACTGACCCTGTACCGGCCGCGGAACCTGGACCGGCCACCGCCCCTGTACCGGCCGCGGGCCCCGTGGTCCGCTACGAGCGGAACGGTCCCGTCGCGACGGTCACCATGAACCGGCCCGAGTACCGCAACGCCCAGAACTCCCGCATGACGTACGCGCTGGACGACGCCTTCGGCGAGGCCGCGGCCGACGACGGGGTCAAGGTGATCGTCCTGGCGGGGGCGGGCGAGCACTTCTCCTCGGGCCACGACATCGGCACCCCGGAGCGGGACGCCCACCGGCCCTTCGCGCGCCGGGCGGGGCTGTGGTGGGACCACTCGGACAAGGCGGGCGCGGAGCAGCGGTTCGCCCGTGAGTCCGAGGTGTACCTGGGCATGTGCCGGCGCTGGCGCGAGCTGCCCAAGCCGCTGATCGCGCGGGTCCAGGGGGCCTGTGTGGCGGGCGGGTTGATGCTGGCCTGGGTGTGCGACCTGATCGTGGCGAGCGAGGACGCCTTCTTCGCCGACCCGGTCGTGCGGATGGGGATTCCCGGCGTCGAGTACTTCGCGCATCCGTGGGTGATGCCGCCGCGCGTGGCGAAGGAGTTCCTGTACACCGGTGACCGGATGAGCGCGCGGCGCGCCCATGAGATCGGGATGGTCAACCACGTGGTGCCGCGCGGCGAACTCGTCGACCGGACGACCGCGTTGGCGGAGCGGGTGGCGCGCATGCCGCGCCTGGGGCTGGCCCTGGCCAAGCGGGCCGTGAACCAGGCCGAGGACCTGCAGGGCCTGCACGCCGGCCTGGACGCCGCCTTCGGCCTGCACCATCTGGCGCACGCGCACAACGCGGAGACCGCGTCCGACCCGCTCGGCGGCATGGACGTCCGCGCCATGAAGGACGCCTGATGCACCCGGACTTCGCTCCGGAGGAGGCCACCTTCCGTGCCGAGGCCCGCGCCTGGCTGGCCGCGCACGTGCCCACGGCGCCGCTCGCCTCGCTCGAGACGGCGGAGGGCTTCGACCGGCACCGCGCGTGGGAGCGGACGCTGCACGCGGGCGGCTGGTCGGTCATCTCCTGGCCGCGCCGCTTCGGCGGCCGGGACGCCTCCCTGCTGCGGTGGCTGGTCTTCGAGGAGGAGTACTGGTCGGCGGGCGCCCCCGCCCGGGTTTCGCAGAACGGCGTCGCCCTGCTCGCCCCGACGCTCTTCGAGCACGGGACGGACGAGCAGCGCGCCCGGATCCTGCCCGCGATGGCGAGCGGGGAGACGGTGTGGGCGCAGGCCTGGTCGGAACCGGAGGCGGGCTCGGACCTCGCCGCCCTGCGGTCGGTGGCGGTCCGCACGGCCGGAGGGTGGCTGCTCAGCGGGCAGAAGACCTGGTCGTCGCGGGCGGCGTTCGCCGACCGCGCCTTCGGGCTGTTCCGCAGCCACCCCGGCGGTGAACGCCCCCACCACGGGCTGACGTTCGCGATGTTCCCGCTGGACGCGGACGGGGTGACCGTGCGACCCATCGGCCGCCTCGACGGCAAACCGGCCTTCGCGGAGCTCTTCCTCGACGACGTCCTCGTGCCCGACGCCGACGTCGTGGGCGAGCCGGGCCAGGGGTGGCGCGTGGCCATGAGCACGGCGGGCAGCGAGCGCGGTCTGACCCTGCGCAGCCCCGGCCGTTTCGTCGCGGCCGCCCGGCGGCTGGAGGCGCTGTGGCGCTCGTCCGCCGACCCCGGCGACACGGCACTGCGCGACCGGGTCGCGAACGCGGTGATCGGTGCCCGCGCCTACCAGCTGTACGGCTACGCGCAGGCCGCGCGCGAGGCGGCCGGGGGCGCGGCGCCCGGCGCCGGGGCGAGCCTGACCAAGGTCTTCTGGTCCGAGCTGGATCTCGCCCTCCACGAGACGGCGCTGGACCTGCTGGGGCCGCACGGCGAGCTCGCGGACTCGGCGGACGAGGCGCCGGGGCACGGGCGCTGGGCGGACGGCTGGACGTTCGCCCTGGCAGGTCCGGTGTACGCCGGGACGAACGAGATCCAGCGCGACATCGTCGCCGAGCGACTGCTGGGCCTGCCGAAGGGACGCCGGGGATGAGGGCGGGTTCCGGGCGGGGGTTCATGGGGTGGCACCCGGAAGGGCTGGGTCCGGTGGACGACGCGCGGGCGGACTTCGGCCGCGTGCTGGACCGGATGTTCTCGGCGGCGGATACGCCGTCGGCGGTACGTGCGTGGGCGCGCGGCGAGCACGGGCCGGGGCGCGCCCTGTGGGAACGGGCGGCGCGCGCCGGGGTGTTCGGCCTGGTGGTGCCCGAGGCGTACGGCGGGGCCGGGCCGCTTCCGGTGGAGACGGGGGTGGCCTTCGTCGAGCTGGGCCGTCACGCCGTGCCGGGTCCGCTGGTGGAGACGGTCGCGGCCGCCGCGCTGCTGGGCCGGCTGGCGCGGTCGGGCGTGGCCGGGCCCGCGGAGCGCTGGCTGGCGCCGGTGGGCGCGGGCGAGGCGATGCTCACCCTGGCCCTGCCGGGCGGGGGCCCGTACGCGCTGGACGCGGACGCGGCGCACGCCGTGCTCGCCGTGAGCGGTGACGACGTGCTGCGCCGCGCCGCCGGTCACGGTCCGGTGCAGCCCTCCCTCGATCCGGCGCGGCGGCTGGCACGCGCGCGTGAGGGAGGGGAGGTGCTCGCCGCAGGGCCCACCGTGCGGGAGGCGGCCGCGTGGGCGGGCGACTGGGCGGCGTTCACGACGGCGGCGCAGGCGCTCGGGGTGGGTCTGGCGCTGCTGGAGCGGACGGTGGCCTACGCCAAGCGGCGCACGCAGTTCGGGGTGGCGATCGGCTCGTTCCAGGCGGTCAAGCACCGGCTGGCGGACGCCTTGATCGGCCTGGAGTTCGCCGGGCCGCTGCTGCACGGCGCGGCGGTGGCATTGGCGACCGGCCCGTCGCGGCGGGCCTCGGCCTCGGCCGAGGTGGCCGCCGCGAAGTTCGCCGCCTGCGACGCCGCGTACGCGGCCGCGCGGACCGCGCTACAGGTGCACGGCGCGATCGGCTACACGGCCGAGTACGACCTGTCGCTGTGGATCGGCAAGGCGAGGGCGTTGCGGTCGGCGTGGGGCACTCCGGCGGAGTGCAGGGCGAAGGTTCTCCAGGCGTCGATGCTTCATTGATCCGATGCTTCACGCTTAATATTTCACAAGTAAAACACCTGTTAATCTCGTCAGGGTGTCGAAGTCCTACCGCCCCCTCCCCCTGCCCCTGCGCGGCCTTCTGCGGCTGCGGCCGGCCTCGGACATCTGGTACAAGCCGGCCCTCAGCGCGGCCGCCGCGATGGCGGTGGCCGACATGTCGCTGCTCGCGCTCGGCCGCCTGGACCTGGTGATCTACACCGCCGCCGGAGCGCTGTGCGCCCTGTACGGGCACGACCGCCCCTACGCCGAGCGGGCCAGGACCGTCGCCCGGGTGGTCCTGGCCACGGTCGCCGGCGTCGGTGCGGCGCTGACCGCCGCCTCGCTCACTTCCTCGGCGCCGCTGCTCGTCGTGGGTGCCGCGCTGGTCGCGGCGGCCCACAAGGTGGGGTGCGACGCCACGCGCGTGGGCCCGCCCGGCAACGTCGTCCTCACCTTCGTCACCTCGAGTGCCTTCTTCCTGCCGCAGCGGCTCGGCGAGGTGCCCGGCCATCTCGGGCTCGTCCTGGCCGCCGGGGCGCTGGCGTGGCTGATCTGCATGGCCCCCGCGCTGGTGCGCCCGTACGGGCCGGAGCGGATCGCCGCCGCCCGCGCGCTGGAGGCCGCGGCCGCCCTGCTGCGCGCCGAACCGGACGGTGTCACCCGCGCGCGCCATGCGACGGCCACCGCGGTGCGCGCGGCCCGGCGGACGCTCGGCGAGGACGCGCACCCGCGCGACGAGATCCGCCGGGCGCTGGCGCGGGCGGACGCGGCGCTGGCCGCGACGGGCACCGCTCCGGCCGGGGCCCCGACGGCGGCCGACCATCTGGCGGAGCACGCGCGCGTGCTGCGCCGCGGCACGGCGGCGGCACCGCTCGCCCGCCTCGCCCCGCTGGCGCCGACCGGAGTGCGTGTCGCCGTCGGCGCCACCCTCGCCGGATGGGCCGCGCTCGCGCTCGGCAGCGGCCATCCGTACTGGGCGGTGGTCGCGGCCGCGTCGGTGTTCCAGGCGAACACGACCCTCACCTGGCAGCGCGCGGTGCAGCGGGCGTTCGGCAATCTGCTGGGCCTGCTGCTGTTCACCGCCCTCGTGCCGCTCACCCGGACGAGTGAGGTCGCGCTGGTCCTCGTCACCCTCGGCCTGCAGATCGGCGCCGAGGCGCTGATCTCCCGGAACTACTGGCTGGGCAGCGTGTGCGTGACCCCGATGGCGCTGCTGCTGGGCGAGTTCGGCGGGCCGCATCCGGCCCGGGAGCTCATCGGCGACCGGTGGACGGACACGCTGGTCGGGGTGCTCCTGGGCCTGGCGGTATGCGCCCTGATCACCAACCGGAGGGCGACCGGGCGCGTCCACGCCGCCCTCGGCCGGGCGGCGGGGGCCCGCGAGGCGGCGGACGCCGTACATGCGAAAGCCCCCAGCCCCGCCCGGGAGCACGCCCGGGACCGCCTCGTGGCCGCCCTGCTCGAGCTGCGGGAGGCGGCGGAAGTCGCCGCCGGCGAGTGGTGGCAGGGCGTCCGGCCGGAGGACAGGGTGATCGAGGAGGAACGCGCGGGGTACCGGACACTGGCGGCGCTCGCGGCACCGTCGCACCCCGCATCCCGGACGGGGGCCGTCACCCCGGGTCCGCGATGACGGCGACGGCCGGGGCCTGGGCCCGGGGCCGCGAATAATCCGCCTGCCGCGGACGGCAGAATCTGACGGGAGCATCCACCGAACCGGAGAGGACCGAGAACCGTGGCCGAGGACGCCGAGGACATCGTCGCGCGCGTGCTGCGCCAGTGGCAGCAGGTCCACCCCGGACTCGACACCGCGCCGATGGCCGTGATCGGCAGGCTCAACCGTTGCGCCGCCCTGCTGCAGCAGGCGACGGACGCCCCGCTGGTGCGGGAAGGGCTGACGCGGGCGGAGTTCGACATCCTGGGCACCCTGCGGCGTACGGGGCGGGAGCTGACACCCGGGCAGATCGCGCGGGAGACCTTCGCCTCCGGGGCGGCGGTCACCAAGCGGCTGCGGGTGCTGGAGGAGCGGGGGCTGGTCAGCCGTCGCGCCGACGACCGCGACCGGCGGGTGGCGCACCTCTCCCTCACCGGTACCGGCCAGGAGCTGATCGACCGGATCGTCCCGGACCAGCTCGGCTACGAGCAGGCGCTGCTGGCCGGGCTCGGCAAGGACCGCCAGGACGAGCTCGCCGGCACCCTCGCCGAGCTGCTGGTCCTGCTGGAGGGGCGGCTCGGCGGCCTGCAGCCCTGAGCGCCGGACGCCACCCGGACGGAGCAACGAGCCGTATACCCTGCCGGGGTATACGGCTCGGCGCGTTCCGGCCCTTGCGGCCAATACACCCCAGGGGTATAACTGTCTCCGTGAGATACCCCCAGGGGGTATGACCGGCCGATCGGCCCTCCGGCTCGAGGAGCAAGTGATGACCACCACGACACCCAGCGCCACCGGCACCGCCGAGGTCGAACTCGCCATCGGCGGGATGACCTGTGCCTCCTGTGCCGCCCGTGTCGAGAAGAAGCTCAACCGCATGGACGGCGTGGCGGCCACGGTCAACTACGCGACCGAGAAGGCCAAGGTCACCTACCGCGACGGCATAGCCGTCGCCGACCTGATCGCCACGGTCGAGGCCACCGGCTACACCGCCACGCCGCCCGCGCCCGCCCGCCCGGAGCGCCCGGCCCCGGACGAGGCCGCGGGCGGGGCCATGGACGGGGCCGCGGCCGGATCCGGCGCGGAGCCCGACGAGCTGCTCCCGCTGCGGCAGCGCCTGATCACCGCCGTGACGCTCTCGGTGCCCGTCGTCGCGCTGGCGATGGTGCCGGCCTGGCAGTTCGAGTACTGGCAGTGGCTGTCGCTGACCCTGACCGCCCCCGTCGTCACCTACGCTGCGTGGCCCTTCCACCGCGCGGCGTTCAAGAACGCCCGCCACGGCGCGGCGACCATGGACACCCTGATCTCCCTGGGCACGTCGGCCGCGTTCCTGTGGTCGCTGTGGGCGCTGTTCCTGGGCACCGCCGGGATGCCCGGCATGCGGCACGGCTTCGAGCTGACCATCGCCCGCTCCGACGGCGCGGGCAACATCTACCTCGAGGCCGCCGCCGGCGTCACCGCCTTCATCCTCGCCGGCCGCTACTTCGAGGCCCGCTCCAAGCGCAAGGCCGGCGCGGCCCTGCGCGCCCTGCTGGAGCTGGGCGCGAAGGAGGTGACGGTGCTGCGGGACGGGCGGGAGGTCCCGGTGCGCACCGAGGACCTGGTCGTCGGCGATCGCTTCGTGGTGCGGCCGGGCGAGAAGATAGCCACCGACGGCCTGGTCGTCGAGGGCAGTTCGGCCGTGGACGCCTCGATGCTGACCGGCGAGTCAGTGCCGGTCGAGGTCGGGCCGGGTGACTCCGTCACGGGCGCGACCCTCAACGCCGGGGGCCGCCTGGTCGTCGAGGCGACCCGCGTCGGCGCGGACACCCAGCTGGCCCGGATGGCCCGGCTCGTCGAGGACGCCCAGAACGGCAAGGCCGCCGCCCAGCGCCTGGCCGACCGGATCTCCGGCGTCTTCGTCCCCGTCGTCATCGCCCTCGCCCTGGGCACCCTCGGCGTCTGGCTCGCCACCGGCGCCGGCTGGACCGCCGCGTTCACCGCCGCCGTCGCCGTCCTGATCATCGCCTGCCCCTGCGCCCTGGGCCTGGCCACCCCCACCGCCCTGATGGTCGGCACCGGCCGCGGCGCCCAGCTCGGCATCCTCATCAAGGGCCCCGAAGTCCTCGAGACCACCCGCACCGTCGACACCATCGTCCTGGACAAGACCGGCACCGTCACCACCGGCCGCATGACCCTGCAGGCGGTGCACACCGCCGACGGCGAGGACGAGCACGAGGTGCTGCGCCTGGCGGGCGCCCTGGAGCACGCCTCCGAGCACCCCGTCGCCCAGGCCGTCGCCACCGCCGCCGCTGCCGCGACCGGCGCCCTCGCCACCCCCGGGGACTTCGCCAACCTCCCCGGGCTCGGCGTGCGGGGTGTCGTCGACGGCCGTGCCGTCCTCGTCGGCCGTCCCGCGCTCCTGGCCGACCGGGACATCGCCCTGCCCGCCGCCCTCCAGGACGCCCTGACGCGGGCCGAGACCGCGGGCCGGACCGCCATCGCCGTCGCCTGGGACGGGCGGGCCCGCGCCGTCCTGGAGGTCGCCGACGCCGTCAAGGACACCAGCCGGGAGGCCGTCCACCGGCTGCGCGCCCTGGGCCTGACGCCCATCCTCCTGACCGGCGACAACAAGGCCGTCGCCGAGACCGTCGCCGCCGAGGTCGGCATCACCCGGGTGATCGCCGAGGTGCTGCCGCAGGACAAGGTCGACGTCATCAAGGGCCTGCAGGCCGAAGGTCATTCGGTGGCCATGGTCGGCGACGGCGTCAACGACGCCGCGGCCCTCGCCCAGGCCGACCTCGGGCTCGCCATGGGCACCGGCACCGACGCCGCCATCGAGGCCGGCGACCTCACCCTCGTCCGCGGCGACCTGCGCACCACCGCCGACGCCATCCGCCTCTCCCGCAGGACCCTGGCCACCATCAAGGCCAACCTCTTCTGGGCCTTCGCCTACAACGTCGCCGCCCTTCCCCTCGCCGCGGCCGGCCTGCTCAACCCGATGATCGCCGGAGCCGCCATGGCCGCCTCCTCGGTCTTCGTCGTCGGCAACAGCCTGCGCCTGCGCACCTTCCGCCCCATCGGCTGACACCACACGCCCGTCCCCCTGTGAAGGGCCGTCGGTGGCACTTTTCTGCCACCGACGGCCCTTGAGTCATGACCCGCACGGCGTGAGGCTGGGGACATGGATGATCTTGTGCTTCGTACCGCGGACCGCCGCCCTCCGGAGAGCGTGCTGGTGGTCGCCGCCCGTCCCGCCGACATCGAGGTCCACGCCGCCGGCACGGTCATGCGATGGGTCGACCGGGGTACCCGCGCGACCTACTGCGTCGTCACCGACGGTGAGGCGGACGGACGGGAGGAGGTCCGCCGCGCGGAACAGGTGCTGGCGGCGAAGCTCGCCGGAGTGACGGACGTGCGCTTTCTCGGCCGTCCGGCCGACGCACCGGCGGAGCCCGCCGCGCGGACCCGGGACGAGCTGGAGCGGCTGATCCACCAGGTGCGGCCCCGACGCGTGATCGTCCCGGCGGACCTGGCGCCGGTCACGTCCCGGCTGCTCGCCGAGGACCGCGAGGGGCCCGTCCGGGAGCTGTGGGTGATGTCCGCGCCGGAACCCAACCAGTACGTCGACGTCACCGCCGTCCTCGACCGCAAGCTGGAGGCACTGCGCGCCCACGCCTCGCGGGCGGCGGCACTGCCGGACCCGGAGGAGCCGCTGCGCGCCCGGCTTGCCGCCCACGCGCGCGTGGGCGGCCTGCCGCCGGGCCGGGTGGCCGAGGCGTTCGAGGTCGTACGGGCCGTGCGGCACACCCCGTAGGGGGCGTCTACGGCGTGAGGGCGGTCGGCATGGCGGGGGCGACGGCGGGGGCGTCGTACTTCTTGTCGCAGAGCAGGCCGGGCACCTTCTTGCCCGCGCCGGTGAGATCCACGCGGACCTCCTCCGGCCGCAGGCCCTCCGGCACGCCGTTGTGGGCGGCCGTGCACACGAGCTGCACGCGCGCGAGGGGCGAGAGGCGGGTGACGTCCAGCGGCAGGGAGACGGTGACCCTGTCCTGGGCGGGGGTGACCACCAGGCGGCCGCCGGTCCGCGGCAGTTCGGAGTACAGGCCGCGCATCTTCTCGGCCTCGTTGGGACCGGCCATCAGCAGCAGCACCGCCTCCTCGGCGGTGACGGCCGCCTCCGCCGGGCGGGGCACCATCTGCACGCCGCCGGGGAAGCCGAAGTAGAGCTGGACCTCGGGCGTCGTGACGCCCGGCCGCTTGACGCCCTGGGCGGGCTGGCCCACCTCGACGACCTCGGTCGGCTCGATGCCGCAGCCCGCCAGGGACGCGGCGAGCGCGCCCAGCAGCAGTCCCGCGACCGCCGCGCGTCGGATTCTCACGTCTCGTCGCCTCCTCGGCGCAGCGGCAGGTCGACGGTGAACACCGCTCCTCCTTCGGGGGCGTTGGCGGCCCGCACGGTGCCGTCGTGCAGGCGTACGTTCTCCATGGTGATGGCGAGGCCCAGGCCGCTGCCCTCGGAGCGGACCCGGGCGGCGTCCGCCTTGAAGAACCGTTCGAAGACGTGCGGCAGCACCTCGGGGTCGATGCCCTCGCCGCGGTCCGCGATCTCGATCAGCAGCCGCTCGCCCTCGCCGTGCGGCCTGACGCGCACGGAGAGGCTCACCGGCTCGCCGCCGTGGCGCAGCGCGTTGCCGACGAGGTTGGCGACCACGACGTCGATGCGGCGCGGGTCGAGGCGGGCCCGTACGCCCTCGGGCAGGTCGGCCCGCACCTTGTCCTGCCAGCCGCGGGCCTGGAGGGTCTTGCGGACGGTCTCGGCGACGTCGACCTCGTCCAGGTGCAGGGCGGCGGCGCCCGCGTCGAAGCGGGAGATCTCCATCAGGTCCTCGACCATGCGGGCGAGCTTGCCGGTCTCCTGGCTGATGAGCCGGACGGCGGAGGCGGTGTCGGGGTCGAGGGCGGCGGCGTCCTCGTCGAGGACGTCGACTACGGCGGTCATGGCGGCGAGCGGGGTGCGCAGTTCGTGGGAGACGTCGGCGGCGAAGCGCCGGGAGTTGGCCTCCATGCGGCGCAGTTCGGCCACGTTCTCCTCGAGGGCGGCGGCCATGTCGTTGAAGGTGCGGGAGAGGTCTGCGAGTTCGTCGCGTCCGGTCACCTTCAGCCGGGTGTCGAGCCGGCCGTCGGTGATCTCCTGGGTGGCGCGGCGCAGCTCGCGCACGGGCCGCAGCACTCCGCGTGCGGCGAACAGGGCGGGCACCACGGCCAGCGCGATGGCGGGCAGGGCGCCGCGCTGGGCGGCCTGCACCAGGGCCGAGACGTTGACCTCGTCCTCGCGCAGCGGGACGTGGGCGTAGACCTCCAGGCCGGACATCTGTCCGAGGTCGCCGCTGAAGGCCACGGGCAGGCCGATGACGAGCCAGGGTTTGCCGTCGCTCTCCACCCGCTGGAAGGCGGCGATGCCGCCGGCCACCTTCTTCCGCACGCCCTCGGGGACGGTCCGGCCCACCGCCTTGGCGCTGGGCACGAGGGCCTCGTCGCGGTAGCGGGCCTGGACGATCCAGTGCTGGGCCTGGCCGGCCCGGTCGAGGCTCTGGGTGAACTTGGCGAGCTTGCCGGAGCGCAGCGGGAACTCCAGTTCCGGTGCCTGGGAGTTGACCTGGGCGCGCAGGGCCTGGACGGCCGTGTCCTGGGTGCGCTTGAGGATCGCGGTGCGGGCCTCGCGGAAGGTCAGGGCCGCCGTGGTGAGCGCGCTCAGCGCGGCGACGAGCAGGAACGCCACGACGAGCCGGGCCCGCAGTCCGCGCGCGAGGGTCCGCAGGGCGGGGCGGCGCATCGTGGGGCGGCGCAGGACCGGTCGTTTCACAGGGGTACCCGACTGACTCCGGCTAGCTCTGGACGGGACCGAAGCGGTAGCCGAAGCCGCGCACGGTCTGGATGTACTTCGGGGAGCGGGTGGACTCCTCGACCTTGGTGCGCAGGCGCATCACGCACGCGTCGACCAGGCGGGCGTCGCCGTGGTAGCTGTGCTCCCAGACGTGCTCGAGGAGCTGCTGGCGGCTGAAGACCCGGCCGGGCGTGGCGGACAGGTAGAGCAGCAGCTTCATCTCGGAGGGGGCGAGCGCCAGGTCCTGGCCGTGCTTGGAGACGAGCAGTCCGGCGCGGTCGATGGTCAGGTCGCCGTGCACCTCGGCGGCCGCGGGGGCGAGCGCCGGGTCCGGGCCGCCGCCGTCGACGGGCGCGGCGCGGCGCAGGACGGCGCGGATGCGGGCCTCGAGGACCTCGCCGCGGGCGGGCTTGACGATGTAGTCGTCGGCTCCGGCCTCCAGGCCGAGGACGACGTCTATGTCGTCGCCGCGGGCGGTGAGCATGATGATCGGGATCTGCTGGGTGGCGCGGACGCGGCGGCAGACCTCGAAGCCGCTCATGTCGGGCAGCATCAGGTCGAGCAGCACCAGGTCGGGACGGAAGGCGTCCAGCGCCGCCAGCCCGGCCCCGCCGGTGGGCGCGGCCTCGACTTCGTGGCCGCGGCGGCGCAGGGTGAGGGAGACCCCTTCCCGTACGGCCCGGTCGTCCTCGATCAGAAGCACGCGTGACATGCGGACCAGTATCCGTCCCGTCCGCACGTCCGTGCGACACGGGCCCCTCCGACACCGGAACTGTCACCGACTGCTCATATTGCCCGGCCGCGAGGGCAGCGGAGACACTGCCTGATCAAGCGCCGGAATCAAGGGGCCGGCCCTGGAGGAAACCGGTCGTCCGACCCTCCCCCACACGTGCCTACTTGGGGGTAACTTGAGGGCATGACCACTCACCAGGTGTTCAACCAGCCGCCGCCCCTGACCGGCTTCTCCACCGCCGACGACACCGTCCTGCTGGAGGCCCTGCGCCGCGACGGCGGCGGCTGGGGCGAGGCGGAGGTGCGCGAGCTGGGCGCGCGGGCCGGTTCGGCGGAGGTGCAGGACTGGGCCCGGATGGCCGAGGCGAGCCCGCCGGTGCTGCACACCCACGACCGCTACGGCCACCGCGTGGACGAGGTCGAGTTCCACCCCGCCTGGCACCAGCTGATGGACGCCGCCGTCAGCAGCGGCCAGCACGCGGCGCCCTGGGCCGAGGCCCGGCCGGGCGGACACCTGGTGCGGGCCGCGAAGTTCTACGTCTGGGCGCAGGCGGAGCCGGGCCACGGCTGCCCCATTTCCATGACCTACGCCGCCGTACCGGCGCTGCGCGCCCAGCCGGAGCTGGCCGCCGCCTACGAGCCGCTGCTGGCCTCCCGCACGTACGACTACGGGCTGCGCCCGCCGCTCGGCAAGCAGGGGCTGATCGCGGGCATGTCGATGACGGAGAAGCAGGGAGGCTCGGACGTACGGGCCAACACCACGACGGCCGAACCGGCAGGCGACGGCACCTATGTGATCACCGGGCACAAGTGGTTCACGTCCGCGCCGATGAGCGACGTCTTCCTCGTCCTGGCGCAGACCGCCGAGGGCCTGACCTGCTTCCTGATGCCGCGCGTGCTGCCCGACGGCACCCGCAACACGATCCGGCTGCAGCGGCTGAAGGACAAGCTCGGCAACCGCTCCAACGCCTCGTCGGAGGTCGAGTACGAGCGGGCCGTGGCCTGGCCCGTCGGCGAGCCGGGCCGCGGGGTGCGGACGATCGTCGAGATGGTCAACATGACCCGGCTCGACTGCGTCATCGGCTCGGCCGCCGGCATGCGGGCCGGGCTGCGGCAGGCGCTGCACCACACGGCGCACCGGCGGGCCTTCGGCGCCGACCTGATCGACCAGCCGCTGATGCGCAACGTGCTCGCGGACCTGGCCGTGGAGTCGGAGGCCGCGACGGTGCTGGCGATGCGGCTGGCGGCGGCACTCGACCGCTCCCAGGCGGGCGACGCCTCCGAGGCGGCGCTGCGCCGGCTCGCTCTGGCGGCGGGCAAGTACTGGGTCTGCAAGCGCGGCAGCGCGCACGCGGCCGAGGCCCTGGAGTGCCTGGGCGGCAACGGCTACGTCGAGGAGTCGGGCATGCCCCGGATCTACCGGGAGGCGCCGCTGCTGTCGATCTGGGAGGGCTCCGGCAACGTGTCCGCGCTGGACGTGCTGCGGGTACTGGCCAAGGAACCCGCCGCGCTGGACGCCTACTTCGCCGAGGTCGGCCTCGCTGCCGGGGCGGATCCCCGGCTCGACGCCGCCGCCGCGCGCCTGCGCGAGCTGCTGGGCACGCTCGGCGACCCGCACCACGCCCAGCTGGCCGCCCGCCGCGTCGCCGAGCAGCTCACGCTCGTGCTCCAGGGCAGCCTGCTCGTGCGCCACAGCAGCCCGGCCGTCGCGGACGCGTTCTGCGCCTCACGGCTCGGCGGCGACTGGGGGCAGGCCTTCGGCACCCTGCCGGGCGGTACGGACCTGGGCGCGATCCTGGAACGGACCCGGACGGCGGACGCCAAGTCGGCGTCCTGACACCACCGCCCGTCAACTCACATCCCACTTTCACCTCATCGGACGAATTCCGCCGGATGGGTGAGTGAGAGCGGCACGGCGATCGCAAGATCCCCGTCGTGACGGGATGGCTTCGGGGGATGGGCACCGGGTTCGCGGCCCTGGCGGCCGTACTGGCGACGGGGGCGACGGCCCAGGCCGCCGCCCAGGCACCGCCCGTCCCCCTGCCGGGCGGCGGGGTGGTGGCGGCCGTCGCCGCTTCCTTGACGAACGGCCTGGCGAAGGCGGCTGCGGGCGCCGAGGCTCCCCTGCCGGGTGGCCGGGCGACGGCGGCCGGGAACGCCGACGTCTCCGTGCCGCGTGGCCGGGTCACGGCGGACGCGAACGCCGCGGCTCCGGTGCCGGGCGGCAGGGCGACGGCGGGCGCGAACGCCGACGCTTCCCTGCCGCGTGGCCGGGTCACGGCGGACGCGAACGCCGGCGTTCCCGTGCCGGGAGGCGGGGTCGCGGCGGACGCGAGCGCCGATGTCCGCCTCAGGCCGCTGAGCGTGTGCGTGACCGCCGACGCGCGGGCGATCGGCCTGATCACCGCCCATGTCCGGCTGCTGTGCCCGCCCCGGAGACCGCCGCAGCCGCCGACGCCTCCGGGGCCTGTGCCACCGGTGCCACCGGTTCCTCCGGGGCCCGTGCCGCCGGTTCCGCCCGTACCCGTACCGCCGGTTCCGGTACCTCCCGCGCCGGAACCACCGGCTCCGGCGCCTCCGGCACCGGCACCGCCCGCGCCCGTCCCGCCGGCACCGCCCGCCCCTGTTCCTCCTGCCCCCGCGCCTCCGGTGCCGCCGCCTCCCGCCCCCGCGCCTCCGGCGCCGGCACCACCCGGGCCCGTCCCGCCCGCACCGGCACCGCCCGTGCCTCCCGCACCGCCGGCTCCTCCCGTACCGCCGGCTCCTCAGCCACCGGCACCCCCGGCGCCACCCGCACCCCCGCCGCCTCCGGCGCCCCCCGCGCCGCAACCGCCTCCGGCGGACCCTCCCGTACCGCCGCCGGGCCCGGCGCCGAAGCCGCCGCCGACGGCCCCCAAGCCGCCGGGCAGGCCTCCGCAGGCGCGGCCCGTCCCGCCCGGGGCACCGCCCGGCACCCCGCCCGCGCCGGCGCGACCGCCCGCGCCCGCACCTGCGGAACGGGCGACACCACCGGCACGCGCGATACCACCGCAACGGGCCGCGCCACCGTCCCGGCCCAAGTCCCCGCCCGCCGCGGTGCGCTCGTTGCCGCGCCCCTACCGCCAGTCCGTCAACGAGCCGGCACCGAGCGGCACGTCCGTGGTCACGCTCACCCTCGTGGTGACCGCGCCCGCCGTGCTGGCCGCCGCGCTGCTGCGGCCGCGCGGCAGCGGGAGCGGCGGCCGGCGCCGCCGCTGAGCCGATCCGTCCCCCGCCCCCGCCCTCTCGTCGCCCCTCACCGAACCCGGAGGTTCCCTTGTCCGAGTGGCTGGTGCTGGCCATCGCCATGGCCGCCGCCTGCGCCGTCGTCCTGACCATCACCGTGCTCAGGGAGCGCCGGCTCGGCGAGGACGACGACCCGACCGAGACCCCGGATGTCATCGAGTACATGACGATGATGGTCGGCGTGGTCTACGCCATCGTGCTGGGCCTGGCCATCGCCGGTGTCTGGGAGGCCCGCAACGCCGCGCAGGACACCGTCCGCGTGGAGGCGCAGGCCCTGCACGAGGTGACCGAGCGGGTGCGGGTCTACGCGCCGGAGGTGCGCGACCGCACGCGCAAGGACGTCGAGGCGTATGCGAAGCACGTCGTCGACGAGGAGTGGATGGTGATGCTCGACGAGGGCGAACTCACCGAGAAGGGCGCCGAACTGCTGGCCAAGGTGCGGGAGGACGTCACCACGTACAAGCCGCGCGACGATTTCGAGAGCCAGTCCTACCAGCCGCTGGTCGACCAGGTCGCGGCGGCGGACGCCGCGCGCAACGCGCGGGCGCAGGCGGCGGGGCCCACGATGCCGGGCGTGGTGTGGTTCGGGCTGATCGGCGGGGCGGTCGTGGCCGTCGGGCTGATCTTCACGCTGCAGATCAGGCGGTCGACGCGCGAGCTGATGCTGGCGGGCGTCTACAGTGCGCTGATCGCGTTCCTCCTCTTCCTCATCTGGGACTTCAACTCACCGTTCGGGCACTCCGTGGGCGACGCCTCGGGCCCGCTCACCGATCTGTTCTCCATCTGACGGGCAGGTGTTTGAGCCCGTTCTGGAAGTTGGACGTCAGCCGGACCGGTTCCCCCGCCCGTTCGAGGCCGGGGAGCCGGTCCAGCGTCGTCCGCAGCATCGCGCGCATCTGGGCGCGGGCGAGGTGGGCGCCGAGGCAGAAGTGCGGGCCGAAGCCGAAGCTGACGTGGTCGTTGGGGGTGCGGGTGATGTCGAAGCGGTCGGGGTCGGCGAAGACGCGCTCGTCGCGGTTGGCGGAGGGGTGGTAGACGACGACCTTCTCGCCCCGCCGGACGCGCTGCCCGCCGAGTTCGGTGTCGCGGGTGGCCGTGCGCCGGAAGTGCACGACCGGTGACCAGTAGCGCAGCATCTCCTCCACGGCGGCCGCGGTCAGCTCCGGCCGGGTGCGCAGGAGTTCGTACTGGTCCGGGTGGTCCAGGAGGGTCAGCAGGCCGCCGGGGATGCCGTTGCGCAGGGTCTCGCTCCCGGCCACGGCGAAGAGGAAGAACATCATCTCGAACTCGTCGCGGGTCAGGCCGCCTTCGCGCATCCTGGCCATCACGCTGCCCGGCAGCGGCGCCTCGGCCAGGGCGTGGGCGTAGTGGAACATGTCGGCCAGCGCCTCGCGCGAGCGCGGGTTGACCGGCGGGCCGTCGGGCCGGTTCCGGGGGACGGGGCGCCGGGCGAGGGCCGCGCGGCCCGTGGGGGTGAGCGAGGCGGGGTCGGCCGTGTGCGACAGGGCGTAGTCGGAGTCCTGGTAGCCGATGACCCGGTTCGCCCAGTCGTAGAGCAGTCGCCGGTCCTCCTGCGGCACGCCCAGCACATGCGCCAGGGTCCATACGGGAAGGTCACCGGCGAGCTCGGCGAAGTCCGTCTCCCCGCGGTCCGCCACGGCGTCGACCAGGGCGCGGGCCCGCGCCTCGATCACGGCCTCCAGTTCCCGTACGGCGCGCGGGGTGAGCGTGGCGGCGACGATCCGGCGCAGCCGGCTGTGGGCGGGCGGGTCCTGGTTGAGCATGGTGGTCCGGACGAACCGGAGGTCACCCTCGGAGTCGGGGTCGCGGAGCTGGGTGGCTCCCAGGTGCGAGGAGAAGAGCTCGGGGGTGCGCAGGACGTGTTTCACGTCGGCGTGGCGGAAGACCGCCCAGTAGCCGGGGCCTTCCGGCCAGGGGCCGACGGCCGGTTCCGGTACGCGGCAGACGGGGCTGTGGTCCCGTAGCGCGCGGAAGAGGGAGTGCGGGACGCCCCGGGCGTAGGTGGCGGGGTCGAACACGGTGACGAGGTCGGGTGCGCTCACGCGCGGACCGTACGTGCTCCTCTGGCGGGTGCGTCAAGGGCTCGTCACAATGTGTGCGGGGCGAGCGTCCGGTTCGCGACGGCCGACCCTGGGCGGAGGGGCGTCTTCCGGTCAGGGGCCGACGGCTGTCGCCCGCACCGCCGATGACCGGTTAAGGCCCCGGCCCCGCAACCCTCCGACTGGCCGCGGTGTTTTAAGGGTACGGAGCAACGGACAGGAGGTAGCAAGCGTGACCGAATGCTTTGCTGACAAGGAAGGCCTCAGCAGGCCGGTCGGTGAATCGGAAGCCGACGCCTACGTGCGGGGCATCTGTTTCAAGACCGGGCCGCCCCGCCTTCTCGGTGCCGAACTGGAATGGCTCGTGCACGACCTGCACGATCCGGCTCGGCCCGTCGCCCCCCACCGGCTGGCGGCCGCCGCCGACCGGGTGGGTGCCCTGCCGCTGCGGTCGGTGTTCACGATAGAGCCGGGCGGCCAGCTGGAGTTCAGCTCCCAGCCCGCGGAGTCGCTCACCGCCTGCATCGACGATCTCTCCGCCGACCTCGCCCTGGCCCGCGCGGCCCTGCGGGAACTGGACCTGGTCCTGGCGGGCTACGGCAAGGAGCCGTGGTACGAGCCCCCGCGCGTGCGGAGCAACTCGCGCTACAACGCGATGGAGATCTACTACGACCGGATCAACGGTGCCGGGCGCAACGTCATGTGCCGCACCGCCTCGGTGCAGGTCTGTGTGGACGCCGGGGTCGAGGAGCCCGGACCGCAGTGGTACCGGCGGCGCTGGCGGCTCGCGCACCAGCTGGGCGCGGTGCTCTCCGCCGCGTTCGCCAACTCCCCCCTCCATCTGGGCCGCCCCAGCGGCTGGCGCTCCACCCGGCAGGCCTGCTACGCCCGGATGGATCCCGGCCGCTCCCTGGCCCCGGCGGACGACATCGATCCACGGGCGGCGTGGGCCCAGTACGCGCTGAACGCGAACGTGATGTTCGTACGGTCGGACGAGGAGCCCTGGGCCGTGCAGCAGGGGCTGGCCCTGCGCCAGTGGGCCCGCACCGGGCTGCCGCGGCCGGCCACCACCGACGACGTGGCCTATCACCTGACCACGTTGTTCCCTCCCATAAGGCCGCGGGGCCACCTGGAGTTGCGCATGATCGACGCGCAGCCCGGCGAGGACGGCTGGGTGGTGCCGCTCGCGGTGACCGCGGCGCTCTTCGACGATCCCGTCGCGGCCGAGACGGCTCTGCGGGCCGTCAAGGGGCTGGGGGACGCGGTCGGCTCGCAGCCGCCGCCGCGCAATGCCCTGTGGCGCAGGGCCGCCCGGCACGGCATGGCCGATCCCGAGCTGCATGCCGCGGCCGTGCTCTGCTTCGCGGCGGCCCGTGAGGCCCTGCCCCGGCTCGGGGCGCGGCCGGCGGTCCTCGACGCCGTCGACGAGTTCACCGCCCGATATGTCGAACGGGGCCGATGTCCCGCCGACGATCTGCTGGATCTGGTCGCCGACGGGGAGGTCCGCGCATGACCGCCGCCCCCGCGCCGGACCCCGGCAGCACACTGCGGGAGCGTGCCGCGAGCGCCCTCCTGGGCGCTCGCGAGCGCACCCGCCTGCTCACCGGCTGCGTCGACGAACGGGAGCTGACCGCCCAGCACTCGCCGCTGATGTCCCCGCTGGTGTGGGATCTGGGGCACATCGGCAATCAGGAGGAGCAGTGGCTGCTGCGTGCGGTGGCCGGGCAGGAGCCACTGCGCCCCGACATCGATTCGGTGTACGACGCCTTCGAGCATCCCCGCGCCGAGCGGCCGTCCCTGCCACTGCTGGCGCCGCGCGAGGCGCGGGGCTATGTCGCGGACGTCCGGGGGAGGGTCCTGGACGTCCTGGACAGCACCCTGTTCGACGACGGTGGGCCGCTGGTGGAGTCCGGCTTCGCGTTCGGCATGATCGCCCAGCACGAGCAGCAGCACGACGAGACCATGCTGATCACCCATCAGCTGCGGCGCGGCCCGGCGGCGCTCACCGCCCCCGAGCCACCGCCCGCGGCGCCGGACGCCGCCCTGCTGCCGGTGGAAGTCCTCGTCGAGGGCGGCCCGTTCATGATGGGCACCTCCGTCGAGCCCTGGGCGCTGGACAATGAACGGCCCGCCCATCCCCGTTTCGTTCCGTCCTTCTTCATCGACACCCTGCCGGTGAGCAACGGCGCCTATCTGCGGTTCATCGAGGACGGCGGCTACCGGGACCCGCGCTGGTGGCGCCCGGCGGGCTGGGAGCAGGTGCGCCGGCACGAGCTGGCGGCGCCGCTGTTCTGGCGACGCGAGGGCCGCGGCTGGGTGCGGCGGCGGTTCGGGGTCGTGGAGGAGGTGCCGCCCGCGGAGCCGGTGCTGCACGTCAGCTGGTACGAGGCCGACGCGTACGCGGCATGGGCGGGCCGGCGGCTGCCCACGGAGGCGGAGTGGGAGAAGGCAGCCCGCCACGACCCGGCCTCGGGCCGTTCCCTGCGCTATCCGTGGGGCGATGCGGACCCCACCCCCGAGCACGCCAATCTCGGCCAGCGGCATCTGCGCCCGGCGCCCGTCGGCGCCTACGCGCGAGGCGCCTCGCCGCTGGGCATACGGCAGCTGATCGGGGACGTCTGGGAGTGGACGGCGAGCGACTTCCTGCCGTATCCCGGCTTCCGGGCATTCCCCTACCGCGAGTACTCCGAGGTCTTCTTCGGCGACCGCCACAAGGTGCTGCGTGGCGGCTCCTTCGCCGTGGACCCGGTGGCCTGCCGGGGCACGTTCCGCAACTGGGACCTGCCCGTGCGCCGGCAGATCTTCTCCGGCTTCCGTACCGCCCGTGACGCGGAACCCGCCTGATGTGCCGTCATATCGCGGTGGTGGGCCCCGACGCCCTGCTCGGCGAGACCCTCGTGGAGCCCGCGTTCTCCCTGGTCCGCCAGTCGTGGGCGCCCCGCCGGATGAGGAACGGGACGGTCAACGCCGACGGCTTCGGCGTCGGCTGGTACGCGCCGGGCGACCCGAAACCCGCGCGCTACCGGCGGGCCGGGCCCATCTGGGGGGACGAGTCGTTCGCCGACCTCGCCCGGGTCGTACGGACCCGGGTGCTGCTCGCGGCCGTGCGGGATGCGACGGCCACGAGCGCCGACGGTGAGGCCGCGGCGGCGCCCTTCGCGGGCGGGCCCTGGCTGTTCAGCCACAACGGCGCCGTGGCCGGCTGGCCGGGTTCGGCGGCGCCGCTGACCACGCTGGTGCCGCCCGAGGCGCTGCTGCGGCTGGCGGCGCGCAACGATTCCGCGTTCGTGTGGGCGCTGGTGGAGCACCGGCTGCTGAGCGGCGAGCCGCCGGGCCGCGCCCTGGCCGGCGCGGTGACGACGCTGGACCGGGCCGCGCCGGGCTCGCGCCTGAACCTGCTGCTCACGGACGGCTCCACCATCGCCGCCACGACATGGGGCGACTCCCTCTGGTACCTGGTGGACGGCACCCCGGGGCGTACCGTCGTGGCCTCCGAGCCGTACGACGACGATCCCCGCTGGCGGGAGGTCCCCGACCGCAGCCTGCTGACCGCCGACCACGCGGGCGTCGAGGTGGGCCCGCTGGCACCGCACCGTCCCCCGCGCACGCCGCACCGGCCGCCGCGTCCGCCGCACCGCCCGCTCTCCCCGGACATCCCGGATTCCCCGCTCAAGGAGCCCGTTCAGTGAGCCCGTTCGTCCTCACCCGTACCCTCCCCCACGACGCGACGGCCGCCGCCCTGCGCGCGGACGTCTCCGAGGGGCTGACCCGCTCGCCCAAGGAGCTCCCCCCGAAGTGGTTCTACGACGCCCGCGGCAGTGAGCTGTTCGACGAGATCACCCTGCTGCCCGAGTACTACCCGACCCGCGCCGAGCGGGAGATCCTCATCTCCCGGTCCGGCGCCATCGCCGAGGCCACGCGCGCCCGCACGCTGGTGGAGCTGGGCTCGGGCTCGTCGGACAAGACCCGCCATCTCATCGAGGCCCTGACGGGCCTGGAGTACTACGTCCCCGTGGACGTGAGCGAGAGCGCCCTGACGGGCGCCGCCGAAACGCTTCTGTCCGAGCACCCGGCGCTGACCGTCCATGCCCTGGTCGCCGACTTCCAGTACGGCCTGGCCCTGCCGCGGGACGTGCCGGGACCGCGCCTGGTCGCCTTCCTCGGCGGCACCATCGGCAACCTGCTGCCGCCGGAGCGGGCCACCTTCCTCGCCGGCCTCCGCTACCGTTTGGCGCCCGGCGACGCCCTGCTGCTGGGCACCGACCTGGTCAAGGACGAGAGCGTGCTCGTACCGGCCTACGACGACGCCCAGGGCGTGACCGCCGCGTTCAACAAGAACGTCCTGGCCGTCATCAACCGCGAACTGGGTGCCGACTTCGACCCGGCCGACTTCGAGCACGTCGCCCTGTGGGACGCCCGGCGGGAGTGGATCGAGATGCGGCTGCGGGCGCGGACGCCCCTGGTCGCGAAGATCCCCGCGCTGGACCTCGCGGTGCACTTCGAGGCGGGAGAGGAGCTGCGCACGGAGGTGTCCGCGAAGTTCCGCCCGGAGGGCGTACGGCGGGAGCTGGCGGCCGCCGGGCTGGAGCTCACCCACTGGTGGACGGACGAGGGGGGCCGGTTCGCGCTGTCCCTGTCGGTGCCGGCCCCGCACCCCTTCCACGCCGGTTAGTGCCCCGGTGAACGAGGAGACGCGCGACGACGGCCTGCCGGCCGGCTTCGAACGCGGCACCGACGGCCCCAAGGTCATCGTCGTCGGTGTGGACGGATCCGACACGTCCTGGCGGGCCGCCGCCTACGCGGCGGGCCTGGCACGCCGCCAGAACGCCCTGCTCGCGGTCGTCTATGTGCAGCCGGTCCTGGCCGGCAGCGCGGCCCTGGGCGCCCCGGTGGCGGAGATGACGGAGGAGGTCGCCGAGGAACTGCTGGCGGAGATCCGCGAGACCACCGACCGCCTGCGCGGCGTCTACGCGATGCGCTGGCAGTTCCACACCTTCCGCGGCGACCCCTACGCGGGCCTGGTGCGGGCCGCCGACGACCTCAAGGCGGACGCCGTGGTCGTCGGCGCCTCCGAGCAGGCGGGGCACCGCTTCGTCGGCTCGGTGGCGGTGCGGCTGGTGAAGGCGGGGCGCTGGCCGGTGACGGTGGTTCCGTAACGGCACCCGATCGGGTGAAGGCCTGGCGGTGGCGCGGCGGGTAGCCTCCGGGGCATGGCTGAGCAGGAGGGCGGGGCCGGAGCCCTGTCGCTGGATCACGACCGCGACGGCGTGCTGGTGCTGAGGCTGAGCGGGGGCGGCGACGTCATCCCGAAGGTCATCCCGGTCGTGGACGGGGAAACGGACACGGTGATCGCGCTCTACACGGCGACCCGTCCGGTGGGCACCGAGCCGACCGCGCCGGTGCCCCATCGGAACACCCTCGACCTGAACGGCCCGGTGTAGACCCCGCCCGGCCCACTCGCCTCGCGGAGCCGCCGCGGGTGGGGCACGGTGGGCTCATGTCCAATCACACCTATCGGGTGACCGAGATCGTCGGCTCGTCGCCGGAGAGCGTCGACGCGGCGATCCGCAACGCGATCAGCCGCGCCGCGCAGACACTGCGGGAGCTGGACTGGTTCGAGGTGACCCAGATCCGGGGCCACCTCGAGAACGGCGAGATCGGCCACATCCAAGTGGGCCTCAAGGTGGGCTTCCGGATCGAGGACACCTGAGGCCCCGCGGCGCCGGCGGCGCGGCACCGCCCCCGCCCGCGGGCGCTCACCCCGCCGCGTACACGTCCTCCACGTAGCGCCCCGCGTCCGTCAGTTCCCGCAGCCACGCGTCGGCCGCCTGGGCGTCGACGCCCGTGCGGTGGGCGTACAGGTCGCGCAGCGCGGCGCGTACGCCCGGGGCCATGCGGGTGCCGTCACCGCAGACGTACACCCGGGCGCCGGCCTGGAGGAGGGGCCACAGTTCGTCCGCCTCGGCCGCCATGCGGTGCTGGACGAACGGGTTGCCGGGGCCCTCGAGGGTGCTGAACGCCGGGCGGACGGAGACCGCGCCCGCGTCCTGTGCCGCCAGCAGTTCGGCGGAGTGCAGGAAGTCGGCGTCCGGCGCGTCGCAGCCGAAGTACAGCAGTGCCGGGGCGAGTTCGGTGCCGGTGGCCGCGCGAGCGACGCGGTCGGCGACCACGCCCCGGAAGGGGGCCAGGCCGGTACCGGCGGCGACCATGACGACCGGCGTCCGCTCGTGGTCGGTGACGCGGAACGCCTCGCGGCACGGCTGGACGCGGGCCAGGACGGTGTCCCCGGGACGCAGCCCGGCGAGGTGGCCGGAGCCGGTGCCCCGGAAGCGGCCACGGCCGGAGCGGGCGGGCGCGTCCAGGACCGAGACCATCAGGTCGGCGTGGCGGGGAGCGGTGGCCGGGGAGGAGGAGATGGAGTAGTGCCGGGGGCGCAGCGGGGGCAGCAGTTCGAGCAGGTCCGCCGGGCGCAGAGTGCCGCGCAGGGCGGGGTGGTCCTCGATCAGGTCCAGCGTGGTGCGCGGGTCGTCGGCGGTCACGGCGCGCAGGGCGGCCTGTTCGGGCGGGCAGGGGTTGCGGTCGGCCAGCAGGCGGAGATGGCGTGCCGTGGGGCGCTGCTGCAGCTCGAGGTGGTGGGAGAGGAGTTCGCGCACGGTCAGCGGCCCGCTGATCGGCAAGCTCTCGCGTCCGGGGCGGCGCGGCTGGACGGCGAGGACGGTCTCGGGGGCGGTCCCGAAGAGCGCGGCGGCGCGGGTGACAAGGTCCGGGGCGTTGACGGGCAGGACGGTGAGGTGGTCGGCGGTGCGGTACGTGGTGCCGTCGGGCAGGGCGAGCCGCAGGAAGTGCTTCTTGCGCGGATGTGCCGGGCCGGTGAGTTCGTCGGCCTCGGTGACCGTCATCGGCGTCATGCCGTGGCGTGCGGCGAGCGCGGCGAGCGGGCCGCCGTCGCCCGGGACCTCGGTGACGGTGTACGCGGGCCCGTCCTGCGCCGTGGCGGCCGTCGCGTCCGCCGTCCCGTCCGCCGTCTCCCCCGCGCTCGCCGGGTCGCCGTACTTCTCCAGCAGCGTCCGGCACAGGTCGCGGGTGAACTCCTCGACGGTGCCCGTCAGGTCGCCCGACGCGTCGGCCTCGGCGCGGGGCAGCAGGCGGGTGCCGCCGAGGGCTGCGAGGCGTTCGTCGAGGAGGGTGGGCACGCGCTGGTAGGTGGCGGCCCAGTTGCGGTCCCCGACGCCCAGGACGGCGTAGTGGACGCCGTCGGCGGCGCCCGGACCGGCGGTGTGCTCGGCCCACCGGACGAAGCCGGTCGCGTCGTCGGTCGGCCGTCCGTTGTACGACGCGGCGACCACGACCACAGGGGTGTCGGCCGGCAGCGCGCCGGTGTGTTCGTCCAGCGGGGCGACGGTGGCGTCGAAGCCGAGGCGGCCGGCCTCGTCGGCGAGGGTGCGGGCCGTCTCGCGGCAGGTGCCGTAGTTGGAGCCGTGCAGGACCAGCAGTCCGGTGCCCTGGCGGGCGCGGGTGGGCAGTGCGCTGCCGGGGGCGTCCGCCCGTGTGCGCGGCCGTGTGGTGCCCGGCAGGGCCGCGCGGTTGGTGACCCGGTCGGCGGGGGTGCGGCGTGCGAGGGTGAGGGTGAAGCCGTCGGGCTTGAGGGTGAGGGTCTCCTTGACGCGCAGCCGGTAGCCGGCGCTGTCGATGAGGCGATAGCGGTGGACCAGTAGCCCCAGGAGCATGGTGGCCTCGTGCAGGGCGAACTGCCGGCCGATGCAGGCGCGCTCGCCGGTGCCGAACGGCTTGTAGGCGTGCGGGGAGCGGGCCGCCTCCGCCTCGGGGGCGAAGCGGGTGGGGTCGAAGAGTTCGGGGTTGTCGCCCCAGGCCGGCTCGCGGTGCAGCATCGGGGTGAGGACGGTGACGCCCTCCCCGGCGCGCAGCGGGTAGCGGCCGGCGAGCAGGGTGTCCTCGCGGGCCTCGCGGGCGAAGGCGGCGGCCGTGGGCCACAGGCGCAGCGCCTCGTTGAGCACCTGGCGGGTCCAGCGCAGCCGCCCGATGTCCTCGAACGACGGCTCGGGGTCCGGTGTGTCGCCCCACAGCTCGTCCGTCTCGCGCTGGGCCAGGCGCAGCGCGACGGGGTCCTTCAGCAGGTGGTGGAGGGCGAAGGACAGGGCGCCGGAGGTGGTCTCGTGGCCGGCGATGAGGAAGGTGATGACCTGGTTGCGGATGTTGGCCGGGTCGAGGGTGGTGCCGTCGGCGGGGTGCGGGGCGCCCAGCATCAGGCCGAGGAGGTCGTCGGTGCGGGTGTCGCCGGAGGCGGTGCGGGCGCCGACGACGTCGTCCACGACGGTGGCGAGGAACGCGGCGTCCGCGCGGAAGGCCGCGTCCTCCTCCGCGTGGTCGCCGTCGGGGTCGCGGCCGAGCTGGTTCATGCTCCAGTCCAGGCAGCGCACCATGGCGGCGACGAAGGGGTGGGGTTCGTCGCCGCGGGTGAACGACTCGAAGTCGTAGCCGAACCCGGCGAGCCCGATGGTGTCGAGCGTCATGCGGGTCATGTCCTCGGCGACGTCGACGGCTTCGCCGCGGCCGAGGCGGGCGTCCCATGCGTCGATGAGGCGGCGGCAGACCTTCAGCATGGCCGGGTGGTAGGCGCGCATCGAGCCGAGGGCGAAGGCGGGCATCAGGATGTCGTGCGCCTTGGCCCAGTTGGGCTCGTGGTTGTAGGCGGTGAACAGTCCGTCGGCGGTGAACTCGCGGACGTTCTCCAGCGCCGGGCCGACGTGCTTGGTGAAGCGCTCCTCGTCGGCGAGTTCGGCGACGAGGTCGAGGGAGTGGACGAAGAGCCGGTCGGTGCCGTGCAGCCTGCGGCGGAATATCGGGCCGTGCCGCCGGGCCAGTCGCATCGTCTGCTGCAGCGGGGTGTCGCTGGCGCCTACGGCCGAGACGTCCACGAGGGGGACGACGGCCGTCTTGTCCTGGGTCGCGTGGGTCATGCGTTCAGCCTGGCCGCCCCGCACCGACCCGCCGGGCGCGGTCACTGCATGATTGTGCAGTGACCGGCGGCGTGTCGCTCTTGCGCGTCCGGCCGGGCACTGTACGAGCGAGGGAGCCGGGAACAGGTGAACAGCGAGGAGTACTTCGCGTGGCGCAACCATTTCCTGGTGCTGCTCGACCGGATCCCCGTCCCGATCGCCGTGTGCACGGCGCAGGGCGAGGTGACCGTGGCGAACCCGGCCATGGCGGCGGAGTGGGGCACGGTCCCCGGCCGGGTGCGCGGCCGCAATCTGCTGGACCTCTTCCGTCCCAGCCGCAACGCGACCGCCCAGCTCGGCCGGCTCGCCGAGGCCCTGCGGCTGGGCCGCCGCTCCCGGTACACCATCGAGGTGCGCTGGCCGGCGGGGACGCGAGGGGCGGAGCGCGAGGGCGAGCTCCTGGTGGATCCGGTCGGCGACGCGTCGCTGGCGTACCCGATGCTGCTGGCGGTGCTGAGGGTGCGGGCCGAGGTGCCGGCGGCCGGGCCGGTGGCGGAGGTCAGCGAGGTGGAGGGGCGCATCCTCGCGCTGGCAGCGACGGGGGCGACGACGGCCGCCATCGGCAAGGCGGTCGGCCTGACCGTGGACGGCGTCAACTACCACCTGTCCCGCCTCACGCGCCGCTGGCGGGTGCCGAACCGGACGGCCCTGGTGGCGAAGGCGTACGTGCTCGGGGTGCTCGCGCCGGGACAGTGGCCGCCGGTGTTCGCCGGTGATCAGCGTTCGCGGGGCGGGTGACGCAGCACGCAGTCGCCGCACAGGCCGCCCGTGGGCAGCCGGTAGTACAGGCAGCAGGTGGTGCGTTCGAAGGCGATGCCGGCGGGCGTGCTCGTCAGCGTCCCCGTGGCGCGCAGCAGCGGGTCCTCGAAGAGGGCGCGGGTGACCTCGAGCGCCTGCTCGGCGTCCCGCTGCCGGCCCCGCTCGTGGCACCAGGAGTGCAGGACGCGCAGGGAGCCGGCGAGGGAGGACCCGGCGTTGCCCCACAGCAGCCGCGCGGAGACGCCGGTCGCCGTGCGGGTGGCGTCGTGCAGCGGTACGAGCAGGCCGTGCAGGACCGTGGCCGAGACGCGGGCGGCCCGCTCCGCCGGATCGCCGGCGGGCGGGAGCGCGACGGGCGTCCCGGGCAGCCACAGATCGTCGGGGGCGGTACGGGCGGGGTGCCAGCGCAGGCCGCCGCAGGCCGCGAGGTCGGGTACGTGCCCGGTCAGTACGGCCGAGCCCAGCCCGATGGACAGCAGGCGCCCGGCGACGCCCTGGAAGGCGATGGACGCCGCCACCCGCCGGTCCGTCGTCCCCAGCCGCCCGGCGACGGTCGTGATGCGGGAGCGCATGACCTCGGGGCCGAGCGGAAGGTAGCCCTCGGGGTCGTCGGGGCGGTCCTCGCGCAGGGCGAAGAACGGCCCCACGCCGGCGAGTTCACGAAGGCGCACGATGGGGAACGATTCCTTGGTCGGGGTGCAGCGGCACGATCGCTGGATCACGCCGACTCTACTGAGACCGCCCGGCCGGGCCGACGACGGGTCCTGCGCCGAACGGGTGAGGGCGCGCCCCGGGGGTGTCCGGAACACCACGCCCACCATCCGGCGCATCCTTGACTCCCCTCACGCCCCGGGCGAGCCTCACGCTGACACGACGTCAGCCGAAAGGCGTGGCCGCATGAGACGACGGACCGCACACCCCCTGCCGCGCCGCTCCGGCGCGGCCGCGCTCGCCCTGGCGGCGGTGCTGGCCTCCACCGCGCTCGCGCCCCCAGCGCCCGCCGCGCCCGCGGCCGGCCTCACGGGGCTGGTCAACCCCTTCATCGGCACCCAGAACGAGGGCAACACCTTCCCCGGCGCCGCCGTGCCGTTCGGCATGGTGCAGCTCTCGCCCGACACCGGGCACAACACGGGGTACGACTACAAGGACGACCACATCCGCGGCTTCAGCACCGTGCACCTGTCCGGCGTCGGCTGCCGCATCGGCGGGGACCTGCCCGTGCTGCCGACCACCGGCGAGGTCCAGGCGACCGACAACGCCCGCTATGCCGCCGCGTTCAGCCACCGCGACGAGACGGCCCGCCCCGGCTACTACCGGGTCCGGCTCGGCTCGTACGGCGGCATCACCGCCGAGCTGACCGCGACCGCCCGCACCGGGCGGCAGCGCTACACGTTCCCGGCCACCGAGCAGGCCAACGTGCTGTTCAACACCGGGCAGTCGCTGCACAAGACGGTCTCCACCAGCGTCGAGATCGTCGACAACCGCACCGTGCGCACCACGATCACCGGCCGGGGCTTCTGCCAGGACACCCGCCCGTACACGCTGCACACGCTCACCCGCTTCGACCGGCCGTTCAGCTCCTTCGGCACCTGGAACGCCGACGGCCTCTCGCGCGGCTCGCGGGCCTCCACCTCGCTCACGCGCAATGGCGCCTGGGTCCGCTTCGACACCACGCGCGACCGGGACGTGGAGGCCGGCACGGCCGTCAGCTACGTGGACGCCGCAGGCGCGGCGGCCAATCTGCGGGCCGAGGAGGCCGGCTTCGACCGTACGGCCGAGGCGGCGCGCGAGGCCTGGGAGCGGCGGCTGGGCGACGTGGCGGTCCAGGGCGGCAGCCGCACCCTGCGCCGCACCTTCTACTCGTCCCTGTACCGCTCGTTCCTCGCGCCCAACATCGGCAGCGACGTCGACGGCCGCTACATGGGCTGGGACCAGCGCGTCCACCGGGCCAAGGGCTTCACGTACTACCAGAACTGGTCGCTGTGGGACACCTACCGCACCCAGGCGCAGCTGCTGGCGCTGCTGGCGCCGCGCGAGTCGCGGGACATGGCGCTGTCGGTGCTGCGGATCGACGCGGACGCCGGCTGGCTGCCCAAGTGGGGCTACGGGCCGGTCGAGACCAACATCATGACCGGCGACCCGGTGACGCCGTTCCTCACCAACGCCTATCAGCACGGGCTGCTGAAGGGTCATGAGGAGGAGGCCTACCGGGCGCTGAAGAAGAACGCGGACGGCGTGCCGCCGGCGGCCTCGCCGTTCATCGGGCGGGAGGGCAACGAGCCGTACCTGCGGGACGGTTTCGTGCCGTACCTGCCCGACCGGGCCCGCCGCAAGCCCGGCGACTCCGACTTCCACGAGGGCGCCTCGGCGACCCTGGAGTACGCGCTGGCCGACGGGGTGCTCGCCCGGATGGCCCGCGAGCTGGGGCACCGGGCGGACGCCGAGCGCTATGCGGAGCGCTCGCGCAACTACCGCGGGCTCTTCGACCCGTCGACCGGCTTCTTCCGGCCGCGGGACGCGAAGGGTGCCTTCACCGGTTCGGCCGATCCCTCCCGGAGCCCCGGCTTCCATGAGGGCACGGCCTGGCAGTACCAGTGGCTGGTGCCGCAGGACCTGCCCGGCCTGGTGCGGCTGCTGGGCGGCAAGGACGCCACGGACAGGCGGCTGGACTCCTTCTTCGCCTACGACCGGCTGCTCGCCGACCCCGAGCGCACCGCCCGCCAGGTGTGGGTCAACGGCCCGTACGACTACTACAACGCCGACAAGTACAACCCGCAGAACGAGCCGGACCTCATCGCCCCCTACACCTACCTGTCCACGGGCAGGCCGTGGAAGACCACCGACGTGGTGCACGCGGCGCTCACCCTGTTCACCGACTCTCCCACCGGCATGACCGGCAACGACGACCTGGGCACGATGTCGGCGTGGATGGTGCTGTCCGCCATCGGGGTGTACCCCGTCCAGCCGGGGGCGGACGTGTGGGGCCTGAGCACGCCGGTCTTCGACCGGGTGGACCTGCGGCTGGACCGGCGCTGGTACCCGCGGGGCCGGTTCACGGTGAGCGCGCCGGGCACCTCGCGCACGGACCGCTATGTGCGGTCGGTGCGGCTGGACGGGGCCGCGCACGAGCGCACGTACCTGACGACGGAGGCGATCCGGCGGAGCGAGCGGCTGGAGTTCACGGTCGGGCCGGAGCCGTCCGGGTGGGGGACGGGCGCGCGGTCGGTGCCGCCCGCCATCGGCTGAACCCCGGGACGGGTGCGGGGCGGCGCCTTCCGTCGTCGCCCCCGCTCGGCCATGATGACGGTGATTCGCGGCTGTTTGTCCAGGGGCGAGCCGCCCCCAGAGCCGACGAGAGGACGAGGCCATGGCAGGGCTCGACACGGGGCAGGGCGTATGGCGCCGCAAGCCGATCGAGACGATCGAGGAGGCGGAGGAGACCGAGGCGCACGGTGAGCGCCTGACCCGCACCCTGGGCCTGTGGCAGCTGACCGCGATCGGCGTCGGCGGCATCATCGGCGCGGGCATCTTCTCCCTGGCGGGGACCATCGCCAACGGCGTGGCGGGCCCGGCCGTGCTGGTCTCCTTCCTCATCGCGGGCATTGCGAGCGCGGCGGCGGCCTTCTCGTACGCGGAGTTCGCGGGCCTGATCCCGCGGGCCGGGTCCGCCTACACCTACGGCTACGCGGTGATCGGCGAGATCGGCGGCTGGTTCATCGGCTGGGACCTGCTGCTGGAGTACACGGCGATCGTCGCGGTCGTGGCCATCGGCATCTCGGGCTACATCAACTTCCTGCTGGGGGAGATGAACGCCGAGCTGCCCTCCTGGATGCTGGGGGCGCCAGGCACGGGCGACGGGCACCGGGTCGACCTGTTCGCGGCGGTGCTGTGCCTGCTGATCGCCTACCTGCTGACGATGGGCATCAAGAACGCGGCCCGGTTCGAGACCGTGGTCGTGGTGCTGAAGGTCCTGGTGGTGCTCCTGGTGATCGTCGTGGGCTTCTTCCACGTCAAGAGCACCAACTACTCCCCCTTCTTCCCCTTCGGCGTCAGCGGCGCGTTCACGGGAGCGGCCACGGTCTTCTTCGCGGTGTTCGGCTACGACGCGATGTCGACGGCGGCCGAGGAGTCCAAGGACGCCCAGCGGCACATGCCCCGCGCGATCATGTACTCGCTGGCGATCTCGATGGTGCTGTACGTGCTGGCCTGCCTGGTGCTGACGGGCATGCAGCACTACTCGGCCATCGACAAGGAGAGCGGCTTCTCCACGGCCTTCAAGTCGGTGGGCCTGGCCGGCATCGCCGACGTCATCGCGGTCGGCGCGATCATCGGCATCCTCACCGTGATGTTCACCTTCATGCTCGGTGTGACGCGCGTGTGGTTCGCGATGAGCCGTGACGGGCTGCTGCCGAAGTGGTTCGCCCACACCCACCCCACGCGGCACGTGCCGACCCGGGTGACGTGGATCGTGGGCGTCGCCTCGGCGCTGATCGCCGGCTTCGTGCCGATCGGCGAGGCGGCGGAGCTGACCAACATCGGCATCCTGCTGGCCTTCGCCGTGGTGTGCACCGCCGTGATCGTGCTGCGCTACCGGCGGCCGGACCTGCCGCGCTCGTTCCGCTGCCCGTGGGTGCCGGTCGTCCCCGGCGTCGGGGTCGCCGCGTCGATCTGGCTGATCACCTATCTGGCGTGGGAGACCTGGGCGCGGTTCGCGGTGTGGTTCGTCATCGGGCTGGTGGTGTACTTCGCCTACTCCTACCGGCACTCGGAGCTGCGGCACGCCGACGCCCGGGGGATCCCCCAGGACTGATCCGGCGCCGGGCGGTTGTGTCAAGGGCGGTTATTTCAAGGGCGGTCATTTCAGCAGCCGGGACAGCCGGCGGTCGGCCAGGGGCTTGCCGCCGGTCTGGCATGTGGGGCAGTACTGCAGCGAGGAGTCGCTGAAGGAGACCTCGCGGATGGTGTCCCCGCACACCGGACAGGGCTGCCCGGTGCGGCCGTGCACCTTCAGGCCGGTCTTCTTCTCCGCCTTCAGCTCGGCCGCCGCGTGGCCGCGCGAGCGCTCGACGGCCTCGCGCAGGGTGGTGCCCAGCGCCTCGTACAGGTCGGCGGTCTCGGCGTCCGTCAAGGTGGCGGCGAGCTTGAACGGGGACATGCGGGCCGCGTGCAGGATCTCGTCCGAGTAGGCGTTGCCGATGCCGGCGATCACGCTCTGGTCCCGCAGGACGCCCTTGACCTGCCGCCGCTCGGCGCGCAGCAGCCCGGCGAAGGCCTGGAGGGTGAAGGCGGGCGACAGCGGGTCGGCGCCCAGCCGGGCGATGCCGGGGACGTCGGAGGGGTCACGGACGCAGTACACGGCCAGGCGCTTCTGGGTGCCCGCCTCGGTCAGGTCGAAGCCGTCGCCGCCCTCGAGGCGCACCCGCAGCGCCAGCGGCCCCTTGCCGGGGCGCGGCGGAGCCTGGGGCAGGCTCTCGCGCCAGTGCAGCCATCCGGCGCGGGCGAGGTGGAAGACCAGGTGGGGGCCGTCGTCCGTGGCCAGGTCCAGGAACTTGCCGTGCCGGCGCACAGCCGTGACCGTACGCCCCTCGACGGCGTCCGGCGGCGGGTCGTAGGTCTTGAGGACGCTCACGGCCGCGGGCATCACGCGTTCGATCCGGCGTCCGACGAGGTGCTCGGTCAGATACCCGGCGAGGGCCTCGACCTCCGGAAGCTCCGGCATGGCTCCAGTCTCCCGCAGCACGCCGGGGCGGCAACTCAGTGCACCGGCGCCGCCCAGTCGATGCGGTAGCCGGTGAGCCAGTTCAGCACCGTGCGGGGGTCCTTCGTCATGCGGCGCTCCACCTCGGCGTCGCGCTCGCGCCGCTCGTCGGCGGTGCGGGCCCGGCGGCCCGCCATGGCGGCGCTCAGGGCCACGACCCGCTCGACGCGCTCGCGGCGCAGCCGCTCGTACGCGCCGAAGGCGCGCGCGGCGGGAAGGTCGCGCAGGCAGCGGGCGAGCACCACGCCGTCCTCGATGGCCAGGGAGGCGCCCTGGGCCGCGTTGGGGGCGGTGGCGTGGGCGGCGTCGCCGGCCAGGACCATGTGGTCGTCGTGCCAGACGGCGGTGCTGGGAAGGTCGTAGGCGTTGACGCCCACGATGTCGTCCCCGGCAGCCGCGACGATCTCGGCGGCGCGGGTGCCGTCCTCGGCGAAGACGGCGGCGACGCGGCGGCGCCACCGGTCGGGGGTGACGGCGGCGAGGGTGCCGCGGGGCAGCTCGGGGCCGGGGATGTTGGCGAACCAGAAGGTGGTGCCGTCGGGGGCCGTGGTGCAGCCGAGGAGGCCGCGCCGGCCGTAGTACATGCGGTAGGTGCGCGGCGGTGGCGCGTGGGCGGCGTCGCGGGTGCGGCCGCAGACGGTGATCTGCCCGGTGTGCCGGGGCGGGGGCGCGGCCGGGTCGAGGAGGACGCGGGTGCGCGAGCGAATCCCGTCCGCACCGATGACCATCGTGCCCTCGGCGCGGCTGCCGTCCGCGAAGAGCGCCACGACCGTCCCGCCGGGCCGGACGGCGACGTCGACCAGGCGCTTGCCGTACTCGACGCGCACACCCCGGCGGACGGCCTCCTCGCGCAGCACCCGGCACAGCTCGGCGCGCGGCAGGGTGCGCGGCGCGAACCCCGCCTCCCACGAGCCCGCCAGGGCCCGCCGCCCGAGCGGCCTGCCGGTGTCGCTGACGAACTCCACGGCCTCGGCGGCGCAGGAGGCCTCGCGCACCGGCCCGTCTGCGCCGATGGTGCGCAGCGCGGCGAGGCCGTTGGCGAAGAGGGTGAGGAAGGAGCCCGCGTTGTCCGTCTCCGCCGGGGACGCCTCGTACACGCTCGCCTCGATCCCGGCCCGCCGCAGCGCCATCGCGGTCACGGGCCCGGCGATGCCACCGCCGATGATCAGGGCACGGTCCATGGTGTGCCGTCCCAACTGGTCGGTCCGGTCGAACACTTGGCCCGACATAACCACGCGGGGTGCGTCCCGTCCAGAGCGCGGCTAACCGCTCAGGGCACGGGCCAGGTAGGGCGCGGTGGCGCTCGCGGTGGACCGCGCCACCTGATGCGGGGTGCCGAGCGCCACCACGCGGCCGCCCTCGGCTCCCCCGCCGGGCCCCAGGTCGACGACGTGGTCCGCGCCCGCCACCACGGCCATGTCGTGCTCGACGACCACGACCGTGTTGCCCGCGTCGACCAGGCCGTGCAGCTGGCGCAGCAGCACCTCGGTGTCGGCCGGGTGCAGCCCGGTCGTGGGCTCGTCCAGGACGTACAGGGTGTGGCCGCGGTGGGTGCGCTGGAGCTCGGCGGCCAGCTTGATGCGCTGTGCCTCGCCGCCCGACAGCTCGGTGGCGGGCTGGCCCAGCCGCAGGTAGCCCAGGCCGACCTCCCGCAGGGTGCGCAGGCCGCGGCGCGCGGCGGGCACGTCGTCCAGAAAGGCGGCGGCCGCGTCGACGGTCATGTCCAGGACGTCGGCGATGCTCGCGCCCCGGTGGGTGATCTCCAGCGTCTCCGGGTTGTAGCGCGCTCCCCGGCAGGCGTCGCACGGCGCGTAGCTGCCCGGCAGGAACATCAGCTCGACGGCGACGAACCCCTCGCCCTGGCAGACCTCGCAGCGCCCGCCCGCGACGTTGAAGGAGAACCGGCCGGCGGTGTAGCCGCGGGCGCGGGCCTCGTCGGTGGCGGCGAAGACCTTGCGCACGGCGTCGAACAGGCCGGTGTAGGTGGCGAGGTTGGAGCGCGGGGTGCGGCCGATCGGCTTCTGGTCGACGCGCACCAGCCGGTGGACGGCCTCCAGGCCCTGCGCCGTGCCCGTGCCCACCGGTTCCCCGCCGTCCAGGTGCGCGGCGACGGTGTCGGCGAGGGCCTGCCCGACGAGGGTCGATTTGCCCGAGCCGGACACGCCGGTGACGGCCGTGAAGACGCCCAGCGGGAAGTCCACGTCGAGGTCGCGGAGGTTGTGCCGGGTGACGCCGCGCAGCCGCAGCGCCCCGGAGGGCTCGCGGGGCGCGCGGGCGGGCGCGGCGGCCGCGCCGGGGAAGAGGAAGCGGCGCGTCGAGGATTCGGTGACGTCCGCCAGGCCGTCCACCGGACCGCTGTAGAGCACCCGCCCGCCGTGCTCCCCGGCCAGGGGGCCGACGTCGACGATCCAGTCGGCGCGGCGCACGACGTCCATGTGGTGTTCGACGACGAACAGCGAGTTGCCGGCCGTCTTCAGCCGGTCCAGGACGGTCAGCAGTGCGGCGCTGTCCGCCGGGTGCAGCCCGGCGGACGGCTCGTCCAGCACGTAGACGACGCCGAACAGGCCGGAGCGCAGCTGGGTGGCCAGGCGCAGCCGCTGCAGCTCGCCGGCCGACAGGGTCGGGGTGGGGCGGTCCACGCTGAGGTAGCCCAGGCCGAGTTCGGTGAGCACCTCGATGCGGGCGAGCAGGTCGGCGGCGAGCGTCGCGGCGGCGCCCTCGCCGGCGGCTGCCGGGCGCAGCGTGCCGGCCAGCGCGGTCAGTGGCAGCGCGGTCAGTGCGGCGATGTCCCGCCCGGCGAAGGTCACCGCCAGCGCTTCGGCCCGCAGCCGGCGGCCGCCGCACTCCTGGCAGGGGCCGCTCACCAGGTGCCGCTCGGCGCGTGCCCGCAGCGCGGGGCTCTTGGAGTCGGCGAAGGTGTGCAGGACGTAGCGGCGCGCGCTCATATAGGTGCCCTTGTACGGGCGCTGGATGCGTTCGGCCTCCCGCACCGGGTGCACGGTGACGACGGGCTGCTCGTCGGTGAACAGGATCCACTCGCGGTCGGCGGCCGGCAGCTCGCGCCAGGGCCGGTCGACGTCGTGGCCGAGGGCGTCGAGGATGTCCCGGAGGTTCTTGCCCTGCCACGCGCCGGGCCAGGCGGCGATCGCCCCGTCGCGGATGGACAGCGACGGGTCGGGGACGAGCGAGTCCTCGGTGACGGTGTGGACCTGGCCCAGGCCCTGGCAACGGGGGCAGGCGCCGGCGGCGGTGTTGGGCGAGAAGGCGTCGGAGTCCAGCCGCGCGGCGCCCTCGGGGTAGGTGCCGGCGCGGGAGAAGAGCATGCGCAGGGAGTTGGAGAGCGTGGTGACGGTGCCGACGGAGGAGCGCGAGGTGGGGGCCGACCGCCGCTGCTCGAGCGCGACGGCGGGCGGCAGCCCGGTGATCTCCTCGGCCTCGGGGGCGCCGGCCTGGTGGATCAGCCGCCGCGCGTAGGGGGCGACGGACTCGAAGTAGCGGCGCTGGGCCTCGGCGTAGACGGTGCCGAAGGCGAGGGAGGACTTCCCCGATCCGGAGACGCCCGTGAAGACGACGAGGGCGTCGCGGGGGATGTCGACGTCGACGTGCTTGAGGTTGTGGGTCCGCGCTCCGCGCACGTGGACGTAGGGGTCGTGCATGCGCCCGATGCTATGCGGCCGCCCTCGGACGCCGGGGTCCGGCCCGCGGACCCCGCGCGGCCCGGACCGTCCGGGACCGGGACCGGCGGCCGCCACGGACGGGTGATCGGCGCCCGACACGCTGACGTGATCAGGGGACGTGCGCCACGATGCACCCCCTGGCAGAGCGAGCAACCGTGGAAGTGACGGGATGGCCCATGTCCGACACCGACGCCGACCCGCTGCTGCGGATCGCCACGGCGATCGACCGCGAGCGCGACCCCTCGTCCCGGTCCTGCCTGACGTGCGGCGGGCCGACCCGGGTGGTGGTCAAGGAGCAGCCGGGCGGCGGCGGCACCCCGGTCGTCAGCGTGCGCAAGGAGTGCGTGTCGCTCGGCTGCGCCCGCTCATGAGGGCGTGAGCGCCCGGCCGCCGAAGCCCCGCTCGCCGTCGGCCGCGTCGCGCCACCACCGCTCCAGCGCCTCCTGGTCCATGGCCGCCCAGTCGGGCGTGGCCTGGACCTGCGCCCGGCCCAGCCTGCGGGCGAGGGCGACCATGGCCCGGCCGCCGGGCGAGCGTTCGGCGTCGTAGGCCGCCACCGCCTCGTCCCAGGTCCCGGCCCGGCGCAGGCAGCGTTCGAGGACCGTGGCGTCCTGCAGCGCCTTGACCGCTCCGCTGCCCGTGTGGGGGCGGGCGACGGCCGCCGCGTCGCCCGCCAGGACGAGCCGGCCCTCGCCGTAGTGCGGGACGGCGAGGTCGTACAGCGGCTGGACGGTGGCCTGGGAGCGGGGGGTGCGGGCGACCAACTCCCGCCAGTAGGGCGGGAAGTGCTCCTCGACGACGGCGGTGTGGTGGGCGACGAGCTCGTCGGTGACGGTGCCGGGCGGCAGGCTCGTCGGATCGCGCGGCACGAAGGCGGAGGAGGGCGGCGGCGGGGCGTAGAAGACCCAGTTGGCGCAGGTGCCGGTGGAGCCGGGGCCGGGGATGCGGTAGGCGATCATATGGCCGCCGGGGAAGGTGACGGTCGCCGCCTCGTCCTCGGGCCAGGCCGTGGGCGGACCGGGCAGCGCCCCGGCGGGCACGGTGCCGCGCCAGGCCAGGTAGCCGGCGTAGGCGGGCACCGTGGCGGCCCGGGTCACGGCGCGTACGACCGAGCGGTAGCCGTCCGCGCCGACGACCAGGTCGAAGCGCTCCGCGCGCCCGTCGGCGGTGTGCAGCACGGCCCCGTCGGGCTCGGGCAGCACGCGCTCGACGGCCGCGCCCTGGCGGTAGTCGACGGACGCCGGGATCCGGGCGCGTAACTCGCGCCACAGCGAACCCCAGTTGTAGGAGCGGAAGGGGAACGGCACCTGCCCCAGCCGCCGCCCGGACCGGCCGCCGCCGTCGCGGGTGAGCCAGCTGCGACGGGTCAGGCGCACCCATGGCATGGCCGCGTCGACGTAGCCGGCGGCCTCCAGTTCGGCGTAGCGCTCGTCGTGGACGGCGAGGCCCAGGCCCCGGTCCCTGAGCCCGCCTGCCGCGCGCTCGTAGACCACGACCTCGTCCGCCCCGGCCCGGGTCGCGGCCAGGGCCGTGGCGCAGCCCGCGATGCTGCCTCCCACGACGGCTATCCGTCCTCCGCGCATCCGCTGCCCCTTCTTCTCGTCCGCTTTTCGGTTTCGCTGCACAGATCTTGACTGTCCGTCGGGCGGACCACCAGAGTCTGCGACACCCCGCGGGTGATGGACGGGTCGGGCGGGCCGGTGCTACGAGTGCAGTGGAACGAGGAGAGAGGGCTGACCGCCATGGCAGATCCGGCAACAGGGTTCGTGCGGCGCATCGGGCCGTTCCAGGCGACGGCCATCAACATGAGCCAGATGTGCGGTATCGGCCCCTTCATCACCATCCCGCTGATGGTCGGCGCGTTCCGCGGCCCGCAGGCCGTCATCGGCTTCGTGGCCGGGGCGGTACTGGCCCTGGCGGACGGGCTGGTGTGGGCGGAGCTGGGGGCCGCGATGCCGGGCGCGGGCGGCAGCTACGTCTACCTCAGACAGGCCTTCCAGTACCGCACCGGCAGGCTGATGCCGTTCCTGTTCGTGTGGACCGCCATGCTGTTCATCCCGCTCGCCATGGCCAGCGGCGCGCTCGGCTTCGTGCAGTACCTCGGCTATCTGTGGCCCGGCATGACGCGGACCCAGGGCAACCTCGTGGGTCTGGCCGTCATCGCGCTGGTCGTCGCGCTGCTGTGGCGACGGGTCGAGAACATCGCGCGGATCACCACCGTGCTGTGGGGCGTGATGATCCTCTGCGTCCTGCTGGTCATCGTCGCGGCGTTCACCCACTTCGACCCGGGCATGGCCTTCACCTACCCCGAGGGCGCGTTCGCGGTCACGACGTCCGGCTTCTGGATCGGCTTCGCGGCGGGCCTGACGAACGGCATCTACGACTACGGCGGGTACAACACCGCGGCCTACCTGGGCGCCGAGATCAAGGACCCCGGGCGCACGCTGCCCCGGGCGATCGTCTTCTCCATCCTCGGCATCATGACGATCTACCTGCTGGTCCAGATCGGCGTCCTGGGCGTGATCGACTGGGAGGAGATGACGAAAGAGGATTCGCCGGCCTACGCCGCGGTGGCCGCCGTCATGCTGGAACGGACCTGGGGCCCGACAGCCGCCGACGTCATCACGGTGCTGATCCTCGTCACCACTTTCGCCTCGCTGTTCGCCGGGCTCCTCGGCGGCTCCCGGGTGCCGTACGACGCGGCCCGGGACAAGGTGTTCTTCCGCTCCTTCGCGAGGCTGCACCCGGTGCACCGCTTCCCGGTGCTGCCGCTGCTGTCGATGGGTGTCATCGCCTCCGCCGGCTTCCTGATCGGCCGGTACACCAGCCTGATGACGATCATTCTGCTGCTGATGACGGTCATGGTGATCGTGCAGGCGCTGGCCCAGATCGTGGCGCTGACCGTGCTGCGCCGCCGGCAGCCGGGGCTGCGGCGGCCGTACCGGATGTGGCTGTACCCGCTGCCGAGCCTGGTGGCGTTCGTGGGCTGGGTGGTCATCTTCGGGTACGCGGACAAGAACTCGCCGGGGCACCATCCCATCGAGTGGTCGCTGGCCTGGGTCGGCGCGGGCTGTGTGGCGTTCGTGCTGTGGGCGGCGTACGAGAAGGTGTGGCCGTTCGGGCCGCGTGAGATCAGCGAGGAGTACCTGCGCGACGGTGAGCCCGGCAGCGGTTCCGGTGACCGTCCCGGCAGCGGTCCCGGCGGCGGTCCGGACGGGGAGGCCGACGGCGACGCCGGGCCCGACAGCCGGGAGCCCGCACCCGCCTGACGGGGTGTCCGCCGGCGGTCGCCGTCCGGCCCGGACTCCGCCGGGCGGGCCGAACGGTGATAAAACGGCACCCATGCCCTTGACCACTGCTCCTCCCCCGCCCGCCCCCGCCGCCAAGCCGCGCAAGCTGCTGTGGCACCGCCTGATATTCGGGCTCTGGTACCGGCCCGTCGAAGTGCTCGACGAGGCGCGCGACCGGGGCGTGTGGGGGGCGGCGGCGTTCCTGTCCCTGCTGTGCGGCGCGCTGGGGACACTGGCCAAGGACTCCTTCTGGGGGCAGTGGCGGTTCAGCCCGCTGCTCGCCCTGGAGGCGATGGCCATCGGCTCGGCGGTGATGCTGCTGGCCAGCTTCCTGCTGGGGGCCGTCACGCACGCCATCGCCCGCCGGCTCGGCGGCAACGGCCGGTTCGCCCCGACGGCGAGCCTGTTCGTCGTCCTGTTCTGGACGAGCGACCTGCCGCGGCTGGCCCTGGACACCTGGATGGCGGCGGGCTCCGTCCCGGTGCGCGCGGCCGCCTCGGTGACGGCGGCCTTCGGCTGCGCGCTCGCCGTGCTGCTGATACGCGGCCAGCACCATCTGCCCACGCACAAGGCGGTGGCGGCGGTGAGCATCCAGATGCTGGCGGCGGTCGCCCTGCTGAAGTTCCCGCCGGGCAGCGGCTGATCCGGCCGACGCGTGTGCGAGCCGGATGGCGAAGGCCCGCCCGGTGCGACGGGGGATGCACACCGGGCGGGCTCGAGGACAGTTCTACCTCATCAACGATGGGTTATGCATCAAAAATCTGTTCGGGTTGCCGATTGCCAGCGCACCGGGAGCGAATTCAGGCCACGTGCGCGGATGGCCGGACGCCAGGTCAGCGACTCCCTCGGAACGTCGAGTTCCAGTTTTTCGAAGCGCTCCAGCAGCGCCGCCAGCGCCGTCTCCGTCTCCATCCTGGCCAGCGGGGCGCCCAGGCAGTAGTGGATGCCGTGGCCCATCCCGAGGTGCCCGGACGTCTCCCGTCGCAGGTCGAGGCGGTCGGGGTCGGGGAACCGGTCCGGATCCCGGTTGGCCGAGGCGAGCGAGAGCAGCACGGTCTCGCCCGCCGGGACACTCACTCCGCCGATCTCCACGTCCTCCAGCGGGAAGCGCCGGATCGCCAGCGGAAGCGGCCCGTCCCACCGGTTGAGCTCCTCCACGGCCGCTCCGAGTCCGTCCGGATTCGCTCGCAGCTCGCGCAGGAGTTCGGGATGGTCCAGAAGGGCGAGGACGCCGTTGGCGATGAGGTGGACCGTGTTCTCGTAACCGGCGAACAGGATGAGGAAGGCGAGCGAGGTCAGCTCGTCCTCCGAGAGCGCGTCCTGCCCGTCCCGGACGGCTATGAGGTCGGAGAGCAGGTCGTCGCCGGGCTCGGCGCGCTTGGCGGCGATGAGGCCGGTGATGTACCGCATCAGGCCGCCGATCGCCTCCTTCATCAGGTGCGGCCGCTCACGGTCGGGGGTGACCAGCGCGTCGGTCCAGGCCCGGAAGTCGCGCCGGGCGTGCCGCGGGACGCCCAGCAGATCGCAGATGACGACGATCGGCAGCGGTCCCGCGTAGGTGGCGAGCAGGTCCGTACGGCCGGTCCCCTCGGCCTCGATGGCGTCGAGGAGTTCGCCGGCCGCCTCGCGGACGGGGGCGCGGAGCCTGTCGACGCGGCCGGGCGTGAAGGCCTTCGCCACCAGCCGGCGCACCCGGGTGTGGTCGGGCGGGTCCATGTTCAGGAGGTTGGCGTCCAGCGCGGGAGGCAGTGCGAAGCCGCTGTAGTTGCCGGGCAGGGCGTTGCTCCTGTCCAGCGACAGCCGGGGGTCGGCGAGCGCCCGGCGGACGTCCTCGTAGCGGGTCACCACCCAGGCGGGCAGGCCGTCGGGGCCGATGAGGCGGTGTACGGGTCCGGCCTCGCGGAGCGCGGCGTAGGTGCCGTAGGGGTCTGCTGTCAGCGCTGTGACGTCGATGGGCTGCATGGCATCCGACTCTAGGCGGTGTCTCCCAGGGGTCGGTGACGGTCCGTCCGCACTGGCGGCGCCGGGTCCGTACAGATCGGCGATCTGTACGGACCCGGCGCCGGCCGGTGTCGCAGGCGGCCTTGACCCCCGTCCAGGGCCGCCTCGTCCGGTCCGCGCGCCGTCAGGGACGGCGGGCCGCGGTGATCTCCCGTAGTTCGTCGAGCACGGCGTCGACCATCGGGTCGTGGAAGACGTCCGCGACGCGTGCCAGGTGCTCGTGCTCCTCGGCCGGATCGGCGCTGACCGTCATCACCACGCTGTCGGCGTGCGGTGCCGCCACATGGCCGGTCACCTGGTTGGCCAGACCCCGGCGCAGGGCGGCGGCCTCGACGACGGCCGCCGTTCTGCGGTCGTCGAGGGCGGCGTCGCCGGCCTTGCGCCGGGCGATGTCCAGGGCGGCGGGCTCGACGTGGCGGCGGACGCCGCGCTGGATGTCGCGGATCTCGGCCATCTGGCGGTTGGCCCGCCACTCCAGGTCGGCCAGCGGCCAGCGGGACGTCCAGCGGGAGCCGGGGATGGTGACCTCCGGGGCGTGCGCGGTCACCTCCTGCCACAGCGGGTCCAGGCGGCGCAGCCGGCGCCAGGCGGCCGCCCGGGGGCCGACGGCGGGCAGCGAGAAGCCGAGCAGGACCAGCAGCGCGGCCACCGAGGCCGTCATCGGGGCGATGCCGTTGGAGAGCCAGTACACGTCGTGCCCGGCCCAGGTCAGGACGAAGCCGGCCAGCTTGCAGGCGCAGTAGACCAGGCCCAGCCAGCAGCCCGCCGCCAGGGTCCGCAGGCCCTTGGCGAGCCAGGAGCGGCCCAGCTGGGCGGCGTAGCGCGGGCACAGGTAGCCCAGGCCGGCCAGGCTGGTGCCGAAGATGGCCAGGTAGAGCACCAGGAAGGCGACGACGCCGGGTGCGTGGGCGTAGGCGGTGCTGAAGTCGCGCGGGTGCTCGACGGCGTCGGGGCGTCCGACGGCGAAGCAGACGATGGCGACGGTCCAGGTCACCGCCACGGCGCCCACCGCGTACCGGGACCGCATGGCGGCGCGGGCGTGGGCGGCCTCGTCGCCGCGGCTGGTCCAGCGCAGCAGCAGGACGGTCGCGCCGGAGGCGAAGAGCACGACGGCGGAGTACAGGAAGACCATGGCCAGGTTGGCCACGCCCGTCAGCCGGTCGAACGCGCGGTAGACGCTGGGCGCGGAGAACAGGAAGACGATGGGGACGCCGGAGGTCATCAGGGCCGTCAGGCCCAGGTCGACGTTGCCGCGGTCGCGGAACCAGGCACGGGCCTTGTAGCCGACGATCGCCCAGGTGACGGCGCTGAAGGTCAGGTAGAGGACGTCAAACACCGGTGGCGCCCCCCTCCCGCAGCTGCTGGCGCACGTGCTGGAGGGCGGGGCCCAGCGAGGCGGCGAGCTCCGCCGCCTGCCCCTCGAGCTCGGCCTCCTGGCCGGGCGGCGGGGGCACCACCTTCGCCATGAGGAGGGTGCCGAGGATCTCGGTCTCGCGCTCGGTGAGGTTGTCGTAGCAGTGGTGGCGGGCCAGGCCCATGGTCAGGCCCATGCGCCGCATGGCGGTGGCGACGTCGACGGACGGCGTCCACACCTTGAGGGCGTCCTCGGTGACGGCGGGGTCCTGGTCGTGGCCCAGCAGCAGGTGGCCGATCTCGTGCAGCACGATGTGCACCTGGTGCCAGGGCGAGGTCTTCTGCTCGTAGACGACCCAGTACGCGTCGTCGGTGGTGGCCGTCATGCCGGAGACGACGCCGTCCAGGCTCATCGGCACCAGGTGGATGGGGCGGCCCACGCGGCGCGCGACGGCGTCGCACATGCCCTGCAGATCGGTGGACGCGGGCAGTGCGAGCTCGTTGATGAGCTGCTTGCACCGGCGACGTATCCGCCCCACCCGCATGCTTGCACCGTCCTCGTCCTCGGTACGCCGCCAGTTAGTGAAGAGCCGGTCCTCCGCCAAGACGGTCACGGGCGCTCCTCACCTCCCGCGCCGGGCGGGTCGGACGGAAGGTTCATCTGCTGTCGGAACTGCGAAATGATGGTGGTGAGGCTGTCCTGCACCTCGGGCGGCAGGCCCACCGAGCGCAGGGCGATGGCCCGCACGCGCTGGTCCCGCATGGCGACGAGGAACCGGACCTCCTCCTCCACCCGTTCCGCCTGGGAGTCCGACAGGTCGCCCATCAGATAGCCGACGGGCACGGCGAAGAACTTCGCCAGCGCCCGCAGGACGTCCGGGCTGGGGTTGGCGCGCTTGCCGTTGCGCAGCATCGACAGATACTGCTCGGTGAGGGTGACCTGGCCGTACTCCTCCCCCTGGCTGATCTCCTCCGCCACGTGCCCGTTGGTGTACGGCGCCCCCGGCGGATGCATGTTCGCGAACAGGTAGTTGAGCCGCTGCGCGAGCGGGCTGCCCGCGTCACCTGCCGAAACCGGCCTGTCCCCCCCGACTGCCATCTGCCCCGTCCTTCGAGCGAGCCGTGTGTGCCTGTGCCAGACGGCCTGACGGGCCATCACGGCCAGTTAAGCCCGGTGCACGCCGCGAAGGCATCCTGTCATGGGAGCAACCCCGAGCACTAGTCCGCCGCTGGTAACGAGCGGGTGAACGACTTAACCACGAGTTGAGGACCGCCCGAGAGGGCGTCGCTCAGCGCGGATTCACGGTGATGTCCCGGCCCTGGTAGAGGTTCCGCACACGGGCGTTGCCGGAGACGTTGTTGACGACCGTGCTGTGGTCGGTGGACACGGTCACGGCCCTCGATTGTTCCTCCCACCGTCGGTATTCGGCCGCGAACACCTCGTCCTGGAAGGCGCGTCCGTACAGCAGCGCGGCCAGCGCCTGGTTCTGGCGTTCGCTGTCCGGTTCCAGCGGCAGCGGGACGGCGGGGGCGGCCGCGTCGTCCGCCGCGTCGCGGTCGCCCCGGCCGAACGCGCGGCGCGCGAGGTCGGCGAGCGAGCCCCACGCCTGCCGTCCCGCTTCCGTGCCGACGGAACCGGCGGCCGCCGTGACCGCGGTCGTGATCGCCTCGAGAGACAACGGATCGACCATCTGCCCACTCCCCACCCCATGGGCCGCACGGCCCGGACGACGCACTGCCGCCTCAGGCTATGGCACGCTCGCCCCGTACGTGCCCGTCACGTCGTCCGCGCTCCGAGGAGGAACCGTCATGTGGTTCAGGAGATCCACGTGGTTCGCGCACAGACCCGCCGCCCTCCGGGGCGGTGCCGTCGCCCTGCTCGTGGGGCTGCTGACGGCGACGACCGCAGGGCCGGCCGCCCCGGCGGTGCCGTCGGCGGTGCGGTCGGCGGTCCCGTCGGCCGCGTCCGCCGACGCGTACTGGACCGCCGACCGGATGCGGGCCGCGCTGCCCGCCGCGCCGGCGGCCCGGCGGAGCGCGCCCGCGCCACGGTCCGGCCCGGTACCGCCCAGCCGCCCCTTCGACGGGCTGCCGCAGGTGGGCACGTTCTTCTGGACCGACGGCCAGGGCACCGGCCGCTTCTGCGGCGGCACGGTCGTCCGCAGCCCGCACCGCGACCTCGTCGTCAGCGCCGCCCACTGCCTGCTCTCTCCCGACTCGAGGAAGAAGCTGTCGTTCGTACCGCAGTACCACGACCGCCTCAAGCCGCACGGCGTCTTCCCGGTCGAGCTGATCTACATCGACCAGCGCTACCACGACCTGGGGACCGACGGGGGCGCGCGCTGGGACTTCACGGTGGTGCGCGTCGGCGAACGGGCGGACGGTACGCCCGTCCAGCGCGCGGTCGGCGGCTTCGACCTGGCGGTCCGGCCGGGGTACGAGCACGCCGACGTCCGGCTGATCGGCTACCCGGGCAACAGCGACACGACGTACCCCAAGCCGCTCGACTGCCGCTCCTGGACGCACCGTTACACCAGCACCGACCCGAAGGCGCCCGGCGACTTCCTGGAGATCGCCTGCGCCGGGTACGTCGGCGGCACCTCGGGCGGCCCCTTCCTGGTGCGCGGACCGACCGGCTACGCGCTGATCGGCGTCATCGGCGGCTACCACACCGGGGGCGACTTCCCCGATGTCTCCTACAGCTCGTACTTCACCGAGGACCTGCTCGAGCTGTACCTGCGGGCCGTCGACGGCGAACCGCCGGCCGCCCCGTGACGTGCCGAGGGCCGCACCCGCGCGGGGTGCGGCCCTCGTTGCCCGTTTCCGGCTTGTCCCGCCGTTACGGACGGCGCCCGTGCCGGGTCAGGGTGTACCCGCCGACGGCCGCGAGCGCGCCGAGGACGGCGCCGCCGACGGTCCAGCCCCAGCGGCCCGACCACCAGCTTCCGTTCCAGCCGCTCTCCGGCTCGCTGACGGCGGCCGCGTGCAGCGGCGCGCCCAGCCGACCGCCCTCGGCGCGGGCGCCGCCCGCGTCCTGGGCGTCCACCCGCACCTCGGCCTTGACCGGCAGGCCGAGGTCCCGGTCGGGGGCGTCGACGACGGTGAGCCGCACGTAGTAGGCGCCGGGCAGCGGGTCGTTGGACCAGCGCTCGGACCACGGGCGCACGGTGCGCAGCGTGCAGCTCAGGGCCACCGAGGCGTCCTGGCCGGACGCCCGCACGGTGCGCTCGCCGGACGTGCAGGCCTGGCGGCGGCGCAGTCCGTCGAAGACGTCGAGCTGCCAGGTGGCCGCGCCGTGCCGGGCGGAGGCCTCCGGCAGGGTGACGGTGGCCTTCACGGTCGGCCGCTGGCCGGCGCCGGCGGGGAACTGCCAGTAGAGGTAGTCGCCGGTGGAGGCGTCGGCCGTGGCCTTGTGCCCCTGCTCGACCGCCACGGCGGTGCGGAAGTCGGTACCGGCCTCGGTGGGCGCCTCGTCGTCGGCCGCGGCGGCCGTCGCGGAGGCCGCGAGGCCGGCGAGGGCGAGCATCCCCGCGGTCAGCGCGCGTGTCGTACGTCGCATCAGTTCTCCCTCCACACCGCGATGCGCCAGCGGGCCAGCCAGCCCCACAGCAGTCCGGTCAGCAGGCCGGTCACGGCGAGCACGGCCAGCAGCACCCAGCCCCGGCCGAGGCCGAACGCGGCCAGGTCGGAGGGGTTGTCCGGCGCCTCCACCAGATCGACGGCGAGCTCGACGGGCAGACCCGGATCCCGCTTGACGGAGGCGGGCGCGGAGAAGGAGTGGGAGACCTCCAGACAGACGGTCCTGGCCTCCTTGTCGTCCTCGGCCTTCTTCCACAGCGGCAGGCGCAGCCCCGACGCCATCACATCGGTGCGCCCGCTGCCGGCGTCCGAGCCGCGCACGAGCTCCTGGCCGCCCTCGCCCACGGCGCGCACCAGCACTCCGTAGTCGCGGTCGACGGCGCGGTCGGCGGCCACGCTCGCCGAGGCGCGCAGCTCCTGGCCCGGCTTGACCTTGACGCGGTACCAGCGGTGCTCGCCGAACGTCGCCCGGTCGGTCCAGATCCCGGCACCGAGCTCGGGCGCGGACGAGCACGCGTTCGCGCCCTGCACCGGCTTGGGCGTCTCGACGGGCTTCTCGGCGCGGCGCACCAGCTGCTTGATGCGGCTGGAGAGCTCCTTGGTGTGGCGCACGGTGGTGTACGTGCCGCCGGTGGCCTCGGCGATGCAGCTGAGCTGCTCGCGGGTCTTGTCGTCCTGGGCCAGGCCGAGGGTGTCGACCGTCAGGTGGGTGCCCTTGGCGGCCAGTTCACGGGCGACGTCGCACGGGTCGGGCAGCCCGCAGGAGTCCTCGCCGTCGGTGATGAGCACGATGCGGCGCGTGCCGCCGTCCGTCCCCAGGTCCTGGTCCGCGCCGCGCAGGGCGTACCCGATGGGCGTCCAGCCGGTGGGCCGCAGGGTGGCCACGGCCGCCTTGGCCTCGGTCCGGTTCACCTTGCCGACGGGGTAGAGCTGCCGGCTGTCCCGGCAGCCGGTCGCCTTGTCGTCACCGGCGTAGTCGGCGCCGAGGGTACGGATGCCGAGCCGTACGCCGTCCGGCACCGCGTCGATGACCTCGTTGAACGCCTGCTGCGCGGCGGCCATGCGGGTGCGGGTGCCTCCGTCCACGTCCTGGGCGCGCATCGAGCCGCTGACGTCCAGCACCAGCTCGACCTTGGGGGAATCCTTGGGGGGCCCGTCGGCGGCGCCCGCCGGCGCGACGCCCCCGGCCAGGGCGGCGAGCAGCACACACGCGCCCACCGCCAGCCGTTTTGTGATGATCATCCGAGGATCCTAGTGATCCCCGGACCCGTCACCCAATCCGAAGCCGAGGTGGCCCCGCAGCCCCAGCAACGCGTCCAGGGAACGTCCGCCCCGGGCCCATTCGGCCAGGCGCTCGCGGTCGACGCAGTGGATGCCGTGGCGCTCGCCCCAGGCCCGCGCGTCGCGGGTGAAGCCGCCGTTGGTGACGACCACGGCGACATCGGCTCCGTGCACGGGTCCGGCGGTGCCCTTCACCTCGTACATCACGTGGGAGCCGACCCGGCCGCCGATCGCGGTGTGCTTGCACTGGGCGACGAAGACCCGTCCGGTGCGGTCGGTGCCGATGACGTCGGCCGCCTGGTCGCCCCGGCGGCCGACGTGCCGCGCGGCGATGCCGTCACGGATCATCAGGTCACGTACGGCCAGTTCGAACTGCCCCGGCGAAAGGGCGTCCACGTCCCGCAGGGACAGGGCGAGCGGCTCAGTACCGCGCAGGCGCCGGGCCCGGTACCACCTGCGGGCCCTGGCTGCGAGCGGCCACCCGCAGCCGATCACGAGGCAGGTGGGCAGCCATCCGTACGCAACCGGTCCGGCGAGCAGAGCGAGCAGGCGGCGGACGATGAAGGCGAGGAAGACGAGCGCGACGACGGCCGCCGTCGTCTCGGCCGGGGTACGGGGCAGGCGCGGGCGGCCGCCCGGCCGGGCCCGCCCCGGTATCACCGGGCCTCCGTGGAGCGGACGGACGGCGCGGGCGCGGGCTCCCGGTGGGCGTCCGGCTCCTCGGCCGTGCAGCCGTTCAGCAGGCCCCAGCCGAGGAACGCGGCGACCGCGAGGGCCGTCCATGTGCCGCTCGAACGGCGGTCGGGCACGGCCCTGTGCACCCAGTGTCCGCGCCGATAGTAGCGGTGCTCAGGCATCAGCTCTCCCTTTCCGTGGCGGTCATGGCGTGGATGCGCTCGGCGGTGGCCCTGGCGAGCTGTTCGCGCTCCTCCACCGAGAGCCGGTCGAGGAGGGCGCGGGTGATGTCGCGGTCGCGGGGCCCCGGTTCGGCGGGCCGGGGGTGGTCGGTGACCCATTCCAGGACCTTCTGCACCTCGTTCGGGTGGTGCAGAAGCCACAGGGCGGCGAGCGCGTCGGGGCCAGTACGGACCGCCTGGAGGTAGAACTCGTACTCCTCGCGCCGCTGCGGCGACCACAAGTGCGGCGGGGAACCGGCGGCGCCGGGCCCGGACGGTTCGAAGTCCGGCGACGTGGTCTCGGTGCGGCAGACCAGTCCGGTGCCCTCCAGGGGCTGCGGGTGCGACAGGTACTGGGCGATGTGCCAGGGGGTGAGTTCCTGGCCGGTGGCACGGCCGCGGGCGGACATGGTCTGCAGCAAACGGTCCAGGTGGCCGCTGACGGTGGCCCACGGGTCGCCGGGCCCGGGACCGTCGAGCACCGCACGGGACGGGTCCGCGACCCACCAAGTGATCTCCAGCATGGCGGGCTCGGCACCGACGGGCAGCTGCCACACCCCGCTGCGGGGACCGGTGTCGACGAGGTACGCCTCGGCGTAGCCGCCGGTGGCGGCCTTCACCAGGGACAGCCGCCCGGAGGGCTCGGATACGGCGCGGCCGTCGCCGTCGATCAGCACCAGTGCGATGTGGTCGGGATGCGACAGACGGAAGCGGACCAGCTCCCGAAGGGGGCCGCGCCGGCCCCGGGTCCACAGCGGTGCCACGCCGACCGGGTCCGGCACGGAGTACGGGGCGGGCAGGGTCGTGATGGTGGTCATGCTCGGCCTTTCACTGAAGGGTGGCGCGCCATGCGGCGAGGGCGCGGGCGGCCCGCAGGCTGCCGGGGGCGGGGTACGCGCGCTCGAGGTCGGCGAACAGCCGCATGACGCCGCCGCGCAGCCGTGGGGCCAGCGCGTCGGTGAGCCGCTCGACGGCCCGCGCGCGCCCGGGGTCGGTGTCCGCACGCCGCTGCCACTCCAGGAGCGCGGCGCGGGCGGCTTCGAAGCTCGTGGGTTCCATGAGCGCGGCCCGGACGAGTTCCAGGCCAGGGGGCGTGTCACCGGAATGCAGGTGGCCGCTCCACCACTCCCCCTGTTCCCTCGTGGTGGCGGCGGATTTCAGCAGCTGGGCGACCGCGGCACAGGCCGCGCGCCCGGCCGCCCCGGGCGCGCCGGACCATCGGGTGAGCGCGTCGATCACCCGGGGCCGCAGGGCGGGTTCGGCGAACAGCGCGTCCACGGCGCGCCGCACGGCCGAGTCGACGGCGGCGGAGCCGTCGTCGCGCGCCGTCACGATGGTGTGCAGCAGGTTCAGTGCCACCTCGGGGCGGGCCAGGCCGAACTCGGTGGCGCAGGTCAGCGCGGCCGTGCAGCGCAGCGACTCGGAGGCGGCACGGGACCAGCCCCGCAGCCGGTTCTTGACGGCGGTGGCGAGGACGGGATCGGCGGACGCGGCCCCGAAGGCGCGGGCCGCCATCCGCCGGTCGCCGGGCCGGTCCGAGTCCGCCAGCCGCTCGATGGGCGCGAGCGCCAGTGGGCCGGTACTCCACTGCGCGAACTGACCGAGGATGAACCCGGCCCGCTCGGCGCGCCGTTGGGCGTCGGGTGTCTGCCGGAGCCATTCCACGAGCAGTTCACCGGCGTCGCGGTGCTCGCGCCAGACGTGGTCGAGCACGGCCCGGCCTTGGAGGTGCCGGACGAAGGCCACTGGTTCGCTGAAGTAGCTGTGCGTGGAGGTGGTGCGCACCTCCCGGTCGGCGACGTGGGCCTCGATGGCGGTCAGCCGCTCGTGCCGGGAGCGGCGGAAGACGAAGCCGGGGTTGCCGGCCGGGGTGTCCCCGGTCTCCGGCGGGGGCACGACCGCGTCGAGCCGCCCGCCGGCGACCGCCAGCAGGCGCCGGGCCTCCTCCTCGACCAGGGCGTGGTCGAAGTGCTCGAAGACGCAGGTGGCCAGGAGGAGGGCGAGGTCCTGCGCGTCCCCCCGTACGGACGCGAGCAGGTGGGGTGCCCGGTCGGTCGCGTGCAGGCTCAGGTGCTCGCCGATGGCCTCCGGCGCCACATCGCCGTGCGCGACCCGGACGATCTCGGTGGCGATCTCCACGACCTGGGCCGGGGTGAGGGAGCGCTGCAGGGTCTCGTCGAGGAAGCCGGCCGGCAGGGTGTCGAGGAGGGCTTGCCGCCGTTCGAAGCCGGGGAAGACGGTGGCGAGCTTGGCTTCCAGGACCGCACGCGGGGGCGGTGGTAACGCCCGTACAGGTGCTCGTTGGAGCAGGTCCCGCAGATGGGCGACGACGGGCGGGGTGTCCTTCGTGACCACGACCATGCAGGCGTCCGCGTCGCGGAGCCGGGTACGCAGGGCGTCCAGCCCCAGCGCGTCCAGGGCGAGCACCCGGGACTCCAGCAGGCCGTCGACGAGGTAGCCCCGGGCCGTGGTGCTGGTCGCGGTCCACGTCGCCAGGTCGGCGTCGGCGTCGACGGCACGCAGGGCGAAGCCGGCGGTGTGCCGGTGCAACAGCTTGAGCGCGGCGGTCCTGCGCCCGCTGCCGACGGGGGCGGTCAGGAAGAGGAGACGGCCGCCGAGTTCCGCCAGCGCGGCGGGGAACCAGGGGGGTTCGGCGAACCCGCGCATCGCGAGGGCGGTGCTCTCGGCGGGTATGTCACCTTCGCGCCGTTCCACGGTGGGATGCGGGGGCGGCGGCCCGGCTGCCGTGCCGTCCCGGGCGTCGAGGTGCTGTCCGCCCTGTACGGTCCCGGCCAGGGTCACAAAGCTGTCCGTCAGGTTCCACACCATGACGGGCCGTTCCCCGCCGCCGAACAGCTCGGTGAGGTCGAGGTCGGCCGGGTTCACCGGACCGTTCCCTCGCCGGGCCGACCCGGGCCGTCGTAGTTGTTGATGTGCTGGCCGCCGTGCACGGTCCCGGGGTTCGAGATGAAGCTGCGGTCGTAGCGTGCGACCGGGGCGGCGGGCTGCTGTGCGGGGGACTCGGGGCGACCGGCGGGGCTTTCGCCCGCGCGCGGTTGTGCCTCGGCGGACGGGACGGCGTCCTCGCCCAGGATCCGCCGGTCGTAGAGGTTCCCCGAGGGGGCCGGTACGTACAGCCAGGCTCGCTGCTGGAAGTTCTTGCCCTCGACAGTGGCGGGGACCTCGATGAAGTGGTCGGGGTGGCGCCGGGTGTAGCCGGAGAGGACGGCGTCCTCGAAGACCCGCTGCGAGACGATCGCGGCAACCTGCGTGATGCTCTCGCTCGACGCGGAGAGGATGGCCCGTACCGGCCGGGAGTCGAGCAGCCGGTGGGTGTCGTTGCGAGGCGTGCCGTTGCCGTCGCCCGGTCCCCCGCCGTCGGGGAGGGGGCCGACGTGAAGGCTGGCGCGCAGGCGCAGCCGTCGGGTACCGGTCGCGTGGATGTTGTAGTCGGTCAGCACTTCCTGGAGTTCGGCCAGAAAGGGGTGGATGACGCGCGGCAGGGCCACGGGGTCGAAGCCGAGGACGAATCCGTCGCCGGTGTTGTTGGCGAACCTCTGCTCCGCCCACAGCTGCCGCAGGCCTGCACGGTCGAGGGCGTGTTCCAGCAGCTGGGGAATGATCGAGGTGATCTCCACGTGATCGACGGCGGGCCTGCCGGTGAAGTCCTTCGCGTCGACGGCGAGGATGCCCCGGTAGGGCGGCAGGTCGCGGCTCACGCTCCACGGCTCGGGTCCGGTGGAAGGGATGTCGACAGAAGGCATGCGGAACTCCCTTGCGAAGAAAGGGCTTGGCACTCGGCACGCTCACCGTGCCGGGCTTGTCGCCCTCGATCCTCGCGGGGGTGTCCGGTCACCTGTGCACCCGCAGTGCGCATACTTCGTGACGGGCATCACAGGAGAGGACTTCGTCAGCCGTCGCCTGCGATCGAGCGGAGAGCGGCAGCGTCACGGATGGTGATGCTCTTGCGCTCGGCCCTCACGATCCGGTCACCGAATGACTGCATCGTCGTACTCACGGTGTTGCGGGAGATCCCCAGGTACTGGGCGAGGTCCAGTCTGGTGACGGCCACTTCGACGCCGGCCGGCGAACTCGCCCGGCCGGCGGCCGACGCCAGGGCGAGAAGCGCCCCGGCCAACCGCGTCCGGGAATCGCCGTCGCCGACTCGCGTGGCCTCTCTCCAGCGCATCGCGGTGTGCCGGTGCAGTGCCTCCGTCAGATCGTGCCGATCACGGAAGTCGAGGAACTCCCGCTTGTTCACGACCGACACCCTGCAGTCTGCGATGGCTTCGACCGAGGCCAGCCGGGTCTCGTCCTCCTCGATCACCGCCGCCTCACCGACCACGTCCCCGCCGCCCCGGAAGGCCAGGACCCGCACCCGGCCGTCCCGTTCGACGCGCGAGACCTTCACGACTCCGCCGCAGAGCACGAGGACGTGCGTACCGCGGTCTCCCTGCCGCAGCAGCACATCCCCCGAACGGTGGTCGCGCAGACGGCCCTTGGCCACCAGGGCGTTCCACAGCGACTCACCGATCATCTGTCGAAGCGTCACCCCGAGGCCATGGCCCGGCCCGTGTAATCCCCCGGTCATGGGCAGCACTCTAGGGGGCGGGCGCTCGGCCCGCCCCCGGCTTCGCCGGCGCTACTCCCCGCCCTCCAGCTCGCCCTCCGTCTCCAGGAAGGCCTGCCGCAGGGCGTCGAGCGTCTCGGCGTCCGGCTTGGACCACATGCCGCGGCTCTCCGCCTCCAGGAGGCGTTCGGCGATGCCGTGCAGGGCCCAGGGGTTGGCGTCCTGGAGGAACGCGCGGTTCTCGGGGTCGAGGACGTAGGTCTGGGCGAGCTTGTCGTACATCCAGTCGGGGACGACGCCGGTGGTGGCGTCGTAGCCGAACAGGTAGTCCACGGTGGCGGCGAGTTCGAAGGCGCCCTTGTAGCCGTGGCGGCGCATGGCCTCGATCCAGCGGGGGTTGACCACGCGGGCGCGGAAGACGCGGGAGGTCTCCTCGACGAGGGTGCGGGTGCGGATCGTCTCGGGGCGGGTGGAGTCGCCGATGTACGCCTCCGGCGCCCTGCCGCGCAGTGCCTTGACGGTGGCGACCATGCCGCCGTGGTACTGGAAGTAGTCGTCGGAGTCCGCGATGTCGTGCTCGCGGGTGTCGGTGTTCTTGGCGGCCACCGCGATCCGCTTGTAGGCGGTCTCCATCTCCTCGCGGGCCGGGCGGCCCTCCAGGCCGCGGCCGTAGGCGTAGCCGCCCCAGACCGTGTAGACCTCCGCGAGGTCGGCGTCGGTGCGCCAGTCGCGGCTGTCGATGAGCTGGAGCAGGCCGGCGCCGTACGTGCCCGGACGGGAGCCGAAGATGCGGGTGGTGGCGCGGCGTTCGTCGCCGTGGGCGGCGAGGTCGGCCTGGGCGTGGGCGCGGACGAAGTTCCCCTCCGCCGGCTCGTCCAGCGACGCCGCCAGGCGCACCGCGTCGTCCAGGAGGCCGATCACGTGCGGGAAGGCGTCACGGAAGAAGCCGCTGATGCGCAGGGTGACGTCGATGCGGGGGCGGCCGAGCTCCTCGAGAGTGACGGGTTCGAGTCCCGTCACTCGCCTCGACGCCTCGTCCCACACCGGGCGGACGCCCAGCAGCGCCAGCGCCTCCGCCACGTCGTCGCCCGCCGTGCGCATCGCGCTCGTTCCCCACAGGGACAGGCCGACCGACTGCGGCCACTCGCCGTTGTCGGTGCGGTAGCGCTCCAGGAGCGAGTCGGCCAGCGCCTGGCCGGTCTCCCAGGCCAGGCGGCTGGGGACGGCCTTGGGATCGACGGAGTAGAAGTTGCGGCCCGTCGGCAGGACGTTGACCAGGCCGCGCAGCGGGGAACCCGAAGGGCCGGCCGGGACGAATCCGCCCGCCAGTGCCTTGACGGCGTGGTCGAGTTCGGCGGTGGTGCCTGCCAGGCGGGGGACGACCTCGCGGGCCGCGAAGTCCAGGATCGCGGCTACGGGGTCCAGGCCTGCATCATCCGTGCCCGGCACCGTGGGTTGTGCCCACCCGTCCCGCCCTGCGGGACGATTGCCCACAACAGTAGCCACCGCCGCCGGGTCCCAGCCTGCCGCCTCCATCGCCTCCACCAGGGCGCGCGCCTCGGCCTCCGCCTCGTCCGCGCCCGTGCGCGTCGCCGCCGACTCGTCCAGGCCCAGGGCCTCGCGCAGGCCCGGCAGGGCCGCGGTGCCGCCCCAGATCTGGCGGGCGCGCAGGATCGACAGGACGAGGTTCACCCGCGCCTCACCGGTGGGCGCGCCGCCCAGCACGTGGAGGCCGTCGCGGATCTGCGCGTCCTTGACCTCGCACAGCCAGCCGTCGACGTGCAGCAGGAAGTCGTCGAAGCCGTCGTCGTCCGGGCGGTCCTCCAGGCCCAGGTCGTGGTCGAGCCGGGCGGCCTGGATGAGGGTCCAGATCTGGGCGCGGATCGCCGGGAGCTTGGAGGGGTCCATGGCGGAGATCTGCGCGTACTCGTCGAGGTGCTGCTCCAGGCGCGCGATGTCGCCGTAGGACTCGGCGCGGGCCATCGGCGGCACCAGGTGGTCGACGAGGGTGGCGTGGGCGCGGCGCTTGGCCTGGGTGCCCTCGCCGGGGTCGTTGACGAGGAAGGGGTAGACCAGCGGCAGGTCACCGAGGGCGGCGTCGGGGCCGCAGGCGGCGGACAGGCCGGCGTTCTTGCCCGGCAGCCACTCGAGGTTGCCGTGCTTGCCGAGGTGGACCATGGCGTCGGCGCCGAAGCCGCCGTCCTCGCGGGAGGCCGCGATCCAGCGGTAGGCGGCGAGGTAGTGGTGCGAGGGCGGCAGGTCGGGGTCGTGGTAGATGGCGATGGGGTTCTCGCCGAAGCCGCGCGGCGGCTGGATGAGGACGAGGAGGTTGCCGCGGCGCAGGGCGGCGAGGACGATGTCGCCCTCGGGGTTGCGACTGCGGTCGAGGAACATCTCGCCCGGCGGCGGGCCCCAGTGCTCCTCGACCGACTCGCGCAGCTCCTGCGGCAGCTGCCCGTACCAGCGCTTGTAGTCGGCGGCCGGGATGCGCACGGGGTTGCGGGCGAGCTGCTCCTCGGTGAGCCAGTCCTGGTCGTGGCCGCCGGCCTCGATGAGGGCGTAGATCAGCTCGTCGCCGTCGCCGGACTCGAGGCCGGGGACCTCCTCGATCCCGAAGTCGTACCCCTCCTCGCGCAGCCGGCGCAGCAGGGCGACGGCGCTGGCGGGGGTGTCGAGGCCGACGGCGTTGCCGATGCGCGAGTGCTTGGTGGGGTACGCGGACAGGACGAGCGCGATCCGCTTCTCGGCGGCCGGGATGTGGCGCAGCCGCGCGTGGCGCACGGCGATGCCGGCGACGCGGGCGGCACGCTCGGCGTCGGCGACGTACGCGGGCAGGCCGTCCTCGTCGATCTCCTTGAAGGAGAACGGGACGGTGATGATGCGGCCGTCGAACTCGGGCACCGCGACCTGGGTGGCGGCGTCGAGCGGCGAGAGACCCTCGTCGTTCTCCTCCCAGGCGCTGCGCGACCCGGTCAGGCACAGGGCCTGCAGGATCGGCACGTCGAGGCCGGCGAGGGCACCCGCGTCCCAGGACTCGTCGTCGCCGCCGGCCGAGGCCTCGGCCGGGCGGGTGCCGCCGGCGGCGAGGACGGTGGTGACGACGGCGTCGGCCGCGCCCAGGGCCTCGATCAGCTCGGGCTCGGGGGCGCGCAGCGAGGCGACGTACAGCGGCAGGGCGCGGCCGCCCGCGTCCTCGACGGCGCCGCAGAGGGCGTCGACGAAGGCGGTGTTGCCGCTCATGTGGTGGGCGCGGTAGTAGAGCACCGCGACGAGCGGGCCGTCGGTGTGCACGGCTCGCGGGGTGCGCTCGAGCTCGCCCCAGGTGGGGGCGGCGGCCGGGGGCTCGAAGCCGTGGCCGGTGAGCAGCACGGTGTCGGAGAGGAAGCGGGCGAGCTGCTCGAGGTTGGCGGGGCCGCCGTGGGCGAGGTAGGCGTGGGCCTCGGCGGCGATGCCGACGGGGACGGTGGAGGCCTCCATCAGCTGGGCGTCGGGGGCCTGTTCGCCGGTGAGGACGACCACGGGACGGTCCTGGGCGAGCAGCTGGTCCAGCCCCTCCTGCCAGGCGCGGATGCCGCCGAGGAGCCGGACGACGACGAGGTCGGTGCCCTCGAGGAGCGAGGGGAGCTCGTCGAGCGCGAGCCGGGACGGGTTGGCGAGCCGGTACGGGACCGGGCCCCCGTGAGCAGCAGCCGCGCGGGCGCTGAGCAGGTCGGTGTCGGACGTCGACAGGAGAAGGATCACGCGGCGCTCCCGAGTGCTTCGAGGGTCGCCCGGGGTGCGCGGGGCCGGAATGTGCGCATGCGGCGGCAGGCCTTCCTCGGGGTCCGCGCCCCGGGCGGTTGGAGGACGGCGGGAGTTCCTGACTCGCGCGGCATCGCTGCCGCGCTCACAGTGGCGGGACCGTGCCGGAGTCTCACCGGCTTCCTCCCCTGTCGCCGTCGCTGGCGTCTGACGGGCGTTCGTCCGCAGGACGTCCGCTGGGACGGCGTCCATGGGACACTGCCCGCCGGTGAGCATAGTAAGCGCTGGTGATCCGGTACGGCACGGTGCGCCGGTGGTGGGCGTCGGTATGCTCGCCGCCATGCCCCTGCCCCCCACATCCGCCCCGGACCGGGACAACCCGGACCCGGGCGGGACCACCGTCCGCGAGCGCGGCGACGCGTGCCCCGGCGCGCTGCGGCTGCACGCCGCGGACGACGGGGCGCTGGCCCGGGTCCGGGTACCGGCCGGGCTTTTGACGGCTCGTCAGGCGCACGTGCTGGCGGACGCGGCCGAGGAGCTCGGCGACGGCCGTCTCGACATCACCTCGCGCGGCAACCTCCAGCTGCGCGGCCTGACTTCCGGCTGCGGCGGCGAACTGGCCGCCCGGCTGCGCCGGGCCGGACTGCTGCCCTCCGACCGGAACGAGCGGATCCGCAATGTGGCGGCCTCGCCGCTGTGCGGGCTGGACGGGCCCGCGGCCGCGGACGTCCAGGCGTGGGCGCGCGAGCTGGACGCGCTGCTGTGCGGCGCGGGTGGCGGAGCGGACGACGACCCGGGCAGCGGCCCCGGCGGCGACGCGGACGGCCTCCCGGACGGCAGGGTGGATCTGTCCGCTCTGTCCGGGCGGTTCCTCTTCGGCCTGGACGACGGGCGGGGCGACATCGTGGCGCTCGGCCCGGATGTGACATTGATCGCAGACGAGGACGGGCGGGACGGGCAGGCCCTCCTGTACCTCGCCACCGGGTCCCCCGCGCTGCGCGTCGCCGGCCGGCACGCGGCGCGTGCGGCCGCGCTCGCCGCGCGGGAGTTCCTCGCGGCGCTGGACGAGCACGGCGTCACGGCCTGGCGCGTGCGCGAACTCGCCCCCGAACGGCGGCCGCGCCCGGACCGGCTGGCCGCCCGGCTCGCGGCGGCCGGCATCCCGTGCGAGGTCGTCGCCGACGCGACGCCGCCCACCGGCCCCCCGGCCGAACCGGGCCTGGTCCACGGCCCCGGCGGGCGGTACGCCCTGTCGGTGGCCGCCCCGCTCGGCCGGCTGACCGGCGACCGGTGGCGGCTCCTCGCCCGTACCGCCGAGCGGGACGGCGGAGGCGAACTGCGGGTGACACCCTGGCGCGGCGTCGTGATCCCGGGCCTCACGGCCCCGGTGGCCGCGGCCCGGCTCGCGGACCTCGCGGACGCGGGGCTGGTCACGTCCGCCGCGTCCGCCTGGCACCGGGCCGGCGCCTGCGCGGGCCGGGGCGGCTGCGCGAAGTCGCTGGCGGACGTACGCGCCGACGCGGCCGCGTGCCTTTCCGGGGCGCGCCCTGACGGAACGACACCGCTGCTGCCGGTCTACTGGTCGGGCTGCGAACGGCGCTGCGGGCACCCGGCCGACGGCCACTGGGTGGACGTCCTGGCGACCGGCGACGGCTACCGGGTCACCGTGCGGGACGGGGCGGCGGACACCGAAGCCGCGGCAGCCGCGGCAGCGGCGGCGGGCCCGGCACCCGGGCCGCACGACCTGGCCGACGCGGTGGCCGACGCGGTTTCCGCCGCCCGGCGCACCACACCACGACCGACAACGTGAACACGAACCACACGGACCACATGAAGAACGAAGGCGACGAGGGCACAGTGTTCGACTACGAAAAGGACGGCGCGTCCATCTACCGCCAGTCCTTCGCCACCATCCGGGCCGAGGCCGACCTCGGCGGGCTGCCGCAGGACGTCAGCCAGGTCGCGGTACGCATGATCCACGCGTGCGGGATGACCGATCTCGTGCGGGACCTGGCGTACTCGCCCCAGGTGGTGGCGCGGGCGCGCGAGGCGCTGCGCGCGGGCGCGCCGATCCTGTGCGACGCCAACATGGTCGCCAGCGGGGTCACCCGCAAGCGGCTGCCCGCGGACAACGAGGTGCTGTGCACGCTCGCCGACCCGGCGGTGCCGGAGCTGGCGCGGCGCATGGGGACGACCCGCAGCGCGGCGGCGCTGGAGCTGTGGCGCGAGAAGCTGGACGGCGCGGTGGTCGCGGTCGGCAACGCCCCGACCGCGCTGTTCCGCCTGCTGGAGATGGTTGCGGAGGGCGCGCCGCGCCCGGCCGCCGTCATCGGCATCCCCGTCGGCTTCATCGGCGCCGCCGAGTCGAAGGACGCCCTGGCCGACAGCCCTCTGGGACTGGAGTACCTGGTGGTGCGGGGGCGGCGGGGCGGCAGCGCCATGGCCGCCGCCGCGATCAACGCGATAGCGAGCGAGGAAGAGTGAGCGAGCAGCATCCGGTGACGACGGGCCGTCTGTACGGGGTGGGGCTCGGCCCCGGCGACCCGTCGCTGATGACCGTGCGGGCCGTCGAGGTCATCGCCTCGGCCGACGTCGTCGCGTACCACAGCGCCCGGCACGGGCGCAGCATCGCGCGCTCGATCGCCGAACGCCATCTGCGCCCCGACCACATCGAGGAGCGGCTGGTCTACCCGGTGACGACGGAGACCACCGACCACCCCGGTGGCTACCGGGGCGCGATGGAGGAGTTCTACGAGGAGGCGGCGGCCCGGCTGGCGGCGCACCTGGACGCCGGGCGCACGGTGGCCGTCCTCGCCGAGGGCGACCCGCTCTTCTACAGCTCGTACATGCACATGCACAAGCGGCTCGCCGACCGGTACCCGACGGAGGTCGTGCCGGGCGTGACGTCGGTGAGCGCGGCGGCGGCCCGCCTGGGCGAACCGCTGGTGGAGGGCGAGGAGGTGCTGACGATCCTGCCGGGCACCCTGCCCGAGGAGGAGCTGGCGGCGCGCCTGGCCGCCACCGACTCGGCGGTGGTGATGAAGCTGGGCCGCACCTTCCCGGCGGTACGGGGCGCGCTGGAGCGCTCGGGCCGGCTGGCGGAGGCGCGGTACGTGGAGCGCGCCACGATGAGCGGCGAGCGCACGGGACGGGTGGCGGACGTCGACCCGGAGTCGGTGCCGTACTTCTCGGTGGCGGTGCTGCCGAGCCGCGTGGGCGCGGAACCGGTCGCCGACGGGCGGGGCGAGGTCGTCGTCGTGGGCCTGGGTCCGGCGGGGCCGCTGTGGCTGACGCCGGAGGCGCGGGGCGCGCTGGCGGCGGCCGAGGACGTGGTGGGCTACACCACGTACGTGGACCGGGTGCCCGTGCGGCCGGGTCAGCGGCGGCACGCCTCCGACAACAAGGTGGAGTCCGAACGCGCCGAGTTCGCCCTCGACCTCGCCCGCCAGGGGCGGCGGGTCGCGGTCGTCTCCTCGGGTGACCCGGGGGTGTTCGCCATGGCCACGGCCGTCCTGGAGGTCGCCTCCGAGGACCCGTACCGCGCGATCCCGGTCCGTGTGGTGCCCGGCATGACGGCGGCCCACGCGGCGGCGGCCCGCGCCGGCGCCCCCCTGGGCCACGACTACGCGGTCGTCTCCCTCTCCGACCGCCTCAAGCCGTGGGAGGTCATCGCCGAGCGCCTGCGCGCGGCGGCCGCGGCGGACCTGGTCCTGGCGCTGTACAACCCCGGCTCCCGCAGCCGGATCCACCAGGTCGGCAAGGCCCGCGACCTGCTGCTCGAATACCGCTCCCCCGACACCCCGGTGGTCCTGGCCCGCGACGTGGGCGGCCCCGAGGAGCGCGTACGCGTCGTCCCCCTCGGCGAACTCGACCCCACCCAGGTCGACATGCGCACCCTCCTCATCGTGGGCTCCACCCAGACCCGCACGGTCCGCCGAGGCGAGACGGACACCGAGGAAATCGTCTGGACCCCGAGGCGGTACCCGGAGGGCCGGGAGGGCTGAGCGAGCGACGGCCGGGCCGCGACCAGTTCGTCGGCCCGTTCCTCGATCCTCGCGACGAAAGCGAGGTTGTCGATGCCGCCGATGACGTATCCGGGGTCGGGGTCCTACTCCCACGCCCAGGTGTCAGTCACCGGTCACCGCGGCACGGGCCTCGTCGCGCACGGCCATGCACTCGTCCATGGCCGTGCGCCATCTCGGGTCGTCACGGTCGAAGGTGTTCGCGCCGTCCAGCGCGGCACGGTAGCGGGCGGCCAGGCCGGGGCGACGTTCGATCTCGATCTCGGTCGCCCACTTGATCTGGAAGAGACGGATGGGGTTGAACGAGGCGTGTTGAGTGGCGGCGGTGAAGGCCGCGTCGCGGTCCGCCTGGAACTCGGCGAGACGGGACGAGGCGACACGAGCCAGCACCCGGGCCGGAATCGCACGATCGCCTCAGCCGAGCGTCCGCCTCAGCCACTGCGCCGCCTCCGCCGGGTCCTCGACCGCCGGGACGTCCGGTGGGGGCGGGGGGCGGTGGACGATCAGGACCGGGACGGCGGCCTCGCGGGCGGCGGTGAGTTTGGCGGACGTGGCGGACGAGCCGCTGTCCTTCGTCACCAGGACGTCGATGCGGTGGCGGCGCAGCAGCTCCCGTTCGCCCTCCACCGTGAACGGGCCGCGGTCCAGCAGCACCTGGGTCCTCGGCGGCATCGGGGGCTCCGGGGGGTCCACCGAGCGGACCAGGAACCACATACCCTCGAGGTGCGCGAAGGCGGCGAGGCCCATCCGGCCCGTCGTCAGGAACGCCCGCTCGCCCAGGGCGGGCAGGGCCCGCGCCGCCTCGGCCAGCGAGCCGACCGGGTGCCAGTCGTCGCCCGGACCGGCGACCCAGCCGGGGCGGCGCACGGCCAGCAGGGGAACACGGGCGTCCGCGGCAGCCTGTGCCGCGTTGGAACTGATCGTGCCGGCGAAGGGATGGGTGGCGTCGATGAGCGCGTCCACGTGCTGCTCGCGCAGCCAGCGGGCGAGGCCGCCGGGGCCGCCGAACCCGCCGATGCGCACCTCCCCCGCCGGCAGCCGCGGTCGGGCCACGCGTCCGGCGAGCGAGCTGGTCACGCGCAGGGCCGGGTCCGCGGCCAGCGTCCCCGCCAGGCGGCGGGCCTCGGTCGTGCCGCCGAGGATCAGGATGTGGCGCTTGGCGCTCACCGGGTGCCCCTCCCCTTCCGTTTCCGTGTGTGGAACGACCCAGCCTACGACCGGTGCGGCACATGACTGAGACCGAGGCCGCCAAGCCCACCGGCGGGCGTACCGCGCAGCTGCAGCACACCGGTCTGCGGCACGGCTGGACCACCGGCGCGTGCGCGACCGCCGCGACCACGGCCGCGTACACCGCGCTCCTCACCGGCGATTTCCCCGACCCGGTGACGATCACCCTGCCCAAGGGGCAGACGCCCGCCTTCGCCCTCGCCGCCGAGCAGCTGGGCGAAGGGCGGGCTATGGCGGCCATCGTCAAGGACGCCGGGGACGACCCCGACGTCACCCACGGCGCGCTGATCCGCGTCACCGTGCGGGCGCTGCCGCCCGGATCCGGCGTGGTGTTCCGCGCCGGGCCCGGCGTGGGCACGGTCACCCGGCCCGGCCTCCCGCTGCCGGTCGGCGAGCCCGCCATCAACCCCGTGCCGCGTCAGATGATGCGCGAGCACATCGCCGGTGTCGCCGCCCGGCACGGCGGCACGGGCGACGTGGAGATCGAGGTCTCGGTCGATCATGGCGAGGAGATCGCCCGCTCCACCTGGAACCCGCGCCTGGGCATCCTGGGCGGCATCTCCATCCTGGGCACCACCGGCATCGTCGTCCCCTATTCCTGCTCCGCGTGGATCGACAGCATCCGGCGCGGCGTGGACGTGGCCCGCGCGGCGGGCCGCACGCATGTCGCGGGCTGCACGGGCGCGACGTCCGAGAAGGTCGCGGTCGCCGTGCACGGCCTGCCGGAGGACGCCCTGCTGGACATGGGCGACTTCGCGGGCGCGGTGCTGAAGTACATCCGACGGCACCCGGTGGACCGGCTGACCGTGGCCGGTGGCTTCGCCAAGCTGTCCAAGCTGGCGGCCGGTCACCTCGATCTCCACTCGGCCCGTTCCCAGGTCAACAAGGAGTTCCTGGCGGAGCTCGCCCGGCACGGCGGCGGTGACGACGCCCTCGCCGCCGCCGTCACCGGCGCCAACACGGGCCTGGAGGCCCTGCGTCTGTGCGAGGCGGCGGGCGTTCCGCTCGGCGACCTCGTCGCCGCCGGCGCCCGCGACGAGGCACTGGCGGTGCTGCGCGGTGCGCCCGTCGCGGTCGACGTCATCTGTATCGACCGCGCGGGCGTCATCGTGGGGCGGGCGGAGCCCAAGGGGCCGCGGGAGCCCCGGGAGCGGTGAGCTAGCGGTTCACCGGGCCCAGCGCCGCGCGGGACTCCGGCTTCTTCGCCGTCGTGCCGCAGAACGCACCCTCGAACATGTTCTCGAAGGGAGGGCTCTGGTCGAGCCAATCGCCGTTGATGTTGAAGGTGAGCGCCGTCCTGCCGTCGCGCGTCGCTGCGGCGCCGGACAGGGAGCCCCACACGACACCGTCGTGACCCCAGACGGTCGTGCCGCAGGAGAGTGAGCGCGACATGATGCCGAGGCCGTACTTGAAGTGCTGGCCCGTCTCCACGGTCGTCAGCATCGCGTCCAGTTGCTTGCGCGGCAGGAGCCTGCCCTGCAGCAGGGCGCTGTAGAAGCGGTTGAGGTCGCCGCTGGTGCTGACCACCTCGCCCGTCGCGCCGGACCAGGAGGGGCGGTACTCGGTGGCGTCGTGGATCTCCGGGCCCGGGTTCTGGACGTAGAGCTTGGAGTAGCCGACCGGGTGCGGGGCGGGGAGCTTCGGGTCCGTGCCGGGGAACGTCGTCTCCTTCAGCCCCAGCGGCTTGACGATGCGCCGCTCGACCTCGCTCGCGTACGGCTTCCCGGTGACCTTCTCGATGACCATGCCGGCCAGCACGAACCCGGTGTTCGAGTAGTTCCAGCCCTTGCCCGGCTCGAAGTCCGGGCCGTACTTCAGCCCGTACGCGATGACCTCCTGCGGGGTCTTCACGTCGTAACGGTGCTCGAAGAAGCCGGGGCCGTTCATGTCCTTGTCCCACTCCGGGGTGTACACCATGTCGTGCACACCGCTGGTGTGGTTGAGGAGCTGACGGATCGTGATCTTCGTGGCGTCGTAGCCGTTGCCCTTCACGACGCCGGGCAGCCAACGCTCGAGCGAGTCGTCCAGGCTCAGCTTGCCCTCGGCCTCCAGCTGGAGGAGCGTCGTGGCCACGAAGGTCTTGGTGATGCTGCCCGCGCGGAAGTGGTCGGCGGCCGTCCGCTTGCGCTTGGTGGTCGTGTCGGCGTAGCCGGCGCTCCCGAACCAGCTCCCCCTGGGCGTACGGATCTCGCCGGCGACACCCGGCATGCCGGCGGCCACGAGGCCGTCGAGGGCCTTCTGCGTCGCGGCGGACGAGCCGCCGGTCTCCGTCGCGGCCGCGGCCGGAGCCGCCGTTCCCACGACGCCCGCCGTCACGGCGCCGGCCGTCACGGCGACCGTCGCGGCGAGTGCGACGAGCTTGCTGTGCTTCTTGGTCGTTCGCTCCGTCATGGAGCCCCCCTTGGAATGCGTGGCCTGGTCAGCGGCCGAATGATCATTCCAAGGGCATCACAGGAGGGGGACGGCGGGCTATGACCAAGTCCACATCTCCGCATCGGCCCCCGTTGGACGGGTTCGGTGGTCAGGTGCCCGGCACGGTCCTGCCGCAGTTGTCCCGGTCCCGGGTCGCCGAGTACAGGAAGCTGTCCGGGAACTGCTCCGCCGCCAGCGTGCGGCCCACGACGATGACCGCCGTACGGACGATGCCGACCGCCCGCACCTGGTCCGCGATGTCCGCGAGCGTGCCGCGCAGCACGACCTCGTCCGGGCGGCTCGCCATGGCGACGACGGCGGCCGGGCAGTCGGGGCCGTAGTGCGGGAGGAGTTCGGCGACGACCCGGTCGGCGTGGCGGGCGGCGAGGTGGAGGACGAGCAGGGCGCCGCTGCGGCCGAGGGTGGCGAGGTCCTCGCCGGGGGGCATGGGGGTGGCCCGCTGGGCGACGCGGGTGAGGATGACGGTCTGGCCGACGGTCGGGACGGTCAGCTCGCGGCCGAGGGCCGCTGCCGCGGCGGCGAAGGCGGGGACGCCGGGGACGATTTCGTACGGGATGCCGTGCGCGTCGAGGCGGCGGATCTGCTCGGCGACGGCGCTGAAGACGGCGGGGTCACCGGAGTGCAGCCGGGCCACGTCCTGGCCGGCCTCGTGGGCACGGACGAACTCGGCGGTGATCTCGGTCAGGTTCAGGTGGGCGGTGTCGACGAGGCGGGCGTCGGGGTGGCACTCGGCGAGGAGTTCACGGGGGACGAGACTGCCGGCGTAGAGGCAGACGGCGGCCCGGGACAGGATCCGGGCGCCCCGCACCGTGATGAGGTCGGCGGCACCGGGGCCGGCGCCGATGAAGTACACGGTCATGGGGTTCGGTCTCTCCTTGAGGGCGGGTGCGGGTGAGTTGTCGGTGCGGGTGCGTTGTGGGGCGGGGCCGGGTCGGGCTGGGACGGGCCCTCCCGTTCGTACGCCGACCGCCCGCCGGTTTGTGGGCAGTCGTTCCGCAGGGCGGAACGGGTGGGCACAAACCGGCCCACCGGGCCGCACCCGAACCCGGCCGTACCCCCCCGGCGCCGGCAGGCTCACGCTTTGGTCACCGACCACTGCGTCACCGGCATCGCCTGGCGCCAGCCCGTGAAGCCCCCGACAGGGACGGCGTGCGCCACCGCCAGGCGCGTCAGGTCGCCGCCATGGCGCCGGTACCAACCCGTCAGCAGCGCCTCCGATTCCAGCGTGACCGTGTTCGCCACCAGGCGGCCACCCGGCCGGAGCGCCTCCCAGCAGGCGTCGAGGAGGCCGGGGGCGGTGAGGCCGCCCCCGATGAAGACGGCGTCCGGCGTCGGCAGGCCTGCCAGGGCCGACGGGGCGCGCCCCGTCACCACGTCCAGGGCCGGCACGCCCAGTGCCTCCGCGTTGCGGGCGATGCGTTCCGCTCGTACCGCGTCGCGTTCCACTGTGACGGCCCGGCAGGACGGGTGTGCTCGCATCCACTCGATGCCGATGGAGCCCGATCCGCCGCCCACGTCCCACAGCAGTTCGCCCGGGGCCGGCGCCAACGCGGCCAGGGTCGCCGCTCGTACGTGGCGCTTCGTCAGCTGGCCGTCGTGCTCGAAGGCCTCGTCCGGAAGGCCGGGGGTGAGGGGCAGGCGCAGTGCGTTGGGGTCACGGTGGCATTCGACGGCGATGACGTTGAGCGCGTCGACGGGTTCCGACTGCCAGTCCGCTGCCGTGCCCTCGATACGGCGTTCGCGTTCGCCGCCCAGCTGTTCCAGCACCGTCATCCGGCTCGGCCCGTAACCGCGCTCGCGCAGCCGGGCCGCCACCTCCGCGGGCGTGCCCGAGCCCGCGCTGAGCACCAGGAGCCTGCGGCCGTCGTGCAGTGCCGCGGACAGGGCGCCCAGCGGGCGGCCCACGAGGCTGATGACGTCCGTCCCGTTCAGGGGCCAGCCCAGCCTCGCACAGGCGTACGACGCGGACGACGGGTGCGGCAGCACCCGTATTCTCCCGGGCCCCAGCACCTCCGTGAGTGTGCGGCCGATGCCGAAGAACATGGGGTCGCCGCTGGCCAGTACGCACACGCGCCTGCCGGCGTGCGCGTCCAGCAGGCCCGGGACGGCCGGGCGCAGGGGCGTCGGCCAGGTGACTCGTTCGCCGGTGCACTCCTTCGGCAGCAGGTCCAGCTGGCGGGGGCCGCCCACCAGTACCTCGGCGGCGCGCAGCGCCTCCTGGGACGTGGGGGCCAGGCCGGGCCAGCCGTCGGCTCCGATGCCTACGACCGTCACGGGGGCGGTGCTCACGGGGCGTACCTCGGGTTCGGGCTGCGATCAAGGGGCATCGGAACTCTACTGACCTGGGGTGACGGCACCGTGCGCGGGACTCTTGTTGCATAGGATATGCAATTACTGAAGAGAGGCAGGAGGCGTGCTCGTGAAGCGTTCACCGGTGGTGCTGGGGATCGAGTCGTCCTGCGACGAGACCGGCGCCGGTCTGGTCCGGGACGGGAAGCTGCTGGGTCACGCGGTGGCGTCGAGCATGGACGAGCACGCGCGCTACGGCGGTGTGGTGCCCGAGATCGCGGCACGGGCGCATGTGCACGCGGCCGCGCCCGTGGTGCGGGCCGCGCTGGCCGACGCCGGGCTGGGGATGGGCGACATCGGTGCCGTCGCGGTGACGACCGGGCCCGGGTTGTCCGGTGCCCTGCAGGTCGGGGTCGCCGCGGCGAAGGGGCTCGCGTATTCGCTGGGCGTGCCTCTTTACGGTGTGCATCATCTGGCCGGGCACGTCGCCGCCGACACCCTCGAGCACGGGCCTCTGCCGAACCCCTGCATGGTGCTCATCGTCTCCGGCGGGCACACCTCGCTGCTGCTCGTCCGGGATCTCGCGCGCGATCCGATCCTGCACCTGGGCGACACCCTCGACGACGCCGCCGGTGAGTGCTTCGACAAGGTCGCCCGTGTCTTCGGGCTGCCCTATCCGGGCGGGCCCGCGATCGACCGGGCCGCGCGGGACGGGGATCCGCGTGCGGTGGCCTTCCCGCGGCCGCTGACCGGGCCGCGGGACGACCGGTACGCGTTCTCCTTCTCCGGGCTGAAGACGGCCGCCGCCCGCTGGGTCGAGCAGCACCGCGCGGCCGGCCGGGTCCTGCCCGTCGCGGACGGGGCGGCCTCGCTGCAGGAGGCGGTGGCCGACGTCCTCACCCGCAAGGCCGTCGCGGCGTGCGCCGAGCACGGCGTGGGCACCCTGGTCGTGGTCGGCGGCGTGGCCGCCAACTCGCGGGTGCGGGCGCTGGCGCGGGCGCGCTGCGATGCTGCGGGCATCGAGCTGCGCGTCCCGCCGCTGCGGCTGTGCACCGACAACGGCGCGATGATCGCCGCCGTGGGTGACCTGCTGGTGCGCGCGGGTGCCGAACCCGCGCCGCTCGATGTGTCCATCGACCCGTCCGCGCCCCTGGAGTACGCGGCGCTCCATCCCGTCGCCCGCGTCGTCCGCGCCGCTTGATCCTTCGGAGGCCCTTGTGCGTACCGCCGACATCCGCCGTCGCTTCCTCGACTTCTTCGCCGAGCGCGGCCACACCGTGGTGCCCAGCGCGCCGCTGCCCACGCCCGACCCGACGCTGCTGTTCGTCAACGCGGGCATGGTCCCCTTCAAGCCGTACCTCGCCGGCGAGGCCGCGCCGCCGTGGCCGCGCGCCACCAGCGTGCAGAAGTGCGTGCGGACGCTGGACATCGAGGAGGTCGGGCGGACGACGCGGCACGGGTCGTTCTTCCAGATGAACGGGAACTTCTCGTTCGGGGACTACTTCAAGGAAGAGGCGATCTCCTACGCCTGGCAGCTGTCCACCGCGCCCGTGGCGGACGGCGGGTACGGGCTGGATCCGGAGCGCATCTGGGCCACCGTGCACCACTCCGACGACGAGGCCGCCGAGTTGTGGCGGCGCGTCGCCGGGCTGCCGGACGAGCGGATCGTGCGCCGGGGGGACGAGGACAACTTCTGGTCCATGGGCGTCCCGGGCCCCTGCGGCCCGTGTTCCGAGCTGTACTACGACCGGGGGCCCGCGCTGGGGCGCGCGGGTGGGCCGGCCGTGGACGAGGACCGGTACATGGAGTTCTGGAACCTGGTCTTCATGCAGTACGAGCGCGGCGAGGGCGCTGGAAAGACCGGCTATCCGATCCTGGGCGAGCTCCCCCGCCGCAACATCGACACCGGCATGGGCCTCGAGCGCATGGCCACCCTGCTGCAGGGCGTCGACAACCTCTACGAGATCGACGAGACCCGGCCCGTGCTGCAGCGCGCCGCCGAGCTGACCGGCGTGCGCTACGGCTCCGACCACCAGGCGGACGTGCGGCTGCGGGTCGTCGCCGACCATGTGCGCACCGCCCTGATGATGCTGGCCGACGGCACCGCCCCCGGCAACGAGGGCCGCGGCTATGTGCTGCGCCGCATCCTGCGGCGGGCCGTGCGCTCGGTGCGGCTGCTGGGGCATCAGGACCCCTGTCTGCCGGAGCTGCTGCCGGTCGCCCGGGACTGCATGCGGCACAGCTACCCGGAGGTCGCCGAGGAGTTCGGGCGGATCGCGCAGCAGGCGTACGCCGAGGAGGACGCCTTCCGCTCGACGCTGCGGCAGGGCACCACCGTGCTGGACACGGCCGTGGCCGAGGTCAAGGCGAGCGGCGGCCATCTGCTCCCGGGGCAGCAGGCGTTCCTGCTGCACGACACCTATGGCTTCCCGATCGACCTGACGCTGGAGATGGCCGAGGAGCAGGGCGTCGAGGTCGACCGCGAGGGCTTCACCGCGCTGATGGCCGAGCAGCGCGAGCGCGCCCGCGCCGACGCCCGTACGCGCAAGTCGGTCGGGGCGCTGGACACGTCGGCGCTCCGCTCGGTCCTGGACGCCCACGGGCCCACGGACTGGCGGGCCTACGACACGCTGCTGACGGACTCCACGGTGCTGGCCCTGCTCGGCCCGGACGGCCCCCTGAAGGCGGTCGGTGCCGGTGGGATCGCCACCGTCGTCCTGGACCGGACGCCCTTCTACGCCGAGTCGGGCGGCCAGGACAGCGACGCGGGCGCGCTGACCGGGGCGTCGGTCGAGGCCGAGGTGCTGGACGTGCAGCGGCCGCTGCCGGGGCTGGTGGTCCATCAGGTGCGGGTGACGGCGGGCGAGCTGGCGGTGGGCGACGCGGTGCGGGCGTCCGTCGATCCCGAATGGCGGCTGGGCGCCCGTCAGGCGCACTCCGGCACGCACGTCCTGCACGCCGCGCTGCGGCAGGTGCTGGGCCCGACGGCGCTGCAGGCCGGCTCGTACAACCGGCCCGGCTATCTGCGGCTGGACTTCCCCTGGCGCGGGGCGCTCGGGCCGGCCGCGCGCGGTGAGGTCGAGGAGGCGGCCAACCGGGCGCTGCGCCGCGACCTGGCGGTGGACGTGCGGTGGATGTCCCTGCCGGAGGCCAAGGAGCTGGGCGCGCTGGCGCTGTTCGGCGAGACGTACGGCGAGCGGGTGCGGGTGGTCGAGATCGGTGGGGCGTGGTCGCGCGAGCTGTGCGGTGGCACGCACGTGGAGCGCGCCGCGCAGATCGGTGTGGTGGCGCTGACCGGCGAGTCCTCGGTGGGGGCCGGGATGCGGCGGCTGGAGGCCGCCGTCGGGTTCGAGGGCTTCGGTTATCTGGCGCGCGAGCGCGACCTGGTGGCGCGGCTGGCCGAGCAGCTCCAGGCGCCGCGCGCGCAGCTGCCGGAGCGGGTCGCGGTGCTGCTCGACCGGCTCAAGGCGGCCGATCAGCGGGCGGAGGAGCTGCGGCGGCGGGCGGAGCTGGGCCGGGCGGCGGAGCTGGCCTCGGCCGCCGCCGAGGTGGGCGCGGCGCTGCTGGTGACGGCGACGACGGACGGTGACGCCCGCTCGCTGGCGCTGGCCGTGCGCGACCGGCTGCCGCAGGACCGGCCGGGGGTGGCGGCGGTGGGCGCCGAGGCGGCGGGGAAGGCGACGCTGGCGGTCGCCCTCAACCGGGCCGCGCGGGAGTCCGGGATGTCCGCGGGGGAGCTGGTGAAGGCCCTGCTGTCCGGCCGCGGCGGCGGCTCGGCCGAGGTCGCCCAGGGCGGCGGGCTGGCCGCGGACGCCCTGCCGGAGGCCCTGCGGGCCGTGCCGGGGCTGCTGGTGCGACGGGACTGAGGGGCGCTGCTCCGGGCCGTGGGCCCGGAGCAGCGGGGCCGCCTACCAGTTCGAGCGGCGGTAGTCCTTCAGGAAGCAGCCGTACAGGTCCTCGCCCTGCTCGCCGCGGACGATCGGGTCGTAGACCCGGGCCGCGCCGTCCACGAGGTCGAGCGGGGCGTGGAAGCCCTCGGCGGCCAGGCGGACCTTGTCCGGGTGCGGGCGCTCGTCCGTGATCCAGCCGGTGTCGACGGCGGTCATCAGGATGCCGTCGCTCTCCAGCATCTCCTGGGCGCTGGTGCGGGTGAGCATGTTCAGGGCGGCCTTGGCCATGTTGGTGTGCGGGTGGCCGGCGCCCTTGTAGCCGCGGCTGAAGACGCCCTCCATGGCGGAGACGTTCACCACGTACGTACGGCGGGCGGCGGCTGCGGCCATCGCCGGCCGCAGCCGGCTGATCAGGATGAACGGTGCCGTGGAGTTGCACAGCTGGACCTCGAGCAGCTCGACCGGGTCGACCTCCGAGACGGTCTGGATCCAGCTGTTGGTGGCGTCCAGGTCCGGCACCAGCCCGCCGGCGTCGATGGCGGTGCCCGCCTCGATGCGGGCGAGCGTGGCCGAGCCGCCGACGAGCGCCAGGTCGGTGACGTCCTGCGCGGTGATGCCCTCACCCTCGCGGCGGGCGGCGGGCAGGGCGGCGACGGCGTCCACGGCGCCGCTGCCGAAGGTGCCGATGACCTCGGCGGCGGGCAGCTCGCCCGCGGGCAGCGGGGCGGACTCGGCGGCGACCAGCTCGCTGTAGGCGCGCGGGGAGCGGCGTACGGTCTGGGCGGCGTTGTTGATCAGGATGTCGAGCGGGCCCTCGGCCGCCACCGAGTCGGCGAGGGCGACCACCTGCGCCGGGTCGCGCAGGTCGATGCCGACGATCTTCAGGCGGTGGATCCACTCGTCGCTGTCCGGCATGGCCTTGAAGCGGCGGATGGCGTCGTTGGGGAAGCGGGTGGTGATGGTGGTGTGCGCACCGTCGCGCAGCAGCCGCAGCGCGATGTACATGCCGATCTTCGCCCGGCCGCCGGTGAGCAGCGCGCGCCGCCCGGTGAGGTCGGTGCGGGCGTCGCGGCGGGCCCGGTTCTCGGCCGCGCACTCCTGGCACAGCTGGTGGTAGAAGGCGTCGACCTCGACGTAGCGGGTCTTGCAGATGTAGCAGGACCGGGGGCGCTGGAGGATGCCCGCGATCTCGCCGACGGTCGTGGAGCTGGGCAGGATGCCCTGGGTCTCGTCGTCGATGCGGTCGGCGGAGCCGGTGGCCGTGGCCTCGGTCACCTGACGGTCGTGGGCGGTCTTGGCCGCGCGGCGCTCCTGGCGGCGGCGCTGCTTGACCGTCCGGTAGATCCCGGAGGTGGCGCGCCGGACCGCGATCGCGTCCGGGTGGTCGACGGGGAGCCGGTCGAGCTCCTCGAGCACGCTCAGGCAGATCGCCATGCGCTCCGGGTCTATGCCCGAGGTGCCCGGCTGGTGGCCTGCACCGTCGTGGTGTTCTTCAGTGACGGTCATGGCCGCTGTCGTTTCCAGTCCGCTTGTTCGATAAAGGTTCCAGGAAACTGTACGTAGCCGGGTGCGGCAGCGCCAAACCCGTGATCGCGGGCCGTGGCCGGACCGTCCGGGGGCGCCGGTGGCGGCGCCCCCGGCGCGCGCCGCGGCCCGGCGCCCCCGGGGCGGGCGGGCGCCGCCCTTCGCGGCCGGCGGCAACCGCCGGGGACCGCACGGAGCTGCCGGGATCCGCGTTCCCAACCACCGGACATTACATCCGACTTATTGGCCTTTCCGGGTTAATTACGCGTCATGGGGCCCATATTGGGTCATGTCATCCTGAAACGCCGGTCACAATTGCCTCTCAACACCCCTTAGAAAGGTCTAGCCATGTCGCGTATCGCCAAGGCAGCCGTCCTGACCGCCGCCGTCGGTACCACCATCACCGGTGCCGCCGGTCTCGCCGTCGCCGACTCCGGTGCACAGGGTGCGGCGGTCGGCTCCCCCGGCGTCGTCTCCGGCAACGTCATCCAGGTCCCGCTGCACGTGCCGATCAACCTCTGCGGGAACTCGATCGACATTCTCATCGGCCTGCTGAACCCGACGTTCGGCAACACCTGCGTCAACAGCTGACCTCGCCCCACCCCCAGAGCGCGCGCGTCAACAGCCGGACCGCGCGCCGCGCGGGAGCGGGTCACAGTCAGCCGCCGGATCCCTCTCCCGCGCGTTCGTGGCGCCCACCGACCTCCTGGTGGGCGCCACTGCCGTGTCCGGGACCGCCTTCCGGGTCACGCTCGGGGCCCTCGGCGCCGGACGCCGGGCGGTCGTGCTGGGCGCCGGGCAGGTCGGGAATCTCGACGATCGGGGGGAGGTCCGGGGTCAGGTGCGAGTGATTGGTCTCCATGGCACGGTCCTGCCCTTGCTGTGGGAGGGGTGGGAAGCGCGGGGGAACGGACCTCAGGCCGCCGCCAGCAGCTGACGGCGCAGCCGGGCGCAGGTGCGGCTGAGGATGCGGGAGATCTGCATCTGGGAGACCCCGAGGCGGGCACCGATCTGCTGTTGCGTGAGGTTGCCGAAGAAGCGCCAGTACAGGACGTACTTCTCCCGCTCGGACAGCGCGTCCAGCAGCGGCTTGAGCGACTGCCGGTCGATGACCAGCTCCAGCGCCCTGTCGCAGCGCCCGAGGGTGTCGGCCAGCGGCAGCTCGTCGGCCCCGGCCACCGGATGGTCGAGGGAGAGGGTGTGGTGCACCCCGTCGGCGTCGAGGCCGCGCCGCACCTCCCCCTCGGTCAGCCCCGCCTCCGCGGCCAGTTCCGCGACGGTGATGTCCGTCCCCGCGCCGCGCTGTTCCAGCCGCGCCCACGCGGAGCGGACGGCCGCCCGCAGCTCCTGGTCCCGGCGCGGGATGTGCAGCGACCACACATGGTCGCGGACGTGCCGCTTGAGCTCCCCGTTGATGGTGGGGATGGCGAACGACTCGAAGGCGTACCCCAGCCGCGGGTCGTACCGGTCCACGGCGTGGACCAGGGCCAGCGCGGCCACCTGCCGCAGGTCCGCCGGGCTCTCGCCGCACTTGCGGAACCGCCTGCTCACCCGCTCGGCCATCGGCAGCCAGGCGGCGATCACGTCCTGCCGCAGCCGGTCGCGCTCCGGCCCGGCGGGCAGGGAGGCCAGGCGGAGGAAGAGTTCGGCGGTGCCGGCCGCGTCGGCGTCACGGTCGTGTGCACGGGGCGCTGTCTCAGCCATGGTCACAGTTGTCCCCTCGCTCGTGCGTCAAGGAGTGCCTGCCGGCCGGAGCGTCTTCCGGGGCGCGCCCGGCCCTCGGGGCCGGGTCGCGTACGGGGACCGGGCGTCACGGGGCCGGGGCCGGCCGGTGTCGGCCGCGGTCGTCTCAGCATGACTCCGGCCCGCGCGTCCCGCGACTCGGGGCGCCTGTACGGTTACGTGCCGTGAGGTGAAGCGGAACGCTTCCGTGGGTGGCCGCCGGAGGAGTGAGGGGCGCATGTACGACGTACTGGTGGTGGGCTCGGCCAACGCCGACCTGATGGTCCGGGTGGAGCGGCGGCCCGGCGCGGGCGAGACCGTGCCGGGCACGGACCTGGTGGAGTCGGCGGGCGGCAAGGGCGCCAACCAGGCCGCGGCGGCTGCCCGGCTCGGCGCCCGCACGGCCCTGCTGGCCCGCGTCGGCGACGACGCGTTCGGGCGACTGCTGCTGGACGCCCAGCGCGAGGCGGGCACCGACGTGCGGCACGTGCTGGTCGAGCGGGGGGCCCGCACCGGCACCGCGCTGATCGTGGTGGACCCGGACGGGGACAACTCGATCGTCGTCTCCCCCGGCGCCAACGCCCACCTCACCCCGGCGGACGTGCGCTCCTCGCGGGAGGTGATCGCCGCCTCGGCGGTCCTCTCGCTCCAGTTGGAGATCCCGCCGGCGACCGTAGCGGCGGCGGTCGACGTGGCCGCGGAGAGCGGCACCCGGGTCGTGCTCAACCCCTCGCCGGTGCCGGACGCGCTCGACGCCCGGCTCCTGGCGGCGGCCGACCCGCTCGTCGTCAACGAGCACGAGGCCCGGCGGCTGTCGGGCGTCGTGGACGGCACCCCGGCCGACTGGGCCCGTGCCCTGCGGGAGCGCGGCGCGCGGTCGGTCGTGGTCACGCTCGGCGGGGCCGGCGCCCTGGCGCTGGACGCGGACGCCACGGAGCCGGTGGTGGTGCCGGGCGTCGAGGTCGAGGTCGTCGACACCACGGGCGCCGGCGACGCCTTCACGGGCGCGCTGGCCACGCGCCTGGCGGGCGGCGCCGCCCTCGACGAGGCGGCTCGCTTCGCGGTGCGGGTGGCCGCGGCGTCGGTGACCCGCGAGGGCGCGCAGGCCTCGTACCCGACCGCGCGGGAGCTGGGTGTGTGAGCGGCCCGCGGGCCATGCAGGGGTTACGGGAGGGAGCCCGTAACCCCTGCGCTATCGCACCGCCTGCCGTGGCACGAGGTCCAGTGCCTCGCCCCGCAGCGGTCCGCGTTCGAAGGGCTCCATGTCCGCCCGTCCCTCGTCCAGGGCCGCGGCGGCCCGGAAGTGCCGCCGGGCCAGGGTGAGGCGACGGATCGTCACCAGGTGGCGGGCCAGCGTGAGATGGGCCCGCGCGGTCAGCGCCGGGTCGGCCAGCGCCTCGGCCGCCCGCAGGGCGGACCGCAGCGCGGCGCCCGCCTCGTCGAAGAGCCCGTCATCCGCCAGGCGTTGCCCGACGTCCAGCAGCGCCTCGCACACCACGCGCCGCCGCGCCTCCAGCCGGGCCGCGGCGCCTTCGGTCAGCCGCCCGCCCACGCCCTGCAGCGCGGGGCCGCTCCACAGGTCCAGCGCACCGCCGTAGAGGGTGCCCGCCCGGATCAGCTCGCCGCGCCCGGCGGCGCGGTCGGCGTCGGTGACCAGGTCGTCGAACCGGCGGACATCGAAGCCGGCCCGTTCCGTGCGCAGCCGGTAGCCCGGGGGCGCGGCGGCGATGACCGTGCTGCTGTGCCCCGCGGCGCGGAACGCCCGGCGCAGGGCCCTGACACACAGCGCGATCCGGGTGCGTGCCGAGAACGGCGGGTGGTCGCCCCACACCGCGTCGATGAGGGTGTCCGTGGGGACGACCCGGCCGCGGGCGAGGACGAGGAGCGAGAGGACGACGCGCTGTCTGCGGCCGTCGACGACCACCGGCTCCTCGCCGACCCGCGCCGACACCGGCCCCAGGAGGGTGAAGGAGACGGCTCCGGGCCGGACGTCCGCGAGGGTCATCGCGATCCCCCGGTGCGACGCTCGAGTTCACCGGCGAAGCGCAGCCAGGCCTCGGCGCTGTGCCGGGCGGCCTGGGCGACGGCCGCCCGCCGGTGGGCGGGCACCGCGTCGAGCAGCCCACGCCATCGCTCGCCGCCCATGGCGTGGGCGGAGAGCAGGTGCAGCAGGGCCCGGCCGCCCTCGGTGAAGCGGAGCGAGGGGTCCGTGCGCAGGGTCCGCAGCAGCGGCTCGGTGCTCACCGACGCCGTCGCGACGGGCCGCGCGGTGGCGGCCTGCGGGGCGGTGCTCGCGGGCGCGGCGGCCCGTACGGCGGGCTCGCCGGCCCGGCCGCGGTTCTCGGCGTCGCGCAGCTTCTTCGGCACCGGGTCGCGGCCCTGGCGGATGCGCAGGCGCACGTCGCGGGCGGTGCCGACGGCTATGCCGGCGATGCCCGCGATCTCCCGGAGGCTGGCCTGCGGCCTGGCCTCGATGAGGGCGCCGGCGCGGCGGCGGCCCTCGGCGGCGTTGAGCGGCCGGACCCGGCCGTCGCGCCCGGTGCGGGCGGGCAGTTGGGTGCCGGAGCCGGCCGAGCGTCTGCGGACCGCGGCGACGGTACTGGCGGCCAGTCCGGTCGCCGAGGCGATCAGGCGGTCCGACCAGTGCGGATGGCTGCGGATGATGCGCTCGGCGGCCGCCGAGCGGTCCGCCTGGGTCAGCGGCAGGCCGCGCAGGATGTTGGCCCGGACCGCGTAGACGAAGGCGTCGTCGGGACTGCCGTCGAAGAACCGGACTGCGATCCGCTCATCCCCCCGTAGACGAGCGGCTCGCAGCCGGTGCATACCATCGACGACCCGCAGAGTGGCGCGGTGCACGACGATGGGCGGCAGTGGCACGTCCAGCGCGGCGAGCGTCTGGACGTGCCTGAGGTCCTCGCCCTCCACCCGCGGGGAGTCCGCGGGTAACAGTGCGTCAGGAGAAAGTACGGCGATCTGCTGCTGTTCCGGTTCCGGAACCGTCACTGCGCCCCCTCCGGCTGAACCTCGGTCGTTGGCGGACCTCGCACTCGGGGGAGGCGGGCGTCTGGTGACCCTCCTCCTCCAACTGATGTGGGCTGCTCTCGCGAGCCGTCCAACACCAGTCGATCCGCCGACAGACAGGACGCTAAGCATCGGGGCCCGTCGCTGTCAACCACGTTGCGTTCGCGGGCACATGAACCATGTGTGGGGCGCTTAAGCTAGATTGACCGCAGGAGGGAGGTGCGATCATGAACGAGCCCGATGCCTCGGCCGAGTCCACACTGGCCGACAAGCTGAACCACCTTTTCAGCACGGTGGTACCGGCCGGCCGGGAGCCCTACAGCACGGAGGAAGTGGCACGCGCGATCACCGCGGGGGGAGTGTCGATTTCCGGAAGCTATATCTGGCTGCTGCGCAAGGGGCAGCGGAACAATCCGACGCTGCGGCACGTGGAGGCGCTGGCGAAGTTCTTCGGCGTGCCTCCGGCCTATTTCTTCGACGATCAGGTCACCGAGGCCGTCAATGCCGACCTGCGTCTACTGGTGGCTCTGCGGGACACCCAGGTGCAGCGCGTCGCACTCCGCGCGGCCGGGTTGTCCCCCGAGAGCCTGCACTCGATCAACGAAGTGATCGAGCGGGTCCGGGAGTTGGAAGGACTTCCGACGAGCCGGACCGGTCCGTCCGAAAGAAACCCCTAGCTACTACGGGGGCACCCGTGAATTTCAAGAGGTTGCACCAGCGCAGTCTGGAGCTGGTTCGCGGCCTGGACATCCCGTCGCCGTTCGACGTCTGGGAACTCTCCCGAAAAGTGGCCGAACGGCATGGCCGACCCATTCATCTCGAGCCCGTCCGACTACCCGTCGACGGGCCGTGCGGCTTGTGGATATCCGCACCGGATGTCGATTACATCTTCTACGAGCACGATACCAGCCCACTCCATCAGGAACACATCATCGCCCATGAGTTGGGGCATGTGATCTGCGGCCACAAGGAAAACGCGGTACTGGGCGAGGAAACGTCCCGGCTGCTGCTGCCCAATCTCGATCCGGGAATGGTCCAGGGCGTGCTCCAGCGCACTTATTACACCTCGGCCGAGGAACAGGAAGCCGAGATGGTCGCCTCACTCATCCTCCAGGAGGCCAACCGGCAGCCACTCGAACGCAACTGGTCCGTGCCCCGTGAGGCCGCGGAGAGTGTGGAACGACTGGACAGGTCCCTGCGCGGCTCCACTTCGGACGAGATGTGATCACTTTCCTTCATACCCTCGGGGTCGTCGCCGCCTGGTCCGGCCTCTTCTACAAGCTGCGCGCGCTGCGGCAGAATCCCAGGGATCCCGCCCTGGCCGCCCTGTGCGCCGTCTTCGCCCTCTCGGGCCTGAGCTTCTTCGTCTCCCTGCCCCCGGTGTGGGTGCGGGTGGACGAGCTGACGGGCGTGCCGAACATCGCGGCCGTTCTCGCGCAGAGCTGTGTGCTCTCCCTGGTCGTCGGGCAGCAGGTGGTCCTGACGTACTGGGCGCGCCCGCCCGAGCGGGCGCGCCGGATCGTCCGGTGGCAACTGGCCTTCTGCGCGGCGTCCCTGGTGGCGCTGGTCACGCTCTTCTGCCTGCTCACCCCGACCGTGCAGCGGGTGAAGGGCTTCACCCTCTATTACGTCCACGACCCCTACTACGTCGCCTATCTCTCCCTGTACGTGGGCGTCTATCTCATCGGCGAGGCGAATGTCTTCCGCGTCTGCTGGGGCTATTCCCGAGTGGCCGGGCGGACCTGGCTGCGGCGCGGGCTGCGGGTCATCGCCGTCGGCGCCTTCGCGACCCTCGGCTACGGGCTCATCCGGGCCGGGAACGTCCTGGGCACCGTCTTCGATTTCGACCTGCGCGCCTGGGAGAACGTCGCCTGGCTGTGCGGGGATCTCGGTTCCGCGCTCACCCTGGTGGGCTGGACGCTGCCGGGCTGGGGCCCCCGGGTCGCCGCCGCCGGCCATTGGCTGACGGCGTACCGGCGGCACCGCCGCCTGTATCCCCTGTGGGCCGCTCTGCACGAGGCGGTTCCCACGATCGCGCTGGCCCCGGCACGCGGCGCCTTCGCCGACCGGCTGGAATTCCGGCAACTGGAATTCCGTCTCTACCGCAGGGTCATCGAAATCCGCGACGGGCAACTGGCGTTGCGCGACCGGCACGATCCGGTGGCGGCGGAGAAGGCCCGCGAGGAGGCGGTGGCCGCCGGGCTGCCGGAAAGCGAGGTACGGGCCCGCGTCGAGGCGGTGCGGATCAGGACCGCGCTGGCGAACAAGGCCCGGGGCCGCGCCGGGGCGGCGAGCGCGGGCACCTCGGCCGATCGCGCCGCGGCACGGAGGGATCTCGCCGAGGAAACGGTGTGGCTCGTGCACGTCGCCACCGCGTTCGCCGCCCTGCCCGGGAATGCCGCCGAACCAGCGGATTCCGGCGGTGCTCGCACCGGCGGCGTTCAAGTGGAGCCGGTGCCACAGCAGTCGGCCGATGCCAATTGATAGCGTCCTGCGGTAAGCGTGACACGATCCGGAAGGGCCACCGTGCCAGTACCACGTGAAGTGAAACACGAACTCGCCACCACCTCCGCCGGCAAGTTCATCGATGTCTATCTGCCCGTCACGGACGCGACATCACTGCCGACGGTACTGCTCTGGCACGGCATCGGCCCCGACGAGCGGGACGTCCTCGAACCGCTCGCGCGGACGGTGGCCGGGGCGGGCGTGCTGGTCTTCGTCCCCGACTGGCGCTCGGACGCGGCGGACGGGGGCAGGGCACACCTGCTGGCCTCGCTGGAGTACGCCCGCACGCACGCGGCGGCGCTGGGCGGCGACGGGGAGCGGATGGTGCTGGCCGGCTGGTCGGCGGGCGCCTCGGCGGCGATGGGCGTCGCGCTGCGCCCCCAGGTGGCGGACGGCTGGCGGCCGGCGGCGGTCGTGGGCATCGCCTCGCGCTACGACCGCCCGGCCCGCACGACGGGCGTTCCCCCGCTCAACGACCTGGCGGGCGGGGGCCCGGCCAGCCCGCTGCCGGTGCCGGTCACCCTGGTGCACGGCACGGCGGACGAGCTGATGGACACCACGTTCTCACGTGAGTTGCTGGGCGCCCTGACCACGCACCGCTGGCCGGCCCGGCTGGAGGAGGTGCGGGCGAATCACGCGGGCGCGATCGGGGCGGTGTACGACCCGGAGCTGGACCGCTGCCGGCCGAGCGAGGACGAGCACGTCCGCGCGGCCGCGCACCTGACGGCCCATGCGATCGCCCAGGCCGCCGGGGCTCCGGCGGCCTGACGGCGGAACGGTGACGTGTGGCGGGCGTCAGCCCGCCACACGGTCCCCGCGAGAGAGGCCGGAGCCCTCGGGCACGGCGGCGGGGTCGCTGCCGAGGTCGGCCACGGCGTTGTGCTCGTCGACGAAGACCACCCGGGGCTCGAAGGCGCGGGCCTCGGCGTCGTCCATCTGTCCGTAGGCGATGATGATGACCAGGTCGCCGGGGCTGATCAGACGGGCGGCGGCGCCGTTGATGCCGATCACTCCGGTGCCCCTGGGGCCCTCGATGACATAGGTCGACAGCCGGGAGCCGTTGTTGATGTCGACGATGTCGACCTTCTCGCCGGGCAGCAGATCGGCGGCTTCCATCAGGTCGGCGTCGACGGTCAGCGAACCCACGTAGTGCAGGTCCGCCTGGGTGACGGTGGCGCGATGGATCTTGGACTTCATCATGGTGCGATACATGGTGCGGTCATTTTATGTGCCCGACGGGGGGCGTTCCCAGGGCGTCGCGGGTGAGGTCCGGCACTCGCCGCTCATTCCTCCCGGGCCCTGACGCGGGCGATGAGCAGGGCGACGTCGTCCTGGTCGTTGTCCTCGCGCAGCTCGCCGAGCAGCAGGTCGCAGGTGGCCTCCAGGCCCAGGCGCGGCCCGTCGAGCAGGCCGGTGAGCACCCGCAGGCGGCTGTCGATGTCCTCGCCGCGGGTCTCCACCAGGCCGTCGGTGTACAGCACGAGCTGGTCACCGGGTGCCAGGGGCACCGCGACGCTCTCGAAGGGGACGCCGCCGACGCCGAGCGGGGCTCCGGTGGGCAGGTCGACCAGCGCCGGGCGCTGTCCGGGGCGCATCAGGACGGGCGGGAGGTGCCCGGCGTTGGCGACGCAGCAGCGGTCCAGGCGGGGGTCGTAGACGGCGTAGAGGCAGGTGGCGATCGTCTGGTCCAGACCACTGGCGGTGCGGTCGAGGTGGCGCAGCACCTGGGCGGGGTCGAGGCCGAGCCCGGAGAGCGTCCGGGCGGCGGTGCGCAGCTGGCCCATGGCCGCGGCGGCGTTGATGCCGCTGCCCATGACGTCCCCGACGACCAGGGCGCTGCTGTCCTCGCCCTGGGGGATGACGTCGAACCAGTCACCGCCGACCTGGACCGCCGCGCCGGCGGGCTGGTATCGGTAGGCGACCTCGAGGCCCACCAGGTTCTGCGGCCGCTGGGGCAGCAGGTCGCGCTGGAGGGTGAGGGCGGTGGCGCGCTCGCGCTGGTACCAGCGGGCGTTGTCGATGCAGACGGCGGCGCGGGCGGCGAGCTCCCCGGCGAGGACCACGTCGTCCTCGCCGAAGGGCTCGGGGTTGCGGGTGCGTTTGAGGTCGAGCGCGCCGAGCACCTCGCCGCGGGCGATCAGCGGGACCGCCAGGTAGGAGTGCAGCCCGGCGCGGCCCAGCAGCTCGGCCGCGGCGGCGTCCCGGGCGATGCGCGGCAGGTCCCCGGGCGTGACGTGGGGCAGCCGCACGGGCCGTGCGGTTCTCACGCAGCGGGCGACGAGCCGGTCGGCGTCGTACTTGGCGATCTCCCCCGGCGGGTCGGCGGCCCGGACGGCGTCGGTGACGCCGGTGGCGTCGGCCGGGGCGACGGCCAGCGCCCGGAACACCGCGGCCCGGTCGTCGGGCGGGGCGGAGCTGCCGTGCAGGACGGCGTCGAGGACGTCGACGGCGGCCACGTCGGCCAGGTCGGGCACGACGACCTGGGCCAGCTCGTGGGCGGTCTGGTCGAGGTCGAGGGTGGTGCCGATGAGGACGGAGGCGTCGGCGATCAGGGCGAGCCTGCGGCGGGCCTCGGTGGCCGTGCGGTGCCGGTCGGTGACGTCGACGTCCGAGGTGGCCAGGCCCAGGGGGCGGCCGGCGGGGTCCTCCAGCCGGTAGAAGGAGACCAGGCGGGCCCGCTCGCCGGCGGCGGGGTCGGCGGTGGGGCCGACGGTGAACTGGTCCACCAACGGGGTGCCGGTCTTCAGGACCTGCCGCATGGCCCGTTCCATCGCGTCCGCGTCGGCGTCGTCCATGAAGGGCAGGGCGTCGCGGACGTGGCGGCCGGTGTGGGCGCGGGCGGGCAGTCCGTGGATGCGCTCGAGCGCGGGGTTGACCATGACGTAGCGCAGCTCGGTGTCCAGAACGGCGAGGCCGATCGGGGACTGGGCCACCAGGCGCAGCGAGAGGGCGAGGTCGCGTTCGACGTCGCGCAGGATCTCCTGGTCGGAGGCTATGCCGAGGCCGTAGATCCGGCCGTCCTTGTCCTCCAGCCGCATGTTGCGGAATTCCAGCAGCCGGATGGTGCCGTCCCGGTGCCGGGTGGGGAAGACGCCGGCCCAGGTACCGCCGCCGCCCATGACCTTGGCGAAGAGCCGCAGGACCTCGTCGCGGTTCCGCTCGTCCACCAGGAGCTGGGCGGCGTACCGGCCGAGCGCCTCGGCCGCGCTCCAGCCGAAGAGGGCCTCGGCCTGCGGGCTCCAGAGCACGATCCGCCCGTCCTGGTCGAGCACCACGGCCGCCACGCTGAGGACGTCGAGCAGGCCGCCGGCCTCGTAGGGGGCCGCCCTGGCGCGGCCCGGGTCGGGCCGGAATGCGTCGGTGGTGCCCATGCGAGGTCCTCCCGCTCGGGGTGGTGCGGCGGCCTCGTGCCGGAACGTGCCCGGTCCGGTCCCGTGAAGTCTCCTTCCCGCCCGTCGTGCCGCAGCGTCTTCCATGTTCCCTCGGAACCGGCACACCTCGCAGCCCGCGGGCGGCCGGCCGGCGGCATCGGTGGTGTGTGCCGCCGTGCCGCGCGCCCCCGTGGTGCGGGTCAGTCGCGGGGCGGGGCGGCGGGCAGCGCCAGGGCGAACCAGACGGTCGTGCCGGTGTGGGAGGCGTGGTGGCCCCACTGCGCGGCGATCTGCTCGACGAGCCACATGCCGCGGCCGTTCTCGCTGTCCGGGCCGACCCGGGCGCACCGGGGCAGCCGGCCGCCGCCGTCGGTGACCTGGGCGACGAGGTGGCCCTGGGTCCGGCTGAGGACGAGCTCCACGTCGCCGGAGCCGGCGGGCACGTGCACGATGGCGTTGGTGACGATCTCGGAGAGCAGGAGCACGGCGTCGCCCGTGAGCTCCTCCAGGCCCCATTCGGCCAGCAGGCCGCCGGCGAAGCGGCGGGCGGCCGCGACGGACCGGGGCGAGGAGGGCAGCGAGACGGCCCGTGAGGGGGGTGGGCCGGCCGGCAGCGAGCGGGTCGTCCAGGGCGCGGGCGCGCCGTGCAGGCAGGACGAGGCTCCCTGGCCCCAGGGGCCGAGGAGTCGGAGGGGGCGGGTGGCCGCGTCCGCGATGGCATCGGGAGCGCTGGTGATGGCGTCGGCCGTATGCGTGGGACCCAGGAGGTCGCGACTGAATGCAGGCATGTGGCTCTGGTGCGATCGAGGAGGCGCGAAGGGCTCCGGCCGATCTCTCGTCCGGTGCGCCGGCGCGGTCCCGTTCCACGAGCACGTGGACCGCGGTTTCTTCGCGATGGAATTCCCCCAACATTCGCCCGTTTTTCGCCACAGGTCTATACCCGATGGGTCACCGGTGCTGCGCGTAGTGCGATAACAGCAGGTGGCGAGGGGTGTCCGGGGCATAAAGTCGGTGTGAGGAGCGACACGATCCGGCCATCGGCGTCCTGCCGCGGCGCGTTGGGCGGGGGCGGCCCGCCGGCCGCCCCCGCCCCCGTTGCGGACCCGGTTACGGCTTGGGGCATTCCTTCCACGCGAGGTGGTAGACGGTGTTGATGCTGCCGTCGGTGGAGTCCATGGTCATGAAGCTGTTGGTCTTGGTGGGGTCGGAGGTGCCGGCGTTGACGCGCAGCTCGGTGTTGATGTTGAAGTTGCGGAGTTCGCCGCAGGGGTGCCAGACCAGTGCGGCGATGGGGACGCTGTCGGTGGCCTGCCAGTTGTCCGCGTAGCTGCCTCTGAAGGTGTGGCTGCTCGGGGTCGTCACGGGTGAGCCCTGGAAGTAGTACGAGGCCTTCTGGGTGCCGGACGCCCCGGGCTCGAGCTTGGCGTAGCCGCGGTAGTCGGCGGCGGCGATCGCGTAGGTGAAGCCCTGCGGCACGTGGACGTTCAGGTTCAGCTGGCAGTTCTTGCGGAAGTCGGTGGGCTTGGAGCCGACGCCGACCTGGGCGAGGTAGTCGCTGTAGGTGACGGTGAAGGCCGTGTTGTCGGGCGAGACCGCGACGGCGGCGGTCCCGGCCGGACAACCCGAGCCGTTGACGGTGGCGACCTCGATGACGATCTTGTCCGGCGGCGGGTTGGTGATGACCGACGAGGCGTTGTGCGTGGAGAGCGGCGCGGCGAGCAACGTCGCTATGGCACCTGCGGTGAAGAGACCGGCGGGCATGACGCTCCAATCTGTTGGCTGCGGGCCCTCGAGGACCCGAGGGGAGGACAGACATCCCGTGCCCGTTGGCGACGGCTGTTTCCCCCGAGCGGAAGGGGCGGGCATCGGAACGCTGAAGCGCCGGGCGAGCCGGGAGACGTCCGCGGGTGACGGAGCCCGACATGGTCATCGACGGTCATGCCCATGCCAACCTGCGAAGCTTCCCCCGCAGCCCGGTGGGACTGGGAGCGTTCGCATGGTAGGGGCCCGAACAGGTGTTGGCCAGAGCCTCAGCGCCGACCGGTCGGCGGCGGCTTCGGGGGCCGGGGCCCGTCCACGACGGAATCCTCGCTTCCAAGGGCCCGCCACCCGATGCACGCCGTGGGGGCCGCGCCCGGCGAACGGACGCGGCCCCCTGCTCACCGCCGGGCGGTGAGGTGTGGCGTCAGGCGGACTCGCCGGCGCGGACGGCCTCGCCCAGCGCGCGGATCAGCCCCACCAGGGCGTCGCGCAGCTCCTGGTCCACCGGCAGACCGTCCTCGCCGAGGACGGAGTTGGCCTTGGGCACGCACAGCTCGTCGCCGACCAGTTCGGCGTCGGAGGCCTTGAGCACCTTGCGCAGCTCGGCCTGCGCGTACTTGGCGCCGAAACCGCTGGGGCTGGCGCCGATGACGGCGACGGGCTTGCCGGTGAGGGCGGACTGGCGGTAGGGGCGGGAGGCCCAGTCGAGGGCGTTCTTGAGCTGGCCCGGGAGGGAGGAGTTGTACTCGGGGGTGGCGAAGAGCAGCGCGTCCGCCGCCCCCATGGCCGCGCGCATCTCCTGGACGCCGGCGCCCGGTTCGGCCTCGTCGTCCTCGCTGAAGGGCTGGACGGCCGACAGGCCGTCCCACAGCTCGAGCTTCACCTCGGTGTCCGCCAGCGTGCCGGCGGCGCGCAGGATCTGGGCGTTGACGGAGTCGGCACGCAGGCTTCCGGATATGGCAAGGACGCGGATGGCGTTCACGGTGATCGGTTCTCCTGTTGTGACAAGGGCGAGGTGCGAGCCAACTGTGCTGGCCCGCGCCGGATGTGACGGCGTATCCGCCGAGTCGGCGAACTTAACACGCGGGTTTCAGGCCCGGCCCAACAGGGCCTCGATCACGGAGTCCACATAGGCGGTCCGGTCACCGCCCGGCGGCAGCACCTCCGGCACCGCGTGGCCCAGCTGGGTGTGGCCGAGGTAGGCGGTGTAGCCGAGCAGGCCGCGGCGGCGGGCCTCGTCGGGCGGGAAGCCGAGTTCGGTGAAGAGCCGGGCGAGGTAGTCGAGGCGGCGTTCGGTGACGCGCCGCAGCACCGCGGCGACCTGGGGGTGCGCGGAGGTGGCCAGCAGCGAGAGTTCCAGCGGATCGCGGTCGGACGCCGCGATCGCCTCGGCGAAGAGCCTGCGCAGCCGCGTCAGCGGGTCGGGCTCGGACTCCAGCGAGGCGATGATGTCCTCGGTGCAGACCTCCACCCACCGCTCGAGCGCGGCCTCGATCAGCGCGTCGCGGTTGGCGAAGTGCCAGTAGAAGCTGCCCTTGGTGGTCCCCAGCCGCACGGCGAGCGGTTCGACGGCGACGGCGGCGAGCCCGCCCTCCCCTATGGCCGTCAGGGCCGCGTCCGCCCAGTCGCGCGCGCTCAGCCGCTGCCGCCCGCCGGTGTCCCGGGGGTTCCGCTCTCGCCGTTGCACCATGAACGTACGGTACCGTACGGTTGACCGTACGCCAGCGTATGGTAACGCCGCCACGAAACAGGTGCCGTATGACGACCGATCACACCGCCGCATCGCTCTTCGAGGCCGCCCTGCGGCTCGCCCGGAGCAATCCCTACGGCTTCCTCACCACGCACGACGGCGACCGCCCGCACACCCGGCTCGTCGAGCACGTGGCCGTCGACGACGACGGGACGGTCTGGATCGGCACCAGCCCGCGCTCGCGCAAGGCGGCCGGCATCGCGCGCCGGCCCGAGGTGACCTACGCCGTCGAGGACCGCGCCGCCTACGCCTATGTCGTCCTCGAGGGCGAGGCGACCGTCGAGGACGACCCCGAACTGCGGCTCGCGCACTGGAAGGACAGCTTCGAGGCGTTCTTCCCCGGCGGGCCGGCCGGGGACGACTACGTCCTGCTGCGGCTGCGGCCCCGCCGCATCGAGCTGATGGACTTCACCCGCCAGGTGCACCCGGCCCCCTTCGGCCTGGTGCCGGCGGTCGTCGAGCGGGACGGGACCGGCTGGACGCCGGTCCACGCCGACCGCCGGCCCTGACAGCGGGTCAGCGGGCCTTCGCCGCCGCGAGGTCCCGGAAGGCGCAGTACATCTCCGCCGGCTCCGGGAAGTACGACCAGGGCACCGCGCCCACATGGCCGTCGACCATGCGGAACTGCTCGAGCGCTTCGGCGTACCGCTCCTGGCGCACCAGGAAGTACGCCGTCAGGTGCCGCACCTCGGCGAGCCGCGGATGCGTGGGCGGCACCATCGGGATGTCCGCGAGGACCGCGTCGACGTAGGACATGAGCTCCGGCCCGCGGTAGTCCTTCTCCGACGCCTCCCTGTCGCGATGCTCCCACCAGGACACCAGGCGCAGCGCGGGCAGCAGCGTGCCGTGCGGGGCGGCGGCGACGGCCCGCTCCACGAACTCCCGGGCCAGTTCCTGCGAACCGCGCCACTTGGCGCACCAGTACTGCAGGGCGCTGAAGTGCGCCTCGTAGTGGTACGGGGCGCGGGCGGTGATCTCGGCCCACAGCTCGTGCATCTTCTCGTGCGGGTAGCCCAGGCCGAGGCCGGTCCAGATCTCCGTGATGTACGGGGAGGGGTCCTCGGGGTTGAGGGCCTTGGCCCGCTCGATGTCCTCCAGGGAGCGCCGCAGCACCCGGCGGAAGCCCTCGAACTGCTCGCTGGTGGTGTCCTTCGCCCAGGCGCTGCCGCGCAGCTCCCAGGCGAGGAAGACGGTGGACTTGGCGCGGACGGCCGCGGCGTCCGGGTCGTCCGGGCGCGCCGCCTCCCAGGCCGTCAGCCAGCCGTCCTCCTTCGCCGCCTCGTCCGCGACCTCGATGATCATCGCCGAGCGGCGCTCCCAGTCCTTGCCCACGGCCGCGAGGGCCCGCGCGACGGGCTCCCACTGGCCGGCCCGCACCGAGGCGGTCAGCGCGTCCAGTTCGGGGTCGCGCATGGACCGTTCGGTGTTCTGGCCGCTCGTGGGCAGGAAGCCCAGCTTGCGGGCGCTCGCCCCCGTGCCCGCGTAGGTGCCGGATCCGCGCGCCCTGCGCCGGGACCTGATCCAGAGGTAGACGCCGACGGCGATGACAAGAAGGGGCAGCAGTCGTGCCACGAAAGGGTGCTCGCTTCGCTAGATGGTCTGGGTGGTGACGTGGGGGGAGGGCCACGGCAGGAGGTGCCGCAGCGGACGGGTGTCGGGCGTGTCCTCGGTCGCCGCCTCGACGGCCTCGCCCAGCCGGTCCTCCAGACCCTCCGGCAGGCTCAGCCGGGTGCCCTGCGACCAGGACATCTCCCAGCGGGCGAGCCCGGCGTCGACGAGCTCGAGGACCACGAGCCGTGACAGTGTGTACCGCAGGTACGGGCGTACGAACTCCCGCGCGGCCCGCCCCCGGGCCCTGGCCGCCTCCTCGGACTTGGGGAGCCGGTCCGCCACGCGCCACAGCCCCCCGCCGTCCGCGACGTCCAGGAGCGCGCGCAGGCCGGCGTCGCTGCCGACGGTCTCGCGCAGGGCCTGCCGCAGGGGTTCGGCGTCGGCGTCGCAGTCGGCCCGCAGGCCGAGGTGGAGCAGTTCCGGCCAGTCCACGCGGCGCATGGCCAGCGCCTCCGGCGTGAGCGTGGCGCCCTCGAGCTCGCCGAGCACGCGCTCGGTGTCGTGCAGCAGGGCCGTCGCGGGCCGTACGGGCTCGTGCCGGCCGCGTCCGTCGTCGGGCAGCGCCTCGATCAGGCGGAGGCGTTCGGCGGTCGGCGGGTGGGCGTCGTAGGGAGAGGTCTCCTCCTCGGGCACCTCGTCGCGCAGCTCGGCCAGTTCCTCCTGCCGGCCCGGCTCGGCCAGCAGCCGCGACAGTCCGCCGTAGAACTGCCCGTACGGCGGCAGCAGCCCGGCAGGGGTGCCCACAAGGGCGTAGTTGCGCAGGTAGAAGCCGTGGGCGGCGTCCAGCGCCGCTGTCGCGCGCAGGGCGGAGGCGGCGGCGTCCCGGCCGGCGATCCGCACGGCCACCCGGTCGGCGGCGAGTTCCTGCTGCCGGGCGACGCTCTGGGTGGACCGCAGGAAGAACCTGGAGTAGGCGAGGAACAGCCGGGCCATCTGGCGGTGGCCGAAGCCGGCGCCGGTGGTGTCCACGGCCTTGGGCTGCCGTCCCTTGGCCAGGGCCTTGTCGGCGCGCTTCTGCTGCTTGGCCCGCTCCTTCTCCACCTTCGCGTCGGCCCGTTCGGTGAAGGAGCGCACGGTCCGGTCGACGGCGTGACGGCCGCGCAGGGTGACGGCGGCAAGCCGGGTGTCGGCGTTGCCGTAGTGGCCGAACTCGTGGCCGAGGACAGCGAGGAGCTGCGCCTCGGTGAGGCCGGCCAGCAGCGGGGCGCCGATGTAGAGACGACGCCGTCCCGGCAGCAGACCGAGCATCCGGGCGTTCTCCGAGACGCCCGCGTTCACGCTGCCGGTGAGCAGGATCTCGTCGGGAGCCCGGGTGCCGGCCGCCGCGGCCACCCGCCGCACGGCCGCCCACAGCTCCGGCTGCGCCGCCTCGGTGACGGGCAGTCCGCCCTCGCCGTCGTCCTGGGGTGCGCGCAAGAACGTCATGCCCCGGACGACCGGGATCGCGAGCAGTGCCACGACGACGTCGAGCTTCAGCGCGACGGGGAAGGGCGCCCAGTGGTGCGCGGCGAGCGCGAGGCCGGCGAAGACGCCGAGCAGGGCGAGGCACAGGAGGTAGAAGCCGGCGAGCAGCAGCAGAGCGCGCAGCGCGCGCAGGGAAACGCCCATGGGGCAGGGACCTCGCACGGGTCGGAGGTGGGTCAAATCGGCGGTGAGCCGGGCAATCATGCCGGACGAGCATTCGAACGGGCAAACCGATTACCGGGTCGGCGCACCGAGCCGACATGGGGACGGAATGAGCCCAACCCCGAGGAGGTGATTGACGCGCCCCTGTCAATATCCGGCGTCCCGTGGCACGCTGCTTGACGCACCTTCGAATCCGCACCACTCATCTGCCTGGACCGCCCACCGCGCGGTCCGGCCCCCCACCCGGCCCCGCGCGGTCCGCGCGCCGGGGCCTCGGCAGAAGGAGTACGCGTGAGACGACCCCGCCGTACGACCGCCGGAATCCTGCTGGCCGCCGGCGCCCTGGTGGCCGCGGGCACCCAGGCCGCCCCGACCGTCGCCGCCGCGGCCCCCGCCCCCCGGACCGTGCACACCGCCGCCGACTCCGCGGAGGAACAGCGGAAGGTCAGCGAGTTCTGGACCCCCGAGCGCATGCGCGCGGCCGTTCCGCTCGACCTCATCTCCGTGGATCCCGGCGCGGTGTCCGTCCCGAAGGCCGGCGGCGAGCGGACGACCGTGGCGCCCACCACCGCGACCGCGCGCGCCGCGTCCTTCCCGCAGGCGGGCGGTCCGTGGACGGGCGGCGGCGCGGTGGTGAAGACCTCGGGCCGGGTGTTCTTCTCCTTCCAGGGCCGCACCGCCTCCTGCTCGGCCGACGCGGTCACCAGCAAGAACGCCAGCACCGTGATCACCGCCGGGCACTGCGTCAAGTACCAGGGCAACTGGCACACCAACTGGACGTTCGCGCCCGGCTATCACGACGGACAGACGCCCTACGGGACGTGGTCGGCGGCCAAGACGATGTCGACCCCGCAGTGGGTGGCGAGCGAGGACATCAACTACGACGTCGGCGCCGCGGTGGTCGGCCGGCTCGACGGCAAGAGCCTGGCCGAGGTCGTCGGGGCACAGGGCCTGGAGTTCAACGGCGGCTACAACAAGGCCATGTACGCCTTCGGCTTCCCCGCCGCCTCGCCCTACGACGGCAGCAAGCTCATCCACTGCAGCGGGAACTCCTCCAAGGACTTCCTGCTCACCAAGGACCACGGCCTGGGCTGCAACATGACGGGCGGCTCGAGCGGCGGCCCCTGGTTCACCTCCTTCGACGAGGCCACCGGCACCGGCCTGCAGGTGTCGGTCAACAGCTTCGGCTACACCTTCCTGCCGAACAGGATGTTCGGCCCGTACTTCGGCGACGAGGTCAAGAACCTCTACGAGCAGGCACAGATCGCCTGACCCCACACCACCTGACCCCAATCGCCTGACGACCGTCACAGAAGCAGCGCACCCCAGGGCGCCCCGGCGCCTTGGGGTGCGTGCTTTCCCGGCTGACTTCGCTCCCCCCACAGGGGCCGTTCTCCGCGCCATGTCCACGGGGACACCGGAATGCGCACCGAAATTGCCGCCTTCCGACCGGATGCCTTTCCCTTTTGATCGCACCACGGCCCGGGAACTCCGTATACCCCCGGAAACACCGGTGTTTGCCGTTTATCCCCCTGGGCGGCTGATTTTCTTCATTACCCACCGCCTCGATGGCAGAGGGGTCGGCGAAGACGCTAAGTTCCCTTGACCGAGGGAGCCCTGGGCAGGCGATGGCGGACACGACCCTAGCAGTGGCGGATGCACGTGCACCGCGCAATTGCCCGGGTTGTCACGCCGCGGCCCCAATGGATTTCTCGCGGTTGTCGTCCTTCCCGTCCGACGCCGTCCGTTCGGCGGACCGCGAAGCACCACGCGGGTGGAGAGAGAAATGTCAGAGCGACGCACGAAGGATGAAGCAGTGAGCGTTCCGCACACCGTTCCACACCTTGTTCCGCACACCGTTCCGAACGCCGTTCCCAACGCCGTTCCGCACATCGGTGTCTGCCCCATGTGCGCGGGCGAAGTGCGGCAGACCGGCGGACCGGGCCGTAAGAAGGTGTACTGCGGCCCCCCGTGCCGGCGCCGCGCCCAGCGCATCCGCGACGGGCAGGCCCTGCCGCCCAGGGCCCACAGCTCGCGCCCGCTGGGGCTGCGGATCGCCGAGGACCTGCAGCTGAACGCGGCGCAGCTGCTCGAGGCCGAGCACGCGGGCCGCGACTTAGCGGTCCTGCTGCGTCTGGCCGGGGAGTTGCTGAAGCAGGTGGAGTACTACCAGGCGGCGGCCGTGCAGGACGCGCGCAACGCGGGGGCGAACTGGAAGCGTGTGGGCGACGCCGCGAGCGTCAGCGAGACCACCGCCCGGCAGCGGTGGAACGAGCGGGAGGTGCGGCGCCGGCTGCAGCGCCGCGACGCCGAACGGGCGACAGCGGCGGCCGGCCGCGCCGACCTGCCCTGCCCCCGCGTCCCGGACGCCACGGCCTGCGCCGGCCCTCCGGGGCTGCCGCCCGACGAGGCCTCCGTCGACCACGCGGCACGCAAACTCGCCGCCGCGCTCGCCCACTTGCACGCGCTCAGCGGCCTCACCATCCGCGACGTGGCGCTGGCCAACGGTCTGTCGCCCTCGTACGTCTCCCGGATCCTGGCGGGCGAGCGCATGCCCGCCTGGCCGGTCGTGCACACGCTCGCCGAGGCCTTCGGCGGCGACCCGGCGGACCTGCGCGTGCTGTGGGAGGCGGCGCACGGCCTCGGGCCCGCGCCCCGGGACTCGATCAGCGCCGCCGCCGACCGGCTGCGCGCGGCGCTGCGCGGCCTGTACCTGGCGGCCGGCCGCCCCGGCCACGCCCACATCCGCAACGCCTCCTCCGGCCGCCTGACCCATCACGTCATCCAGGACCTGCTGGAGGGCGAGGGGGTGCCCGACTGGGCGTCCACGAGCCTGCTCGTCACCGCTCTGGACGGGCGGCCCGCGGACATCCGCCCGCTGTGGGAGGCCTTCCACTACGGCTTCCTCGCCACCGTCGACACCCCCGCCGGGGCCGCCGACTCGCCGCCCGCCGCCACGGGCGGGTGACGCGGGCGGCTCCTCGCCGACGTCCTCCCGGCACCGTGCCATCGTGGTCTCGCACCGCTCCATTTCTCTCCCTAGGATGTGAACTTCCGTCCGCCCGGGGGAAATTCGTTGCCGAGACGCGGTGAAGGGGTCAGATGGAGCACAGGAGGGCACGGCCGCCCGTGAGGATCGACGCGACGGTGCCGAGTGTCGCCCGGATGTACGACTACTACCTGGGCGGCAAGGACAATTACCCCGCCGACCGGGAGGCCTGCGAGCGGTTACTCGGGCGGGCGCCCGGCACCGCGCTCATCGCCCGGAACAACCGGCGGTTCCTGCGCCGGGTGGTGCGCCGGCTGTCCGCCGAGTACGGGATCCGCCAGTTCCTCGACCACGGTTCCGGGCTGCCGGCGCGGGAGAACGTCCATGAGGTGGCTCAGCGGGTCCACGAGGACGCCCGCGTGGTCTACATCGACCACGACCCCGTCGTCCTGGCGCACGGCCGCGCGCTGCTCGAGGAGGACGAGCGCACGGCCGTCGTCCGGGCCGACCTGCGCGACACCGCCGGCATCCTGGGGCACCCCCGGGTGACCGGCCTCATCGACTTCGCGGAGCCGGTGGCCGCGCTGTTCGTCTCCGTCCTGCACTGCGTCCCCGACGAGGACGCCCCCGAGCTGCTGGTGCGCGACCTCGCCCGGCGGCTGGCCCCCGGCAGCTGCCTGGTGGTCTGCCAGCTGGTCAGCGACGACGCGGAGACCCGCCGGTCCGTCACCGACTTCATGCTGGAGGTCACCGGGGGCGCCTGGGGGCGGGTGCGGGAGCGCCGGGAGGTGGCGGCGTGCTTCGAGGGCCTGGAGGTCCTCGAGCCCGGCCTCGTCGAGGTCTCCGCCTGGCGGCCCGGCCCGGAGGTGGCCCCCGGGCGGCCGGGCGGGGATCTGCTGGAGTTCGGCGGCGTCGGCCGCGTCGGCTGACGCCGCCGGGGCGGTCCGCCGGCGTCAGCGGTACCGGTCGAGGGCTTCCCTGAGCAGGTGGCGGCTCTCGGTCGGCGTCAGCGCCAGGGCGCTCAGTTCGTCGAGGGCGGCGAGGTACCTGGCGACGTCGTCGCGCTTGTCCAAATACAGCGCGCTGTTCATGAGTTCGATGTACACGATGTCCGGCAGGATGGGCGCGGCGAACCGGAGGTAGGTGAGCGAGGGCCCCACGGACACCGAGTGCCCGAGGTCGTAGGGGGCGACCTGCAGCGTCACGCCGGGGCGGCGGGTGACGGCGAGCAGATACTCGATCTGTTCGCGCATCACCTCCTCGCCGCCCATGCAGCGGTGCAGCACCGACTCGTCGATCACCGCCCAGAGGACCGGGGAGCCGGGCTCGGCCAGCATGCCCTGCCGGGTGGACCGCAGGTCGACGCGGCGCTCGATCTCCTCCGGCGAGGCCAGCCGGTGGCCGCTGTGCACGACGGCCCTGGCGTAGGCGGGGGTCTGCAGCAGGCCGGGGACGAACTGCACCTCGTAGGCGCGGATGACGTGGGCGTCGCGCTCCAGGCCCACCAGGGTCTCCAGCCAGTCGGGGAGCACGTCGCCGTACTGCTGCCACCAGCCGGGTTCGGCCGAGCGCCGGACCAGCCGGCGGTACTCGGAGCGGGCGGCCTCGCCCACTCCGTACAGCTGGAGCAGGTCGTCGACGTCGCGTTCCTTGAGGGGGCTGCTGGCCGTCTCCATGCGACTGATCTTCGATGTGCTGCCGCGGATGCGGTCGGCCGCGGCGGCGGGCGTGATGCCCGCTTCCTCGCGGAGCGCGCGCAGTTGATGCCCCAGCATTATGCCGAGCGCGGTGGCTCCCACATACGGGTCGCGCAGATGGCGCATCACAGCGGACGAGGACGTCGGGGAAGAGGAATACGACGGTGCGGACATGCCGACTCCTAGGGGGTCATACCGGTGGCGCGCACAGTATGACCCCCCGGAGCCCCGCCGCATGCCCTAACGGCGGTTCATTTCAGCCGACTTCGGCACGACGTCGGTGCGTCGTCAGCGCGCGAGAAAGTCGAACTCGCCGTCCTTCACCCCGGCGATGAAGGCGATCGTCTCGTCGCGCGTATATACCAGAGCGGGCCCCTGCGGGTGGCGGGAATTCCGAACCGCCACCCCTCCGTCAGGCAGTGCCGCCAGCTCCACGCAGTTTCCGCTCGGGGTGCTGTGACGGCTCTTGACCCAGACCACGCCAGTAATCGAACTGGCCTGCACACCATTGTCGACCTGCTGCATTCCCGGCCTTCCCTCCGATGCGATCGAACAACCGCCCCGCCCCCTTCATGGACCGCCGACCCGTCGCACGTACACACGTTCTTGACGCGCCGAGGGTGATGCAATTCCCTCTGCAATTGCATCGACGGGATCAGTGAGGATACTGACTAGCCGGGCCCATCCCGGCGCCCTCGACGAAACGTCCCTCGGGGGGATGAACTATGGCTGCAGTCAGGCGACTTAGCCGCGGCGTGACCTCTTGCGGATGTCCGCGCGCGACGACGGCGCGGGGCCGTACCGCCACACTCGATGCGATTCTGCATGCGAGCCGGCACGACTGGGGGGTCGCTCTCGGGCTGTCCACGACGCATTTCGCCGCCATACGGTTCGACGCCGGCCCGTGCAGCCCCGCCCGCACCCGCGGCTTCCTGCGCCGGACGCTCGCCGGCTGGGACCTGGCGGACTACGCCGACGACGCGACGACGGTCACCGCGGAGCTGGTCGCCAACGCCATCCGCCACGCGCTGCGCCGGCCCGGCAGGCCGGCGCCCGGCAGGGAGCCGGCGACGGCCTGGCTGGCCCTGCTGTGCAAGGAGCACGCCCTGGTGTGTGCCGTGGCCGACCCCAGCCCCGCCCTTCCCGCGGCCCGGGAGGCCGACGGGCTGGCGGAGACCGGCCGCGGCCTGCAGATCGTGGCCGCGCTCAGCGAGGCCTGGGGCTGCTCACCGCCGCACGCGACCGGCAAGACGGTCTGGGCCCGGATCACGACGGGCTGACCCCTCGCCGGTCAGGTGCGCACGGCCCGCAGGACGACGAACTTCGGGTCGCTCGCGACGACCTCGCAGTTGCCGAACAGGCGGCGCAGCCTGACGTGGTAGCCCAGGTGGCGGTTGCCGATGACCCACAGCTCGCCGCCGGGGCGCAGGGCCCTGCGCGAGTCGGCGAACATGCGCCGGGCCGTCGTGTCGGTCGTCGCCTGGTGGGAGTGGAAGGGCGGGTTGTTCAGCACCAGGTCCACGCTGCCGGGGGCGACGGCCGACAGCCCGTCGCCCACCAGGAACTCGGCCGGGGCGTCCGTCCCGGCGTTCGCCCGGAACGTGGCCTCGGCGGAGGCGACCGCCTGGTGCGACTCGTCGACGAAGACCAGCTCGGCGGCGGGGTTGGCCAGGGCGGCGGCCGTGCCGACCACGCCGTTGCCGCAGCCGAGGTCGACGATCCGCTCGGGGCCCGTGTGCCGGGGAAGGTGCTGCAGGAAGAAGCGGGTGCCGATGTCGAGGCGGTCGGCGCAGAAGATGCCGGCGTGGTTGGTGACGGTCAGCCCGGCGCCGGCCCCGGCGTCGGCGGGCAGCTCGTAGCTGCGCGGCCACGGGCTGGCCTCGCGCGCGATCGCCGGGTCGGGCGCGCAGAAGATGAGCCGGGCCTTCTTGCGCGCCAGCGAGGTCCTGGTCGGGCCGAGGACGCGTTCGAAGAGCTGGAGCGTGGAGGTGTGGATCTCGGTGACCCGGCCGGTGCCGACGACGACGGTGCCCTCGTGCACGGCCGGTGCCAGGCGGTGCAGCTGGTCCTCGAGGAGCGCGAGGCTCTTGGGCACGCGGATCAGCAGCACGTCGATCCGCTCCGGCGGCGTGTCCCGGGTCGACAGCAGCCGCACGGCGTCCGCGTCGGCCCCGTTGCGCGCCAGGTTGGCCCGGGTCGCCTGCTGGGTGAGGAAGGAGTCGGTGATCTGCGTGGGCCGCCGCGCGGCGAGCGCGGTGACGAGCGCCCCCCACCGGTCGCCCACCACGACCACGGTGCCCGAGAGGTCCACCGGTGCGCCGTCGTCCTCCCCCGCCAGGTGCCGCAGCAGGTATTCGTCGGCGGCGTCCCAGGCACGCAGGGTGTCGCGGGGGTCCTCGGGGAAGCGGGCGAGTTCGATCTCGCCCCAGGGCGTCGTCAGGCAGTTCATCGTGCCCTCAGGCTAACCGAGCCCCAGGCGCCCCTCGCGCACCGAGCGGCAGCAGGGGCGGACGGGGGACCTCTGAAGGACTCCGGAGGACTCACTGTCCCGGTGCCGACCGCATCTTCGCCGCCGCGCTGCGGATCGCCTCGCGGATGCGGAAGTACGTGCCGCAGCGGCAGACGTTCGCGATCGCGTCGATGTCGGCGTCCGTGGGGTCGCCGGTGCGCCGCAGCAGGTCGACGGCGGCCATGATCTGTCCGGGCTGGCAGTAGCCGCACTGGGCGACGTCCTGCTCCAGCCAGGCCTCCTGGACCGGGTGCAGCTTCTCGCCGTCGGCGAGGCCCTCGATGGTGGTCACCCGGCGGCCCGCGGCCTCGGCGACGGGCACGACACAGGGCCGGACGGCCGCCCCGTCCAGATGGCTGGTGCAGGCCTTGCAGACGTCTATGCCGCAGCCGTACTTCGGGCCGCGGATGCCGAGCAGGTCGCGCAGGACCCACAGCAGGGGAAGGTCGTCGGGGGCGTCGACGGTGACGGTGCGCCCGTTGACGGTGAAGGTGTGGGAGGGCACGGCAGGGCTCCAGGGTCAGCGCGGGAACGGGGTGAAGTCGACGTCGAAGTTGACGGGGAAGCGGCGGGGTCGCGTCCCCGTCGCACGGGCGTAGGCGTTGGCGATCGCGCCCACCGCCGCGGGCACCCCGAGCTCGCCGGCCCCGCCCGGCTCCCCGGTGGCGGGCATGACGAAAATGCGCACCTCGGGCGGCGAGTCCTGCTGCCGGGCGTAGTGGAACTGCGAGTAACTCCCCTCCAGCGGCAGCCCGTCGTCGATGTGCAGCCCCGCGCTGAGGGTCGTGGAGAGGGCGTCCGTCAGTCCGCCGAGCAGCTGCGCCTCCAGCCCGCGCGGATTGACGGGCCGGCCCACGTCGGCCGCGATCACCGCCTTGGTGACGCGCGGCCGCTCGGGGTCGGCCGCGTCGATCTCCACCAGGCACGCCGTGCGGGACTTGTACTCCTCGTGGAAGCCGACGCCCTGCGCCCGTCCGGGCGGCATCGGCCGGCCCCAGCCGCCCTCGGCCGCCACCTTGTCGAGCACGGCACGCTGCGCGCGGTCCTTGAGGAAGCGCCGGCGGAAGGCCACCGGGTCCTCGCCCAGCGCGGCGGCCAGCTCGTCGACGAGCATCTCCTCCGCCCCGCGGGTGTTGGCCGAGTACACCGACCGCCAGGAGGCCGTGGGCATCCTCAGCGGCACTTCGGTCAGCCGCTGTGTGGTCAGGCCGAAGTGGTACGGGGACTTGACCGTCGTGTGGAAGAGGGTCTGCGCGAACGTCGCGTTGCCCAGCCCGCTCGGCAGCTTCGCCGCCGTCGCGGTGATGATCTCGCCGAGGCCGTGCCGGAAGTCCGTCTCGACGGCGGCCACCCGGTGCTCGAGGGCGAGCACCTGCCCCAGCGCGTGGGTGAGGCGGAGCTTGTGGTGGGTCGCGGGCCGCATCCGGCCGTGCCGCATGTCGTCGATCCGCGACCACATCAGCCGCACCGGTCGCCCGCAGGCCTTGGACACCCGCGCCGCCTCCAGCGCCGCGTCGAAGAACAGCCGGCGCCCGAACGAGCCGCCTGCCTGCACCACATGGACGGTGACCCGGTCCACGGGCAGCCCCAGCTCCGCCGCGATGGTCTGCCGGGCGACGATGGGCGCCTTCACCCCGGACCAGATCTCGGCCCGGTCCGCCCGTACGTCCGCGACGGCGGAGTTGGTCTCCAGGGGCGCGTGGCTGACGAACGCGAAGTCGAACTCGGCCTCGAGGTGCCGGGAGAGCAGCGGCGGGGGCGTCAGGGACGTCGCCGCGCGCAGCCGGGCGCGGATGCCGTCGTCGGACAGGCCGTCGACGGGGCCGGGGCCCCAGGTCACCTCGAGGGCGTTCTTCGCGTCCAGCGCCTGACCGAACGTTTCTGCCACCACGGCCACCCCGGTGGGGATCACCGCGACGGCCAGGACGCCGGGCATGGCCAGGACCGCGTCCCGGTTGCGCACGGCGCGCACGGTGCCGCCCAGGGTCGGTGGCCGGCGCACCATGCACGGCTTGGCGCCGGGCACGTCGAGGTCCAGGGTGTAGCGCTGCCGGCCGGTGACCATCGCGCGGGCGTCGATGCGCGAGGTGGGGGTGCCCACGAGCCGGTGCTCGGACTCGGGCTTGGGCGCGGCGGTGAGCGCGCCCAGGTCCGGCGACGCGGCGGCGGCCGCCAGGGACGCGTAGGGCGCGCTGCGCCCGTCCGGCGCCACGACGGCGCCGTCGCGCGTGCTCAGCCGCCGCGCCGGCAGGTCCCACTGCCGGGCCGCGGCGGCCACCAGGCGGGCGCGTGCCGCGGCGGCGGTGTGCCGGACGGGGTCGTACAGCGACCGGATGGAGTTGGAGCTGCCGGTGAACTGACCGAACACCAGCTCAGGCCGGGCGTCCTCCAGTTGCACCCGCACCCGCGCGAGGGGGACGTCCATCTCCTCGGCGACCAGCATCGCCACCGCCGTCGTCAGCCCCTGTCCGACCTCCTCCCGGGGCAGCCGGAACGTCACCGTGCCGTCCTCGCCGACGCGCAGCACCAGCATGTGGGCCGTGGGGGCACCCGCGAGGATCAGCAGGTCACCGAGGTCGACGAGGTCGGCCGGCTGGGGCGGGGTGGGCACGACGGCTTGGCCCTGCGCGTGCGCCGCGCCGGGCGCGGCGCCGTCCAGGCCGATCCGGGTGGCCACCGCCAGCGTCGGCGCGGCGACCAGATAGCTGAGGAATCCACGCCTGCTGTGCCGCGCCATGTGCGCTCCCCTTCCCCGCCCGGCCCGCCGCCGGTGCCGGACCCCCGCCGATCATGACCGGGGGGTAGGCGGGGTTCAAGGGGCAGATGAGCCACTTGGTCAGGAGCGCTTGGTCAGGAGTCGATCAGCCGGCGCAGCGACGTCGCCATGTTCGCGGCGAAGGACTCGCGGGCCTCGGGCGCGATGCGCTCCAGCGACAGGTAGGGGTTGAGGTCCTCCAGCTCGACGAGGAGCAGCCCGCCCTCCGGGGTGCGGCAGGCGTCCACGCGCTGGATGCCGTGGTCGATGGCGTTCCAGTCGACGAACCGCTGCGCGAAGGCCAGGTCCGCCGCGGTGGGCGCGTACGGCTCGAGCTCCCAGCGCCGGGCCGGGTCGGGGGCGTACAGCGCGTACTGGAAGGCCCGGTCGACGAAGAAGAACGAGACCTCGTAGCGGAAGTCGATGCGCGGCTGGACGAGGATCTCACCGAACGCCAGGTCCGCGAGCCGGTCCCGGGTGCGGAATTCCAGGCCTATGGAGTCCGCGCCGAGCTTGGGCTTGACCACGTACTCGGCGGCCTCCGGCAGCAGGGCGAGGTCCTGCGGGCGGTCGGCGGTGGGGATGACCGGGTACCCGGCCGCGGTCAGCTCGAGGAGGTACCGCTTGCCGAGCATGTCCGCCTTGCCCGACAGCTGGTTGTACACGCGCGTCCGCCGCTGGGCCGCGCGCTCGCGGAAGGCGTCGTAGGCGGCCTGGTAGTGCAGCACGGGCCCGCTGTTGCGGACCACGACCGCGTCGAAGGCGTCCATCAGGGCGGCTGCGTCAAGAGGGTGACAGAGCGCCACGTCGAAATCCTCCCTGAGCCGGGAGCTCAGGTAGATGTCCTCGTCGCAGTACCGCCTCCCTTTGGCCTGAAAGGCCAGGTCGGTGACGTACAGGACACGGGGGCGGGCGGATGTCATGGCTCTCCTGGAAGATCGGCTCTCCCTGCCGAAACTACCCGGGCGCCGTCACGCACCGTGTCGTGGGGTGGCCGAGCGTCGTTGACCGCTGCGAGGGCTGTTCGCCCGGTTCGCCGTACTGTCGAGACGAAGGATCCGTGATGCGCCTGTTCCGCAACGCAGTTGTTGCCGTCCTGGGAGGTCTCCTCCTCGCCGCGTCGCTGCCCACGGGGAGCTCGGCCGCCGAAGGCGGTGGCTTCGCCTGGGTGGGCCCCAAGAAGAAGCCCTACTTCGTGGCGACGCTTCCCGAGAACAAGTGCATGTCCATGGAGCAGGAGGCGAGCGGCGCGCGCAACTACATGAAGAAGCCGCTCGAGGTCTACCCGCAGAAGAACTGCAAGGGCAAGGCGGTCCGTCTCGCCCCCGGGCAGGACAACGGCGGCGCCGCTTTCAGGAGCGTGAAGTACAACCCCAAGTGACCCTTCCCGGAGGAGGCACACGGCTGAGCCCGGCCGCGGCGTGCCGCGGCCGGGCTCAGCCGTGTCCCGCGGGATGCGGGTGATCAGGAGGCGGCGAGGGCGGCCAGACGCTGGTCGATCCGGTCGGCGGTGGCGCGGCCGACGGCCAGGACCGCGGCCCCGCGGTTGCCGTCGACGGCGAGCAGTGTGGGGAAGCCCTCGACGCGCAGCCCCCGGGCGTGACGGAAGTCCGCCTCGGCCGCGGCACGGGAGGTCGGTGCCGTGAAGGCGGCGACGACGGCGTCGGCGTCGAGCCCCGCCCGCTCCGCGATCGCGCGGTAGGTCCCGGCGTCGGACAGGCTCTGCCCGTCCCGGTAGAACGCCGTCTGCAGGGCCTCGGCCAGCTCGGCGGCCCGGTGGGCGGGGGCCGCCTGCCGCAGGGCGGCCATGCCGCGGGCGGCCGCCTCGGAGTCCATGACGAACGAGCCGTCCGCGATCAGTCGCTCGTAGGCGGCACCGAACTCCACGCCTGTCATCTCGCTGATCTTGGCGTTGGCGCCCTGTACGTAGCCGAACTCACGGATCGGTACGCGGCGGGCACCGGTGAAGAGGCCACCGGAGACGACCTCGACGGGGAGGTCCGGGTGGCGCCGGCCGATCTCGGCCAGGGTGGGGGCGAACCCGTAGGACCAGCCGCAGTAGGCGTCGAAGACGTAGACGAGCTTCATGGGGGGGCGTTTCCTTCGAGGGGGTGTGCCGGGGTGCCCGCGGGCCGCGAGCGAATTCATCTGACATAACAGTATCTGCTCAGTCAGACATTCCCGGAGGCTCGAAGATTCTTTGCACCGCCTGCCGGTATGCACCGAAGCGGGGCCGTGGCTCGTACGAGCCACGGCCCCGCTTGCTTCAGTGGATGTCCGCCTCAGGAAACGGCGGTCCCGGCCGGCTCCGCCTGCCGGGGCTCCGGCACGGACGCGGAGGCGGCGTCGCCGAGGACGGGGTCCGGGCCGGGCAGGCCGGCGCGGTGGGCCTGGACACCCGCGCGGACCGCCCAGAAGTAGAAGCCGACGGACGACAGCGCGACCAGCGCGATGTCGAGGCCGCCCGGGATCACCCCGTGGCCGCCGAACTGCTCGCTGCCCAGGGCCGACAGCAACGCCATCCACAGCAGGAAGCCGACCATCCACCACGCGGGCGCGAACTGCCGGCGCAGGCTCGTCTCACCGCGGCGGCGCAGCACGACGGCGGCGATCGGCACCGAGAGCAGGGTCAGCAGGGCGACCTTGCCGGTGTTGGGCCACTTCGACCAGTACAGGGCGCAGGCGGCGAACGCGAAGGTGACCGGGCAGAGGATCCTGGCCGCGGGGAGGCGGAAGGGGCGGGGCAGGTCGGGCTTGGTCTGCCGGAGGACGCCGACGGCGATCGGGCCCATGAGGTAGGAGACGACCATCGCGGCGGAGACGACGCTGGCCAGCGCCTCCCAGCTGTGGCCGACGGTGAGCAGCAGCAGGACGGAGAAGCCCAGGTTGAGCCACATGGCGGGGCGGGCGACGCCGTAGCGGGGGTGCACCTCGGCGATCTTCTTGGGGAAGAAGCCGGTCTCGGCGAGGTTCTGCGCGAGGTACGCGGCCGAGGCGACGTTGCCGATGTTGGCGCCGTTCGGGGAGATGAAGGCGCCGAACTGGAGCATGGTGACGACCCAGTGCAGCATCAGCAGCTTGGCGAGGTCGGCGAAGGGCGAGGCGAAGTTGACCCCGCTCCACCCGCCGGCCTCGGCGAGCCGCTCCGGCGGCACGGCGCCGAGGAAGGCGACCTGCAGGGCCAGGTAGATCAGCAGTCCGAGGGAGAGCGCGCCGACGAGGGCGAGCGGGATGGCGCGGCCGGGGTTCTTGGCGGCGCCGCCGAGGTTGACGACGGCCTGGAAGCCGTTGAAGGCGAAGACGACGCCCGAGGCGCTGACGGCGGTGAGGACGGCGGACCAGCCGTTGGGGGCGAAGCCGCCGTGCGCTGTGAAGTTGCCGGTGTGGAAGCCGGAGGCGATGAGCGCGGCGACCGCGAGGACGGGTATGGCGAACTTGACCAGGGTGAGGAGGTTGTTGGCCCGCGCCAGCAGCTCGACCGACCAGTAGCAGGCCAGCCACAGAGCGACGGTCAGGACCAGGGCCGTCGCCATGCCCGTGCCGGTCAGGCGCCCGTCGGCGACCAGGTCGCGGGCCCAGCCGAAGCTCCACGAGGACATGTACTGGGTGCCCGCGATGGCCTCGATGGGGATCAGCGAGGCGGTGGCGATCCACACGGCCCATCCGGTGACGAAGCCCAGCACCGGTCCGTGCGAGATGGAGCCGAAGCGGGCCATGGCGCCGGGCAGCGGGTAGGCGGCGCCGGCCTCGGCGTACGTCATGGCGATCATGCCGATGAAGATCGCGCCGATCACCCAGGCGACCAGCGCGGCCGGCCCGGCGACCTGGGCCGCCTGGCCGGCTCCGAAGAGCCAGCCGGAGCCGAAGATGGACCCCAGCCCGATCATGATCAGGGCGAAGAGGCTGAGGCCCTTTTTATTGGCCGCGCTCAGATCCACGAGGTGTTTTCCGTTCTGCGGGGAGACCAGGACTGGAAGCCGCCACCTGCCGGGCCGAGCGGAAAACGAACACCTGCACTGCGTACCGGCCCCATTCGGCCCCATCGGCTCCGCCGGAATCGGCCCCCGGGAGCGGACACCGGGCACGACCGAGGACGCAATAGCGACGCCGGACATACTACGACAATCGGAGGAAGCGACTCCACTCGCGTCCCGACGGCACATCAGGCGGGCCGGGCGGGGTCGGCGGCCCGCCCCGTCTCCGATGGGCCGTCAGGCGACACTCCACGCAAATAGCGCGTTCAGCGGCACAGCACAGGGAAGATAAGGGAGATCGTGCAGAAAACGGTGAATTTTGTAGGATAAAGGGGCAAGCGTGGACGCTCTGCCCTTCCAGGCCGGGAGCGCTCACGTATGACCGACACGCCACACACCCCCGCGGCCGGCCCGGCCCCCACCGCCCCGGCATCGCGGGGTGAGAGACTCGCGACCTGGGCCGACGGGCGGCTGGGGGTGTTCTCCCTCGCCAAGGCGAACCTGCGGAAGATCTTTCCGGACCACTGGTCCTTCATGCTGGGCGAGGTCGCCCTCTACTCGTTCCTCATCATCATCCTGACCGGCGTCTATCTGACGCTGTTCTTCGAGCCCAGCATGAGCGAGGTCGTCTACCACGGCTCGTACACGCCGCTGCACGACATCCGCATGTCCGCGGCGTACAGGTCGACGCTCGACATCAGCTTCGACATCCGCGGCGGCCTGCTGCTGCGCCAGCTGCACCACTGGGCGGCGCTCGTCTTCATCATGGCGATGCTGGTGCACATGATGCGCGTCTTCTTCACCGGCGCGTTCCGCAAGCCGCGGGAGCTCAACTGGCTCTTCGGCGCGGGCCTGTTGATCCTCGGCATGTTCGACGGCTTCATGGGCTACTCGCTCCCCGACGACCTGCTCTCCGGCACGGGCATCCGGTTCATGGAGGGCGCGATCCTGTCCCTGCCGATCGTCGGCACGTACCTGGTGATGTTCCTCTTCGGCGGGGAGTTCCCCGGCACGATCATCGTGCCGCGGCTGTTCACCGTCCATGTGCTGCTGATCCCCGGCATCATGGCCGCCCTGCTGGTGGCGCACCTGATCCTGGTCTTCTACCACAAGCACACCCAGGGCTTCGGGCCCGGACGGAACAACAGGAACGTCGTCGGCATGCCGCTGATGCCGGTCTACATGGCCAAGGCCGGCGGCTTCTTCTTCCTGGTCACCGGGATCCTGGCGGTCTTCTCGGCCATCGCGCAGGTCAACCCCATCTGGTCGTACGGGCCGTACCGGCCCGACCAGGTGACCACCGACGCCCAGCCCGACTGGTACATGGGCTTCTCCGAGGGCCTGATCCGCATCATGCCGGGCTGGGAGATCAACCTCTGGGGCCACACCCTGGTGCTCGGGGTGCTGATCCCGCTGCTGATCTTCCCGATGATCCTGCTCGTGCTGTGGTGCTACCCCTTCTTCGAGGCCTGGCTCACCAAGGACAACCGCGAACACCACATCACCGAGCGCCCCCGCAACAACCCGAGCCGCACCGCCTTCGGGGCGGCCTGGATCTCGGAATACGCGCTCCTGCTGGTGGGCGGCGGCAACGACCTCTTCGCGACGCACTTCCACATCTCGCTCAACGCGATCACCTGGGTGTGCCGCATCGGCTTCTTCGTGCTGCCGGTGCTGGTCTTCGTCATCACCAAGCGGTGGTGCCTCGGCCTCCAGCGCCGCGACCGCGAGAAGGTCCTGCACGGCCGCGAGAGCGGCGTCATCCTGCGCAAGCCGCACGGCGAGTTCGTGGAGATCCACGAGCCGCTGACGCAGACCGACCTGTACTTCCACACCGCGCACGAGCAGCCGGTGCCGTACGAGCTCTCGCCGGAGGTGGACGAGCACGGCGTCCGCCGCAGGCTCCCCTGGTCGGAGCGGCTGCGGGCCCGCATCTCCAGGTCCTATTTCGGCGAGGGCGGCCAGATCCCCAAGCCGGAGGCGGAGGAGTACCGGCAGCTCATGGCGGCGCACGGCCACGCGGAGCCGGAGCGGGTTCCCGAAGGCCACCACTGACCGTGAGACGCCGCGCGAGGGCGGGCCGCCGTACCTACCCCTACGGGCTGCTGGTGCCCGTGGCGTGCGTGGGTACGGCGACCGCCGCCGAAGCGGTCCGCGAGTTCCTCGACACCTGCGGGATCCGGTCCACCGTCGCCCCCTGCACCCGCAGGTCCTACGGCCCGCGCCGGGCGCTGCGCAAGCTCCAGGTGCTGGTCTTCGCCGACGACGCCGGGCGGGCGAGGCGGCTCGTCAACGCGTGGACGCTGCCCGTCGACGGCCCCTGAACGATCCGGCCGGGCGCCGGTTTTTTTGCGGCCTCCGCAAAAATTCTGGGCGATGGTAGTGGTCCCGCCGGAAGCTGGCCGGGCAGTTGCTCCCCAACGCGAGAGGCAGCCGGCCCGTGGCCACGACGACGACTCACCCTGTGCAGCACCGGAACCCGCCCCACCCCCTTCTGAGTGCGCGCAGACGCTGGACGGTGCTGGCCGTCTGCTGCCTGAGCATGTTCCTGGTGGGCCTGGACACCACCATCGTCAATGTGGGCCTGCCCGCCATCGGGCAGGGCCTGGGCGTGGGGACGCGCGGTCTCGAGTGGACCGTGGACGCGTACACCCTGGTCCTGGCCGCATGCCTGATCTCCTCCGGTGCGCTGGCAGACCGGTTCGGACGCCGGCAGGTGTTCCAGCTCGGCCTGACCGTCTTCGGCGTCGCCTCACTGGCCTGCGCGATCGCCCCGTCGGCGGGAGTGCTCATCGTGGCCCGCGCGGCCCAGGGAATCGGCGCCTCGATGCTCAGCCCCGTGGCCCTGGCGATCGTGGTGAACGCGATGCCCGACCCGAGGGAGCGAGCGCAGGCGATCGGCGTCTGGGCGGCGGTCTTCGGGCTCAGCATGGCCGCCGGACCGGTCACGGGCGGCGCTCTCATCGAGGCGTTCGGCTGGCGGTCGGTGTTCTGGATCAACGCGCCGGTCGTCGTGGCCGCCCTCGTACTCAGTGCGATCTTCGTGCCCCGGTCCCGTGCGCAGGAGGCACAGCGGGCGCGGCGGCTCGACCTGCCGGGTCAGGCCCTGCTGGCAGTGGTCATCGGGGTCTCGGTCGGCGCCCTCATCGAAGGGCCGCGCATCGGCTGGACATCGCCCGCGGCGCTGACCATGTACGCGCTCGCCGCCGCGGCGACGGCCGCCTTCGTGCGGGTCGAGTCCCGCCGGCCCGAGCCGCTGATGGATCTGCGGCTCTTCCGGCGCCCGGCCTTCAGCAGCGCGGCCCTCGGCGCCGTGGCGGTCTTCACCGCCCTGAACGTGGTGCTGCTCCTCAACACCCTCTACCTGCAGCACACCCGGGGATGGACGCCGCTGGCCACCGGCCTGGCGACCCTGCCCCTGGCCGTCGGAGCGACCGTCTGCGCGCCCCTGTCGGGCCAGCTGGTCGGCCGCCTCGGGCCACGGCTGCCGCTCGCCCTGGCCGCGGGCTTCATCACCGCCGGCGGGCTGTGCCTGGTCGGCCTCGACCGGGACACGAGCGTGTTCCTGCTCCTGACGGCCTACCTGCTCATCGGCACCGGGTTCGGCTTCGCCAACGCGCCGATCACCAACACGGCGGTGAGCGGACTGCCGCCCAGCCGTGCCGGTGTGGCCGGAGCCATCACGTCCACCGCCCGCCAGCTCGGCTCCGCCCTCGGCATCGCCGTCGCCGGCGGCCTGGTCACGGGCGCCGCCCCGAGCGAGCTCGCGCGGGCGTCCCGTCCCGGCTGGCTGCTGGTCGCCGCCTGCGGGGCGTCCCTCTTCCTCGTGGCCCACGCGTCGCGGCAGAGGAAGAAGGACACCGAGCCGGCCCAGGACACGCCCTAGGCGCCTGCCCCGCCCCGGCCGGGCCCGATGGCGCTCGCCCTGACGATCAGCTCGCGCAGCGACTCCGGGTCGGGGGCGACGATCTCGTCGAGCCTGGTGCCGTTGTGGAACACCATGAAGACGGGAATGGGGCCGACCCCCGCCTTCTGGGCGACGTCGAAGGCCTCGTCGAGGTCCACCCTGCGGAAGTCGACCGTGCCGGCGAACTCGGGAAGCCGCGAGAACCTTTCGAACGCGGGTGTGATGGCCCGGCACAGAGGGGCCCAGGACGCGCAGAAGTTCACCACCACCGGTCTGTCCCGGGAGATGGCCTCCTCGTATTCCGTCAGGTTCGTCAGTGACGTGACGGCCATGGGTCTCCGATCCTCGGCAACGAATCCCCCGCCTCCCCTCGTCACCATGCCCGCGCGCGGCACACATGGCCATGTGGTCACCCGTTCGGCGGTCAGGCGCCGACGTAGTCCGCGAGGTGCTCGCCGGTGAGGGTGGAGCGGGCGGCGACGAGGTCGGCGGGTGGGCCCTCGAAGACGATCCGGCCGCCGTCGTGGCCGGCGCCGGGACCGAGGTCGATGATCCAGTCGGCGTGCGCCATGACCGCCGGGTGGTGCTCGATGACGATGACCGACTTGCCGGAGTCGACGAGCCGGTCGAGCAGGCCGAGCAGCTGTTCGACGTCGGCGAGGTGCAGGCCGGTGGTCGGCTCGTCGAGGACGTAGACGCCGCCCTTCTCGGCCATGTGGCCGGCCAGCTTGAGCCGCTGCCGTTCGCCGCCGGACAGCGTGGTGAGCGGCTGGCCGAGGGTGAGGTAGCCGAGCCCGACGTCCGCCATCCGCTGAAGGATCCTGTGCGCGGCCGGGGTGCGCGCCTCGCCGGCGCCGAAGAACTCCTCGGCCTCGGTCACCGGCATCGCGAGCACCTCGCTGATGTCACGGCCGCCGAGGTGGTGCTCCAGCACCGCCGCGTCGAACCGCTTGCCCTCGCAGTCCTCGCAGGTGGTGGCGACGCTCTGCATGATCGCCAGGTCGGTGTAGACGACGCCGGCGCCGTTGCAGGTGGGGCAGGCGCCCTCGGAGTTGGCGCTGAACAGCGCCGGCTTCACGCCGTTGGCCTTCGCGAACGCCTTGCGGATCGGGTCGAGCAGCCCGGTGTACGTCGCAGGGTTGCTCCGCCGCGAGCCACGGATCGGCGTCTGGTCCACCGACACCACGCCCGCCGAGGCCGGGAGCGAGCCGTGGATGAGCGAGCTCTTGCCGGAGCCGGCGACGCCGGTGACCACGCAGAGCACCCCGAGCGGGATGTCGACGTCGACGCCCCGCAGGTTGTGCGCCGTCGCGCCGCGGACGGCGAGCCGGCCGGTGGGCTCGCGCACCGTCTCCTTGAGGGCGGCCCGGTCGTCGAGATGGCGGCCGGTGACGGTGCCGCCGGCCCGCAGCCCCTCGACGGTGCCCTCGAAGCAGACGGTGCCACCCGCCGTCCCGGCGCCGGGGCCGAGGTCGACGACGTGGTCGGCGATCGCGATCGTCTGCGGCTTGTGCTCCACGACGAGCACCGTGTTGCCCTTGTCCCGCAGCCGCAGCAGCAGGTCGTTCATCCGGCTGATGTCGTGGGGGTGCAGGCCGGTGGTCGGCTCGTCGAAGACGTAGGTGACGTCGGTGAGCGAGGAGCCGAGGTGGCGGATCATCTTGACGCGCTGCGCCTCGCCGCCCGACAGCGTGCCCGACGGCCGGTCGAGCGAGAGATAGCCCAGCCCGATCTCCACGAACGAGTCGAGGGTCCGCCCCAGCGCCGCCAGCAGCGGCGCCACGGACGGCTCCTCGAGGCCGCGGACCCATGCGGCCAGGTCGCTGATCTGCATCGCGCAGGCGTCGGCGATGCCGACCTTCTTGATCTTCGACGATCTGGCCGCCGCGGTGAGCCGGGTGCCGTCGCACTCGGGGCAGGTGGTGAAGGTGACCGCCCGGTCCACGAACGCCCGGATGTGCGGCTGCATCGCCTCCTTGTCCTTGGAGAGCATCGACTTCTGGACCCGCGGGACCAGCCCCTCGTACGTCATGTTGATGCCCGCGATCTTCATCCTGGTCGGCTCGCGGTAGAGGAGGTCGTGCAGCTCCTTCTTGGTGAACCTGCGGATCGGCTTCTCCGCGTCGAAGAAGCCGGACTCGGCGTACAGCCGGGTGTTCCAGCCGCCGCCCGTGTAGCCGGGGATGGTGAACGCCCCCTCGGCAATCGACTTGGAGTCGTCGTAGAGCTGGGTGAGGTCGATGTCGGAGACCGTGCCCCGGCCCTCGCAGCGCGGGCACATGCCGCCGGTGCGGGTGTAGGTCGCCTTCACCGCCTTCTTGTCACCGCGCTCGACGGTGATCGCACCGCTCGCCCGGACCGAGGGGACGTTGAAGGCGTACGCGCCGGGCGGCCCGATGTGCGGCTTCCCGAGCCGGCTGAAGAGGATGCGCAGCATCGCGTTGGCGTCGGTGGCGGTGCCGACCGTGGAGCGGGGGTCGGCGCCCATCCGCTGCTGGTCGACGATGATCGCGGTCGTCAGCCCGTCGAGCACGTCGACCTCGGGCCGTGCCAGGGTCGGCATGAAGCCCTGCACGAAGGCGCTGTAGGTCTCGTTGATCAGCCGCTGCGACTCGGCGGCGATCGTGTCGAACACCAGCGAGCTCTTCCCGGAGCCGGAGACGCCGGTGAACACGGTCAGGCGGCGCTTGGGGATCTCGACGGTGACGTCCTTGAGATTGTTCACGCGCGCGCCGTGCACGCGGATCAGATCGTGGCTGTCGGCGTCGTGCGGCGCGGGCGGCCGCGTGTCCGTCCTCCTGGCCGTGCTCATCGTCTTCTCCATCCGTCGGGGCCCGGGGCCCCGCCTCTCATCGGTCCTGGAGCAGCCCGAGGACGTTGCCGTCGGGGTCGGTGACGGTGGCCACCAGGCGGCCGCCGCCGACGTCGCGCGCGGGCTCCTTCACGGTGGCACCCGCCGCGGTCACCTCGGCCAGCTTCGCCTCGATGTCCTGCACATGCCAGTACGCTACCGGCGACGTCATGGCCTGCGGTCCGCCGCCCGGTACCAGCCCGATGTGCTGGCCCGCGGCCTCGAAGCCGACATAGTAGGGCCCCTCGGCCTCCGGCGGTACGCCGAGCAGGGCGGTGTACATCTCCTTGGCCGCCGCCAGGTCGGAGACGGGGTGCAGCACGGTCTTGATTCCCTGGGTGGAAGAGCCGGTCATGGTCGTTCCTCACGTCGTGGGTCAGGCCGGGATGTCCATGACGATCACGCTAGCCGCGGCTGCGGGTTCCGCATCCGGTAGCTGCACGGCGCCCGCCCTGGTCGCGGCGCTAGGGGATGTCCGGTGGTCGGCGGACCCGGCCCGAGCCCAGCGCGATCAGGGCCCGGGGCCGCATGGGCTCCTCGCCGCGCCGGGAGAGCAGGACCACCTCGTCGACCACGGCCGGCAGTGCGCCGAGCCGGTCCGCGCACTCGGCGGCCAGCCGCCGGGGCTCCTGTGTGCGCCCGAGGGACAGATGCGGGGTGAAGCGGCCGCCGCGCCCGCGGCAGAGCGGGAACCGCGATCCCAGCTCCTCGTGGAGGCGGGCCCACGGTGCCGGGCCCGCCGCGGCGGGATCGAGCCACACCGTCGCGTCGTGCCGGTGCCGGAAGTACCGCACGCCGGCCAGCCGCGCCGTGAACGCCGGGCTCTCCGCCGCCCCGGCGGACAGCAGCGGCACGGCCCGCGCGAACTCCTCCTCCGGTACGAAGCCGAACAGCAGGTTCACATGCGGTGGCCACCGCCGTACCTGCGGATCGTGCTCCCGGCGGATGGCCTGGATCGCCGGCCACAGTTCCGGAGGCGGCAGCCACGCCACCGCCGTCCGGGCCGTCGGCGCCACCTCGAGCGCGCCCACCGGCCCGGACCCGTCGAAGGCCGGGTTCCCGTCCACACCACCATGGTCACCGGGTCACGACCGTTCCGCGTCCGCTTCTACCGGTCTCACACCAGTTCGGGCTGCGGTTCCCGTCGCCGCGCCGGCGCGGCCTTCGGCTCCCACTGTCTGGTGGTCCGTATGTAGCCATAGATCACCGAGACCATGGCCAGGACGAGAAGCGGTCCGAACACCCATGGGCGTTCGGCCATCTGCATCGGCAGATAGCGGTACGAGAGCAGGAGCGCGGCGAAGACCGTCGCACCGTAGGCGACCAGCTGGATTCCCGACCGGTCCCAGCCACGTGCGAGCGAGCGCAGAGCCGTCTCGATCGTGATCGTGAACACCACGCCGGCGATGATGTCCGCGCCGTAGTGGTAGCCGAATCCCAGCGTCGCGCCGAGCGTGGCGATCAGCCAGAACGTGCCCGCGTATCGCAGAATCCGCGGTCCCGTGCGGGAGTGGATGAATATCGCGGTGGCCCACGCCGTGTGCAGGCTGGGCATGCAGTTGCGTGGCGTGATCTCGTCGAACGGCATGTGCTGCGGGGCGGTCACCGTCGGCATCGTGTCCGGCCACAGGTCGGCCACCGCCCAGTGCCCGCCGTCGGCGCCGTAGGCGAAGATCGGCCCGACCACCGGGAAGATCATGTAGATGCCCGGCCCGAGGAGACCGATCACCAGAAAGGTGCGCACCAGGTGGTGGCGCGGGAAGCGGCGCTCGGTTGCCACGTGCCGCAGCTGGTACATCGCGACGACGACCGCGGCCACCGCGAGCTGAATGTAGACCCAGTCGAGAACATGGGTGCCGATCGGGCCACTGGCGTCGACGATCCGGCCCACCAGCCACGACGGGTTGCCCAGTGCGTGGTCGGCGGTGGCGACGTACTGGTCGAGCACCATCGGGCGGGTCTTCGACGTGATGAGCAGCCAGGTGTCACCGGTCTTGCGGCCGGCCACCAGGAGCAGGCCCAGCCCGACGCCCTTCAGCATCAGGGCCCGTTCACGGCCGGTGCGGCGCGTGACGGCGATGACCGCACAGCCCAGGATCACCCACAACGCGCCGTTGCCGAAGGGATGGCCGTACCCGGAGGCCACCTTGACGTCGGCCGCCCACCGCACCAGAAAGAAGACGAGGTCGATGCCGACCGCGACACCGGTCGCGATGAACCGCTGCCGCCAGGTGAGCACCACCATCATCAAGGCCATGCTGCCGTACAGCAGTGGCCCGGATTTGGGGGCGAGGATCACCTCTTTCGCCTGGTTGGTCATCGGCCCGGGGAGGCCGTACCGGCGAGCGGCGATTTCCAGCGCGACGAGGAACCCGAGGGCCACCACACCCACCACGGCCCACACTATCGCCCGATATCGTCGCCACGCGGCGGACGTCATTCTTCGGTTTATTCGCGAGAACACCCGCGATGCTATAGATATCAATTAATTGGCCGATTTGTGAGGTGTTGGTGAACCGGGTCGGTTTTTGTGCTGGATGGCGTGTTTTCTTGTGAAGGACGGGCGGTTGACGGCGATCGTCACGAGTTCGAACATGCTAGCGGAGCGGTGTGGGCGGGCTTCGTGGGTCGCGGATGGCGCGAAGGACGACCAATCCAGGGATCAATCCGGGAATCAGCACCGCACCGGACCGGAAGATCATCCGCGCCCGCGGCCGCCTTGCGGCCGGAAGCCGACGAAACATCAGAAAGGCCGTCTCCTCATCACGAGGAAACGGCCTCTGACCTGCGAAAATCGCTGGTCGGGACGGCGGGATTTGAACCCACGACCCCTTGACCCCCAGTCAAGGGTCGGGATGCCACACCACCGGCAATCAGGACAAATGGGCTGGGCGGTTCGTTCAGTAACGAGCAAGTTGCCCACTTGCGCGCCTACCGTGTGGTCCCCAAGTGGTCCCCAGTGCCTTCGCCGCGCCACGCCGCCTCCCCCTGTACCTGCGTTGTCGACTGACGACAAGATCAGCCTACTGCGGCCCGACCGGAGCCCCTGAGCCAGTACGCACCGGGTGGCGGCCGACACCCCGCTGCCGGCTGGGTCGTTTCTTGGACCTACCGGCGGAGTCGCGTGGGGCCTGTTATTAGTCGATCGACGATCATCCGGTCGGCGTCCGCAGGCGTCCGCTTCCTGATCGTGTGCGGGGATCGCCGCGGCGGGGGCCGGGCAGCAGCCCTTGCCGCGCCAGGCGTCGCGGCCTTCCTTGACCGCGATCGCGGCGATGACGAAGGCGGCGATGGGGTCGGCCCAAGACCAGCCGAGGGTGGCGTTGTCGGTTCCGGGCTCAGCTACATGTCCCGCTTCCGGGGGATGAAGGACGGGACGGTCGACAGATCACTCGCCGGGGTTGGCTAGCATTCGGCTCGTGATGCGAAGCGCGCCGACACTCATCCGGTCCTGGGCCGGTGTGCTGCTGGCGTGCGCGCTCCTGGTCTGCCTCAGCGGTATCGCCCGCCCTGCCATGGCTGCGGCGATGCCGGGCATGGCTGATGCCGGCCGCATGGGTGTCGCGCAGACTGCCCAGGCGCACGCCGACGGCTGTGGCGGCAGCGCCCATGGCGACGGCCGCGACGCGAAGGCGCCGGCCGACACCGCGATGCCGGACGCGAGCTGCCTGACTGCCGGAGACCACTGCACGTCCACCGCCACCCCTCCGGCTCCCGGCCTCCATGGGACTGCGGTCACCGTGCAAGCGCAGCGTGTGGACGCTTCTCCGGCGGGCTGGGTGCCGCTGCCTGGCGCGCCGCCCCCTTACGCATCAGATCCTGATCTTCACAGATTGTGCGTGTCCCGGACCTGACAGGACACCGTCCGCCGTGCCGCCGCCCGGCCGGACGTCGTGCTTCCCCTGCCCGATCCGGCACGCCCGTCTGCTGTTGAAACCGGCGTGCCACCCTGTCCGATCAGGAGTGTCGACGCATGCCGTCGTCCATCGCTTTGTTCCTCACCGGTGCCGGCACCGGTCTGCTCGCGGGCGGCGCCTCGTGCGCCGCTGTCCAAGGAGGGCTGCTCGCCGGCGCGGTGACCCGCCGGGGCAGTTCGTCCTCGCAATCCCCCGCGGCGCCGCCCCAGTCGGTCCTGGAGCCGCTCGGCCCGGTCGGGGCCTTCCTCGGCGGCAAGTTCGTCTCCCACACCATCCTCGGCGCCCTTCTCGGAGTGTTCGGCGCCGCGCTGCAGCCCAGTCCTCGCGCGCAGGCGGTACTGCTCTTGGCCGCCGGGGCTCTGATGCTGCTCTTCGCGCTGGATCTTTTCGGTGTCAAGGCGGTCGGCCGTCTGGTGCTCCGGCCACCGGCCTCCTTCGGCCGGGCCGTGCGGCAGATGGCCAAGGGCCGCTCGGCCCTCGCTCCCGCGCTGCTGGGACTGGCCACCGTGCTCGTACCCTGCGGGGTCACGCTCTCGGTGGAGCTGATCGCCATCACCTCCGGTTCGCCGGTAGCCGGAGCCGCAGTGATGGCCGGGTTCGTGCTTGGCACTGCGCCGCTCTTCGCACTGCTCGGCTACCTCTTCCGGCACTCGGCCCGTGCCTTCTCCGGCCGGCTGGCGATCATCACCGGCGTGGTGGTGCTGGCCGTGGGCCTGTGGACGATCGGTTCCGGCCTCCAGGCCGGCGGCTGGGTCTCCTTCCAGCCCCAGTCCGCCCAGGCCGCCGGGACAGCTGACGCGGTACGCACCGACGCCTCCGGCAAGCAGATCGTCACCGTCACCGTGACCAGCGTCTACTCCCCCACCGCCATCACCGCGAAGGCCGGTGTGCCCACCACGCTCGTCCTGCACGGCAACGGTGCCAATGGGTGCGCGCGGGGCTTCACCATCCCCGCCCTCGGCGTCCAGGAGATCGTCGAGACCGACGACGACACCCAGGTCGACCTGGGCACCCCCAAGGCAGGCACCCTGCGCTTCACCTGCTCCATGGGCATGGTCAGCGGCAACATCAACTTCCAGGAAGGCGGCACCCGATGAAGCTGTTCGGCAGGAAGCGCCAGGAGCCGCAGCAGCCGACGGCCGACGAGGTCGTGCTGCTGGTGGAGGGCATGCACTGCAACAGCTGCGGCCTGCTCATCGACGACGAGATGGAAGAAGTTCCCGGGGTGCGCGCATCCCGCACCGACGTCAAGGCCGGGCGCACCACGGTCACCCTTGACGGTGGCAGCGGGCCGGTCGTGCGGGACGAGCTGGTCGCAGCGGTTCAGCGCGCCGGGTATCGGGCGTCCCTCGCCCCGTGAGCGTGCGATGTCCGCGGGCCTGCAGGCCGGGGGTACCCGGTCGGCAGGCCCCTCGGGGGTCACTCTCCGACCGGCACCACCTGGACGAAGCCCTGGCCAGGGGCGGGATGCCAGCGCAGCTCCCTACGGAAAACGCGGTACAGGACATACTCCTCGTCGTCTATCTCGCCACGCGTGTACCGCTCGGCGGGAATCTGCTCCGGGGTGGACCAGCCTGCTCGGGCCCGCCCGGTGCGGTGGGGTGTTCACCGCTGGCAGCGCGATTGCGACTGAAGGCGCGGAAGAGCAGGACGACGAAGGTAATGACCAGCGCCCAGAAAACGATCATGCTAGCCATCATCGCGAACCAGCCCCACCCACTGACGCCGTGATCGTGCCAGTACGTCATCGAAGATCACTTCCCGGTCGGGGCGGGACGCGGGCCCGATGTCCGCAAGGTTCCGATTCCCTACTCCCTCCGCCTACGGATGACCCGCGTTGCCGCCCCGCGGCGACGAAGCTCCAGCTCCTCGACGTCACACGTCCCGGAACCGCCACATGGTCGATCCGCCTCACCCAGGACAGATGTGGCACGAATCTCGGCGGAGCCGCAGGGCGGAACGCTACTCTCAAGGCAGCACCCCCTCGGAAGGCCTCAGCAGTGACCCACACCTCACCAGCACGCAGGGCAGCAGCAGCCCGCGCGCTGACCGTGTGCGCGGTCCTGCTCGGTTTGTTCCTCATGCACGGCAATCCGGCTGCGGCTGTGGACGGCTGCCACGGGGGTGTGTCAGCCCCGGCAAGCAGCACCATGCCCATGGCTTCGCATCCCGCCGGGCACGTGCCGGCCTCGGTCGCGGGCCATGATCGTCACCTGGCCGGCGGCGCTTCGCCGGCCCATGCCTCGGCGAAGCCGGACGTGCCCATGATGGCGGGGGCGCTGTGCACCTCCACCCCTGCACGTGATCAGGCCAAGCTGGCGTCGGCCGGGCCGCTGGTGCTCCTCGCCTTCGCGATCCTCGGTGGATGGCAGCAGGCAGGCCGCCTTCGCGCCTGCCGGTCTCGGCGCCGTGGGCCGCCGAGAAGCGGACGAAATCTGCTGCTCCAGGTGTGCGTCGCGCGGACGTGACAGCCGCCGCCCGGTTCTGAGGAAGGCCCTCACGAACCGGCACGGCTCCCGTCCCGTACACCCGCGTGTGCCCATCGAGGCCGCGCACACCTCGAAAGACTCGACACGATGTCTGTTTTCTCCCGCGTCTCTCCGCGTCGGCGCACGGTCGCCGCCGCCTCCGTCACCGCCGCCCTCGCACTGGCCCTCGCCGCCTGCGGCTCCTCGAAGGACTCCTCGGACTCCTCCATGCCCGGCATGGATCACGGCTCGCACGGCTCGACGCCGTCCGCGTCCGCCTCCTCGGCGCCCGGCATGGACCACAGCGGTCACGCCGGCATGGACCACGGCAGCATGGGCAAGGACGACGGCCTGTCCGACACCAAGTACAGCTACAGCCTGGTCTCCGACGCCAAGGAACTGCCCGCGGGCAAGGCCACCGGGTACAAGTTCAAGATCACCAGTCCGGACGGCAAGCCGGTCACCGGCTTCGCCGTCGACCAGACCAAGCGGATGCACTTCTACGCCATCCGCTCGGACCTCACCGGCTTCCAGCACCTTCACCCCACCATGGCGGATGACGGCACCTGGACCGCCGACCTGGCCGCCCTCGAGCCCGGTACATGGAGGACGTACGCCTCCTTCACCCCGGACAGCGGGCCGGGCAAGGGCAAGGACTTCGTCCTCAGCCGCACCGTCACCGTCCCCGGCGACGCCAAGGACACCCCCCTCCCGGCGGCCACCGCCGGCACTGAGGTCGACGGCTACACCGTGGCCGTCAAGGGCGAGCTGAAGGCCGGCACCGCCGGCCCGATGACCGTGAGCATCAGCAAGGACGGCAAGCCGGTCACCGACCTGCAGCCCTACCTGGACACCTACGCCCACCTGACCGCCTTCCACGAGGGCGACCAGGCTTTCGCCCACCTCCACCCGGAGACCAAGGTCAACGGCGACAAGGGCGGACCCGATCTGTCCTTCCACGCCCAGCTCGACAAGCCGGGCAACTGGCGCCTGTTCCTCCAGTTCCAGACCGGCGGCAAGCTCCACACCGCAGCACTGACCCTCCGCGTCGGCTGACCCACTCCTGCGGGGCGTCGCTCGAGCGGCGCCCCGCCACCCTTCTCCTGGCCAGGGTGCCGGCCCACCGGGCCGGCACCACAGCGATGCCCGAGGCCGCAGACCCTGCGGTACCTGTCGACGACGATCGCGAGATACCCCAGGGGGTATCGACAGCCGGGCGACCCTCCCGCGCATCTTCCCTCGACGCAGGGCCGTCATTTCGGCATCAACCAGGGCATTTCCGCCTCAGATCGACAGGCGTCCACCTCGCATTCAGGTACCCCCCGGGGGTTGCTCTAGATACCCCCGGGGGGTATAAATCTCTACGAGGGCGCTCGCGAGGCGCCCACCCAAGATCAACGACCGGAGGCACCCCATGTCCTGCTGCTCCCCCGACAACAGCTGCTCCACCTCCGCCGCCACACGCGACGAGAAGACCGCTGGCATCACCACCGTCTACAAGGTCCAGGGCATGACCTGCGGCCACTGCGAGACGGCCGTCACCAAGGAGGTCTCGGCCGTGGCGGGCGTGACCGGTGTCCGCGTCGACGTCGCCACGGGCCTGGTCACCGTCACCACCGGCGCCGAGCCCGACGACGCCCAGATCGCCGCCGCCGTCGACGAGGCCGGCTACGAGCTCACCGGCCGGGCCGAGAACCTCTCCGCCCACTGATCCTCGGCTCGACGGCGGACCGCCAACGCCCTGCCGACCCGCCGTCCACGAGCACCATCCCGTCCCACCCCCACCCCCGTCCGCGCACGAGGAGCATCATGAGCATCACCGCCCCTGCCTCAGCCGAAGTCGAGTTGGCGATCGGCGGCATGACCTGCGCCTCGTGCGCGGCCCGCATCGAGAAGAAGCTCAACCGCATGGACGGCGTGGAGGCCACCGTCAACTACGCCACGGAGAAGGCCAAGGTCGTCTTCGAGGCGGGCGTGGAGGTGGCCGACCTGATAGCCACCGTCGAGCAGACCGGCTACACCGCCGCCCTCCCCCAGCCCCCGGCCGCCCCCGAGAAGAGCACGGACGGCACCGAACCCGAGCCGGACACCCTGGCGCCGCTGCGCCAGCGCCTGATCACCTCGGTCGTCCTGTCCGTGCCGGTGATCGCCATGGCGATGGTCCCGGCACTGCAGTTCACCAACTGGCAGTGGCTGTCCCTGACCCTGGCCGCACCGGTCGTCGTGTACGGCGCCTGGCCGTTCCACAAGGCCGCCTTCACCAACCTTCGCCACGGTGCCGCGACCATGGACACCCTGGTCTCGGTCGGTACGTCGGCGGCGTTCCTGTGGTCCCTGTGGGCCCTGTTCTTCGGTAGCGCCGGCATGGCGGGCATGACCCACCCCTTCGAATTCTCCCTGTCCCGGAGCGACGGCAGCGGCAACATCTACCTCGAGGCCGCCGCCGGAGTGACGGCGTTCATCCTGGCCGGGCGCTACTTCGAGGCCCGCTCCAAGCGCCGCGCCGGAGCCGCGCTGAAGGCGCTGATGGAGCTGGGCGCCAAGGACGTCACCGTGCTGCGCGACGGGCGGGAAGTCCGCGTCCCCGTCTCCGAACTCGCCGTCGGCGACAGCTTCGTGGTCCGCCCCGGCGAGAAGATCGCCACCGACGGCGTCGTCGAGCACGGCAGCTCGGCGGTCGACGCGAGCATGCTGACAGGCGAGTCCGTCCCCGTCGAGGTGTCCGCCGGCGACGCGGTCACCGGCGCCACCGTCAACGCCGGGGGCCGTCTCGTCGTCCGCGCCACCCGTGTCGGCGCCGACACCCAGCTCGCCCGGATGGCCAGGCTGGTGGAGGACGCCCAGAACGGCAAGGCCGCCGCCCAGCGCCTCGCCGACAAGATCTCCGCCGTCTTCGTCCCCGTCGTCATCGTCCTCGCCCTGGCCACCCTCGGCTTCTGGGTCGCCACCGGCGAAGGCTGGACCGCCGCCTTCACCGCGGCCGTCTCCGTCCTGATCATCGCCTGCCCCTGCGCCCTGGGCCTGGCCACCCCGACCGCCCTCATGGTCGGCACCGGACGCGGCGCGCAGCTCGGCGTACTGATCAAGGGCCCGGAGGTCCTGGAGTCCACCCGTAAGGTCGACACGATCGTCCTCGACAAGACCGGTACCGTCACCACCGGCAAGATGACCCTGCTCGGCGTCCACCTCGCCGAGGGCGAGACCGAGAACGAGGTGCTGCGCCTGGCCGGCGCCCTGGAGCACGCCTCCGAGCACCCCATCGCCCAGGCCGTCGCCGCGGGCGCCGCCGGGAAGGTCGGCGAGCTGCCGGCCCCGGAGGACTTCGCGAACATCGCCGGTCTCGGCGTCCAGGGCGTCGTCGACGGTCACGCCGTCCTCGTCGGCCGCGAGAAGCTCCTCGCCGAATGGGCGATCACGCTCCCCGACACACTGCGGCAGGCCAAGGAGACCGCCGAAGCCACCGGCCGCACGGCGATCGCCGTCGCCTGGGACGGCCAGGCCCGCGCGGTCCTCGAGGTCGCCGACGCCGTCAAGCCCACCAGCGCCGAAGCCCTCACCCGGCTCCGCGCCCTCGGCCTGACGCCGATCCTGCTCACCGGCGACAACAAGGCCGTGGCCGAGGCCGTGGCCGCCGAGGTCGGCATCGCCCCGACCGACGTCATCGCCGAGGTCATGCCCGAGGACAAGGTCGACGTCGTCAAGCGCCTCCAGGCAGAGGGACGTTCGGTCGCCATGGTCGGCGACGGAGTCAACGACGCCGCCGCCCTCGCCCAGGCCGACCTCGGACTCGCCATGGGCAACGGCACCGACGCCGCCATCGAGGCCGGCGACCTCACCCTCGTACGAGGCGACCTCCTCGCCGCCGTCGACGCCATCCGCCTCGCCCGCAAGACGCTCGGCACCATCAAGTCCAACCTCTTCTGGGCCTTCGGCTACAACGTCGCAGCCCTTCCCCTCGCCGCCGCCGGCCTGCTCAACCCAATGATCGCCGGAGCCGCGATGGCCTTCTCCTCGGTCTTCGTCGTCGGCAACAGCCTCCGCCTCCGCCGCTTCCGCAGCGCGCACTGACAGCCCTCACCGCCCGGCTCACGCGCCCGGTACCGCATTCGCGGTGCCGGGCGCGCCGCGTTGAAATCCGGCAGTATCCGAGAGCTCCGCAAAGCTCAACGGCAGCTCCTGATGGCTGAACGCTCAATAATTACGGAGCGTTTAAGTCGCCCAAACTTCCAGGAGCCGAACATTCCCGGACAGGCGAAACGATTGACCTTTTGCGTACTGATAGCGGAGACGAACTGAGGCGTAATGCCCATACAGCAACTGCACGTTGGCTGATTCACACACCGTTGGGACGGTGCGGTGACATGAGCGGGCCGGCATGACGCTAGGATCACGTCATGGTCTCGGCCCAGCCCACATTCCGTCGACGGAGCCACCGCCCGGTGGCAGGTCCGTCGCGTCTGCTGTGGCTGGCCTTGCTGCTGTTCGGGTTCCTCTACACCCACGGCATCAGCGGCGAGAGCGCCGTCAGCCACTCGACCGGCAGCCCGGTCGCCATGCCCACCTTCGTGCATACCGGCAAGAGCCATGAGGCACAGGGAGGTTCGGACCCTGGTTCCGCGTCGTCCACTGTGCTGAAGCAGGACGACACCAACGGTCACCACGGCAACGACGAGACCGCTCACGCAGCCGAGGAATGCGCGTCCGGTAAGCCGCAGGAAGGCCCGGACCTCTCCGCACCCGAGTGCCCGATGCCGTTCGGCACCGTCTCCGCGTTGAGCACCCCGGCCGCGGCGACTGTCAGCTTGCCTGCAAGCGCCCCCGAACGCCCGTCGTCGGCAGCCGTACACATCCTGCGCATTTAGAAGCCAGGCTCTCCGGAACCGGTCGGGCTTCGCCCGGCATGCATGCTGAGTTCATCTTGAACTCATAGCCCATTGCCTCCGGTTCCTGGTGCCGCATCGCAGCGTTCCTCAGATTTCCGAGGCACGACACTGCGCTATGCCCTGGCACCGCCAGCCGCCCGTCTGACCCGCCTCCACACACCCGGAATTTCCGGCCGATGTGGACGTCGTACGGAGTGCCTGTGCCGCGCAATACGCCCGGGGGCCATGGATGGAAATGGCCTCTGCCCCCAACGCCCGCATTCAAGAGCCGTAAATGCCTGCGGCTTTCGACACCACACCACTTCCGCTTCGCCCGCTGGCTTCCGGCAGTCGTCGTGGGGAGTCTGCTGCTGCTCCTGGTGGGCTGCCCCCTGCCCACGTACGCATCCGGCCATCCGCACGGCGTCCCGCGGGTGATGGACGGGTTCGCCGGCCACCACAGCGCATCCGTCGGTCACAGCTCCACTCACCGCACTCCCGCTCCGCACGACTGCACCTCGTGCCAGCAAGCGGCTCAGCGTCGCGCCGACCTCACCGCGCCCCACCCCACGCACGGGCCCGACCCCTCAGGCGCTCTGACGAACCAGCCCGTCAACGTACTGCCCCCATCGCCTGCCCCTGCCCGCGCGCTGTACGGAGCGAACAGCGAGCGATCGGGCCGGGAGAGGCTCGCCCGCCTCTGTCGGTGGCGGAAATAGGAGCTCGCCGATCCGGCCGGCGTCATCCGGCCGCCGCGTGGAGCCGCTCAGGAGCGCGCCGAGAACGCGCCCGGACCGGACACGCGGAACGAGCACTCCTCACCAACGCATCGACCGAAAGGCGAACCATGGACCCCCTGACGTCCCAGCACGTCAGTTCCGCCCACCCGAGCACCTCCGGCATCTCGGGCCTGGTCGGCGACACCCCCGTCCTGCGGGTGTCCGAGCCCCTCGCCCCCGCCGGGCGCGGCTTCTGGGCCAAGCTGGAGGGCTTCAACCCCGGTGGCATCAAGGACCGTCCCGCCCTGCACATGGTGGAGCGGGCCCGTGCCCGTGGCGACCTGCGGCCCGGCGGCCGGATCATCGAGTCCACCAGCGGCACCCTCGGGCTGGGGCTCGCTCTGGCCGGCATGGTCTACGGGCACCCCGTCACCCTGGTCACGGACCCCGGCCTGGAACCGTCCATGACCCGGCTGCTGTCCGCCTACGGGGCCCGCGTCGACGTCGTCTCCGAGCCGCACCCGGCCGGCGGCTGGCAGCAGGCCCGCCGCGAGCACGTCGACCGGCTACGGAAGGAACACCCGGATTCCTGGGTGCCGGACCAGTACAACAACCCCGACAATGTCGCTGCCTACACTCCGCTCGCCCTCGAACTGGCCGCCCAGCTCGGCCATATCGACGTCCTGGTGTGCAGCGTCGGTACGGGTGGCCACTCCGCCGGCATCTCCCGCGTCCTGAGAAGCCTCTATCCGGAACTGAAGCTGGTCGGCGTCGACACCATAGGCTCGACGATCTTCGGTCAGCCCGCCCGTACCCGGCTGATGCGCGGTCTCGGATCGAGCATCTACCCCCGCAACGTCGCCTACGAGCACTTCTCCGAGGTGCACTGGGTCTCCCCCGCCGAGGCCGTGTGGACCTGCCGCCGGCTGGCCGCGTCCCACTACGCCACCGGCGGCTGGAGCGTCGGCGCGGTCGCCCTGGTCGCCGGCTGGCTCGCGCGCACGCTGCCCGCCGAGACCCGCATCGCCGCCGTCTTCCCCGACGGCCCGCAGCGCTACCTCGGCACGGTCTACGACGACGACTACTGCGCCGCCCACGGTCTCCTCGAGGGACCGCCGCCGGTCGAACCCGAGGTCGTGGGACGGCCGGACGAAAAGGAGGTCACCCGCTGGACCCGGTGCACAACCGTCGTCGATCCGGTGACCACACAACGGGACGACACCACCGTCGCGGACAGTGCGCCCAGCACGGACGGCGAGGACCGGTCGTGAAGAATCCGCTGTCGCAAGCCCGCACGTTCGACCGCAGCGTCCAGCTGTTGATGGCGAACCAGTTCACCATCAACCTCGGCTTCTACATGCTCATGCCCTACCTCGCCCAGTACCTGTCGGGCAACCTGGGCATGGCCGCCTGGACGGTCGGGCTGGTCCTGGGTGTGCGCAACTTCAGCCAGCAGGGCATGTTCTTCTTCGGCGGCACCCTGGCCGACCGCTTCGGCTACAAGCCAATGATCATCACCGGGCTGATGCTGCGCATCGTCGGCTTCGCGGTCCTCGGGATCGTCGACTCCCTGCCCGCGCTGCTGGCCGCATCGGCGGCCACCGGACTGGCGGGAGCCCTGTTCAACCCGGCCGTACGGGCCTACCTCGCCCATGACGCCGGTGAGCGCAGGGTGGAGGCGTTCGCACTCTTCAACGTCTTCTACCAGGCCGGCATCCTCCTGGGCCCGCTGGTCGGAGTGGCGCTGACGGGAGTGAGCTTCCGCCTGACCTGCCTGGTCGCGGCCGGCGTCTTCACCGTGCTGTCGATCGTGCAGATCCGCGCGTTGCCGGCCCGTACCCCGTCGCACGACCCGGACAGCCCGGCGACGTCGGTGCTCTCCCAGTGGCGCACGGTGGTGTCCAACCGGCCGTTCCTCCTGTTCTCCCTCGCGATGATCGGCTCCTACGCGCTGTCCTTCCAGGTCTACCTCGCGCTTCCCCTGGAAGTGCGCCGCCTGGCCGGCAGCGAGCAGGTCGGAACGGTCGGCGTCGGGCTGCTGTTCGCTGCCTCCGGCCTGGCCACGATCCTGGGGCAGACCCGGCTGACGGCCTGGTGCAAGGAACACTGGGGCGCCGGAAGGTCACTGGTCACCGGACTGACTGCCCTGGGCATCGCCTTTCTGCCGCTCCTGGCGGCCACCGCGGTGCCGGTGCCCGCCGCCGGACCGGGCCGTTGGGCACTGGCCGTCGTGCCGCCGCTCCTCTCGGCACTCCTCATCGCGCTGGGGACCATGCTCGCCTACCCCTTCGAGATGGACACGATCGTCGCCCTGGCCGAGAACCGGTACGTGGCCACGCACTACGGCCTCTACAACACCATCTGCGGCATCGGCATCACCATCGGCAACCTCCTCACCGGCGTGGCACTCGACACGGCCCGCTCCGCCGGCGCCCCGGCACTCCCCTGGCTGGTCCTCGCCACCACCGGAGGCGTCTGCGCGCTGGCCGTCCTCGGCCTGCACCGCACCGGCCGCCTGACGCCAGCCGCGACCGGCAAACGTGACCGGCAAGCCACCGTCACCGCCTGATCCGCCGAACTCCCCGGGGGCGGGCACACCTCGCGGTGCCCGCCCCCGGACCGGCCACGCCCAACTTCCAGGAGCATCCATGCTCGCCACCACTCTCCGCGGCCACGCAGTCCCGCCGCTGAAGCCCTTCCAAGGAATCCGCTACGACCCCGACCGCGTCGGAGACCTCTCCACCGTGGTGTGTCCCCCGTACGACGACATCGGCCCGGCCCGCGTACGCGCCCTTCTCACCCGGCCGCACCACATCACCCGGCTGCTGCACGCCAAGAACCCCCAGGCAGCAGCCATAGAGATGGAGCGCTGGCTGCGCGGTGGCGTGCTCGTCCGGGACGCCGGTCCCGCCTTGTACGTCTACCAGCAGCACGCCGGCCACGAACTGCTCCAGCGCGGTGTCATCGGTGCACTGGACCTTCCCGCCACCGGCGGGAGCACGGTCCTCCCGCACGAGGACGTCGAACCACACGTGGTCACCGTACGAGCCGCGCTCATGGCAGCACTGCGCGCCCAGCCCGAGCCGCTCCTGCTCGCCTGCGACTCCACGACACAGGCCGCAGCACGCCTGATGGACCGCATCGTCCGCCGACCTGCCCTGGCCGTCGTCCGGACCGGCGCCATCACCCACACGCTCCGGGCCTGCACCGAACCGGAGGAACAAGCCGTCCTCACGGCCGGACTGACCCGGCATCCGGCCCTCATAGCCGACGGCCACCATCGCTACGCCGCTCTGCGGAACCTCCGCGAGCGGCACGACGGACCGGGCCCGAACCCCTGGCGCAGTGCCTTGGCCCTGCTGGTGGATTCCTCCGCTGTCCCCTTGCGACTCTCAGCGATCCATCGGGTGATACCCGGCGTGGAACCGGAGAAGGCAGCCGCAGCCGCCTCCGATGTCGCGCGTGTACGTCCGCTGCCGGAGGGGCCACGCCCGCCGGGGCCGGGCGAAATGGTGCTCACGGGCGCCGGACGAGCCTGGACGATCACCACCCCTCACCCCCAGACACTGAACGAAGCCCTCCTCGGCAAGCCCCGGCAGTGGCGTGCTCTCCCCGCGGCCGTCGCCGACCACCTGCTGGTGTCCCACACCTGGTCGGTGCCCGACCTGCCCGGCGCCGTCCGCCACGTCCACGACGTCGCCGAGGCGACGGCGGCCGTGGCCCGGCCGGGCAGCGGTACCGCTCTTCTGTTGCCCGCCATGGCCGAAGGCGACGTACGGGACCTGGCTCGAGCAGGCGTCATGCTGCCCCGGAAGTCCACCTCGTTCGGCCCGAAACCCGCCGTAGGCCTGATCATGCGCCGCCTCGACGGGTCGTAAGCCGCGGCCGCTCGCTCTCTCCCTCTCTCCTCAACCACCCCGAAAGGCAAACCCGTTGTCCCAGCACCACCTCGCCGAACGTCCCCTCGCCGCAGAGCCTCTCCACTCCCCCGCACCCGGTCGTGCGGCGGCCCGCCGGGCAGGCTCGCGCCGTGCGCGCCGGGCTCGAAGGGGTGACTCGCTGCCCGGGCGCTACCTCGGCTACGTCGGGTACTTCGTCGGCGCGGGACTCGTCAGCGGCGCGGTGGTGCACCACCCGCTCGACCCGGCCCGCTACACCCGGATCGCCGGCTACGGCGTCCTGGTCTTCCTCGCCGCGACCGTCCTCAACGAGTTCATCCTCAAGCGCGAACGCTCGGCCCTGCCGCGCATGCTCCTGGTCATCGGCGCCTCGCTGATGCTCTCCTTCGGTATCGGCATGCTCAGCGGCGGCCTCCAGCACTTCGACGACTTCCCGGACCGCGCGGCGATGCTGGTCCCCATGGGCATGGCGGTGTCCTTCGTCGCTTACGTCCTCAAGGAGGCGGAAAAGCCCTGGCGCCGGATCTTCAGCGTCTTCGGGCTGGGAGTCCTCGTCGTCGCGCTCATCACCTTCGCCGGACTTCGCGAGCTGGCCGCCGACATCATCGCCGAGCGGCCGGCGGGCAGTGGTGGTCACAGCCACGGCGCCGAGGAGCCCGCGGACAAGGACGAGCACTCCGAGGAAGAAGCACCTGCGGCGCCGGCCTCCGGAGGGCCGTCAGCTCCACCGTCTCCCGCCAAGCAGGAGCAGCCCCACAAGGGCGGTCACTCCCACTGATCGACGTCGACCAGTGCCGCCCTGCCGGTCACGACCGCTCTCCGAGGCTGGGAGCGACTAGCTGGGCGACCAGTCGCTCCGTCTGCTCGCGGGGGTCGGGCGCACCGGCCCAGCTCGTCATCAGCAGGTGGTGGACGGTCCCCACGAGGGCGAGCGCGACCGAGGCCGTGTCGGTTTCCTTCGCGAGGCGTCCCAGCCGCCGCTCTTCGTCCAGGTAGGAGGTGACCGCGTCCTGGATCACGGTGAAGCCGGGCGCACCGGCCTCCAGCGCCTGGCGGATCCGGAGGGTGGCGGCGGGACGGGTCAAGGCCAGGGCGACGACCGCGGGGTTCAGGGAGTCGAGCAGGGTCAGCGCGATCGCGACGAGATTGCCGGCCACGTCCGCGTGGCCCGCTCGCGCAGGGAGCTCTGCGGCCTGTCGTGCGGTGCGCGCGAACCGGTCCAGGACCAGCTCGGCGACGAATGCGTCCAGTCCGTCGAAGTGAGCATGCAGCAGGCCCTTGGCGCAGTCCGCCTCGGCGGTGATCGCTCTGCTGGACAGTGCGGCCGGGCCCTCGCGGGCCAGGACCCGTTCCGCGGCGTCGAAGAGCCGCTCGCGGACATCGTTGATCGCTACTCCACGCGGTGACACAGGGGCTTCTCCCGTGACGAGTTCAAGAGCCCTCTCGTCCGTATGCCGCAGACCTTCACATCCGAGCAGAGCCAGGCGTGGAACGGTTACGAGGGCGCCCATTGGGCCCGGAACCAGGAGCGCTGGGGCGCTGTGAACGCGGGTTTCAACGAGCCCCTGTTCACCGCTGCCGCGATCGACGAGCACGACCGCGTACTGGACGTCGGCTGCGGAGCCGGCTGCACGACCAGACTGGCCGCGCGCCGGGCCCGAAACGGCCGGGCTCTGGGGCTGGATCTCTCCGGGCCGATGCTGGCGTGCGCGCGCAGGTCCGCAGAGCAAGAGGGCCTCGGCAACGTGACGTTCGAGCACGGAGACGCCCAGGTCCATCCACTCGAACCGGACACGTTCGACGTCATGATCAGCCGCTTCGGTGTGATGTACTTCGCCGACCCCGTCGCCGCCTTCACCAACGTCCTTCACGCGCTCCGTCCCGGTGGCCGGGTGGCGTTCGTCTGTGCCGCCGAGCCCGAGGGCAACGAGTGGCTCCAGGCCATCGCCTCACTGCGCGACATCCTGCCTGTCGGGGGCTTCGGCGCTGCGGGAGGACCGGGAATGTTCTCCCTTGCGGAAGCGGATCGCGTCAGCGACGTGCTGTCCGCCGCAGGATTCGAGCACCCTCACATCACACACGTCGAGGCGTACGGGACGTGAGGCCGGGACGCCGACGACGCGGCCGCCTTCCTGTTGGACCCCGGTCCCGGCCGTCACCTGACCAACCAGGTCGGACATGAGATCCAGGAACGAGCCCGTCAGAGGCTCACGGACACCCTGCGCAATCACGAGAAGGACGGCGCGGTGCTCCTGCGCAGCACTGCCTGGCTGGTCACGGCCGACCGGCCGATGTAGCGAGCCCCCTCATTCCGCCGGACGTGGCGCCGTCAGGCGAGTCTGCGAGGGACCGGCCCGCCGGGCGCTCACAATGCCGGGGGTGAATGCGTGGGAGCCCGTGCTCGTCCTCCTCGCCGTCGTGCTGGCGGGGATCGGTGCCGTGTACGGAGTGGGGCTGTGGCTCAGCGGAGCACCGGATCCCGTGCCGGCGGTCCCGTTCAGCGGCGGCTCAGTTCCCCGCGAGCACGCCTTCTCCCGCTTCCACGTGCGCTGGTACGCGGTCACCATGATCTTTCTGGCCTTCGACATGGAGATGTTGTTCATGTACCCGTGGGTGAGGGTGGTGACCGAGGTCGGGATGAGCGCGGTGATCGAGATGTTCGCCTTCCTCGGCATCCTGCTCGCGGGCGTGGTCTATGCCTGGCGCGAGGGCGCCCTCCGATGGGCCTGAGAGGGGCGGTCCTGCGCCGTGCGCTCGACCGGCCTGCGGTGTTCCTGGTGACGGTACCGGGTGCCACTCGGGTGCGCCTGGCGGTCGAGGCCGAGGTCTGCCGGCGCCGGTGGCGGTCGGCGGGTTCGCCGGCCGAGGCGGACCTGCTGGCCGTCGCGGGATCGCCCGCAGCCGAGTGCGCCTCGTGGCTGGAGGAGCTCTGGCGGGCCGTTCCTCTGCCACGGGCCCGGGTGACCGTCACCGAGCCCGCCCAGGTACCGCTGGCGCTGGACAAGGGATGGAGGTGGCTCCTGGAGAAGCCGGGGAAGGTCATCGACGTCCCGCACAGCCGCACGGATCCGCCCGAGAAGCACAGCGGCCACGGGCACGGGAACGGGCATCACGGCGGCGGTCACGCGAACCACGGCATGGACGAGACAGCTCTGATCGCGGGACTTCCCATGGCGGACAGGGCCGACGACCGGGACGGGCTCCAGCTCGACCGGCTGCATCTGTCGCTGGGCCCGTCGCTCGCCGACTGGCCCTCCGGGCTCGTCCTCCAGGTCGCCCTCCAAGGAGACGTGGTGCAGAGCGTGGAGGTCCGGCACCTGCCCGTACCACCGGAAGGCATCCCCTTCTGGAGCGAGCCGTGGCAGCGGGCCGCGCGCGGCGAACGAGTGTCGCGTGGGGCAGCCGCTCGCCGCCGGTGCGCAGCGCATCTGGACAGCATGGGCCGCCTTCTGGCCGTCGCCGGGTGGAGCGATACGGCTGCCCACGCCCGTCGGTTGCGCGACTCGGTCCTGGCGGGGGTGCCGAGCGGTGCGGTGCGCCGGGACGTCCAGGGCCTCGCCCGGCGGGTGGAGCGGTCGAGTACCTTGCGGTGGTCCATCGGCGGCCTCGGTGAGCTGTCGGCGCGGCGGGCGCACGAGGCGGGGGTGACGGGTCCGGCGGCCGTCGCGGATGGTGACGCCCACGGCCGGCTCCTGGTCTGGCTGGACGAAGTCGCCGGTGCCGCCCATGGCTTCGAGGACGACCGGGTGCTGGGGCGCGAGGACGCGATGGGCCCTCGCGGCAGGGTCGATGACAACCGTACGCCGTCGCTGGCCCTGCTGACCGTGCTGCCCGGACTCCTGGAGGGGGCCGAGTTCGCGGCCGCGCGGATCATCCTGGCGAGCCTCGACCCGGACATCGACGAACTCTCCGGCCCCCGGGTGTCGGGAGGAGCCATGCATGAGTGATGCGGCCCCGCTGTGGGCGACCGTCGTCCTCCTGGTCCTCGTCGTGATGGCCGCGCTCGTCACCGCCGGCTTCGACGCCGCGCTCACGAGGGGGCCGGAAGACCGAGCGAATGCGCTGTCCCGGTGTACCGGGCCGCTGCGGGAGGCGCTGAGGCTCCTCGGGCAACGGCGTCGTCGTACGACCGCCGCCGACATCGCCCTCGGCCGGAGCGGGGTGATCCTCCTGCCGCTGGCCGCCGTCCTCGCTGGCCTGGTCCTGCCGCTGGGTTTCCGGTCCGTGAGCGACCTCGACGTCGGCATCGTGTGGTTCAACGCGATGGAGGCACTGGCCTGGGCGGCGGTGTGGCTGGCCGGGTGGGGGCCGAACTCGGCGCTGTCCCTGATCGGCGGTTACCGGTTCCTCGCTCAGGGGCTGGCCTACGAGCTGCCGCACATGCTGGCCCTGACCACGGCGGCGCTCGGAGCGGGCTCGCTGCGTGTCGGTGACGTGGTCGACGCGCAGCAGGGGCTGTGGTTCGTGGTCTGGATGCCCGCCGCCTTCGTGGTCTACCTGCTCAGCGCGATGGCGATGTCCTTCTGGGGACCGTTCGGCCACCCGGTCGGCCGTGACGCGGCGGGAGGCGCTGTCGCGGAATGGTCGGGGGCGGACCGGTTGATGCTGCTGGGTGGCCGGTGGCTGCTGCTCGTGGTGAGCGCCGGCATGAGCGTGCCGCTGTTTCTCGGTGGCGGCCACGGGCCGGTGCTGCCCGGGTGGGTCTGGACGCTGCTGAAGACGGCCGTCGTCCTGGCCGTACTGGTGGCGGGCCGCCGCGCCTTCCCGACGTTGCGGATGGACCGCTACATGGAGCTGGCCTGGGTCGTCCTGGTGCCGTTGACGTTGCTTCAGGCCCTGTTCGTCGCCGTCGTCGTACTCGACTGATGAGCATGGGGAACGGGGGCTGAGCGCGTGGTGTCCGACACTGTGGTCTTCTGGGCGCTGGCCGTGCCGGCGGTCGCCGCCGGGGTCATGGTGTTCCGGTTCGACTCCATGGCCCGGGCCACTTACTCCCTGCTGACCTCACTGCTCTGCGTGGGCGGCGAGGTGGTGCTGCTGGGGCTCGATTATCTCGGCGTGGTGACCATCCTGATGATGACCATCGAAATGGCCATCATGGCGGTGTTCATGGTGATGTACATGATGAACCCGGCCGGGCTCATGCCGATGACCATGGTGCACAACACGAAGGGCGCGGTCGCCATCTGCGCCGCCGTCTTCACCGCCCTCGTCGCCGGCATCCTGCTCGCCCCCTGGCCCGCTCGCCGGGAGGGTCCGCCGAAGGACCCGACGGAGGCGCTCGGCATGTCGCTGATGGGGCCGCAGATGCTCACCATGATGACCTTGGGCATGGCCCTCTTCGCGACCATCGTCGCCACGGTCGTGCTCGCCACCCACCGGGGGCGGTACGACCGTCTCGGCGACGACCTGCGCACGCGGCCTGCCGACGACCCCGTACGAGGCGGCGGCGGCCGGTGAACCTGGAGAGTCTGCTGCTGGTGGCCGCCGCGCTGTTCAGCGTCGGGCTGTTCGGCGCGCTGACCCAGCAGTCGATCGTGATGCTGATGATGGGACTCGAGCTCATGCTGGGCGGCATCATCCTCGCCGTCGCCGCCGTCTGGCACTTCATCGCTCCGGCAGCCGCCGACGGGCAGGTCCTGATCGTGTTGGCGGTCACGGTCATGGCGGTGGAGATGGCCATGGGCTTCGCGGTCGTCACAGCGCTTTTCAGGGCCCGGGAGGTCGACATGACCGACATGGCCGCGGAGCTGAAGGAGTGAACCTGCTGCCATGGGTGCTGGTCGCGCTGCCGCTGGCGGCCGGGGTGCTCCTCGCTGCCGCCGGACGTCCCGCGGACGGGGTGGCTCCCCCGGTCGCCGTCGCCATCTCCTTCACCGAGGTCGTCCTCGCCTGCGTCAGCGCCCTTCACCATGCCTCGGTCCAGGCGCCGTTCCTGGCACACCTTCCGGTCCGGCTCACCATCGACGGGCTCTCCGGAGTGATGGTGGTGACCGTCACCGCGATCACGTTCGCCGTGCTGCTCTTCAGCACATGGAACATCGGACCGGGCGAGGCCAGGGCCCGCTTCTACGGTCTGATGCTCGTCTTCGCGGGCGCCATGCTCACGACCGTCACCGCCGCCACGCTCACCGTGCTGCTCATGGGCTGGGAGGTGATGGGCGCGACGTCCTGGGCGCTGATCGGCTACTGGTGGCGCGGGCCGGAGCGGGTACGGGCCGCGAACACCGCCTTCCTCACGACCCGCGCGGCCGACCTCGGCCTCTACCTCGCCACGGGCGCCGCCCTGGCCGGCGCCCGCACCGGGCCCCTGGCCCTCGACAGCCTGCCCCGCCTGGCCGAGCCGTGGCTGTCGGTCGTGACGGCGGGGACCGTCGTGGCCGCGTTCGGGAAGTCGGCCCAGCTGCCGTTCAGCTTCTGGCTCTCCCGGGCTATGCAGGGCCCCAGCCCCGTCTCGGCACTCCTGCACTCGGCGACGATGGTCGTGGCCGGCGCCTACCTGCTGCTGAGACTGGGCCCCTTGCTGAGCGCCACGAGCTGGGGCGGACCGGCCGTCGCCTGGACGGGGGCCGCAACGGCCGTGGCGCTGGGCCTGGTGGCGGTGGCGCAGACCGACCTCAAGCAGCTCCTGGCCGCGTCAAGCTGCGCCCAGATCGGCTTCATGGTGCTGGCCGCCGGGGCAGGGGCCGTCACCGGCGGAACGCTTCAGCTGATCGCCCACGCCGCCGCGAAGAGCCTCGCCTTCCTCGTGGCCGGCGCCTGGCTCACCGTGCTCGGAGCCAAGACGCTCCCCGCGCTCCGTGGGGCGTCCCGTCGGGCTCGAACACCTGGTCTCGCCTTCACCGTCGCCGCGCTGACCCTGGCGGGACTGCCTCCGCTGTCGTTGTGGGCGGCGAAGGACGTCCTGCTCGCCGGCGCCCTGGAGGACAGCACCGGGGTGTACGCGCTCGGACTGGCGGCTGCCGCGATCTCCGCCGTGTACAGCGTCAAGGCCCTGTGGTTCGTGTGGCGGCCCGTTTCCCCCACTGAAGCGGTCGGCAGCACCGAGCCGGGCCGACGGTCGGCGGCGCGTCTCGCGAACGGGTCGTTGCTCGCTCTGGCCGTGTGCTGCCTGGCTTTGACGGCGGTGGCGTTGCCGCCCTTGCGGGAGGCCCTGGACCGTGTGCTCGGCATGGGCGCGGCGACCGTGCAGGTATGGGAGTTCTTCCTCTCCGGAGGTATCTCCGTCCTCGTCTCGGTGGTCGTGTGGTCCTGGGGGGCACGGCCGCTCCCGGTTCCTCACCGGGTCAGGTCCTGGTACGACGGCTGGCTCGGTCTGGAGGGCGCGGCTCATGCGCTCGTCGTCCGGCCGGTCATCAAGACCGCCCGTGCCCTGGCCGTCTTCGACGACAAGGTTCTCGACCGCGCCGTCACCGGGGCGGCGCGTCGTGCCCTCGACCTCGCCGGCTGGATCCACCGTGAGGCCGAGGCGCGCATCGACCGGGCGGTCGACGCTTCCGCGCGCCGGTCAGTCGTGTTGGCCGACGTGACCTACCGTGAGCCCGAGCGGGTGATCGACGCAGTGGTGGAAGGCGTCGCCACGGCGTCGCGCGTGCTGGGCCGGTGGGCACGCAGGCCGCAGACCGGGCAGCTGCACCAGTACCTCGCCCAGGCCGTCACGGCCTTCACCGTCCTCGCCCTCGTGCTCGTCCTCGTGAGGTGACCCCGCAGTGCTCTCGGTCATCGTCCTGCTGCCCACGGCCGTCGCGGCACTGCTGCTGTGCGTACCGAACCGCGCACCGCGCTTGCTATTCATCGGCGCATGGATCGCGGCGTCCACGGCCGACCTGGCGCTGGCCCTCGCGGTATGGGCCGGGTACCGGAACGACGGCGGCGTCCAGTCCGAGGAGCGCGCCCGGTGGATCCCCAGCGCGGGTGTGGGCTACCACGTCGGTGTCGACGGGCTCTCTCTGCCTCTCGTGGCGCTGACCTGCGTGCTGTTCCTTGCCTGCGCCCTGTACGCACTGGGCGAGAGGAGACGGGTGAAGGAGTTCGCGGCACTCCTGCTGTTCCTCCAGACCACGTGTCTGGGGCTGTTCGTCGCCCTCGACCTGATCCTCTTCTTCCTCTTCTTCGACCTGTCGATCGTGGCGATGTACTTCGTCATCGCCGGATGGGGGCACCCGGGAGCCCGGCGCGCCGCGCTGAAGTTCTTCCTCTACACCTTCATCGGTTCGCTGGCGCTGCTGCTGGGCTTCATCGGCCTCTACCTCGCCGCCGCCCCGCACACCTTCGACATCGTCGAGCTGACCCGGCAGAACCCGCTGGCCGGACGCTCCGTGTACGGCGGCCTGGTCCTGCTGGCCGTCAGCGTCGGGCTGGCCGTCAAGACGCCCACCTTCCCGTTCCACACCTGGCTGCCGCCCGCCCACACCGAGGCGCCCGCCGTCGGTTCGGCCATCCTCGCCGGCATCCTGCTGAAGATGGGCACCTACGGGTTCGTGCGCATCGCCATGCCGATGCTGCCGGGCGAATGGCGCGGCTACGCCCTGGTTTTCGTCGTCGTGGGGCTGATCTCCGTGCTGTACGGCGCTCTGGTCGCTCTCGCCCAGAGCGACTTCAAACGGATGGTCGCCTACACGTCCGTGAACCACATGGGCTACATCATCCTGGCGCTCGCGGCGGCGGGAACCCTGGGCGGAGGCCAGGACGACGCGCGCCGTCTGGCGGTGACCGGGTCGGTCGTCCAGATGGTCAGCCACGGCCTGCTGACCGGGGCCCTGTTCCTGATCTCCGGTGTGCTCTACGAGCGGGGGCGTACGTACGAGATGTCCGCGTACTCGGGCGTGGGCTCGCGGGCGCCGGTCTTCGCCGCGTTGACGGGCGTGGCGGTCTTCGCCTCGCTCGGCCTGCCCGGCTTCTCCGGCTTCATCGCCGAGTTCCAGATCTTCACGGGCAGCCTCGGCCCGCGGCCGGTGGCCACCGGGCTGGCGCTGTTCGGGATCGTGCTCACCGCCGGCCTGCTGCTGCGCGCACTGCAAAGGGTCTTCCTCGGACCGCTGCGGCTGCCGACGGCCGCGCCGGGCAGCGACCGCCCGTTCCCCGACATCCGGGCCCACGAGGGTGCCGCCCTCCTCCCCCTGCTCGCCCTGGCCGTCGTCATCGGACTGCTCCCCCGCTTCCTGCTCGACGTCGTCGAGCCCGCCTCGGCCGGCGTTCTGGAGCTGCTCGGCCGATGACGGGGATGAACGAGAACCCCCTGGATCTCCTCCCCGAGGTGCTGCTGGCCGCGAGCGCGGTGCTCGGTCTGCTGGTGGGAGCCTGGCTGCCACGGCACCGTCAATGGGTGGTCGGCGTACTCGCCGGCGCCGCGTGTGCCGGGGGCATCGCGGCGGCAGGCGTCGCCGCGTCCGGGCCGCGCATGACCGCGTTCGGCGGCGCCTTCGCGGTGGACGCCGTGACGAACACGGCGCGCGTCGTCATCCTCGGCGGCACCCTGGTGGTGCTGGCGCTCGGAGCAGTCGACGTGCGCGCCCTGCCCAGGGAGAGCGAGTGGTACGTACTCGTCCAGCTCTCCGCACTGGGCACGCTGATGCTCGCCGCGGCACAGGATCTGCTGCTGTTCGCCGCCGGCTACCTCCTCGCCAGCGTGCCCGCGTACGCCCTGGCCGGATTCCGCAAGGACGGACCGGGCACCGAGGCCGCCCTCAAGTACTACGTGGTCGGCGCGCTGCTCGGCGTGGTCATGCTGGGCGGCATCACCCTCCTCTTCGCCGCCGGCCGGGGAACGGGGTACGCGATGCTCCGTACGGAACTCCCGCACGCTCCTGAGCCTCTGGTCGCCGCAGGGGCGGTCGCGCTGCTCGCCGGGATGCTGTTCAAGGCGGGCGGGGTGCCGAGCCACTTCTGGGTGCCGGACGCTGTCCAAGGCAGTGCCGCCGCCGTCGCCGCCTTCCTCACCACGGTGCCGAAGATCGGCGCTCTCGCGGCCCTGTACCGGCTGGCCGTCGGCCCCCTGGCGGACACGTCGTTCCCCTGGTCCACCCTCGTCGCCGTGCTCTCCGCCGCTTCGATGACACTCGGCAACCTCGGCGCCTTCTTCCAGCAGGACGTCAAACGACTGCTCGCGTACTCGACCATCAGCCAGGTCGGCTATCTCCTGATGCCGGTAGCGGTGGCCGGGCACGCCGAACTGGCGCAGAAGGCTTTGCTCTTCTACCTGGCCGGCTACGCGATGACCAACCTCGGAGCCTTCGCTGTCGTCTGCGCCCTCCCGGAGGCCGACGGCATCGACGACTACCGAGGCGCGGCACAACGCCACCCGGCCCTCGTCCTGTCCCTGATCGTCTGCCTGCTGGGCCTCGTAGGCACCCCTCCGACCGCCGTCTTCATCGGCAAACTCGAGGCGTTCAGCGCCGCGTTCGACGGGGGATTCGCGTGGCTGGCCGTAGTCGCGGCCGTGAACACGGTGGCATCCCTCTTCTACTACCTGCGCTGGATCGCCCCCGCAGTCCTGGGGCGAGCCGCCGCCGGGCCCCGGCCGGCGATCCGCCCGCCCAGCGCGCTGGCCTACGGCGCGGCGACCGCGTCCCTGGCGTTGGGTATCGCCGCAGGACCCGTCCTGGCGCTGTTCGGCGGGGGGTTGGCCGGTTGACAGGAACGGAAGCGTGCACGGGTGGAGCCCACGGGGGCGGAGCTCGCACCCGTGCATCCGACTGTGGGGTTACTTGAGCGCGCTGCCCGCCTTCCAGGCCGCCCAGCCGGCGTTCCGGTCGCCGTAGCCGCTGTTCATGGCGACCCGGTGTCCTTGTTCAGGCCGGCCCGCTCGTCGACGGCACCGACGCCTCCGTCCCACCGCCATCAGCGGCGCGATCCACTGGGGCGTGATCAAGTACGTCGCCACGTACCGGCGCAACTTGCGGCCCCGTGTCATGACCAAGATCGAGCAATACGCCGCAGAACACGCCACGGTGGTGCTGCTGACAAGCCGCCGCCACACACGGCGCTGGCTGCAGCAGGTCGCTGCTGAGCACAGCTGATCCGCTCGCACCCCCGGCGGGGGCGCAGCGCATGATCAGCAACCCGTTCCTGGAACCGGGGCGACATGGCGACCTGTATGGCGATGCCGCCCGGCAGACCCGCCGGACCGGCGCCCTGATGCGCGCCAAGACCACCGGCCGACCGGTGCCCGAGCCGATTTCGCGGCCACCACGACCTCTCAGGGCCTGTTACTAGGAACCCTCACTGCTCATTGCAGCACAATGCCTCTGTGTCATACCTATCCATCGCGGTTCTCGACGAGCTCGTCCGCGGCCTGGCAGTAGGAACGTCACGCCAGCGTCAACTCGGCATGGTGCGTCAGGAGCTGACCGCCGCACTCGAGCAGGACGTGCTGCCCGGCCAAGCTGGGAGAGAGCTGCCGCAGCTCCTCGACGAGGCAGTTCTGCGGCTCTACGTCCAGGTGGCGGAGACCGGCGCGCTGCGCAGCCGCCTGGTGGACGGTGGGAAGCCACCGACGTCGGAGGCGACGAACGCGGCCCGGCTGGCCTGCCTGGAGATCATCCGCCTGGCAGCGGGACTCCCGGCGATCGCCATGGAGATCACGGGACCTGTCGCGCTGAAACCTGTCCCCGAGAGCGAGCAGCTCCGTTCCCTGCGACGCCGACTGCACCGCGATGTGTCGAAGGTTCGGTCTCCCGGCCAGGCACGCCTCCTCGCCGTACTGGCAGTGATGCTCGACACCCGTGCGCGGGCCGGCGAGCTAGTGGCCCAGCGCATCGACCACGTGTCAGGGGACGGCCGCAGCATTGTGGTCCTCCGCCGTCCACAGCACGGCACGGACGCCCCGCCGCACCCTGAAACCATGCCCCTGTCGCCCCTGAGCCGGGCTGCTCTCGACCGCTGGCTGCCCATGCGCGCGGAGCTGACCGAGACCCTCGAGGGCAGTGCCGAGGCGCTTTGGGTCTCGCTCGCCCACAACCACGCTGGAACGCCGCGGGACGACATGTCGTACACCCGGCGTCGTCAGGGCATGCCTCTGCAACAGCGCGGGCTGATCCGCAGCTACAACAGCGGACGCCATCGTTACGGGCTCGCCGACCTTCTGCCCCCGAAGCTCGAACAGCTGCGTCGCGCCCTCGAACGGGAGACCATCGGCGGCTGATCCAGCAAGCGGGGGCACTCACTCTCGGTTCCTCATGGACGTGTGCCCCTGTCAGCGGCACACACGCTGAAGATGCTCGGCCAGAGCCGCCGTGGTACCCGTCCGGCGAACGGGTGCTCGTCCGCTGTTTCCCTTCGGCCTTCCAAGTCCTCCGAGCCCTCGCCTGCGAGGGTGTGCCCGAAGGAGGTATCGACGTGGTCCGTGCCGTGCGCCGAGGCACCCTGAGCCGCCGGAGCAGGCTCTGATGCCTGCCACCACGGGCCTGCTGCGGCCCGGGGACGTTCCCGGTTCCGAAACACCGTCGCCCGAGGGCGGCCCCGTTGCGCAGACTCTGCCGCCGGCGGACGTCTTCGCCGCTCTGGGCGGCGATCCCGGCGGCCTTTCGGACACCGAGGCGGCGGCCCGTGCCGTGCGCTATGGGGCGAACGAGCTGCCGCACGCTGCTCGGAGAGCGCCCTGGCGGCAGCTGGCTGCCCAGTTCACCGACTTGTTTGCCGTGGTTCTGATCGTCGCGTCTGCGATCACCTTTCTGGCCTGGGGGCTGCAGACTCCGCGCGACAGCGGAACGTTGCAGCTGGCCGTCGCGATCCTCGGTGTCGTGGTGCTCAACGCGGTCATCGGTTTCCTGCAGGAGTACGCGGCCGAGCGGACCGCGGAGACGCTGCAGGCGATGGTCCCCCACGCCTGCCGGGTCCTGCGCGGCGGGGAGCGGCGGGAGGTGCCGGTGCGGGAGCTGGTTCCCGGGGACGTGGTGCTGCTGGAGGCGGGGGACGCGGTGCCGGCGGACTGCCGGCTGGTGGAGGCCTACGACCTGTCGGTGAACAACGCGGCGCTGACGGGCGAGAGCGACGCGGTCACTCGCACGGCCGAGGCGGTGGCCGCCGGGCCGGTGCTCCAAGCCCGCAACGCCGTCTTCATGGGGACGGACGTGGTGGTCGGCTCGGCCAAGGCCGTTGTCTGCGCCACCGGTGCCGCGACGGAGTTCGGGCGGATCTTCCGTCTGGCTGCCGCGGCGCCGCGGCAGCGCACGCCGTTGCAGCGGCAGGTGGCCGTCATGGCGCGCCGGGTGGCGGTGGCGGCCCTGGCCACCGGGGCCGTGCTGTTCGCCGTGCGCCTGCCGACCGGGCAGTCGCTGGTCTCGTCATTCGTGTTCGCGCTCGGGGTGATGGTGGCGCTGGTGCCCGAGGGGCTGCCGGCGACGCTGTCGGTGTCGCTCGCCGTCGGGGTTCGGCGCATGGCCCGTCGGCACGCGCTGGTGAAGAAGCTGCTGGCAGTGGAGGCACTGGGCTCCACCACGGTGGTGTGCACGGACAAGACTGGCACCCTCACCGAGGCCGAGATGACCGTCGTGGCGGTCTGGGCGGGCGGCGTGACCCACACCGTGACCGGCGTCGGATACGCGCCCGTGGGCGAGGTCTCCGGCGACAGCCAGGTGCACGGACTGCTCCGGGCAGCGGCACTCTGCTCCGACGCCCGGCTGATGCCGCCGTCCAACCACCGGGGATGGCGGGTGCTGGGTGACACCACCGAAGGCGCCCTGCTGGTCGCGGCGGCGAAAGCCGGCCTCGACCCGGTGTCCGGCGAGGCCGCCACACCTCGTACGGCCGAGTATCCGTTCGACCCGGTGCGCAAGATGATGAGCGTGGTGTGTGCGGAGCCGGGCGTCGACGGACACCGCGCCTACGTGAAGGGGGCACCGCACGAGCTGCTGTCCCGGTGCTCCGACATCGACTGGCAGGGAACGCCCGGTCCCCTGACAGGCGACACCCGCGCCGCCGTCGCCGCGGCCGCCGACGAACTCGCCGGGCAGGGCCTGCGGGTGCTCGGCGTGGCGGCCCGTACCGTCTCCGGCCCCCGGCCGACACAAGACGAGGCCGAGAACGGGCTGACGCTGCTGGGGCTGGTCGGCATGCTGGACCCGCCCCGCCCCGAGGTCAGCGCCGCCGTGGCCGCCTGCCGCTCCGCCGGCATCCGCATCGTCATGGTCACCGGCGACCACCCGCTCACCGCCGAAGCCGTGGCCCGGCGGGTGGACATCGTCCGTACGCCGCACCCCACCGTGGTGACCGGGGACCAGCTGGACGCCATGGACGACCACGACCTGGACCGGCTGCTGGCGCAGTCCGGGGAGCTGCTGCTGTGCCGGGTCAGCCCCGAGCACAAGATGCGGGTGGTCACCGCCTTCCAGCAGCGCGGCGACGTGGTGGCCGTCACCGGTGACGGCGCCAACGACGCACCCGCCCTCAAGCACGCGGACATCGGCGTGGCCATGGGCGCGTCCGGGACGGACGTGGCGCGCGAGGCGGCGGTCATGGTGCTGCTGGACGACTCGTTCGCCTCCATCGCCGTCGCCGTACGGCTGGGCCGCTCGGTCTACCAGAACATCCGCAAGTTCCTCGTCTACCTCTTCAGCCACAACATCGCCGAGCTCGTGCCCATCCTCGCCGCCACTTTCACCGGCTTCCCGCTCGTCCCCATCAGCGCCGTGCAGATCCTCGCCATCGACCTCGGCTCTGACGTCCTGCCCGCCCTCGCCCTCGGTACCGAGCCGCCCGAGCCGGACGTCATACAGCGCCCACCCCGCTCGCGCGACGAACGGCTCTTCTCCACCGACGTCGTCCGGCGCTTCCTCTTCCTCGGCTCCATCCAGGCGATCGGCGTGTGTGCCGTGTTCTTCTGGCGCGTGAACTCCGCCGGGATTCCCTATTCCGCGTTCACCTCGGACAACCCGGTCTACCGGGAGGCGATCACCATGACCCAGGCGGGCATCGTCGTCAGCCAGTTCTTCAACGCCCTGGCGGTGCGCACAGAACGGCAGAGCGTGCTGCGCGCCGGCCTGTTCTCCAACCCCCGCCTGCTGGCCGCCGGCGCACTGGGCATCGCCCTGATGGCCGCCATCAGCTACGCACCACCTCTGCAAGCCGTCTTCCACACCGCCCCGCTGAGTCCCGCCGACTGGGCAGTGCTCGCCTGCCTCGGGCTGCTCCTCCTGGTCGCCGAAGAGACCAGGAAATGGTGGCTGCGACGTCGGAAAACCCTTGCCGAAGAGGGAACACACAGATGAGGCTGATCATCGTCGGCTGCGGCAGGGTCGGTTCCACGCTGGCCACCCGGCTCGTCGCCGAAGGACACGACGTCCACGTCATCGACCAGGATGCCCGCACCCGCCGCCTGCTCCCGGCGAACTTCTCCGGCCGCTTCCACGTGGGCAACGGCTACAGCCGCACCGCCCTGGAATCCGCCGGCATCGAGCACGCCGACGCCTTCGTCGCCGTCACCTCCCGCGACGACAGCAACATCGTCTGCGCCCGCACGGCGAAGGAGACCTACCGGGTGCCGCTGGTCCTCGCCCGCGTCTACGACCCGCGGCGCGCCGGCCTCTACCGCGAACTGGCCATCCCGACCATCGCCAGCGTCAGCTGGACGGTCGACCGCATCCACCGCATGCTGCTGCACCGGCACCTCGAGCCGGAGCTCACCTTCGGCAACGGCGAGACAGTCCTGGTGAGTTCCGCCCTCCCCCACTATCTGACAGGCCGGCCGGTCACCGACTTCGACGTGGATGGAGAGATCCGCGTCGTGGAAGTCACCCGCGCCGGGCACTCCCTCCTACCCGCCCACGGCACCCTGGCGGAGGCGCACGACGTGGTCACCTTCGCCGTCGCCGCCAAGTCCCTGGTCCGGCTGCGTACCTTCCTCGACAAGGAGCTGGGGACATGAAGGTCGTGATCGCCGGAGCCGGCCGGCTCGGCACAAAGATCGCCCAGGTCCTGGTCGCCACCGGCCACCAGGTGACGCTCGTGGACGCCGACGAGGAGCGCGTCGCCGAGCTGCAGGGTCAGGTGGCTGCGGGCCTGATCGGTGGGGACGCCTGCGAGCCGGCGGTCCTGGAGCACGCCGGCGCCCGGACGGCCGACCTGGTCGTCGCCGCGACGGGGCAGGACGACACCAACCTCGTCATCGCCTTGCTGGCCAAGCGACACCTCTCGGTGCCCCGCGTGGCCGCCCGCGTCAACGATGACGACAACGCCTGGTTGTTCGACTGGAATTGGGGTGTCGACATCGCCCTCCCGGCCGCCGCACCCCTGGTATCGCTGATCGAGGAGGCCACGGCGGCCACCGACACCGTGGCCCTGCTGCGACTGAGCAAAGCCGGGGTCGACGTGATCGAGACGGCCCTCACCGAACAGTCCCGGGCCGCCGGCCGGGCACTGAGCGACGTCCCGCTCCCCGCCGGTACGGTCGTCGCAACCGTCATCCGCGACGGCCAACCTACCGATCCCGCTCCCGGATTGGTGCTCCAGTCGGGGGATGAGGTCCTGCTCGTCTCGCACGAGGCGTCGGAACGTGAGATTCACGCCGCCTTCCAATAAGGGAAGGTCTCGTGAACGCCGGCGAGGAACACAGCCGTGCCGATAGCGTGACCGCATCGCCGACAGGGAAGGGCCACCAGGGTGGTTGAGCGGATATGGCTGGACGTTCCGTACGCGCAGAAGGACGCCGCGAAGGCGGCCGGAGCCCGTTGGGATCCTGCCGCCAAGCGCTGGTACGCGCCGCGCGAGGGGATGGCCGCCCTCGCCCCGTGGGCGGCCGCTACGGACGTCCCGGACCTGCTGCCGGATGAGGACCGTACGCTCGGCAGCGGGCTGTTCGTGGACCTGGTGCCCAGCAGCTGCTGGTTCACCAACGTCCGTTCCTGCGTCGCCCAGCGCGACTGGGAACGCCTGCGCCGCATGATCACCCGCCGGGCCGGCATGCGCTGCGAAGCCTGCGGAGCGGAAGAGGACCGCCGGGCCAAGCGGTGGCTGGAGGCACATGAGCGGTGGACGTACGACGAGACGCGCCGCGTGCAGACGCTCAGGCGCCTGATCTGCCTGTGCACCGACTGCCACACCGTGACCCACTTCGGCTATGCCCAGCTCCGCGGTCTGGAGGCACAGGCCTTAGCCCACCTGGTGCACGTCACCGGGATGAGCCCGGGACAGGCCCGGCAACACGTCGACGCCGCCTTCACGCTATGGGAGCAGCGCTCGTCCCTCAACTGGAGCCTGGACCTCAGCATCCTCACGGAAGCCGGCATCACCGTCACTCCCCCGCCGGACGCACCGGACCGCCGCGGAATCGCGGCGGCAACGCTGGCCTCCGAAGCCGCCGCCGGGACGCCCTCGGCGACGCGGGGCATGCCGTCGGTACCCCCGTCCGTACCCCGGCAGGACGCGCCCTCGGCCTTCGTCCGTAGCCTGTTCCGCGGTGCACGCCGCGTCTGAGGCGTGCACCGGGGCCGGGCTCACCGAGCCCTGCCGCCTTCCGGCACGAGCCACGCCTGCAGGCGCATAGCCACGTACCCGAGCGCGAACGCCGCGCCCACGAAGCCCACATCGGGCGGGGCCGTGGGCCGGGTGTCCAGTAGTCCGCGCAGGAGCGGCACATACGCTCCTGCGATCTGCAGTGCCAGCGCTGCCGCAAGCGCCAGGAGGAGAAAGGGGTTGGCCAGGGTGCCGGGCCGGGCCCGGGAGCCCAGGCCGACGCCCAGCTGGGTGGCGCCGAGGACCAGGAAGACCAGCGTCTGCCAGGGGCGGCCCGTGCCGTGTGCCCAGTACCCCACGGCCAGAGTGACCGCCGCGATGAGAGTGCCCAGTGTGAGGATGCGCGCCCACAGCCCCTCCCCCAGCACGCTCTCCTCCGGTGGTCTGGGCGGCCGGTGCATGGAGTCGCCGGAGGTGGGCTCGGCGCCGAACGCCACCCCGGGCAGGCCGTGGGTGAGGAGGTTGATCCACAGGATCTGGGCCGGCAGCAACGGCAGGACCATCCCCAGGGCGGGGCCGGCGAGCATGACCAGGATCTCCGCGCTGCCACCCGCCAGGGCGTAGAGGAGGAATCGCCGGACGTTGGCGTAGACCCGGCGTCCCTCTTCGACGGCGGCGACGACCGTGCCGATGTCGTCGTCGGCCAGGACCAGGTCCGCGGCCTGCCTGGCCACTTCCGTCCCCCGCCGCCCCATGGCCACGCCGATGTCGGCCCGTCGAAGCGCCGGCCCGTCGTTGACACCGTCGCCCGTCATGGCCACCACATGTCCGGTGCCCCGCCAGGACTCGACGATGCCGAGCTTCTGCTCCGGTGTCGTACGGGCGAACACGCGCACCGCCGTTGGGTCCCCAGCCGTTCCGCTTCGGATCCCCTCACCAGTGACAGCCTCCTCCTCCGCTGAGGCGATGCCCAGCCGCCGGGCGACGGCTGCGGCGGTCAGCGGGTGGTCTCCGGTGACAAGCACGGGCGTGATGCCCGCCGCCCGGCACGCCGCGACCGTTCCGGCGGCGGCCTCCCGCGGCGGGTCGAGAATCGCGACGAGCCCGAGCAGACCGAGGCCGCTTTCCCAGTCGTCCGGCGGGGAGTCCGCCCTGTCGGCCGTGGCCACGGCCAGCACCCGGTAGCCCTCGCGCGCCCACTCTCCCGCCCGCGCCAGGGCTTGGTGGCGCGACTCCGGATCGCCCTCGGCAAGGAGGTGCCCGCACAGGACGGTTTCGGGCGCGCCCTTGCAGGTGACCCTCCATTGCCCGTCGGGCCGACGGTGCACCGTGATCATGCGCTTACGCTCGCTGCTGAATGGAATCTCGTCCACGCGCGGCATGCCGGCACGCAACTCCGCGATATCCAGGCCGAGTCGGGCAGCGGCGGTCAGCAGGGCGGCTTCTGTGGGATCACCCAGCGCCGTCCAAGCGATGTCGTCGGCATCGGGCGGTCGGAGCGCGGCGTCGTTGCACAGTACCGCCGCCGTGAGCAGTTCGACCAAGTCGGGTGCCTGGTCGGCGCCGAGGACGGACCCGTCCCGCTCCACACGCCCTTCGGGCGCGTAGCCGACGCCGGAGACAGTGGCTTCACCACCCGCCGGGGTCCACAACCGCTGGGCGGCCATGCGGCCCTCGGTGAGGGTGCCGGTCTTGTCCGTGGCCAGTACGGTGATCGAGCCCAGGGTCTCGACGGCCGGCAACCGGCGGACGATGGCGTGCCGCCCGGCCATCCGGTGGGCGCCCAGGGCCAGGGCGAGCGTCACCACAGCAGGCAGGGACTCGGGGACGGCCGCGACGACCAGGCTGATCGCCGCCACCACCATCAGCTCCACCGGTTGCCCGCGCACGATCCCGCCGAGCAGCACCACGGCGGACAGCACGACGGCGATCAGGGCCAGGGCGCGGCCGAAGCGCGCCAGCCGGTGCTGGAGCGGGGTGAGGCCGGGCGGCGCAGCCATCAGGGCGGCGATCCGGCCCGTGGCACTGGCGGCACCGGTCGCCGTCACCTCAACGCGGCCACGGCCCCGAAGAACAACCGTCCCCGCCGACACGACCCCGGCGGACATGTCGTCCGGCGATGTCTCCTTGGCCACCGGCACGGACTCACCCGTAAGTGAGGACTCGTCGACCAAGAGCCTGGCCGCCTCGACGACACAGCCGTCGGCGGGAACGATGTCACCCTCGCCCAGCAGCACCACATCGCCGGGTACGACGTCCGCAATGTTGACCTCGCGCTCGGCGCCGTCACGCAGCACACGGGCAACCGGGGCGCTGAGCGCCCGAAGTGCCGCCACGGCCCGTTCCGCGCGCACCTCCTGCGCGACACCGACCGCGCTGTTGGCCACGATGACGATCCCGATGATCGACGTGTCAACGAGGTCACCGGTGGCGATGGTGAGCGTCATGGCGACCAGCAGCACCAGGATCAACGGGTCGCGCAGCTGTGCGAGGACCCGGCGCCACACCGGTGTGGGGCGGACGGACGTGACGACGTTGGGGCCGTGGCGGGCCAGGCGGTCGGCCGCCTCCGACTCGGTCAGACCCTGGGGGTTCTGCGGTGGCGTCGTCACCAGCAGGTCGTCTCCCCGGCCCCGGCCGGGTCTACAGGCCGCTGCGGATGCGGCGGCCGCTGATCGTGCCGAGCGGGATGCGCACCCAGGTGTCCCGTTCGCCGCCCGCCCAAGGCTGCGGGTCGGCGGTGTCCCGCAGGCGCTGCTGCTCCTGTGGATCGGTGACCGGTTCGGCCACCCCCCGAACGAGAACGCTCCACCCCTCACTGCGCGCCTCGTCGATCCTGTCGACCTCGAAGGCGACCTCACCGCCGACAACACTCGCGAGCGCGCCTCCGGCGGCCGTGCGGAAAACGATGGCGTCACCGGCGAACCGGTAATTGACGGGCGCGGCCTCCGGTCCTTCCGACCTGGAGAAGACCACCCGGCCGACACCGCCCGCCGCGAGCTTCTCCCAGCACTCCGCAAGCGACAGCTCCTCGAGCACCGGGCTACGCGCCAGGGGCCCTCTCCCAGGAGGTTCCTCGGTTCCCCCACCCAGCAGGGCGGAGACCGAGGTCTCGAGTGCGTTCGCCAGCCCGGTGAGAGCCTCCAGCGAGACGGAACCGGCCTGGGACTCCACATATGCGAGGTAGCCGGGGTCCATCCTGGCACGGGCGGCCGTCTCCTCGCGGGTGAGGCCCAGCTCCGCGCGGCGTTGGGCCACACGCCGGCCGAGGTCGCTGCCGGGGCGTAGCCGAGGAGAGCCAGCCTCGTCCCCTGGTTCCGTGGCCATGGCCGCCTCCCGCCTCCTTGTCGCAGCAGCATCTTCCGTCTCATCTTCCCCAGCTCGGTCACTGGCCGCACTCCGGACGCCGGGCGTGTCCTGACGTGCCGCGTCGGCGGCGGCGAGGGATGGTGGATGGATGCGGGGGATGGGCATGGGCCGACGAACGGTCCGGCATACCGGCAAGGCGGTGAGCACAGTGGAGCACCCCGTGGTCGTCGGCGTCGACGGGTCGGACGGCAGCCTCGCGGCCCTCGACTGGGCAGTGGAGGAAGCAGCCCGCTTCCGCCTCCCCCTGCGCGTGGTCTACGCATCACTGTGGGAGCGTTACGAAGGCGCAGTGCCCTCCTTCACGGGTGAACGACCAGCAGAGGAAGTGGCGGCTCAGCACATCGTCGCCTCGTCCGAGCAGCGCGCCCGGCAGCTCTCCCCCGACCTGCCGGTCCATGTCGTGATGGTGCCGGACGATGCGGCGGACGCGCTGGTGCAGGAGTCGCGCGAGGCAACCGCCGTGGTGACCGGTTCCTCCAGCCACAGAGCTGTCAAGGAGTTTCTGCTGGGATCGGTGAGTCTCGCCGTGGCCGGCCGCGCCGCTTGCCCGGTCATCGTCGTACGGGGTGAGGAGCGCAACATCCGGGGCCTGAGCCACCGGGTCGTCGTCGGTGTGGGCCCGGCGGACGAAGCCGCCACGGCCGTGCGCTTCGCGCTGCGCGAAGCAGCCGCGCGCGGCTGCGAACTGCATGCCGTGCGGGCCTGGCGCAGTCCGACGACGGACCCCATGAGCGCACTGGAATCGGGGGCCCGAGCCTACGAGGAGCAGGCGACCGCCGTCCTGGACGAGGTGCTGGAAGCGGCAGTGGCCGAACACCCGGAGGTGTCCGTCCGGCGCACGGTGCTGGAGGGGCCTGCCCACCGGGTGCTGCTCGGACCTGCGACCGACGCCGACCTGCTGGTACTCGGAGCAACCCGCCGGCAGGACGGATTCGGCCTCCACCTGGGCCGGGTTAGCCACGCCGCCCTGCACCGGGCGGGCTGCCCCGTCGCGGTGGTGCCGCACCAGTGAGGCCCGCGACGGCCCTGCACGTCACCCCGCGCCGCGCAGGACCTCCCTCTCGATCCGGTGGTGCACGCGTGCGGCGAGCTCGGTGAGCGACGGTGAGGGAACGGCCCTCGGGGCAACAGGTGATCCGCCGCGCGTCGGCCGGCAACGCGGCGAGGTCGGCGGTGGATCGTCTCCTGGCGTCGTCCAGACGAGTGCGCCGCGTACCGGGCCGGGTCCGCCGCTCACAGCTCGTACATCACCGGTGAAAGCGAGGCCGAGCAGCGGCTCCGAGTCCTAGGACAGGGCCATGGGGACTTCGTACAAGTAAAGCGTCGGCCGACAGCGCCGCCCAGCTGCTGGGGCGGACGGCCTCCGGCACACTGTCACGCCATGACCCGGACGGGCCAAGACAGCATCGTTCAGCGGAACCGCCTTGATGGGACTCAGTCAAAGGAAACGAAGTGATCTCACGGCTCCTTGCTCCGAAAGGGCGGTACTCGGTCCCGAGCACGCAGACGGTGTCTCGGCGAGGGTGGAGGCACCACGGGCGAGAGGGCTGAGCACAGGGAGCGGATCATGGCGGTCTCCAGCCACATCACGGTCATCGGGGTCGGCAACGAGTTCCGGCGCGACGACGGCGTAGGGCCCATGGTCGTCGCCCGGCTGCGGGAACACGCGGCCCACGGCGGCCTGCCGGCCGGCATCCGGCTTGTGTGCAGTGACGGAGAACCGGGCCGACTGATCGGGCTGTGGGAAGGCGCGGAGCTGGCCGTGGTCGTGGACGCCGCCCATGCCCACCCGGGGCACCCGGGCAGGATCCACCGACTGGAACTGGACGGGTACAAGGCCTGGCCGGCGGGCACAGCGAGCAGTCACGGGCTCGGCCTGGGCGAGGCGGTCGAGCTGGCGCGTGCGCTCGACCGGATGCCCCGGCGCCTGATCGTCTACGCCGTCGAAGGAGCCGACGGTTCCCTGGGTACGGGGCTGACCCCAGCGGTCAATGCTGCGGTTGAGCCCCTCACGGAACGTGTCCAGCAGGAGATCGCCCGCCACCTCGCCAGACCCCGGAGCGTGCGGCTGTGAGGGTGGTGCCCGGAGGCTCGACGACCGCCTCGGAGGCCCCGGGCCGGGTCGCCCGGACGATCACGGTCTCGGGCAGGGTTCAAGGCGTGGGCTTCCGTCCCTTCGTCCATCGGCTGGCGACGCGGCTGGGGCTCGACGGGTGGGTTCTCAACGCCGACGGGCGTGTCGAGCTGACCGTGGCCGGGCCGCCACCAGCGGTGCAGACCCTTGTCGAGCTGCTGCGCGCGGAGGCGCCGCCACTGGCCGACATCCGCCGCCTGGCGGTGGCGGACCTGTCCGGCCCTCTTCCGCCACCGAGCTCGGGCTTCACCGTCCGGGCCAGTGCCCGGACCGACGGGCGCCGACCCGGCCCCCGCGAGATCCCGCCGGACGTCACCACCTGCGAAGCGTGCCTGCACGAACTGTTCAACCCCGCCGACCGGCGCTACCGCTACCCGTTCGTCAACTGCACGGACTGCGGGCCGCGCGCCACCGTGATCGAAGACCTTCCGTACGACCGTGAGCGCACCGTCATGCGGCGCTTTCCGCTGTGCGCCGCGTGTGCCGCCGAATACGCCGACCCCGCAGACCGGCGCTTCCACGCCGAACCGGTGGCGTGCCCCGACTGCGGCCCCCGCCTGGAGTGGGAGAACCTCACCGGCGAGGAAGCCCTCCTTGCTGCTGAGTCGGTCATCGACAGCGGCGGCATCGTGGCGGTCAAAGGATTGGGCGGATTCCAACTGGTATGCGATGCCACCGACGTACAGGCCGTGGAGCAGTTGCGCAACCGCAAGCGGCGGCCGGCCAAACCGTTCGCTGTCATGGCCGCCGACGCTGCCGCCGCCCGGCAACTGGCACGAATGTCCTCCGCAAGGCTGACGGCGCTGACGTCCCCAGCCGCGCCCGTGGTGCTGGCGCCGGCCCGCCAGGGCTCCGGCATCGCACCCGGCGTGCACCCGGGAACCGACCTGCTCGGCGTGTTCCTGCCCACCACGCCGCTGCACCGCCTGCTGCTGCGCGACCTCGGCAGGCCGCTGGTCGTGACCAGCGGCAACCGCTCGGGGGAGCCCATCGCCATCGACGAGGCGTCGGCCCGGGAGACGCTGGCGGGCGTGGCCGACGGCTTCCTCGTCCACGACCGGCCCATCCGGGCCCGCTACGACGACTCGGTGGTGCGCCCGGTGGGCCGTACGGTCCTGACCGTGCGCCGGGCCCGTGGTCTGGCCCCTGCCCCGCTCGCGATCCCCGTCTTGGCCGACCGGCCGGTCGTGGCAGCCGGTGCGCAGCTGAAGCACACCTTCGCGCTCGCGGAAGGCACCCACGCCGTGCTCGGACCGCACACCGGCACCCTGGAGGACGCACGCACACTGGACGCCTTCGAAGCGGCCTGCGCCGACCTGGTACGGCTGACCGGGATCGAACCCCAGGTCGTGGCCCACGACCCGCACCCCGGCTACTTGTCCACCCAGTGGGCACTGGCCCGGCCCGCCGGGCGGCGGATCGCCGTTCAACACCATCACGCGCACGTGGCCGCCTGCGCCGCCGAGCACGGGCTGGACCGTCCTTTCCTCGGGGTGGCCTACGACGGACTGGGCCTCGGTGACGACGGCACGCTGTGGGGCGGGGAGATCCTGATCGCCGATCTCGCCCGCTACCGCAGGGTGGGGCGCTTCGCCACGGCTCCCCTGCCCGGCGGGGCGGCTGCCGTGCGCAGGCCGGCCCGTATGGTCCTGGGGTACCTGTACGGAGCCGAGGCGCTCGGCGAGCCCGGTTTTCCGCCCTCCCTGGTCGGTGCGTTCGAGCGGCGCCTCGCGCCGGGCGAGACCCGAGTGGTCCGGACGATGGTCGGACGGGGCGTCAACTGTCCGCGAGCGTCCAGCGCCGGGCGCCTCTTCGACGCCGCAGCCGCCCTGCTCGGCCTGTGCGACGACGCCACCTACGAAGGGCAGGCGGCCGTCGCCCTGGAGACGGCGGCGGGGGACCAATGCGTCGAAGCCCTCCCCTGGCGCCTCGCGCGGGCCGGCGGGCTGTGGGTGTACGACCCTGTCCCCACCTTGACCGCCCTGCTCGACCGCGCCGTGGCCGGCGAGCAGACAGGCGCGCTGGCTGCGGCCTTCCATCGCACACTGGCCGAGGTGACCTCCGGCCTGGTCCAGCGGGCCGTGGCAGCCGGGGCGCCGGGGACCGTCTGTCTTTCGGGTGGCTGCTTCCAAAATGCGCGTCTTCTCACGGAGACGAGAGCCCTGCTCGAGGACCAGGGATTGCGGGTGCTGGTGAGCAGTGCCGTGCCCGTCAACGACGGGGGAATCAGCTACGGGCAGGCGGCAGTGGCCGCGGCTCGCCTGCGGGAAGGATGACGGCGATGTGTCTGGGCATTCCGGGCCGGGTGGTGGAGATCCATGACCGTGCCGGGCTACGGATGGCCACGGTCGACTTCGGCGGGGTCCGCCGCGAGGCGTGCCTGGCCTACACACCCGAGGCCGCCGTGGGTACGTACGTCGTGATCCACGTGGGGTTCGCCATCACCACGGTCGACGAGGCCGAGGCGGAGCGAACCCTGGAAGTGCTCCGGGCCATGGCCGACGCCGTGGAGGGGGAACTCGGGGAGCCGCTGCCCCGCTCCCGCTGACGTAGGGACAGTGCCCGCCCGGCCCCATGCGTCCCCGCACGACGCGGGCCATGCTGGAAGGCGAGGAGGCGACCGTGCCATGACCCGTACCCCGGAGTCGCCGGCCCCTGCGGTGTACGCGCTGCTGGCCGACGGCACGACCGTGCGGGTCAGACCTGTCGTGCCGGAGGACCGTGCGGCGGTCCTCCGGCTGTACGAGCGCATGTCCCCCGAGAACCTGCGGTTGCGCTTCTTCTCCACCGGCCCCCTCGTCGCGCAGAAGGCGGCGGACGCGTTGTGCCTGGGCGCCGGGCCGGGAGACCGGGCGCTGGTGGCCGAGGCGGACGGTGACGTGGTGGGGCTGGCCGAGTATCACGCGACATCCACCGATCAGCCCAGAGGCAGACCGACAGTCGCCGAGGTCGCCCTCGCCGTGGCGGACAAGTGGCACCACCGCGGCGTCGGAACGCTGCTGTTGGAACATCTCGTCGACCTCGCTCGGGCCGAGGGGATCCAGGAGCTGACGGCCGACGCGCTGAGCCAGAACATGCGAGTCATCAGGGTCTTCGCCGACCTCGGGCTGCCCGTGCGACGGCGCTTCGAGGGGCCGGAGATCCACATTCGGGTGGCGTTGACGCCGGACGAGCACTATCTGACCGCCCTCGACACACGCGGGCGCACCGCCGACGTCGCGAGCCTCCGGCCCTTGCTCCGGCCTCGGTCGGTGGCTGTCGTCGGCGCCGGCCACCGCCCCGGATCCGTGGGCCGGGTGATCCTGCGAAACCTGCGTGCCAACGGCTTCACCGGCCCGGTGCACGTCGTCAACCCGCACGGTCCCGCCCTGGACGGCCTGCCCTGCCACCCCACCGTCTCCGGCCTCGCCGATGCCCCGGACCTGGCTGTGCTGGCCGTACCGGCGCACGCGGTTCCCACCGTCGCCGAGGAGTGCGGCGCGCGCGGAGTGCGGGCACTGGCGGTTGTGACGTCCGGGCTCGACGCGGCCCAGGCAGCGGGGCTCCGGGCGGCCTGCCGCCGGCACGGCATGCGCGTCGTCGGGCCCAACTGCCTGGGCCTGGCCAACACGGAGAAGGACGTCCGGCTGGACGCGACCTTCGCCGCCCGCTTCCCGCTTCCGGGCACGGCCGGGGTCGCCACCCAGTCGGGCGGCGTGGGCATCGCCCTGCTGGACGGGCTGTCCCGGCTGGGTATCGGCGTATCCACTTTCGTCTCGCTCGGCGACAAGTACGACGTGAGCGGTAACGACCTCCTCCAGTGGTGGGAGGAGGACGGACGCACCGATCTGGCGGTACTGCACCTGGAGTCGTTCGGCAACCCCCGTGCGTTCTCCCGGACGGCACGGCGGGTCAGCAAACGCATGCCAGTGCTCACGGTGGACGCAGGGCGGTCGGAGGCCGGGCGAAGGGCAGCCGCCTCGCACACTGCCGCTGCCGCAACACCGACGATGACCCGGCAGGCGCTCTTCCATCAGGCCGGCATCATCGCCACCCGGACCATCGGGGAGCTCTTGGACACGATGGCGCTGCTGCACGCCCAGCCGCTGCCTGCTGGCGACCGCGTCGTCGTGGTCACCAACGCGGGCGGCGTGGGCGTGCTGGCGGCCGACGCGTGCAGCGAGGCCGGGCTGAGCGTACGGCCGCTGGAGCCGGAACTGGCGGCGGAGGTCGCGGCGCTGCTGCCGGATGGCGCGGCGGTCGGCAATCCAGTCGACGCCACCGCCGCCGTCCCGGAAGACCGGCTGCGTGCCTGCGTGCATCTGCTGGCGGCCCACCGGGACGTCGACGCCGTGCTGGGCGTCCTGGTCCCGACGGCTCTGGGCACGGCCACCGGCGACGACCTGGTGCGGGCGTTCACCCACGCCCCGGCACGAACACCGTGCACGACGGCTCTCGTCCTGGTGGACCGGCCCGCGCGCGTGGATCTGCTGCCGGCCGAGCGTGGTGGAGCCGTGCCCGCGTACGCCGATCCGCAGGATGCCGCCCGCGCCTTGTCCTACGCGGCAGCCTACGCCCGGCGCCGGAACCGCCCGCAGAACCTGCCGCCGGAACCGTCCGGCGTCGACGTGGAAGGGGCACAGGCGGACGTGGCCGAGTGGTTCGCCGAACGGCCGGAGGGCGGCTGGCTCGACCCGGTCCGATGTGCACGGTTCCTCAGCCGGTACGGCATCCCGCAGGTGGCCTGGGAGTGGGTGTGCGACGAGGCGACCGCCGTGGCGGCGGCCGAGCGGTTGGCCGGGCCGGACGGACGCGTGGTACTCAAGGCCCACTGGCCCGGTCTCGTGCACAAAACCCGCGAGGGCGCCGTCCGCCTCGGCCTCCAGGGCGAGCGGCACGTACGGGCCGCCTACCGCGACCTCGTCGCCCATTTCGGTGACCGGCTCTCCGGCGTGGTGGTGCAGCCCCAGGCCCCGCACGTCCTGGAACTGGTGGCGGGCGTCGTCCAGGACCCGGTCTTCGGCCCGCTCGTACTCTTCGGCCAGGGTGGTACGGCCACCGACGTGCTGGCCGATCACGCGGCCCGCCTTGCCCCGCTCACGACCTTCGACCTGGACGACCTCATCACCTCCCCGCGCTGTTCCGTCCTCCTGTCGGGCCGCCACGGCGGAGCCCAGGTCGACCTCGGAGCTCTCGAACGGCTGCTGCTGTGCCTGTCCCGGATGGCCTGCGACCTCCCCCAGCTCGCCGAAGCCGACCTGAATCCGGTGGTGGCCTGCCCGGACGGTGTCATGGCGCTGGACGCCCGCGTTCGGCTGGAACCCCGCCAGGCGTACGACCCGTATCTGCGACGTCTGCGCTGAGCCCCGCGCCCGGATGGCCCGCCCTCTCCCGGCTCGCTCGGCGTGCGGGCCGTCGGGGGTGTGATCAGGCTGAAGACAGCACCGCCCTTCGAGCGAGCAGGAGATGTCATGGCTTCCGCGACGGCACCGCCGGACGCCGACAGCAGCGCCTGTGTGCTGGACCTGGAAGGCATCGAGGCGCTCGTAGGGGAACTGCGCGCCCGGGGCCGGACGGTGGTCGGGCCGACCGAACGGGACGGCGCCATCGTGCTGGCCGAGCTCGAGTCCGCCGACGAGCTTCCCTACGGCTGGGGGGTGGAGCTGGAGGGCGGCTACTACCGGATCAAACGGCGGGTCGACGCCGCGGCCTTCGCCCACAGTGCCGGACCGCAGTCGTGGAAGAACTTCCTGCACCCGCAGCGGGTGCGGCAGTGGAGCGCGGACCGCGGACCGGACGGTGAGATGACGGTCCGGGCCGAACACCCCGAGCCCATCTCGTTCGCCTTTCTCGGCGTACGGCCTTGTGATCTGCGGGCCATCCAGATCCAGGACCGGGTGATGATCGGGGGCCGCCACCGGGACGACGCCTACGAAGAACGCCGCAGCGGTGCCTTCCTGGTCGTCGTCGAGTGCACCGAACCAGGTGCCACCTGCTTCTGCGTTTCCATGGGCACCGGCCCCGCCGCGCAGCCCGGCTACGACCTCGCACTGACCGAGGTGCTGGACGACGCGGGCCACCGTTTCCTGGCCCGTGCCGGCACCCCGGAGGGCGCGGAGATCCTGGCAAGCCTGCCGCGCCAGCCCGCCGACGACCTCACTCGCACGCGGGCTCGCGAGGACGTCGAGGCCGCCGCCGGGCGGATGGGCCGGACCATGCCAGAAGTCGACCTGCGCGCGCTGCTTGCGGGCACGCTGGATGCCGAGCGCTGGAACGACGTCGCGGCCCGCTGCCTGACCTGCGGCAACTGCACCATGGCCTGCCCGACGTGCTTCTGCACCACCACCGAGGACGTCACCGACCTGACCGGCGACCACGCCGAGCGCTGGCGCCGCTGGGAGTCCTGCTACGACCTGGAGTTCACACACCTGCCCAGCGGCTCGGTCCGCAGCACCGGGCGCAGCCGCTACCGCCAGTGGCTCACCCACAAGCTGGGCACCTGGTGGGACCAGTTCGACAGCTCCGGCTGCGTGGGCTGCGGACGTTGCATCGTCTGGTGCCCGGTCGCCATCGACATCACAGAAGAGGCCCATGCCCTGCACCAAGAGTCCCTCGACCGGCAGGCCGGGAGAAAGGACGAGGCGTCGTGAAAGGCACCGGTCTGTTCGAAGCCATCCCGGCGGGTCCTCGGGAGCGGCTCATGGAGCTGGGCCGTGAAGTGTCGTTCCCGACGGGCGCACGGCTCTTCGAGGAGGGCCAGCGAGCAGCCCGCTTCTGGGTCATCCGCACGGGCACCGTCAACCTCGACATCCATGTGCCCGGCCGTCGGGCCGTGGTCGTGGAGACCGTCGGCGCGGGCGGTCTGGTCGGCTGGTCGTGGTTGTGCCCGCCACACCAGTGGCACCTGGGAGCCGAGGCGGCGCGCCCGGTGGAGGCCTGGGAGTTCGACGCGGCCGAGGTGCTCGCCCTGTGCGAGCACAGCCCGGAACTCGACCACGCGCTGCTCACGTATGTCGTGGAGGTCATCGGTCACCGCCTGCGGTCCGCCCGGACGCGGCTGCTGGACCTCTACGGCCCCTACGGAAGCGGTTCGGCGCAGTGACCGCCGTCCCCCTCCCCTACCAGGTCGTGGACAACCGGGCCGAGACCACCGACACCCGCACGATCGAGCTGCGACCGGTCGGCGAGGCACTGCCGGCCTTCGCGCCTGGCCAGTTCGCCATGCTCTACGCCTTCGGGGTCGGCGAGATCCCCGTGTCCGTCGCCGGTCTGCGGGCCGGCACCCTGACCCACACCATCCGTGGGGTGGGCGCGGTGTCGCGCGCCCTGTGCGCCGTCCGTCCGGGCACGCAGGTGGGTGTGCGGGGGCCCTTCGGCACCGGCTGGGACCTGTCGGCCGCCGCCGGACGCGACCTGCTCGTGGTGGCGGGCGGCATCGGCCTGGCCTCGTTGCGGCCGCTCGTCCAGGCCGCGTCGTCTTCGCCCCGCGACCAGGGTCGGCTGAACGTCCTCATCGGCGCCCGCACGCCCGAGGACCTGTTGTACCGGGACGAACTGGATGGCTGGGGGCGCCCGTACTGCGGCGTGACGGTGGACCGCGCGGGACCGGAATGGACCGGCCGTGTCGGAGTGGTGACCACCCTGCTGGAGCAGGCGGTGTTCACCCCGCACGAGACCACGGCCTTCGTCTGTGGCCCCGAGGTCATGATCCGCGCCACCGCGCGAGAACTGCTGCACCGCGGCGTCCCGGCGCATCACATCCACGTCTCCCTCGAACGCAACATGCACTGCGCCACCGGCCACTGCGGCCACTGCCAGCTCGGCCCCCTGCTCCTGTGCCGGGACGGGCCCGTCGTCGGCTACGACCGCGCTGAGCGCCTGCTCGCCGTCCGGGAGCTGTGAGATGACCGAGCCGCCCGAACGTTCCCTCCCCCGGCTCGGCGTGTTCAAGTTCGCCTCCTGCGACGGCTGCCAGCTCACCCTGCTGGACTGCGAGGACGAGCTGTTGCCGCTGGCCGCCGAGATCGACATCGCCCATTTCGTCGAGGCGTCGAGCGACATCCAGCCGGGCCCGTACGATCTCTCCCTCGTCGAAGGCTCGGTCTCCACCCCCGAGCACCTCGAACGCATCCGACGCATCCGCGCCGAATCCCGTCATCTCGTGACCATCGGCGCCTGCGCCACGGCGGGCGGCGTCCAGGCCCTGCGCAACTTCGCCGACGTCGCCGAATTCCGCGCGACCGTCTACGCGAAACCCGAGTACATCGAGACCCTCGCCACCTCCACCCCCATCTCGGCCCACGTCCCCGTCGACTTCGAACTGCGCGGCTGTCCCATCGACCGTGGCCAGCTGATCGAGGTCATCACCGCCTTCCTCGCCGACCGCCGCCCCGACATCCCCAACCACAGCGTCTGCTTCGCCTGCAAACGACGCGGCACCACCTGCCTCCCCGTCGCCCACGGCACCCCCTGTCTGGGCCCGGTGACCCACGCGGGCTGCGGGGCTCTCTGCCCGGCCTACGGACGGGGCTGCTACGGCTGCTTCGGACCGTCGGCTTCGACCAACATGCCCGCGATGATCCCGCTGCTGCGCAGCGACGGCATGAGCGACGAGGACATCCTCCGCTTCCTGCACACCTTCAACGTCCACGACTTCGCCGCGATCGAACCACCCGGGCTGCTCGGCGAAGGGGGGACACCCTCATGACGCACCGCGGCTCGCGCGTCCTGCACGTCGGCGCCCTCGCCCGCGTCGAGGGAGAAGGAGCACTGCGACTGCTGATCAGCGACGGCACCGTCACCCGGGCCGAGCTGAGCATCTACGAGCCGCCGCGCTTCTTCGAGGCGTTCCTGCGCGGCCGCCGGCACACCGAACCACCGGACATCACCTCGCGCGTGTGCGGCATCTGCCCCGTCGCCTACCAGATGAGCGCCTGCCACGCCGTCGAGAACGTCTGCGGTGTCACCGTCGACGGGCAACTGGCCGCACTGCGGAGGCTGCTGTACTGCGGTGAGTGGATCGAGAGCCAGACCCTGCACATCTATCTGCTCCACGCACCTGACTTCCTCGGCCGCGAGAACGCGATCGAGCTCTCCCGGACCCACCGCGCCGATGTCGAGCGAGGATTGCGGCTCAAGCAGGCCGGCAACAGCATCATGGAATTCCTCGGCGGCCGTTCCATCCATCCCATCAACGTCCGCGTCGGCGGTTTCCACCGCACCCCCACACCTACCGAATTCCGTCCCCTGACCGAGCGGCTGCGGCAGGCGCGTGACGACGCGTTCGCGACCGTGGCCTGGGTGGCCGGCTTCGATTTCCCCGAGGCCGAGTGCGACGCCGACTTCCTCGCCCTGGCCGAACCGGGAACGTACGCCATCGAGACGGGCACCCCCACCGTGCTGTCCCACGGTGACGGGCACGCCACGAGGACGTTCCCTGTCGCGGACTTCACCTCCCACGTGGTCGAGGAGCAGGTCCCCCATTCCACCGCGCTCCAAGCCCGGCTGGACGGCAGGCGGCACCTCACCGGCGCCCTGGCCCGGTACGCCATCAGCGGCCACCGGCTCCCGCCCGCCGTCCGGGAGGCGGCGCGGGCGGCCGGACTGGCCGACCCGGCCTCCGGGGAGATCTGCCGCAACCCCTTCCGCAGCGTGGTCGTCCGCGCCATCGAAGTCCTCTACGCCGTGGACGAGGCACTGCGCCTGATCGACGCCTACGAGCGACCGCCGCAGCCCGCCGTGGAGGTCCCGCCACGGGCAGGGACGGGCCACGGCGCCACCGAGGCACCGCGCGGCACCCTCTACCACCGTTACACCCTCGACGCCGAAGGGCTCGTCACCGACGCCCGCCTCGTCCCGCCCACCTCCCAGAACCAGGGCGCCATCGAGGAGGATCTGAGGCGGATCGTCCAGGACCGACTGCTGCACGGTGACGCCACCGACGCCGAGCTGACCCGGCTGTGCGAACGGGCCATCCGCAACCACGATCCGTGCATCTCCTGCTCGGCCCACTTCCTCGATCTGACCGTCGAACGAGCGTGAGGAACGCCGCGTGAAGTACCTCGACGAATACCGCGACCCGGAGCTCGCCCGCCGGCTGCTGGACGAACTCCACCGCACCGCCACCCGCCCCTGGCAGATCATGGAGGTCTGCGGCGGCCAGACCCACACCCTCGTCCGCCAGGGCATCGACGAACTCCTGCCCGCCGGCATGCGCATGATCCACGGCCCCGGCTGCCCGGTCTGTGTCACCCCGCTGGAGACCCTCGACCGCGCCATGGCCATCGCCGCCCGGCCCGGCGTGATCCTCACCAGCTTCGGCGACATGCTCCGCGTCCCCGGCTCCCACACCGACCTGCTCGCCCTGCGGGCCCGTGGCGCGGACGTACGCGTCGTCTACACCCCCATGGACGCCGTCAAGCTCGCCGAGGAGCACCCGGACCGGGACGTCGTCTTCCTCGCCGTCGGCTTCGAGACCACGGCTCCCGCCAACGCCATGGCCGTCCTGCACGCCTCCCGCCTGGGGCTGCGCAACTTCAGCATGCTGGTCAGCCACGTCCTCGTACCACCCGCCATGACGGCGCTGCTGGAGTCGCCCGAGTGCGAGGTCCAGGCGTTCCTGGCGGCCGGGCACGTGTGCGCGGTCATGGGCTGGACCGAGTACGAACCCATCGTCGCCCGCTACCAGGTACCCGTCGTCATCACCGGCTTCGAACCCCTCGACCTGCTCGAAGGCATCCTGATGGCCGCACGGCAGCTCGAGGACGGCAGGGCCGAGATCGAGAACCAGTACGTACGGGCCGTACGCCGCCAGGGCAACGGCGAGGCGCAATCCGCCGTCGCCCGCGTCTTCCAGGTCACCGACCGCGCCTGGCGCGGCATCGGTGAACTCCCCCACAGCGGTCTGGAACTCCGCCCGGAATTCGCCGCGTTCGACGCCGCGCGGCGGTACGACGTCGACAGCCTGCGCTCGGCGGAGCACCCCGAGTGCATCGCCGGCGGCATCCTCACCGGCGCACGGCTGCCCACCGACTGCACCGCCTACGGAACGCGCTGCACGCCCCGCCACCCGCTCGGCGCACCCATGGTGTCGGCCGAGGGCACTTGCGCGGCGTTCCACGCGGCGGGGCGCGTCGCCCATCCTGTTGAGAAGGGATCGTCCTCATGATCGCCGAATGCCCTGTACCTCGTGCGGAGAGCGAGCGGGTCCTCCTCGGTCACGGCGCCGGCGGGCGGCTCACCGCCGAACTCCTGGAGCACACGGTCCTTCCAGCTTTCGGTGGGCAGAACGGCCCGCTGGAAGACGCCGCAAACCTGCCCGGATTCGACGCACTCGTGATGACCACGGACGGCTTCGTCGTCAGCCCGCTGTTCTTCCCCGGAGGCGACATCGGTTCCCTCGCCGTCCACGGCACCATCAACGACCTGGCGATGCGCGGCGCCGTACCCATCGCCCTGTCGGTGGCCCTGATCGTCGAGGAAGGACTGGAACTGGGGCGGCTGGAGGCCGTGCTGCGTTCGCTGGGCAAGGCGGCCCAGGAGGCGGGCGTACCGGTGATCACCGGAGACACCAAGGTCGTGGGCCGGGGCGCGGCCGACCAGGTGTTCATCACCACGACCGGCATCGGCAGACGCCTCCCCGGGCTCTCCCCGTCCGCCTCCGACGCCCGTGCGGGCGACGCCGTGCTGCTGTCGAGCCCCATCGGCCTACACGGAACGGCCGTGCTCAGCACTCGGGAAGGACTGGGCTTCGAAGCCGACATCGCCTCCGACACCCGCCCCCTCCACCGTCTCGTTGCGGCCCTCGCCCCGCTCGGCGACCGGCTCCACGTCCTGCGCGACCCCACTCGCGGCGGGCTGGCCGCCGCGCTCAACGAGATCGCCCGCGACTCGGGAGTGGCGGTCGACATCGACGAGGGCGCCGTACCGGTGCCAGGGCCCGTCGCCGCGGCCTGCGACATCCTCGGGCTCGACCCCCTGCACGTGGCCAACGAAGGCTGCATGGTCGCCTTCGTCGCGCCCGACGCCGCCGACGCGGCACTGGCCGCCTTGCGCTCCCTGCCGGAAGGCAGCGGCGCGGTACGCATCGGAAACGTACTCGCGGCCGACGGACACCCCGGCCGCGTCGTCATGCGGACGGCGGTAGGTGCTCGGCGCGTGGTGGACATGCCACTCGGCGAACAACTGCCCCGCATCTGCTGACGGCGGGAGACGGTCGAACACCAAAAGAGCAGATACCGGGCGTTCCGCAACCGGTCAGCGGGCGGGCCGGCGCCGGTCGGGAGGGAGGTTCGTCGTACTGGGACTGCGCTCCGCGTTCGTGTTTGCCACACGAGGGTCGGCGGCGCGAATCCGGTCAGCCAGGTCCGAGTAGGGGACGGGATCTCCTGCAAGGGCTCGGACGGAATTCAGAGCCAGGCTCTTCGTGCCTTTGGCTTCGATCAAGGGGCTGGGGACGACATAGAACTGCCACTGGCCGACGTCCAGTGGGTCGTAGTCGTCGTGGCTGGTGGCGGTGTGTACGGCGAAGACGTACACGTCGGCGTTGAAGCTGGGCTCGGTCGCGTCACCGGTCTGTGGACTCCAGGTGCGGGTTCGCAGCCGATCGAAGACGATCTTCGTGACCTTACGTTGGCCCCATGCCTGCAGGTAGGCGCTGCTCTTCACCTCGATTCTCAGCCCGTCGGCGGTGAGTACGTCGAAGCTCTCCCACTCCTGGTTTCTCTGCTGCGCCCCGACAGCGCGGTGTACGAGGAACTCTGCCAGCAGGCCGCGGGTGGTGTTGGTCTTGAGATCCGGAAAGGCGTACCGCCAGAAATCGAGGATCGTTGCCCCTCCCGCACCGATGAACGGCTCTTCGCCGCGCAGCGGCGCGCCTGGAGGAGGGATGTGCTGCAGAGACACGACAGGGTCCACGCGTCGACGTTTACACGGTTGACAGTCCGGCCCACAAGCGCATCCGCCCTGGCTGCGTCGTGAGCTGGCAGGGCCCATCACAGGCCCTGACGCTCTCCGTAGGCCGATCCGGGTCCGTGCCTGGGCGGCACCGTTCGGGTGCCGCCCAGGGTGGGATCAGGTCGGGGACGGTGAGCTGGTACCGAGCATCTTGCGCATCTGGGCGATCTCTGCGGTCTGCGAGGTGACGATGGTGTCGGCCATCTCCTTGGCCGGCCCGTAGGCGCCCTGACGCTTCTCGGTGTTGGCCATCTCGATGGCGCCCTCGTGGTGAGTGATCATCATGGTCAGGAACATCTTGTCGAAGGCGCTGCCGGAGGCACCCTTGAGCTGACCCATTTCGTGGTCGCCCATCATGCCGGGCATGCCCGAGGGGCCTCCGTGGTCCATGCCGCCCATACCTGCGGGGACTTGCTCGCCCCAGGCTTTCAGCCAGCCGGTCATGGTCTCGATCTCCGGCGCCTGAGCCTTCTTGATCTTCTCCGCGAGGGCCTTGACGTCGCTGGAGGAGGCATGGGACTCGGCCATCTCTGCCATGACGACGGCCTGACGGTGGTGCGGGATCATCCCCTGAGCGAACGTGACGTCGGCCTGGTTGTGGGGCCCGGCCGGGACCGAGGGCGTCGCCGACGCCCCGGGTGTCGCGGAAGTGGCATGTGTGCTGGTGGAGGTACCACCACCATTACCGCCGTTGTCCCCACAGGCTGTCAGGATCAGCGCCGCTGCCGCCACCGTGGCGGCGGTCGTGACGGCACGGCGAGGCAGGGAACGGCTCGTGTTCATGGACTCCGGGCTCCTGGGTGCGAGGATGTGCCTTACCTACCTGTACGCGCTCCGTTCCGGACCCGGAGAGTGGCGCGCCGTGGCAGCGCCCGCTTGGGCGCGGTGGTCCATGCTTCTCGCGCCGCCGGCGCCATCACAGCCGGCTGGTCATGTCTCGCGCCGGCCGAGCTCGATGAGCAGATCCTTGGCTTCGTCGGCGACCTGGGGGTCGGCGACCACGTCGTAGCGTGCTGCCAAGATCTGGCTACGAGAGGCGAAATCGCGGCGGCCGCGGGTCATCGCGTGGCCGGTAAAGCCGAAGAGGGCGCCGAAGACGGCGCCGTAGAGGAGGCCGCTGAGCAGCAGGACCAGGAAGTGGTGGGGGCCTGCGGCGAAGAGGGACAGCAGCAGCCCGATCAGGAGTCCGAACCAGGCACCGGTGCCCGCTCCGGCCAGTGCCGCCTTGCCGCGGGTGAGCCGGCCGAGCACGGTTTCGACCATACGCAGGTCCGAGCCGATGATCGCGGTGCGTTCCACCGGGAAATGGCGGTCGGAGAGAAAGTCGACCGCGCGCTGAGCGCCGTCGTAGTCCGGGTAGGAGCCGACCACCGGGCGGTCGGCGGCGGTCGGGGGGTGCGGCGAGGTCATGGCTGTACTACCTCTCGGCGAGACGGACGGGGTGTGGGCGTCACGTCCGGCGCAGCGATCATGGGTGATTCGCTCCAGGCCCTGGTCGCTGACCGGCGGCTGAACCCGGTGCGATACCGCCGTCGCCCGGCGGGACGCCGGCACGACGAGCAAAGCGCGGCCAGAAGGCGGGGGTGCGGGCGGCGTAGGCGTCCCATGCGTCGCCGAATCGCTGGGCGACCTCACGTTCTTCGTTGCGGGCGAGGCGGGCGTAGACGTACACGAGGATCGGGAACATGATCAAGGTGGGGATGGTGGGCCACTGGAGCAGGAAGCCGATCATCACCAGGAGCAGGCCGTCGTACTGCGGGTGCCGCACGCGGGCATACGGGCCGGTGGTGGCCAGCCGGTCGTTCTGGGCGGCGGTGTGCAGGACCTTCCAGGCGGCGGCGATGAGCCAGAATCCGCCGCCGATCGCCGCGTAGCTGGCCAGGTGGAAGGGGCTCAGGTGCGGGTCGCCGGACCAACCCGTCAGGTCGTTCCACACGTGGCCGCCGGCATGGGTGTCCTTCAGCAGCGGAAACTGACTGCCCAGCCAGCTGCCCAGGAAGTAGACCGTCAGTGGGGCGCCGTACATCTCGGTGAACAGGGCGAGCAGGAACGCGCTGTAGGCGCCCATGGCACGCCAGTCCCGCTTGGTCTTCGGGTGGAAGAAGCTGGCGGCGAAGAGGATAAACAGGGCCGTGTTGACCACCACCAGCGGCCACAGGCCGAACGAGGGGTCAGCCATCGTCCTCACCTTCCCGGGGACGGTTCTCAGGCCCGGTCACAGCCCCCAGCAGTCAGGAGCGGCCGTCGCCGCCCTGGCCCATGCCGCGCATCATCAACGCCATCATCGCCACGCAGATGACGGCGACGATCAGGTAGCCGGCGCTGACGATGCCGGTGGCGACCAGGACGATCGCGGCAATGATCATTGGGACGCAGCAGGCCATCATCAGCCACCCGTGCCTGCCGCGCTTGTCCCGGCCCGGGTCGGTGTGGTGGGTGCTCATGAGTGGCTCCGCAGCGAACGGGGCACGTGGCCGAGCTTGGCGTACAGGGAACCATGGCCAGTCGCGCTGGCGACCAGCGCGTCCGGACCGGCAGGTGCGGTCATCGTGGCCTCCCGGACGGTAGGTGCCCGGCTGCTGGTGGGAGCGGCGCGGCCAGGTCTGGTTTCAGGGCTCGGGCGGGCCCGGCGGCGAGCCTCGGAGGGTGGCCAGGCGGCGCTGGTATTCCTCTTCGTCGATCTCGCCCCGCGCGTACCGCTCGGCGAGGATCTGCTCGGGACTGCTGGGGGGCGGTTCCTTGTGCCAGCCGGTGTGCCCCCGACGCCGGGCGGAGTCGGGCGGGCCAAGGCCCGGAAGAGCAGGACGGCGACGGTGATGATCAGTGCCCAGAAGAGGATCATGCTGGCCGCCATCGCGAACCAGCCCCAGCCACTCATGTTGTGGCCGTACCAGAACATCATTCTCACTTCACTTCCCCAGGCGGTCCCGGGCGCCGGGCCTGCACGGCAGGCCCCTCACTGTCCATTTTCCCTCGTCTCGCCCGGGTGGGCGAAGGGGCCGTGTGGCCCTGGCCAACGACAGTGGTCCTGTCCCGAGGCAGGGGTGCAGGCTGGAAGACGAAAGCTGTTCCCGGCAGGGACGGAGGCCCGTGATGGGTACCGTCGACGTTGTCGTGGCCGTGATCGCGGCCGGGCTGATGGCGGCCCTGGGGTGGTTCTTCTTCGGCCCGCGCAGAGCTCGTGCCGCCACTGTCGAGGGCGGTGTGCAGCGGGCCGAGGTCACGGTGCGTGGCGGCTACAGCCCGGACGTGATCATGCTGCGCCAGGGGATCCCGGCAGAGCTGGTCTTCGACCGGCAGGAAACCGGGGAGTGCACCTCCCGGGTCGTCTTCCCCGACCTGCACGTCAGCGCGGCCCTGCCGGCCTTCACCCGCACCACCGTCCGGCTCGAGCCGGACCGGGCCGGCTCCTTCGGATTCGCCTGCGGCATGAACATGATCCGCGGAACGCTCTTGGTCGAGCCGGCCCAGGACACGACGGCGACGGCGCCCCCACCCGCACCCGCCCCCGGTGAGGCGGAGGGCACGGCCCGGCCGCCGAGCGAAGCGCCTCCCTCGGGGGCTGCCGCCGAGGCGGAGGCGGCCGAGACCGCCGAGCGCCGGTCGGAGATCACGGACCTGACCCGGCGGGTCGTCGTCGGCGCGGTGCTGACCCTGCCGGTGCTGTTCGCAGTGATGGCCCACGAGCTGTTCGGGGCCGACTGGGTGCCCGGCTGGATGCTCAATCACTGGCTGCAACTCGCCCTGATCACACCGGTGATGTTCTACACGGGCCGGCCCATTCACTCCACCGGCTGGCTGACTCTGCGCCATCGCGGCGCCGACATGAACTCCCTGATCACCCTGGGCACCACCGCCGCTTACGGCTACAGCCTCCTGGTCACCCTCGCGCCGTTCCTCTTCCCCGAGGACGTGCGCGAGGTGTATTTCGAGGCGGTCGGCGTCATCCTCACCCTGATCCTCCTCGGCCGCCTCCTGGAAGCGCGTGCCAAGGCCGGCACCGGAGAGGCGATCCGCGCCCTGCTGGGGCTCCAGGCCCGTACCGCCCGGGTCATCCGCGACGGCAACGCGCAGGAGATCCCGGTGGAGGAGGTCGTCGTCGGGGACGAGCTGGTGATCCGGCCCGGTGAGAAGGTCCCCGTCGACGCCGAGGTGCTCTCAGGCTCTTCGCCGGTGGACGAGTCGATGGTCACCGGGGAACCGATACCGGTCACCAAACGGACCGGGGACACCGTCATCGGCGCCACCGTCAACGGCACCGGCTCCCTGCGTGTACAAGCGAGCAAAATCGGCGCCGACACGATGCTGGCCCAGATCATCCGTCTGGTGCAGCAGGCCCAGGCGTCCAAAGCCCCCATCCAGCGGCTCGCCGATGCCGTATCCGCCTACTTCGTCCCCGCGGTCATCGCCATCGCGATCGCCACGTTCGCCGTCTGGTTCACCAGCGGACCGGCCCCCGCCCTGACCCTCGCCCTCGTCTCCGCCGTGGCCGTACTGATCATCGCCTGCCCCTGCGCGCTCGGGCTCGCGACACCCCTGTCCGTCATGGTCGGCACCGGCAAAGGCGCCCGGGCCGGCATCCTCATCCGCTCCGCCGAAGCCCTGGAGACCGCGCACAAACTCGACACCGTCGTCCTCGACAAGACCGGCACCGTCACCGCGGGCAAGCCCGTCCTCACTGACATCCACACGGCTGCGGGCTTCGACAAGAACGAGCTGCTGACGCTGGTCGCCGCGGCCGAGCAAACCAGTGAGCACCCCCTCGCCGCGGCCATCGTCTCCGGAACCCGCGAACGCGGCCTCACTTTTCCCGAGGCGAGCGCGTTCGACTCCGTCACCGGCAAGGGAGTCCAGGCCACCGTCGCCGACCGGGCCGTACTGGTCGGCACCGCACGGCTGCTCGCCGACGCCGGCATCGACGCCGCCGCGCTGGAGGCGGTGGCGACCGGCTTCTCCGCGCAGGGCAGGACGCCCGTCCTCGCCGCCGTCGACGGCCGTCCCGCCGGAGTGCTCGCGGTGGCCGACACTCTCAAGGAGGACTCCACCTCAGCCATCGCCGCACTCCGACAACTCGGCCTGGACGTCGTCATCATCACGGGCGACAACGCTCGCACCGCCCATGCCATCGCTCAGCAGGTGGGCGTGGAGCGGGTCCTGGCCGAGGTCCTGCCCGAGCACAAGGCCGACGAGATCCGCCGCCTGCAGGGTGAGGGCCGCACCGTCGGCATGGTGGGCGACGGGATCAACGACGCCCCCGCCCTGGCCGCGGCCGACGTCGGGCTCGCGATCGGCACCGGCACCGACGTCGCCATCGAAGCCGCCGACATCACCCTCATCTCCGGCTCCCTGACCGGCGTGGCCACCGCCATCCGCCTCTCGCGCGCCACCATGCGCAACATCCGGCAGAACCTGTTCTTCGCCCTCGTCTACAACGCGGTCGGCGTGCCGATCGCCGCCGGCGCCCTCTACCCCCTGTGGGGCATCCGCCTCAGCCCCGTCATCGCCGCAGCCGCCATGGCACTGTCCTCCCTGTCGGTGGTCACCAACTCCTCCCGCCTGCGGCACTGGCGCCCCACATCGACGCGCCCCTGAGCCGACGGCTCGGCTCAGGCCGGTGCCACGAGGGTGTTGTCGTTCGTCCGGCCTGCCAGATGGTCGGCGATGTTCCGGGCGGTGGTCTCGACGATCTGGCCCACCGCCTCCCGGGTGAAATAGGCCTGGTGAGAGCTGACCAGGACATTGCCGAAGGTCATCAGCCGTGCGAGGGTCTCGTCCGTCATCACCTCCAGCGACTTGTCGAAGAAGAAGACGCCCGCCTCCTCCTCGTACACGTCCAGGCCCACTCCCAGCAGCCGCCCGGCGAGCAGGGTCTCGACCAGCGCATGAGCGTCGACCAGCCCTCCCCTGCCGGTGTTGATCAGGATGGCGTCGTCCTTCATCAGAGCCAGCGCTGCCGCGTCGACGACGTGGTACGTCTCGGGCACCAGCGGCGTGTGCAGGCTGAGCAGGTCGGACTCGGCGAACAGCCGGTCCCGCCCGACGTACTCGACACCCAGCGCACGACATTCCTCACTGGGTGCCACATCGTGCCCGAGCAGCCGCATGCCGAAGCCGGCGGCGATACGGGCGAAGGCCGTACCGATCTTGCCGGTGCCCAGGATGCCCGCTGTCCGCCCGTGGAAGTCCCGGCCCATCAGCCCGTCGAGCCGGAAGTCGAAGTCCCGGGTGCGGGTCACCGCTCTCGGGAGTCTGCGGTTGACCGCAAGAGCCAGCGCCCAGGCGAACTCCGCCACCGCGTACGGCGAGTACCACGAGACCCTGGCCACCGTCAGCCCCAGCGCCCGCGCCGCCGCCAGGTCGATGTTGTTGTAGCCCGTGGCACGCTGGGTGATCAGCTCGATGCCGCCGTCGGCGAGGATCCGCAGCACCTCCTCGTCCAGCACGTCATTGACGCTGCTGCACACCACCCGGCGGCCCGCCGCCGTAGCGGCCGTGTCCCGGTCGAGGGTCAGGTCCAGGCAGCGCAGGTCGTAGGCCTCGCCCAGTGCCCCTACCAGCAGTGGCCGCTCGTCTGCGGTGACCCCGTACGCGACGACTCCCGTCATGATCCCGCGCTCCTGTAGCCGGTCGTCCTCCCTTACCCAGGATCCCGGTATTCGGGGCGGAGGCGGCAGCCGAGCCGTCCATCGGCGTGACGCCCGCCGTGTGGGGCTTCCTCCCCGGCGAGGGATCGTGGAAGGAGAAGGGTCGTTCGACGACGTCACTCACAAAGGAGGCCGTCATGGCAGGCACGCCCGCCCCGCGGCACCGGTCCGGGCTTCCCGAGCTGATGGAGTGGTTGGGCTCGGGATTCCCCGCCGTACCGGTGGCCTGGGGCGCCCACACCATCCCGATCGAGGTCTCGGACAGTGGTGAGCAGTACATCCTGCGCGCCGAGCTGCCCGGCGTCGATCCCGAGAAGGACATCGAGATAACGACCGAGGGCGACACGCTCACCGTCCGGGCCGAGCACAGCGAAAGCAAGGAGGACAAACGGCACTCTGAATTCCGTTACGGCTCGTTCGAGCGCACGGTTCGGCTGCCGTTCCCCATCCCCGACGAAGGCCTCATGGCCGAGTACCGAGACGGCATCCTCACGGTGACCGTGCCCCGCGCGGCCGAGAAGGAACGTGCCCCGCGCAGGATCCCCATAAGTCGCGCCGACTGACGGAACAGGAGAAGGGCCGGACAAGGTGGTGGAGCGATGGAGCTTCCCCTGGTCGTCGGAGTCGACGGCTCCGATGCGAGCCTGACCGCACTGGACTGGGCCGTGGACGAGGCGGTCCGTCTCGCCCTGCCCTTGCGCATCGTGTGCGCGTCCCTGTGGCAGCGTTACGAAGGGTCGGTGACTGCTCCCGACGACGAACGTCCGGCGGAGGGGCTGATGACCGAGCAGGTCGTGGCCTCGGCCGAGCAACACGCACGACTGCGCGCCCCGCAGCTGGGAATTCACGCCGTGGTCGTGCCTGATGATGCTGTGAGCGCGCTGCTGGCGGAGGCACGCGCGGCAAGGACCGTGGTCACAGGGTCGTCCGGGCGCGGGGCGGTCCGGCGGCTGCTGCTGGGCTCGGTGAGCCTGTCGGTGGCCGGCCGGGCCCACTGCCCCGTGGTCGTGGTCCGGGGTACGGGACGCACCGTAGGCGGGCTGTGCCGGCGAGTGATCGTAGGCGTCGGCGATCCCACCGAGTCGGCGGCCGCGGTGGACTTCGCGCTCCGTGCGGCAGCCGTGCGGCAGGCCGAGCTCCAGGCCGTCCGCACCTGGCGCTCTCCGGACGAGCTACCGGTGGAGCATGTGGTGGCACCGGGCGAGGCGGCCCGCGCGCACGAACGGCAGGCCGCTGACACCCTGGCCAAGGCACTGGGCTGCGCCCCACGTGACTTCCCGCAGGTACCGGTCCGCCAGGAGACGGTCGAAGGCCCTGCCCACAAGGTCCTCGTCCGGTTGTCGGCCGATGCGGACCTGCTGGTGCTCGGGGCGTCCAGGCGGCATGGGCACATCGGCCTCCAGCTTGGACGCGTCACCCATCACGCCTTGCACCATGCCGGCTGTCCCGTGGCTGTCGTACCGCATGCTTGAGCCCCGGAAACCACGGCAGCGAAGTCCCGCCGAGGCACGGAAAACTGCTGGTCAAAGCACTGGCGGGGCGCCCCGGGGCGTGGTGTGATGGAAGTGGCGGGAGGACCCGCAGGAGACGCGGGGAAGCGGCTCGCGACCGTGCACCGCGCAATCCGGATCCGCGAGAAGTGGATGGGCCCTCCCGTCAGCGTCACCGCCCGGAGGTTGGGCGGTGCCCAGCACCTGTCTAGGAGCGCGATGGCCATTGGCGGACGCGTCGTCCCCTTCTCCGAGCTGGGTCGCTCGGACGTGTCCGTGGTGGGCGGCAAGAACGCCTCGCTCGGCGAGCTCATCCAGCATCTGTCCCCCTCCGGGGTCAAGGTGCCCGATGGTTTCGCCACCACCGCCGATGCCTATCGTGAGTTCCTGCGGATCGATGCCCTGGGCGACCGCATTGCCGAGCACCTGGCCCGCCTGGCGGCAGGGGGCGCCCTCTCGGACGCAGGAGCGGAGATCCGCGCCGATATCCTCGCCACGCCCCTGCCGGAGGCACTGCGGGACGAGGTCGTCCAGGCGTACGCCCGGCTCGCTCACGAGGCCGGGCGTACCGATCCCGACGTCGCCGTGCGCAGCAGCGCGACCGCCGAGGACCTGCCCGAGGCGAGCTTCGCCGGCCAGCAGGAGACCTTCCTCAACGTCCGTGGCCCGGAGGCGCTGCTGGACGCGTGTCACCGTTGCTACGCCTCCCTGTTCACCGACCGGGCGATCGACTACCGGGAGCGGATGGGTTTCGATCAGCTGTCCGTGGCCCTGTCGGTGGGAGTGCAGCTGATGGTCCGCTCCGACCTCGGCGGGGCGGGGGTGATGTTCACCCTCGACACCGAGACCGGTTTCCCGGACGTCGTGGTGATCAACGCGGCGTGGGGGCTCGGCGAGAGCGTGGTGAGCGGGCAGGTCGACCCCGACGAGTATGTGGTGTTCAAGCCCCTGCTCAAGGACCCGGGTCTGAACCCGGTCATCCGGGTGTCGATCGGCGGCAAGCACGCCAAGGTCGTCTATGCCGAGGGCGGTCTCACCCGCACGGTGGACACCGACCCGGCGGAGCGAGCGGCGCGTGTGCTCGACGACGGCGAGGTACGGCGCCTGGCCGAGTGGGCAGTGGCGGTCGAGGGGCACTACGGCACGCCCATGGACCTCGAGTGGGCGAAGGACGGCCGGACAGGGGAGGTGTTCGTCGTCCAGGCACGCCCCGAGACGGTACGGTCCCGGCGCACCTCCGCCGTGCTGCGCCGCTACCGGCTCACCGGCGCTGGCGAGTGCCTGGCCACCGGCGTGGCCGTGGGCGAGGCGGTGGGCGCCGGCCCGGTGTGCGCGCTCGCGTCCCCTGTGGGGCTGGAGCGCTTCCCCACCGGCTCGGTGCTGGTGACCCCGGTGACCGACCCCGACTGGGAACCGCTGATGAAGCGGGCGGCGGCTATCGTCACCGACCACGGCGGGCGCACCTCGCACGCCGCCATCGTCAGCCGCGAGCTCGGCGTCCCGGCGGTCGTCGGCACGGGGAATGCCACGGCCGTTCTGGCCGACGGCCGGCCCGTCACCGTCTCCTGCGCCGAGGGCTCGGAGGGCCGTATCTACGCGGGCCTGGTCGGCTACGAGGAGACGGACGTCGACCTCTCCGGGCTGCCTACGACACGCACGCGGGTCATGCTCAACCTCGCCGACCCGGCCGCCGCCTTCCGCTGGTGGCAGCTGCCGGCGGACGGCGTCGGACTGGCCCGTATGGAGTTCATGGTGGCCCACCAGGTCAAGGTGCACCCCATGGCGCTGCTCCGTCCCGAACGGCTCTCCACCGAGGAGCGGCGCGCCGTGGACGAGCTGACCGAGGGGTATGCCGACCGCAGCGAGTACTTCGTCGACCGCCTGGCACGCGGGGTGGCCACCATCGCCGCCTCGCGCTGGCCCGCTCCGGTGATCCTGCGCACCAGCGACTTCAAGACCAATGAGTACGCCAAGCTGGTCGGCGGCCGTCCCTTCGAGCCGGCCGAGGCCAACCCGATGATCGGATGGCGGGGTGCGAGCCGCTACTACAGCGAGGGCTACCGCGACGGCTTCGCCCTCGAGTGCCGGGCGATCAGGAGGGTGCGGGAGGAGTTCGGCCTGACCAATGTCGTGGTGATGATTCCTTTCTGCCGAACCTTGGCCGAGGCGGACCGCGTCCTGGAGGTCATGGCTCAGGAAGGACTGCGGCGCTGGGAACACGGGCTTCAGGTGTACGTCATGGCGGAGATCCCGTCGAACATCATCCTGGCCCGCGACTTCGCCGAGCGCTTCGACGGCTTCTCCATCGGCAGCAACGACCTCACCCAGCTCACCTTGGGCGTCGACCGTGATTCGACCGAGCTGGCCGACGTCTTCGACGAGACGGACCACGCCATTACGCGCAGCATCGAGACCCTGATCTCGACCGCCCACGCCGCCGGGCGTCCTGTGGGGCTGTGCGGCCAGCGGCCGAGCGACGACCCGGAATTCGCCGCGTTCCTGGTCAAGGCGGGGATCGATTCCATCTCAGTGGCCCCCGACAGTTTCGTGCCGGTGAAGCAGCACGTGGCGGCGGCCGAACAACCGTGAGAGGTGGTTTCCGTGGTGCGACCGGTCGTCGCAGGCGTGGACGGTTCGGAGGAAAGCCTGAACGCCGCGGCGTGGGCGGCGCGTGAGGCGGTGGCACGCGGCACCTCGCTGCGCATCATGCACGCGCTGGAGTGGAGGACGAGCAACCTGCAGTTCTCCCCCGGCGTCTCCGCCCAGCGCGAGTGGGCACAGAACCGGATCGAAGAGGCCCGGCAGGAACTGGCCGAGACCCGTCCAGGACTTGAGGTCGAGGTGGAGGAGGTCGACGAGCTGCCGGCGAAGGCTCTGCTCGACGCGGCTCGGAAGGCGGAGCTGCTTGTGCTGGGGTCGCGGGGATTGAGCATGTTTGAGGGCTGGCTGCTGGGGTCGGTGAGCCTGGCGGTGATCGCCCATGCGGCCGTACCGGTGGTGCTGGTCCGCACCGGGTGGGAGCCGCCTGTGGCCGGGGGCGGTGGCACAGTCGTGGTGGGGATTGAGCCGGATGGTTCGTACGACCCGCTGCTGGGCTTCGCCTTTGCGGCCGCAGCTGCCAGGCAGGCCGTGCTGCGAGTCGTGCACGTACGGCGACCGGAGGCGACGATCGGCAGCAGCAGCGAGGAGGAACCCAGTGGGCGTCTTTTCGCGGTGCTGTTGGCCCCATGGCGGCGACGGTGGCCGAACGTGGAAGTGGAGGAGTGGCTGACCGACGGGCCGGCCGCCCAGCACGTGGTCGAGGCGGCCAAGGACGCTCAGCTGCTGGTCGTCGGCCGTCGTGTGCACCGGCCGGCTTTCGGCGCCCGCATCGGCCCGGTGACGCATGCGGCGGTCCACCACGCCGGGTGTCCGGTGGCGGTCGTACCGCACAGCTGACATAAACACATAGACGGGGGCATGTGGGACTTGCCACGAAGGGACCCGAGGATCATGTTGCAGCACCGCACGGTCGACGAGCTCATGACCCGCAACGTGGTGCGGGTACGTCCGGACACGCCGTTCAAGGAGATCGTCAAGGAGCTCGCCGAGAACGACGTCACTGCCGTGCCGGTCGTCGAACCGAGCGGCCGGGTGGTGGGGGTGGTCTCCGAGGCAGACCTGATGCGCAAGTCGGCCGACCAGCCCGACCCCTTCGGCCGCGTGCCCGTACCGAACCTCGAAGCCTGGGAACGGGCCAAGGCCGAGGGTGCCCGCGCCGAGGAACTGATGTCCGCTCCCCCGGTCTGTGCCCGGCCGGAGTGGAACGTGGTGGAGACCGCCCGGCTGATGACGACGCAGAACGTCAAACGCCTGCCGGTGGTCGACGAGACCGACAAGCTCGTGGGCATCATCAGCCGCGCCGACATCCTGCGGGTCTTCCTCCGCGAGGACGAGGCCATCCGCTCCGAGATCGAACACGACCTGCTGGAGCACACCGTGGGCCTGGCGCCCTCGGCCGTGAGGGTCGAGGTGTCCGAAGGACAGGTCACCCTCACCGGCAGCGTGGAGGCACGGAGCACGATTCCGCTCATCGAGCGCCTGTGCCGCTCGGTCGACGGCGTCGTCTCCGTCCACCAGCGCCTGACGTACGCCTCCGACGACACCGGAGGCGGCTTCCCCCGGGGAGCCGGAGATGCCTGACGCACCGCGCACCGTCAGCGACGTGATGACGCGGACGGTCGTGGCCGTCAGCAGTGAGGCGCCTTACAAGGAGATCGCCAAAACGCTCGCGCAGTGGAAGGTCAGCGCCATGCCCGTCCTGGCGGGCGAGGGCCGTGTCATCGGCGTCGTCTCGGAGGCGGACCTGCTGGCGAAAGAGGAGTACAAGGGTCGCGAACCGTCGCACGTCGACCGGCCCGAGCAGCTCGGCAACCTGGCCAAGGCGGGCGCACGTACCGCGGAGGACCTCATGAGCACCCCCGCGATCACCGTGCACGCCGACGCCACCGTCGCCGAAGCCGCGCGCGCAATGGCTCTCAGGGGCGTAAAACGCCTGCCCGTCGTCGACGCCGAAGGCAAGCTGGTCGGCATCGTGAGCCGGGCCGACGTCCTCAAGATCTACCTCCGCAGCGACGAGGACATCGCCGAAGAGGTCCGCGCCGAGATCGTGGCCCGCCTCTTCCCGCACCGGCGCCCGACCGTCGAAGTCCAGGTGGAGGAAGGTGTCGTCACTCTCTCGGGCCATCTGCCCGACGCGACGATGGCCCCACTCGTAGCCCGCCTGGTAAGGGCCGTGGAAGGCGTCGTCAACGTCGACCTCCACCTGGACGCCCCCACTGGCTGAGCTCCGCGCAAGGCCCCTGCTCTTCCGTTCCCGATCGGCGGTGCAGCGCTGGCATGACTGCCCGGCCTCTGATCCCCTGAGAGGCGGGGACGGCTCAGGAACCCCAGGCGTACCAGGCGTCCACGCGGAGGTCGAAAGATGCACACCGACGGGCCGGCTCGCGGCGGCCCCGGGGCGGCCTCCGGGGAACCACAGGAGGAGCACGAGGACACGGTGGCCACGCGCTGCGCCGTCCGCCGCCGGCAGCTCGGGCTGACACGCGAGGAGCTGGCACACCGCGCCGGCATGTCGCCGGCCTACCTGGACCAGCTGGAGACGTTCAGCGGCGACTTCGACCCCGGTGCGCTCATGCAGCTCGCCGCCGCCCTGGAAATGCCCTACGACGAGCTCGTCGGCGGCCCACGGGAAGCCGCACCCGGCCGGCGAGGGGCTGGCCCTCACCCCCTGCTGGCCCAGCTGCCCGAGGACGAGTGCTGGCGACGGCTCGGCACCCACGGCATCGGCAGGGTCGGCCTGTCCACCGGGGCGGCACCAGTCGTTCTGCCCGTGAACTTCCTGGTCGACGGTCACAGCATCGTCTACCGGACGGATCCGGAAGGCTCCGCGGCCCCGGGCGACGGGGATCAGCTCGCCTTCGAGGTCGACCACATCGACGAACACCTCAGCCGCGGCTGGAGCGTCCTCATCACCGGAACGGCCGAGCACATCACCGACGCCGACACGGCCGAGGACCTCGCCACCCGGCCCGGCGCCCAGCCCTGGGCCGGCGGGAAGCGCGACGTGTGGGTCCGTATCCGGCCCGGGCAGGTGACCGGGCGCACCATCCATACCGGGTGAGACGGTCAATCGCTCTTCGTGCCGGCCAGTTTCAGTGAGGTGCACTCGCCCGGAGAGACGGTGAGCGAGCGGCCCGGCAGGACGATCCTGACCGCCGACTCCTCCGAGTCCGGCACACTGACCGTCAGCTCGTCGCTCCGCACCCGTACGCCGATGCCCCAGTGCCCGCGGTAGCGCAGGGTGAAGCCGAACTCCGAGAGTTCCGGCAGCTCCACCGGGTCCAGCCACAAGGCGTCCTCCCGGGTCTCCAACCCCGTCAGGCCGCGCTGAACCAGGTCGAGCGTGCCGGCCATCGCGCCGAGGTGGATGCCCTCGGGTGTGGTGCCGCCCTGAAGGTCGGCGACGTCGCTTTCGAGCGCCTCGTGGAAGTACCGCCAGGCGTCGGCGCGGCGGGCGCGGGCCAGCACCCAGCTGTGGACGACCTCGCTGAGGGTGGAGCCGTGGCTGGTGCGCCGCAGGTAGTGGTCGACGGTGCGCTGCCACAGCTCGTCCGTGAGCCGGTAACCAAGGCGCTCGAACAGTGACGCGAGCTCCTTCGGTGAGAAGAGGTAGCCGAGCATCAGCACGTCCGCCTGCTTGGAGACCTGGTACCGGTTGACCGCGTCGCCTTCCGCTTCGAGGATGCGGTCCAGCCTGCGGATGTCGCCGTAGCGTTCCCGGTAGCGCTCCCAGTCCAGTTCGGCCAGGTCGCCGTAGCCGTCGAACTGGCTGATGACGTCCTGGTGGAACGGCACGACCAAGCGCCGGGAGACGTCCTCCCACAGCGGAAGTTCGCCGAGGTCGAGGCGGCCGCGCTCGACGAGCTGCTGCCGGCGCCGGGCCGGCAGGCTGCGCGTCAGGTCGAGGGCACGGGTGAGGACCCAGGCGGCCGTGACGTTGGTGTACGCGTTGTCGTCGATGCCGGGCCGGGCGGCGCCGGGGTAGGCGTCGTGGTACTCGTCCGGCCCGACGACTCCCCGGATGCGGTACCCGCCACTCGCGGTGTCGAGCAGGGCGCTGCTCGCCCAGAACCGGGCGATCTCCAGCAGCATGTCCGCGCCCTTGCCGTGCAGGTACTCCGTATCGCCAGTGGCCTGGCAGTACTGCCACACGTTGTACGCGACCGCGGAGCCCACATGGCGCTGGAGCCGGCTGTGGTCGGGCAGCCAGCGGCCGGAGCGCGGGTTGAGGTGCAGCAGCTGGCTCTCCTCGCGGCCGTCACTGCCGCTCTGCCACGGGTACATGGCGCCGGCCCGGCCCGCCTGCCGGGCCGCCCGCACGGCCTGCGGCAGACGGCGGTGGCGGTAGTTCAGCAGGGCCCGGGAGACCTCGGGGAAGTGCAGGTCGAGGTACGGCAGGACGAACAGCTCGTCCCAGAAGACGTGTCCCCGGTACGCCTCCCCGTGCAGCCCGCGTGCCGGCACGCCCACGTCCAGGTCGGCGGTGTGCGGGGAGAGGGTCTGCAGGACGTGAAAGAGATGCAGGCGCAGCACCCGGCCCGCCTCGCCGGGGACGTCGAGCTCCGCCTGCCCCCACAGCTGCTCCCACGCCACGGCATGCGAGCGCAGCAGCTCGGTGAAGTCCGGTGCGCAGGCGACGCGTTCCACGGCGGCACCGACGGGATCACCGATGGCGGTGTCCCGGGACGTGTGCAGGGCGACGGTCTTGGTAACGGTCACAGGCTCGTCCTCCGGCAGGACGAACACGAAGCGGTGCGCTGCCCGGTGGCCCGCTGCCGTGAGCGAGACCGACACCGGTGCCGGGCCGTCGACGTCCACACGCTGGGCCAGACCGACACCGATGCCGGACGTCCTCGTGCGGCAGCGCAGCCATACGGTCCCCGGTTCCGCCACGCCGGCGTGCACTCCGGTCAGGTGGCGGCGTTCGAGGGCCTTGTAGCGGTGCACGTTGGCGTTGACCACGTTCCCGTCCAGTCCGGCTTCCACCTCGATCCCTCCGGGCCGACCCTCAGCCGTGAAGACCGTCCGCAACGCTGCGAGGTGTGGCTCCCGCATGTGGACCAGCCGGCACTGCTCCACCCGCACCACCCGGCCGCCGCCGGCCCAGTACCGGAAGGTCCGGGTCAGCGTTCCCTGCCGGATGTCGAGTACCTGCCGGTAGTCCGTGACCTTGCAGGTGTCGGGCGTGAACCACGGGCCCGGCGAGCCGTCGTCGGACAGCAGCCGGAAGCGCATGAGCAGCCAGTTCGGCAGGTTGACGATGTCCTCGTTCTCGACCTGCCGGCCCGCGACCGACGAGACCAGCCGGTCGTAGCATCCGGCGACGTACGTTCCCGGGCAGTGGATCAGCCCGCCCCGGCTCTCGGGGGCGGCACCCCGGGTGGCGAAGTAGCCGTTGCCGAGCGTGTGGAGCGCCTCCCGCAACCGCTCCGTCGCCGGGTCGTACCCCTCGTACTCCCAGGTCCACTCCCCCATCACCGGCCTCGCTTCCGCTCTGCTCAGGGAACCGGGCGCCACGGCGGCCCGCCGTCAACGCGTCCACCGACGCGGTGGCCTGCCGTCCCCGTGACCGGGGGCCTCGTCATCAGCACGGAGATCTTCATCCCGGCCTCAGTCGTGCGGCACCACGGCGACCGGGCAGGCCGCATGGTGCACGCACGCCTGGGCCACGTTCCCCAGGCGTGGCGCCACCGGCGGGTGATGCCGACGCCTGCCGACCACCAGCAGAGCGGCGCCGTCCGCGGCCTCCGGAGCAGCGCGGGCGGCACTGCCCAGCCGCACCGTGCTGGTCACCGCAACCCGGGGATAACGATCGCGCCACGGCCGTACGGCAGCTGAGAGCCTCTCCTCGGCCTCCTTGCTGATCTCGCCCGCCACGTCGGGATCGACTCCCCACGGCGCGTACGCCTGCACCGGCAACGGACAACCGTGGAGGACCCGGAGCGACGCGTCGCGTGCCGCAGCGGCCTCGAAGGCGAATTCCAGCACGCTGTCGCACGGACCGTGCAGACTGACGCCGGCGACCACGTCGGCAGCGCCGACGGCAGGTGCCGGCTGTCCACCGGTTCCGGTCGCCCGGACCAGGACCACCGGCCGCTCGGCCCTCCCCGCGACCTGGAGGCTGATGTCGCCCAGGAAGAAGCTCGCCAGGCGGTCCAGCCCGCGGGAGCCCAGTACCACCATCGTCGATTCCTCGGCCGCCCCCAGCAGAGCGGTCTCGGGCTCTTCCGCCACCAGGTCCTCGGTCACGGAGAGGTCGTGGTGCCGCTCGTACACGGCCGTCGCAGCAGCACGCAGGATGCGCTTCGCCCAGTAATTCTGGTCCTCGCCCGGCGGTAGGCCGGTCGAGGGCTCGCCCGCCAGCAGTATCCACGCATGCAGAAGGCGCAGCCCGAGTCCTCGGCGCTCGGCCTCGTCGGACGCCCACAAAGCGGCAGCCAGACTCTCTGGGGAACCGTCGAGCCCCACCATGATCGGCGCCTGATCCATGACGGCCACCTCCGTCACTTGCCCTTTCGCGTCAGCGGGCCCGGTGCGCGACTCGCCGTCTCCAGCCTGGATCCACCCGGACGGGGCGGCCACCGGAGCTGTCGGGGCTCGGCGCGGCCTACGGGGCTCAATCCTCGATGGCCAGGACCTCACGCACGGGGCGACGCGGAGTAGCTGGGCCTTGCGGTCCGTATCCAAGGCGCAGGATCATCTGCACAGACCCCGTCCCGGTCAAAGGATCACGCAGCGGCCAGCGCAGGTCCGGCCATTCCAGGGCCTGGGTGGAGAACGACGTGGCCAGGCCCTTGAGAGTGGCGAGCAGCAGCACACGCTCCATGGCCTGGCCCGCTCGCAGCCAATGCACCGGCTGATCACCATCGGTACTCACGACGGCGAGGTGCGGGGTGCGCTCGAAGGGTGTCGTACCCCGGTCGGCCACCGGTTGCCCGCCGGAGAAGTCCCGCATCGGCGCGCGCCCACCGTGCTTGCGCGGCCCGAAGGCGTACTCCGGAACACCGTCGGTCGCCGTGTCGGCCTCGTCGGCGCCGATCCGCGTCCACCGGGCGAGGTCCTGCTCACTGCCACGGTCGGTGAGATTGCGCGCCTCGGCTTCCTCGGCGAGCTCCTCCACCCACCGCGCCTGCCAGGACTCGGGAAAGGACAGAACGGCACCCTCCCGTTGAGCTGCGTCGATCAAGGCAGTACGCACATTCTCGGGAATCGCCTCCTCGGCGAACGGGTACCGGCTGGTATGCCGTTGCCGGACCGCCGGCTCCAACAATCTCAGCCCCGTATCCTCACCGCCGTCCGAAGCTGTCGTGCGTACCGAGGCCAGCAAAGTGGCGTCCTCGGCATCGGGCAGAAGTGCGGCATCTGCGTGGAGGCCGGCCGCCGCGAGTGCGACGCGCAGGTTGAACAGGGCGGCTCCGCAGCCGATGTGCAGGGCCCTGCCGTCGGGGTCGGAGTGCGGCATGTTCCGCTCGGGGTCCGCATACAGGCGGAACGTTCCGTCTCCCCGCGAGTAGCGAAAACGCCACGGCTGCGCGTTGTGCATCGAAGGGGCGGTCACCGCCTCACCGACAAGCTCCGCCACTCGGGCGTCATCCAGGACGGGAGCTGCTGTCATGAAAATCTCCCTTCCGGCGAGTTCCGGCAGCGACGCCGACTCTCTTCCCATCCTCCCTCCTCAGGACGGTCACGGCATGGGCCGGTCAGCCCTGTTACCGGACACCGGTTTCTGCGGCCGAAGCGGCATCACCGCCGAACACTTGCCCCTTAGCGGAAGCGGCCTGGGCTTTCGAGTTTGTGCCAGGTGGCCTTGCCGCCCGAGTGACCGCTGTCGTTAGGTCTCCAGCAAGGCGCCCGCCCCCACGGGCGTCTGCCCTCAACGGCAGAGCCCCCCGCCTGCCCCGGCCCACATCGGCCCTGCCGGATCACGGTACTGCCGTCCAGGTCCACGGGCGTAAGCCCTTTCGGCCGCGCAGGCAGTCGACCCGGTGTTGTGCCTCGGCGCGGGCATGCGGGTGTTCATCGGCGATCTGGAGGGCGAAGGTGACCATGCGCAGTTCCCGGATGCCCGCCAGGACCGGATACCCGGGCCATGAGGTGACGTCCATGCCGTAGGTCGAGCAGAAGTCCTCGTATGCGGCTGCCGTGACGGTGGCGGTCGTGAGGTGCTTCACCGCGGTGGAGACGAGGTCCCATTCCGGTGGTCCGTAGCAGGTGTTCTCCAGGTCGAGGAGGTAGGCGGTGCCGTCGGCATCGACAGCGACGTTGCCGTCCCAGGCGTCGCCGTGCAGAGCGCACAGCGGCAGGCCGGCCGGGAGGCCGGCGAAGTCCGCGGCAAGCTGGCCGGCATGGTCCTGGAGCCAGCGGCGGTCATCGGTGGTGAGGAGGCCGGCCTCGGCGATGCGGCGCGTGGGCTTGGTGAAGGGTTCGAGCGGCGGCAGGGTGAGGAAGGCTGGTGGGGTGAGCTGATGCATCTGCTTCAGCAGCCGGGCAACATCGGCGGCGGTCCCCGGCCGATGAGGTGGGAGCTCGTCCCAGAACGTCACCGGTCGGCCGTCGACGAGGACGGGGCGGTCGGCGATCGCCGGACGGACGGTGCGAACGCCGTTGTCGGTGAGCCAGCGGGCCACAGCCAGTTCTCGTTCCGCGATCTCCCGGCCGTCGGGGCGACCGATGCGGGCGACGATCCCACCGGGGAGCCGCCAGATCGCGTTGCCGGCGATTCGTATCGGCTGGGCCCCTTCATCAGGGAGTCCGACCTGGCGGCAGGCGGCTCTGAGGACACCGCGGGACTGTGCGGCCACGGTGCTCACGCGTTGATCGTCTCCCTGATGCGCTCGCGGAGCTCCGTGACCTCCGGCATGGCGCGGTGTCGGTATCCGAGAGTCGCGAGTTCGCGCAGCCCGTCCGCTGCTCGCCGGGACCGCATCTGCCCGACATCCTCAAGGGCCAGCACTCCCATGGCGACGGCCTCGCGGGGATCCCCGACAGCCATGTGCAGGGCGGCCAGCTTCGTCCGGGACATCGCCCGTGACCGCACATAGGCATCGGTGTGGAGCTTCACCGCGGTGTCGAAGCGTTCCACGGCCGCCGGATGGTGGTGGCTTGCGAGTGCCAGGTCGTACAGGGCGTGGCCGGTGTCGCCTTGGTGCTGGGCTTCGTCGTAGTAGGCCATCCACGGAGGGTCGGCGGCGGGGTCGCGGCGGGCGAAGGCGTCGTCGGCTTGGCCGATGGCTTTGAGCGCGGCTTCGGTGTCGCCGAGCTTGGCGTAGGCGCGGGCCCGGGCGGTGTGGAGCATGGCGCGCTCGGTTGCGGTCAGCCGGTCGGAGCGGGCGAGGCCGAGCTCGGCGTGGGTCAAGCCGGTGTCTCCGTCGCCGAGCCAGATGGCCTGCCGGGCCCGGAAGCTGTAGATCTTCGCACGCAGGTGCCATTCCCCGGCCTCCTCGGCGCAGGCCGCGGCGAAGGCGAACACACGGCGAGCGTCGTCGTGGGCGTACGCATCGAAGTCGGTGGCGCCGACAACCATGCCGAGCCGCGCGGCGGCGGCGAACAGCTGCGGCCGGATCTTCTCCGGGCAGCGGCACTCGAGGAGGGCAGAGGCCCACTTCAGCTGTGCCGTGGCCACCTGGCGGACGATGCCGCCCCCGCCATAGGCGTTGTCCCAGCCGGAGACCACGTTCGCGGCGTCCTGGATCTGCTCGATGTCCTGGAGGCGTACGACGGCCGGCAGCTGCGCGGGCTCGGTGGGGGCGAGCAGGTGGGAGAAGGGAGAGGCCGCTATCGCGGTCGCACCCCCGGCGGTGAGGAAGGAACGGCGTCGCACGTCACTCCAGTTGTCACTCAGCGTGTCATCGTCGAGAGACAGCATGACCGCCTCGGGAACACTCATCGGAGTCTGTCCCGTCCTCGGTCTTGTACGCATCACGCCGACCGTTGTCCGCTTCGGCTTGCACGTAGGGGCACATCCACTCCAGGATTCCGCCCGTGTCGAGCGCGGCGTCGAGAAGGCGCGCCAGCGGCACCCGGCATATCCGCTCACCCTTTTCGATCTTGCCGATCTGATTGCCGCTGACGTGGACCAGGGCACCGAGCTGCGTCTGCGACAGACCCCGGACCATGCGCCAGTGGCGGAGATGGGCACCGAACCGTTCTCTGACCGAACCGGTCGGGTTCAGTGGCTTTGGCGGCTGCGGCATCGCGTCTCCTCCATCGTCCACGCCGTTGATGCGTACACCCGGGGACCGTACGCATCCGCTGCTTTCACAGCCGTGGCGGCGAAGTGCAGTATCCGTGCCCAGGCGCATGACCCAACGACCATGATTCTCCCCGGTTTTGGGCAACGCGTTCCATCCCCCGTACACAACGCGCAGAACGCTCAGGCTGGAGCCTCCCCATGCCCGTTTTTCCTGGCACGGCCATGTCCGGACCCGCCGCCCACCCGGACCAGAAGCTCGAGAGCCCCGCCGAATCCCCCGTCGGGGCCCGCTACCGGAAAGCCCACGGCGATGCGACGACCTGGCCCGCCCACGACTTCGAGGTCTACTACGACCTCGCCCGCGCGGTCCCGTTCCCCGATCTCGGCCCCGGGCAGATCCGGTGAGCGGGCTCGTTGTCGCAGTCCTACGCGGCCATCTCGTGTCGCATCCGGTCCAGCGCCTCGCCCGCGGCGGCCCGGATGTCCGGCAGCCGCCGGCCGGCGGCACGCATCATGCGCTGCAGCTGGTGCGGCAGCCGCTGCACCACCGCTTCGCTCACCGCCACGTCCAGGGCCTCGGCCGCCCCCGCCCGGTCCCCGCCAATGAGACGGACCTGGGCGACGGTGACCAGCTCGATCACCCGCCACTGCGGCGCCACCCTGGTCGTGAGCGCCGGCCGTTCCTCGACGAGCCGTATCGCCGCCGGTGCGCGGCCCGTGGCCAGGAGTCCGCGCAGGCGGATCTCGTGGAGCGAGTAGGGGTTGAACAGCGAGGTGTGCGCGGCCCGGTCGAGAAGGCTGTCGGTCTCGCGCATCACCGTGTCGAACAGCTCCTGGTCGCCGAGGGCGCCGGCGGCGCGGGCCAGGAGCGGCAGGACGGCGGCGCGGTCGTCGGTGGTGGGCGCGATGGCGGCGGCGTGGCGCAGGCGTTCGACAGCGGCGCCGGTGAGGCGGGCCTTGCGCAGTTCGTTGCCGTGCATGCGCAGGATGCCGGAGAGCAGGGCGGGGTCGTCGCCGAGGTGGCGGGCCGCTTCCAGGCTGCGGGCGGTCCAGCGAGCCGCGGTGGCCAGGCGCTCCTCGGGGAGCACGTTGCCGAGGGCGACGCCGAGGCCGACACGGGCACGGGCGAGGAGCCGTACGACGTCACGTTCGCTGTGCCCGTCTTCGACGCGGGCTTCCAGGCGGGCGACGAGCGGCCAGAGCTCGGCGACGGCTTCGGAGGCGTGGCCGGACTGGCGGGCGATCTCGGCGAGCCGGACGGTCGACTCCCCGAACTGCACCATGGCCCGGTGGTCGGTGTCGGCGGCGTCGGTCACGCCGAGGACGTGCGGCGGCAGGCCGAGTCGTTCCGCGACGCGCCGGCGGGAGCCGACGTCGTCCAGCGAGCGTTTGCCGAGCTCAAGGGCCGAGACGTACGTCTTGTCGTACCCCAGGGCATCGCCGAGCTCGCTCTGGTTGAGCCGGTGCACGGCCCGGTGGAACCGCAGGATCGTGCCGAGTTCGCGGCTGGCGAGGACGGCCTCGGCCTGCGGGGTCGCCCAGTGCCAGACCACATGGCGGGCGGCGGGGCGGGGCGTCGGCGGCATCACGTCGCTCTTCCCGGCGGCCGGTCAGCGTTGCCGCTGTCCGTACCAGGTGGCGATGGCGCGCTTGTAGCCGTCGGGCATGTTCAGCCCTGGAAGCTCGTCGGCTGCGAAGAGGCCGATCTCCTTGTGCTCGTGGCTGACGACCGGCTCCTCGTACGGGGTGAGCACCGTGCACCCGTACGTCACGATCAGCACGCGCCGGCCGGGGATCGGCTCGTAGATCCACACGCCGCCGTCGATGAGCGGCCCGGCCTTCACCTCCCAGCCGGTCTCCTCCAGCAGCTCCCGCTCGACCGTCGTCTCCGGACTGTCGTCGTCGTACTCGAGGCGACCGCCGGGCAGCTCCCACTCCGCGCGTTCGTTCTTGAGCAGCAGCACGCGCTGGTGGATGTCCAGGGCGACGGCCTTGACGGAGACGGGCCAGGTCGGGGGCGTGTAGGTCATCGCTGTCCTTCGTGCGTCGCCGGTCCTTGGGGCGTGCGGAACATAGCACGCAACCGGCAACTCTCTGCTCATGTAGGCGAATTGTCCGAGTCGACAATCCGTCGCTGTACCGCGCCGCCGGTCCGAGTCGACCCTGGCCGCACCGTCCCCGAGGAGAGGAGCGCACTGATGCGCGAGGCGAAGCCGTACACGGCCCACTACGTCGACATTCAGTCGTCGCGGGCCGAAGAGATGGTCCACGAGCGGTTACGCGACACCGGGATGATCACACTCAGCGGCTTCACCTCCCGCACCATCGTCCGCGAGTTCACCTCCCGGATCATGAACATCACCCCTCACCGCGACAGCGACCCCGACGGGCTCACCACCCTCCGCGACACCCGACGCCACACGCACCTTGCCGGATACGGGGGTTTCGGCAACGGCGAACTCGCCCCGCACACCGAGCGCTCCGGTGTCCCTGAGCCGCCCCGTCTCATGCTGCTGGTCTGCGGAACCCCCGCCTACGACGGCGGCGACTGCCTGCTCACCGACGGCCGCGCGGTCTACACCGACATCGCGGCACGCCGCCGCGAGGCCATCGTCGCGCTGAGCAAGGAGCGCACGGCGTTCTTCGGCGGCGGAGACGGCCACGCGACGCAGGTGTTCACCGAGCATCCCGACGGCCGTGTATCCGTACGGCTCAGGCTCGACGGCCTCGCCCGCTTCAGCCCCACCGTGCAGAGCTACCTGCCGGATCTCCGAAGCGCGCTCACCACCTACCAGGTCCGGCTCCCGCTGGACGCCGGTCAGGGCTACCTGATCGACAACCAGCGCTGGCTCCACGCCCGCGAATCCTTCACCGGCAACCGCCTGTGCTGGCGCGTCCTCGGCGAACCCCGTTTCCCCCTCCTCCGCGGCTTCGCGCCCGCCTCGCGATCCGCCGCGAGGCCGGCAGCATCCGGGCGGGTGGTCGTGTCGTGAGAACTCTCAAGACGGTTGCTGGTCGCCGACCGCGCGCTACTCGCCGGGGCGCTCCCCAGTCCAGGCAGGTCGACTACCCCATCGATGTCGACGACATCATGAGCACGGTCCGCGTCACCCTCGGCAGGCTGCCGCTGGCCGCCACAGTCGATCACCTGCTGCTGCGTCTGCGCGGCCACATCCAGCTGCTCCTGCCCGAGATCGAGGCAAAGGACTGGGCCCGGTACGGCCAGGACGACCAGATCCGCTTCATGGCCGCATCCGTGCGAAACAGGCTGAACAACGAACCGAAGACCGGGCCCGCGGTCGTGCGCTGCGTGTACGCCCAAGAGGTCGCCCACATCTGTCGCGATCTCCTCGCTCTCGCGCTCGCCGAGCCGGGCTTCGAGCAGCCCTACCCGGCAGCCGCGTCATGAGGGGCCGCGCACAGCCTCGACGCCGACTCGTCTGGTACGACCCCGTCGGCACCGTGTGCAAGTGGACGTACGGGGTCGGCGTCGTCGCCACGCTGGGGCTGCTCGGACAGCTCGAACACCACCACAACGCCGTCCCGAGCACACCGCCGGCCAGCGTGCCCGATCTACCGCCCGAGGAGTGATCGCCCACGCATCGCTTCGCTGACATCCGAAGACTCGGCACGCCCTTTCGAACCACGGCACTTCCACCCCGACTCGAGGGAGAAGAACATGGCCTCGGCACCTCGCCCCGCGATACAGAGTCGTCACACCGATCCGGCGCGCCGCGGCGGCCAGCGCTCGCTGCTCCTCGACCTCGATGGAGTCCTGCTCGACACACGACCGGTGATGCAGAAGGCGTGGCGCGCGGTCCAGCAGCGCCACCGCATCGATGTGCCGTTCGAACAGTACGAGCAGCACTTGGGCCGCCCGTTCAACGACATCATGAAGCGCCTGGCCGTGACCGACGCCGGGGCGGTGCATCGGACGTACTCGGAAGCGTCGAAGGCCGTCGCCCATCTGGCTCGGCCGTTCGAGGGCGTGGAGGAAGTGCTCCATGCCCTCGTCGCTCGCGGGTGGCTGCTCGGTGTCGTCACGTCCAAGCCGCTGGATCGTGCGGCCCCGCTGCTGGCGCAGCTCGGGTGCCCATTCGGCTCGGTTCGCGCAGCCGGCGGTCCTGGCCGCAGCAAGCCGGCCCCCGATCCTCTGCTGCTCGCGCTCGTCGATCTCTGTGCTGATCCGGCGCAAGCCACTTTCGTGGGCGACATGGCGGTCGACCATGAAGCGGCGCGCCGGGCTGGAGTCGCCTACGTCCACGCGGAATGGGGCTATGGATCTCCCGGTGCTCCGGTCCCTCCGATCGCGCGCGCTCCGGAAGATCTCCTGCACTTCCTCGGTGAGGGCCGGCACTCCGGGCCCTTCCTCGAAGGGAGTCTGCTGTGAGCCCGGTCGCCGTAGGCCCGCTCTTGCTCGCCCGGGTGGGGGCGGACGGGGCGTGCTGGTGGGCGCTCGTCACGGAAGACGCCCTGCCGGCCCAGCGGACGGCGGCGTGGATCGCCACGACGGATCTCGAGGATGCGCCCATCGATCGGCAGGAGTTGGACTCCCACGTCCAGGCCGTGATGGCCGAGCTGGAGGCGCACAGCGGCCAGCGGGCTTTGACCCCCGGTGGGGCCTCATGGCTCCACGTGCAGCACGTTCCGGTGCGTCGACTCGTCGGTCGCCTTGTGCGCAAGCTGCTTGCCCTGAGCGCGTGGGAGCCGTTCGCACAAAACCCCGGCTGCATCATCCCCGCCGCGGGCGAAGCATTGATCGGGAGGCGTGAGACAAGCTCCCGCGAGTACCGCCTCTACACCGTCAGCTGGTCCGGTATCGCCTACCTCCTGGGCGCGCCGGTTGCCAACGATCCGATGCGGTCGGCTCAGCTCGGGCAGCTCACGGTCTCCCCCGCGCAGGCTTCGCCCGTACCCAGCTCCATACTGTCGGCGCTGCCGCAGTCCACAGTCGTAGCGTTGTCGTGGTCATCCCGTCACGCCGAGACCATCCTGCCGGTGCTGGAGGAACTGGCCCGCGACGGCCACCCCAGTGTCCTGGTCGATCTGGCCACGAACTCCGCGGACCGATACCCGGAGCCGACGACCCCGTCCATCCACCTGTGCCCGGCGCCAGCCGACCTCCTCTCCCCCGCCGGTACGGTCTCCGGCCCCGCCTCCACCGACGAGGACCCTGGCGACGACGACAAGATAATCCGCGTCCGCGGGCTGGCCGTGCGGCTGGACCGGCTGGAGCGCCTTGCTGCCTACGTCGTCGAGACGAGCGGCGGCAGCACCCAACCGTCCTGGCGCGCGGTGCTCCGCGCCGAGACCTGGCTGGACGGCGTGTTCGCGTCCACTCGGCCGCACACCGTCCTGCTCTGCAACGACACCAGCCCGCTGGGCGCGCTCGCGGTTCATGCGGCCGAACGGCACGGCATCACGACGGTCTACGTCCAGCACGGAGCCTGGACCCCGCAGTCGGTGGCGTGGCCGGCCCTGCACAGCCGTCACATCGTCGTCATGGGCGAACGGGACGTCGCGACCGCGAGGGCCTGGGCACGGCACCCGGACGCCGAGGTCCACGCCCTGGGGCAGCCGCGGTTCGATGCCCTCGCCGGCCTCGATCAAGAGCGGCAGCGCCGCTACCTCGACGACCTTCTGTCCGCCCGCGCGGGCCGCCGGCCGGAGAAGATCGCGGTGTGGGCCTGCCAACCCTTCGGCCCCGACCTTCTCCGCGCCCAGGGGGACCTCGTCCTGGAGGGCATGGGGAAGGCCGAGGGGGATTGGGGCCTGGTCATCGCGCCCCACCCTGCGCAGAGCGCCGGCTCCTTCGACCTCTTCCTCGAAAGGGCAAGCAGGCCGCCGGTGGCGGCCGCCGATCCGGGGATCGGCGCCCGCGGGTGCCTTGCCGGCGCCGACGCGGTCCTGAGTGCCTACTCCACCTGCGGCATCGAGGCCGTGCTGCTGGATGTGCCGGTTCTCGAACTTGCTCATCCCGGTGGGCGGACGTTGGGCCTGGCCGACCATGGCCTCGCCCAGCGCTGCAGTTCGGCGGACGACATCGCCAACGCGCTGAGCGCGCCCTCCCAGCCGCAGGGATCACGCAGGGCCACCGACGTGGTGTGCCACTGGCGCGGCACCAGCGCCAGCGACATCGCCCGCCTCGTCGTCGACCGGTCCCGGACCGGCCCGGCGTAGCCACGTTCACCACCATGCCGGGGCACTGGCCCTGGCGAATCGCAAGGTGAGGAGACGCAACCATGACGCATCTGACCGCCGACAGCATTGCCGAACTCTTTGTCGGAGCCGTGGCAATGGCCAAGAACGGGGACAAAGCCAGCCCTCGCGGCATGGCGACCCGCGAGGTCCTCAACGTCGCCATGCGGCTGACCCAGCCCAGGGCACGGCTGCTGTGCGCTCCGCCGGCCCGGATCATCAACCCGGCATTCGCCGTGGCCGAGACGGTCTGGTACCTGTCCGGCACCGACGCCCCGTGGATCCACGAGTTCAACGGACGGCTGCGCCACTACGCCGACGACGGCATTCTCCAGGGCGCGTATGGGCCCCGGATGCGGAACTGGGCCGGGAGGACCGACCAGCTCCAGAGGGTCGTCGAGATCCTCAAGGACGACCCCGATTCCCGCCGGGCCCTGATCCAGCTCTACGATCCGGCACGGGACGCCGCCGGGCACAAGGACGTCCCGTGCACCCTCGGCTTCCGCTTCCACCTGCGCGCCGGCCGCCTGCACATGACGACGAGCATGCGCGGCCAGGACGTGTGGATCGGCATGCCGTACGACCTGTTCTTCTACACCACGCTGCACGAGCTGGTCGCCGGATGGCTGGACGCCGAGCTCGGGGAGTACCACCACCAGGTCGGCTCCTTGCACATCTACGAACGTGACCTCGAGCAGGCCGACGGCCTGGCCGACGTCAACGCGAGCCAGGTCATGCCCGCCTTGGCCACCCCATGGGAGGGCTTCGACAAACTGCTCGACCGCGTCGAAACCGGAGGCGAGACCGGGCATCCCACCTGGGACTCCATGGCCGCGACGATGCGCAGCTACCGCCTGTGGAAGCGCGGGGCGCACCCGGAGGCACAACGCATCGCCACGACCGTCGACGGACCGCTCGGCGAGGCGCTGATCCACTGGTACGGCGAGCTGAACCGCCGCGCCAGCGCTTCCGTCCCATCCGCAGCGAAAGGGTGAGACGTGGTGGATCAGGTACCCGCCGTCGTCCTCGGCCTGTGTTCCTTCACGCACGACTCGGCCGCAGCCCTCCTGGTGAACGGCGAGCTGGTCGGCTTCGTCGAAGAGGAACGTCTCTCCGGCAAGAAGCACACGCGGGAATACCCGCACCACGCCATCGCCTGGCTCCTCGGCCGAGCCGGCCTCGCGCCGACCGACGTGGACGCCGTCGCGTACAACTTCCAGCCCGCCCGCTACCTGGCCGAGGTCCCCGCCACGGCGCGGCTGCTGCTGTCGAGCGCAACCCGCTCGCGAGTCCTGCCGCGCGCCACCGGGTTCGCCAAGGTCGCCGTACGCACGCAGCGCCGCCTCCAATATCTGCGACGGCAATTTCCCCGCGCCCGGGTCGTCCCCGTACTGCATCATCGCGCCCACCAGCTGATCGCCTTTGCGGCCTCGGGATGGGACGAGGCGGCCGTCCTCGTCGTGGACAGCCTCGGAGAACGGCAGACCACCACCGTCGCACACGGCCACCATGCCGAACGCCCGTGCATCCGCTCCCTGGAGAAGATCTACGACCCGGCCTCCCTCGGCTACGTGTACGGGGCCGTCACCGAACATCTCGGCTGGCGACGCGGCGACGAGGAGGGCACCGTGATGGCGCTCGCGGCCCTCGGCGACGCCGCCCGGTTCCGACCCGTCTTCGCCCGCGCGCTCCGCACCACCGCCACCGGCTTCGTCGTGGACCCGGCCTACTTCCCCCCACGGGTCCTCCACTCCGGCTACCCCCGGATCTCACCCCTCTTCACCACCGACACCTGCCCACCGCGAAACCCAGGAGAACAGCGTCAGCAGGTCCACCAGGACCTCGCCGCAGCGCTCCAGGAACGCACCGAGCAGGTCATGCTCCACCTGGCCCGCCGCGCCCACCGGGTCACCGGGTCGCGGAGGCTGTGCGTGGGCGGAGGCGTGGCCACGAACTGCGTCAGCATCGGGCGGATCATCGAGGAAGGGATCTTCGATGAGGTCTTCGTCCCGCCCGCGCCGGGCGACGCCGGCACGGCGATCGGCGCCGCGATCGCCGTGCACGCGGACACCGGCAGTCGGCAGCCTCTCGAAGGGGTCGCTCGCGCCTGCTACCTCGGGCCGTCCTACCCTCAGCCCCGTCCGGACCTCACCCGGTGGCCGGGCCTGAAGCAGAAGCCCCTGGGCACAGAAGCCGCGGAATTCCTCGCCGACCAGCTGGCCCACGGGATGATCGTCGGTCTGTTCCAGGGACGCGTCGAGGCCGGCCCCCGTGCCTTGGGAAACCGGTCGATCCTCGCCTCCCCTCTGGAGGACGGCGTCGTGGAACGGCTCAACGCCACGGTGAAGTTCCGAGAGCCGTTCCGCCCGTTCGCCCCCATCACCCTCGCCGAGAGGGCCGGGGAGTTCTTCACCCTCGGCCAGGACGCCCCGTACATGTCGATGGCGTCCCAGGTCACTGCCAAGGCCCGCGAGCGGATCCCCGCCGTCGTCCACGCCAATGGAACGTCCCGGCTCCAGACCGTCACCGCGCAGCAGAACCTCTTCATGCACGACGTTCTCCAGGCGTTCGGGCGCCGCACCGGCGTCCCCGTGTTGATCAACACGTCGCTCAACGTCAAGGGCAAGCCCATCTGCGGAACTCCGGAGATGGCACTCGACTGCCTCGCGACTTCCGGGCTGGACGCGCTGCTCCTGGAAGGCCGGTGGATCACCAAATGAAGATCGGATACAGCTTCTGGGGCTTCCTCGGCAACGGAATCACCGACACCCCCGACGGAGGCCGCAGCCACCGCCGTCCCCTGGTCGACGCCCTCCTCGCGCGCGGCCACGACATCGCCTTCCTGCAAGCCGACCGCGACCGGCTCGAAGCCGGCGACACTGTCGACAGCCGTTACGCCTTCGACACCGGGTTCCCCGACATCGACGTCCTGTTCCTCGAGTGGCGTTGGCCCATCGAAGGGCGCAACACCACGGTCTGCGGCGCCCCGGGCCACACCTGTGATCTGCACCGCCAGTCCGAGCTGCTGCTGCACTACACCACGCACCGTCGCGTGCCCACGGTGATCTGGGACAAGGACCGCCAGCTGCGACCGGACAGCATCTGGCGACGCTGCTCCACGGTCGCGGTGTGCGAGGCCGCCCTGGAGCCCACCCCGGGCGCCCGCACGCTCCTGTTCCCCGTCGACGAGGGGTTGCTCGCCCAGGCCGATCCGAACACTCTGGCGATGAAGCCCCGCGAGGTGCCGCTGGCCTACGTGGGCAACCAGTACGACCGCGACGAAGCCTTCGACCGCTTCTTCGCCCCGGCCGCCTCCTGCTTCGAGCACCGGGTCGGCGGCAAGTGGACCCAGACCGGTCGCTGGCCGCGCGTCACCTTTCTCGGACGGGTCCCTTTCACGGAAGTCGCCAACCTGTACGGTGACGCGCTGACCACCGTCCTGCTGCTGCCCGAGCGGTACGCCGCGACGGGCCAGATGACGCAGCGGATCTTCGAGGCCGTGCTGGCCGGCTGCCTGCCGCTGGCCCCGTCCGGCATCCGGCAGGTCGAGCGGTTCGTACCCGACGAGCTGGTGGTCCGGTCGGGCGGCCACGTGGTCCGCAAGATCACTGACCTGAAGAAGATCGCCGGCACCCGCCGACACGCGGAACTGATCTCCGCCTGCCTCGCCCGCCTTGAGCTCTTCGGTCTGAGCCGCCAGGTGGACGCGCTGGAAGCCGTCCTCGACTCGGTCACCAGCACCCCGGCGGGTGCCTGCCGAGGAGCGGCCCGATGAATCACCGCGCTCGGAAAGCCCGTCCCGGATCACCCGGACCTTTCCCGGCAGCCAGGCCGCCCGGCCGTCCCCGTAGCCCTAGGCTGGAGCACCATGAAGAAAGTCGCCGTCGTCGGCTGCGGAGGCAGCGGCAAGTCACACGTCGCCCGCGAGCTCGGCGCCCTGCTCGGCGCGCCGGTGACGCACCTGGATGCCGCGTTCTACGACGACGACTGGGACGAGTTGCCCATGGCGGAGTTCGCCGAGCTGCAGCGGAAGCTCGTCGCCGAGCCGGCCTGGGTGATCGACGGCAACTACAACTCCACGCTCCAGATCCGGCTCGAAGCCTGCGACACGGTCGTGCTCATGGACGTCTCGACGCCGGCCGCCCTGTGGGGGATCTTCTCCCGGCAGATCCGGCACGGCGCCGGTCACCAGGGCAACGGGGTGCACAACCGCATCCACTGGGGCGTGATCAAGTACGTCGCGACGTACCGGCGCAAGATGCGACCCCGCGTCATGGCCAAGATCGAGCAGTTCGCCGCCGGACACGCCACCGTAGTGCTGCTGACCAGCCGACGCCACACGCGCCGCTGGCTTCGACAGGTCGCCGCCGAGCACAGCTGACCCGGTCGCAGCCCCTGCGGGGGTGCGGCTCGTGATCACCAACCCCTTTCTCGACCCCAAACAGCATCGCGATCTGTACGGTCGTACTACCCGGCTGGCCCGCCGGACCGGCGCTCTCATGCGCGCGAAGATCTCCGGTCGACCGGTGCCCGAGGCCATCGTCCGCAGCCTCACGGATCATCGCGGCGAGGGCGCACCGCCGCTCGGGCTGGTGGTGGACATCGGCTGCGGACGCGGTACCACCACTCGGGCCCTGGCCGAGCAGCTCCGGCCGACGAGACTGATCGGCATCGACCTGGCCCCGGCGCTCCTAGCCGACGCTCGCGAGCGGGCGGGAAGGCAGCGCGGTGTTCGTACGGACTTCGTCCAGGCGGACTTCCACCAGCTGCCCCTGGCCAGCGGTTCAGCCGGGTCGGTGGTGGCCGCGTTCTGCCTCTACCACTCGCCGCGGCCCGAGCGGGCCCTCGCCGAGATCGCCCGCGTGCTGGCTGTTGACGGACTCGCCGTCCTGGTCACCAAATCACTCGACAGCTACCGGGAGATGGACGCCCTCGTCGCCGGCGCCGGGCTCGACCTGCGCGCCGAGGAACACGAGAGCCTCTACACCGCCGCGCACAGCGGCAACCTCGCGGGGCTGACGGACACCTGCCTGGAAGTGATCAAGACCGAGCACGAGGAGCACCGCTTCACGTTCGACGGTCTTGATCACGCGGCGGAGTACCTCGCCACGAACCCGAAGTACCACCTCGCCCCTGGCCTGTACGGCAACCCGGGCGCACTGGCCAAGGCACTCCACGAAGCGCTCCCCGAGCAGTCGATCACCACCAGCTCCGTCATCACCTATGTCGTGGCCCGGCACCGGGGAGGCCGGCCATGACCTCCACGTTCACCAAGCGCTACGTCAGCGCCAGGCAAGCGGCCGAAGCCGCCCGGCACCACCACTGGCTGACCGCGCACGCCCGGCCGATGCTCCAACCCGCGCTCACAGCCACCGCCCCCACCAGCCTGACGTTCGCGTGGATCGAGGGCCGACACGCCGAGCCGCACGACCTGCCACGCCTGGCTGGCCTGCTGGGTCATGCCCACGGCGCCGCCTGGACCAGCGACCTGCACCGCGCCTCGCTCACCAGGCCGCACGTGTTCCCCGACGGCGCCCTGTTCCCCGACTACGCCGCCTGCCGCGAGGTCGCCCTGCGCAAGCGGCTGGAGCAGGGCCACCTGCCCGATACGTCGGTACTGGACATGCTGCTCGCGCTCCTCGAAGCGACCGCTGAAGGCCCCGTCGCCTTCTACAAGGACAGCAACCCGCGGAACTTCCTGATCACCACCGACGGCACGATCTTCACGGTCGACACCGACGACCTCACGCTCGCCCCCTTCGGATATGACCTGGCCAAGCTGATCACCGCGCTGATCATGACGCACGGTCCGATCGAACCGCCCGGCATCGAGCAGGCCCTGGACCTCTACAACGAGGCCGCCTCCCGCCACGACGCCCGGCTGGCCGCCACCGATCTCCAGCGCCTTCACGCCTTTCTCACCCTCCACGTGCACCTGACCGCCCCGTACACCGGACGCAACGGCTACCACTTCGGCGTCCCCGGATTCGGAGGCTCAACGTGATCACCACCGAACTCGTCTTCATCCGGCACGGCGAGGCCCAGTGCAACGTCGACGGCGTCGTCGGCGGGCCCGCGACCTGCACCGGACTCACCACCCGCGGCCACGCCCAGGTGACGCTGGCGGCTGCCCGGCTGGCCGCCGAGCACCGAAGCACCCCATTCACCGCGCTCTACACGGGCCCCCGGCTCCGGCTCCGCCAGACCGGCGAGATCCTCGGCCAGGCCCTCGGCCTGCTGGTTGGCACCCACCCTGGCCTCGATGGTCCTGTCCACGGCGCAGCCGACGGCAAACCCTGGACCGAGGTGAAAACCGCCGCCGGAGGCGCGCCGCACGTCCACCCTGACCAGCCGTGGGCGGAGGGATCCGACACCTGGAACGGCTACCTGCAACGGGCCGGTGCCTTTCTCCGCGACCTCATCGCCGCGCACGAAGGCGACCGCCTCCTGTTCGCCGCGCACGGCGAGACCGTGATCGCCGCCCACACCCTACTGCTCGGTCTCGGCCCAGGCACCGATGCCGGCTTCGCCGTCTCCCACGCCTCGATCAGCCGGTGGCAGCGTCACCTCAACCGGCTCGGCCAGCACCGGTGGCTGCTGAAAGTTCACAACGACGCCGCGCACCTCGCCGGGCCAGCCACGGAGCCCGCGCCGTGAGCACGGAATCCGACGACCCGCGCGTCCAACTCGCTCGCAGCACTGTCGGCGAGGTCACCGCCATCGCGGACCCGGCGCTCCCGCTGCAGGTACTGCGCCTCGCCGACAGCTTAGGAAACGTCTACTTCGCCAAGCAGCACGAGCGATCGCGCCGTTACGCCCAAGAGGTCCGGGCCTACACGACGTGGGTCCGCCACCTGCACGGTCACGCACCGACGCTCGTCGGCCGACAGGACGCCACGCGAACGCTGCTGCTTACTGCCGTCCACGGGCAAGGAGGCCAGAGCCTGCCTCCCGGATCCCCCGAGGAGGAACAGGCGCACCACGACGCCGGCCACGTCCTCCGGTCCCTGCACCGGGGCACGGCAGGGCGAAGCGCCGGCGCCTTGAGCATCGAGCTCGCCACCCGCCTGCGCAGCTGGATCGCCAAGGCCGAGCGAGCCGGCCTCCTTTCACGAGTCGAACATCGGCTCCTCAACCGGATTTCCGACGAGCTGGCCGGCACCCCGATGGACAGCGCCGTCTGCCACCTCGACTACCAGCCGCAGAACTGGATCACTGGAGACGAGTTCCGGGTCATCGACATGGAGCACATGCGACGTGATGCCCGCGTGCGCGACTTCGCGCGGCTCGAATTCCGCCGCTGGCAGGCAGCCCCGCACCTGCGCGACGCCTTCTTCGAAGGCTACGGATCCCGCCCGTCCGCCACCGAGCAGCGCCTTCTCGAGCGCTTCGGCGCCATCGAAGCCGCCACCTCCTTGGTCCGCGGACACGAACAGGACGACTCCACCCTGACCGCCCACGGCCGCACCGTCCTCTCCCGCCTGAGCTAACCCCTTCGCCACGACCCGTTCGGAGGTCCCTATGTCAGAGATCCACTCCGCCATCACCGCACCGGTCATCCGGCGCGCGGTCGTGACGGGTGCGGCCGGATTCATCGGCTCCCACCTCGGGCACGCTCTCCTCCAGGCAGGCGTCACCGTGGTCGGCGTGGACCGGCGCGGCCCGGCCAGCGACGAGGCCACAGCCACCAACCTCAGCGTGCTGCACGGCCGCGACGGCTACATCCCCGTCACCGCCGACCTCATCGATTGCGCGATCGACCCGCTGCTCGTCGACGCGGACGTCGTCTTCCACCTGGCCGGCGTCCCCGGTGTGCGCCCGTCGTGGGGATGGCAGTTCAGCGAGTATGTCCGCTCCAACATCCTCGCCACCCAGCGCGTGATGGAGGCAGCCACCCGCATGCGCGTCCCCCGCCTGGTGGTCGCCTCCTCCTCAAGCGTCTACGGGGTGACCAGCGGAGGGCCCAGCGTCGAGAGCGACCGCCCCCGCCCGGCTTCTCCATATGCGGTCACCAAGCTCGCCGAGGAGCAGCTGTGCCTGGCTCACGCCGCCCGCGCCGGATGCCCGACGTCCGTCGTGGCCTTGCGGTACTTCACGGTCTACGGTCCCCGCCAGCGCCCGGACATGTTCATCCACCGCGCGCTCGACGCCGCGCTCACCGGCCGCTCCCTGCGGCTGTACGGAGACGGACACCAGCGCCGGGACTTCACCTTCATCGACGATGTGGTCGCCGCCACCATCGCCGCCGGCGCCGCCTCGAACAACACGAGCATCGTCAACATCGGCGGCGGGACCAACGCCTCCCTCATCGACGTGATCAACATCGCCCAGAGCCTCGCGGGCCGGGAAATCGACGTTCGTTCCGACATGGCACGCAGCGGAGACGTCCTGAGCACCCGAGCCGATACCCGGCTCGCCGAAGCCACTCTCGGCTGGCGAGCCACGACCGACTTGCCCAGCGGCATGCGCGCCCAGATGCAGGCGCTCGCCCGGTCCACCTACCCCGCCGCGGCCTGACCTCGCCGCAGAGAGGGAGATGCCGTGGAAGGTCCCGAGAAAGCCCGGCTCGACGCGTACTTCCGTCGGATCACCGCCGAATTCCCCGTCGACGGCGCGATCAGCTTACTGGTCATCACCCACCTGCTCGCGGAAAGGCCGGCCTTCCTGCACGCGCTGGCCCGCACATCGACCATCGCGGCCGTTCTGCCCAAACCCCGCTCCATCAACCCCGAGGCACTCCGGGAAGTCCGGCGCACTTACGCCGTGCACGACCTCAGCCGCGCCACGTTCGCCGACCCCGCCAAGGCCCTGGACTACCTGGAGAAGACCGCCCCGGGCCAGGACGTCGTCCTGCTCGACATCGGCGGCTACTTCGCTCCCGCCGTCGCCACCCTGGCCGAGAAGTTCTCCGGCCACGTCCTGGGCATCGTCGAGGACACGGAGAACGGTAACCAGCGGTACGAGGCCCTGGAAGAGCTGCCGTGCCCAGTCTTCTCCGTGGCCCGCTCCCCCTTGAAGCACTGCGAGGACCACCTGGTCGGCCGCTCCATCGTCTTCTCGACCGATGCGCTCGTCCGCACCCGGGGCGACATCCTCACGAGCCGCGGTGCCTGTGTCATCGGCTTCGGCAAGGTCGGCCGCTCCGTCGCGCACACCCTGCGCGCCCACGACCTGCGTGTCACCGTCTTCGACAGCGATCCCGTCAAACGAGTACAGGCTCGCTCCCAGGGCTTCTGCACCTCGTCGTCCTGCACCGAGGCAATCCGCGACGCCGAACTCGTTCTCTGCGCCACGGGCAACCTGGCTCTGCGGCAAGGTCACTTCGAAGCCCTCCGCAACGGTGCCTATGTCGCGTCGGTCACCTCCTCCGAAGACGAGCTCGAACTCGACGCGCTCGACGGCCTCTATCAGCGCGCTCCCGTCGGCGACCACCTGACCCGTTACGAGGTGACCGGGCACTACTTCTACGTGCTCGCCGAAGGAGGAGCGGTCAACTTCGTGCACGGCGCGGCGGTCGGCAGCTACATCCACCTCGTCCAAGCCGAGATCATCGCCGCCACCGCCGCGCTCAGCCGAGGCGGGTGCGACCCCGGCCTGCACGAAGTGCCGTCGGCCGTCCGGCAGACCATCGCGCAAGTCTGGCTCGACCACTTCGACAGATGATCACTCGCGTTCCCGCCACGGTGCACACGCCCGTGCATACCCCATCAACGGGAGCTGACCATGACTGCCACACGCCGCCACATAGCGGTCATACCCTGCCGCTGGGGAGCCTCGAGATTCCCGGGAAAGCCACTCGCCGTGCTCGGCACGATGCCGCTGCTGTGGCACGTCCATCAACGTTGCCGGCAGGCGGAGCGCCTCGCTGACGCCGTCGTCGCAACCGACGACCACCGCATCGAAGCCACCTGTCGCCAGCTCGACATCCCCTGCGTCATGACCGGCGAGCACCCCACCGGCACCGACCGAGTCGCCGAGTGCGCACAACACCTTCAAGCGGACGCGTACATCAACGTCCAGGGCGACGAGCCTTTCATCTCCCCCGAGGCGATCGACGCCGTATCGGACGCGCTCACCCACCTGGACGCCAACACCCTGGCCGTCAATGCGTACGCCACGCTGAGCGACGCGGCAGCCGTTGTCGACCACAACGTCGTCAAGGTCGTCGTCGGCGACAACGACAAGGCCCTGATGTTCTCCCGACAGCCGATCCCCTACCCGAAAGGCCACCGCCCCACCTACCTGCGGCAGCTCGGCCTCTACGGCTTCACACGAAACGGTCTCGAACTGTTTCGACAGCTCGATCAGGGCCCCGTGGAGCGCGCCGAGGGCATAGAGATGCTCCGGCTCGTCGAACACGGCTACGGAGTCCGCATGCTGCCCGTGTCGGACAACGGGTTCGCCATCGATACGCCAGATGACCTGGAAAGGGCACGCGCGATGCTTTGACGAACTTCGGGTGTCCGGTCCATGGCCCTGACAGGGGCTTCTACAGCAGTGGCTCTCCCTGCGGCTGGACAGCAGCTCCTTCTGGAGGCAGCAGCCCAGCCGCAGGTTTGCCCGTGCCCGCCTACACGGTCAGGTAGACGATGACCGCCAAGGTCACCGTCATCGACGTGGCAAAGGCCGCAGCCCCCTGGATCACGCACTCCGCCAAATTCGCCCCCGCGTAGCCTTTCAAGATGGCAGAGGCGAGGGCGACGACACACGACAGCAGCACCGCGATGGCGGCGTAAAAGACCTTGCGCTCCCGACTGCTCACCGGGACTCGTCCTTCCTTCAGGAAGGCGGTCCGCTCGCGTGGATGCACCAGGAACGGACCGCCAATCACAGCGATCCCAAGAACCGTGATCCACGGTTCAGCCTGATGCCCCTAGAAGGAACGACCTGTCGGGTTCGGAGACTCGCAAGCGCCCCGGCCGTACTACGACTTCACCCCAAGGAGACCCTCGGCCCTACGTGGCGCCTGATCGTCCCCAGTCTTGCTCGGCTCCCTACATTTTCCCCCCAAATGCCGCCCTCCTGCGGCATCGTGCTGTCTGTCGCGCACCAGCGGGGAAACTCGGGGTCCACTGCGCTCACAAGCAAGCTACCTCGCCAAGGGCGCCGTAGCAGGAAGACCGGAAAATATGCGCCGAGCAGCCGCCCGACGACCCCACCCAGCACCCGCCGATCCAGCCGAACATGTGCCTCGCGCGCCCCTCCCGAGCGGGCAGCCTTGGCTTGTCGGGCGGATCCAGTTGCGCCCCTCGGCTCTTGTTGCCCCGTTCAGAGCCCGGCAGACGCACCCTTCTACCGAGTGAACACAGGCAAAGATTCCAAGCCCCGCATGAGTCGCGTGCGACGCCACCGAAGTTCTTCAGGCGCTACCGCAAGGCGAAGTCCGGGGAACCGGGCCAGGAGAGCGCGGAGGGCAATCTCCGCCTCGGCCAGGGCGAGCGGGGCGCCCAGGCAGCGGTGGATACCGTAGCCGAAGGCCAGGTGTGCCCTGGCGTCACGGTCAGGGTCGGGAGAGTCAGGGGTCGGGTACCGGGAGGGATCGCGGTTCGCTGCTCCAGGCGAGATGAGCACGGGGACGCCGGCGGGGATGTCGGTCTGGCCGAGGGAGATCGGTTGGGTGGTGTATCGGAAGGTGGCGATGCCGACCGGTGAGTCGTAGCGCAGCAGTTCATCCAGCAAGCTCCTGATCCGGCCTGGTTCGGTTCGTGCCCGGTCGCGGAGATCTGCGTGCTGGAGGAGTGTCAGGACGGCGTTGCCGATGAAGTTCGTGGTGGTCTCGTGGCCGGCGACGAGCAGGAGGACGGCGAGGGAGACGAGCTCGTCTTCGCTGAGCTGTTCGCCTTCCTCCCGGACGGTGACGAGGTCGTGCAGCAGGCTGCCGTCCGAGGCGTGGCGCTTGGCCTCGATGAGATCGGCCATGTAGCCGGCCACGGCGTGGGAGGCGGCGTCGATTCGTTGGGGCTGTCCGGCGGCGAAGAGGTCGTTCGACCAGGTACGTACCTGGGCTCGGTCGGCCTCGGGGACGCCGAGCAGCTGGCAGATCACCGTGACCGGCAGCGGGATGGTGAGACCGGCGACGAGGTCGGCTTCACCGTCGCTCGGAAGGGCGTCGAGGAGGCGGTCGACGATGTGCTGGATGTACGGGTGCAGGCGGGTGACCGCGCCGCTGGTGAAGGCTTTGGTCACCAGGCGGCGCAGCCGAGTGTGCTCGGGTGGGTCGGTAGCGAGCATGGTGTGGGCGACTGCGGGGTGGAGGTTACGGCCGGAGGGGCGGCTGGCGAAGAACCGGGAGGTGTCCTTGGACAGGCCCGGGTGCGTGAAGGCCGCCTTCGCTTCGGCGTAGCCGGTCACGAGGTAGCTGGGCCTGTCTCCCGAGCCGGTGGTCACCGGCTGCACAGGGGCTGCCGTGCGGAGTTCGTCGTAGAAGGGGTACGGGTTCTGGAAGAACTCCGGGCACGACAGCGGGTCGCTCATGGTGTGGGGACTGCTTCCTTGTCCTGGGCGGTTTCCGTGGTGGTCGCGCGTACGACGTCGCTGCTGGCGTACGCCTGGGCGACGAGCAGCAGCCACTCGGTCTCGGCTCTCAGGTTGCCCTCTCGTTGGTCGGTGCCGGGGGCGGGCCGGGCGATGTCGCCGTTCAGTTTCAGGCCGCGGTGCTTGGCCCTGACAGCGTCTTTGAGGACAGCCGCTTCCACGGTGGCATGGCCGCGGAGGGTGTCGGCTTCACCGAGCTGTGCCAGGGCGTGTCGGGTAGCCTGCTGGACTCGCCCGGAGCGATAGGCCCGCAGGGTCAGAATGCCGTCGTTGATCTCGATGACGCGACGGTGGAGGAAGAAGTCCGCGTCGTCCTCGGCTACCTCGCCGGATTTGGTGGTGGCGAGAGCGATGTCCGGGCTGACCTCGACGAGCTCGCTCCACAGCGGTTCGAGGGCTTTGAAGGAGCGGGTCTCCCAGCGTTTGCGGGCCAGCTGGCTGATAGGCCAGGCCAGCGCCGGCAGGGTCAGGCCGAAGACGACCAGCAGCACGCTGACAGCGGGCGCGGCAACGCTGAACGTGCAGCGCGTGGGGGTGAAGACACTGGAGCACCGGTAGCCGTGTGTGATCAGACCCAGGTCGAATCCCAAGGAGACCAGGGTGAAGATCTTGTAGCCGCAATACACCAATGCGGAGGCGCAGCCGACGGATGCCATGCGCAGTCCGATGCGCTGGCTGATCCGACGGGATCGGAAGGACTGCCTCCAGGTCTGGACCAGGAATTCGCCAACAGTGATGCCCAGGTAGGCGATGTAGACGAGTAGGTAGAGCGCGTAGAGCTGGGGGGAGAACCGGTCTTCATCTCCGGCGATGAAAAGCCCGCTCATCACGGAGACTGCGGAGATCAAGTAGATCAGGCGCAAGCGGATGCGTCGGCGTGCCGTGTCGGGGTCGCTGATCTGGAACATGAAGGCCAGCACCGCGGTGGCTGCGGCCAGGCTGGCGCAGTTGCTGACGAGCCGGGAACCGTGGGGGATGACGGCGTCGACTACGTACCGGCCAGCGGGAGCGTACGCGGCGAAGGCCACCCAGAGCGAGACGAAGATGGCGACCATAGCGTTAGCGCCAATAGGGCGTCGGTTCGATCGGCGACCTCGGACGAACCAGAAAATGGCCGCCAGCATAAGAACGTCCGCAGTCGTGAAGATGAGAGGTGGAGTCACAGTCTTTTGCGCTTCTTCTGGGGGAAGTTGGCGAAGAGGGCTTCCCAGCGTTCGCTTCGGTCATGCGGCTGGCTGGGAGGCAGTTCCATACCGCGGTAGATGCGCTGGCGGATGACAGTGGCCATCGTTTCCGCTTCGCGCTCGTCGTCGGTTCGGTAGCTGGTGCGGCCCGACATCCGCTGTACGAGCGTGGGGTTGAGCCCGAGTGCCTGGTTTTCGCCGTCGCCCAGCGACAGGCTGCCGGGGTGGTCACACAGGACGTGGCCGATTTCGTGGGCGAGGATGTGCATCTGATGGAGTGCGGAGGTGCCGCGCTCGAAGTACAGGACGTCAGCCGTGGCCATCTCCACGCGGATCCCGCACGGCAGGTCGCCGGTGACCGCCGTGTCCATGGGCCGCAGGATGATCGGCTTGCCGCGGAGTTCGGCGACGGCATCGCACAGCTGCTGGGTACCGAAGCGGTGAGGAAGGTTCAGGCGTTCGAGCCGCTCCGAACAGGCTATGCGGAGCCGGTTGTCCATGTTCTCCTCCAAGTCCCTCTGGGCCCATCGGCGCGGCTCCGGGCTTCCCGATGCGGGTGCGGCACCGAGGGCGTTGTGCGCGTCGCGAGCGGCTCTCATCACCACACACCGGCGCTGTGACGCGGCTGCGCAGGGGCACGCCGCTCATGCGCGGGGTGCGGATCAGTGGCCCATGGCGACGCCGCCGTCGACCGGGATCACCGCTCCGGTGATGTAGGCGGCCTCGGGGCTGGCGATGAACTTGACGGCGTGGGCGATCTCTTCCGGTGCCGCGGCACGACGCAGAGGGATCTGCTCGAGGATGTGCTGTTTGCGCTCGTCCGGCAGGGCGGCGGTCATGTCGGTTTCCGTCAGGCCGGGGGCGACGATGTTGACGGTGATGCCGCGGGAGCCGAGTTCCTTGGCCAGGGAGCGGCCGAATCCGACGAGGCCGGCCTTGGAGGCGGCGTAGTTGGACTGGCCCGCCTCGCCGGCGAGGGCGACGGCGGAAGCAATCAGGACGATGCGGCCTTGGCGAGCGCGGAGCATGCCTCGGGCCGCTTGTTTGGCGACGCGGAAGGCTCCGACGAGATTGGCGTCCAGGACGGCGAGGAAGTCGGCCTCGTCCATGCGGAGGAGCAGGTTGTCCTTGGTGATGCCGGCGTTGGCGACGAGGACCTCGACGGGACCCTGCTCCTGTTCGATTGCCGAGAAAGCCTGAGCGACCTGGTCCGCGTCGGTGACGTCGCACCGTACGCCGAACAACCCCTCCGGCGGCTCACCGCTGCGGTAGGTGACCGCGACCCGGTCTCCCGCAGCCGAGAGGGCACGGGCGATGGCCAGTCCGATCCCCCGGTTTCCTCCTGTGACAAGAACAGAGCGCGACATTGCGAATTAAACTTTCTCGTTTTGAAGTTTCCCCGGAAGCCGATCGTTTCACCGACCGGCCTCTGCATTCTGCACCTCCACAATCGCCACTCGGAGTGGCGACAGTCGGCGTACCGCTGCCACCGCTAGACCAAATGGAGTCCTATTCGCACAAGATCCCTTACCGCTCTCCCGCAACCTGACCTCGTCAGTTGGCTCGCACGCCGACGATTTCAGGCGCATGATCGGAAAGACCGCACTCCTTGCATGCGAAGGGAGGACTGGGCCGACTATGGCAAACGGTGACGGACATCTCACAGGCGTCAGATTGTCAGAGAACGAGCTCGGACAGCTGCTCGTCTCCTGGCGCGAAAGGCTCGACCCACGGCGAATTCCCGGCATCGATACCCGGCGACGCCGCCTGAGACCCGGCCTCACCCAACAGGAGGTAGCCACCCTGACCGGGGTGAGCGTCACCTGGTACCGCAAGCTGGAAAAGGGCGAGCAGGCCGACTTCTCCGACGCCTTCCTTCAGCGGCTGACCATGACCCTGCGCTTGGACGAGACCGAGCGCGGGATGCTGTTCCGGCTGGCCGTAGGCCGGACGCCCGAGCCGACCCGGCTGGCCGTCGATACCGCAGTCGACGAGAGCATGCAGGCCCTCCTGGACGCCCAGCTCCCCAATCCGGCTTACATCACCAACCTCTGGTGGGACATCGTCGCGCACAATGATCAGCAGGCGGACTGGTTCCCCTGGATTCCGTACGAGCGGAACAGTATGCGGTGGGCCTTCCTCTACCCGGAAGCTCGCGAACAGCTGGTCAACTGGCGGGACGACTGGGCGGATCCCTTCCTGGCACAGATCCGGGTGGCCGTCGCACATAACCAGGAGAGCGAAGAGCTGAAAAAGCTCCGCGACGACATCCTCGCCGGGAACGAAGAGGCGGCTGAATTGTGGAAGGAAAACCGGGCTCAGGTACACCCCGATGGCGACATCCGGCGCCTACGCCTTCCTTATCACCAGCGGGAAGAGGTGCCGGTAAAGATCATGGCTCTGGCCCCGTTGCGCAATACGCACCTGCGCTTCATCGTGCTCATGCGCGACTGGACGGCGCGCCGGCCGTGACCAGCACCGTCGTCCCTCAGTTCTGGCGGGCTACTGGCTGAGGTCGAGACCGTGCGCCGACTCGCCGTCGGACAGACCTTCGATACTGCGGGCCTGCTCGATCAGCGCCGTGACCATACTCAGGCTGTTCCCGGACAACCCCTTCGCGCGCAGAGCGACGCGCCGCACGTCTTGGTCCCGCATCGCGGCGACCAGCGCGATCTCGGCTTCCGTCCGCTCCTTCGCCGCCTGGTCGAAGAAGTACCCGGGCTCGACGCCGAAGAAGTCGGCGAGTGCCTTGATCGTCGACATCATCGGGTTCTTCTTCTGCCCGGTGCGCAGCTGTGCGATGGCACTGGCGGAGATGCCCTTGCCGCCGTTCGCGGCGGCCTTGGTGATCGCCTCCGCGACCTCCGCATTGGTGTAGGAGCCGCGCCCGGGTGGGTGGATCTCCTGGAACAGGTGCTCCAGAAGCTCGGCGAACGTCTTCCCCGAACTGTCTGTCATCTCCGCCCTCCCCTCACCCGAGTCACCGGTCAACTTAGCGATCACCACTCCAGTGTAGCGCCAGCCCGAGGTCGGACACTCCAGTTGACCGAGCGGCGTAACTGGGGTGTAAGTTTTTCACGGCTCGCGACACCCAAGTGTTCCGTCCCAGGTCAGATGGGTAGCCCCGCTGGACTGTGGCGGAGGGCTGACCGTATGGTGCTGGTCCCCGCAGCCAGGGAGGGCCGGGGAGAAAGGGTGGTTCACGCGGCGCCACGACAGACGCAGATACGAGCTGGCGCCCGAGAGCGGTAACTCTCAGGCGCCAACCACAGCGACGCTCCCGCCTCTGCAAAGGCGAGGAGGTCCAACCAGAGCCGATCCGGACCCTTTGGACGAGGCACCCCGGACGGCCCCACTCGAAGGAGCGATTGTTACATGCCTGCTCACCAGCAGGAAAGCTCGGCGGACCAAGCCGCCGGCCCCGGCCCGCACGCCGGGCGCCTCGCGGCTGACGGGGGCTGCTGATCATGGCGCGCATCCGCACGATCAAGCCGGAGGCGTTCGTCTCCGAGTCGCTGGCCGCCTGCACGGTCACCGCCGAGCGGACGTTCTTCGGGCTGCTCACCCAGGCTGACGACCACGGGCGTCACCGCGACCATCCCGCGATCATCGCCGGGAAGCTGTGGCCGCTACGCCCCGAGCACACCCCGCTGGACGTCGAAGACGATCTCCAGCAGCTCGCCGGTGCCGGGCTGATCTGCCGGTACACCGGGTGCGACGGGCGCGGGTACCTGCACATCGTGGCCTGGGCGAAGCACCAGAAGATCGACCGGCCCAGCGCTTCGCGCCTGCCCCTGTGCTGCGCCCACGACCAGGACAAGCGATGCGGTGCCTGCAAGGGCGAGTGCGGCCAGGTGCCGCGACCGGATCACGCGCCTGCGCCCTCGGTCCGCGTCGTCGAGTGCTCGATGAACCCTCCCCGAGCGCTCGACGAGCCCTCGACGAACATTCGACGAGTTCTCGCGAGCCCCGAACAGCCCTCGCCGCCTGCGACCGACTCCTCCCCCACCCTCGCGGACTCCCCAGCGGACTCCCCAGCGCCATCCGCCGGGCATCCAGAGGCCGCCACCTCCACGGCTGACGAGGAAAGCGCAGGTCGAAGCGTATTCGACGAAGACTCGTCGAACCCTCGTCGAGGACTCGACGAGCCCTCGCCGTCTGGATCTAGGATCCTGGATCCTGGATCCATCCCTTCGGGGCGCGCCGCGCCCGCGCCCTCGACCGTCTCGGCCAAGACCTTGATCGGCGAGTACGTCGCCGCCTGTGCGCACCGGCCTCCGGAGCGGGTGCTCGGGCATCTGGGGCGGGAGCTGAACCAGCTGCTCGGCGAGGGCATCGCTACCGAGCACCTGCGCGCCGCCATGGAGCGGCTGCGGGCGAAGGGGCTGAGCCCGAGTGTGCTGCCGAGCCTGGTCAACGAGGTCATGAATGCAACCGTCCGGCAGGCTCCCGCTCGGGCAGGCGGCAGGTACACGCCCTGGATGAACCCGGCGGACGACTCGGCCTACGAGGAGGCGCTCTGATGCCCCCTCGCCACCGCGATCCGGCGCCCTTGTCGGCCGCGCCGCTCGCCGCCCGCTTCCAGCGGATCTTCGCCGAGCGCGGCATGCCCCCGGCCGGGATGCCGGTCAGCGACACCCCCGAGCCGATCCCCGCCCTCGAGCGGGCCCAGAAGCAGATCCCGCGCCTGTACCGGGATGCAGTCGCCGACCACCCCCGGGTGGCCGCCTGGGTACACACCATCGCCGGCACCGCCGAGGCGCCGAACGTCTCCGCGCGGCGGCAGGTGACGCACGGCCCGTCGCTGCTGCTGGTCGGCCGGACTGGCCGGGGCAAGACCCACGCCGCCTATGGGGCGATCCGCAGCCTGCTCGGCGCCGGCATCGACGTGCGCTGGCACGCCACCACCGCCGCCGACCTCTACGCCGAGATGCGCCCGCGCCAGGGCGCCGATCCGGAGTGGATGCTGCGCCGCATCATCCGCATCCCGGTGCTGCTCCTGGACGACCTCGGCGCCGCGAAGTCCTCGGAATGGACCGAGGAACTGACCTACCGGCTGATCAACCAGCGCAGCATCCACCAGCTGCCCACCCTGATCACCAGCAACCTGCCCACCAGCGACCTGCGGGCGCAGATCGGCGACCGTGTCGCCTCCCGCCTGACCGGCATGTGCGAGCAAGTGGTCTTCACCGGCTCTGACCGCCGCCGCCACGGCAACGCCGCCTGACCCGGCCCAGACCGCCATCGCGGCCAGCCGCATCCCCTTGAACATCTCCGCAGACCCGAACCCCTGGCCGAGCGCTACCCGCACAGCGCCCTGGGGGCGAACGGAGCCACCAGCATGCACGCCCGTACCACCACCCTGCCCTCGACCGACTTCCGTCGACTGGGCGACCATTCCTGGCACGACAAGGCCACCTGCAGCAGCCTCGACCCGCAGAGCGCGGACCAGCTGTTCTTCCCCACCCCCCGCGCCCGCAAGGACATCGCCCAGGCCAAAGCGCTGTGCGCCCAGTGCCCCGTACGCCGGATCTGCCTGGACGCCGCCCTCGAAAGCGAGAGCGTCCACGGCATCCGCGGCGGCCTGACCGAGGCCGAGCGCCGCCCCCTGCACGACCAACTCGCCCGCCGACTGGACCATGACCGCATCGCTGCCCGGCTGCGCGGCATGGACATCCACCTCAGCAACGCCGAGCGCACCGCCGTCGCCCGCCGCGCCTACCAGCTTGGCTTCTCCGCCGAACAGCTCGCCCGGACCCTGAACGTCAGCGAGGACTGGGCGACCGACCTCCTGCGCACCGCTCACCTGGAGATCGAGGAACGCGACCGCCACTGGGACGGCACCAAGGCCGACGGCCGACCAGCAGGCGCCCCCGCGACGACCGTGACCGAGCCGCTCGGTGCAGCGATCGACCGCAACAGCCTCAGCGAGGCAGCGTGACCCACGCCCACCCCACCACTACCGAGGTCGGCGGCTGGGACCGCGCCGCCATCCTGCTCCTCGGTGCCGCCGGCTGCGCCATCTCCTACGACGCGCTGCAGCAGATGGCCACCGCCATCCACATCCGCGGCCTGCTCACCTACCTCTTCCCCCTCCTGGTCGACGGGTTCATCGGCTACGGCGTCCGAGCGCTGATCGTCACCCGGACCGCGCCCTGGAGAGCCCGCCTCTATATATGGGTGCTGTTCGGCACCGCGACCGCGGCCAGCATCTGGGCCAACGCCCTGCACGCCGTACGCCTCAACCAGATCAACCACGCCTCCGGCGACGGCCTACGCCTCGGCGACCTCACCGTCGGCGTCCTGTCCACCCTGGCCCCGCTCGCGCTCGCCGGCGCCGTCCACCTCTACATCCTCATCACCCGCCACCAGAACGCCGTCGGCACCAGCGGGCGTGGACCGGTCCGCCCGGACCAGTCCACGGGCGGGGACCGGTCCGCGGACACGGTCCGCACCCACATGTCGGACGACACCGGCGGATCGGTCCGCACGCAAGCTTCTGCCGACACGGACCAGCGGACCGCGGATGCGGACCAGTCCGCAGAGCAAGAGCACGCGGCAGAGTGGCCGGACCAGACCGCGCGAAGCGGTCCACGCCACAGCAGAGACGCCGGAGCGGCCAGCGGACCGGTCCGCACCGCCGGCGGACCGCGGACCACTACGGGCAGCGGACGGCAGAGCCGGCATCCGGCTCCGGATCGCGAACGCCCTCGGCCGCACCCGCAGGACGAGGTCGCCAGCCCCCTTTTCCCGGTCGGCCGCGCGGACCAGTCCGCTCGTGCGAAGGGCCCCACTGACGCTGACACGCCGCCGGCCGCAGGCGACCAGACACCCGGTGGACCGTCCGCAGGTTCGGCGGACCGGTCCGCAGCCGACGAGCGGACCAACACCTCCAGCGCGGGCCAGCCCGCGGACCAGGCAGCGGGAACCAGCCCGCAGGAGCGGTCCGCACCGCTGAGCGCCGTCGACGACGGTCGGCGGACCGGCTCCCCCGCGGACCGGGAAGGTGCGGACCGGTCCGCGCCCGGTCCGCACGATGGCGATGGTGACGAGCAGGACCTCGAGCAGCTCCTCCCCATCGCCCGTGCCGCGGTCCGGCGTGAAGGCCGCATCAACCGGACCGTCGTCCGGGGAGGACTGCGCGAGCAGCAGATCCAGGTCAGCAACCAGCGCCTGGGCCTGATCCTCCAGCGCCTGCGCGCCGAAGCCGCCTGACGCTCCGACTCCCCCATCCCCGCGGTGCGCGGCCGGCCGACCCGCTCCGGCCTGCCGCGCACCGCGCGAACGACCGAGGACCCTTCCCTCCATGCACCACTGCCACCGCTTCCGCACCATCCGGACCGCCTTCGAGCGCGAAATCGCCGGCTACGAGCTCCGCGCCGAGCGCGCGGTGAACAGCCCGATGGGCAGGTCCTGCCACAGCAGCGCCCAGACCACCCGCCACGCCATGGCCCGCGCCCTGAACCGGCACCTCGGCCGCTGCCGCGAATGCGGCTGACCGGACATCCCAAACGCCACAAGGGAGCGGCCAAGCCGCCAAGCCCGCCCCGCTCCCCATCGAAGAAATGGACGCGCACATGAAACACCGCCCGATGCCCGTGCAGAAGAACACCGACCTGGAGGCCGCCGCGTGGGTCGACGCCCTGGTGCGCTTCGGCCTCGTGCACGCCGCGGTCGAAGGCCCAGACGGGCAATGGCTCGCCCAGCTCTGCCCCGGCAGCACGGTGTGGCTGCTGCGCGACGCCCGCGAAGTCCTCGTCCTGGCCGCCACGCTCCAGCAGCAGCTGCGCGCCTCCGACGGAGAACCGCGATGACCGACCGCGCGTCGTCCCCGGTCCACCACGGCCCGCCGCAGGTACCCAACTCGGCACAAGGCCGAGCAAGTTATACCTTTGGATACTCCACCGGTGGTGGAGTATCCAAAGGGACCTCCGCCCAGCGGGCGAAGGAGGCCCTCCGGCGCCAGGGGGCACCAGGGGGAGAGGCTGCGACCGAGGGCGGACCGCAGCACGAGGCGGAGCATCACGCGTGCCACGCCTCCTCGTGCGAGCACCTCGAGCGCGCCGAGCTGCGCGTCCGTCGCCGTCCTTATCAGCGCGGACCGCGCAGCCAGGGCCAGCGCACCCACGTTCGCAACGCCCGCCTGAACGACGAAGAGCTCGCCCGCATCACCGCCGGGGCGAAGGCCGCCGGCATGACCGTCGCCGGCTTCCTCGCCCACTGCGCGCTCTCCGCCGCCCGCGACCTCGAACGCACTGCAGCCGTAGTTGCCTCCGAACGGGAAGTGATCTCGGAGCTGTTCACCGCCCGGCGGCATCTCGGCTACATCGGCAACAACCTCAACCAGGTGACGAAAGCGCTCAACTCGGGTGCCGATGCCCCGCATGCCGAGGTTGTCCTCCAGGCCGTCCGCCGCGCAGTCCAGCGCGTCGAGGTCGCCGCCCAGCAACTGATCGACCGCTAAGGCACTCCAGCGTGATCCCTCGAGTCCACAAACGCGGCAGCCGCACCATCGGCCTGCTCGCCTACCTGTACGGGCCCGGCACCCACGAGGAGCACATCGACCCGCATCTGGTCGCCTCCTGGGACGGGATGGCCCCCGACCCGGTCCGGGACCCGCAGGCCACGTACAAGCAGCTGCAGCAGCTGCTCGACCAGCCCGTGATGGCCGTCGCCGCGAACCGGCGCCCGGACAAGCACGTATGGCACCTTTCGATCCGCTCTGCCCCCGACGACCCGGTGCTCGCCGACGACCAGTGGGGCGAGATCGCCCGGCGCATGGTGGCTGCCACTGGTATCGACACCGGCGACGGGGCCGGGTGCCGCTGGGCCGCCGTACGCCACGCGCACGACCACATCCACATCATCGCCACCCTCATGCGCGAGGACGGGCACAAGCCGCGGATCCACAACGACGCCGGCCGCTCACAGGAGGAAGCCCGCCGCATCGAAGCCGACTTCGGGCTGCGCCGACTCAACACCGGTGACGGGACCGCCTCTCAACGACCCACCAGCGCCGAGCGCCACAAGGCTGAACGGCAGCGCCGCGAGCAGACTCCACGGGAGGAACTGCGCGAGAGCGTACGCCGGGCTGTGGCCGGCGCGAACACCGAAGCGGAGTTCTTCGGCCGCCTCACCGCCTCCGGCCTCCTCGTCCGCACCCGCACCGCGCCATCGGGCGACCTGCTCGGCTACACCGTCGCTCTGCCCGGCGACCGCAACAAGGACGGCCAGCCCGTCTTCTACTCCGGGTCGAAACTGGCACCCGATCTCTCCCTCCCCCGCATCCGCGAACGCCTCACCTCCGGAACCGAGGAACGTGTCACCGCGCCGGACTCGGGTGAGGACAGCACGATCCGCTCCCGGCCGATCGGTCCAGCCCCGGCCCGCCGCGCGGCGACAACCTCTATCTGGGACGCCGCTCTCCTCCTCGGCAACGAGGGCGATGACGGCGCAGCAGCAGCCCAGCTCTCGGCCGCCGGCGAGGTTCTCGACGCCCTCGCCAAAACGTCGGCTGCCACTACACGCGAAGAACTGCGGCTGGCAGCACGTGCCTTCGAGCGCGCCAGTCGTTCCCACATCCGCGCCCAGCACGCCGAAGCGCGCGCACTGCGCAAGGCCGCCCGGGAAATCGTCTACGCCGGCCCCTCCCTGGGACGCGGCGAAGACGGAGCAGCCACCGCCATGGTGCTCTCCACACTGCTCCTCGTCGTGGTAGCCGCGGCTCGCTGGCACGCCCAGCACCAGCACGCCCAGCAGGCCGCAGCCGCCCGCCAGGCTGCCGAGCACCTGCGCGCCGCCTACAACTCCGCCGCTCATGCCCCGCTGACCGCACTGCGCGACCGAGGTCGACGCCTGCCGAAATCCACCCGCGCCCGGTACGAGACGACGGTGCTCACCGTGCTCCCGCACCTCGCTCAGACCGTGCTGACCGAAAGGGGCTGGGACGCCCTGGCCGCCACCCTCAGCGACGCCGCACGAGCCGGGGCCGACCCCGCCGCTCTCCTCCGCGAGGCCGCCGGCCAGCGCGAACTGGACTCCGCCGGCTCTGTCAGCGACGTACTGGTCTGGCGCGTACGCCGCATCGCCAACCTGCACGCCCACACCCCGCAGGTCACAACCACCGTGCCACCGGCAACAGCTACCCGGACCGTACGTCCGATGCCTCCCAGCGATCACCGCCGAGACGGGGGGAACGCTCGCTGATGCACGCCGAACTGCAAGTGGCCCGACCCGGCACTCGTGGCCGATCCTGAAACAGCAAACGGCAAACGCAGCAGGGAGGACACTGGATGTTCTGGCGCAGCAGGAAATCTGGCTCCTCTGAGCAGCAGCCCGCCGCTCCGGCGGAGACGGGCTCCTCCCCGGAATCCGTCGATATTCCGGCGGAGCTGCGGGTGGACCGGACGACGGTGTCCTTCCTGGCGTTTCCGCACCCCGGCCATCTGGTTATCGCCGGTTCAACCGCGGTCTGCCATCAGTGCGGAGCGGGCCGCGACTGGATGGTGATCAGGGCCGCCGAAGGCATATTCATCCGCTGTCGCTGCACCCATACCTGGCCGGAACCCCGCATGACCTCCCAGCAATTCGACGACCTGATGGGGCCCGTCACGGGTGTAGCGGAGGACTTCGACCAGGCACAGCGCGCCATGGGTTACGACGGTACTTTCTCTGGCGTCTATCTGACGTGACCGGCTTCAGAGCGAGCTCCGTGCCACGGCACCTGCCCTTTACCCCCACGTCGTAGAGGCCGACACACTCAGTGAGCCTTTTCAGCATGGCCACCGAACGGGTGATGACCTTGGTGCCCGCAACGGACAGGACTCCGTGCCGT
>NZ_JBITZS010000003.1:0-234574 GCF_044547045.1 Streptomyces sp. NPDC053048
GGTTGATAGGCCAGGTGTGGAAGACCGGTAACGGTTGGAGCTGACTGGTACTAATAGGCCGAGGGCTTGTCCTCAGTTGCTCGCGTCCACTGTGTAGGTTCTGAAGTAACGACCTGTGTACATGCCGGGTTGTATATCTTCATAGTGTTTCGGTGGTCATAGCGTTAGGGAAACGCCCGGTTACATTCCGAACCCGGAAGCTAAGCCTTTCAGCGCCGATGGTACTGCAGGGGGGACCCTGTGGGAGAGTAGGACGCCGCCGAACAATTATTCAAAAAAGCTCTGATGTGTGGACTTCGGTTCACGCGTCAGAGCTTTTTTGTTTTCACGATGAGCTGTGCGGCGTCATGTCGCGTTAACGTCGTGTGGGCAGCATCCGCGGCATGGGGACAGCAGAGCAGCTGGCGGCCGCCGGCGTGGGGTTCGGGGACGAGGTCGTCGTGCCGTCGTATGCGACTGCCGAGGCCGCCGAGGCCGTACGGAGCATCGGTGCGCTACCGCTTTTCGCGGACATCGATCCCGGCAGTTTCTGCCTCGACCCGGCCGCGGTGGCCCGCGCGGTGACGCCCCGTACCGCCGCCATCGTGCCCGTACATCTCTTCGGTCACCCGGCCGACCTGATGGCCCTGCGGCTTGTCGCCGCAGAACGTGGCCTGCTTCTCGTCGAGCATGTCGACCATACGGAGGAGCGCGGCGGTTCCTCCCCGCGGCAGGCCAACGCCGCGTACCTCACCTCCCGTCTCACCGGCGTCGTCACGCCCGTCACCGCACCCGGCGTCGTGCATCGCTACGACTCCTACGTCGTCCGCGTTCCCGGCAACGGCCGGCCCGACCGGGACGCCTTCGCCCGTGCCCTGCGTGCTCGCGGTGTGCGGTGCCGGGTGCCCGTTCAGACGCCCGTCCACCGAATGCCGTCGTTCCGGCGGGAGTTGTGGCTGCCCGAGACCGAGCGTGCCGCCGACGAATGCCTTGCTCTGCCCGTCGAAGAGGAAATGACGCGGCGGGAGCTGCAGCGGCTGGTGTCGGTGTGCAACGGGCTCGGCGGTCTGGTTCCGCTGGCCGCCGCCTAGCGGTCAAAAGCCCGTACGAACATGGGGTATGCTTTATCTCGTTGCCGGCCCCAATAGCTCAGTCGGCAGAGCGTCTCCATGGTAAGGAGAAGGTCAACGGTTCGATTCCGTTTTGGGGCTCCATAAAAAGAAGGCCCCCGCCATTCGGCGGGGGCCTTCTTGCTGTCGTCGCTCCTGCCGCTACTCCTGACGCTCCGGCACCCGCATCGCGAGGATGGCCATGTCGTCCGAGGCCGGCTCGGCGGCGAAACGTTCGACCGCGCGCAGGATCCTGGCTGCGACCGCGCCCGCCGTGAGGCCCGTACAGGTGGTCAGGACGTCCGTCAGGCCGTCGTCGCCGAGCATGCGGGTGCCCTCGCGGCGTTCGGTGACGCCGTCCGTGACGCACAGCAGCACATCACCCGGGTCGAGGGTGACCGTCTGCTCGTACAGCTCGAGGTCCTCCATGACACCCAGCAGCGGCTGGGGGTCGGCCGCCGGCTTCACCGTCCCGTCCTGGCGCAGGCGCAGGGGCAGGGGGTGGCCCGCGCAGACGACCTTCAGCTGTGCGCTGCCGTCGTGCTGCGGCCACAGCTCGCCGTAGAGGAGGGTGAGGAAGCGGCTGCGGGCGCCCTCGTCGAGGATGGCCGCGTTGAGCCGCTGCAGCACCGCGGGGCCGCCGAAGCCCTCGCGGGCCAGCAGGCGCAGGGCGTGCCGGGCGAGGCCGGTGACGGCGGCGGCTTCCGGGCCCGTGCCGCAGACGTCGCCGATGGCGAAGCCGTACGCGCCGTCGCGGATGGGGAAGAGGTCGTAGAAGTCGCCGCCGACCTCGTTGCCCTCGCCCGCCGCGCGGTAGATGACCTCGACCTCCACGCCGGGGACGTCCGGCAGCTCGGGCGGGAGGAGGCTGCGCTGGAGGCTCTGGCTGATGGCCGTGCGTTCGCTGTAGAGGCGCGCGTTGTCCAGTGCCAGCGCCGCCCGACGGGAGAGGTCCTCCGCGAGCTCGAGGATCTCCTGGCGGAAGTGGTCGTCGGTGGGCTTGCCGAGGGTGAGCATGCCGATGACGCGGTTGCGGGCGACGAGCGGCAGGACGACCGTCTCTCCGCCGACGGCCGCCGCCGTGGCCAGTGAGGTGCCGAGGCCCGGCAGGTGTCCGGTGGTGTCGGCGAGGCCGAGGCTGCGCAGGGAGGTGCGCAGGGCGGCGGAGTGGGCGGCTTCGGTGGGTGCGGACCAGACGCGTGCGCCGGGGGTGGGGACCGGGTCGGGCGGGGACACCTTGGACAGCAGGGCCTTGAGGCCGTCGATGCGGTCCTCGTCCTCGTGGAGGACGTAGGAGAGCTCGGGTTCGGAGGACTGGTCGGCGATGGTGTAGACGGCGCACCAGGCGGCGAGGGTGGGGACGGTCATCTGGGCCATCAGGGCCAGCGTCTGGTCGCGGTCGAGGGTGCCGGCGAGCAGGTCGGAGGCCTCGACCAGGAAGGAGAGGGAGCCGCGGCGCAGCCGTTCCAGTTCGCCGAGGCGGGCGGATTCGACGGCCAGGGCGATGCGGTCGGCGGCGAACTGCAGGCGCAGTGCCTCCTCGTTGCCGTAGCGCCGGGGGGCTTCGGCCGCGACGCCGAGGGAGCCGGTGAGGCGGCCCTCTACCTTGAGGGGGACGGTGACGACCGAGCGCATGCCGGTGTCGGTGAGGAGGGGGACGGCGCCGGGGACGGCGGCGAGGTCGTCGTGGACGGCCGGCATGCGGGCGGAACCGTAGCGGCCGGTGCCCGCCTCGACGGGCACGCGCGCGAAGCGCTGGCGGGTGGAGGGCAGGCCGGTGGAGGCGCGGACCTCCAGTTCGGTCTCGTCGTCGGTGGCGAGCAGCAGGTAGGCGGAATCGCCGTCCAGCATGTCGCGGGCGCGTTCGACGGTGCGCTGGAGCAGTCCGTCGAGGTCGTCGGGGGCGGGGGAACCGATGAAGACCTCGAAGGGGTCGGTGGCGGTGCCCCGCTCGCCGGTGGCCGTGTCGCCGGCCGCGGAGCGCGGCGGGCTCTGCAGGACGGCGCGCTCCTCGTCGCGCACCAGCAGGCAGACGGTCGAGGGGGCGCCGGCGTTGTCGCGGACGCGCAGGTGGGAGGCGTAGACGGGGAGGACGCGGCCGTCGGCGCCCCTTATGCCGTAGGAGCCCTCCCAGCGGGACAGGCGCAGGGCCTCGGCGATGCCGGTGGAGGTGCCGGGGGTGTGGGGCCAGGCGGCGAGGTCGGTGAGCGGCTTGCCGAGGATCTTGTCGGCGGTGAAGCCGAAGAGTTCGTGGGCGTCGTCGTTCCAGGCGGTGATGGCGCCGGTGCGGTCGATCTGGACGACGGCGACGCGGACGCGGGCGTCGGCGACCGGCAGGGCCTCGGCGGGCAGGGCGGGGCCCGCGGAGCGGGTGCCGGCGGGGCGGTCGGGCAGGTCGAGGCGGAACCACACGGTCTTGGCGGTGGCGCTGTACTCGACGCCCCAGCGGGAGGCGATCGCGGCGCACAGCAGCAGGCCGCGGCCGCCCTCGCGGTCGAGGCCGCCGAACTGGCGGGCGGGGTCCTGGAGCGGAACTTCACGCTCGGGGTAGCGGTCCGCAACCTCCACGCGTACGCCGGTGTTCATACGTACGCACAGCACGTCTGCATGAGTGCCCGCGTGGACGACGGCATTGGTGACGAGCTCGCTGGTCAGGACGACGGCATCGTCGATGATGTCGGGGAAGCCCCAGCCCTGGAGGGTGTCCCGGACGAAGGTCCGGGCGGCGGCGACCGAGCGTCCGACCGGCTCGAAGGTGGCGGCTGCCCGCGCGGTGATCACAGGTCTCCTCGTGTACGTCTCGGCGATCTGCTCACCCATGTGCAGCGCCCCTCCATTGCCCCGGACGGATGCCAGGTTACTTACCTCCGCCGTGAACGCGGATGGCGGTGCACAGGGATTCCACCTTGCGGGGTGCCGGTGGACCGTGTGCGATGCTGCCGACTGTTATGGCCTGGTTGGGCCGGGGTGAAACACTGGGAAAGCTCGAAGCGGAAGCCCGACGAGGATGATCGACCCAGCGGGAGGGACACGGTGGAGTCTGGCGCAGCGGCGCGGGGCGCAAGCACGCGCGCGAAGGGCGGACGGTCCCGGCCCAACGGCACGACCGAGGTGGACACGGCGGCCCTGCACCGGTTGCTGTCGGCCCTCGAGGCGATGCGGGACGGGAACTTCCGCAAGCGGCTGACGGTCTCCGGTGACGGGGTGATGGCCGAGGTCGCCGCCGTCTTCAACGAGGTGGCGGACCGCAATCTGCAGCTCACCGGTGAGCTGGCCAGGGTGCGGCGGGTCGTGGGCCGTGAGGGCAAGCTCACGGAGCGCCTGGAGCTCGGGGCCTGCGAGGGTGCCTGGGCGGCGGCGATCGACGCGTCGAACGCGCTGGTGGACGACCTGGTGCGGCCCGTCTCCGAGGTGGGCCGGGTGCTGTCGGCGGTGGCCGAGGGCGACCTGGAGCAGCGGATGGACCTGCGCTCGCAGGGCGCGGACGGCGCGGCGCATCCGCTGCGGGGCGAGTTCCTGAAGGTCGGGCGGACCGTCAACGGTCTGGTGGACCAGCTGTCGGCGTTCACCGACGAGGTGACGCGGGTGGCCAGCGAGGTGGGTACCGAGGGCAAGCTCGGCGGCCAGGCCCGGGTGCGCGGAATGTCCGGTTCCTGGAAGGACCTCACGGACTCCGTCAACACGATGGCGTCCCGGCTGACCGCCCAGGTGCGTGATATCGCCCTGGTGACGACGGCAGTCGCCAAGGGCGACCTCTCCCGCAAGGTCACCGTTCATGTGGCCGGGGAGATGCTGGAGCTGAAGAACACCGTCAATACGATGGTGGACCAGCTCTCCTCCTTCGCCTCCGAGGTCACCCGGGTGGCGCGTGAGGTGGGTACGGAGGGCGAGCTGGGCGGCCAGGCGCAGGTGCCGGGGGTCGCCGGGGTCTGGAAGGACCTCACCGATTCGGTGAACCTGATGGCCGGCAACCTGACGGCCCAGGTGCGCGGCATCGCGCAGGTGACGACGGCCGTCGCGAACGGTGACCTGTCGCAGAAGGTGACGGTGACCGCGCGCGGCGAGGTCGCGCAGCTCGCCGAAACCATCAACCAGATGACGGAGACGCTGCGTACCTTCGCCGACGAGGTCACCAGGGTGGCCAATGAGGTGGGTGCCGAGGGGCTGCTGGGCGGTCAGGCGGCGGTGCCGGGTGCGGCGGGTACGTGGAAGGACCTCACCGATTCGGTGAACACCGCCTTCCGCAACCTCACCGGTCAGGTGCGGGACATCGCTCAGGTGACGACGGCCGTCGCGAACGGCGATCTGGGCCAGAAGGTCACGGTCGATGTGTCCGGCGAGATGCTGGAGTTGAAGAACACCGTCAACGGGATGGTGGACCAGCTCCAGTCCTTCGGCGCCGAAGTGACGCGTGTGGCACGGGAGATCGGTGTCGAGGGTGAGCTCGGCGGTCAGGCGGCGGTGCCGGGTGCGGCGGGTACGTGGAAGGACCTCACCGATTCGGTGAACACCGCCTTCCGCAACCTCACCGGCCAGGTCCGCAACATCGCCCAGGTGACGACGGCGGTCGCCAACGGCGACCTCTCGCAGAAGGTCACGGTCGATGTGTCCGGCGAGATGCTGCAGTTGAAGAACACCGTCAACACGATGGTGGACCAGCTGTCCTCGTTCGCCGACCAGGTGACGCGGATGGCGCGGGACGTGGGCACGGAGGGCCGGCTCGGCGGCCAGGCCCGGGTGGACGGCGTCAGCGGCACCTGGAAGGAGCTGACCGACTCCGTCAACTTCATGGCCGGCAACCTCACGTCGCAGGTGCGGCAGATCGCCCAGGTGACCACGGCGGTGGCTCGTGGTGACCTCTCGCAGAAGATCGACGTCGACGCGCGGGGCGAGATCCTGGAGCTGAAGAACACCATCAACACGATGGTCGACCAGCTGTCCGCCTTCGCCGAGCAGGTCACCCGCGTGGCCCGCGAGGTCGGCACCGACGGCCGGCTCGGCGGCCAGGCCCAGGTGCCGGGTGTGGCGGGCGTGTGGCGTGACCTCACCGACTCGGTCAACGGCATGGCGGGCAACCTGACCGCTCAGGTCCGCAACATCGCCCAGGTCGCCACGGCGGTGGCGCGCGGTGACCTCTCGCAGAAGATCGACGTCGATGCGCGGGGCGAGATCCTGGAGCTGAAGAACACCATCAACACGATGGTCGACCAGCTGTCGTCGTTCGCCGACCAGGTCACGCGGGTGGCCCGTGAGGTGGGCACGGAGGGCCAGCTGGGCGGCCAGGCGGAGGTCCAGGGCGTCTCCGGCACCTGGAAGGACCTCACCCAGTCGGTCAACTTCATGGCCAACAACCTGACGTCGCAGGTGCGCAACATTGCCGAGGTGACGACGGCGGTCGCCAAGGGCGACCTCTCCAAGAAGATCACCGTCGATGCCAAGGGCGAGATCCTCGAGCTCGTCACCACGGTGAACACGATGGTCGACCAGCTGTCGGACTTCGCCGAGCAGGTCACCCGGGTCGCCCGTGAGGTGGGCACCGAGGGCCAGCTGGGCGGCCAGGCGCGGGTACGGGACGTCACCGGCATCTGGAAGGACCTCAGCGACAACGTCAACCTGATGGCCAACAACCTGACCAGTCAGGTCCGTAACATCTCGCAGGTGGCGGGCGCGGTGGCCAACGGCGACCTGACCAAGAAGGTCACCGTCGAGGCGCGCGGCGAGGTCGCGCAGCTCGCCGACACCGTCAACACCATGGTGACGACGCTGTCCTCCTTCGCCGACGAGGTCACGCGCGTGGCCCGCGAGGTGGGCACCGACGGCATCCTGGGCGGCCAGGCGCGGGTGCCGGGCGTGAGCGGCACCTGGAAGGACCTCACCGAGTCGGTGAACTCGATGGCGTCCAACCTGACGGGCCAGGTGCGCAACATCGCGATGGTGACCACCGCCATCGCGCAGGGCGACCTCACCAAGAAGATCGACATCGATGCCCGCGGCGAGATCCTGCAGCTGAAGACCACCATCAACACGATGGTCGACCAGCTGTCCTCCTTCGCCGACCAGGTCACCCGCGTCGCCCGCGAGGTGGGCACCGAGGGCCAGCTCGGCGGCCAGGCGCGCGTGCGCGACGTGGACGGCACCTGGCGCGACCTGACCGAGTCCGTCAACGAGATGGCGGGCAATCTGACCCGCCAGGTGCGGGCCATTGCCGAGGTCGCCACGGCCGTGACCCGCGGCGACCTCAACCTCAAGATCGATGTGGACGCGGCCGGCGAGATCCTGGAGCTCCAGGACAACATCAACACGATGATCGCCAACCTGCGCGAGACCACGCTGGCCAACAAGGAGCAGGACTGGCTCAAGGGCAATCTCGCCCGCATCTCCGGCCTGATGCAGGGCCGCCGCGACCTGCAGGACGTCGCCGGGCTCATCATGAGCGAGCTCACTCCGGTCGTCTCCGCCCAGCACGGCGCGTTCTTCCTGGCGATGCCGGTGGGCCCGCAGGAGGGCGAGAGCGACGAGGACGCGTACGAGCTGCGGATGCTCGGCTCCTACGGCTACTCCATGGGCGCGATGCCCACCTCGTTCCGTCCCGGTGAGTCACTCATCGGCACGGCGGCCAAGGAGAAGCGCACGATCCTGGTGGAGAACGTCCCACCGGGCTATCTGAAGATCGCCTCCGGGCTCGGGGAGGCCCCGCCGGCCCATGTCATCGTGCTGCCCGTGCTGTTCGAGGGGCAGGTGCTGGGCGTGATCGAGCTGGCGTCCTTCCAGCCGTTCGCGCAGATCCAGAAGGACTTCCTCAGCCAGATCGCCGAGATGATCGGCACCAGCGTCAACACCATCAGCGTCAACACCAAGACCGAGGTCCTGCTCAAGCAGTCGCAGGAGCTGACCGAGCAACTGCGCGAGCGCTCCGCCGAGTTGGAGAACCGGCAGAAGGCGCTGGAGATCTCCAACGCGGAGCTGGAGGAGAAGTCCGACCGGCTGGCCCGGCAGAACCGCGACATCGAGGTCAAGAACACCGAGATCGAGGAGGCGCGGCAGGTCCTGGAGGAGCGCGCCGAGCAGCTCGCGGTCTCGATGCGCTACAAGTCCGAGTTCCTGGCGAACATGTCGCACGAGCTGCGCACCCCGCTCAACTCGCTGCTGATCCTGGCCAAGCTGCTCGCCGACAACGCGGAGGGCAACCTCTCCCCGAAGCAGGTGGAGTTCGCCGACACGATCCACGGCGCGGGTTCGGACCTGCTGCAGCTGATCAACGACATCCTGGACCTGTCGAAGGTCGAGGCGGGCAAGATGGACGTCAGCCCCAGCAGGATCGCGCTCGTCCAGCTCGTCGACTACGTCGAGGCCACCTTCCGTCCGCTGACCGCGGAGAAGGGCCTGGACTTCTCGGTACGGGTCTCGCCGGAGCTGCCGGCCACCCTGCACACCGACGAGCAGCGGCTGCTGCAGGTGCTGCGCAACCTGCTGTCGAACGCGGTGAAGTTCACCGACACCGGAGCCGTCGAGCTGGTCATCCGTCCGGCGGGCGCCGATGTGCCCGACAGCATCCGGGAGCAGCTGCTGGAGGCCGGCTCGCTGCGTGACGCGGACGGCGACATGATCGCCTTCTCCGTCACGGACACCGGCATCGGCATCGCGGCCAGCAAGATGCGGGTCATCTTCGAGGCCTTCAAGCAGGCCGACGGCACCACCAGCCGCAAGTACGGCGGCACGGGCCTGGGGCTGTCCATCAGCCGGGAGATCGCCCGGCTGCTGGGCGGCGAGATCGACGCGGCGAGCGAGCCCGGCCGCGGCTCGACGTTCACCCTCTATCTGCCGCTCAACCCCGGTGAGCTGCCGCCTCAGGGGTACCCGCAGCCGGAGTCGGAGGGCGCGGGGAGCCTGCCGCACGGGGCGGGCGCGCCGGAGGGCGAGAGCTCGCCGGCGCGGCAGGCGGCCGGGCTGTTCCTGCGGCGCCGCCGGGCCGCCCAGGCGGCCGGGCAGGCGGCGGCTCAGGCGTCGTCCGCCGTGCCGGGGTCCGCGCACGGGGAGACGGGGGTGCCGGGCGCGCGGACGGCCCGTCCGGCCGCCGCGCCGCACGAGCCCTGGCTCACCGGTGCGCACACCGGTGCGGGGGAGGCCGCAGGGGTCGGCTTCAGCGGTGGGTTCCACGGTGAGAAGGTGCTGATCGTCGACGACGACATCCGCAACGTCTTCGCCCTCACCAGCGTCCTGGAGCAGCACGGCCTCTCGGTGCTCTACGCGGAGAACGGGCGCGAGGGGATCGAGGTGCTGGAGCAGCACGACGACGTGGTGGTGGTCCTGATGGACATCATGATGCCGGAGATGGACGGCTACGCCACGACGGCCGCGATCCGCAGGATGCCGCAGTTCGCGGGGCTGCCGATCATCGCGCTGACGGCGAAGGCGATGAAGGGCGACAGGGAGAAGAGCATCGATGCGGGCGCTTCCGACTATGTCACCAAACCAGTCGATACAGACCATCTTCTGACGGTGATGGAGCAGTGGATGCGCGCAGAGTGACGGAATCTCGTTCACTATTTGACGGTCTGCTGACTGAGTGTGGCCGTCGACGTGTGGGAGCGCGGTATTCGGGGAACCTTCTGGTCCCCCACCGCGTTTCTGCTACGTGCACAGTGACATCGCGGTGACAGGGTGTGGCGACGGGCGGGGTGCGGCTACCATGACCGGCACAAGGACGGGCGGCGCAAGGGAGTCGTCCCCTGGGGCGGCGCCCGGTACTTCCCCCGGCTCTTCGAGCTGGGGAGACCCCAAGCCGGGACGAGGAGGACGGGGCATGGTGCAGAAGGCCAAGATCCTCCTGGTCGATGACCGGCCGGAAAATCTGCTGGCGCTGGAGGCCATCCTCTCGGCGCTCGATCAGACACTGGTGCGGGCATCGTCAGGGGAGGAAGCGCTCAAGGCGCTGCTGACGGACGACTTCGCGGTGATCCTGCTGGACGTTCAGATGCCCGGCATGGACGGCTTCGAGACCGCCGCGCACATCAAGCGGCGGGAGCGGACCCGGGACATCCCGATCATCTTCCTCACCGCCATCAACCACGGTCCGCACCACACCTTCCGCGGCTACGCGGCGGGCGCGGTGGACTACATCTCCAAGCCCTTCGACCCGTGGGTGCTGCGCGCCAAGGTCTCGGTCTTCGTCGAGCTGTACATGAAGAACTGCCAGCTGCGCGAGCAGGCCTCCCTGTTGCGGCTGCAGCTGGAGAGCGGCCAGACCGGCCGGAGCGGGGCGATAGAACCGCAGGAGCCCGCGAGCCTGCTCGCGGAGCTCTCGGCACGGCTCGCCGCCGTCGAGGAACAGGCCGAGGCGCTCTCCAAGCAGCTCGACGAGTCCGCCGACGCCGCCGCGGTCGCCACCGCCGCCCATCTGGAGCGCAAGCTCACCGGGCTGCGGCGCGCCCTGGACGCCCTGGAGCCCGGCACCGGCAGCGCCGCCGGCCCGCTCCCCGCGCCGAACTGACCGGCCGTTCCGGCCGCGCGCTTTGACGTCGTGTCACCCTTGCCACCACGGCATCACGACACGAACGGGTGAACGCCCGGCCGCACGTGTACCGCACGACCGACACCGGTAACCTCGGCATCATGGCCTCACGTACGTCCGGCAAGGGTTCCCAGAGCACGGCGGGCAACTCGAAGCAGCGCGCCGGACGTCCCGGGGGCGCTGCCAAGAAGGCGTCGCCCGCCCGGGTGCCCGCCAAGAAGGCGGCCGCCAAGCCCGCGGGCCGCCCGCCCGCGCGCAAGGCACCCGCCAGGAAGCCCGCCGCGAAGGCGGCGCCCCAGCGCGCCCCCGGCGGCGCGCGCCGCGTGGGAGCGGGCCTGGCACACGGTGCCGGGGCGTTGTTCCGCGGCGTCGGCCGCGGGGCCAAGGGCCTGGACCCGGCGCACCGCAAGGACGGACTCGCCCTGCTGCTGCTCGGCGCCGCGCTCGTCGTCGCCGCCGGCACCTGGTCCACCCTCGACGGCCCCGTGGGCGACCTCATAAGACTGCTGGTCACCGGCGCCTTCGGCCGCCTCGACCTGGTCGTGCCGATACTGCTCGGCATCATCGCGATCCGGCTGTTCCGCCATCCCGAGCGGCCCGAGGCCAACGGACGCATCGTCATCGGCCTGTCGGCGCTGGTCATCGGCGTCCTCGGACAGGTCCACGTGGCCTGCGGATCGCCCGGCCGCGACGACGGATCCCAGGCACTGCAGGACGCGGGCGGGCTGATCGGCTGGGCCGCCTCCAAGCCGCTGCTGTACGCGGTCGGCGAGGTGCTGGCCGTACCGCTGCTGGCGCTGCTCACCGTCTTCGGGCTGCTGGTGGTCACCGCCACGCCCGTCAACGCCATCCCCCGGCGGCTCCGGCAGGCCGGTGAGCGACTGGGCGTCATCGAACCGCGCCCCGAGGAGTACGACCCGCGGGCCGAGGAGGCCTACGCCGACTACGACGACGAGTGGCGCGACGCGGCACCCGCCCGGCGTCCCCGGCGGGCCTCCGCGTCGGCCGGTCCCGAGCAGGCCGAGGAGCAGGAGCTCGGCAGGCGGCGCGCGCCCCGCCGTGCGCCCGTGGAGCCGCCGGCCGCCCGGGAGCCCGACGCGGTGGACCTGGCGGCCGCCGCCGCGGCCTCGCTGGACGGCGCCGTGCTGCACGGCGTCCAGCCCTCGCCGCTCGTGGCCGACCTCAGCAGCGGCGTCTCCGCGGACAGCGGGCGCACGACCGTCCCGGCGGGCGCCCGGGGCGCCGGCCGGAAGTCCCCGGCCGCGGCGGAGCGTACCCCCGGGGCCGTTCCCGACCTCACCAAGCCCGCGCCCGAACCGCCCGCCGGGCTGCCCGCGCGGGCCGAGCAGCTCCAGCTCTCCGGCGACATCACCTACGCGCTGCCCTCGCTCGACCTGCTCGAGCGCGGCGGTCCGGGCAAGGCCCGCAGCGCCGCCAACGACGCCATAGTGGCCGCGCTGACCAACGTCTTCGCGGAGTTCAAGGTCGACGCGGCCGTCACCGGCTTCACCCGGGGCCCGACCGTCACGCGCTACGAGGTCGAGCTGGGCCCGGCCGTCAAGGTCGAGCGGATCACCGCGCTCACCAAGAACATCGCCTACGCCGTCGCCAGCCCGGACGTACGCATCATCAGCCCCATCCCGGGCAAGTCGGCCGTCGGCATCGAGATCCCCAACACCGACCGGGAGATGGTCAACCTCGGCGACGTGCTGCGACTGGCGGACGCCGCCGGTGACGAGCACCCCATGCTCGTCGCGCTCGGCAAGGACGTCGAGGGCGGCTATGTGATGGCCAACCTGACGAAGATGCCGCACATCCTGGTGGCCGGCGCCACCGGTTCCGGCAAGTCGTCGTGCATCAACTGCCTGATCACCTCGCTGATGGTGCGTGCCACCCCCGAGGACGTGCGGATGGTGCTGGTCGACCCCAAGCGCGTCGAGCTGACCGCCTACGAGGGCATCCCGCACCTGATCACGCCGATCATCACCAACCCCAAGCGGGCCGCCGAGGCCCTGCAGTGGGTCGTGCGCGAGATGGACCTGCGCTACGACGACCTGGCCGCCTACGGCTTCCGGCACATCGACGACTTCAACGCCGCCGTGCGCGCCGGGAAGGTCACGCCGCCTGAGGGCAGCGGGCGCGAGCTGACGCCGTACCCGTACCTGCTGGTCATCGTGGACGAGCTCGCCGACCTGATGATGGTGGCGCCGCGCGACGTCGAGGACTCGATCGTGCGCATCACCCAGCTCGCCCGTGCCGCCGGCATCCACCTGGTGCTCGCCACCCAGCGGCCGTCCGTCGACGTCGTCACCGGTCTCATCAAGGCGAACGTGCCCTCCCGGCTCGCCTTCGCCACCTCCTCGCTCGCCGACAGCCGGGTCATCCTCGACCAGCCGGGCGCCGAGAAGCTCATCGGCAAGGGCGACGGGCTCTTCCTGCCGATGGGGGCGAACAAGCCCGTCCGGATGCAGGGCGCGTTCGTCACGGAGGCCGAGGTCGCGGCCGTCGTCCAGCACTGCAAGGACCAGATGGCGCCGGTCTTCCGCGACGACGTCACCGTGGGCACGGCGAAGAAGAAGGAGATCGACGAGGACATCGGGGACGACCTCGACCTGCTGTGCCAGGCCGCCGAGCTGGTCGTCTCCACGCAGTTCGGCTCCACCTCGATGTTGCAGCGGAAATTGCGTGTGGGATTCGCCAAGGCGGGCAGGCTCATGGATCTGATGGAGTCGCGCGGCATCGTGGGGCCCAGCGAGGGCTCCAAGGCTCGTGACGTGCTGGTCAAGCCCGACGAACTGGACGGGGTTCTGGCGGTCATCCGTGGGGACGCTTCGTAGCCACCGCAAAAGATCCCTGACCAACCGTTTCTCTCGGGCATGAGCAGAGTTGAAGCGAGGGGGGAGGGGCGATGTGCCACTGCCGTTACGCCAGAGCATTCTGATGGCCTACAAAGTCCGGCTTCCCGCTTGCCCGACCGTTTCGCATCCCCCCTAGACTGAATCTCCAGCAGGTGGCTGCACGCTCGAAAGGCGCCCACGTGTCCATCGGCAACTCTCCAGAGCCAGAGGATGTCGGCAGCTCTTCGGAACTCCCTTCGGAAGAGGATGACCGGGCCTCCGTCGGACGATCCCTCCAGCAAGCCCGTATCAATGCCGGACTGACCGTGGACGAGGTCAGTTCGACCACTCGTGTACGCGTTCCGATCGTTCACGCGATCGAACAGGACGATTTCACCCGCTGCGGTGGACGCGTCTACGCCAGAGGACATATCCGTACGCTGGCGCGGGCCGTCGGCGTCGATCCCGCCCCGCTCGTCGCGCAGTACGACGCCGAGCACGGAGGCCGCCCCTCGCCCACCCCGGCGGCGCCGATCTTCGAGGCCGAACGGATCCGCCCCGAGCCCCGGCGGCCCAACTGGACGGCCGCGATGGTCGCCGCCATCGTCGCCGTCGTCGGGTTCGTGGGGTTCACGCTCTTCAACGGCGGGGCCCAGAGCGGATCCGTCTCGGCCGACCCGGCCTCCAGCAAGCCGTCCGCGGCGCCCAGCGCCAAGAGCGGCTCGGGGAAGGGGAAGGCCGACCCCAAGGCGGAGCCCAAGGCCGACCCCAAGGCGGAGGCGTCCGCCAGCGCCATCGCCGGCGTCCCGGCCAACAAGGTCACTGTCAAGCTCACCGCCGAGAACGGCCAGACCTGGATGTCGGCCAAGGACCACAACGGCAAGCTGATCGAGGAGGGGGTGCTCAAGCGGGGCGCCTCCAAGACCTTCACCGACAGCAAGCGGATCGACCTGGTGCTGGGCAACGCCGGGGCCGTACAGCTGTTCGTGAACGGCAAGGAGGTCAAGAACCTGGGCGACGACGGGCAGGTTCAGCGGCTGAGCTACACCCGGGGCGACCCCTCGGCGGGCTGACCGCGGGCGGACCGCGGGCCGGTGGCGGGCCGGTCGCGGCACATACCGGGGCGCCGACGGGCGCGGAGAGCCAGTGGGTGATCAGGCTCTCCGCGCCCGTCGGCCACTCGGCAGCGGATGCGGCGCCGGGACAAAGTAGGCTGAGCCCTATGCCCGAACGCCGTACCGTCGCTCTTGTCACACTTGGCTGCGCCCGTAACGAGGTGGACTCGGAGGAGCTGGCAGGCCGCTTGGCGGCGGACGGCTGGGACCTCGTCGAGGACGCCGCCGACGCCGATGTGGCCGTCGTCAACACCTGTGGCTTCGTCGAAGCCGCGAAGAAGGACTCCGTCGACGCCCTCCTCGAGGCCAACGACCTCAAGGACCATGGCCGCACCCAGGCCGTCGTGGCCGTCGGCTGCATGGCCGAGCGCTACGGCAAGGAGCTCGCCGAGGCGCTGCCCGAGGCCGACGGCGTGCTCGGCTTCGACGACTACGCGAACATCTCCGACCGCCTGCAGACCATCCTCTCCGGCGGCGTCCACGCCTCCCACACCCCGCGCGACCGGCGCAAGCTGCTGCCGATCAGCCCCGCCGAGCGGCAGGGCGCGGGGGACGCCGGCACGGTCGCCCTGCCCGGCCACGCGCAGACCGCCCCCGAGGAGCCCGCGGCCCCTCCGGCGGACCTGCCCGAGGGTGTGGCCCCGGCCTCCGGGCCGCGGGCGCCGCTGCGCCGCAGGCTCGAGTCCAGCCCCGTCGCCTCCGTGAAGCTCGCCTCCGGCTGCGACCGGCGCTGCTCCTTCTGCGCCATCCCCTCCTTCCGCGGCTCCTTCATCTCCCGCCGCCCCTCCGACGTGCTGGGCGAGACGCGCTGGCTCGCCGAGCAGGGCGTCAAGGAGATCATGCTGGTCTCCGAGAACAACACCTCCTACGGCAAGGACCTCGGCGACATCCGGCTGCTGGAGACGCTGCTGCCGGAGCTGGCGGCGGTCGACGGCCTGGAGCGCATCCGGGTCAGCTACCTGCAGCCCGCCGAGATGCGGCCCGGCCTCATCGACGTCCTGACCTCGACGGACAAGGTCGCCCCCTACTTCGACCTGTCCTTCCAGCACTCCGCGCCCGGCGTGCTGCGGGCGATGCGCCGCTTCGGTGACACCGACCGGTTCCTGGAGCTCCTGGAGACCATCCGCGGCAAGGCGCCGCAGGCCGGCGCCCGCTCCAACTTCATCGTCGGCTTCCCCGGAGAGACCGAGGAGGACCTCGCCGAGCTGGAGCGATTCCTGGTGGGAGCGCGCCTGGACGCCATCGGCGTCTTCGGCTACTCCGACGAGGACGGCACCGAGGCGGCTACCTACGAGGACAAGCTCGCCCCCGAGGTCGTCGCCGAGCGGCTGGCGCACATCTCCCGGCTGGCCGAGGAGCTCACCGCGCAGCGCGCGGAGGAGCGGATCGGTGAGACGATCGAAGTACTCGTCGACCGGGTGGACGACGAGGACGGAGTCATCGGCCGCGCGGCACACCAGGCGCCCGAGACCGACGGCCAGGTGCTGCTCACCATGGACGACGAGCCCGCTCCCGGCCGCATGGTCGTGGCCAAGGTGGTGGCGAGCGAGGGCGTGGACCTCATCGCCGAGCCGCTCGGGATCGAGGGCGGGTGTACCGAGGAGGCGGGCAGATGAGCGGACTCCCGGCCTCCGCCGCAGGAGGCCCGGCACCCACGACGGGCGTGCGGCCGGCCGGGTTGTGGAACATCGCCAACATCCTCACCATGGTGCGCCTGCTCCTTGTGCCCGGGTTCGTCTTGTTGATGATGCACAACGGCGGCGACGACCCGGCCTGGCGCTCCTTCGCCTGGGCCGCCTTCGCCGTCGCCATGATCACCGATCTCTTCGACGGTCATCTGGCGCGGGCGTACAACCTGGTCACGGACTTCGGCAAGATCGCCGACCCGATCGCGGACAAGGCGATCATGGGGGCGGCGCTGATCTGCCTCTCCGTCCTGGACGACCTCCCGTGGTGGGTCACCGGCGTGATCCTGCTGCGCGAGATCGGCATCACGCTGATGCGGTTCTGGGTCATCCGGCACGGCGTCATCCCGGCCAGCCGGGGCGGCAAGATGAAGACGCTCGCCCAGGGCGTCGGCGTGGGCATGTACATCCTCGCGCTGACCGGGCCGCTGGCCACGCTGCGCTTCTGGGTGATGGCCGTGGCTGTCGCGTTGACGGTCGTCACTGGCCTCGACTACATCAAGCAGGCCGTCGTGCTGCGCCGGGCCGGGCGCAGGACCGGAGGGCCGGCACGGTGAGTGCGGCGGACGGCGGCGGTGCCGCGGAGGTGCTCGCGGTGCTGGTGGCGCACGGCCAGACCGTGGCGGCCGCGGAATCGCTGACGGGCGGCCTGGTGGCCGCGGAACTGACCGCGGTGCCGGGAGCCTCCCGCAGCGTGCGCGGATCGGTCACGGCCTACGCCGGCGAGGTCAAGCGCGATGTGCTGGGCGTGGACGGGACGCTGCTCGCCGAGCGCGGGGCCGTCGACGCCGAGGTGGCCCGGCAGATGGCGCGGGGCGTACGGGCCCTGCTGGGCGCGGACTGGGGCGTCGCGACGACCGGGGTCGCCGGGCCGGAACCCCAGGACGGCAAGGACGTCGGCACGGTCTTCGTCGCGGTGGCGGGCCCGCAAGGGCCCGGCGCGGTACGGCAGCTGTCGCTGGACGGCGGCCGCGCGGAGATCCGGGCGGAGAGCGTACGCGCGGTCCTCGTGCTGCTGCTGCGGGAACTCGCAGGGGGACGCGTGGGGAACGCGGGGGCAAAGGATACGGAACACAACGGGGGGAATTGATGTTTGCAGCCCTGAGTGAACACGACATAGCTCCCCGCACGGCCGCACCCCGAGGCGGTACGGTGGGGCTTGAAGGAACCGGATTCGCGGTCCAAGGAGGGAGCCACCGATGATTCTGCTCCGTCGCCTGCTGGGTGACGTGCTGCGTCGGCAGCGCCAACGCCAGGGCCGCACTCTGCGCGAGGTCTCCTCGTCCGCCCGGGTCTCGCTCGGATATCTCTCCGAGGTCGAGCGCGGGCAGAAAGAGGCGTCCTCCGAGCTTCTCTCCGCAATCTGCGACGCTCTGGACGTACGGATGTCCGAGGTCATGCGCGAGGTGAGTGACGAGCTGTCGCTCGCCGAGCTGGCGCAGTCGGCGGCGGCGAGCGAGCCGGTACCCGCGCCGATGCGGCCGATGTTCAATTCGGTGTCCGTGACGTCCGTGACGGGCGTTCCGGGGGAGCGCGTGACCATCAAGGCCCCCGCGGAGGCCGTGGACGTGGTCGCGGCCTGATCCGGGCGAGAGCCTGGACGGCATCTGTTTCACGTGTGAGGCCCCGGCCGGAGGATTCCGGCCGGGGCTTTCGCGTATCCGGCCACTCGCCGGTCCAGTCGGCAGCCTTCGTCTGTCCGGCCATCAGCCTTCGGGCGTTCGTCGTTCGCCGTGCCGCGCGGCGAACGTCGCTGTGCCGTGCGGCGAAAACTGGGTCATGGTGAAAGAACCGGGTCTCCACACGCCTGGCCGGCCGAAAAGGAGGAAGCGATGTCCGTCGTCAAGAGCCCCCTGTCCGATCAGGACCGCAAGGTCGTCGGCGATGCCCTGCAGGGCGCGCTCGTCGACCTCGTCGACCTCGCGCTCGTGGCCAAACAGGTCCACTGGAACATCGTGGGCCCCCGCTTCCGCTCGGTGCACCTGCAGCTCGACGAGGTCGTCGCGAGTGCGCGCCTGCACGGGGACACCGTCGCCGAGCGGGCCTCGGCCCTGGGCATCGCCCCGGACGGGCGGGCCGAGACCGTGGCGAAGACCAGCGGCATCGACCCCGTCGGGGGCGGGTGGATCAAGGACACCGAGGCGGTGCGGACCCTCGTGGCGGCACTGGGTGCCGTGATCACGCGGATGCGCGAGCGGATCCAGGCCACCGCCGAGCCGGACCCCGTCACCCAGGACATCCTCATCGGCCTCACCGGCGACCTCGAGAAACACCACTGGATGTTCCAGGCCGAGAACGCCTGAGCGGCACACTCATGAGCGAGCACCCGGTGATCCGCTTCACGCGTGAGCTGATGGTGGTCTCCGAACTCGACCAGGCGACCGCGGGAGCCTTCGTGCGGACGGTCTACCAGGAGGGCGTGCGGGACGGTGAGCAGCGCGTGGTCGTCGAGCTGCACCGGCGCGACCGTGCCATCGACGAGCTGGAGCGGGAACTGGTCCGGCTGCGCGGGGAACCGGGCGGCTGAGGAGGCGACGTCATGGTCCGGCGGAACGTCCGGCGTCACCGAAGGCCCTCCCGCGGGCCGGGCTTCTGGCTGCTCGGGGTCGCTCTGGGCGGCCTGTGGTGCTGGGCCGTCTTCCGGCTGCTGACGCAGCCGGGACGGACAGGGCTGGCCGAGGCTCTGATCGCGACCGGAGGGTGGGGGCTGAGCCTGCTGCCGGTGCACTGCACACCCCGCAGGGAGCGCCGGCGGCCGGGCCCGCGCGGCGGGGGGCCGGGGGCCGGGGAGCCCTGAGGGGCCAGGCGGCGCGCGGGCGGACGTCCGGACGGGCGCGCGCCTGGGCGGGCGCTCACCTGTTCGGCCCAGCGGAGGCGGGCCGGTCAGGTGGCGGGCGGCGTGGGGCCCGTCTGGCAGTGGGGGCACCAGTAGGTCGTGCGCTCCTGCCCGGCCGGACCCTGGTCGGCGACGAGGACGGGGGTGCCGCAGCGGCGGCAGGGGCGCTCGGCGCGCCCGTACACCCACAGCCTGCGGTCGGGACGGACGTCGGCGGTGGTGATCCGGGCCGGGCGTGACTTGTTGACCTCCAGGAGCTTCTTGGCGAGGGTCACCAGGCGCGCGGGATCGGGGAGCGAGGCGACCGGCAGCCAGGGGGTGACGCGCAGCAGGAAGCACAGCTCGGACTTGTAGACATTGCCGATCCCGGCGAGGTTGCGCTGGTCCAGGACGGCCTCGCCGATGGTGCGGCCGGGGTCGGCGAGCAGACGGCGCACGGCCTTGTGCGCGTCCCAGTCGGGGCCCAGCAGGTCGGGGCCGAGGTGGCCGACGACGGTGGCCTCGTCGGTGGTGCGCAGCAGGTCCAGGGCCAGGAGGCGGTAGCCGACGGCGGTGTGGCCGGTGTTGGCGAGGACGGCACGGACCTGGTGGTCCGGGCCCTGGCCGCCCCGCCGTAGCCCGCCGGGGGCGTCGATGCGCCAGGAACCGTCCATACCGAGATGGGAGTGGAGGGTCAGGCCGCCCTCGACGCGGGTGAGCAGGTGCTTGCCGCGCGGGATCACCTCGGTCACCGTGCGGCCGCTGAGGTCGGCGGTGGCGAGCTTGGGAACGCGCAGGTCGCAGCGGGTCAGCGGCTCGCCTGCCAGGGCCTGGTGCAGATCCCGCGCGGTGCGCCAGACGGTGTCTCCTTCGGGCATGGGGTCTTCTCCTTCGGCCTGAGACCCGATTCGGCCTGTGACCCATGATGCGCTTCCGCTCAGGCGGCGCGCAGGCGCAGGCCCCGGGGAGTGGCGTGGAAGCCCACGGACTCCAGCAGGGCGCCCAGGGGGGACGTCAGGGCCGCCGCGCCGTTGACGCGCTCGACGGTGACGGTGCCCAGGGCGCCCGCGCGGGCCGCCTCCGCCAGGGCCGCCGCCGCTTCGCGCAGGCCGGGGTCGTCGCCGTCGGGCCCGTCGCCCGGCTGTTGGGGCCAGGCCAGCAGGGTCTTGCCGCCGCGCTCCACGTAGAGCGCCAGGGCGCCGTCGAGGAGGACGACCAGGGAGCCCGCCTTGCGCCCCGGCTTGTGGCCGGCGCCCTCGGGGGGCTCCGGCCAGGGCAGTGCCGCGCCGTAGGCGTTGGCCGGGTCGGCGGCGGCGAGCACGACCGCGCGGGACCGGGCGGGCCGGTCGGCCGGCGGCCGGGCGCCCCAGGGGGCCTCGGGGGCGCCGGCGGACCGTTCGCGGGCGGTTCCCGCTGCGCGCAGCCGGTCGATGGCGCCGTCCATGGCGAACTGGGCGGCGCCCAGGCCCTCGACGACGTAGCCGCGGCGGGCCTGTCCGCTCTCCTCGAAGGCGGACAGCACCCGGTAGGCGGCGGAGAAGCCGCCCTCGACGCCCTCGGCGGCGACCGCGCCGCGCGTCACCACGCCGTGCCGGTCCAGGAGCGTACGGGCCAGGGCGTGCGCCCGGTGGGTGGCGTCCGGCTCGCGGTCGGGCAGCAGCGACCAGCGGCCCGCGACCGTCGGCGGCCCGCCGCGGGAGGCGGTGGCCCGGCCCGCCGGGGCGAGCGTGCCGGTGCGGCCGACCAGGGCGCCGTAGCGGCCGCGCGGGACCGCGCGCCGGGCGCGGTGGGCGGTGGAGCCCGCGGTGCGGCCGGAGCCGAGGAGCGAACGCAGCGGCGCGAGGGTGTCGTTGGTGAGCCGGCCGGACCAGGCCAGATCCCAGACGGCCTCGGCGATCCGGGCGTCCGTGCCGGCCGAGTCGCCGAAATCGGGGGCGGCGGCGCGTACCTGGTCGGCGATCTGACGGAAGAACAGGCCGTAGCCGCCGGACAGCGCGTCGAGCACCGCCTGGTGCACCGGCGAGAGCTCCAGCGGGTGCGGGGCGGGCAGCAGCAGCGGGGCGGCGTCGGCGAGCAGCAGGGAGACCCAGCCGTCCTTACCGGGCAGCGCGCCGGAGCCGGCCCAGACGATCTCGCCCGCCGCCGTGAGCTCGTCGAGCATGGCCGGGGAGTAGTCCGTCACCCGCGAGGGCAGGACCAGCTTCTCCAGGGCGGAGGCGGGCACCGGCGCGCCCTGCAACTGCTCGACGGCGCGCACCAGTCCGTCGATGCCGCGCAGGCCGTGGGAGCCGATGTGCTGCCACTGGGGGAGGAACGCGGCGAGCGTGGTGGGCGGCACCGGCTCCAGCTCGTGCCGCAGCGCCGCCAGGGAGCGGCGGCGCAGTCTGCGCAGGACGGCCGCGTCGCACCACTCCTGGCCGATGCCGGATGGGTGGAACTCGCCCTGGACGATGCGTCCGTCGGCCGCCAGACGGTGCAGCGCGCCGTCGGTGACGGCCGTGCCCAGCCCGAAGCGGCCGGCGGCCTCGGCCGAGGTGAACGGGCCGTGGGTGCGGGCGAAGCGGGCGAGGAGGTCGCCGAGCGGATCCCTGACGGGCTCGGTGAAGGCCTCCGGCACGCCCACGGGCAGGGCCGTGCCCAGGGCGTCGCGGAGCCGTCCGGCGTCCTCGACGGCCGCCCAGTGCTCCCGCCCGGCGATGCGCACACGCAGGGCGCGCCGGGCGTCCGAGAGCTCCCTGGCCCAGCCCGGCTCAGCGCCGCGCTCGGCCAGCTCGGCGTCGGTGAGCGGCCCCAGCAGACGCATCAGGTCGGCCACGCTCTCGCGGTCCTTCGCGCGGCGGTCCTCGGTCAGCCACTGCAGCTCGCGCTCCAGTTCGGTGAGCACCTCGGGGTCCAGCAGCTCGCGCAGCTCGGCCTGGCCCAGCAGCTCGGCCAGCAGCCGGGAGTCGAGGGAGAGGGCCGCCGCGCGGCGCTCGGCGAGCGGGGAATCGCCCTCGTAGAGGAACTGGGCGACATAGCCGAAGAGCAGCGAGCGGGCGAACGGGGAGGGCTCGGTGGTGGTCACCTCGACCAGCCGGACCCGGCGGGCCTCGATGTCGCCCATCAGCTCGGTCAGGCCGGGGACGTCGAAGACGTCCTGGAGGCACTCGCGGACGGCCTCCAGGATGATCGGGAACGAGCCGAACTCGCTCGCCACCTGCAGCAGCTGGGAGGCGCGCTGGCGCTGCTGCCACAGCGGGGTGCGCTTGGTCGGATCGCGCCGCGGCAGCAGCAGGGCGCGGGCGGCACACTCGCGGAAGCGGGCGGCGAACAGGGCCGAGGAGCCGACCTGGTCGGTGACGATCCGGTCGACCTCGGCCCGGTCGAAGGTGACGTCGGCCGCCCCCACGGGGGACTGCTCGCTGTCGTACTCGGTGCCCTGCCGCGCGGGGTCGGCGTCGAGCAGGTCCAAGCCCATGACGTCCGCGTCGGGCAGGCGCAGCACGATGCCGTCGTCGGCGTGCATCACCTGGGTGTCCATGCCGTAGCGCTCGGCGAGCCGGGCGCCGAGGGCCAGCGCCCAGGGGGCGTGCACCTGTGCGCCGAAGGGGGAGTGGACGACGACCCGCCAGTCGCCCAGCTCGTCGCGGAACCGCTCGACGACGATCGTCCGGTCGTCGGGTACGTGCCCGCAGGCGCGGTGCTGTTCGTCCAGGTAGGACAGGACGTTGTCCGCCGCCCACCGGTCGAGGCCGGCGGCGGTCAGCCGCTCGCGGGCCGCGTCGGGCGCCAGGCCGCGGATCTCCCGCAGAAAGGCGCCGAGGGCGCGGCCGAGCTCGAGCGGGCGGCCCAGCTGGTCGCCCTTCCAGAACGGCAGTCGGCCGGGCGTGCCGGGGGCGGGGGTGACCAGGACGCGGTCGCGGGTGATGTCCTCGATCCGCCAGGACGTGGTGCCGAGGGTGAACACGTCGCCGACCCGCGACTCGTAGACCATCTCCTCGTCCAGCTCGCCGACCCGTCCGCCGCCCTTCTTGGGGTCCGCGCCGGCCAGGAAGACCCCGAAGAGGCCGCGGTCGGGGATGGTGCCCCCGGAGGTGACGGCCAGCCGCTGCGCTCCAGGGCGGCCCGTGACCGTGCCGGCCACGCGGTCCCAGACCAGGCGGGGCCGCAGTTCGGCGAAGGCGTCGGACGGATAGCGCCCGGCGAGCATGTCGAGCACCCCGGAGTAGGCGGACTCCGGCAGCGACGCGAAGGGCGCCGCCCGCCGCACCACGGCCAGCAGCTCCTCCACGTCCCAGGTGTCCATGGAGACCATGGCGACGATCTGCTGGGCCAGCACGTCCAGAGGGTTGGCGGGCACACGCAGCGACTCGATGGCCCCCTGCCGCATCCGCTCCGTCACCACGGCCGCCTGCACCAGGTCGCCGCGGTACTTGGGGAAGACGACGCCGGTGGAGACCGCGCCTACCTGGTGCCCGGCGCGGCCGACGCGCTGCAGGCCGGAGGCGACGGACGGAGGCGACTCGACCTGGACGACCAGGTCGACCGCGCCCATGTCGATGCCCAGCTCGAGGCTGGAGGTGGCGACGACCGCGGGCAGCCGGCCCGCCTTGAGGTCCTCCTCGACCAAGGCGCGCTGCTCCTTGGAGACCGAGCCGTGGTGCGCGCGGGCGAGGACCGGCGGCGCGCCCTTGGCCGCGCCCGATTCGGCCATCAGCTCGGCGGGCGAGTGATGCTCGGGCAGTGGCTCGCCGGTGGCCCGCTCGTAGGCGATCTCGTTGAGCCGGTTGCACAGCCGCTCCGCCAGACGGCGCGAGTTGGCGAAGACGATCGTGGAGCGGTGGGACTGGACGAGGTCGGCGATGCGCTCCTCCACATGGGGCCAGATCGACGGCCTCTCCTTGCCGTCGCCGCCCTCCTGGACGGGCGAGCCGCCCAGCTCGCCCAGGTCCTCGACCGGCACGACCACCGACAGGTCGAACTCCTTGCCGGACGGCGGCTGGACGATCTCCACCCTGCGCCGCGGCGACAGGTAGCGCGCCACCTCGTCCACGGGCCGGACCGTCGCGGACAGGCCGATGCGCCGGGCGGGGCGGGCGAGCAGGGTGTCGAGGCGCTCCAGGGACAGCGCCAGATGGGCGCCGCGCTTGGTGCCGGCGACGGCGTGCACCTCGTCGAGGATCACCGTCTCCACGCCCGTGAGCGCCTCCCGGGCGGCGGAGGTGAGCATCAGGAACAGCGACTCGGGCGTGGTGATCAGGATGTCCGGCGGCCGGGTGACCAGCGCCCGGCGCTCGGTGGCCGGGGTGTCGCCGGAACGGATGCCGACGCGGATCTCCGGCTCGGGCAGCCCCAGGCGCACCGACTCCTGGCGGATGCCGGTGAGCGGGCTGCGCAGGTTGCGTTCGACGTCGACGGCGAGGGCCTTGAGCGGCGAGACGTACAGCACCCGGCAGCGCTTGGCCCGCTCGGCCGGGGGCGGGGTGCTCGCCAGCCGGTCCAGGGAGGCGAGGAAGGCGGCCAGCGTCTTGCCGGAGCCCGTGGGGGCGACGACCAGGACGTCCGATCCCTCGTCGATCGCCCGCCACGCCCCGGCCTGGGCGGCCGTGGGCGCGGTGAAGGCCCCCGTGAACCAGGCGCGGGTCGCGGGGGAGAACGCGGCGAGGGCCGCGGCCGGGTCCACCGCCGGAACTGCCTTGTCGTTCACCATGCCCCCCATCGTGCACCGCACCACTGACAATGCCCCGGACACGCAGGTCGGGGGCCGGAAGGGGCGGGGAAGGGGCGCGGGGAGCCCGCTACACCGGGCGGCCGTAGGCGCGCAGGGTCAGCAGCGCGTCGATGGTCACCATCGGCCGGCACTCGAGCAGCGTGCCCGGTGCCCAGGCCCGCCACCGGACCGGCCAGCCGCCGTCGGCCTCCTGCCCGGCGGCGAGGAAGTCCAGCGAGCGCGCCAGCTCCGCGTCGGTGAACCAGGAGCGGGCCGACGAGGCGGGCGTCCGCGCGAAGTCGTGCGGGAAGTGGTACTCGCCGGGCGCGTACCCCTCGGGCAGCGGGTGGCCGTCCGTGTGCTCCGGCTCCAGGACGACCAGACGCTGCTCCCGCACGGTCCGGCCCAGCCGCTCGGCCGCCGCCTCGGCGCGGGCCCGGTCCGGTGCCCCGTCGAGGAAGGCGACGGCCGCCTGCACCTCGTACGGATGGGTCCTCGCCCCCTTGCCCAGGGCGTCGACCGCGGCCCAGCAGAAGTCCGTGGCCCGGAACAGCCAGGCGTGCCACACCTCGTTGCGGTGCAGCAGCCCCACCACGGGCCCGGTGGCGAGCAGATCGCTCGGCGGGTTGTCCACCACCGGGATCCAGGGAGCCGACGGGTAGCCGCGCAGCGAGGGGTGCAGGGCGGGCAGCGCGCCGTCCGCCGTGGAGACCGCCGTCAGGTAGCGGCACACGCGCTCGACCCGCCGGTCGCGGCAGCGGCCGATCTCGTCCAGCACGCGCAGCGCGTGCGCGGTGTGCAGCGGCTGGCTCACCGGGCCGCGCAGATCGGGCTCCAGAGCGTGCCCGAAGCCCCCGTCGTCGCCCGCGTAGGCGGTCAGGGCGGCCTCGACGGCGTCGGGGCCCCCGCCCAGGAAGTGGTACGCGAATCTGCGCTGTTCCAGGACGCGGGCGGTGAGCCAGACGAAGTGTTCTGCACGGGCGACGGCGGATGCTCCGGATGGGGCCATGGACAAGACCGTAGGGTGCCCGGCGCCCCCGGTCACCGGCTCGTGCGCGGCTGCACTCTCAGGAGCGGGATACTTGGCCCATGCGGTTGACGGTCTTCTGGCAGCGAATGGCGGACTATTTCGGCGCGGCGTACGCCGACTCCTTCGCGCGCGATCACGTGATGTCCGAGCTCGGCGGAAGGACCGTGCACCAGGCGCTGGAGGCGGGCTGGAACGCCAAGGACGTCTGGCGCGGGGTGTGCAGGGCGATGGAGATCCCGGAGGACAAGCGCTGATCCGGTAGGCCGGACGCGTCGAGTGCGTCCGGACGCGCGGAACGGCGTCCGGGCGACGTACCGGCCGATCGTTTCGTCTGATAGTCCACACTTGCTGCGTGGCAGCGACAGACGACACCTCCCCGGACGACCACTCCCCGCGGCCCCGGCCCGCCGACGGCACGCGACTGCCGCGCTGGCTGCCCCGCGCGGTGGTGGTCACCCTCGCCCTGTTCGCCTGCTTCCAGCTCGCGAGCTGGGCCTTCCATCAGCTCATCGGCCTTCTCATCAACATCCTGATCGCGTTCTTCCTCGCGCTGGCCATCGAGCCCGCCGTGGACCGGATGGCCGCGCGCGGCATGCGCCGCGGACTGGCGACGGGCCTGGTCTTCCTCGGCGTGACCGTCGCCGTCCTGGGCTTCTTCACGATCCTGGGCTCGATGCTCGCCGGGCAGATCCAGACCATGGTGGAGAACTTCCCCTCCTACCTGGACTCGGTGATCCGGTGGACCAACCGGACCTTCCGCACCACCCTGTCCCGGGTGGAGATACAGGAGAGCGTGCTGCACTCCGACTGGCTGCAGAAGTACGTGCGCAACAGTGCCAGCGGGGTGCTGGACATCTCGGCCACCGTCCTCGGCGGGCTCTTCCAGCTGCTGACCGTGCTGCTGTTCTCGTTCTACTTCGCGGCCGACGGGCCCCGGCTGCGCCGTGCCCTGTGCTCGGTGCTGCCGCCCCAGCGGCAGGCGGAGGTGCTGCGCGCCTGGGAGATCGCGGTCGCCAAGACCGGCGGGTACATCTACTCGCGCGCCCTGATGGCGCTGATCTCCGGTCTCGCGCACTACGTGCTGCTGGAGGTGCTGGGCGTGCCCTACGCCCCGGCGCTGGCGGTCTGGGTCGGCCTGGTCTCGCAGTTCATCCCGACCATCGGCACCTACCTCGCCGGGGCGCTGCCGGTCCTGCTCGCCTTCTCGGTGAACCCCTGGTACGCGGTGTGGGTGCTGTGCTTCGTCGTGGTCTACCAGCAGTTCGAGAACTACCTGCTGCAGCCGCGCATCACCGCCAGGACCGTGGACATCCACCCGGCCGTGGCGTTCGGCTCGGTGATCGCGGGCGCCGCGCTGCTGGGCCCGGTGGGAGCGCTGGTCGCCATCCCGGCGACGGCGACGCTGCAGGCGTTCCTGGGGGCGTACGTCAAGCGCTACGAGGTGACGGCGGACGCCCCCGGCCCGGACGTGCCCGGACGGCGGCGCGCGGGTGCGCGCCCCTCGGTCCTCGCCCGGCTGGTCAGGGCGCTGCGGAGGCGTTGACCGGGCGCCGGCCGGGTATCGGCCGGGCGCTGTCCGAGGCCCGTCCCGTCCCCGTTCGGGCGCCGTCGGGCCCCCAACCGGGCACGTCCTTACGGGGCTCGGGCGGCCGGAGTGGCGCGCTTGACAGCAAAATCGAACATCCATTCTTATGGGGCTTCCCGGGGTCGGCGGAGGCGAGGAATCCGCCGGGTTATCCACAGGCCGGGGCGACGTCGGGGCGCATTGTCAGTGGCAGGCGTTAGCGTCGTGGACGTGAAGCGATCGACTCAAGCAAACCGGGTGGAACCCATGGCAGGCACCGACCGCGAGAAGGCGCTGGACGCCGCGCTCGCACAGATTGAACGGCAATTCGGCAAGGGCGCCGTGATGCGCCTGGGCGACCGGGCGAACGAGCCGATCGAGGTCATCCCCACCGGGTCGACCGCTCTCGACGTCGCCCTCGGCGTCGGCGGCCTTCCCCGCGGCCGTGTGGTGGAGATCTACGGACCGGAGTCCTCCGGTAAGACCACCCTCACCCTGCACGCGGTGGCCAACGCGCAGAAGGCGGGCGGCACGGTCGCCTTCGTCGACGCCGAGCACGCCCTCGACCCCGAGTACGCACGGGCGCTGGGCGTCGACACCGACAACCTCATCCTCTCCCAGCCGGACACCGGCGAGCAGGCGCTGGAGATCGTGGACATGCTGGTCCGCTCCGGCGCCCTGGACCTGATCGTCATCGACTCCGTCGCCGCCCTGGTGCCGCGCGCGGAGATCGAGGGCGAGATGGGCGACTCGCACGTCGGCCTCCAGGCCCGCCTGATGAGCCAGGCGCTGCGCAAGATCACCAGCGCGCTCAACCAGTCCAAGACCACCGCGATCTTCATCAACCAGCTCCGCGAGAAGATCGGCGTCATGTTCGGCTCCCCGGAGACGACGACCGGTGGCCGGGCGCTGAAGTTCTACGCCTCGGTGCGTCTGGACATCCGCCGCATCGAGACCCTCAAGGACGGCACGGAGGCGGTCGGTAACCGCACCCGCGTCAAGGTCGTCAAGAACAAGGTCTCGCCGCCGTTCAAGCAGGCCGAGTTCGACATCCTCTACGGCCAGGGCATCAGCCGTGAGGGCGGCCTGATCGACATGGGCGTGGAGCACGGCTTCATCCGCAAGGCCGGTGCCTGGTACACGTACGAGGGCGACCAGCTCGGCCAGGGCAAGGAGAACGCCCGCAACTTCCTCAAGGACAACCCCGACCTCGCCAACGAGATCGAGAAGAAGATCAAGGAGAAGCTGGGCGTGGGCGGCAAGCCCGAGTCCCCGGCGGCCGAGGCCACCGCGGACGCCGCGGGATCCGCCGCGGGAGAGCCGGCCAAGTCCGTGCCCGCCCCGGCCGCCAAGTCCGCGGGGAAGGCCGCCAAGGCCGCCGCCAAGAGCTAGCGGGCGGCAGTGACTCAGCGAAGCGAGTGGCCCGAGCCCGGCGAGCCGCGCGTGGACGACCGTACGGGCGGTGGCGCCCGCAACCCGTCGAGGGCCGGGGGAGGAGCGCCACCGTCGCCGGAGGAGCAGGCGCGGGCGATCTGCCTGCGCCTGCTCACCGGATCGCCGCGGACGCGCAAACAGCTCGCGGACGCGCTGGCCAAGCGGGGCATACCGGGCGAGGCGGCGGAAGCGGTGCTGTCCCGGTTCGAGGACGTGGGCCTGATCGACGACGCCGCGTTCGCCGGCGCGTGGGTGGAGTCCCGGCACCACGGCCGGGGCCTGGCCCGCCGCGCCCTGGCGCGCGAACTGCGCACCAAGGGCGTGGACTCCGCGGTGATCGACGAGGCCGTCGGTCAGCTCGACGCCGATCAGGAGGAGCGCACGGCCCGCGAGCTGGTCGAGCGCAAGCTGCGCTCGACCCGTGGCCTGGACCGCGAGAAGCGGCTGCGCCGCCTCGCCGGAATGCTGGCCCGCAAGGGCTACCCCGAAGGCCTCGCCCTGCGCGTGGTGCGCCGGGCCCTGGAGGAGGAGGGCGACGACCCCGAGCTGCTGGAGGCCTACCTTCCGCAGGGCTGAGGCGTGCCCGGCGGGCACGTGCCCCTAAGGCGTGCCCGCGTGGTCCCGGCGGGCCGGGGCCACCGGAAGTCCCGCCGCGCGCCAGGCCTGGAAGCCGCCCACCACATCGGTGGCCCGGCGCAGGCCCAGCCGGTGCAGGGAGACGGCCGCCAGCGACGAGGCGTAGCCCTCGTCGCAGATCACCACCACCCGCAGGCCGTGACCGGTCGCCTCCATCGCGCGGTGGTCGCAGAGCGGGTCCAGCCGCCACTCCAGTTCGTTGCGCTCCACCACCAGCGCCCCGGGAATCGTCCCGTCGCGTTCCCGCAGCGCGGCATAGCGGATGTCGACCAGCAGCCCTCCGGCGGCCTGGGCGGCGGCGGCCTCGGCCGGGCCGAGGCGGTCGAGCCGCCTGCGCGCCGCGGCCAGCAGTTCCTCGACCCTCATGCCCACTCCTCGGCCCACTCCACCTGCTCGAGCCGCAGCACCTGGCCGCTGCGGCTGTAGCGCCGCATCATCGGCAGCGGTGGGTAGTAGGCGTGCACGGACACCGCGTGCAGCTCGCTGGAGGCATTGAACACCTGGTGCACATGGTGCGGGCCGAAGGCCCGGCCGGTGCCGCCGGAGAGCAGGCGCTCACGGTCGACGCCGTCCGCCAGCTCCAGCGACTTCCAGCCCTCGGTGGGCAGCTGAGCGGCCAGCGACTGCTCGGTCAGCCGCCCGGCCGCCGTGGCGAAGGCACCGTGCGAGCCGCCGTGGTCGTGCCAGCCGGTGCCGCTGCCCGGCGGCCAGCCGATGAGCCAGGCCTCACTGCCACCAGGCCCCTCCAGCCGGATCCACGTCCGGCCCTCGGGGTCGAGCGGAAGCGAGGTCACGAGGCCGGCGTCGGCCGCCGTCCGGCGCACGAAGGCGAGCAGATCGGCCTCGGTGGGCCTGCCCGGGGAGGCGGCAGCGGGCGGCGAGGCGGACACGCGGGAAGCGGGAGAGGCAGGGGAAGCAGCGGAAGCCACGGGTGAACCGTCCTGAGTGATCACGAAGGAAGCGCGCGGCGTCGCTCGGCGCACGCCCGCGCGGGAAAGGAAGCGGATCAACAGGACGGACGACAGACACAGCCCGCGTAGCGGACCAGGTCCAGATGGACCCTCCGCCAGAAACGCGCGCCGTCGTCAGTCACGCCGCGGAGTCAACCACGGTGGTTCGGAGCCGGTCAACGATTGGCCGTAGCCTCACTGGCGGCCTCGTCCTGCTTCCCCTCGCCGCCCTCCGCCGCCCGTGCCGGGCCCGTCGCCCCGCCCCGGGCCGCGTCGGCGCACGCGTACAGCTCCGCCGGCCGCACCCCCGCCAGGGCCGCCACCAGGTGCCCGTCCGGCCGTACCACCAGGACCGTGTGGGCCGCCGCCCCGGGATAGCCCTCGGCGACCAGCAGTTCGGCCCGCATCGGCAGCGCCGAGACGGCCGCCGCCAGCCGGGGCATCAGGCCCGCGCCCAGCCAGTGCCGCCGCTCCCACACCCCCGTTCCGGGGGCGACGAGCACCACCAGCAGGTCACCGCCCAGCCGGTCCCGCAGCCAGATCTCCGAGCCGTCCGGCGCGGTCACCGGTACGTCCGCCACCGGCGCGCCCACCGCCGTCCCGACCACCACCGAGCTCGCCGGCGGCGCGGCGGGCACCAGGGGCGTACGGGCGTACACGGGCGCCGCGGCCGTCGGCCCGCGCCCCAGATGGCCATCGGTGAGCAGCGCGTCGTGCGCGCGGACGGCGCCCGGCACGACCGTGCGCCGTACGGTGCGCCAGCCGCCCTCGCCGCGCACCGCGGGCAGCGTCCGGTCGGCAGTCCGCAGCCGGGCGGCCACCGCCGTGCGGCGCTCCGTCTGGTAGCTGTCGAGCAGCGCGTCCGAGGCGCCGTGGTGCCAGGCGTGGGCGAGCTTCCAGGCGAGGTTCCCGGCGTCCCGCAGACCCTCGTCCAGGCCCTGTGCGCCGAGCGCCCCCAGCAGGTGCGCGGCGTCCCCGGCCAGGAAGGCGCGCCCGCTGCGCCAGCGGCGCGCGAGGCGGTGGTGCACGGCGTGCACACCGGTGTCCAGCAGGTCGTACGCCGGTACCTCGCCGCACCAGACGGACAGCGCGTCGCCGACATGGGCGAGCAGGCTGTCAGGGGTGACCAGTTCGCCGTCCGGTGGCAGCAGCCAGTCGAGCCGCCAGACACCGTCCGGCAGCGGACGGGCCGTCACCTCGCGGCCGCGCGGCGGCGACCGGTGCAGGACGGCCTCGCCCGGCCAGGGCAGCTCCACCCGCAGCGCCGCCACCGCGTGCCGCTCGACGGCCGTGCGCCCGGCGAAGCGCGCGCCCAGCAGCTTGCGCACGACCGAGCGGGCACCGTCGCAGCCGACGAGGTAGCCGGCCCGCCAGACGGTGCCGTTGTCACCGCTGGTGTGCACGGTGACGCCGGAGGAGTCCTGCTTGAGGATGGTCAGCCGGCTGTCGCGGACGATCCGCACGTCCGCCTCCTTGCCGAGCGCGGCACACAGCTCGCGTGTCAGCGCGTGCTGGGGCAGGTGCAGCGGAGACGGTTCTGCTGCGCCACCCGTGTCCTCGTGGCCCTCGGCCGCCCCGGCGTCACCGGGTTCCCCGAAGGGCTCCCCGAACGCGTCGAGGTCTTCACGCTCCTCGGTCTTCGCCGTCGCCCCCGGTGCCGCGAACGGCACCCGTGTGACCAGCGACCGCCGGCGCATCGTGCGCCAGGCCGACCAGCGGGCGCCCTCCGTCGTGGCGCACCCCAGGCGCTCCAGCATCGCCGCGGTCTCCGGCCGCAGCACGGCCGTACGGGCCAGGCGCCGGTCCTCCTGCCCCAGGGCCTCGGCCGGGGCCTCGTCCAGGACGGTGACGGGCACCTCGTACCGGGCCAGGGACAGGGCCAGCGTGAGCCCGACCGGCCCGGCCCCGACGACGATCACCGGATCCACGGCACGGCCCCCCGGCCCCTGGTGCGGACGACGCCCTCACCGTGCGCGTGGTGCGTACGGGACGTACGGGGACTGGCAGGGGGAAATCGGTGCGCGATCACAGAACGTATGCAACCCATTGCCGCTGCTTGCGTCAAGCGATCAGCGGCCCCGCCACGGCGCGCCGGACGCGTGCGCCCCGTCGGCCCGAAGGGGCCGACGGGGCGTCATCCGCGCGCGGGCGGACCGTACTCGGTGCCGGCTGCGCCGGAGCCGCCGGGGCTCAGGCCCCGCCCTGCCCGCCCTCGCCGGTGAGCGCGGCGACGCGAGCAGCCGGCGCCGGCGGCTTGCCCTTGCGCGAGCGCTGTGTGCGCCGTTCGACCCAGGTGGCGACGGACGACAGCGCCAGGCACAGCAGGATGTAGATCGAACCGAAGACGATCACCATCGGGATGAAGGCGTAGACGCCGTTCACCGGCGGGGTCTGCTGGGCGAAGGCCTTGCCGACGAACAGCAGTTCCTCGTACAGGATGATGAATCCGAGGGAGGTGTCCTTCAGGGTCACCACCAGCTGGCTGATGATCGACGGCAGCATCGAGCGGACGGCCTGCGGGACGAGGACGCTCGTCATCACCTGCGTCTTGCGCAGCCCGATCGCGTACGCGGCCTCGCTCTGCCCCCGGGGCACCGCGTTGATGCCGGACCGGAAGATCTCCGCCTGCACCGAGCCGTTGTACAGCACCAGCCCGATGACCAGTGCCCACATCGGGTCCGCCGTGAACACCGCCGCGTACAGCAGGAAGATCATGATGAGCAGCGGCATGGCCCGGAAGAACTCCACGACCACGGTGGCCGCCCAGCGCACGGGCTTGTGGTCGGAGAGCCGGGCGACGGCCAGCACCGCGCCCAGCACCAGGGAGAGCACCGCGGCGATCGCGAAGGTCTTGACCGTGGTCAGCAGGCCGTCGAGGATGCGCTGCTGGGTCTCGGCGTACTCGTAGTCGTCCCACAGCCCGGCCTGGAACTGCCCGGTGTCGTCCAGCCGGTACAGGACGAAGCCGAGCAGGGCGACGATGGCGACCGTGGAGAGCGCGCCGTAGAGGCGGTTGCGGACCCGGGCCTTGGGGCCGGGGACGTCGTACAGGACGCTGCCGCTCATCGGGCCACCGCCAGCCGGTTCTCCAGCAGCCGGAAGAGGCCGCTGATCGTGAATGTGATGATGATGTAGCAGACCGCGATCCACAGGAAGATCACGTAAATGTTGTAGCCCGAGGCCGCGTTGAGCGTCTTCTGCACCGAGCCGAGCTCGGTGACGTTGAAGCCCGACGCGATCGCCGTGTTCTTGGCGAGGGCGATCAGCAGGCTGCCGATGGGCGGGATCGCCGTCCGGGCGGCCTGCGGCAGCACGATCTGGCCGAGCGTCTGGGTGAAGGTCATCCCGAGCGAACGGGCGGCCTCCGCCTGGCCCACCGGCACCGTGTTGATGCCGGACCTGATGGCCTCGCAGATGAACGCCGAGGTGTAGCACCCCAGGGCCATCACCGCGAGCCAGAAGGAGTCCCACCCCTTCAGGCCCAGCGCGGGCAGGCCCAGGGTCACGGCCAGGAAGAGCAGCACCAGGGGGGTGTTGCGCAGCAGCGTCACCCAGGCGGTGCCGAATATTCGCAGCGCGGGCACCGGAGAGACGCGGAACGCCGCGATCAGGGTGCCCAGCACCAGCGCGAGCAGTGCGCTGAGCGCCGTCAGCTCGACGGTGCCGACGAAGCCTTCGCGGAACATCGCGAAGTTGTCCGACAGAACGTTCACGTCACTTCTCCGGGTATCGCGTGGCGGTCATCCGGCACCGGTCCGCCGGATCAGTAACGCTCGACGGCGGGCGGGTTCGGGGCGGCGGCCCCGGACCTGCCCAGCGTGGCGTCGTACGCCTTCTTCCAGTCGCCGTTCTTGACGTGGGCCTCGATCGCCTTGTTCACCGCCTCGCGCAGCGCGGTGTCCTCCTTCTTCAGGCCGACGCCGTACGGCTCCTTGGAGAAGGTGTTGCCGACGACCTTCAGCGCGCCCTTGTTCTCGGCCGCGTAGCCCTTGAGGATCGAGTCGTCCGTGGTGACCGCGTCGACCGAGCCGTTGACCAGGTCCTGCACACAGAGCTGGTAGCCCTGCTGCGCCTTGGCCTCGGCGACGCCGTACTTCTCCTCCTTGATCCGCTTGAGCGGGGTGGAGCCGGTCGCCGAGCAGACCTTCTTGCCCTTGAGGTCGTCCGGCCCCTTGATGCTGCTGTCCGCCTTGACCAGCAGGTCCTGGCCGGCGATGTAGTAGGGACCGCCGAAGCCGACCTGCTTCTTGCGCTCGTCGTTGATCGTGTACGTGCCGACGTACAGATCGACGCCACCGCTGGCGATCTGCGTCTCGCGCGCCTCGGAGGGGACCGTCACGAACTTGATGTGGTCCTGGTCGAAGCCGAGGTCGGCCGCGATCATGCGGGCGATCTCGACGTCGAAGCCGGAGCGCTTCTTGGTGCCGGGGTTCTCGTAGCCGAGTCCGGGCTGGTCGGCCTTGGTGCCGATCGTGATCGTCTTGCCCTTGATCTTGGAGAAGACGGGCGAGTCCTGGACGTCGGCCGAGGTGTTGACCTTGTACGTCAGGTCCGCCGGCGCGGAGGCGCCGCCGGAGGCCTTGTCCTCGTTGTCCTGGGGGCTGCCCGACTTGCCGCAGGCGGTCGCGGTCGCGGTGAGTGCCAGCACCACGGCGGCCGCTGCGGCGGTGTTGCGGAGCTTCATGGAGAACATCCTTTGCGTCTGCCGGTGTTGGCGTTGGTGACGAGGGAAAATGCGGCGGGGAAAAGGTTTGGGACGAACCCGCCCGCAAAGGGTGCGCGGGGCCGGGAAGAGCCGGAGAGCGCCCGCGGGGACGGGCACGGCGCGACCCCGCGTGTGCCGGTTGTCAGTGATGCAGGATCTTCGACAGGAAGTCCTTCGCCCGGTCGCTGCGCGGGTTGCTGAAGAACTGGTCCGGCCGCGCCTCCTCGACGATGCGGCCGTCGGCCATGAAGACCACGCGGTTGGCCGCCGAGCGGGCGAAGCCCATCTCGTGCGTGACGACGACCATCGTCATGCCGTCCCGGGCGAGCTGCTGCATGACCTCCAGCACCTCATTGATCATCTCCGGGTCCAGCGCCGACGTCGGCTCGTCGAACAGCATCACCTTCGGGTCCATGGCCAGCGCGCGGGCGATCGCCACGCGCTGCTGCTGACCGCCGGAGAGCTGCGCGGGGTACTTGTCCGCCTGCGCGCCCACCCCGACCCGGTCCAGCAGCGTCCGGGCCTTCTCCTCGGCCGCCCTGCGGTCCTTCCTGCGGACCTTGACCTGCCCCAGCGTCACGTTCTCCAGCACCGTCTTGTGCGCGAAGAGGTTGAACGACTGGAAGACCATGCCCACGTCCGCGCGCAGCCGCGCCAGCTCCCTGCCCTCCTGGGGCAGCGGTTTGCCGTCGATGCTGATCGAACCGGAATCCGTCGTCTCCAGCCGGTTGATCGTGCGGCACAGCGTGGACTTACCGGACCCCGACGGCCCGATGACGACCACGACCTCGCCACGCGCGATGGTCAGGTCGATGTCCTGGAGCACATGCAGCGCGCCGAAGTGCTTGTTGACCTTGTTCAGGACGACCAGTGCGTCCGCGGCGGGTGCCGCGTCCTTGGTCACCGATACCTCGCTCATCGGCGTTCCTCGCTCCGTCCTCCTCGATTGGGGAGGACCCTAATGAGCCGCAACGACCAGCGTCATTACATCTGAGCTGAAATTGAGCATAACGATCCGGCCTCAAACGGACACTGTGCGTCAACGTGACGCCTCGGGCGCACGTGCGTACCGGCTGCATAACGGAAGCCCTCGTGAGGGCAGGAACCCCTTGACGCACCGGCCATCCATCGGAGTGGATGCGGTGTTGCCCGCACCACACCCGCCGGAGGAGGCCGATGAGACTGCTGCTCGTGGAGGACGACGACCACGTCGCCGCCGCACTGTCGGCCGTCCTGGCGCGGCACGGCTTCGACGTGACCCACGTGCGCAGTGGTGAGGAGGCCCTGCGGGCGCTGCTGCCGGGCGGGGGAGTGCCCTTCGGCGTCGTGCTGCTCGACCTCGGGCTGCCCGACCAGGACGGGTTCGAGGTCTGTGGCAAGATCCGCAAGCGCACCAGCACGCCCGTGATCATGGTGACCGCCCGCTCCGACACCCGCTCGAAGATCCACGGGCTCAATCTCGGCGCCGACGACTACGTGGTCAAGCCCTACGACACCGGCGAACTGCTGGCCCGCATCCACGCCGTCGCCCGGCGCACCCCGCCCGCCGAGGGCACGCAGCCGCCCGACCCCGCGGGGCCGGACGCCCTGCGCCTGGGCCCCCTGACCATCGAACTGCCCAACCGCCGCGTCAGCGTGGACGGCGAGCCCGTCCCCCTGACCCGCAAGGAGTTCGACCTGCTGGCGCTGCTCGCCCAGCGCCCCGGAGTCGTCTTCCGCCGCGAACAGATCATCAGCGAGGTGTGGCGGACCAGTTGGGAGGGCACCGGCCGCACCCTCGAGGTGCACATCGCCTCGCTCCGCTCCAAGCTGCGCATGCCCGCCCTGATCGAGACGGTCCGGGGCGTCGGCTACAAGATCGTCACTCCGGCGCAGGGACTGTAACGACCCCGTGCGCACCCGACTCCTCCCTCTGCTCATCGTCCTCATGGCCGGCGTCTTACTGGCCCTCGGCTTCCCGCTCGCCGCCGGCATGGCCGCCGTCCAGCAGCAGGACGTCGTCGTCGACCGCATCGACGACACCGCCCGCTTCGCCGCACTCGCCCAGTACGTCGCCGCCGAACCGTCCCAGCCGTCCCGGCGCCCCGGCGACGACGCCGAACGGCTCGCCCTGCTGCGCTCCGAACTCGAGCGCTACGAGGAGCTGTACGACATCTGGGTCGGGGTCTTCCACCGCGACGGCACCCCCATGGCCGTCGCCCCCGCCCAGTGGGCCCTGCCCCCCGAGGGCGAGGCCCGCCGGGCCTTCCAGGAGGCCCTGGCGGGCCGGCGCAGCCGCGACCCCGGACAGATCTGGCCCTGGCGCCAGGGCCGCCTCACCGTCGCCTCGCCCGTCATCCGCGACGGCGACGTCGTCGCGGTCGTCGTCACGCACTCGCCCACCGGACAGCTGCGCTCGCGGATCCTGCACGACTGGCTGGTGCTCGCGGCCGGCGAGACGGCCGCCATGCTGCTCGCGGTGGCGGCCGCCTTCCGGCTCACCGGGTGGGTGCTCAAGCCCGTACGGACCCTCGACGCCGCCGCCCACGGCATAGCGACGGGCCGGATGAACTCCCGGGTCGCGGCCGACAGCGGACCGCCGGAGCTGCGCCGCCTGGCCCGCTCGTTCAACGAGATGGCCGACAACGTCGAGGACGTCCTGGAACAGCAGCGCGCCTTCGTCGCCGACGCCTCGCACCAGCTGCGCAACCCCCTCTCGGCCCTCCTGCTGCGCATCGACCTGGTGGCCCTGGACCTCCCCGAGGGCCACGAGGAGATCCTCTCGGTGCGCGCCGAGGGCAAGCGGCTCGCCCGGGTCCTGGACGACCTGCTGGACCTGGCGCTGGCCGAGCACGCCGCCAGCGACCCCCAGCTCACCGACATCGCCGAGATCGTCACCGACCGGGTGGGCGCCTGGTCGCCCGTCGCGGACCGCGAGCGGGTGGCCCTGGCCTACAGCGGCCCGGCCGCCGTGACCGGCTGGGCCGATCCGATCGCCCTCTCCAGCGCCCTCGACGCGGTCGTGGACAACGCGCTCAAGTTCACGCCCGCCCACGCGCGCGTGGACGTCGGCGTCGAGGTCGTCGGCGAACGCGTCCACATCACGATCACCGACGGCGGGCCGGGCCTCACCGAGGAGGAGCTCACCCGCATCGGCGACCGCTTCTGGCGCAGCGGGCGCCACCAGAACGTCTCCGGCTCGGGCCTCGGCCTGTCCATATCCCGCGCCCTGCTCGCCGCGGGCGGGGCCACGCTCTCCTACGAACCGAACGAGCCGCAGGGGCTGCGCGCGACGATCGCGGTGCCGCGCGACGGCCACGACCACTGACCCCGCCGACGGCGGACGCGCTCAGGGCTTGACCGAGACGTAGTACCGGCGGGCACCCTCGTGCAGCGGCAGCGGGTTGGTGTAGATCGCCGTGCGGAGGTCCACCTTCTGCGCGGCGTGCACCCGGGTGCCGATCCGGTCCCGGCTCCTGATCACCGAGCGGGTGATGCTCTCGGTGAGCCCGGGATCCTCTTCCTCCGTCGTGATCAGCAGGTTCGCCACCGCGATCGTCTTCACCCCCTGCGTGGCGTCGAGCTCCGGATAGGCGTCCTGCGGCATCACCGCCGCCCGGTAGAAGCGCGTCTGCCGCCCCTGGGCGTGCAGCGCCCCGATCAGGTCGCCGAGCTGCACCAGCCGTATCGGCAGCCGTCCGCCCAGGGTCTCGACGGCATTGGTGGGCAGCCCCCCGGACCAGAAGAACGCGTCCAGCTCGCCCTTCTCCAGCAGCCCCGGCATCCGGTCGATGCCCACCCGCACCGGCGTGATGTCCTCTGTGAAACGGAGGCCCGCCGCCTTCAGCAGACGGCGGGTGATCAGCTGCACGCCGGACGCGTCGGTGCCCACGCCCACCCGCAGCCCCTTGAGGTCCCGCGTGGAGCGCACGGGGGAGTCCTTGCGCACCACCAGCTGCATGTAGTCGTCGTACAGCCGGGCACAGGCCCGCAGCCGTCCGGCGCCAGGCCGCCGCTCGTCCCGGTAGGTGGCCACCGCGTCCGCGGTGGCCAGAGTGAAATCGGCCTGTCCGCTCGTGAGCCGGCGCAGATTGTCCAGCGACCCCTCGCTGGACCGCAGCCGCACGTCCAGGGCGGGCAGGTCGTGCGCCAGATCCTCCTTGAGGAGATCGCCGTACTTGGCGTACACCCCGGTCGGCACCCCGGTCGCCACCGAGATCCGTCCGCTCGGCCTGGGGTCCGCGTCCGGCGGCAGCAGCCACCACATCAGCAGCGCGAGCACGGCGGCGGCCACGACGCCCGTGTGGACGGCGCGGCGCCTGCCCGGCAGCGGGAGTCGTGGGGCCATGGGCGGATCCTGCCAGCCCTTCCCGCCGTGGACCAGGCTTCGGGACGTGAGCTTCGCCGGGCACCGCCTACCCTTGTTCCATGACCAGCAGCGACCGGAGCCAGACAGTGGACGTCAAGGGAACATACGAGGTACGCACCTACGGGTGCCAGATGAACGTCCACGACTCCGAAAGGTTGTCCGGCCTGCTGGAGGACGCGGGCTATGTGCGCGCCCCCGAGGGCACCGCCGAGGGCGACGCGGACGTCGTCGTCTTCAACACCTGCGCGGTGCGCGAGAACGCCGACAACAAGCTGTACGGCAACCTCGGCCGGCTCGCCCCGATGAAGACCAAGCGCCCCGGCATGCGGATCGCCGTCGGCGGCTGCCTCGCGCAGAAGGACCGCGACACCATCGTCAAGCGCGCCCCCTGGGTCGACGTCGTCTTCGGCACGCACAACATCGGCAAGCTGCCCGTGCTGCTCGAGCGCGCCCGCGTCCAGGAGGAGGCGCAGGTCGAGATCGCCGAGTCGCTGGAGGCCTTCCCCTCGACCCTGCCGACGCGCCGCGAGAGCGCGTACGCGGCCTGGGTCTCCATCTCCGTCGGCTGCAACAACACCTGTACGTTCTGCATCGTCCCGGCGCTGCGCGGCAAGGAGAAGGACCGCCGCCCCGGTGACATCCTCGCCGAGGTCGAGGCGCTCGTCGCCGAGGGCGTCAGCGAGATCACCCTGCTCGGCCAGAACGTCAACGCCTATGGCTCCGACATCGGCGACCGCGAGGCCTTCTCCAAGCTGCTGCGCGCCTGCGGAAGGATCGAGGGCCTGGAGCGCGTCCGCTTCACCTCCCCGCACCCGCGCGACTTCACCGACGACGTGATCGCCGCGATGGCCGAGACCCCGAACGTGATGCACCAGCTGCACATGCCGCTGCAGTCCGGCTCGGACACCGTCCTGAAGGCCATGCGCCGCTCGTACCGCCAGGAGCGCTTCCTGGGCATCATCGAGAAGGTGCGCGCCGCCATGCCGGACGCCGCCATCTCCACCGACATCATCGTGGGCTTCCCCGGCGAGACCGAGGAGGACTTCGAGCAGACCATGCACGTGGTGCGCGAGGCGCGCTTCGCGCAGGCCTTCACCTTCCAGTACTCCAAGCGCCCCGGCACCCCGGCCGCCGAGATGGAGGGGCAGATCCCCAAGGAGGTCGTCCAGGCCCGCTACGAGCGCCTGGTGGCCCTCCAGGAGGAGATCTCCTGGGAGGAGAACAAGAAGCAGGTCGGCCGGACGCTCGAGGTCATGGTGGCCGAGGGCGAAGGCCGTAAGGACGACGCGACGCAGCGCCTGTCCGGCCGCGCCCCCGACAACCGCCTGGTCCACTTCACCAAGCCGGACGAGCCGGTCCGGCCGGGCGACATGGTGACCGTCGAGATCACCTACGCCGCCCCGCACCACCTGCTGGCCGAGGGCCCCGCCAAGGGCGTGCGCCGCACGCGCTCGGGCGACGCCTGGGAGAAGCGCACCGCCGCCGCGGCCGAGAAGCCCAAGGGCGTGATGCTGGGCATCCCGACCATCGGCGCGCCCGCGCCGACGCCCGCCCCGGCCGCCGCGGGCTGCGGTTTCACCGGCTGATTTCCGCCGCGTGCCGCGGGCCTGCCCGAGCGGCGGGCCCGCGGTGGGGCTATCGTTCCGGCCATGCTCGTCGCCGCCGCCGTATGCCCCTGCCCGCCGCTTCTCGTCCCCGAGGTGGCCGCCGGGGCCGCACCCGAACTGGACACCCTGCGGGCCGCCTGCCTGGACGCCGTGGCCGTGCTGGCGGCCGCCCGGCCGGACCGGCTGGTCGTCGTCGGGCCCGCCCCCGAGGACGGCCGCGGAACGCACCCGCAGGGCACCGCCGGCTCCTTCCGGAGCCTGGGCGTGGACCTCGACGTGCGGCTGGGCCAGGACGGCTCCCGGGACCGCGAGGAAGGTCGCCGGCTGCCGCAGTCCCTCGCCGTCGCGGCCTGGCTGCTGGAACGGACGCGCTGGGCGACCTCCCCGGTCGAGGGCCTGGGCGTCGGCGAGCCGCTGGAGGCCGCGCGCTGCCTGGAGGACGGCCGGCGACTGGCGGACGGAGCCGACCGGGTCGCGCTGCTGGTGATGGGCGACGGCAGTGCCTGCCGGACGGTGAAGGCGCCCGGCTACCTGGACGAGCGCGCCGAACCCTTCGACGCTGCAGTGGCCGAGGCCCTGGGGGCCGCCGACACCGGGGCCCTGGCGGCGCTGGACGCGGAACTGGCGGCGGAGCTGAAGGCCGCCGGACGCGCGCCCTGGCAGGTGCTGGCGGGCGCGGGGGAGAGCGCCGGACTGAGCGGGCAGCTGCTGTACGGGGAGGCGCCGTACGGCGTCGGGTACTTCGTGGCGAGCTGGTCCTAGCCGGAGCGGTCCGGCCCCAAGCGGGCTCGTTCTGACCGGGCTGTGGTCACCACACGGGTCTCGTCCTGGCCGGAGGGCCGGCTTCCGGCCGGAAGGCCGAGGGGGGCGGGCCCGGCACGGCGACGGCCGCGGAGCGCGCTCCACGGCCGGCCGCCGACGAGGGGTCAGGGGTTCCGGGAGTCCGTACCGCCGCCCTTGCGCTCCTTCTCGGCGAGATGGCCGAGGGCGTCCTTGGCCTTGCTCGTGCCGGTCCGGATCTGGCTGCTGTACTTGCCCTTGGTCTTCTCGTCGACCACCTGCGCGGCCTTCTCCAGCCCTCGTTCGATCTTGTCCTCGTGCTGCTGCGCGAGGTCGCCGACCTTGCCCTTCAGCGGGCCGAGCTTGGCCTTGAGATTGTCCATCAGGCCCATGGTGACCGCCCCTCGTCTTTCCTTGCCAAAACTACTTGCGGGCGCCCTCACCGGCCTCGCTGTCGGCCGCCTTCTCCGCGGACTGCTGCTTGGGGATCTCCACTCCCTCCGCCGCCTCGTCCGCGGTGTCCTCGGTCTTGGCCTCGGCGGCCGCCTCCTCCGGCTTCGCCTCGGCCGTCTCCGCGGCTTCGGCGGATTCCGCCGTCCGGGTGGCAGCCTCGGCCTCTTCCGTTGACGCCGAGGACTTCCTGCCGAGAAGCCTTGCAAACACGCCCATATCTACTCCATTACCTTACTGGTGTGAGCGAAATCCCGTGTCGTCCGGGGCGTCCCACGGCCCCCTCCGGGGGCACCGGACCGCGAACCGGCTCTCGGAACCTCGCAACAGGCAACGAACCCGTCGGCGTCGCGTCACGTCGCTCGTTCGTGGGGCGGCCGTGAGGTTTGGGACACTGATGCGGTGAGAAACGCAGTCCCCGCACCCCGGGTCATCGCCGTCGTCGGTCCCACGGCGGCCGGCAAGTCCGATCTCGGCGTCGCCCTCGCCCAGCACCTGGGCGGGGAGGTCGTCAACGCCGACTCCATGCAGCTCTACCGCGGCATGGACATCGGCACAGCCAAGCTGACCATGGAGGAACGCCAGGGCGTGCCGCACCATCTCCTCGACATCTGGGACGTCAAGGAGGCCGCCAGCGTCGCCGAGTACCAGCGGCTGGCCCGCGCGGAGATCGACCGGCTGCTCGCGGCGGGCCGCACCCCGGTGCTCGTCGGGGGCTCCGGGCTCTACATCAAGGGGGCCATCGACGCCATGGACTTCCCCGGCACCGACCCCGCCGTGCGGGCCCGGCTGGAGGCGGAGCTCGCCGAGCAGGGCCCCGGCGCCCTGCACGCCCGCCTGGCCGCCGCCGACCCCGACGCCGCCCGCGCGATCCTGCCGGGCAACGGCCGGCGCATCGTGCGCGCCCTGGAGGTCATCGAGCTCACCGGCCGGCCCTTCACGGCGAACCTGCCGGGCGAGGAGCCCGTGTACGACGCCCTGCAGATCGGCGTCGACGTCGAGCGCCCCGAGCTGGACGAGCGGATCACCGTGCGCGTGGACCGCATGTGGGAGGCGGGGCTCGTCGACGAGGTGCGCGCCTTGGAGCGTGAGGGACTGCGCGAGGGGCGTACGGCGTCCCGCGCGCTCGGCTACCAGCAGGTGCTCGACTTCCTCGCCGGGGAGTGCACGGAGGAGGCCGCGCGCGCCGAGACCGTGCGCGCCACCAAGCGGTTCGCCCGTCGGCAGGACTCGTGGTTCCGGCGCGATTCCCGCGTCCACTGGCTGAGCGGCGCGGCCGACCGGCGCGCGGAACTCCCCGAGCGAGCGCTGGCGTTGGTCGAACGGGCGGTTACAGCCTGATCACGTGATGGCATCGGGACGCTCCGCACGCCGTGCGGGCGTCGCCGGGCGTGCCATCATCGAGGCTCGATCGAGCCGTGAAGTCCGAGTTGGGAGGGCGCGTGGCGATGGAGGCCGGCCCTCGTGACAGACCGCAACAGCCGCCGCGCGGCGGGCATCTCCCGGCCGTGGCCGGGGGAGAAGCGGAAGCACTGACTCCGGACGGTCCGGACGACGCCGAAGGCGGCGACGGGTCGCAGAGCACGGCGCCCGCGGCGTTCCGCGAGCTGCGTCCGCCGCGCAAACTGCGCGTCTGGCAGCTCGCGCCCATCGTGATGCTCGCGGCGACCGGCTCGCTGATGTTCGCCTTCCCGCTCGCCTTCGAGTTCGGCGACGGCGGCCCCGTCGTCGCCATGCTCGGCCTGCTCATCAGCTGCTGCGCCGCGGGCTGGGGCGTCATGGCGGCCCGCCGGGTCGGTTACACCTGGCCCGGCCTGCCGCCGCGCGGCTCCGGGCGCCGCCCGGACTGGCGCTATGTGGGTTCGTACACGGCCGTGGTGATCGTGGTGGTCGTGCTCGCCGTCTGGCGCGTGGCGCGGCTGCGCTGAGCGCCCGCGCCGCCTGCCCGAGGGGCCAGCGGAAGGCGTTGTCACAGGTCACCCGTACCATCGAAGGGTGAGCACCGCGCAGATCGCCTTCCTCAAGGGTCACGGCACCGAGAACGACTTCGTGATCATCCCCGACTACGACGGCCTGATCGAGCTGTCCCCGGCTGCGGTTGCGCGGCTGTGCGACCGGCGGGCCGGGATCGGCGCGGACGGCGTGCTGCGGGTCGTGCGCTCCACCGCCCACCCCGAGGCGCGGGCGATGGCCGGCGAGGCCGAGTGGTTCATGGACTACCGCAACAGCGACGGCAGCATCGCCGAGATGTGCGGCAACGGCCTCCGCGTCTTCGCCCGCTACCTCCAGTGGTCCGGTCTCGTCGAGGCGGGCGACCTGGCGATCGCCACGCGCGCGGGGATCCGCGGCGCGCACATCGCCAAGGCGGGCCCCGACGGCGAGCCGGGCGACATCACCACCAGCATGGGCCGGGCCGTGCTCCCCGAGGGCGAGGTCACCGTCACCGTCGACGGCCGCACCCGCCCCGCCCGCAACGTGAACATGGGCAACCCCCACGCCGTCACCTTCGTGGACGACCTGGCCGACGCCGGCCACCTGCTCACGGCGCCGGTCGTCGCCCCGGCCGCCGCCTACCCCGACGGCACCAACGTCGAGTTCGTCGTCGACCGGGGGCCGCGCCACGTCGCCCTGCGCGTCCACGAGCGCGGCTCCGGCGAGACCCGCTCCTGCGGCACGGGCGCCTGCGCGGTGATGGTCGCCACCGCCCGCCGGGACGGCGCCGACCCGGCCGTCCTCGGCCACCCGGTTACCTACACCGTGGACGTCCCCGGCGGCCGGCTGCTCATCAGCGAGCACCCCGACGGCACCGTCGAGATGACCGGCCCCGCCGTGATCGTCGCGGAAGGCGTCCTGGACGCCGACTGGTTCGCCCCGGTCGCCGCCTGACGCTCCGGGGGCGAGCGCCCGGCCGTTCACGGCCGAGGGTCGGAATCATCGATTCCGAGGGGGCGGGCTCCCTCGAATGGGTGATCCGGTTCACTCTGGGCGAGAGCGGGTGAGCGGTGCGTGATGGGCTCGGTAGCATCAAGCACCGGTCTGGAGGCGTGAGCCGACCGCCGGTCGACGCTGCCGGAGGTGCCCATGAGCGCAGAGGCCACGAACGAAGGTCCTCCCGGCCGCAAGCGCGGCCGCCGCATCGACCTGAGACGGCTCGGGCGTGCGGCCCTCAGCGGCTCGGGCGCCCGCGGCCGGCTCCCTGATGCCATCGACCACGTCGCCAAGGTCCACCGCACCCACCACCCCGGCGCCGACCTGAGCACCCTCGGCCGCGCCTACGCCCTCGCCGAGTCCTCCCACCGCGGCCAGATGCGCAAGAGCGGCGAGCCGTACATCACCCACCCCCTGGCCGTCACCCTGATCCTCGCCGAACTGGGCGCCGAGACCACCACCTTGACCGCCTCCCTCCTCCACGACACCGTCGAGGACACCGAGGTGACGCTCGATCAGGTGCGGGAGCAGTTCGGTGAGGAGGTGCGCTTCCTGGTCGACGGCGTCACCAAACTGGAGAAGGTCGACTACGGCGCCGCCGCCGAGCCCGAGACCTTCCGCAAGATGCTCGTGGCCACCGGCAATGACGTGCGCGTGATGTCCATCAAACTCGCCGACCGGCTGCACAACATGCGCACCCTCGGGGTGATGCGCCCCGAGAAACAGGCCCGCATCGCCAAGGTCACCCGCGACGTGCTGATCCCGCTCGCCGAACGGCTCGGCGTGCAGGCCCTCAAGACCGAGCTGGAGGACCTGGTCTTCGCCGTCCTCCACCCCGACGAGTACGCCCGCACCCGCGACCTCGTCCTCGCCCACGCCGCCCGCCCCGACCCGCTGGAGGCCACCGCCACGCGCGTACGGGCCGTCCTGCGCGAGGCGGGCATCGCCGGTGAAGTCCTCGTGCGCCGCCGCCACTTCGTCTCCGTCCACCGGGTGCGCCTCAAGCGCGGCGAGCTCACCGGATCCGACCTGGGCCGCTTGCTGGTGCTCGTCGCGGAGGACGCCGACTGCTACGCGGTGCTCGGCGAGCTGCACACCTGCTTCACCCCGTTCATCTCGGAGTTCAAGGACTTCATCGCCGTACCGAAGTTCAACCTCTACCAGTCGCTGCACACCGCCGTCGCCGGCGAGGACGGTCACGCGGCCGAAGTGCTCATCCGCACGCACCAGATGCACCGGGTCGCCGAGGCCGGCGTCGTCGCCCTGGGCAATCCCTACGCCGCCCCCGAGACCCCCGACACGGCCGACGGCGAACGCGCCGACCCCACCCGCCCCGGCTGGCTGTCCCGGCTGCTGGAGTGGCAGCGCGCCACCCCCGACCCCGACACCTTCTGGACCTCCCTGCGCGACGAGCTCGCCCAGGACCGCGAGGTCACCGTCTTCCGCGCCGACGGCGGAACGATCGGGCTGCCGGCCGGCTCCAGCTGTGTCGACGCCGCGTACGCGCAGCACGGCGACGGCGCGCACCACTGCATCGGCGCCCGCGTCAACGGCCGGCTGGCCACGCTCAGCACGGTGCTGCGCGACGGCGACACCCTGCAGCTGCTGATGTCCCCCGACACCGCCTCCGGGCCGTCCCCCGACTGGCTCGAGCACGCGCGCACCCCGGCCGCCCGGATCGCCATCGACCGCTGGCTGGCCACCCACCCCGTGCCGGACCCCGTCGCCCCTGCGGCGCCGCCCGCGCCGCCTGCCCCGGGGCCGCCCCGGGCGGCCCAGCGGTCCGCCGTGCCCGCCGGCCGCGGCCCCGTCGCCGTCGTCGACGAAGGCGAGGGGCCGCCGGCCGGCAGCGTGCGGCTCGCGGGCTGCTGCACCCCCGTTCCGCCGGACGAGGTCACCGGGTTCGCCGTGCGCGGCGGGGCGGTGACCGTCCACCGGGCGCACTGCCCCGTGGTGGACCGGATGGTCGCCTCCGGGCGGCGGCCGGTACGCGTGCGCTGGAGCAGCCCCGAGGTGGCGGGCACCGGCGACTACCGCGTCACCCTGCGTGCCGAATCGTTCAGCAGACCGCATCTGCTCGCCGATCTGACGGAGGTCATCGCGGCGGAGGGCGCGGCCGTCATCTCGGCCGCCGTGGAGCCGCCGCACGAACAGCGCGTGCGGCACACCTACACCCTCCAGCTGCCGGACGCCGCACAGCTGCCGGAGCTGATGCGCGCGATGCGGCGCGTGCCGGGCGTCTACGACGTCGAGCGTGCCGGACGGGCGGTGGCCGCGGCGCCGCTGTAGCCGGGCAGCGGGCCCGCCGCCGGGCAACCGGCGTCCCCTGCCCAGGGAAGGGCGGTACGACACTCGTACCACCATCCGAAACGCTCGTACGGGTGGGCCGGCGTCGCGCCGCCGCCTGCGGGCCGCCGCGCGCTGGTAGCGGTGGACGCATGCAGCACTCACCCGGGGGCCGCGCCCCTCAGCGCCGACAGTCCCTGCGCCGCCGTGCCGCCCTGGTGGCCGCCGCGGCCACCCTGGTCCTGGGAGCCGCAGCGCCGCCCGCCCCGGTCGCCGTGGGAATCGGCGACCGGCTCTTCCCGCACCTGGGCAATCCCGGCTTCGACATCGCCTCCTACGACATCTCCTTCACCTACCGGGCCAACAACCAGCCGCTCGACGCGGTGACCAGATTCGCCGCCCGCGCCACCAGCCGGCTCGAGCGCTTCAACCTGGACTTCACCCACGGCACCATCGGCTCGGTCGAGGTCAACGGGGCGCGCGCCGAATTCGCGGCCGCCGGCGAGGACGTGGTCGTCACCCCCGCGCAGGCGCTGCCCGCCGGCGGATCGTTCTCCGTGACCGTCCACCACACCAGCGACCCGCGCGGCGAGGGCGAGGGCGGCTGGGTGCCCACCACCGACGGCCTGGTCATGGCCAACCAGGCGGACGCCGGCCACCGGGTATTCCCCGGCAACGACCACCCCTCCGACAAGGCGCTGTTCACCTTCCGCGTCACCGCGCCCAAGGAGCTGACCGTCGTCGCCAACGGACGGCCCGCCGGACGCAGCACCGAGGGGGCCAACACCACCTGGGTCTACCGCACGCTCCACCCCATGGCCACCGAGCTCGCCCAGGTCGCCATCGGCCGGTCCACCGTGCCCCAGCGCTCCGGGCCGCACGGCCTGCAGCTGCGCGACGTCGTGCCCGCCGACGACCACAAGGCGCTGGACCCCTGGACGGCCAAGACGCCCTCCCACATCTCCTGGATGGAGGGAAAGGTGGGCCAGTACCCGTTCGAGAACTACGGGGTGCTCATCGCCGGCGCCTCCACGGGCTTCGAGCTGGAGACCCAGACCCTCTCCCTCTTCGAACGCGACCTGTTCGTCAAGCCCGGCTTCCCTGCCTGGTACATCGAGTCGGTCATGGTCCACGAACTCGCCCACCAGTGGTTCGGCGACAGCGTCAGCCCCCGTGTGTGGTCCGACCTCTGGCTCAACGAGGGCCACGCCACCTGGTACGAGGCGCTGTACGCGGACGAGAAGGCCGGCCGCAAGCTGGCCGACCGGATGCGTGCCGCCTACGGCCTCTCCGACCAGTGGCGCGCCGACGGCGGGCCGCCCGCCGCCCCCAAGGGCCCCGTCCCGGGCAAGAAGATCAGCATCTTCCGTCCGATCGTCTACGACGGCAGCGCGCTGGTCCTCTACGCGCTGCGCCAGCGGATCGGCACCGCGGCCTTCGAGCGCCTGGAGCGCGCCTGGGTCGAGCGCCACCGCGACTCCGTCGCCACCACCGCCGACTTCGTCGCCCTGGCCTCCGAGGTGTCCGGCCGGGACCAGTCGGCCTTCCTGCGGCCCTGGCTCTACGGCCAGAAGACGCCGCCCATGCCCGGCCACCCCGACTGGAAGACCACCGCGAAGGGCGCCGGGAAACCCGCGTGACGGCCCGGCGGCGGCGTGGGACCATCGACGGGTCGGCGAGGCGATGGGCCCCGGGAATCTCCGGGGGCCTCCGGGCGTTGCCGACGATGGAAGCCCCCACGACGCGGGGGCGGCACGCACCGACGACGTAAGGATCAAATGACCTCCTCTTCTTCCCTTCCGCAGGACCGGCAGAACCTCCCGGAGAGCCTTCGGGCCGACGCCCTGATGGAAGAGGACGTCGCCTGGAGCCACGAGATCGACGGGGAGCGCGACGGCGACCAGTACGACCGTTCCGAGCGCGCGGCCCTGCGCCGCGTGGCGGGCCTCTCCACCGAGCTGGAGGACGTCACCGAGGTCGAGTACCGGCAGCTGCGCCTGGAGCGCGTGGTGCTGGTCGGCGTCTGGACGTCCGGCACGGTCCAGGACGCCGAGAACTCCCTCGCGGAGCTGGCCGCGCTGGCCGAGACCGCGGGCGCGCTCGTCCTCGACGGCGTCGTCCAGCGCCGCGACAAGCCGGACCCGGCCACCTACATCGGCTCCGGCAAGGCCCAGGAGCTGCGGGACATCGTCCTGGAGACCGGCGCCGACACCGTGGTGTGCGACGGTGAGCTCAGCCCCGGCCAGCTCATCCACCTCGAGGACGTCGTCAAGGTCAAGGTGGTCGACCGCACCGCCCTGATCCTCGACATCTTCGCCCAGCACGCCAAGTCCCGAGAGGGCAAGGCCCAGGTCTCCCTGGCCCAGATGCAGTACATGCTGCCCAGGCTGCGCGGCTGGGGTCAGTCGCTGTCCCGGCAGATGGGTGGTGGTGGCTCCGGTTCGTCCGGTGGCGGCATGGCCACCCGTGGTCCCGGTGAGACCAAGATCGAGACGGACCGGCGGCGGATCCGCGAGAAGATGGCGAAGATGCGCCGGGAGATCGCGGAGATGAAGACCGGCCGCGACATCAAGCGCCAGGAGCGCCGGCGGAACAAGGTCCCCTCGGTCGCCATCGCCGGGTACACCAACGCCGGCAAGTCCTCGCTGCTCAACCGCCTCACCGGCGCGGGCGTGCTGGTGGAGAACGCCCTGTTCGCCACCCTCGACCCGACCGTGCGCCGGGCCGAGACGCCCTCCGGGCGGCTCTACACCCTCGCCGACACGGTCGGATTCGTCCGGCACCTGCCGCACCACCTGGTCGAGGCGTTCCGCTCCACCATGGAGGAGGTCGGCGACTCCGACCTGATCCTCCACGTGGTCGACGGCTCGCACCCCGCCCCGGAGGAGCAGCTGGCCGCCGTCCGCGAGGTGATCCGCGACGTCGGCGCGGTGGACGTGCCCGAGATCGTCGTGATCAACAAGGCGGATGCCGCCGACCCGCTCGTCCTGCAGCGGCTGCTGCGCATCGAGAAGCACTCGATCGCGGTGTCGGCGCGCACCGGCCAGGGCATCCCGGAGCTGCTCGCGCTGATCGACTCCGAGCTGCCGCGGCCCGCCGTGGAGATCGAGGCGCTCGTGCCGTACACGCACGGTTCGCTGATCGCGCGGGCCCACGCCGACGGTGAGGTGATCTCCGAGGAGCACACCCCGGAGGGCACCCTGATCAAGGCCCGGGTGCACGCGGAGCTCGCCGCCGAGTTCCAGCGGTACGTACCGGCCGCGCGCGCCTGACCGTACGACGGCGAACGGCGGAAGGCCCGCCCCGGCGACTGCCGGGGCGGGCCTTCCGTCTGTCAGCCGCTACCGCTTGTTCGCGAACTTCCGGCTCAGGGCGTCGTAGACGCCCTTCGCCTCGGTGCCCAGGCGAGGCCCGGCGAGCCAGGTGCTGTTGGACGGGCCGATCGAGGTGTTGGAGACCAGCACCGCCTTGCCGTCCGGGCCCGGGGCGAACCAGCCGCCGCCGGAGGAACCACCGGTCATCGTGCAGCCGATGCGGTACATCGTCGGCTGCGAGGAGTCGATGGTCAGACGGCCCGGCTTGTCGATGCAGTCGTACATCTTCTGGCCGTCGAAGGGCCGGGCGGCCGGGTAGCCCCAGGCGCCCATGCTGCGGATGGACTTCACCTGCGGGGTGCTGAAGTCAACGGTCAGGGCGTTGCCGACCGTCTCCTCCAGGGACTTGCCGTTGCCCTTCTCCGACCGCACGTGCAGGACGGCGAAGTCGTAGGGGGCTCCGGCGCCACCGGTCTCCGCGCCCTGCGAGATCCACTGGCTGGACGTCTGCGCCCAGTCCGCCCACCAGACGCCGTACGGGGCGACGTCCGTCACCGGGGCGCTGTTGACCTGGGAGGCCGGCAGACCCTTGTCGTTGTAGGACGGCACGAAGGCGATGTTGCGGTACCAGCCGCCCTTCTTGCCGGCGTGCACGCAGTGGCCCGCCGTCCAGACCATGTTGGACTTGCCCGGGTGTGCCGGGTCCTTGACGACCGTCGCCGAGCAGACCATGTGGCCCTGCGGGCTGTCGAAGAACACCTTGCCCACCGGCGCGGCGTTGTTGTGGTACGGCGTGGCGACGGCCTTGGCCTCGACCGGACGCGGCTCCGGGTCGGTGACGCCCTGGTCGCTCGCGCTGCCTCCGCCCGGCACGGTGCCCGGGGCGCCCTGGGTGGCGAGCGTCTTGTCGCTGGGACGCGCGTCCTTCATCTTGTCGGGTTTCCAGTGGCCCTCGATGACCGGGTTGATGAAGTCGCGGGCCTCACGGAGCCACTGCTCCTTGTCCCAGTTCTTCCAGGCCCCGTCCTTCCACTTCTGCTTCCACTTCTCCAGGTCCTGGCTCGGGATGCCCTTCGGCAGGCTGGGGAGCTCGTCGCCCTTCTGGCTCGCGGCGGCACTCGGCTTGGTGTCGCCGCCCGAGGCCTTGTCGTCGGACGGACCGCACGCGGTGGCGGTCAGCGCCAACGCGGCGGTGAGTGCGGCGGCGGCCAGGGCCGGCCGTCGTGTCGATGGCATGGAGTGGACTCCCCCTGTGATCTGTACGGGTTGTGGACGAATGCCCGCTGTGGGCGCGGAATGTTGTGAACTTGTCATGCACCGCCCCGGGGAGGGGCAGGGCCACACTATGCCGGTGCCGACAGAGACGGGCAGGAGCGGGTGGTCGGTTCCTGCGTGAAGGATCTTGCGTTCCGGCCGTGATCCGCAGCCCCCGGCGTCGTTGGTACGTACGGGGGACACCCTCGTTCAGCGGCAGGAGGAGGTATCCGAGCCGTGGCCCTGACCCAACTACCGCCGCCGGTGCCGTCCGAGGGCGCCCCGGCCGGCCATGAGGGGATCCTGCGGCGGCAGTCGGCGCGCGAATCCGCGGCTCGTACGTACGCCCGCTCGCTGCCCATCGTGCCCGTCCGCGCCCGGGGCCTGACGATCGAGGGGGCCGACGGCCGCCGCTACCTCGACTGTCTCTCCGGCGCCGGAACGCTCGCGCTGGGCCACAACCACCCCGTGGTGCTCGAGGCCATCCGTTCCGTTCTCGATTCCGGAGCACCGCTGCACGTCCTGGACCTCGCCACCCCCGTGAAGGACGACTTCACCAGCGAGCTGTTCGCCACGCTCCCGCCCGGCCTCGCCGAGTCGGCGCGCGTACAGTTCTGCGGACCGGCCGGCACCGACGCCGTGGAGGCCGCGCTCAAGCTCGTACGGACCGCCACCGGGCGCGAAGGCCTGGTGGCCTTCTCCGGCGCCTACCACGGGATGACCTCCGGGGCTCTGGCCGTCTCCGGGGGAGCGCCGAGCGTGAGTGTGACCAGGCTGCCGTTCCCGCAGGACTACCGCTGCCCCTTCGGGGTCGGCGGCGAGACCGGCGAGCGCCTGGCCGCCCGCTGGGCGGAGAGCCTGCTCGACGACCCCGGCAGCGGCGTCAGGGACCCGGCCGGAATGATCGTCGAGCCCGTGCAGGGCGAGGGCGGGGTGCTCCCCGCCCCGGACGGCTGGCTGCGCCGGATGCGCGAGATCACCGCGGCCCGCGGCATCCCCCTGATCGCCGACGAGGTACAGACGGGCGTCGGCCGCACCGGCGCCTTCTGGGCCGTCGAGCACAGCGGCGTCGTCCCCGACGTGATGGTCCTGTCCAAGGCCATCGGCGGCAGCCTCCCGCTCGCCGTCGTCGTCTACCGGGAGGAGCTCGACGCCTGGCAGCCCGGCGACCACGCGGGCACCTTCCGGGGCAACCAGCTCGCCATGGCCGCGGGCACCGCGACCCTGCGCTACGTCCGGCGGAACGCGCTGGCCGAACGCGCCGCCGTGTTGGGCGAGCGCATGCTGGACCGGTTGCGCGCCGCGGTCGGCGCCTACGACTGCGTCGGCGAGGTGCGCGGGCGGGGGCTGATGATCGGCGTCGAGATGGTCGACCCGGAGGCCACCGAGCCCGCCGCGGCCGGCACGCCCGACGCGTGCGGTACGCCGGCCGCGTGCGGTACGCCCGACGCCCGCGCGGCGCGCCCCCTGCCCGCCGCGCCCGCCCTGGCCGCCGCCGTGCGGCAGGAGTGCCTGCGGCGCGGCCTGATCGTCGAGCTGGGCGGCCGCCACGCGTGCGTGGTGCGACTGTTGCCGCCCCTGACCATCACCGACGAACAGGCGGAGGCCGTCCTCGAGCGGCTCTCCGACGCCATCGCCGCGGTCTCCCGCACGAGCCGCCGGATCCCCACCCCGCGATCGCCGAAGGAGGAAGGCGCCGCGCACCCGGCCGGAACGCCGTGAGCCGAGCGCCGCACACCGCATGAACGCACCCCGCCATGCCGATGCGTCCCCGGTCGGCCAGGGGCTGTCCCCCGTGGCGCCCCGGCCGGGCGGCCACCGCGCCGGACCGCCGGAGGCCGGCCCGTACGGCGCTGCCGACCCGCTGGACCACGCCGACCCACGAGCGGCCGCCGACGCCGCCGCGGTGGAGAACCTGTTGCGGTGCTGGGTGCGCGAGAACGACATCCCCCCGCCCCACGGCGACACCCTGTACCTGCCGCTCAACGCGAGCGGCATCCCGCTGAGCGTCGCGGTCCACTACTGGTCGCGCACCGGCTGGCACCGCTTCGGGCGGGTCACCCTCACCGGAGGCCCGGACGACGCCCCCGCCTTCGACGCCGTCACCCTGGCCGCCCTGCTCGGCCGCGAAGCCGCCCACCGCGCCGCCCAGGCGGGCCACGCCCCCGTCGTCGACGGCGCCGGGCTCGTCGCCAGGGTCGCCGACTCCGCCGGGCGCACGGCCGTCTTCCTCGCCGACCGGCGCGAGCGGCCCGCCGACCCCGACGGCGGCGACCTCTTCCTCTACGGCGAGCAGTCCCTGCTGCTCGGCCACCCCCTGCACCCCGCGCCCAAGAGCCGCGAAGGCCTCTCGGACGCCGAGGCGTTCGCCTGCTCGCCCGAACTGCGGGGCGGCTTCCCCCTGCACTGGCTCGCCGTCCACCGGTCCGTACTGGCCGACGACTCGGCGTGGACCGAACGCGGCCGCGCGGTCGACGCCGCCGCCCTCGCCGCCCGCATCGCCGGGCCGAGCCTGGAGCGCGACCTCCCGCCGGACACCGTCGCGCTGCCCGTGCACCCCTGGCAGGCGCGCGACATCCGCCACCGCCCCGACGTCGTGGCGCTGTTCGACGCCGGACTGCTGCGCGACCTCGGCGCCCACGGCGAGCCCTGGTACCCCACCTCCTCCGTGCGGACCGCGCACCGGCCCGGCGCACCGGCCATGCTCAAGTTCTCCCTCGGCCTGCGCATCACCAACTCGCGCCGCGAGAACCTCCGCAAGGAACTGCGGCGGGGCGTCGAGGTGCACCGGCTGTTGCGCAGCGGGCTCGCCGAGCGCTGGCGGGCCGCCTGCCCCGGCGGGCTCGGTTTCGACATCGTCCGCGACCCCGCCTGGCTCGCCGTCGACGCGCCCGGCGGCACACCGCTGCCAGGCGTCGACGTCGTCATCCGCCACAACCCCTTCGGGCCCGGTGACGACGCCGTGTGCGTCGCCGGGCTCACCGCGCCCCGTCCCTGGCCCGGAAGGACGTCCCCCGCCGGCCATCCGGCCATGTGCTCCCGGCTCGCCGACATCATCGGCCGGCTCGCCTACCGGACCGGGCGACCCACCGGGGCCGTCGCCGCCGAGTGGTTCCTGCGCTACCTGGAGGCGGTGGTGCGGCCCGTCCTGTGGTTCGACGGCGAGGCCGGCATCGCCCTGGAGGCCCACCAGCAGAACACCCTCGTCCTGCTCGACACCGACGGCTGGCCGGTCGGCGGTCGCTTCCGCGACAACCAGGGCTACTACTACCGCGAGTCCCACCGCGCCGCACTCGAGGCGCAACTGCCCGGCATCGGCCGGGAGAGCAACACGTTCGTGCCGGACGGGGTGGCGGACGAACGATTCCTCTACTACCTCGGCATCAACAACATCCTGGGCATGATCGGGGCGTTCGGCTCCCAGCGCCTGGCCGACGAGGAGGTCCTGCTGGCGGCCCTCCGGCGGTTCCTCAAGGACGCTCTCTCCGGGCCCCGGGCGACGCGTTCGTCCCTGCCCGGACAGCTCCTCGAGGCGCCCACCCTGCGATGCAAGGCCAACATGCTCACCAGGCTGCGCGGACTCGATGAGCTCGTCGGGCCGGTGGACACCCAGTCCGCGTACGTCACCGTCGCCAACCCGCTCGTCGCGTCGGCCGGGTGAGCGCGGATGACCGAGAGGAACGACGGCGGCATCGCGCCCCTCTTCGACCCGCTGACGGACCCGCTGCCCGTCCTCGACGGCGTGCGGCACGGCGAGCGGTCCCCGGGGCCGGGGAACGACGACTGCGCCGATACGGTCGAACTGCCGCCGGTGGGCGCGCTCGTCGGGTTCATGGCCCACGACCGGCCGGAGGCCTCCGGGTCGCCGCCCGGCCCCGACCTCCTGGGCGGGGTCGCCGGCTGGGGAGCCGTCGGCACCGACGGGGGGCCGTTCCAGCTCGTACCCGTCCGCGCCGAGCGGGACCTTCCGCTGGTCACCCAGTGGATGAACGATCCGGCAGTCGCCGCCTTCTGGGGCCTGGCCGGCTCCGGCACCGCGACCGCCGACCACCTGCGCGCCCAGCTCGACGGCGACGGGCGCAGCGTCCCCTGCCTCGGCGTGCTCGCCGGGGTTCCCATGAGCTACTGGGAGCTCTACCGCGCCGACCTCGACCCCATCGCCCGGCACTATCCCGCCCGGCCGCACGACACCGGAATCCACTTCCTCCTGGGCAACGTGGCCGACCGGGGCAGGGGGCTGGGCACCCTGCTGCTGCGGACCGTCGCCGATCTGGTGCTGGACCGCCGGCCGGCCTGCGGCAGGGTCGTCGGCGAGCCGGACCTGCGCAACACCCCGTCGCTGGCGGCCTTCCTCGGCGCGGGGTTCCGGCTGTCGGGCGAGGTGGACCTGCCCGACAAGCGGGCTGCCGTGATGATCCGCGACCGCGCGCTGCGCGCGCTTCTGTGATCGTGCCGTTGGTGATCGGGGGAGGGAGGGCCGTCCGGGCCCCCGATGTCAGTGCCGCCCCGTAGGCTGAAAGCGCTATGACTGCCACCTCTGCGCCTACACTCACCGACCTGCTGCACGCCGCCGTCTCCGCCGTCGGGGGCACCGAGCGGCCCGGCCAGGTCGCGATGGCCGAAGCCGTCGCCGCGGCCATCGACGGCAATTCGCACCTGCTCGTCCAGGCGGGCACCGGCACCGGCAAGTCCCTCGGCTACCTCGTGCCGGCCCTCGCGCACGGCGAGCGCGTGGTCGTGGCGACCGCGACGCTCGCGCTGCAGCGGCAGCTCGTCGAGCGCGACCTGCCGCGCACGGTCGACGCGCTGCACCCGCTGCTGCGCCGCCGCCCGGAGTTCGCCATGCTCAAGGGCCGCTCCAACTACCTGTGTCTGCACCGGCTGCACGAAGGCGTCCCGCAGGACGAGGAGGAGGGCCTCTTCGACCCGTTCGAGGCGGCGGCCCCGTCCAGCAAGCTGGGCAAGGACCTGCTGCGGCTGCGCGACTGGTCGGACGAGACCGAGACCGGCGACCGGGACGACCTGACGCCGGGCGTGTCCGACCGGGCGTGGGCGCAGGTCTCCGTCACCTCCCGCGAGTGCCTGGGCGCCTCCAAGTGCGCGTACGGCGCCGAGTGCTTCGCCGAGGCGGCCCGGGAGCGGGCCAAGCTGGCGGAGGTCGTGGTCACCAACCACGCCCTGCTCGCCATCGACGCCATCGAGGGCGCGCCGGTGCTGCCGGGCCACGAGGTGCTGATCGTCGACGAGGCGCATGAGCTGGTCTCCCGGGTCACGGGTGTGGCGACCGGCGAGCTCACCCCGGGCCAGGTGAACCGGGCGGTGCGGCGAGCGGCGAAGCTGGTCGACGAGAAGGCGGCCGATGCCCTGCAGACCGCGTCCGAGAGCTTCGAGCGGCTGATGGAGCTGGCCCTGCCCGGCCGGCTCGAGGAGATCCCCGAGGACCTCGGCTACTGCCTGATGGCGCTGCGTGACGCCGCGCGCACGGTCATCACGGCGCTCGGCAACACCCGGGACAAGTCCGTCCAGGACGAGGACGCCGTCCGCAAGCAGGCCCTGGCCTCGGTGGAGAACATCCACGCCGTGGCCGAGCGCATCGTCGAGGGCTCCGAGTACGACGTGGTCTGGTACGAGCGGCACGACCGCTTCGGCGCCTCGCTGCGGGTCGCGCCGCTGTCGGTCTCCGGGCTGCTGCGCGAGAAGCTCTTCAACGAGCGGTCCGTGGTGCTCACCTCGGCGACGCTCAAGCTCGGCGGGGACTTCAACGGCGTCGGCGCCTCCCTGGGCCTCGCACCCGAGGGCGTGGCGGGGGACGACCTCCCGGAATGGAAGGGCGTCGACGTCGGCTCGCCGTTCGACTACCCCAAGCAGGGCATCCTCTACGTCGCCAGGCACCTGGCGCAGCCGGGCCGCGAGGGCACCCGGAACGACATGCTCGACGAGCTGGCGGAGCTGGTGGAGGCCGCGGGCGGGCGGACGCTCGGGCTGTTCTCGTCGATGCGAGCCGCACAGGCGGCCGCCGAGGAGCTGCGCGGCCGACTGGACGTGCCGATCCTGCTGCAGGGCGAGGAGACGCTGGGCGAGCTCATCCGGAACTTCGCGGCCGACCCCCGTACGTGCCTGTTCGGCACGCTGTCGCTGTGGCAGGGAGTGGATGTGCCGGGGCCGAGCTGCCAGCTGGTCGTCATGGACCGGGTGCCGTTCCCGCGGCCGGACGACCCGCTGATGAGCGCCCGGCAGCGGGCCGTGGAGGAGAGCGGCGGCAACGGCTTCATGGCCGTGGCCGCGACGCACGCGGCGCTGCTGATGGCACAGGGCGCGGGCCGGCTCGTACGGGCCTCGGGCGACCGGGGCGTGGTCGCGGTGCTGGACCCCCGGCTGGCGACGGCCCGCTACGGCTCGTTCCTGCGGTCCTCGCTGCCGGACTTCTGGTACACCACGGACCGTAACCAGGCGCGCCGCTCACTGGCCGCCATCGACGCCGCGGCGAAGGCGGAGGGCCGCTAGGGGGTGTCCGATGGGTCAGCACGGGCCCTGCGGCGCCCGGCACGGCGGCTCGCCGCGTTGTCGCATCAGCCAAGGACGCCCAGTCCGAGGCCGATGCTCCGCCTTGCGATCCACCGCACCGGACACCGCAGGACCCGCGCCGACCCATCGGACACCCCCTAGGGCCTGTCGTCGGCGGCCGCGGGCGAGGGCCCGCCGGGCACAAGAGAGCCCCGGAACCGGCGCAGTGGTTCCGGGGCCCGGCCTTTCGGCGGGTGGGCTCATACCCGCCGCAGCACCGCCACGACCTTGCCCAGGATCGTGGCCTCGTCGCCGGGGATCGGCTGGTAGGCGGCGTTGTGCGGGAGCAGCCAGACATGGCCGTCCTCGCGCTTGAAGCGCTTGACCGTGGCCTCCCCGTCCAGCATGGCGGCCACGATGTCGCCGTTCTCCGCGACCGGCTGGCGGCGTACCGTCACCCAGTCGCCGTCACAGATGGCGGCCTCGATCATGGAGTCGCCGACGACCTTCAGGACGAAGAGCTCGCCGTCACCCACCAGCTGGCGGGGGAGAGGGAAGACGTCCTCGACGGACTCCTCGGCGAGGATCGGCCCACCGGCGGCGATGCGGCCGACCAGGGGAACGTAGGAGGCGGCGGGCTTGCCCGAGGTGTCGGTGGGCTGGGTGCTCGGCTGATCGGAGCCGCGTACCTCATAGGCGCGGGGGCGGTGCGGATCCCGGCGGAGGAAGCCCTTGCGCTCCAGCGCCATCAGCTGGTGGGCGACGGAGGAGGTGCTGGACAGGCCCACCGCCTGGCCGATCTCGCGCATGGATGGTGGGTATCCGCGGCGCTGGACGGAGTCCCGGATGACCTCGATCACGCGGCGCTGCCGGTCGGTGAGACCGGAGCTGTCGGCCCGGATGCCCGGCGGCCGCCCGGGGAGCGAGCGGGCGGGCTTCTGCCCCTCGGCGTTCATGGCTGCGTCATTCATCGGGTGTGCCTGGTCGAGTCGGTTCTGGGAGCGGTCCTGGGCGGTGATGGTGGCGCTGTCTGCGGTGGTGGTCACGTCGGCCCCTCTCGAGATGTTCTCCCTAGCTGGACAACGGTAGTTGCTTTCGAAAGGTTGCGCCAAACACACGTTCGAGTGAAATATCGAGGATCCGCTGACGTGATCACGGGAGAGGGTGTACGAGCGGAGATCAATTCGCCCTATTACGGTAACCTTCGGTGCGAAGCCAGGCGGAACGGCACGGGGCTCACCCGGCCGGACAGGAGTCGGGCAGTGGTCGCTCCCGCGGTCGCGTCCGGTGCCGCGCGGAGGCGCCGCACCGTGTCCCCAGTGTGTCATCCGCGGCCCCTCGGCCTGCCCCAGGGCCCGCCCGCGTAGGGTCGTGTCCGGCCTCCGCGGCGCGACACGCGACGGGGGAGCTTGGCCGCTCGCCACCAGATCTAGTGCTTTGATGGCGGAGGCTACCCACAAGTTGTGGTCGATGCCCCCTCCTGGTCATGACCGGCGGTGGGCATCGCCTATGCTGGGGGCTGCTCGGCGAGAGCCCCGGCGGGGCCACCGCAGCGCAGACGTGCACAGGGTTTTTCTCGAGGTTTCTCGAGACTCAGAGGCTTACTCGAGGGTGAAGGAGGGTGGAGAGCGATGTACTGCCCCTTCTGCAGGCACCCCGACAGTCGAGTCGTCGACAGCCGGACCACCGATGACGGCTGTTCGATCCGCAGACGCCGCCAGTGCCCCGACTGCTCCCGTCGGTTCACGACCGTGGAGACCGCGTCACTCATGGTGATCAAGCGCAGTGGGGTCACCGAGCCCTTCAGCCGCACCAAGGTGATCTCCGGAGTGCGCAAGGCCTGCCAGGGCCGCCCGGTCACCGAGGACGCCCTGGCCCAGCTCGGCCAGCGGGTCGAGGAGGCGGTGCGCGCCTCGGGCAGCGCCGAGCTCTCCACGCACGACGTCGGGCTCGCCATACTCGGGCCGCTCAAGGACCTGGACCTCGTCGCGTACCTGCGGTTCGCGTCCGTCTATCAGGCGTTCGACTCGCTCGAGGACTTCGAGGCCGCCGTCGCGGAGCTCCGCGAGGGACTGCGTCGCGCCGAGGCCGAGGCCGGCCCCGCGGCGGTAGCGGGCGGGGGCGCCGACGTCCCCGCGCCCGCCGTGGCCGCCGACTGACGGCGACCCATCACAGACCTGCCCGGCGCGCTGAGCGCAGCCGGGTGACAGAACACATCGCGCCCCGGAAGAATTAGGCGCATTAGGGCGTTTTGCCCGTAGAGGGAGGCGGCATGACCGAGACGACGAGCGGCTCTGCGCGAGGTTCCCGCTCCAAGGGAAACAAGGGTGGCAAGGGCCTGCGCATCGAGCGCATCCACACCACCCCTGGCGTGCATCCGTACGACGAGGTCGTCTGGGAACGTCGTGACGTCGTCATGACCAACTGGCGCGACGGCTCGATCAACTTCGAGCAGCGCGGCGTCGAGTTCCCCGACTTCTGGTCGGTGAACGCGGTCAACATCGTCACCAGCAAGTACTTCCGCGGCGCGACCGGCTCCCCCGAGCGCGAGTCCAGCCTGCGCCAGCTGATCGACCGCGTGGTGCTCACCTACCGCAAGGCCGGTGAGGAGCACGGGTACTTCGCCTCCCCGGCGGACGCCGAGATCTTCGAGCACGAGCTGACCCACGCCCTGCTGCACCAGGTCTTCAGCTTCAACTCGCCGGTGTGGTTCAACGTCGGCACCAAGCAGCCGCAGCAGGTCTCCGCCTGCTTCATCCTCTCCGTCGACGACTCCATGGAGTCCATCCTCGACTGGTACAAGGAAGAGGGGATGATCTTCAAGGGCGGTTCCGGCGCCGGCCTGAACCTCTCCCGCATCCGCTCCTCCAAGGAACTGCTCTCCTCCGGCGGCAACGCCTCCGGTCCCGTCTCCTTCATGCGCGGCGCCGACGCCTCCGCCGGAACGATCAAGTCGGGCGGCGCCACCCGCCGCGCGGCCAAGATGGTCGTCCTCGACGTCGATCACCCCGACGTCGAGGCCTTCATCGAGACCAAGGTGAAGGAGGAGGAGAAGGTCCGCGCCCTGCGCGACGCCGGCTTCGACATGGACCTGGGCGGCGAGGACATCACCTCCGTCCAGTACCAGAACGCCAACAACTCCGTCCGCGTCAACGACGAGTTCATGAAGGCCGTCGAGACCGGCTCGAAGTTCGGGCTGCGCGCCCGGATGACCGGCGAGGTCATCGAGGAGATCGACGCCAAGGGCCTCTTCCGCAAGATGGCCGAGGCCGCCTGGGCCTGCGCCGACCCCGGCATCCAGTACGACGACACCATCAACCACTGGCACACCTCGCCGGAGTCGGGCCGGATCACCGCGTCCAACCCGTGCAGCGAGTACATGCACCTGGACAACTCCTCGTGCAACCTCGCCTCCCTCAACCTCATGAAGTTCCTCCGCGACGACGACCAGGGGAACCAGTCGTTCGACGCCGAGCGCTTCGCCAAGGTCGTCGAGCTGGTCATCACGGCGATGGACATCTCCATCTGCTTCGCCGACTTCCCGACCCAGAAGATCGGCGAGACCACCCGCGCCTTCCGCCAGCTGGGCATCGGCTACGCCAACCTCGGCGCCCTGCTGATGGCCACCGGTCACGCCTACGACAGCGACGGCGGCCGCGCGCTCGCCGGTGCCATCACCTCGCTGATGACCGGCACCTCCTACAAGCGCTCCGCCGAGCTGGCCGCGGTCGTCGGCCCGTACGACGGCTACGCCCGCAACGCCGACGCCCACAAGCGCGTCATGAAGCAGCACTCCGACGCCAACGCCGCCGCCCGGCGCATGGACGACCTGGACACCCCCGTCTGGGCCGCGGCGACCGAGGCCTGGCAGGACGTTCTCCGCCTCGGCGAGAAGGACGGCTTCCGCAACGCCCAGGCGTCCGTGCTGGCCCCCACCGGCACCATCGGCCTGATGATGGACTGCGACACCACGGGCGTCGAGCCGGACCTGGCCCTGGTGAAGTTCAAGAAGCTCGTCGGCGGCGGCTCCATGCAGATCGTGAACAACACGGTCCCCAAGGCGCTCAAGCGGCTCGGCTACCAGCCGGAGCAGATCGAGGCGATCGTCGCCTACATCGCCGAGCACGGCAATGTGATCGACGCCCCGGGCCTCAAGCCCGAGCACTACGAGGTCTTCGACTGCGCCATGGGCGAGCGCGCGATCTCCGCCATGGGCCACGTGCGCATGATGGCCGCCGCGCAGCCGTTCCTGTCGGGCGCGATCTCCAAGACCGTCAACCTGCCCGAGTCGGCCACCGTCGAGGAGGTCGAGGAGGTCTACTTCGAGGGCTGGAAGCTCGGCCTGAAGGCGCTCGCGATCTACCGCGACAACTGCAAGGTCGGCCAGCCGCTCTCCGCCAAGAAGAAGGAGGAGGCCAAGGCCCCCGAGGCCGCAGCCCCCGCCGCCGCGGAGAAGGTCGTCGAGTACCGCCCGGTCCGCAAGCGCCTGCCCAAGGGCCGTCCGGGCATCACCACCTCCTTCACGGTGGGCGGTGCCGAGGGCTACATGACCGCCAACTCCTACCCGGACGACGGTCTGGGTGAGGTCTTCCTGAAGATGTCCAAGCAGGGCTCGACCCTCGCGGGCATGATGGACGCCTTCTCGATCGCCGTCTCGGTCGGCCTGCAGTACGGCGTGCCGCTGGAGACCTACGTCTCGAAGTTCACCAACATGCGCTTCGAGCCGGCCGGCATGACGGACGACCCGGACGTGCGGATGGCGCAGTCGATCGTCGACTACATCTTCCGCCGCCTGGCGCTGGACTTCCTGCCCTTCGAGACCCGCTCCGCCCTGGGCATCCACTCCGCCGAGGAGCGCCAGCGGCACCTGGACACCGGTTCGTACGAGCCGGCCGACGAAGAGGTCGACGTCGAGGGCCTGGCCCAGTCCGCGCCGCGCCACGTGGAGCCTGCCAAGCCCGAGCTCCCGGCCCAGCCGGCGGCCGCGGCACCGGCCCCGAAGCAGGTCCACAGCTCCACCGAGCTGGTCGAGATGCAGCTGGGCCTGAACGCCGACGCGCCGCTGTGCTTCTCCTGCGGCACCAAGATGCGCCGCGCGGGCAGCTGCTACCTCTGCGAGGGCTGCGGCTCGACCAGCGGCTGCAGCTGAGCGCCTGACGGGGACAACCGCATAACGTAGAGAGCGGTGGCCGGAGTTTTCTCCGGCCACCGCTTTTGCCGTTTGTGGAAGTTTGCCGATTGCGGAGGGGAGCTGTGACGGAATGAGTGAGTCCATATGGGGTGGCGGCGAGGTCGACCTGGACGCGTATCTGGCGCGCGTCGGCGTCGAGGGGCCGGTCCGGGCGGACCTGGCGACGCTGCGTGCCGTGCACCGCGGACACGTCGACGCGTTCACGTTCGAGAACCTTGAGGTACTGCTGGGCCGTCCCGTCCTGCTGGACGTCAAGGCGCTCCAGGACAAGATGGTGGCCGGCCGGCGCGGCGGCTACTGCTTCGAACAGAACCTGCTGCTTGCCGCCGTCCTCGAGCACATCGGCTTCCGGGTGGCCGGGCTCGGGGCGCGCGTCCGCATGGGCGGCGAAGGATTGCGGCCCGCCACGCACATGGCGCTCAGGGTCGAGGCCGACGGCGAGCAGTGGCTGTGCGACGTCGGGTTCGGTGGCGAGGGGCTGCTGGAACCACTGGCCCTGCGGGACGGAGTGCGGGAGCGGCAGGGGGAATGGACGTTTGGAATCGAGCGTGAGCAGAAGGACGTACGGGTTCTGCGCTCGCTGCGCCCGGATGGCTGGTTCGACGTGTATTCCTTCGGACCGGAAGAGCGCTTCCCGGTCGACTACGGCGTGATGAACTACTACATCTCGACGCACCCGCGTTCACCGTTCGTCTCCCGGGCGATCGTCCAGCGGACGGAGCCGGACATACGGCGGATGCTGGTCGGCCCGGTGTTCGCGACCATGCGTCCCGACGGCTCGGAGGAACACCGTGTGATTCCCGTTGAGGAATGGACCGGGGTGCTGTCCCGGGAGTTCCGGATCGAGCTGAGCGACGAGGACGCGGAGGCGCTCGCCCGCGTGTACTCCTCGGGTACGTGACCCACGCCACTGCCGGCGCCGTACGATGGCCCGGTGCTGGTCAAGTGGATTCGCTGCACCGTGGTGGACCGCCGGGGCTTCGAGCGGGGGCAGCGGAAATGGGCGGGGTTGCCGGGCGAGCCCGGCTTCCGGGGGCAGGGCGGCGGCTGGAGCAGGGCGCGTCCTGACGTCGTGCACCTCTTCGGCTTCTGGGAGAGCCGGGCGTTCTACGACTCCTTCATGGCGCGCTCGCACGACAGGCTGGCGGCCGCGCAGGCCGGCACGTACAAGGAGATCCAGGTGCGGCTGTTCGAGCACCGCTTCGATGTGAAGGTCGGTTTTCAGCCACAGTTCACCGATGCCGATGTGGTGCGCTTCGCTCACTGCCGCATCCGCGAGGACCGGGTAGAGCATTTCACGCTCATGCAGGAGAAGGTGTGGAATCCGGCGATGGCCGGCTCCCCGGGGATGCTGCGAGGCGTCTTCGGGGAGGCTCCGGGCCATGAGTTCCTGGTGCTGTCGATGTGGAACTCCGAGGCCGAGCACGGCAAGTACCGCGCGGACCGGGTGGAACGCCTCGGGCTGCGGGCGCAGACCGAGGCGGACGTCGCCGCGATCACGGGCGATGTCGTGAAGATAGAGCCCTCCTGGACGGTCTGACGGACTCGGCTCCCGCCTCTGTCCGCATGTCTGATCAGGCCGGTGGCGCGTAGGCCCCGGCCCGGACGGCGGCGAGCGTGGCGTCGGCGGCCTGGTCCGCGACGGCCGTGTCCACGGGCTCGCGGGTGACGAAGAGCCGGAAGAAGAGCGGCGCAGAGACGGCACGAACGACGGCGCCCGCGTCGGTGCCGGGCGGGGCCTCGCCGCGCCCGACGGCCCGCTCGATCAACGGTGCGCAGCGCGCGAAGCGTTCGGCGTAGAAGCCGCGCAGCGCCTCCGCGGCGCGTTCGGACTGGAAGGCGGCGGCGATGAAGGCGGTCGGGGCCGCCGCGCCCCCCGGGTCGGTGAAGGTCTCGAGGATCTCCTGGGCGAGGGCCCGTAGGTCGCCGTGGAGCGTGCCGGTGTCCGGCGGGCTCCAACTGTCCTCGCCGGCGAGGTCGAGCGCGTCCGCCACCAGTCCTTCGACGCCGCCCCAGCGCCGGTAGAGCGTGGTCTTGTGCACGCCCGAGTGCTCGGCGACGTACTCGATGGTGAGCCCGGGGTAGCCGTGCTCGACCAGGCCGGTGAGGACGGCGTCGCGTACGGCGGCGCGGGTGCGGGCGGTGCGCCCGCCGGGGCGGACCGTGCCCGGTGCGCTGGGGGTGGGGGTATCCGAAGGCAATTGCAACTCCCGTTGCGTTAGTGGACGGAGTCTGCCATGCTGAGCGTAACGCAACTTAGGTTGCGTTTGACGGCTGGTCTCGAGGTCTCGAGGTCTTGCGGCCTTGTCGTCGGCCCTGTGTCCTGCCGGTCCCGGTCCTGGAGGTCTGGTCATGCCTGCTCAGCTTTCGATGCGCGATGTGTCCGTCACCCGGGGGGACCGGCGGCTCCTCGAAGGGGTGTCCCTCTCGGTGCGGCCGGGCGAACGGGTCGGTGTCGTGGGTGAGAACGGCGCGGGGAAGTCCACGCTGCTGAAGCTGCTCGCCGGCGTCGGGCGGCCGACGGACGGCACGGTCGTGACCTCGGCCGAAGGGGGCGTCGGGTACCTGGGGCAGACGCCCGCCCTGCCCCCGGGCAGCACGGTAGGCCAGGTGATCGACGCGGCGCTCGCCGAGTTGCGTGCCATGGAACGGCGGCTGCGCGCGCTGGAGGCCGGGCTCGGTGACGCCGGGCCCGGGACACTCGCCGAGTACGGGGACCTGCTCACCGCCTTCGAGGCCCGGGGTGGTTACGAGGCCGACGCCCGCGTGGACAAGGCCCTGCACGGCCTCAAGCTCGCGCACATCGGCCGGGAGCGGCACCTGGGGAGCCTGTCCGGCGGCGAACAGGCCCGCCTCGGACTGGCCTGCCTCGTCGCCGCGGCGCCCGAGGTCATGCTGCTGGACGAGCCGACCAACCACCTGGACGGCGCGGCCCTGACCTGGCTCGAGGACAGCCTGCTGGCGCATCGCGGCACGGTCGTGACGGTCTCCCACGACCGGGACTTCCTCGAGCGCGTCGCCACCGCCGTGATCGAGGTCGACGCCGACCGGAGGACCCTCGTCCGCTACGGCGGCGGATACGCCGGGTACCTGGCGGAACGTGCCTCGGCCCGCCGCCGGTGGGAGCAGGCCTACGAGCGCTGGCGCGCGGAGACCGAGTCGCTCGCCGAGGCGGCCGAGACCACCGCCCGCGGCGTCGCCGTGGGCCGGGCCATGAAGGACGGCAACAAGATGGCGTACGACCGGAACCGGGGACGCGTCCAGTCCTCCGTCTCGAGCCGGGTGCGCAACGCGCGCGAGCGCCTGCGCAGACTCCGGGAAGAGCCGGTGCCCCGCCCGCCGGACCTCTTGCGCTTCGCGGCCCGGCCCGGGGTGGGCGCGCCCGAGGGGGAGCTGGTCTCGCTCGCCGGCGTGCGGGCCGGCGACCGGCTCACCGTTGACGCCCTCACCGTGCGCGCGGGTGAGCGGCTGCTGGTGCACGGCCCCAACGGGGCCGGGAAGTCCACTCTGCTGCGGCTGATGGCCGGCGTCGACCGGCCCGACGCCGGAACCGTCCGCCGCGCGGGCAGCGTCGGCCACCTGGCCCAGGAGATCCCCGTGGACCGGCCGGCGGAGCGGCTGCTGGACGCCTTCCGGCGCGGACTGCCGGGGGATGCCGCCGAACAGCGGGACCTGCTGTTGTCCTACGGCCTCTTCCGGGAGCGCGACCTGCACGTTCCGGTCGGTTCCCTCTCGGTCGGGCAGCGCCGCCGTCTCGGGCTCGCCCGGCTGCTGTCCCGTCCCGTGGACCTGTTGCTGCTCGACGAGCCCACCAACCATCTCGCCCTCGGCCTGGTCGAGGAGCTTGAGCGGGCCCTGGCCGAGTGGCCGGGCGCGCTGGTGATCGTCTCCCACGACAGGGCGCTGAGCAGACGCTTCGAGGGCAACAGGTGCGAGATACGCGAGGGCCGGGCGCTGTTGGCGCCGGAGGGGATGGCGGCGTGAGGCGTTCGTCGCCCGTTCGAATTAGGGTGGCGGCATGTCACGGCCCCGGCGCATCGTCCTCATCCGCCACGGCGAGTCGGAAGGCAATGTCGACGACACGGTCTACGAGCGGGAGCCCGACCATGCCCTGAGCCTGACGGAGACCGGCCGTCGGCAGGCAGAGAAGGCGGGCATCGCGCTGCGGGAGCTCTTCGGGGACGAGCGGGTCTCCGTCTATGTCTCGCCCTACCGGCGTACCCACCAGACGCTGCACGCGCTGGGGCTCGACCCGCGCCGCGTCCGGGTCCGGGAGGAACCGCGGCTGCGCGAGCAGGACTGGGGGAACTGGCAGGACCGCGAGGACGTCCGCCGCCAGAAGGCCTACCGGGACGCCTACGGGCACTTCTTCTACCGCTTCGCCCAGGGGGAGTCGGGTGCCGATGTGTACGACCGGGTGGGTGCCTTTCTGGAGAGTCTGTGGCGCAGCTTCGAGGATCCCGGCCATCCGCCGAACGTCCTCCTGGTCACCCACGGTCTGACCATGCGGCTGTTCTGCATGCGGTGGCTGCACTGGACCGTCGGCGAGTTCGAGTCCCTGTCGAACCCGGGCAACGCCGAGACGCGGATGCTCCTGCTCGGACCGGACGGGCGCTATCACCTCGACCGGCCGTTCGAGCGCTGGTGCACCCCTGAATCGTACGGCTTCACCGGTTAGAGTTCGCTGCGATGACCGCTGACCGATTCCACCGAGCCCTGGCGAGTCTGCGAGGACTGGCCGTGGGTGACGCCCTCGGCTCCCAGTTCTTCGTCCCCGCCAACTATCCGTCACTCAAGCGCCGCGAGCTGCCGCCCGCCCCCTGGCAGTGGACGGACGACACCGAGATGGCCTGCTCCGTGCTGGCCGTCCTGGCCGAGCACGGCCGCATCGACCAGGACGCCCTCGCGCGCTCCTTCGCCGAGCGGCACGACTTCGACCGCGGCTACGGTCCGGCGGTCAACCGGATGCTGCGTCTGATCAGGGAGGGCGGCGACTGGCGGGAGCTGGCCGCGGCCCTGTTCAAGGGGCAGGGGTCCTGGGGCAACGGCGCCGCCATGCGCATCGCCCCGCTGGGCGCCTGGTACGCGGACGACCCCGAGCAGGCCACCCACCAGGCCGAGATCTCCGCCTACACCACACACCAGCATCGCGAGGCCGTGGCCGGAGCGATGGCGGTGGCCGCGGCGGCGGCCCTCGCCGGTGATCCGGCCGGGGCCGTCGCGCCGGAGGCGCTGCTGGACGGGGTGATCGCTCTGGTGCCGCGCAGCGCGGTGCAGCAGGGGCTGCGCCGCGCCCGCGACATGCTCGACTACGGGGACGCCACCACCGTGGCGGCCGTGCTGGGCTGCGGGCGCCGCACCAGCGCGCATGACACCGTGCCGTTCGCGCTCTGGGCGGCGGCCCGCCATCTGGGCTCGTTCGAGGCGGCGTTCTGGACGACGGCGCAGGCCGGCGGTGATGTGGACACCACCTCCGCGATCGCGGGCGGCGTGGTCGCATCGGCGGAACGGGGTGCTCCGCCCGAGGACTGGCTGCGGCGGACCGAGGCGCTTCCCGGCTGGCTCCCGCAAGCCGCGCGCTGAGCGGAGACCGTCCGCAGAACGAGGAGTGGGGGCGGGGCGGGACAGTCCGGCGCCAGGGGCGTAACCTTACTGGCGCCATGCCCTACCAACCGCCTACCCACAGCGTCGAGCGCTCGCTCCGAGCGACGACCGGAGCAAAGATCGTCGCCGGTGTGGACGAGGTCGGCCGAGGGGCCTGGGCCGGTCCGGTCACCGTGTGCGCGGCCGTCACCGGACTGCGCCGCCCGCCGGAGGGCCTCACCGACTCCAAGCTGCTGACCCTCAAGCGGCGCGCCGCGCTCGCCGAGGTGCTGGAGGGCTGGGTCACCGCCTACGCCCTCGGTCACTGCTCCCCGCGGGAGATCGACGAGCTGGGCATGACGGCGGCGCTGCGGCTGGCCGCCACCCGGGCCCTGGAGGCCCTTCCGGTTCGGCCCGACGCGGTGATCCTCGACGGCAAGCACGACTACCTCGGGGATCCCTGGAGGGTTCGCACGGTCATCAAGGGTGACCAGTCGTGCGTGGCCGTGGCCGCGGCCTCGGTGATCGCCAAGGTGCGGCGGGACGCGATGATGGCCGAACTGGGTGCCGTCCACGCCGATTTCGGGTTCGGCGACAACGCCGGATACCCCTCGCCGGTGCATCGCGCCGCGCTGGAGGAGCTGGGCCCGACCCCGCACCACCGGCTGTCCTGGGCCTATTTGGACGCGCTGCCGAAGTGGCAGCACCTCAAGCGGCCCCGCATCACCCCCGACAACATGGCTTTGGAGGCCGGTGGCCAGCTCGGCTTCGACTTCTGAGTGGCCCAAAATGCCACCCGCCGACGCGACTCGCACCGGCGTTTGATAAATATCGACTCATGCCTCTCATCCCCGAGGAGCCTCAGATTCACGAGAGTGTCCCGGGTCCTCGCGCAGTTCCGGCCGCAGGCCGTACCGCGCCGACCCCCCGCCCTGTTCCTGGTCCCCGCCCGGCCCCGATGCGGTCCGCTCCCGGCGCGCCGCGCGGCCCGGTCCCGGCCCCGCCCCGGCGCGCCGCGCGCGAGGCAGCGGTGGACGCCCCGGCGGCCACCCCCCAGATCCAGCTGATACCCGCCTCCCCCGAGGGCGCGCTCGACGCCGCGGACGAGGCCGTCGACCTGCTGCTCGACAGCGGCCGGGCACCCGGCGAGGTCCTCGTCCTCACCACCGGCGACCCGCACCCCTGGGCGGCGCACGAGCTGTCCTTCGGTGAGGCGTCCTACTGGGCGCAGCACGACGCCGGTGACGACGTCTTCTACGCGGCCGCCGACGCGGACCGGGCCCTGGCACGTCCCGTCGTGGTCGTCGTCGTCAACGGTGGTACCGACGCGGCGGTGGCCCGCTCGCTGCCCTCGGCGATGGCACGAGCCGGTGCGCTGCTGATCGTCTGCGGCGACCCGCAGCGGGTCAACGCCCTGCTCGCGGCAGGCGTCTGACGTGTGATCCCGGTGGCCGGCCGTCCTTTTCCGGGCTGCCCGGCCGCCGTGTCCCGCCCGCTCACCGGGCCGCCGCGCGACGCCCCGCCTCGGGAGCTCCGCCGCCGGAGCCGATGCGCAGGGCAGGACAGCTGGCCGAGCACGGCCGGCGGCCGCTGCGACCCTCGCCGAGAATCTGCCAGCCGGTGCCCGTGAGGGTGATGTACGCGCCGCAGCGCAGCCCGTGCAAGGTGCAGGCGTCGCGCAGCGCCCACATCCAGGCGCCGTCCTCCTCGGTCCAATGGGACTCGCCCTCACGGCAGTAGAGCAGCACGGCGGTGCGGACCGGGGCCCGTCTGCGCAGGTCGTGCGGGATCACCCGGCGCAGCTGGGAGAGCAGCGCGTTGCGCAGCTCCCAGCCGTCCGCGGCACCCGCCCTGCGCATGAGGAACGAGGCGCTGGCCGCCAGGCGTTCGTCCGGGTGCAGGACCGCGATGACGGCCGTGGACGGCGTCGGCAGATGGCGGGCGTGCAGTCCGGTGACGAGCTCCCGCGGATTGCGCAGCAGGGGAATTCCGCACGCGGCCCATTCGGCGGGCGCCAGCAGCCTGCCCAGACGGGAAGCGGAGTCGGCGGACGGCGGTGGGACGAAGCCGAGGGCCATGATTCTCCCTTCGTCTGCACGCCCATGGTCCGGGGCGGGGATATCAGGCGGGGGCGCGTACCGCGACAGCGGTCCCGGCGTGGTGCGCGGGGGCGCGAGCGGGGATGCGTTCCAATTCTCGCGGCCCCACCGGCCGTGCGGCAACGATCGATTGGCGCCAGTGACCGGTATCCGACGGTCCGCCGTGCCGGTTCCGCTTCGTCGCGGGAACGCCCCGCCCTGGCCTACCCCTGCACCGCCAGGACCAGGGGGAACACTTCCCGCGCCCCGGATCGGCGCAGCATCCGCGCGGCCACCGCGAGGGTCCAGCCGGTGTCCGCCTGGTCGTCCACCAGCAGCACGGGCCCGTCCGCCGATGCCAGCGCTTGCGCGAGCGCCGGGGGAACGGTGAGTGCGCCGTCCAAGGCCCGCAGGCGCTGGGCGCTGTTGGTACGCGGCAGCCGGGTGTCCGCCTCGGGATCGCGGTACTCGACCGTCCCCAGGAGCGGCATGCGCCCGACCGAGGCGATGTGCTCGCCGAGCGAGCGGATCAGCCGCGGACGGGTGCGGGAGGCGACGGTGACGACGCCCACCGGGCGTGCGGGAGCGTCCGGCGCCCCGGACGCCCAACCGCCGGGACCACGAGCCCAGTCGGCCAGAACGGTCACCACGGCCTTCGCCACATCATCCGGAACTTCCGCATCCGGTGTCTGCGGTGCGAGCAGCGGGCGCAGCCGGTTGCCCCAGCCGATGTCCGACAGCCGCCCGAGCGCCCGGCCGGGAGCGGCCTGCTCGCCGGCGGGGATACGGCCCTTGAGGTCCACGCCCACGGCCGGCAGCCCCGTCGGCCACATCCGCCGAGGCTCCACCTCCACGCCGGGACGCCCCAGTTCACCCCGTGATGCGTCCAGCGCACCGGAGGACACCTCGGCGGTGAACCGGGGGCCCGCGCAGTTGTCGCACCGGCCGCAGGGAACCGCCTGATCGTCGTCCAGCTGCCGCCGCAGGAACTCCATACGGCAGCCGGTGGTCGTGGCGTACTCGCGCATCGCCTGCTGCTCCGCCTCCCGCTGGCGCGCGACCCAGGCGTACCGCTCGGCGTCGTACACCCACGGCGCGCCCGTCGCCGTCCAGCCGCCGCGCACCCGGTGCACGGCCCCGTCGACGTCGAGGACCTTGAGCATGGTCTCCAGACGGGAGCGGCGCAGGTCCACCTGGGGCTCGAGGGCGGGCAGCGAGACGGGACGGTCCGAGGACGCCAGGACGTCCAGCGTGCGGCGGACCAGGTCCTCCGGAGGGAAGGCCAGCGAGGCGAAGTACTTCCAGATCGCCTCGTCCTCACGGCCGGGCAGCAGCAGCACCTCGGCGTGCCGCACGCCGCGCCCCGCGCGGCCCACCTGCTGGTAGTAGGCGATGGGGGAGGAGGGCGAGCCGAGGTGGACCACGAAGCCGAGGTCGGGCTTGTCGAAGCCCATGCCCAGCGCGGAGGTCGCCACCAGTGCCTTGACCCGGTTCGCGAGCAGGTCCTCCTCGGCCTGCTGGCGGTCGGCGTTCTCCGTCTTGCCCGTGTACGGGGCGACGACGTGCCCGCGGCGCCGCAGGAACGCCGTGACCTCCTCGGCGGCGGCGACGGTCAGGGTGTAGATGATGCCGGAGCCGGGCAGCTCGTCGAGGTGGTCGGCGAGCCAGGCCAGCCGGTGGGCCGCGTCCGGCAGGCTCAGCACGCCCAGGCTCAGGCTCTCCCGGTCCAGCGGACCGCGCAGGACCAGCGCCTCCTCCGTGCCCTCGCCCGTGCCCAGCTGCTCGGCGACGTCGGCGGTGACCCGGGCGTTGGCCGTGGCGGTCGTCGCGAGGACGGGCACGCCCGGCGGCAGGTCGGCCAGCATGGTGCGCAGCCGGCGGTAGTCCGGCCGGAAGTCGTGGCCCCAGTCGGAGATGCAGTGCGCCTCGTCCACGACCAGCAGCCCGGTGGCGGCGGCCAGCTTGGGCAGCACGTTGTCCCGGAAGTCGGGATTGTTGAGGCGTTCCGGCGATACGAGCAGCACGTCCACCGTGCCCGCGGCGACCTCGGCCTGGACGGTGTCCCACTCCTCGGTGTTGGAGGAGTTGATCGTGCGCGCGTGAATACCCGCCCGCGCGGCCGCCTCCACCTGGTTGCGCATCAGCGCCAGGAGCGGGGAGACGATCACGGTCGGCCCGCTGCCCCGCTCGCGCAGCAGCGCGGTCGCGACGAAGTACACCGCCGACTTTCCCCAGCCGGTGCGCTGCACGACCAGCGCGCGGCGGCGGTCGGCGACGAGGGCCTCGATCGCGCGCCACTGGTCCTCGCGCAGCTTCGCCGTGCCCGTGGTGTCTCCGACGAGACGGGAGAGGACGTGGTCCGCCGAGGTGCGGAGGGCTTCGTTGGTCATGCCCCCATGCAACACGAGGGCACCGACAATGCGCGAATGGGCGGCCGTGACCTGTGGAAAACCCGGCGCGCCCCCTTATCCACAGCACTGATCGGATCATCATTCCGGAGTTATCCACAGGCCTGGCGGACCCCGGCCGGTCCACGGGACTCTCGGGCCATGACCCAGCGCGACGAATCAGCCCGCCCGAACACGCCGCCCGCCGCCCCGTCCCCCGCGTGGGACGCCCGGCCCGAGACCCAGATCACCCTGCGCAGCCCGGCCGAACTGGCCGACGCCCTCCCGTACCTGATGGGCTTTCACCCCACCGACAGCGTCGTCCTTCTCGCGCTGCACGGCGAGCGCGGCCGCTTCGGCGGCCGGCTCAGGCTCGGCATTCCGCGGAACAGTGAGGAATGGGCCGACGTCAGCCACCAGCTCGCCGAGACCCTCGTCGCGGGATGCGCCAAGCGGGGTGCGCGGCCCGACGGCATCGTCCTGTTCCTGTGCCAGGACCCCGCGCGGGAGGAGACCGGAGGCGCGGTGATGGAACGCTTGCGTCCGCTCGCCCAGAGCCTGCGCCTGGCCTGCGGGGGACTGGACGTGCCCGTGTACGAGGCCCTGTGCCTGTCCGACGGCCGGTTCTGGTCCTACTGCTGCCCCGACGAACGCTGCTGCCCGGTGGAGGGGACGCCACTGGCCCTGCCCGGCACCTCGGTGATGGCCGCAGCCGCCGCCTACGCGGGCATCCAGGTGCGCGGCACGCTCCGCGAGATGGAGGCCCGGTACGCACCCCTGACAGGACAACGGGCCGAGCGACAGGAAACGGCCCTCGACGCGGCCGCCGCCGACCTCATTCCCCGGATCCTCACCGGCACCGGCGGCGAAGTCGTCCGCCAGGAGACGCTGGATCTCGCGAGCCTGGTGGTGGAGCGGTTCCACGCGTCGCCGCCGCCCGCGGGCCGCACCGAGGCCGACGCCAGGGACGACGAGCTCCTGTCGAACGACGAAGCGGCGGCCATCGTCCTCGGCCTGCAGGACCGCACCACACGCGACCGGGCGGCGGAATGGATGGAGGGCGACCGTGCGGGGGCGGTACTACGGGTCTGGCGTGCCCTGGCCCGCCGCTGTGTGCCGCCCTACACCGAACACGCCGCCGCGCCCCTCACCCTGGCCGGCTGGGTGGCCTGGTCGACCGGCGACCACCCCGAGGCGAGGGTCGCCCTGGGCCGGGCCCTGAGCGCCGACCCCGAATATCTCTTCGCCCAGCTGCTGCACCGCGCCTGCAACGACGGCATGGACCCCGAGCTGCTGCGCCGCTGTCTGCGCACGGAACGCGACGGCCGCGAGGCGGCCGCGATGGTGGTCGACCCGGCGGCGGTGCCCGCGCACATCGCCGCGGTCATCAAGGCAGCCGTCACCGGGGCGCGGGAGCCGGACGCCGACGGCACCGGGAACACCGAGAGCGCCGGAACCGCCGAGGGGCAGTCGGATGAGCCAGGATCCGCCCCCGCCCCCGCCCCGGCCGCCAAAGGCACAGTGAGCCGCGGCCCCGGCGGATCGGGGCGGGCCGGGGCGCCGAGCGGGCCCGGCGGCTCGGCCGGGCCCGCCGGGAAGGCGCGTACGCGGCGCCGCGCCGGGCAACGGGGCGTGCGGGGGCGGCAGTGAGCCGCCCCGGGCGTGACCTCGGTACGCCCGAGGACGTTCACCTGAGTGGCCCTCACTCGTTGTCGGTCGTCCAGGTTTGTGATGCCACAGGGAGCAGACAGGTGCGAGGCATTGCCCCCAACGGTCCTCCGGTCAGCGGTCCTCCGGTCAGCCGTCCCGTCCCTCCGCAGCGGACCGGCCCGGCGCGGGCCGGCGGGCCGCAGCCCGTGCACGAGGCGCTGATCTGCGTGGCCCTGCCCGCGCTCGCCATCTCCGGTGAGCACGGCCAGCTCACCGGGAACGGCCTGGACGGGTTCTATCGCGGCGGGCGCCGGCTGCTGTCCCGCCTGCGGCTGCGGGTGGGCGGCACCGAACCGGTGCCGGTGCAGGGGCGGATGCTGGCGGCGGACCGGGCCCGCTTCGTCGGCACGGTGCGCACCGCGGCCGACGCCGGGCCCGATCCGGCCGTCACCGTCGAACGGCTGCGGGAGGCGGACGGCACCGAGCGGATCACCCTGCGCAGCGCGGCCGTCCAGGAACTGCGGCTGCCCGTCGAGGTGTCCCTGGGCACCGACCTCGCCGAGCTGGGCGCGGTCGCCGTGGGCCGGGCCGGGCCCGAGATCGCGGCCGCCGTGCACGCCTCCGGGCTGCGCTGGTCGGCTCCCGGCCTGCGGGCGGTGGTCACCGCCGAGCCCGCGCCCGGGGACGTCCTCGCCTCCGCGGGGCTGCTGTGCTGGGAGATAAAGCTGCCGCCCGGGGGAGCCCGGAGCATCGAGCTGCGGGTCCGGGCGGAACTGCCCGGCAGGCCACGGCCGCCCGAGCCGGCAGGGAGGGGAGGTGCCGCCCCTCCCTGGGGCGACGCCCAGGCGGACGGCGACGACACGCGCCCGGCCGCGCTGCTGGCGGCCGGACTCGAGGACCTGCGGGCACTGCTCGTGCGCGACCCCGCCCACCCCGGCGACGTCCACCTCGCCGGCGGCATCCCCTGGCGGTGCGGTCACCTGGCCCCCGCCGAGGCGCTGTGGGCGGCACGCATGACGCTGCCGCTGGGAGTACGGCTGGCCGCCGGGACGCTGCGCACGCTGGCGCGCACGCAGATGCCCGGCCCCGGCCCCGACCAGGGCCTGATCCCGGGCGCGTTGCGGCACTCGGGAGCACATCTGCCGCCGGGGTGCACCGGAGTCGAGGCGACGCTGCTGTTCCCGGTGGTCCTCGCCGAGGCGCGGCGCTGGGGGCTTCCGGAGCAGGAGACGCTGGCCCTGCTGCCCGCGGCCGAGCGATGCCTGCAGTGGCTGCGGACGGCCGCGGGGGACGGCGAATACCTCGCGGACCCCGCCCCGGCCGGGCCGTACCGCTGCGAGGTGCAGGCGCACGCGCACCGAGCGGCCCTGCTCGGCGCGGACCTCCTCGAGGCGTACGGCCGCCCGGATCCGCAGGCCCTGCGGGAGTGGGCGGCAGCGCTGAGGCGCCGCTTCCGGGAGGACTTCTGGACCGAGGACGTATCGGGCGGCCGCCCCCTGGCCGCCCGTACCCCGGACGGCCGCCGGATACCTCACCTGGGCAGTGCGGCGGCGCACCTGCTCGACACGGGCCTGCTCGGGGCGGGGGAGCACGCCCCGGGGCTGCTCGACAGGGTCCGCACCGAACAGCTCGCCCGGCTGTTCGGCGGCCCCGCCCTGGACTCCGGCTGGGGGCTGCGCAGCCTGGGGGCCAAGGAGCCGGGTCACAATCCGTTCGGGCACCGCAGCGGAGCCGTGCGCGTCCACGAGACGGCCGTCGCGGTGGCCGGGCTCGTCGCGGCCGGCTACGAGAAGGAGGCGGGCGGGCTGCTGCGCGGAGTGCTCGACGCGGCCGAGGCCTTCGGCTACCGGCTGCCGGAGATGTACGCGGGCGAGCAGCGCACCGCGGGTGGCGCCCCGCTGCCGCACCCGGCTGCCTGCCGTCCCGCCGCCGTCGCCGCGGCGGGCGCGGTCCAGTTGCTGACCACGCTCGCAGGGATACGCCCCGACGTGCCCGCCGGGAGCGTGACGGTCCGGCCGCCGCGGACCGCGCCGCTCGGCGAGCTGCGCCTGACCGGGCTGCGCGTGGCCGAGCAGCCGTTCGCCGTGAGAATCAGCAGGCTCGGGCTCGGCATGGTCGAGGAGGCCGCCGACGGTCTGCAGTTGGGGGTGTGAGCTTCGTGTGCGCCAGGCTGTCCGAGGAGCCGCTGACCGGTGATGTCCAAGCTCCTGATTATCGTCAAGCAGACGACTATGATCGCGTCATGCCCTACGACCCGTCGGCCTTCCCGCCCTTCGCTGTCACCGTCGACCTGGTCGTGCTCACCGTGCGGCGCCACGCGCTGTGTGCGCTGGCGGTCCGTCGCGGCGAGCCTCCGTACCAGGGCCGCTGGGCGCTGCCGGGCGGGTTCGTACGGGGCGACGAGGACCTGGCGACCGCGGCGGCCCGGGAGCTGGCCGAGGAGACCGGGCTGCACGCCCACGACCCGGCCGGGCCGGTCGTCGCCGGGGGCGCGCACCTCGAGCAGCTGGCCACCTACGGCGACCCCAAGCGTGACCCGCGCATGCGCGTGGTGAGCGTCGCTCATCTCGCGCTCGCGCCGGATCTGCCCGCCCCGCGCCCCGGCGGGGACGCGCGCAGCGTGCGCTGGGCGCCGGTGGAGGATCTGCTGGACCAGGAGGTCGGGTACGGCCGGGACGACGAGCAGGCCGCGCCGCTCGCCTTCGATCACGCCCGCATCCTGGCGGACGGCGTGGAGCGCGCCCGCTCCAAGATCGAGTACTCCTCCCTGGCCACCGCGTTCTGCCCGCAGGAGTTCACCGTCGGCGAGCTGCGCCGGGTGTACGAGGCGGTGTGGGGCGTGGCCCTGGATCCGCGCAACTTCCACCGCAAGGTCACCGGCACGCCCGGCTTCCTGGTCCCGACGGGAGGGACGACGACACGCCAGGGCGGCCGTCCGGCGCAGCTCTTCCGTGCGGGCGGGGCCACGCTGCTCAACCCGCCGATGCTGCGGCCGGAGGCCTAGGGCGCCAGTGCCACCAGGGCCGGGCCTGGCGGTCACGGTGGGCGCGACGGTCAGGGCGGCGGTGTGACCCGTCACCGACGGATGGGACACGCGTGATGGAAGGTGCCTACGTTGCGTAGCAAATAGGACATATCGGGTTACGGTGCTGCGGTACGGTCCCGCCGTCCCGCGAGTGAAGCCATGATCCAGGCCATCGGACTCACCAGCGTCCCCCGCCGCAACCAGCCCCCCGCCGTCGACGACCTCACCTTCGAGGCCCGGCCGGGCCGGGTCACCGCCCTGCTCGGCGCCCCGGGCGCGGGCAAGACCGCCGCGCTGCGCCTCATCCTCCGCCTCGACCCAGGCCGCGGCGTCGCCCTCTTCCGCGGCCGCGCCCTGGACCGGATCCCGCACCCGACCCGCGAGATCGGCGTCCTCCTCGGCGACGTCCCCGGCCACCCCGCCCGCACCGCCCGCGGCCACCTGCGCATGCTCAGCGCCGCCGCCGGAGTGCCCGCCGAGCGTGCCGACGAGGTCCTCGACGTCGTCGGTCTCAGCGGCCTCGCCGACCAGCGGCTCGGGGACTTCTCGCTCGGCATGGACCGCCGGCTCGGCCTCGCCGCCGCCCTCCTCGGTGACCCGCACACCCTCGTCCTCGACGAGCCCGCCCACGACCTCTCCCCCCGCGAGACGGCCTGGCTGCACGGCCTCCTGCGCGGCTACGCGGCCCAGGGCGGCGCCGTCCTCGTCACCTCACGCGACCCCATCGAGGCGGCACGCCTCGCCGACCAGGTCGTCACCATCGACCACGGCCGCCTGATCGCCGACCAGGAGGCGGCGGTGTTCGCCGGCTCCCGGCTGCGGCCCCGCGTCGCCGTCCAGTCGCCGCTGGCCAACCGTCTCGCCCATGTCCTGGCCGCCGAGGCCGACACGGCGCGGGACGAGGTGGGCGCGCCCCCCGTCGAAGTGGTGCACGAGGGGGGCAGCCGGATCTGTGTCTACGGCAGCAGCTGCGCCGCCGTCGGGGAGGCCGCCTACCGCCACGGCATCCTGGTCCACCGCCTCGTGGAGGAGGTCGCCGACACCGGCCCCGTGATGCCGCTGCCGCGCGCCGACGGCCGTCGCGACACGCGTGGCACAACCCCTGGCCCCGAGGCCACCGGCGACGTCTCCGAAGCCCTTGAGTCGATGAACGATCCGTCGGCCGAGCCGCCGGCCGATCCGTCCGGCGAGCCGTCCACCGGCCCGGCCCCGTCCGCGCCCGACGCCGTCACCCGCCCCCGGCCTCCGCTCCCCGCCCCCGGCCCCGCCTGGCCCCTGCGCTACGAGCTGTACCGCGCCATGGGCGTGCGAACCGGCTGGACCGTGGCCGCCCTGGCCCTGACCGCCGCGCTCCTGACCTCCGTACTCCTCGCCCGTGCCGGCGCCCTGCCGGCGCTGCGCCTGCTCACCGGCTGGCCCGTGTGGCTGCCCCTGCCCCCGGCCGCCTTCGGGGCCGGACTGCTCGGGGCGCTGGCCTTCGGACAGGAGTTCCGCTACCCGGCCCTCGCCCCCGACCAGGGCACCGTGCCCCGCCGGCTGAGCCTGCTCGGCGCCAAGCTCGCCGTCACGGCCGCCGCCGCCCTCGTCCTCGCGCTCGCCTCCATCGCCCTCGACGCGGCCGTGCTGCGCCTGCTCTTCGGCGGCTCCGTCACGCCCCTCGCCGTCGGCTGGGCCGCCACGCTCGCCGGCGGGGCCGGGCTGACGCTCGGCTGCGCCTGGGCGGGGCTGCTCGCCGCCGGGCTGTTCCGGTCCACCGCGCTGGGGCTGGTGGCGGTGCTGGCGGTGCCCACGGTGGTGGTGCCCGTCCTGGGCGGGGTGCTCTCCCGCCCGGCCGCCCGTTCGCTCATCGGCCTCCCGGAGCGGCTGCGGTCGGCGGCCGTGGTGCAGTGGCCGTCCGGACTGGACCAGGGCGTCTCGGCGGCGCTGCGGCTGATGTCCCAGCCGATCGGCTGGGCGCTGGCACTGTGCCTGGCGGGGCTGCTCGGCGCCTATGTCCTGACCGTGTTCCGCGGCCGGCCGAGGTGAGCGTTGTGCTATTGCGCTGTCCTGGGCGGGAGCGAACGCAGAGTGACAATCGGCCCGGAGGTGACGCAGGAGAGAACCCATCGCCATTACGCTCCGCAATCAGCCCACCCGTTGACGTGCCCTTTCTGTCTGTTTAGGCGTCAATTGTGAGGTAATGGGCGATCACCCTTTCGTGTGCTTTTCACCAAAGACCTCAAGGGGTCCGGAGGTGTCGCCGACAAAGGAAGCGTGAGTACCCTTGCGCACACCATGATGACCGCGGCTCGCCCCGCCGACTCCGGCCTCGCCGGCCCGGGTGAGCTAGACCGTTACTCCTACGCGGAGGCCCCCGGGGCCGACCGCGGCGCCGTGCCCCCCTGGGACGGTGACGCGGAGCTCAGCCGGGCCGGCCGCCGTGCCGCCGGCAGCCGTGGCCGAGGGCTGCACGGCCAGCTCGTACAGCAGCTGGGCCAGATGATCGTCTCCGGGGACCTGGGCGCCGACCGCCCGCTGGTCCCGGAGGAGATCGGGCAGCGCTTCGAGGTCTCCCGCACCGTCGTCCGCGAATCCCTGCGCGTCCTCGAGGCCAAGGGCCTGGTCAGCGCCCGGCCCAACGTGGGCACCCGAGTGCGCCCCGTCAGCGACTGGAACCTGCTCGATCCCGACATCATCGAGTGGCGGGCCTTCGGGCCGCAGCGCGAGGATCAGCGTCGCGAGCTGTGCGAGCTGCGCTGGACCATCGAGCCGCTGGCCGCCCGGCTCGCCGCCGGGCACGGACGCGAGGACGTCCAGCAGCGGCTCGCCGACATGGCCGAGATCATGGGCCACGCCCTCGCCCAGGGCGACTCCCTCACCTTCACGCGCGCGGACGCCGAGTTCCACTCCCTGCTGCTGCAGGTCGCGGGCAACCGCATGCTCGAGCACCTGTCCGGGATCGTCTCCGCCGCCCTGCACGTCTCCGGCGCCTCGGCCGGTGGCTGCGACCGCCCCACCGAGGCGGGCGTCGGGCAGCACCTGCGGATCGTCGACGCCGTCGGCGCCGGCGACGCGGCCGCGGCGGAGGCGGCGATGCGCCAGCTGCTCGTCACCCACCCCGAGGTCGAGCGAGTGGTGCCCGCCCCGCGCGAGCACTGAGCGCGGGCGGAGTCCCGCGCACGGGAGCGGTACGTGCGGGACCGCCCGTCCAGCGCGCGCGTACGGCCGTACGCGCGAGCCGGATGGGCCGTTCCGCGCGGCCGCGCAGGACGGCCGCCCCGGCGATCTGTCCGCTTGGACGGCATTGGCTCCGTTATGCGGTGTGACTCGGGCCACGGGGATTGGGCGTAACGCTCCTTGAGGCAGCGCGATGACTAAAGAGGTGGTAGCCGCGGAGGGAATACAAGCCTCACTCGAGGCGCTGTGTTGCTCTGCACTACTGCCCGCGCCGTCGGTTCATCCATGCCGGCGGTCGTCGGAGCCGGTCACCCGCCCAAGGGGACGCCGGATCCGGAAGCCGTTTCCATCGTTCCGAGAGGTTGTTCGTGTCGGCCAGCACATCCCGTACGCTCCCGCCGGAGATCGCCGAATCCGAGTCTCTGATGGCGCTCATCGAGCAGGGAAAGGCCGAGGGGCAGATCGCCGGCGACGACGTGCGTCGGGCCTTCGAGGCTGACCAGATTCCGCCAACCCAGTGGAAGAACGTTCTGCGCAGCCTCAACCAGGTCCTCGACGAGGAGGGTGTGACGCTGATGGTCAGTGCCGCAGAGGCGCCCAAGCGCACCCGCAAGAGCGTCGCAGCGAAGAGCCCGGCGAAGCGCACCGCCACCAAGGCCGTCTCCTCCAAGACGGTCACGGCGCGGCAGTCGTCTTCCTCGGCATCCGCCACGTCCGCCCCGGGCGGGTACGACGGCGAGGCCGACGAGGCCGTGGCGCCCGCCAAGAAGACCGCCGCCAAGAAGGCCGCGGCCAAGAAGACGGTGGCCAAGAAGACCACCGCGAAGAAGACGGCGGCCAAGAAGACCGCCGCCAAGAAGGACGCCGACGAGCTCCTCGAGGACGAGCTCCTCGACGAGACCCCGACCCCCGGCAAGGGCGACGACGAGGACGAGAGCGGCGAGACCAAGGGCTTCGTCCTGTCCGACGAGGACGAGGACGACGCTCCCGCGCAGCAGGTCGCGGTCGCCGGTGCCACTGCCGACCCGGTCAAGGACTACCTCAAGCAGATCGGCAAGGTCCCGCTGCTCAACGCCGAGCAGGAGGTCGAGCTCGCCAAGCGCATCGAGGCCGGTCTGTTCGCCGAGGACAAGCTGGCGAACTCCGACAAGCTGGCCCCGAAGCTCAAGCGCGAGCTGGAGATCATCGCCGAGGACGGCCGGCGCGCCAAGAACCACCTCCTGGAGGCCAACCTCCGTCTGGTGGTCTCCCTGGCCAAGCGCTACACCGGTCGCGGCATGCTCTTCCTGGACCTGATCCAGGAGGGCAACCTCGGTCTGATCCGCGCGGTGGAGAAGTTCGACTACACCAAGGGTTACAAGTTCTCCACCTACGCGACCTGGTGGATCCGCCAGGCGATCACGCGCGCGATGGCCGACCAGGCCCGCACCATCCGTATCCCGGTGCACATGGTCGAGGTCATCAACAAGCTCGCGCGCGTCCAGCGCCAGATGCTCCAGGACCTGGGCCGCGAGCCCACCCCGGAGGAGCTGGCCAAGGAGCTCGACATGACCCCCGAGAAGGTCATCGAGGTCCAGAAGTACGGCCGTGAGCCGATCTCCCTCCACACCCCCCTGGGTGAGGACGGCGACAGCGAGTTCGGTGACCTCATCGAGGACTCCGAGGCGGTCGTGCCGGCCGACGCGGTCAGCTTCACGCTGCTGCAGGAGCAGCTGCACTCGGTCCTGGACACGCTCAGCGAGCGCGAGGCGGGCGTGGTCTCCATGCGCTTCGGCCTCACCGACGGCCAGCCGAAGACCCTCGACGAGATCGGCAAGGTCTACGGCGTGACGCGTGAGCGCATCCGCCAGATCGAGTCCAAGACCATGTCCAAGCTGCGTCACCCGTCGCGCTCCCAGGTGCTGCGCGACTACCTGGACTAGTCCGGACGTCCGGGCAGCCCCGGACCACCGGCACAGCCGCACAGGGCCCGGTTCCTCCTCCGAGGAGCCGGGCCCTTTTGTCTGATGTTCCGCCTTGTCTGTGTTTTCGCTGTTCCGCCGTGTTCCGGATGCGGGCGCGGCCGGGTGGGGTGACGCTGGGTAGGCACAGAACTCCATTGCGTCGGGAGGCCGGATGCGCGCCCTGAGGTACCTGCTCGCCGGAGCGGTCGTGCTGCTGCTGGCGGCGCCCGCACCGGTGCGGGCCGGGGACCGCAGGGTGGTCGGGGGAGTGGCCGTGAAGGTCTCCGACGTGCCCTGGATGGTGGCACTGGCGAGCCGGGAGCGCTTCGGTGACGTGCGCTCGGGGCAGTTCTGCGGCGGGGTCGTGGTGGGGCGCAGGACGATCGTCACGGCGGCGCACTGCCTGAGCCGCGAGGTGCTGGGGGTGGATCCCTCGGAGGCCAAGGACCTGAGGGTGATCGCCGGCCGCGCCGACATGCGGGGATCCGCGGGCAAGGAGGTGCCGGTCAAGGGAACCTGGGTCAACCCCGAGTTCAACATGGAGACCAACGCCGGGGACGTCGCCGTGCTCACCCTGGCGGAGCAGCTGCCGGGCGCCCGTCCGATCGCGATGGCGCAGCGCGGCGACGCAGCCTATGAGCCCGGCACGGCGGCCGGGGTCTACGGCTGGGGCGACGTCACCGGCAACGGCACCTATGCGGAGTCGCTGCGGGCGGCACGGGTGCTCGTCCTGGAGGACGCGCTGTGCGCGCGGGCCTATCCGGGCGGGCCGGAGGGCACGTTCAGCTCGGCGACGATGCTCTGCGCGGGGCTGCCGCTGGGGGGCCGGGACGGGTGCCAGGGGGACAGCGGAGGGCCTCTGGTGGCACGGGGACGGCTGGTGGGCCTGGTGTCCTGGGGGAGCGGCTGCGCCCAGCCGGGCCATCCGGGGGTCTATACGCGGATCTCCGCCGTTTCCGGGCTGGTCCGGGCCCACAGCTCCGAACCCCTGCCGGAGAACGCTCCTCCGGCGAAACTGCCGCCTCCGGGTCCGCCGGCCTCCGCCCCGCCGCCGCAGCAGGGCGGCCCGGCGCCGACGCCCGCCGCGCGGCCGGGACGGGTGTCACGGTGAGTGCGGCGGCCGCAACCCAAGTGGATGCCGCCGCGGGGACGAGACGTGGGAGCGGTCGTGGGTACGAGAGCGGGCGACCTCCCCCGGCAGGGGTGGCCGCCCGCGGCTGCCCCGCCCTGGATGGCGGGACCTCGCTCGTCGTCGGATGCGATGTGTCAGCGCTTGACTGCGGACTCAGCGGTCCTCGTCGGACGCGGACGCCGGGACGGCGGTGAGCCGCTCCGTCTCGTCCTGTATTTCCGCGGCGATCTTCTTGAGTTCTGGCTCGAACTTGCGACCGTGGTGGGCGCAGAAGAGCAGTTCACCGCCGCTCATGAGAACGACGCGCAGGTAAGCCTGAGCGCCGCACCGGTCGCAGCGGTCTGCGGCCGTCAGCGGGCTCGCGGGGGTCAGAACAGTAGTCACGTCGCCTCTTCTCTAGCTCGACGAGCTGTCGTACCAGGGTCAACATCCAACCAGGCCGAAAACGTTCCCGCTCGTGGCTTTTCCTCGAAACTTCCTTCCGAGTCAGCCGGATCTTGACGTTTGGCGGCGAATGAGCCGTATTGCGTAGGCCTACGGTTTCACGTCGCTGGGGGCTGCCGTCCTCCCGGCTGGCTTGCCGGGTTGTTCTTGAGGACGTGCCCGGAGCCTAAATGGTTCATGCCTCGAAGGGAACGTGATGTGCATGTCACTCCATCGGGGGATCGAACGTTTGAGCGACGCTCGATTAGCATGGTTGTTCTCAAGGGTGGCGGCACAAAGGCTCTACCAGGCCTCGGTACCCTCTGAACGGCGACCGAGCCACCCATGTGCCCGCCTGTGGGCCAGACAGAAATTCAGCGAGGAGCGAACCGCGTGACCGCCGAGACGTCCGTGCCGTCCACTGCGTTGCTGACCGGGGCAGACCGGGACGGATCCAACTACACCGCGCGGCACCTGCTCGTCCTCGAGGGCCTCGAAGCCGTCCGCAAACGACCCGGCATGTACATCGGCTCGACGGACAGCCGCGGCCTGATGCACTGCCTCTGGGAGATCATCGACAACTCGGTCGACGAGGCCCTGGGCGGCTTCTGTGACCGCATCGAGGTGATCCTCCACGACGACGGGTCGGTGGAGGTGCGCGACAACGGCCGTGGCATCCCCGTGGACGTGGAGCCCAAGACCGGGCTGTCGGGCGTCGAGGTCGTCATGACCAAGCTGCACGCCGGCGGCAAGTTCGGCGGCGGCTCGTACGCCGCCTCCGGCGGTCTGCACGGCGTCGGCGCCTCCGTCGTCAACGCCCTGTCCGCGCGGCTGGACGTCGAGGTCGACCGGAACAGCCGGACCCACTCGATCAGCTTCCGCCGGGGCGTGCCCGGCATCTTCACCGAGTCCGGCCCGGACGCGCCCTTCGACCCGGCCAACGGCCTGCTCAAGGGCAAGAAGGTGCCCAAGGCCCGCACCGGCACCCGCGTCCGCTACTGGGCGGACCGCCAGATCTTCCTCAAGGACGCCAAGCTTTCCCTGGAGACCCTCTACGGCAGGGCCCGGCAGACGGCCTTCCTGGTGCCGGGGCTGACGATCGTCGTCCGCGACGAGCGCGGCCTCGACGGCGAGGCCGCCACCGAGGAGACCTTCCACTACGACGGCGGCATCAGCGAGTTCTGCGAGTATCTCGCCCAGGACAAGGCCGTCTGCGACATCCTGCGGCTGAGTGGCCAGGGCACCTTCAAGGAGACGGTGCCGGTCCTCGACGACCGCGGGCACATGACGCCCACCGAGGTCACCCGCGAGCTCGGCGTGGACATCGCGCTGCGCTGGGGCACCGGCTACGACAGCACGGTGAAGTCCTTCGTCAACATCATCGCCACCCCCAAGGGCGGCACGCACGTGGCCGGATTCGAGCGGTCGATCACCAAGACCGTCAACGAGGCGCTGCGCTCGTCCAAGCTGCTCCGGGTCGCCGAGGACGACGTCGTCAAGGACGACGCCATGGAGGGCCTCACCGCGGTGGTGACCGTCCGGCTGGCGGAGCCGCAGTTCGAGGGGCAGACCAAGGAGGTCCTGGGCACCTCCGCCGCCTCGAGGATCGTGGCCAATGTGGTGGCCAAGGAGCTCAAGGCGTTCCTGACCTCCACCAAGCGCGACGCGAAGCAGCAGGCCAGGGCCGTGCTGGAGAAGGTCGTGGCGGCCGCCCGGACCCGCATCGCGGCCCGCCAGCACAAGGAGGCCCAGCGTCGCAAGACGGCTCTGGAGTCCTCCTCCCTGCCCGCCAAGCTCGCCGACTGCCGCAGCGACGACGTCGAGCGCAGCGAGCTGTTCATCGTCGAGGGCGACTCGGCGCTCGGCACCGCCAAGCTCGCCCGGAACTCCGAATTCCAGGCGCTGCTGCCGATTCGCGGCAAGATCCTCAATGTCCAGAAGTCGTCGGTCTCGGACATGCTCAAGAACGCCGAGTGCGGCGCGATCATCCAGGTGATAGGAGCCGGGTCCGGCCGGACCTTCGACATCGACGCCGCGCGCTACGGGAAGGTCATCTTCCTGGCCGACGCCGATGTGGACGGCGCCCACATCCGCTGCCTGCTGCTCACGCTCTTCCAGCGCTACATGCGGCCGATGGTGGAGGAGGGCCGGGTCTTCTCGGCGGTGCCCCCGCTGCACCGGGTGGAGCTCACCCACCCGAAGAAGGGGCAGGACAAGTACATCTACACCTACTCCGACAGCGAGCTGCGGCAGACGCTGCTGGAGCTGGAGCGCAAGGGCGTGCGCTACAAGGAGGGCATCCAGCGCTACAAGGGCCTCGGTGAGATGGACGCCGACCAGCTCGCGGAGACCACGATGGACCCGCGCCACCGCACCCTGCGGCGGATCAACATCAGCGACCTGGAGGCGGCGGAGCGCGCTTTCGACCTGCTGATGGGCAACGAGGTCGCCCCCCGCAAGGAGTTCATCACCAACTCCGCGGCCACCCTGGACCGCTCGCGCATCGACGCCTGACCGCCGCCCGTTCCCGCGGTCTCCCGGCCCCGCGCCACAGTGGCGCACCCCATCACCCGATGGGGTGAACGTCCGCTCGTGCGCGGGGCTGGATCCTTCCGGTCTGTCCATTCTTGGGCACGCGGCCCAGGGGGGTCGGCGACCAAGGAGAGTTCTGTGAGACACAGCGACGGGCGCGGTGCCGTAACGGTTCAGCGGACGGCCGGGGCGGAGCCCGCGCGGGACGCGGCCGCGATCTACCGGGAGGTCCAGCGCAGCCAGGCGTTCCGTCAGGTGCGCCGCCGCTACCGCCGGTTCGTCTTCCCCGCGACCGCCGCGTTCCTCGGCTGGTATCTGCTCTATGTGCTGGCGGCGACGGCGGCGCCGGGAATGATGGCCACTCCCGTGGCCGGCGCGATCAATGTGGCGATGCTCGCCGGTCTCGCCCAGTTCGCCACGACCTTCCTGCTGACCTGGGCCTACGCCCGTCACGCGCGGCTGCGCCGCGACCCGGTGGCGATGGAGCTGCGCTGGGCGGTCACCCTGCGGACGCTGCGGGACGGCAACCAACCGGAGCGGCTCGCGCTCCCGGCCGGGCGCCAGCGCGAGGCGGGCGCGGCGCGGGACGGGAGCGGGAGCCGTTGACCGGGGCCCATCAGGGCCTGGCGCTCGCCCTGTTCAGCGCCTTCGTCGTGGTCACCCTCGCCATCGCCACCTGGGTCGCACGGCGGCGGCAGGGCTCACCGGAGGAGTTCTACGCGGGCGGCCGGCTGTTCTCGCCCATGGAGAACGGTTTCGCCATCGCCGGCGACTACATGTCCGCCGCCTCCTTCCTCGGCATCTCCGGCCTCATCGCCCTCTACGGCTACGACGGCATGCTCTACTCCGTGGGCTTCCTGGTGGCCTGGCTGGTCGTGCTCTTCCTGGTCGCCGAACTCGTCCGTAACTGCGGGCGGTTCACCCTCGCCGACGTCCTCGCCGCCCGGCTGCACGAGCGCCCCGTCCGGATCGCCTCCGGCATCTCCTCCGTCACCGTCTCCGTGCTCTACCTCGTCGCCCAGATGGTCGGCGCGGGCAGCCTGATGGCCCTGCTGCTCGGCGGCACCGGCGAACGGGCACGCGGCTGGACGGTGATCGGCGTGGGGGCGCTGATGGTCCTGTACGTCACGCTGGGCGGGATGCGCGCCACCACGTGGATCCAGATCGTCAAGGCCGCGCTGCTGACGGCCGGCACCCTCACGCTGACGGTGCTGGTCCTCGCCCGCTTCCACGGCGACCTCTCCGCCCTCCTCGCCACCGCCGCCGAGCGCAGCGGCCACGGGCGGGACTTCCTTGCGCCCGGCCTCAAGTACGGCCGCGACCCGACCTCCCGGCTGGACTTCATCAGCCTCGGCCTCGCCCTCGTCCTGGGCACCGCGGGGCTGCCGCACATCCTCGCGCGCTTCTACACCGTGCCCACCGCCCGTGCCGCCCGCCGCTCGGTCGTCTGGTCCATCGGGCTCATCGGCGGCTTCTACCTGATGACCATCGTGCTCGGCTTCGGGGCGGCGGCCGTGCTCGGCAGCGACGCGGTACGGGCCTCGAGCTCCGCCGGCAACACGGCCGTCCCCCTGCTCGCCCTCGAGCTGGGCGGCGGCGCGGGATCCACCGGGGGAACGATCCTGTTCGCCGTGGTGGCGGCCGTCGCCTTCGCCACCATCCTCGCCGTCGTCGCAGGGGTCACCCTGGCCGCATCCGCCTCCGTGGCCCACGACCTGTACGTCACGATCGGCCGCCGGCGCGGGCCCCGTGACGAGGTACGGGTGGCCCGCGCCGCGGCGGCGGTCACCGGAGCTGCCGCCATCGGCCTCGGGCTGCTCGCGCAGAACCTCAACGTCGCCTTCCTGGTGGGCCTCGCCTTCGCCGTCGCCGCTTCCGCGAACCTCCCGGTGCTGCTCTACACCCTCTTCTGGCGCCGGTTCACCACGCGCGGCGCCGTCTGGTCGGTCTACGGCGGGCTGATCCCGGCCGTCGCCCTGGTCGTCCTCTCGCCGGTCGTCTCCGGCGCCCCCGGCGCGATCTTCCCCGGCGCCGACTTCGCGGTCTTCCCCCTGGAGAACCCGGGCCTGGTCTCCGTCCCGGCCGGCTTCCTCGCCGGCTGGCTGGGCACCCGCACGTCCCGCGAGGGCGCCGACGAGGCCGCCCACGCGCAGACCGAGGTCCGCGCGCTGACGGGCGCCGGGGCCGCCTGACGTCCCCCGGCCGACCCCGGCTACCGCCCGGACCAGGCGTAACGGTGCTCCGGGCGGCCCGTCTCGCCGTACCGCAGGGTGAGGCTGAGCCTGCCCGACTCCTCCAGCCGCTTGAGGTACCGCTGGGCCGTGGAACGGCTCAGCCCCGACCGCTCGGCCACCTCGTACGCCGACAGCGGGCGCGCCGCGTCCGAGAGGACCCGGCGGATCAGGTCGGCGGTCGGCGCGGAGTGGCCCTTGGGCAGGGGAGCGGTGGTGGAGGCGGTGCGCAGGGTGCCGAAGATGCGGTCGACCTGGTCCTGCCCCGCCTCCTCCGCACCCTCGAGGGTGCGGCGCAGCTGCGCGTAGGCCTCGAGCTTGACCCGCAGTCCCGGAAAGGTGAACGGCTTGACCAGGTACTGCAGCGCCCCGTAGCGCATCGCCGTCTGCACGGTCGCCACGTCCCGGGCGGCGGTGACCATGATGACGTCCGTGTGGTGGCCCAGCTGGCGGATGCGGCGCACCAGCGACAGGCCCGTCTCGTCGGGCAGGTAGTGGTCGAGCAGCACCAGGTCGACGCCCCCGCCCTCGAGGACCGCCAGCGCCTGCGCGGCGTTGTGGGCCGTCGCCCGGACCTGGAAGCCCGCCACCCTGGCGACGTACGCCGCGTTGATCTCGGCGACGCGGAAGTCGTCGTCCACGACCAGCACCTGGATCACCTGCTCACTCCTTCGGGCGTGCGCGACGCCTGCCGTTCCGGTGCCGGGGGCCGCAGTGCCTCCGGCAGCTCCACCGTGAACACCGCCCCGCCGCCCTCGCGTTCGCCCACCCGCGCCGAGCCGCCGTACCGCTCGGCCAGCCGCCGGACGAGCGCCAGGCCGAGCCCCCGCGGCCGGTTGGCCGCCGCCTCCTTGGTGGACCAGCCGTCGGCGAACACCAGTTCCCTGGCGTCCGCCGGCACACCGGGGCCGTTGTCCGTCACGCTCAGGACGACCGTGGCCTCCACCGCCCGCAGCTCGACCTCGACGAAGCCCTCCGCCCGGTGCCCGGCCACCGCGTCCAGCGCGTTGTCGACGAGGTTGCCCAGCACCGTGACCAGGTCCCTGGGGTCCACCACCCGCTCCGGCAGCCGCGTGGCCGCGCTGATTCGCAGCGTCACGCCGCGCTCCGCGGCGACCGCGCCCTTGCCCACCAGCAGGGCACCGACCAGTGGCTCGTGCACCCGCTCGGCGACCTGCTCGGCGGTGGCCCGGTGCGCCCCGGTCACCTCGGCCACGAACTCGACCGCCTCCGCGTACAGTTCCAGCTCCAGCAGCCCGACGACGGTGTGCATCCGGTTGGCGTGCTCGTGGTCCTGGGCGCGCAGCGCCTCGGTCAGGCCCCGGGTGGCGTCCAGCTCGCGGCCGAGCTGTTCCAGCTCCGTACGGTCGCGCAGCGTGGCGACGGTGCCGCCGTCGGCGGTGTCCATGCGGTTGGCGACCAGGATCCGCCCGTCGCGGACGGTCAGCAGGTCCGTGCCGCGCACCCGCCCCGCCAGCACATCGGTGGTCCGGCCGGGCGGCAGGACGGCGTCGAGCGGACGGCCGATGGCGTCCGGGCCCAGGCCCAGCAGGCGCTGCGCCTCGTCGTTGACCAGCCGCAGCCTGCCCCGCCGGTCGAGGGCGACCACGCCCTCGCGGATGCCGTGCAGGATGGCCTCGCGCTCGTTCAGCAGCGCGGAGATCTCCGACAGTTCGATGCCGTGGGTGCGTTTGCGCAGCCGCCACGAGAGCGCGAACGCGGCCAGCGCGCCGACACCGAGCGCCGCTCCGGCGTACACGAGGATGCCGGGCAGGGCATGCAGCAGGACGTCGCGCACGTCGTCGTAGGCGATGCCGACGGAGACGGCGCCCACGATGGCGCCCTCCGTGTCGCGCAGCGGTACCTTGCCGCGGGCCGAGCGGCCCAGGGTGCCGTTCTCGATGCCCGTCCACTCGTGCCCGGTCAGCGCCGGGCCCGGGTCGGTGCTCACGTGCCGGCCGATCTCGGCGGGGGTGGTGTGGGAGAAGCGGATGCCCCGGGTGTCGACCACGACGACGTAACTGGCGTCCGTGGCCAGGCGGATGCGTTCGGCGGCGGTCTGGACCGGACCGTCCGGGTCCGGTCGTCCCGCCAGCACGGCGCGGGCGATGCCGGGCTGGGCGGCGGTGGACTGGGCGATGGCGAGCGCCCGCCGCTCCGCCTGCTCGTCGAGCTGCGCGCCCAGAGGCGCGAGGAAGAGCCCCGTGGTGAGCGCGGTGACGCCGGTGGTGATCAGCAACTGGACGGACAGGACGTGGGCGAAGACACGACGGGGCCACCGTGGGCGCATGGGGGGCACCTTTCGTCCTTCTGATGTCGCTGTTGCCGCTGTTGCCGCTGTCGTCGTTCGCTTCTCGACGCGCACTGACCGTAGCCGGGAGATGGCCGCTTGTGTCGCCCCCGTGTCACTTTTGTTGTTCTATCGCGAGCAAAACGAGCAGAACAGACTTCGCGCGCTCAAGTCGCACAGCGCTCACAAGCCTGCCCTGTGGCGCTCGCCACTCCTAACGTCCACCACCGGTCGCCCCGCACGCGGAGCGGGGCCCAGGCACACCGGAAGACGGCCGGCAGCGGAGGCGGACGGATGAACAGCGGCAACCAGAACGTCGATCCACCGGGCGTCCCCCCGGCGGGCGGCGTCCCGGCCATCGAGCTGCGTGGTGCGAGCAAGGTGTTCCGAACGCCCTCGGGCGCGGCGCACACGGCCGTACGCGATCTCGATCTCACCGTCGGACAGGGCGAGTTCGTGGCGGTGGTCGGCCCGACCGGGTGCGGCAAGTCGACCACGCTCACCCTGGTGAGCGGCCTGGAGGAGCCCACCGAGGGCGAGGTGCTGGTCGGCGGCGAGACGGTGACCGGGATCAGGCCGGAGGTCGGGTTCGTCTTCCAGCAGGACGCGGTCTTCCCCTGGCGCACGGTGCTCTCCAACGTCATGGCCGGTCCGCGCTTCCGCGGCGTGGCGAAGGCGGAGGCCCGCGAGCGAGCCCGCGACTGGCTGGGCCGGGTGGGCCTCGCGGCGTTCGAGGACCGCTATCCGCACCAGCTCTCCGGCGGCCAGCGCAAGCGCGTGGCACTCGCCCAGACCTTCGTCAACGATCCCGCGATCCTGCTGATGGACGAGCCGTTCTCGGCGCTGGACGTGCAGACCCGGGCGCTGATGTCGGACGAACTGCTGGAGCTCTGGGGCGGTTCGCGCGCGGGCGGACGGCGGGCCTCCGTCGTCTTCGTCACCCACGACCTGGAGGAGGCCATCGCCCTCGCCGACAAGGTCGTGGTCATGACGGCCGGTCCCGCCACCGTCAAGCAGGTCTTCCCCATCGGCCTGCCCCGGCCGCGCAAGGTCGAATCGGTGCGCCTGGAGCCGGAGTTCATCGAGATCTACCGCGAGATCTGGTCCTCCCTCGGCGAGGAAGTCCGCATCACCCGTGAGAGGGGCGCCTCCCGTGTCGCCTGAGTCCATCACGCCCGTCGCCGCAACGGCTGTCACGACCAAGCGCGTTCAGGGGCGCGCGCAGGCGCGCGAGCGCGCCGCCCGCAACCGCAGGCTCCTCGTCCTCGGCACGCGGGTGCTGCTGCTGGTCGTCCTGCTGGCCGCCTGGGAGATCGCGTCCCGCACCAAGGCCATCGACCCCTTCAACTTCTCGATGCCGTCGAAGATCTGGGACCAGATCGTGCAGTGGACCCTGCACGGCACCGCCCAGGGCTCGCTCGGCGAGCAGATCTGGACCACGCTCTACGAGGCCCTGCTCGGCTGGGTCGCCGGCGTGACGGCCGGTGTGGTGCTCGGCATCGCGCTGGGCCGCGTCCGCTTCCTCGCCGACGTCCTCGGCCCGTACATCAAGGTCCTCAACGCGCTGCCGCGCATCGTGCTCGCGCCGATCTTCCTCATCTGGTTCGGCCTCGGGCCCGCCTCCAAGGTCGCCTCGGCCGTGGTGCTGGTCTTCTTCCCCGTGTTCTTCAACGCCTTCCAGGGCGCGCGCGAGGTGGACCGCAACCTGATCGCCAACGCGCGCATCCTGGGCGCGAGCAACCGCCGTGTGACCCTCCAGGTCGTCATCCCCTCCGCCACCACCTGGATCTTCACCAGCCTGCACATCAGCTTCGGCTTCGCCCTCATCGGCGCCATCGTCGGCGAGTACATCGGCGCGACCAAGGGCATCGGGCTGCTCGTCGCACAGTCGCAGGGCACCTTCAACTCGGCCGGTGTGTACGCGGCGATGGTCATCCTCGCCGTCGTCGCGCTCCTCGCCGAGGGGCTGCTGACCTTCGCCGAGCGGCGGCTCTTCCGCTGGAAGCCGGGCGGCTCGCACGGCGCGGGGGGCAGCGTCGAGTGACCGCTCGCCGACAACTCCCGTTCGTTCCCGACCGATGTTCCCGACCCGATCAATGTTCCCGACCGACACTGACCACAAGGAACCGATGATGCATACGTTCGGCACCCTCGCCAAGGCCTCCGCGACCGTCCTCGCGGGGGTGATGTGTCTGGCCCTCTCCGGCTGCGCCGACGAGTCCTCCACCGGAGGCAAGAGCTCCGCGGCCAAGGGCCCGGCCTCCGGCGAGACCGTGAGGATCATGGTCGGCGGCCTGGACAAGGTCATCTACCTGCCCGCGGTGCTCACCCAGAGACTGGGCTACTTCAAGGACGAGGGGGTGACCGTCAAGCTGCTCTCCGAGCCCGCCGGTGTGCAGGCCACCACCTCCCTGGTCTCCGGGGACGTCCAGGGCGTCGTCGGCTTCTACGACCACACCCTCGACCTGCAGGTCAAGGGCAAGAACGTGCAGTCGGTGGTGCAACTGGCGCAGACGCCGGGGGAGGTGGAGATCGTCTCCAAGCAGGCCGCGGCCGGCATCGCCTCGCCCAAGGACTTCAAGGGCAAGAAGCTCGGGGTGACCGGACTCGGCTCCTCCACCGACTTCCTGACGAAGTATCTGGCCGTGAAGAACGGCGTCAAGGTCAGCGACTTCACCCCGGTGGCCGTCGGCGCCGGCCAGACCTTCATCTCCGCGCTGGAGAAGGGCGCCATCGACGGCGGCATGACCACCGACCCGACCGTGGCCCAGATCCTCGCCAAGGACTCGGGCAAGGTGCTCGTCGACATGCGCACCCCCGAGGGCTCCAGGGCCGCGCTCGGCGGGCTCTACCCCGCCTCGAGCCTCTACATGAGCACCGACTGGGTCAACAGCCACAAGGACACCGTCCAGAAGCTCGCCAACGCCATGGTCAAGACCCTCAAGTGGATGTCGGAGCACTCGCCCGAGGAGATCGCGGCCGAGATGCCCGCCGACTACGCGCAGGGCGGCAAGGAGCTCTACATCAAGGCGATCAAGAACACGCTGCCGATGTTCACCAAGGACGGAGTGATGCCCGCCGACGGGCCGAAGACCGTCCACGAGGTCCTCAAGTCCTTCAACCCCAACCTCAAGAACGCCTCGGTGGACCTGAAGAAGACCTACACCACCGAGTTCGTGGAGAAGGCTGCCGCGCGCTGACGGACGGGTTCGGCCGGGGGCGGTCGGCCCGGCGGCTCAGGCCGCCGACGGGACGGCCGGCAGGACGGCCACGACGTCCATCCGGCCCGGCCTGCCGGGCACCATCCCGCAGGTCTCCGGGCGCGGCGGCTCCGCCGCGCCCTGCTCGACCTCGACCCGCCAGGCGCGCCCGTCGCGATGGGTGACGGTCACGGTCCAGCGCGAGCCCGTGCTCTCGGCCGCGGTCACGTCGAGGGCGTCCGCGCTCCGCTCGCCGGTCAGTTCGCGCACGGCCAGCTCGGCGGCCTGGCCGGGGCGTTCGAAGGCCGAGCGGCCCCGGCAGTTCGCGGTGTCGACCAGGCCGGTGCGCGCCGCCTCGAGCGCCTCCTTGACGTCCTGTGCGGTGGCCCGCCCGTACGTGTAGCCGTACGGCAGGACGAACAGAGTCGGCGAAAAGCGGTGACCGCCGATGTGGGTGACCTCCCAGACCTCGGTGCCGGCCGCGGCCAGCTCCGTGGCCAGCGGGCGGCCCAGCAGCGCGCAGCAGCGGTCCCGCTTGCCGTTCGTGCAGACGAAGACCAGGGGATCACCCTCGTACGCCTCCCACAGCCCGCCGTGCTCACCCGCCCCGAGTGCGGCGAAGTCGAGCTCCAGCAGCGCGGCGGGGTCGTCGACGCGGGTCGTGCGGATCCAGGAGCGACCGGGTGCGGTGTGGGCGACGAAGACCCGCTGGGAGGCGGGCTCGTGGCAGTCGGCGTGCCGGCCGGGGCGGCGGATGAGCTGGACGCGCACGCCGGTGTCCTTGGCGGCCAGGTCCAGGGCGCTGCCCACGGCGGGGTCGAGGTGGCTGGACGCGAGCGCGTCGGCGCCCCAGGGGCCGGGTTGCTCGATCAGCAGCCACGTCCGCGCCGGGGCGGCGGTGCCGGCCAGCGGCTCGGCCAGCAGTCGGGAAGCGGTCGCGCACGTGCTCACATAGGTGAGCCTAACCTGACCTGAGGCCGGTGCGACACTTGACCGGTCGATTGATACGACCGGATGGACCCACCGGGTCGACGACCGGACGGGCGACCGGACGGACGAGACGGACGAGACGAAGGAGACGCCCACGTGGCCAAGCGACAGATCCCCGTCATCGTGCTCGCGGGCTTCCTGGGTTCCGGCAAGACGACCCTGCTCAACCACCTGCTGAGCAGGAGCGGGGGCAGCAGGATCGGGGCGGTCGTCAACGACTTCGGCAGCATCGAGATCGACGCCATGAGCATCGCCGGGCAGGTCGACTCCATGGTCTCGCTCGGCAACGGCTGCCTGTGCTGCGCCGTGGACACCAGCGAGCTGGACGTCTTCCTCGACCGGCTGGCCCGCCCGGCCGCCCGCATCGACGTCATCGTCATCGAGGCCAGCGGACTGGCCGAGCCCCAGGAACTCATCCGCATGATCCTGGCCAGCGAGAACAGGAACATCGTCTACGGCGGGCTGGTCGAGGTGATCGACGCGGCGGAGTTCTCGGCCACCCGCGCCCGGCACCCCGAGCTCGACCGCCACGTGGGCATCGCCGACCTCGTGGTGCTCAACAAGGCCGACCGTATCGGGGACGAGGCGCGCGAGAGCCTGCTGGCCACGCTCGCCGGCCTCGCGCCCGGCACGCCCGTCGTCACCGCCTCCTACGGGCGGGTCGACCCGGAGTTCCTCTTCGACCGCAAGCCCCGGGAGGACCGGAACGAGGCGATCCGGCAGCTGTCCTTCGAGGACCTATGTGCGGGGGAGGACGAGCACGGGCACGACGGCCACGGGCACGACGGCCACGACGGCCATCTGCACGCGGCCTACGAGAGCGTCGAATTCACCTCCGAGGACCCCCTGCACCCGCGTCGGCTGATGGACTTCCTCGACGCCAGACCGAGGGGGCTCTACCGCATCAAGGGCTTCGTCCACTTCGGCGTCAGCGGGCACCGGAACAAGTTCTCGCTGCACGCGGTCGGCGATTTCCTCCGCTTCTACCCGTCGCCGTGGGCGCGCTCCGAGAAGCGCGCCACCCAGCTCGTCATGATCGGCAGCGGGATCGACGCCGGTGCCCTGCGCGAGGGGCTCGAGGCCTGCCGGGACACCGCGGGAGAAGCCGACGACACCGGCATGTGGGGCGTCCTGCGCTACGCGCAGACCTGAACCGACAGACCTGAACCGACAGACCTGAACCGGCGAGCCGACGGGCCGGGCCCGCCCCCTGCGGGGCGGACCCGGGGGAGGGCCCGACCTACACCGGGCCCGCCACCACGGCCACCGGCTTGGGCAGGGGCGCCCCCGAACCGTCACGGCGCGGGTCGGGCTCCGGCAGGAGTGCCGGGGTGCCGTTGGCCGTCGCGGCGAGGGCCGGGCCGGCCCCCGCCCAGGCCAGGACCAGGCAGTCCTCGCCCTTGAGGAAGCGCTGGCAGCGCACGCCGCCCGTCGCCCGGCCCTTGCGCGGGTACTGGTCGAACGGCGTGAGCTTGGCCGTCGCCTCCGAGGCCGCGCCCGGCAGACCGCCCCGGGCACCGGCGACCGTGAACACCACCCCGTCCTCGGCGGGATCGACGGCCGTGAACGAGATGACCTTGGCACCGGCCGACAGCTTGATGCCCGCCATGCCGCCCGCCGGGCGGCCCTGCGGCCGCACCTGCGCGGCCTGGTAGCGCAGCAGCTGTGCGTCGTCGGTGATGAAGACCAGGTCCTCCTCGCCCGTGCGCAGCTCCACCGCGCCCACGATGCGGTCGCCGTCCTTGAGCGCGATGACCTCCAGCTCGTCCTTGTTGGCCGGGTAGTCGGGGACCACGCGCTTGACGACGCCCTGCTCCGTGCCGATGGCCAGGCCCGGCGAGGACTCGTCGAGCGTGGTCAGACAGACCACGCGCTCGTCCTCCGTCAGGGACAGGAACTCCGACACCGGGGCGCCGCCCGCCAGGTTCGGCGCCGCCGCCGTCTCCGGCAGCTGCGGCAGGTCGATCACCCGCAGCCGCAGCAGCCGACCGGCCGACGTCACCGCGCCCACCTCGCCCAGGGCCGTCGCCGGGACCGCCGAGACGATCACGTCGTGCTTGACGCGCTTGGTCTCGGCCGCGCCGTCGAACGGCTCGCCCGTGGCCGTACGGGCCATCAGGCCCGTGGAGGACAGCAGCACCCGGCACGGGTCGTCCGCGACCTGCAGCGGCATCGCCGCCGCGGGCACGCCCGCCGACTCCAGCAGCACGGTGCGCCGGTCGGTGCCGAACTTCTTCGCCACGTCCGCCAGTTCCGAGGAGACCAGCTTGCGCAGCTCCGCGTCGGACTCGAGGATCCGGGTCAGGTCCGCGATCTCGGAGTTCAGCCTGTCGCGCTCCGACTCCAGCTCGATGCGGTCGAACTTCGTCAGGCGGCGCAGCGGGGTGTCGAGGATGTACTGGGTCTGCACCTCGGAGAGCGAGAACCGCTCCACGAGTGACGCCTTGGCCTCCGCCGCGTTCTCACTCGATCGAATGATTCGGATGACCTCGTCGATGTCGACGAGCGCCACCAGCAGACCCTCGACCAGGTGCAGCCGGTCGCGCCGCTTGCCGCGCCGGAACTCGCTGCGCCGGCGGACCACCTCGAAGCGGTGGTCGACGTAGACCTCCAGCAGCTCCTTCAGGCCCAGCGTGAGCGGCTGCCCGTCGACCAGCGCCACGTTGTTGATGCCGAAGGACTCCTCCATCGGCGTGAGCTTGTACAGCTGCTCCAGCACGGCCTCGGGGTTGAAGCCGTTCTTGATCTCGATGACCAGGCGCAGGCCGTGGGCGCGGTCGGTGAGGTCCTTCACATCGGCGATGCCCTGCAGCTTCTTGGAGCCGACCAGGTCCTTGATCTTGGAGACGACCTTCTCCGGGCCCACCGTGAAGGGCAGCTCCGTGACGACCAGGCCCTTGCGGCGGGCGGTGACGTTCTCCACGGAGACGGTGGCGCGGATCTTGAAGGTGCCGCGGCCGGTCTCGTACGCGTCCCGGACGCCGCTCAGGCCCACGATCCGGCCGCCCGTGGGCAGGTCCGGGCCGGGGATGTACTTCATCAGGGTGTCCAGATCGGCGCCCGGGTGCCTGATCAGGTGCCGGGCGGCGGCGATGACCTCGCCCAGGTTGTGCGGCGGCATGTTCGTCGCCATGCCGACCGCGATCCCGGAAGCGCCGTTGACCAGCAGGTTCGGGTAGGCGGCGGGAAGCGCGACCGGCTCCTGCTCGCTGCCGTCGTAGTTCGGCGCGAAATCGACCGTGTCCTCGTCGATCGACTCGGTCATCAGCGAGGTCGCCGACGCCATCCGGGCCTCGGTGTAGCGCATCGCCGCGGGCGGGTCGTCGTTGCCCAGCGAGCCGAAGTTGCCGTGGCCGTCGACCAGCGGCAGCCGCATCGAGAACGGCTGCGCCATGCGCACCAGGGCGTCGTAGATCGAGGCGTCGCCGTGCGGGTGGAGCTTGCCCATCACCTCGCCGACGACGCGGGCGCACTTGACGTACGAGCGCTCGGGGCGCAGCCCCATCTCGTTCATCTGGAACAGGATGCGGCGGTGGACCGGCTTGAGGCCGTCCCGGGCGTCGGGCAGGGCGCGGGAGTAGATGACCGAGTAGGCGTACTCGAGGAAGGAGCCCTGCATCTCGTCGACGACGTCGATGTCGAGGATGCGCTCCTCGAAGTCTTCCGGCGGCGGGGTCTTCGTGCTGCGGCGGGCCATCGCGGCTGCTGCTCCTTCGATCGATTGCCGAGGCGGGACTGACGCCGACCATTGTGGACCGCTCCACTGACAACCCCGACCGCGACCCGTCCGGGAAGGGTGCGCGGGCCGGGGAACTTCTCCGGATGTCAGCGCGCTTGCATACAGTGACAGCACTGTTCATCACGCGAGTCGTCGCGAGGCACCGCGGGATCTTAAAGAGATCGAAGGGACGTACATGCCCATGGGTCACACGGCCACGCAACAGGCCGCCTCCGGCGGTCTGACAGCGACCGAGCACCGCCTGGCCAACGGCCTGCGGGTGGTCCTCTCCGAGGACCACCTCACGCCGGTGGCCGCGGTCTGCCTCTGGTACGACGTCGGCTCGCGCCACGAGGTCAAGGGCCGCACCGGCCTCGCCCACCTCTTCGAGCACCTGATGTTCCAGGGCTCGGCCCAGGTCAAGGGCAACGGCCACTTCGAGCTGGTGCAGGGCGCCGGCGGTTCGCTCAACGGCACCACCAGCTTCGAGCGCACCAACTACTTCGAGACCATGCCCGCCCACCAGGTCGAGCTGGCCCTGTGGCTCGAGGCCGACCGGATGGGCTCGCTGCTGACCGCCCTCGACGACGAGTCGATGGAGAACCAGCGCGACGTCGTCAAGAACGAGCGCCGCCAGCGCTACGACAACGTGCCCTACGGCACCGCCTTCGAGAAGCTGACGGCGATGGCCTACCCCGACGGCCACCCCTACCACCACACCCCGATCGGCTCGATGGCCGACCTGGACGCCGCCTCCCTGGAGGACGCGCGCGCCTTCTTCCGCACGTACTACGCGCCCGGCAACGCCGTCCTCGCGGTCGTCGGCGACATCGACCCCGAGCAGACGCTCGCCTGGATCGAGAAGTACTTCGGCTCCATCCCCGCCCACGACGGCAAGCAGCCCCCGCGCGACGGCTCCCTGCCCGACACCATCGGCGGGGAGCTGCGCGAGGTCGTCCGCGAGGAGGTGCCCTCCCGCGCCCTGATGGCCGCCTACCGCCTGCCGAACGACGGCACCCGCGAGGCCGACGCCGCCGACCTGGCCCTGACCGTCCTCGGCGGCGGCGAGTCCTCCCGCCTGCACAACCGCCTGGTGCGCCACGACCGCTCCGCCGTCGCCGCCGGCTTCGGCCTGCTGCGCCTGGCCGGCGCGCCCTCCCTCGGCTGGCTGGACGTCAAGGCGTCCGGCGGCTTCGAGGTGGAGGCGATCGAGGCCGCCGTCGACGAGGAGCTCGCCCGCTTCGCCGTCGAGGGCCCCACCCCGCAGGAGATGGAGCGCGCCCAGGCCCAGCTCGAGCGCGAGTGGCTGGACCGGCTCGCCACCGTCAGCGGCCGGGCCGACGAGCTGTGCCGCTTCGCGGTGCTCTTCGGCGACCCGCAGCTGGCGCTGACCGCCGTGCAGCGGGTGCTGGACATCACCCCCGAGGAGGTGCAGGAGGTCGCCAAGGCCCGGCTGCACCCCGACAACCGCGCGGTGCTGGTGTACGAGCCGACCGCCCCGCAGACCGACGCTGACGCCGAAGCCGGCGAGAACCAGGAAGAGGAGACGGCTCAGTGAGCGACGCCGCTGCCGCGAGCACCACGCAGACCGCCGGCCCGTCGATGGTGTTCCACCCCCAGCCCAAGGCGGGACAGGCCACCCCCTGGGCCTTCCCGGCCCCCCTGCGCGACCGGCTGCCCAACGGGCTGACCGTGCTGCGCTGCCACCGCCCCGGCCAGCAGGTCGTCGCCGTCGAGATCTGCCTCGACGCGCCCCTGGACGCCGAGCCCGAGGGCCTCGACGGCGTGTCCACGATCATGGCCCGCGCCTTCTCCGAGGGCACCGACAAGCTCAGCGCCGAGGACTTCACCGCGGAGCTCGAGCGCTGCGGGGCCACCCTCGACGCCCACGCCGACCACCCGGGCGTGCGCCTCTCCCTGGAGGTCCCCGCCTCCCGGCTGGCCAAGGCCCTCGGCCTGCTGGCCGACGCCCTGCGCGCCCCGGCCTTCCCCGACAACGAGGTCGAGCGCCTGGTGGGCAACCGCCTGGACGAGATCCCGCACGAGCTCGCCAACCCCGCCCGCCGGGCGGCCATGGCGCTGTCCGCCGAGCTCTTCCCCGCCGGATCCCGGATGTCGCGGCCCCGCCAGGGCAGCCAGGAGACCGTCGAGCGCATCGACGCCGCCTCCGTGCGCGCCTTCTACGAGGCCCACGTCCGCCCGGCCACCGCCACGGCCGTGGTCGTCGGCGACTTCACCGGCATCGACCTCGACCAGGCCCTCGCCGAGTCCCTGGGCGCCTGGACCGGCGCTCCCGCCGAGCCCCGGCCCGTGCCGCCGGTCACCGCCGACGACGCCGGCCGCGTGGTGATCGTGGACCGCCCCGGCGCGGTCCAGACCCAGCTTCTGCTGGGCCGGGTGGGCCCCGACCGGCACGACAGCGTCTGGCCCGCCCAGGTGCTCGGCACCTACTGCCTCGGCGGCACCCTCACCTCCCGCCTGGACCGCGTCCTGCGCGAGGAGAAGGGCTACACCTACGGCGTCCGCTCCTTCGGCCAGGTGCTGCGCTCGGCCCCCGACGGCACCGGCACCGCCCTGCTGGCCATCAGCGGTTCCGTGGACACCGCCAACACCGGCCCGGCCCTCGAGGACCTGTGGGCGGTGCTGCGCACCCTCGCGGCCGAGGGGCTGACCGAGGCCGAGCGCGACGTCGCCGTGCAGAACCTGGTCGGCGTCGCGCCGCTGAAGTACGAGACGGCGGCCGCCGTCGCCGGCACGCTCGCCGACCAGGTCGAGCAGCACCTGCCGGACGACTTCCAGGCGCGGCTGTACGAACGCCTCGCGGAGACGGGCACCGTGGAGGCCACCGCGGCGGTCGTGAGCGCCTTCCCGGCCGACCGTCTGGTCGCCGTGCTCGTCGGCGACGCGTCCGAGATCACCGAGCCCGTCAAGGCGCTGGGCATCGGCGAGGTGACGGTCGTCCCGGCCTGACAGGGGCTCAATCCCCCTGGTCCGCCGCCGACCTGCGGCGGACATTGCGGGACAAGCGTGGCGCGTGGGCCCGGCGAGGCCCACGCGCCGCCTTTATGCCCGATTTCGCGCAGTGGTTGCATGTTGGTCGTGTGGCGTACGTCATAAAAGCCCGGTTCTGTTTGCCGTTCGAATCTGACGCCGATTAGCGTCAGGGCGGCAGTCCGTCAGATCGGAGCCGCAACCGCGGTCCCGGGCAGCCATCGCCGAGTTCCCGAGGCGCGAGCCGAGGGGAGCCGGGGACCCAAACGTCCCTGGGGTGAATCGGTTCCCTTTCACGAGGGAGCCGTAGGAGACCTTCCTGCTCCGAACCCGTCAGCTAACCCGGTAGGCGAGAAGGAAGGAAAGGATCGCCCAGCCATGGGTAAGCACCGTCGTCCGAGCCGAGCCGCACGCGTCAGCGCCAATGTGGCGGGCATAGCCACCCTGACCGCCGCCGGCGTGGTCGCCGGCGTCGCCGCTCCGGCCTTCGCCGCCGGGGACGACTCCCGCGGTCCCGAGGACACCGGACTGACCCAGGCCGTCGTCATCGGCGACGTCATGGCCGAGAACGTCGACGCCCAGGCCGAGACCCAGCGCAGCGCCGCCGACGAGGCCTCGGCCCGTCTGCAGGCCGAGGAGACCGCCAAGCAGAAGGCGGCCGAGGCCAAGGAGCGCCACGCGGAGGCCGAGCGCAAGCTCAAGGAGGAGCGCGAGGCCAAGGAGCGCGCGGCCCGCGACGAGGAGCGCAAGCGCCTCAACACCTTCGTGAGCCCCATCGACGGCTCCTACGTCTCCACCTCCTACAAGGCCTCCAGCGGCCTGTGGTCCTCCGGCAGCCACACCGGCATCGACATCCACGCCGCGACGGGCACCTCCGTCCAGGCCGTGGGCGCCGGCACCATCGTCGAGGCCGGCTGGGGCGGCGCGTACGGCAACAACGTCGTCATCAAGCACAACGACGGCACCTACACCCAGTACGCCCACCTGTCCTCGCTGGACGTCTCCGTCGGCCAGACGGTCGCCCCGGGCCAGCAGATCGGCCTGTCCGGCGCCACGGGCAACGTCACCGGCCCGCACCTGCACTTCGAGGCCCGCACGGGTGCCACCTACGGCTCCGACATCGACCCCGTCGCCTACCTGAGCGCGCACGGCGTCAACATGTGACACCCGCCGAGCGATCGGCGCGGCTTCCGTCAAGGCCCCGGCCCCCGGCCGGGGCCTTCGCGTTGGCCAAAAAATATCCATGATTCCCCGGCACCATCGGAAATCGCGGGGGATTGCAATAGAGTCGCTGAACGGATGTCAATCGACCGCGAATCGCGGAGGATTAAGCCTTAGGCGGAGGTACAGCCATGCGGGGCCGTACGTGAACGGCGGTGGTGAAGCGGCGCACGAGGGCCGCCGCATTTCCGCGCACGCCGTGTGCACGGCGATCCGCGACGACATCGTCTCGGGCGCTTTCCCGCCCGGCAGCCGGCTCATCGAAGAACTCCTCGCCCGCCGCTACGGGGTCTCCCGGGTGCCGGTGCGCGAGGCGCTGCGCACCCTCGCCTCCGAGGGGTTCGTCACCACCCGCCGGCACGCCGGGGCCTGTGTCGCCGAGCCCACCGAGCAGGAGGCGGCGGATCTCCTGGACGTCCGCGCCCTGCTCGAGCCGCTGGGCGCCGCCCGCGCCGCGCAACGGCGCGGCGAGGCGCATCTGAAGGTCCTGCGCGGCCTGGTCCGCCTCGGCCAGGAGCGGGCCCGTGCGGGCCGCACGGCCGAGCTGCGGCCGCTGGGCGAGTGGTTCGACGAGACCCTGGCCCAGGCCTCCGGCAGCCCCAGCCTGGCCGCCCTGCTCACCCAGCTGCGCCGCAAGATCGCCTGGGTCTACCTGGCCGAGCCGCCCGCCCGGCCGCTGGAGGCCTGGGAGGCCTGCGGGGCGCTCGTGGACGCGGTGGCCCGCGGTGACGCCGAGCGGGCCCGCGCGCTCGCCGCCGCGCGCGCCGAGCGGTGGCCCGGCGAATTCCGGCTGCGCCGCCCGCCCGCGCCCCAGCGGGTGCGCCCGCCGAAACAATCCGTAAACACGGCGGGCGCGCGTTCTTAACAACCCGCCGCTATTCATGGAGGAATAGCGGCCGGGAATTGGTGGCGGTCCCCGGCCCCGGCGCCGTACGCGGTGCGGCAGGCACGCGCCGCGTACGGCGTGCAAATAACGGACGTCGGCCCCGGGCATTGACGGCCGCCGGGTACGACAACGGGGCCGCGGTTGCGCCCGGTCGGCGCCGCGGCCCCGTCGCATGTCCGCCGCGCGGCGGCGGACCGGAGGGCTCCGGTGGATCAGACGGTCTCCGGGAGCTCCTCGAGCCCCTCGGCGACCAGCTTGGCCAGACGGTCGAGCGCGGCCTCGGCGCCCTCGGCCTCCGTGGCGAGCACGATCTCCTCGCCGCCCTGGGCGCCCAGGCCCAGCACGGCCAGCATGGAGGCGGCGTTGACGGGGTTGCCGTCCGCCTTCGCGATCGTCACGGGGACGCCGGCGGCGGTCGCCGCACGGACGAAGATCGACGCGGGCCGGGCGTGCAGGCCCTCGGCCCAGCCGACGTTTACGCGGCGCTCAACCATGGTGTTGCCCTTCAAGTCGATATTGGTTGTCTAGACCATTGTCGCACGGGGTGCGCGGTGCCCCGTGCGCCCGCCCGCGTCAGGGCCGTCCGGCCCTGCCCCCGGGGCCACTCGCCGCCTCCGGCTGTCGGTGCCCGGCCTTACGCTGGCCCCATGCACACGCCGCCACCGCACGCGTACCCGGCCCACTGGGAAGCCGATGTCGTACTGCGCGACGGCGGCACCGCGCGGATCCGCCCCATCACCCCCGACGACGCCCAGCGGCTGGTCAGCTTCTACGAGCAGGTCTCGGACGAGTCCAAGTACTACCGCTTCTTCGCGCCCTACCCGCGCCTGTCCGACCGGGACGTGCACCGCTTCACCCACCACGACTACGTCGACCGGGTGGGCCTGGCGGCCACCGTCGGCGGCGAGTTCATCGCCACCGTCCGCTACGACCGCATCGACAGCCACGGCATGCCGTCCTCCGCCCCGGCGGACGAGGCCGAGGTCGCCTTCCTGGTCCAGGACGCCCACCAGGGCCGCGGCGTCGCCTCCGCGCTCCTCGAGCACATCGCGGCCGTCGCCCGCGAGCGCTCCATCAGGCGCTTCGCCGCCGAGGTGCTGCCCGCCAACACCAAGATGATCAAGGTCTTCACGGACGCGGGCTACACCCAGAAGCGCAGCTTCGAGGACGGCGTCGTCCGCCTGGAGTTCGACCTCGAGCCCACCGACAGATCCCTGGCCGTCCAGCGCGCCCGCGAGCGGCTCGCCGAGGCCCGCTCCGTCCAGCGCCTGCTCGCCCCCGGCTCCGTCGCCGTCGTCGGCACCGGCCGCGAACCCGGCGGCGTGGGCCGCACCGTCCTGCGCAACCTGCTGGCCGGCGGCTTCACCGGGCGCGTCCACGCCGTCAACAAGGCCTTTCCCGAGGACCTTTCGGTCCTGCGGCCCGAAGGCGTCCCCGCCCACCGGTCCGTCCTCGGCATCGGTGAACCCGTCGACCTCGCCGTCATCGCCGTGCCCGCCGAGCACGTGCCCGCGGTCGTCGCCGACTGCGGCGAGCACGGCGTCCAGGGGCTCGTCGTGCTGTCCGCCGGATACGCCGAGAGCAGCCCCGCCGGCCGCGACCGCCAGCGCGAGCTCGTCCGCCAGGCCCGCTCCCACGGCATGCGCGTCATCGGCCCCAACTCCTTCGGCCTCATCAACACCGCCGACGGCGTTCGGCTCAACGCCTCCCTCGCACCCGAGCTGCCCGCCGCAGGACGCGTCGGGCTGTTCAGCCAGTCCGGCGCCATCGGCATCGCCCTGCTCTCCGGACTCCACCGGCGCGCCGCCGGGCTGGTGGGCATCTCCACCTTCGTCTCCGCCGGCAACCGCGCCGACCTCTCCGGCAACGACTTCCTCCAGTACTGGCACGACGACCCCGACACCGACGTCGCCCTGATGTACCTGGAGTCGATCGGCAACCCGCGCAAGTTCGCCCGCCTGGCCCGGCGCACCTCCGCCCGCAAGCCGCTCGTCGTGGTCAAGGGCGCCCGGCACGGCGCCGCCGCCCCCGCCGGGCACGCCGTGCGCACCACCCGCATCCCCGACGCCACCGTCTCCGACCTGCTGCGGCAGGCCGGCGTCATCCGCGTCGACACGGTCACCGAGCTGGCCGACACCGGGCTGCTCCTCGCCTCCCAGCCGCTGCCCCCCGGCCCCCGCGTGGCCATCCTCGGCAATTCCCAGTCGCTGTCCCTGCTGACCTACGACGCCTGCCTCACCGAGGGCCTGCGCCCGCTGCTGCCCCGCGACCTGACCACGGCCGCCGCCCCCGCCGACTTCCGCACCGCCCTGGCCGAGGCCCTGGCCGACCGCGCCTGCGACGCCGTCGTCGTCACCACCATCCCCTGGGTCGGCGACCCCTCCGCCGCCGACCTCGCGGGCGCCCTGCGCGAGGCCGTCGACCGGGCCGCGCCGGACGCCGCCGCCAAGCCCGTCGCCGTCGTCCACCTGGAGACCCCCGGCCTCGCCGAAGCCCTCGCGGCGCCGCCCGCGCCCACCGCGGACGACGGCACGCGCGAGGGCCCCGCGCCCGCCGTCCGCATCCCCGCCTACCCCGCCGCCGAACGGGCCGTACGGGCGCTCGCCGAAGCCGTGCGGTACGCGCGATGGCGCCGCCAGGCCGCCACCCCGGGACGTGTCCCCGAGTACGAGGACATCGACGAGACCGGAGCCGCCGCCGACATCGACGTCCTGCTCGAGGCCCACGACGCCAAGGGGCCGCGCGCCGTGACGCTGTCCGCCGCCGACATCGACGTCCTGCTCGAGGCCCACGACGCCAAGGGGCCGCGCGCCGTGACGCTGTCCGCCGCCGACACCCAGCGCCTGCTCGCCCGCTACGGCATCGCCGTCCTGCCCGCGCTGCCCGCCCCCGACCCCGACAGCGCCGTCCACGCGGCACAGCGGCTGGGCTACCCCGTGGCGCTCAAGCCCACCGCACCCCACCTGCGCCACCGCGCCGACCTCGGGGGCGTCCGCCTCGACCTCGGCGGCGAGGCGGAACTGCGCCGGGCCTACACCGAGTTGAGCGACCTGCTCGGCAGCCCGCGCGAGCTGCGGCTCGTCGTGCAGTCCATGGCGCCGCGCGGCGTCGACACCGTCGTACGGGCCGCCATCGACCCGGCGGCCGGAGCCGTGCTCTCCTTCGGGCTGGCCGGCGCCCCCTTCCTGCTCCTCGGCGACACCGCCCACCGCCTCGTCCCGGCCACCGACCGGGACGCCGCCGAGCTCATCCGCTCGATCCGCACCGCACCCCTGCTGTTCGGCTGGCGCGGCTCCACGCCCGTCGACACCCCGGCCCTGGAGGAACTGCTGCTGCGCGTGTCGCGGCTCGTCGACGATCACCCCGAGGTCGTGGGCGCCGACCTCGAGCCCGTGATCGTCGCGCCGCACGGTGTTCATGTGCTCGGTGCGTCCATACGCCTGGCCCCGCCGCCCGCCCGCACCGACCTGGGCCCGCGCAGCCTGCCGTCCTACTGAGCCGGCGGACCCGGTCCGCCGGCTCCCGCCGGGACGGGCCCCGGCAGCCGGGCCCCGTACGCCCCGTAGGATGGGACGTATGGCGAAGACCGGTACGACGACCCAGGGGCTGCGCGCAGCTATCGAGCGCAGCGGCTATTACCCGGCTCTCGTGGCCGAGGCGGTGGAGGCCGCCGTGGGCGGGGAGCCGGTCGTGTCGTACCTGGTCCACCAGGAGACGACCTTCGACTCCAACGAGGTCCGCCGCCACGTCACGGTGCTCGTCCTGACCGGTACCCGATTCATCGTCAGCCACACCGACGAGCAGGCCGCCGACGGCACGTCGCCCTCCCCGTACGCCACCACCTCCACCGAGTCGGTCAAGCTCGAGCGCATCTCCTCGGTCGTGCTCAGCCGCGTCGTGGCCAACCCCGAGGCGTACACCCCGGGCACCCTGCCCCGCGAGGTCGTGCTGACCATCGGCTGGGGCGCGGTCTCCCGCATCGACCTGGAGCCCGCCGCCTGCGGCGACCCCAACTGCGACGCCGACCACGGCTACACCGGCTCCTCCACGGCCGACGACCTGAGCCTGCGGGTCAGCGAGGCGGGCGACGGCCCGGACACCGTCCGCCAGACCCTCGCCTTCGCCCAGGCACTCTCCGAGGCCACCGCGGCGACCACCCGCTGATGTCCTACCCGACCGTCGCGGGCGACCCCTGGCACGAGCCGGCCCTGCTCGACCCCCGCCACGCCCCGCTGCCCCGCTACGGCACCGGCTCGCTCGCCGACCTGCTGCCCACCGTCGCGGCGGGCCTGGGCGTACCCGGGATGGCCGGCGGCCTGGCGCTGGAGCCCGCCGACCGGGTCTGCGTCTTCCTCATCGACGGCCTGGGCTGGGAGCTGCTGCGCGCCCACCCCGCCGAGGCGCCGTTCCTGCACTCGCTGCTGCACACCTCCATGAACGGCACCGGCGAGCCCATGACCGCCGGCTTCCCGTCCACCACCGCGACCTCCCTCGCCTCGGTGGGCACCGGCCTGCCGCCCGGCGCGCACGGCCTGCCCGGCTACACCGTCGCCGACCCGGCCACCGGCGAGCTGATGAACCAGCTGCGCTGGCGTCCCTGGACCGACCCGCACGCCTGGCAGCCGTACCCCACCGTCTTCCAGCTCGCGGACGCCGCCGGGATCGCCACCTGCCAGGTCTCGGCGCCCGACTTCGAGCACACCCCGCTCACGAAGATCGCCCTGAGCGGCGGCACCTTCCACGGCCGTCTCTCCGGCGAGGAGCGGATGGACTTCGCCGCCGACCGGCTCGCCGCCGCCGACCGCTCGCTGGTCTACACCTACTACAGCGAGGTGGACGGCAAGGGGCACCGCTTCGGCGTCGACTCCGAGGAGTGGCGCGGCCAGTTGATGTACGTGGACCTGCTCGCCCAGCGCCTGGCCGAGCAGCTGCCGCCGCGCTCCGCGCTCTACGTCACCGCCGACCACGGCATGATCGACATCCCCTTCGACCCGGAGTCGCGCATCGACTTCGACGAGGACTGGGAGCTGCGCGCGGGAGTGGCCCTGCTGGGCGGCGAGGCCCGCGCCCGCCACGTCTACGCCGTGCCGGGCGCGGCCGACGACGTGCTGGCCGTGTGGCGCGAGGTCCTCGGCGAGCAGATGTGGGTCGCCGGACGCGACGAGGCGATCGAGGCCGGCTGGTTCGGCCCGCCCGGCGCGGGCGTCGACGACCGGGTGTACGGACGGATCGGGGACGTCGTCGCCGCCGCCCGCGACGACATCGCGATCGTCGCCACGGAGACCGAGCCCAACGAGTCGAAGATGGTCGGCCTGCACGGTTCCATGACGCCCGTCGAACAGCTCGTACCGCTGCTCGAAGTCCGTTCCTGAACCCCGAGCCTTCTCCCCCCACCCCCCACGACAAACGAAAGGCATTGGCCTTCCCATGCCCGAGCTGGTGTTCTTCTCCGGAACGATGGACTGCGGAAAGAGCACTCTCGCTCTGCAAATCGAGCACAACCGGTCGGCCCGCGGCCTGGAAGGCATGATCTTCACCCGTAACGACCGCGCGGGCGAGGGGAAGCTGTCCTCCCGGCTCGGCCTGGTGACCGACTCCGTCGAGGCCGGCGAGGGCTTCGATTTCTACGCGCACCTCGTCGCGCACCTCTCGGCGGGCGGCCGCGCCGACTATGTGATCGCGGACGAGGCGCAGTTCATGGAGCCCGAGCAGATCGACCAGCTGGCCCGGATCGTCGACGACCTCGAGCTCGACGTGTTCGCCTTCGGCATCACCACCGACTTCCGCACCAAGCTCTTCCCCGGCTCCCAGCGGCTGATCGAACTCGCCGACCGGGTGGAGGTGCTGCAGGTCGAGGCGCTGTGCTGGTGCGGGGCGCGGGCCACGCACAACGCCCGTACGATCGGCGGACAGATGGTCGTGGAGGGCGCGCAGGTCGTCGTCGGCGACGTCAACCAGCCCGAGACCGTGGTGGGTTACGAGGTGCTGTGCCGGCGCCACCACCGCCGCCGGCTGACGGCCGCCGCGGCGCGCGCCGCAGCGCTGTCGCCCGACGTGCTGCCGGTGGACCCCGAAGGGACCGACTGACGGGCCGGGCGGACTCCCTCGGCAGGACCGTTTTGGCTCAGGCGGCCCAGGGGGTCAGGATGCCGACCGCCTCAGCGCGAGGACCGCGCCCTGCGGATCCTCGACCGTCGCCACCGGGCCCGCCGGGCCCGGTGCCGGGCCCTGAAGCACCCGCCCGCCCAGCTCGGTGACCCGCCGGGCCGCGGCGTCCACGTCCGCCACCTCGAAGTACGTCAGCCAGTGCGGGCGCTGCGACGTATCTCCCTTGCCACGGATCGCCGCCACGGGGCGGCCGTCCGCGTGCAGGGTGATCGTGTCGGAGTCCACCGACCCCGCCGCCTTGGTCTCGTACCCGAACAGCGCGCGGTAGAACTTCAGCATCACGGGGGCCTCGTAGGTCACCAGTTCGTGCCAGACGGGGGTGCCCGGCACCCCCGTCAGCTGCGGGCCCGCCGGCTTCTGCCCCTGCCACACCCCGAAGGAGGCGCCCGCCGGGTCCGCCGCCAGCACCAGCCGGCCCGCGTCCTCGGCGGCCAGCGGGCCCACGCCCACGGTGCCGCCGCAGCAGTGGATCCACTCGGCGGTGACGTCCGCGTCGTCGCTCGCCAGATAGGTGGTCCAGGCGCCCGCGAGTTGACGGCCCGGCGGGAGCTCGCCGATTCCGGCGACGTCGTGGCCGTCCAGCGCGGCCCGTACGTAGGGGCCCAGTTGGCGCGGACCGGGGTCGTAGTACGTCCAGCCGAACAATCCGCCGTAGAACTCCTGGGTCGCCTCTAGGTCGTGCACCAGGAGGCTGGTCCAGCAGGGGGTGCCCGGTGGCTGGCGCCGGGGCTCCCCCTCGCCGGTTGGGTAGGACCCCGATACCTCGGTCATCGTCAGTCGCTCCTCGGACCGTCGTGGTGGCCGCGCGTCCCGCTCCGGTCGCGGGCTTCACGTGTTCCCGCAGGAGAATGCCCGAATTCGCGTCCCGCTACTGTGCCCGCGCCGTCGCCGTTCAGTATCGATCAGCATCGCGGCGTCTGGCCAGGGGGCCGTCCGGCGCAACGCCGGGTACGCCAGGATGGGGGCATGGACGCCATCATCACCGCGACGGAATGGGCGAGCGAGTCGGCCGGGGAGCGGCCGCCGACGCTCCTGGACATCCGCTACCGGCCCGGGGGCCCGCCCGGCCGGCCCGAGTACGACGCCGGGCACCTGCCCGGCGCGGTCTACGTGGACCTCGACGCCGAGCTGGCCGGGGCGCCGGGCCCGAGGGGCCGTCACCCGCTGCCGGACACCGAGGTGTTCGGCGCGGCGATGCGGCGCGCCGGGGTGCGGGCCGGCCACCCGGTCGTGGTCTACGACGGGGGCCTGGGCTGGGCCGCCGCCCGTGCCTGGTGGCTGCTGCGCTGGGCCGGTCATCCGTCCGTCCGGTTCCTGGACGGCGGGCTCCCGGCGTGGACGGCCGCGGGCGGGCAGCTGACGCGGGAGGTTCCGGCCGTGGACGAGGGCGACTTCGTGCCACGGCCGGGGGCGCTGCCGGTGCTCGACGCGGACGGCGCGGCGGCGCTGGCGCGCCGCGGGCTGCTGCTGGACGCGCGGGCGGGGGAGCGGTACCGGGGCGAGGTCGAGCCGCTGGACGCCGTCGCCGGGCACATTCCCGGCGCCGTCTCGGCCCCCACGACGGAGAATGTGGCCGGGGACGGCCGCTTCCACCCCGCGAAGACCCTGGCGGACCGGTTCGCGGAGCTCGGGGCCGAGCCGGGCGCCGAGGTCGGCGTCTACTGCGGCTCGGGCGTCTCGGCCGCCCATGAGGTGCTGGCGCTGGCGGTGGCGGGCGTCCCGGCGGCGCTGTACGTGGGCTCGTGGAGCGAGTGGTCCTCGGACCCGGACCGGCCCGTGGCGACGGGGGCCCAGCCGGGCTGAGCACCCGATGGAGCTGTCCCTGCCCGTGGCGTCCGCCGCGGGCAGGGACTAATCCTGCTTCTTGCGCCGGGTGCCGAAGACGATCTCGTCCCAGCTCGGCACCGCCGCGCGGCGGCCCGGACGGACACCGTCCGCCTCGGCCTGGCGGTCGGTGGTGCCGATCAGGCGCTCGCGGTGGCCGGCCACCGAGCGCGGCATGAGCACGTCCGCGTACGCGGACCCCGCGCTGGCCGCCGGGGCGGGCGGCTCCGCGGCCTCCGCCTCCTCCGGCGCGGGCTCGGGGGCGGCGGACGGCGGCGCGGAGGGGGGCTCCGGCACGACCATGTCGCCCCGGAAGCTGGGGACCGCCTCGAGCAGGCTCGTCAGTGAGTCGCGCTCCTTGGCCGGCTCCTCCCCGGCCTCGCCGGAGGAGGCCTCCGGCTCTGCCGGGGCGGGCACGCTGCCCTGACGCTCGCGGTCAAGGGAACGATCCAGCGGCCGGTCGCGCGGCAGGCGCGCGATGCGCGGCACGAACGGGAAGCTGGGCTCGGGCGTGTCGTCGGTCTCGCCGATGAGCGCGCGGGCCTCGTCGTCCAGCGCCTGAACGATCCGGCGCGGCGGGTCGTACGTCCAGCTCGCGGCGCGCGGCTCGCCGGAGGCGCGGTAGACGAGCAGCACTTCCCAGGTGCCGTCGTCGCGGCGCCAGGAGTCCCACTGGGCGGTGTCCTTGTCGGCGCCGCGCAGCACCAGCCGCTCGCCGACGGCCTCGCCCAGCGGCGGGCCGGTGTTCTCGCCGGGGCGGCGTACGGGCGTCTTGCGGGCACGCTCGGCCATGAACGCGCGCTCGGCGAGCACGGGGCCCTCGAAGCGGCGGACGCGCTCCACGGGGATGCCGGCGAGCTGGGCGACCTCCTCGGCGGAGGCGCCGGCCCGGATGCGGGCCTGGATGTCGCGGGGGCGGAGGTGGCTCTCCACCTCGATCTCGATCTGCCCGAGGCGCGCACGGTCGTTGCGCACGGCGGCACGCAGCCGCTCGTCGATGGGCAGCGTGTACTCCGTGCTGTCCGCAGCCTTGAGCACCAGCCGTGTGCCGTCGTTGGAGACTGCCACGACACGCAGTTCGGGCATGGGGACCTCCCGGGTGGTGCCTGCCGACGTCACCTGCGTCGCTGCTTCCGCTAGTCGAGTGTGGCCTGCCCGGGTAGCAGCCTGCCACAACATTGCCGAGTTGACGGGGCCAGAGCCGCCCGGGCCCCCGTCCCGTTGGTTCCGGGCAGCCGGACGGGATATTGGGGCCAGGGCTCGTCACAGTACTCCATTCGGGCCACTGGGCGTGGATCGGCGCGCCAGCGAAGTTCACCTGCGACAAGGGAGTTGGAATGCGCCCCTTGAGCGGGCGGCTTGCGCGTGGTGCCCGAGGTGGTGTCGAGGTTCACACAATCGCCCGATTCGGAACTGTTCGTTAGGCTCGAATGTCTCTTCTGGCTACAAGAGGTGCGGAAAGGACCGACAGGGGCTGGAGATGGACGACAAAGCCGAAAGCGAGGCAAAAACCAAGGGCAGGCGCCTGGACCTGAGCGTCGCGCAGGTGGCCGGCAGCGCGCTGGCGGCGGTGGTCGCCGCCCTGCTCGCGGGCAAACTCGGTGTATACGGCACGGTCATTGGTGCCGGTGTCGTCAGCGTCGTGGCCACCACAGGTGGCACAGTCTTTCAGCACGTGTTCAAACGTACGGGCGAGCAGATCCGCGAGGCGGCCACCGTCCAGCCGGAGCCGAGGCTCCGCCGGGTACCGGTGGACCGGGCGGGACGGGCCGTGGACCGGGCGCGCTCGGCCGAGGCCGCGACCGGGGAGCTGCCGGCGGCAACAGACCGTACGCAACTCATGCCTCAGGCGTCACTTCCCGGTGCGGACCCGGCGCGATCCGAGGCGCACGCCGGTGCGTACACCGGCGCGCATGACGAAACGTACTTCCACGGCTACTCCGAGGAATTCAATGGGGGCACCACCCACGGCACCCGGCTGCGCGGGTGGAAGCGCCCGGCGCTGGCCGCCGCGGCCGTCTTCGCCCTGGCGATGGGCACCGTGACCGCCTGGGAGCTGGTCTCCGGCTCCAGCGCGGACGGCGGGGACGGCGTGACCGTCACCCGGCTCTTCCAGCCGGAGAAGAAGGACCACCACAAGCCGGACCCCGGCCCCGAGCGGACGCCGGACCCGGGTCACTCGCGGGGCGGCGAGGACGCGGGTGAGGGCGAATCCACGCCGTCGCCGGGCGTGTCGCGGCCGGGCGGCGATACCGGCAAGCAGACGCCCGACCCCTCGGGCTCCCCGTCCCCCGGCGGAAGCACGCCGTCGCCGAACCCGACGCCCAAGCCCTCGCCGTCGCCGGACGCCGGCAAGGGCACCGACGACAAGGGCGGCGCTGCCGGTGGCGCGGCGGGCACCACCGGTGGCCAGTCCGCACCGCCGCAGGGTCAGAACGCGGCGGCCGGCACGGGCACGGGCACGGGTTCCACGCCGGGCACCGCCTCCTGAGCCCGCGCCCGGTGGCTCACTCGCCCAGGACGCGCCGCAGGTAGTCGTTGCCGAAGACGCGGTGCGGGTCCAGCCGGTCCCGCACCGCGGCGAACTCCGCGAAGCGCGGATAGACGTCCGCCAGGTACCCGGCGTCGCGGCTGTGCAGCTTCCCCCAGTGCGGCCGGCCCCCATGGGCCGTCATCACCTGCTCGGCGGCGGTGAAATACGCCCGGTGCGGAACCCCGCGGTACATGTGCACGGCGATGTAGGCGGTGTCCCGGCCGGACGCGGTCGACAGCGGGATGTCGTCCGCCGGCGCCGTGCGGACCTCCACGGGGAAGCCGACCCGCAGCCGCCTGCGCTCGATCTCCGCGCGCAGCTCCCGCAGCGCCGTCATCGCCGCCTCGCGCGGCACGGCGTACTCCATCTCCAGGAAGCGGACGCGGCGCGGGCTGGTGAAGACCTTGTAGGGGATGTCGGTGTACGTACGGGCCGACAGCGCCCGGCCCGCGAGGGAGGCGAGGGCGGGCACGGCGGCCGGGACGGCCCGGCCCAGCGCGCAGGAGGCGCCGAAGACGCCGTTGGAGACCAGCTCGTCCGCCACCCATCCGCCCACCCGGCCGAGCGGCGCGGCGGAGCCGTCGGTGCGGTTGTTGCGCTTGGTGACGCAGCTGTCGGTGTGGGGGAACCAGAAGAACTCGAAGTGCTCATTCTCCGCGACCAGCCGGTCGAAATCCTCCGTCACCCGGCCGAAGGGCATGGGTTCCTCACGGGCAGTCAGCAGGAACTCCGGCTCCACGGCGAGGGTGACCGCGGTGATCACACCCAGCGCGCCGAGCCCCACCCGGGCCGCCGCGAAGACCTCCGGGTCCTTCGCGGCCGAGCAGGTCAGCACCGAACCGTCGGCCGTCACCAGCTCCAGGCCGCGGATCTGGGCGGCGATCGCCCCCGAGTCCCGGCCCGTGCCGTGGGTGCCGGTGCTGACGGCCCCGGAGACCGTCTGCTCCATGATGTCGCCCATGTTCGCCAGCGACAGGCCGTGCGCGGACAGCGCACGGTTCAGCTGCCGCAGCGTCGTGCCCGCGGCGACCGTCACCGTCCCCGCGGCACGGTCGACCGAGCGCAGGCCGGTGAGCCGCTCGGGCCGTATCAGCAGCCCTTCGGTGGCGGCGACCGAGGTGAAGGAGTGGCCGGAGCCCACCGCCTTCACCGTCAGCCCGTCGGAGGCGGCCCGCGCAACCACGGCGGAGAGCTCCTCCGCCGTGGCCGGGGCCACGCTCCTCACCGGCCGGACGGTGACGTTCCCCGCCCAGTTACGCCAGGCACTGCCCGCCTTCGTCGTCGCCGTCGTCAATGCCGACTCCCACCCGCTCAGGCGCCGGCTTCAGCCGGCGGTACCCGAGGAACGCGCCGGCGGCCGCGAGCATCCCCGCCGCGCCGGGCACCAGGTACCCCGCGGCGGCCCCGGCGGCGTCCACCGCCCAGCCGGCGGCCGACGAGCCGAGCGCCACGCCGACCGCGAGCCCGGTGCCCGTCCAGGTCATGCCCTCGGTCAGCTGCGCGCGCGGTACGTACTGCTCGACGAGGGCCATCGTGGTCACCATCGTCGGCGCGATGGCCAGGCCCGCGACAAAGAGCGCCACGGCCAGGAACGGCAGGTTCCCGACCAGTTGGAGGGGGATCATACTCACGGCCATCGCACAGACGCCCAGGACCCAGCGCCGTGCGGGGTCGCCCTTGAGATCCAGCAGGCCGAAGACCGCGCCCGCCAGACAGGAGCCCAGCGCGTACACGGCGAGCACCAGACTGGCCGCCGCCTTGTGCCCCTGCTCCTCGGCGAACGCCACGGTCACCACCTCGACCGACCCGAACAGGGCGCCGGTGGCCACGAAGGTCGCCACCAGCACCTGCAGCCCGGGGGAGCGCAGGGCCGAGCCGGCGGTGTGCTCCTCGCGCGGGTGCGGCATGGGCTCGGTGGCCCGCTGCGCGGTCAGCCAGAAGACCCCCACCGCCAGGAAGCAGCCGGCCAGCAGCGGCCCCGCCTCGGGGAACCAGGCCGTGGACAGGCCGATCGACAGGATCGGCCCGACGATGAAGACCACCTCGTCTATGACGGACTCGGCGGCGTAGGCCGTGTGCAGCTCGCGCGGCGAACCGCCGTAGATCGCCGCCCACCGGGCCCGCACCATCGCCCCCACGCTCGGCACACAGCCTGCGCCCGCCGCGAAGACGAACAGCGTCCAGTCCGGCCATCGTTGCTGCGCGCTCACCAGCAGCCCCGCCAGCGACACCAGCGAGACGACCGTCGCCGGGCGCAGCACCCTGCGCTGCCCGTGCCGGTCCACCAGCCGCGAGACCTGCGGGCCGAGCACGGCGGCGGCGATCGCGAGGGTCGCGGTCAGGGCGCCCGCCAGGCCGTACCGGCCGGTGATCTGCGAGACCATGGTGACGATGCCGATGCCGAGCATCGACAGCGGCAGCCGGCCGAGGAAGCCGGCCGCCGAGAAGCCCTTGGTGCCGGGGGCGGCGAATATGGCGCTGTAGGGACTGGACAAAGACGGCTCCCAGTGGGGTCGGGACAGGGGACGGGACGAGGGTGCCGTAAGGGACGTAGGTGGCCGATACAGCTTACGTGCGCACGTTTGTGCGGCGCACCGGCATTTCCCGGCTGTCAGTGCCGGGTGGCAGGATCGGACCCATGTCGGATCTGCCAGCTCACGCCCCCTACGACGCCCTGCTGTTGCTCTCCTTCGGCGGGCCCGAGGGCCCGGACGACGTGGTGCCCTTCCTGGAGAACGTCACCCGTGGCCGTGGCATCCCGCGAGAGCGGCTGAAAGAGGTCGGCCAGCACTACTTCCTCTTCGGCGGCGTCAGCCCCATCAACGACCAGAACCGTGAGCTGCTGCGCGCCCTGCGCGAGGACTTCGCCGCCCACGGGATGGACCTGCCCGTCCACTGGGGCAACCGCAACTGGGCGCCGTACCTGACCGACACGCTGCGCGGGCTCGCGCGCGACGGCCACCGCCGGATCCTGACCCTGACCACCAGCGCGTACGCCTCGTACTCCGGCTGCCGCCAGTACCGCGAGAACCTCGCGGACGCGCTGGCCACCCTCGAGGCCGAAGGGCTCGAGGTGCCGCGCGTCGACAAGCTGCGGCACTACTTCAATCACCCCGGCTTCATCGGGCCCATGGTGGACGCGACCCTCGCCGCCCTCGACCGGCTGCCGGAGGGGGTACGGGACGGGGCACATCTGGCCTTCACCACCCACTCCATCCCCGTCTCCGCCGCCGACACCTCGGGGCCGGCCGCGGGACACGGCGAGGGCGGCGCGTACGTCGCCGAGCACCTCGACGTCGCCCGGCTCGTCGCGGCCGCCGTGCGCGAGGAGACGGGCGTCGAGCGGGACTGGCGGCTGGTCTACCAGTCGCGCAGCGGCGCCCCGCACATCCCCTGGCTCGAGCCCGACATCTGCGACCACCTCGAGGCGGTGCACGGCGAGGGCGCGCCGGCCGTCGTCATGGTGCCGATCGGCTTCGTCTCGGACCACATGGAGGTCAAGTACGACCTCGACACCGAGGCCACCGCCAAGGCCGCCGAACTGGGCCTGCCGGTGGCCCGCGCCGCCACGGTCGGCGCCGACCCGCGCTTCGCCGCCGCCGTGCGCGAGCTCGTCCTGGAGCGGGCCGCGAGCGAGCGCGGCGAGCGTCCCGAGCGCTGCGCACTGGGCGCGCTCGGCCCCAGCCACGACCTCTGTCCTGCCGGCTGCTGCCCGGCGCGGGCCCCGCGCCTGGCCGCGGCCGGAGCCGACAGCCCGTACGCGTAAGGAGCGACACCACTGTGAGCGACACCCTGAAGGCCGAACTCCTGGCCGTGGCCCTCGAGGCCGCGGACCGGGCCGGCACCCTGCTCAAGGACGGCCGCCCGGACGACCTGGGCGTGGCCGCGACCAAGACCAGCCCCATCGACGTCGTCACCGAGATGGACATCGCCGCCGAGAAGCTGATCACCGGCTTCCTCGCCGAGCGCCGCCCGCAGGACGGCCTGCTGGGGGAGGAGGGCGCCAGCAGCGAGGGCACCAGCGGGGTGCGCTGGGTGATCGACCCCATCGACGGCACCGTGAACTACCTCTACGGCCTGCCCGCCTGGGCCGTGTCCATCGCCGCCGAGATCGACGGCGAGGCCGTCGTGGGCGTCGTCGCGGCGCCGGTACGCGGCGAGACGTACCGGGCGGTGCGCGGCGAAGGCGCCTTCCTGGGGGAGCGGCGGCTCGCGGTGCGCGCCGCGCCCGCCCTCGAGCAGGCGCTCATCGGCACCGGCTTCGGCTACCTGCAGAGCCGGCGCGCCGCCCAGGCGGAGGTGCTGCGCTCGCTGCTGCCCGAGGTGCGCGACATCCGGCGCGGGGGCTCGGCGGCCATCGACCTGTGCGACGTGGCCTGCGGCCGGCTGGACGGCTACTACGAGCGGGGCCTGAACCCCTGGGACTTCGCGGCCGGCGCCCTGATCGCCCGCGAGGCCGGGGCGCTGACGGGCGGTCGCCCCGGTGAGCCCGCCTCCGGCGAGCTGACGGTGGCGGCGCCTGCGGGCCTCTTCGAACCGCTCCAGGAGCGCCTGGAGGCGCTGGGAGCCTGGCGGGGCTAGGCCCGGCGTCGGCTGTCCGCCCGGGGGCGGACAGCCGGATGCCCCGGTGCCGGGGACGGCACCGGGGCATCCGTACGGAACAGGCCGCGACGGAACGGGTCGCGACGGAACAGCTCGCGCTGTCAGGCCGCGCTGACGCGGACGCCGTGTTCGGCGGCCAGGCGGTGGAGGTCGTCCAGCTCCGACTGCTCGACCTCGGCGAGGAAGTCGTCGCCGGTGCGGCGGGCGTGGTCGAGGTCGGACCGGGTGTTCTCTATGCGCTGGAGGATGCCAGCGGTGAACGCGTCCATGGATCTGCGCCCCCTTCGTCGTGGGTCGGCGGCACGGGGGTGTGCCACGGCGAAAACGATCACAAGCGTGCGTCCGCGTACACGGGGGCGTACGGCGGAGCGTGATCGCGGGTGTGCAGACGTCTTCCCCACCGCCGTCCGGGCGGAAACCTGCGATCCGAGAGCAATCCGGAATCCCTTCCCTCACCGGCCGACAGCCACCCCTTACGGCCGGTTTATCGACATCCGAGGCAGGATGGAGTGACCCACTGGGGTCATCGAGGCTGCCCATCCGGGCTCAAAGGGAAGGACCAACGCCGTGCGCGTACTCGTCGTCGAGGACGAGCAGCTGCTCGCAGACGCCGTCGCCACCGGACTGCGCCGGGAGGCCATGGCCGTCGACGTCGTGTACGACGGAGCCGCCGCTCTCGAGCGCATCGCCGTCAACGACTACGACGTCATCGTGCTCGACCGGGACCTCCCCCTCGTCCACGGGGACGACGTCTGCCGCAAGGTCGTCGAGCTCGGCATCCCCACCCGCGTCCTGATGCTGACCGCCTCCGGCGACGTCAGCGACCGCGTGGAGGGCCTGGAGATCGGCGCCGACGACTACCTCCCCAAGCCCTTCGCGTTCAGTGAGCTGACCGCCCGCGTGCGGGCCCTGGGCCGGCGCACGACCGTCGCGCTGCCGCCCGTCCTGGAGCGGGCCGGCATCAAGCTCGACCCCAACCGCCGCGAGGTCTTCCGCGACGGCCGCGAGGTGCAGCTGGCGCCCAAGGAGTTCGCGGTGCTCGAGGTGCTGATGCGCAGCGAGGGTGCCGTGGTCTCGGCCGAGCAGCTGCTGGAGAAGGCCTGGGACGAGAACACCGACCCGTTCACCAACGTCGTGCGCGTCACCGTGATGACGCTGCGCCGCAAGCTCGGCGAGCCCCCGGTGATCGTCACCGTGCCCGGCTCCGGATACCGGATCTGACCGCCCATGTCCGCCACACCCCCCGCCCCCGCACCCGCGGCCACCCCGCCCAAACCCACCTGGGATCCCCGCCAGCCGGTGGTCCGTCCCTTCCCGTGGCTGCGTCCGACCATCCGCATCCGGCTCACCCTGCTCTACGGCGGGATGTTCCTGATGGCCGGGGTGCTGCTGCTGACGATCATCTATCTGCTGGCGGCCGACGCCCTGCGCCAGGGCAACGACCTGCCCTTCCGCATCCTGAACGCGAACGTGCAGGTCACGGCCGAACGCTGTCCGAGCCTGCAGGGCACGACCCAGAGCGACGACTTCATGCGCGGCCTCGAGCAGTGCATGCAGACCCAGCGCGCCATGGCCCTCGACAGCCTCCTCAAGCGCTCCCTCCTCGCCCTGCTCGGCCTCGCCGTGATCGCCTTCGCGTTCGGCTACGCCATGGCCGGCCGGGTGCTCTCCCCGCTGGGCAAGATCACCCGTACCGCCCGCCGCGTGGCCGGCACGGACCTGACCCGGCGCATCGAACTGGGCGGGCCGGACGACGAGTTGAAGGAGCTGTCGGACACCTTCGACGAGATGCTGGACCGGCTGGAGCGGGCGTTCACCGCGCAGCAGCGCTTCGTGGCCAACGCCTCGCACGAGCTGCGCACGCCGCTCGCGATCAACCGGACGCTGCTGGAGGTCAGCCTGTCCGACCCCGGGGCCTCCCCGGAGCTCCAGCAGCTGGGCAAGACGCTGCTGGCCACCAACGAGCGCAGCGAGCAGCTCGTGGAGGGCCTGCTGCTGCTCGCCCGCAGCGACAACGAGATCGTGGACCGCAAGCCCGTCGACCTCGCCGAGGTGGCCTCCCAGGCCCTGGACCAGGCCCGTACCGAGGCCCAGGCCAAGGGTGTGGAGCTGCGCGGCACCCGGCAGCCCGCGGTCGTCCAGGGCAATGGTGTGCTGCTGGAGCGGATCGCGCTGAACCTGGTGCAGAACGCGGTGCGCTACAACACCGCCGACGGCTGGGTGGAGGTGACCACCCTGGCCCAGCCGGGGCAGGCGGTGCTGGTGGTGGAGAACACCGGCCCGGTCGTCCCCGCCTACGAGGTGGACAACATCTTCGAGCCCTTCCGCAGGCTGCGTACGGAGCGTACGGGCAGCGACAAGGGCGTCGGGCTGGGTCTGTCCATCGTGCGCTCGGTGGCCCGTGCGCACGGCGGACGGATCACGGCGGAGCCGCGCGAGGGAGGCGGCCTGGTCATGCGGGTGGTTCTGCCCGCCTGACCCGTGGCGGGGAGTCTGCGACAATAGGGCGGCCACGGTTCGCTTTGGGCGGAATTTCCCCGTTCCGACCGTTGCCGTGGCTGTGTGTGATCAGTCACATGCGCAGACTTCCGGCCATCTACTCTCCGTAGTCGGAACCGTCTCGGGAACGCCTGAAAAATGGGGGTTTCCGGGGGTCCTGATCACGGGAAGTACACGAGATGGCATGGCCGTATGCGGTTTTCGGACCGTGTACGGTCCCCATCGCCACCCATCCCGATCACCTCTTCAGGTGTGCGGTTGGGTGTCGATTGAGTAACAGACCTTGATGTGAGGCAAAATCTCCGCCTCGGGTCGGGCACAAGTCCGGCCTCTCACGCGTTACGTGCGCTGGAGACACCGCAGACACCCAGAGGGGGAGAGCGACATGGCAACGGACTACGACACCCCACGCAAGACCGACGACGACGTCGACCAGGACAGCCTTGAAGAGCTGAAGTCCCGGCGGAACGACAAGTCGACCTCGGCCGTCGACGTCGACGACTTCGAGGCCGCCGAGGGCATGGAACTGCCCGGCGCCGACCTCTCCAACGAGGAGCTCGCCGTCCGGGTCCTGCCCAAGCAGGCCGACGAGTTCACGTGCATGAGCTGCTTCCTCGTGCACCACCGCAGCCAGCTGGCCGGTGAGAAGAACGGTCAGCCGATCTGCCGCGACTGCGAGTGAGGCAGGGTCTGCCATGGCAGGCTCGACCCCGTTCCGGAAGCGGCGCTCCCGGCAGCCCGAGCTGACCACCGGGCCCGCCGCGGAGGCACCTGGCGACACGGTTGACGCGAACGTCGAGCGGGGCCGCACGGCCTCGCTCGCCGCCGTGGCCTCCCGCGGCGCCGAGCAGGTCAAGCGGGGCGGCCGGGGAGCGCGGGCGGGTCTGACGGCCGTCGCCGAGCGGATCATCACCAACGCCCCGCGCATCCCCGTGCGCGACCTGGAGACCCTTCGCGCCCAGTTCCCCGGACTCGGCCCGGAGGAGCTCGCGGACAAGCTGGTGGCCGGCGCCGTCTACGGCACGTCCACCGTGGGCGCAGGCGTCGGCGCGGCGGCCATGCTGCCCGTACCGCCCGCCATGCCCGCGGAACTGGCGGCGGAGATCATCGGCGTCGCCGCCGTGGAGTTTAAACTGATCGCCGAGCTGCACGAGGTCTACGGCGTCCCGGCGCCCGGCACCGTCCGTCAGCGGGCGACCGCCTACCTCGCGGCCTGGGCCGACGAACGGGGCATCGACGTCACTTCTCCGCTGACCGTCAACGCGGCGCTCGGCGGTCAGCTGCGGCGCGAACTGCGCCAGCAGATCCTCAAGCGCTCGGTCCGCAATCTGCCGACCCTCGCACCCTTCATGATCGGCGCGGCCGTCGGCGCGATGATGAACCGCCGCGACACCAAGAGGCTCGCCGACAAGGTCCGCAAGGACCTGCGGAAGCGGCAGGTGCCGTGGGACGAGACGGGCCTGGGCCTGGCGTAGTCCGCCGGCCCATCACCCCCGCCCCTGCACGCTCAGGCGCGTACGGCCGTCAGCGCGGCCGCCAGGCGCTCGGGGGAGCGGGTGGAGAGGTAGAGGTAGGGAGTCGGGTCCGCGGGGTCCGTGACCTCGATCCGCACCGCGGTGGGCACGTACCCGCGCAGCAGCATGAACGCCCGGGTGTCGGCCTTGTGGGTGCGCCAGGCGCGGGCCTCCTCGGCGTCCAGCACCTCGGGGACGCCCAGCGCCTCCACGGGGATCCGCGCGTCCCCCGCCATGAGCGCGCCGCCCACCACCCGGATCCGCGCCGAGCCGTACGTGCTGACCGCGACGGCTGCCAGCGCCCCGCCGCCCGCCAGACCACCGAGCATCGGCAGGGTACCCAGCGGCAGCAGGATCAGACCCATGGCGATTCCGGCGAGAACCGCGATGAACCACCAGGAACGGGGCGCGGACAGGCGTTCTTCGTAAGGCTGCATGCGCACAAGCTTGGCACGGACGGGACCGGGTGCCGCCGTCGCGGGTAAGGTCAGCCCCTGTGAGTGGACGAACGACAGCGGCAACACCGCCGCCCGGCGCCGCGCCTCCGGTGCGGCACCCCGAAGCCCCCGCACCCGGCGAGATCATCGGGTCGCACTACGAGTACTGCTTCGGCTGCGGCGGCGGAGTACCGCATGGGCTGCACCTTCAGACGAGGGCGGGCGAGGGCGTACGCGTCACCGCCGAGTTCCAGGTCAAGGAGGCCCACCAGGGCGCCCCGGGGCTGGCCCACGGCGGCGTGCTGGCCACGGCCCTGGACGAGACGCTGGGCAGCCTGGGCTGGCTGCTGCGGGCCATCGCGGTCACCGGCCGGCTGGAGACGGACTACATCCGCCCGGTGCCGGTGGGCGCCGTGCTGCACCTCCAGGCGGAGGTGGTCGCGGTCGCCGGCCGCAAGATCTTCTGCACGGCCAGCGGCCGGATCGGGAGCCCCGACGGCCCGCTGGCGGTGCACGCGGACGCGGTGTTCATCGAGGTCAAGATCGACCACTTCATCGAGAACGGCCGCAAGGAGGAGATCCAGGCCGTACTCGCCAACCCCGACCAGGTGAAGGTCGCCCGAGCCTTTGAGGTGAACCCCTAGTGCGCCAGCCCGTCGACGTACTCATCCGCCGGGTCGACCCCGAGGTGCCGCTTCCCTCGTACGGTCACCCCGGGGACGCCGGGTGCGACCTGGTCACCACCGAGGCCGCCGAGCTCGCCCCCGGTGAGCGGCTGGTGCTGCCCACCGGCGTCTCGATCGCGCTGCCCGACGGGTACGCCGCGTTCGTGCACCCCCGTTCGGGTCTCGCGGCCCGCTGCGGGGTGTCCATGGTCAACGCCCCGGGCACCATCGATGCCGGGTACCGTGGAGAGATCAAGGTGATTGTGGTCAATCTGGACCCGCGCGAAAGCGTCCGGTTCGAGAGGTTCGACCGCATCGCCCAGTTGGTTGTCCAGCAGGTCGAGAAGGTCCGCTTCCACGAGGTGGCGGAGCTTCCCGGCTCGGCACGGGCCGAAGGGGGCTTCGGGTCCACCGGTGGCCACGCTGCCGTGGGGAATGGATTCGCTTCGGTCGTTGCCGACCGGGAAGGACAGTGACGTGTTCGGTCGTCGCCGCAAGCGCAGCGAGGACGTCGTCGAGAGTGCCGATCGCCTCGACGACGTGACCTCCGAGGAGTCGGCTGGGGACGCCCTCGCCGACGAGGACGCACATGCCACCGCGGCCGAGAGCCGGATCCGGCTGGAGCCGGAGCCGCGCCCCGACGGGCCGTGGGACATCTCCGAGGTCAGGGAGCCCGGTGACGGGCGCGTGGACCTCGGCGGGCTGTTCGTGCCCGGTGTCGAGGGCATGGAGCTGCGGGTCGAGGTCGCCGGTGACGCGATCGTCGCCGCGACCGTGGTGCTGCGCGACAGCGCCGTGCAGCTCCAGGCGTTCGCCGCCCCCAAGCGCGAGGGCATCTGGCACGAGGTCCGCGAGGAGATCGCGGGCGGCATCACCCAGCAGGGCGGTGTCGTCGACGAGATCGAGGGCCCGCTCGGCTGGGAGCTGCGGGCCCAGGTGCCCGTGGCGCTGCCGGACGGCACCCAGGGCGTGCAGCTGGTGCGGTTCGTCGGCTGCGACGGCCCGCGCTGGTTCCTGCGCGGCGTGATCTCCGGCCAGGGCGCGGTGCAGCCGCAGACCGCCGGGCTGCTGGAGCAGATCTTCCGTGACACCGTCGTGGTGCGCGGCGAGTCCCCGATGGCGCCCCGCGACCCGATCGTGCTGAAGCTGCCGGAGGACGCCCAGATGGTGGCCGAGGGCCTGCAGCAGCAGGAGGAGCCGGGCTCGCGCTTCGCGGGCGGCGTGGACCGCCTCCAGCGCGGTCCGGAGATCACCGAAGTGCGCTGACAAAAGGACGGCAACCGGCCGCAATGCGGCCGGAATCCGTTGTTTCGCTGGGCCGGAACCCGATTCACGGGTTCCGGCCCAGCGGCGTTTTCGCAGGTCCGGACCACACGCGTATGAATCTCGTCAAGGACGCGCTAATGGCCGTAAGGGAGGCGTCAACGAAGCCCTGGCGGGGCGGTGGCGGCGGTTTCCTCTAGGGGTCCGTTCATCCGAACCTCTCTAGGAGCACACGATGGCCGATGTGGCCTTCGTCGTCACCACGATCGCGGTCTTCGCGTTGGTGGCTCTCGTCGCCAAGGGGGTGACGAAGCTGTGACCGCCGAGAACATCGTCGGCCTCGTCGTGGCCGTCGCCCTGCTGGGCTACCTGATCCTCGCCCTCGTTTTCCCGGAGAGGTTCTGAGTACCGATATGAGCCCCGTTCTCTCCGGAGTCCTTCAGCTCACCGCCCTGATCGCCGCGCTGGCCCTGGCCTATCGCCCGCTCGGTGACTACATGGCCCGTGTGTACAGCTCGGACAAGCACCTGCGCACCGAGAAGTGGATTTACCGCCTCATCGGCGCCAACCCCGGTGCCGAAATGCGCTGGCCCGCCTATCTGCGCGGCGTTCTCGCCTTCTCCGCCGTCAGCCTGCTCTTCCTCTACCTGCTGCAGCGGATCCAGGGAATCCTGCCGGACTCCCTCTCCCTCGGCTTCACGGCGATCAGCCCCGACCAGGCGTTCAACACGGCCGCGTCGTTCGTCGCCAACACCAACTGGCAGTCCTACTCCGGCGAGCAGGCCATGGGCCACGCCGTGCAGACGCTGGGCCTGGCCGTCCAGAACTTCGTCTCCGCCGCCGTCGGCATGGCCGTGGCCGTCGCGCTCGTCCGGGGCTTCGCCCGCTCGCGCACCGGCGACCTGGGGAATTTCTGGGCGGACCTGGTGCGCGGCACCGTCCGCATCCTGCTGCCGATCTCCGTGATCGGCGCGCTGGTCCTCGTCGCGTGCGGCGCCATCCAGAACTTCGCCGGCATCCACGAGATCGGGCAGCTCAGCGGCGGCGTCCAGGAGGTCAACGGCGGCGCCGTGGCCTCGCAGGAGGTCATCAAGGAGCTCGGCACCAACGGCGGCGGCTACTTCAACGCCAACTCCGCCCACCCCTTCGAGAACCCGAACGCGTTCACCAACCTGTTCGAGATCTTCCTGATCCTCGTCATCCCCTTCTCGCTGACCCGCACCTTCGGCCGGCTCGTCGGCAACGTCAAGCAGGGCTACGCGATCCTGGCCACCATGGGCCTGATCTGGCTCGGCTTCACCGCGCTGATGATGTGGACCGAGTACGCCGGTCACGGCGCCGCCCTCGAGGCGGCCGGGGGCGCGATGGAGGGCAAGGAGCAGCGCTTCGGCGTCGGCGCCTCGGCCATCTTCGCGACCACCACGACGCTCACCTCCACGGGCGCGGTGGACTCCTTCCACTCCTCCTTCACCGGCCTCGGCGGCGGCATCACCCTGCTCGGCATGATGCTGGGCGAGATCGCGCCCGGCGGCGTCGGCTCCGGCCTCTACGGCATGCTCGTCATGGCGATCATCGCGGTGTTCATCGCGGGTCTGATGGTCGGCCGGACGCCCGAGTACCTCGGCAAGAAGATCGGCACCCGCGAGATCAAGCTCGCCGCCTGCTACATCCTCATCACCCCGACCCTGGTGCTGGGCTTCACCGCCCTGTCCATGGCGCTGGCCTCCCCGCCGGAGTCCATCCTCAACACCGCGGGCAACTCGGTGAACGACAGCGGGGCCCACGGCTTCTCCGAGGTCCTCTACGCCTTCACCTCCGGCGCCAACAACAACGGCTCGGCCTTCGCCGGCCTGAACGCCAACACGCCCTGGTACAACACCACGATCGGCCTCGCCATGCTGCTCGGCCGCTTCCTGCCCATGGTCTTCGTCCTGGCGCTGGCCGGCTCGCTAGCCGAGCAGAAGCCCGTGCCGGAGACGGCGGGCACGCTGCGCACCGAGAAGCCGCTCTTCGCGGGCCTGCTCGTGGGCGCGATCCTCATCATCACCGGCTTGACCTACTTCCCGGCCCTGGCCCTTGGCCCGATGGCGGAGGGACTCTCATGAGCACGACCACCCCTGTCCGTACCGCCCCCGAAGAGCCCAAGGACGACCGTCCCCAGGGCACCGAGGAGCACGGTCGCGTCTCCGGTGGCCTCTTCGACCCGGCGCAGTTGGTGAAGTCGCTGCCCGACGCGTTCCGCAAGCTCGACCCCCGGGTGATGGTCAAGGCCCCGGTGATGTTCGTGGTCCTGGTCGGCTCGGTGGCCACCACCGTGCTGGCGCTGAAGGACCCGGGCGACTGGTTCGGCTGGGCGATCACGATCTGGCTCTGGCTGACCGTCCTGTTCGCCAACCTCGCCGAGGCCGTGGCCGAGGGCCGCGGCAAGGCCCAGGCCGACACCCTGCGCCGGGCCAAGACCGACACCGTGGCGCGCCGCCTGAACGGCGACACCGAGGAGTCGGTGCCCGGCACCGAACTGCGCGTGGGCGACCTGGTCGTCTGCGAGGCCGGCGACATCATCCCGGGTGACGGCGACGTCGTCGAGGGCGTGGCCTCCGTCGACGAGTCCGCCATCACGGGCGAGTCGGCGCCGGTCATCCGCGAGTCCGGCGGCGACCGCTCGGCCGTCACCGGCGGCACCAAGGTCCTCTCCGACCGCATCGTCATCAAGATCACGACGAAGCCCGGCGAGACCTTCATCGACCGGATGATCAACCTGGTCGAGGGCGCCGCCCGGCAGAAGACGCCGAACGAGATAGCCCTCAACATCCTGCTGGCCTCGCTCACCATCGTCTTCCTGCTCGCCGTCGTCACCCTCCAGCCCTTCGCGATCTACGCGAAGGCCGAGCAGACGATGATCGTGCTGGCCGCCCTGCTGGTCTGCCTCATCCCGACCACCATCGGCGCGCTGCTCTCGGCGATCGGCATCGCCGGCATGGACCGGCTGGTGCAGCGCAACGTCCTGGCGATGTCCGGGCGCGCGGTGGAGGCCGCGGGCGACGTCTCGACGCTGCTGCTCGACAAGACCGGCACCATCACCTACGGCAACCGCCGCGCTGCGGAGTTCGTGCCCGTCAAGGGCACCACGGCCGCCGAGGTCGCGGACGCCGCCCAGCTGTCCTCGCTCGCCGACGAGACGCCCGAGGGCCGCTCGATCGTCGTCCTGGCCAAGGAGAAGTACGGCCTGCGCGAGCGCCACGAGGGCGAGCTGGTGGGCGCCGAGTGGGTGCCCTTCACCGCCCAGACCCGGATGTCCGGTGTCGACGTCGACGGCCGTAAGGTCCGCAAGGGCGCGACCGGCTCCGTCATCGCCTGGGTCGAGGAGCGCGGTGGCCGGGTGGCCGAGGACGCGCGCTCGCTCACCGACCAGATCTCCCAGGCGGGCGGCACGCCGCTGCTGGTGGCAATGGAGGAGGAACTCCCAGGAGGACAGAGCGTCGCGCGCGTCCTGGGCGTCATCCACCTCAAGGACGTCGTCAAGGAGGGCATGCGGGAGCGGTTCGAGGAGCTGCGCCGCATGGGCATCAAGACCGTCATGATCACGGGTGACAACCCGCTGACGGCCGCTGCCATCGCGAAGGAGGCCGGCGTCGACGACTTCCTCGCCGAGGCCACCCCCGAGGACAAGATGGCCCTCATCAAGCGCGAGCAGGCCGGCGGCAAGCTCGTGGCGATGACGGGCGACGGCACCAACGACGCGCCCGCGCTCGCCCAGGCGGACGTCGGCGTGGCCATGAACACCGGTACCTCGGCCGCCAAGGAGGCCGGGAACATGGTGGACCTGGACTCCGACCCGACGAAGCTCATCGAGATCGTCGAGATCGGCAAGCAGCTGCTCATCACGCGTGGCGCGCTGACCACCTTCTCGATCGCCAACGACGTCGCGAAGTACTTCGCGATCATCCCGGCGATGTTCGCGGTGGCCTACCCGGGTCTGGACAAGCTCAACATCATGGGCCTGGCCTCCCCGGAGTCGGCGATCCTGTCGGCCGTCATCTTCAACGCGCTGATCATCGTGGCCCTGGTGCCGCTCGCCCTCAAGGGCGTGCGCTACCGCCCGATGAGCGCGGACGCCATGCTCCGCCGCAACCTCTTGATCTACGGACTGGGCGGCCTGATCTCCCCGTTCATCGGCATCAAGATCATCGACCTGCTCATCTCCCTCATCCCTGGCATCGGGTGACGTCATGAACAACTCCGTACGCAGCACGGCCCGCCTGCTGGGTGCCGGGCTCCGCGCCCTGCTCGTCCTCACGGTGGTCTGCGGGGTGATCTACCCGCTGGTCGTCACCGGCATCGCGCAGGCGGCCTTCCACGACAAGGCCAACGGCTCGGAGATCAAGGTCGACGGCAGGTCCGTCGGCTCCGAGCGGCTCGGCCAGAGCTACAACCTTCAGGAGAAGGACAAGGACGGCAACCCGCTGCCCGACCCGAAGTTCTTCCAGCCGCGCGCCTCGGCGGCGGGCGCCAACACCGAGAACACCCGGTACAAGCTGCTGGTCTCCGGCGCCTCCAACCTCGCCGCGGACAGCAAGGTCCTGCTGGAGAACGTGGAGAAGCGGCGCACCGACGTCGCGGCCTTCAACGGCGTCTCGCCGTCGAAGGTCCCGGTGGACGCCCTCACCGCCTCCGCCTCGGGCGTCGATCCGGACATCTCGCCGGAGTACGCGCGCCTGCAGGCCAAGCGCGTCGCCGCGGCCAACGGCCTGCCGGCCACGACGGTCCGCAAGCTGGTCGAGGACCACGTGGACGGTCGGGTGCTGGGCTTCATGGGCGAGGAGCGCGTGAACGTGCTCAGGCTCAACGTCGCGCTGAAGAAGCTGGCCGCCGGCAACGGCAAGGGCTGAGCGAGGAGGCGGGACGCGGGAACGCCGGTGGTCCGGGCAGGTTGTGCCCGGACCACCGGCGTCGTCGTCTGCGCGCTTCTGGATATGTACGCTTCCACTTGTTTTGCCCAGAGCTGATTGTCCGTCTATTTCCCTCTGCGGCAAGGTTTGTGGGGCCTACGATCGCGCAATGAAGATCACCTCGAAGCTCGCAGTCCTCGCGGCCTCCGGTGCCGCCGTCGTCGTGATGACCCCGGCGGCGAGCCACGCCGACGCGGCGCCCGGCGCCCGCCAGTTCCTCGTCAACAACCACAGCAACCAGTGCCTGCAGATCGCGGACCCGGACGCGGGCAACGGTGCCCCCGCGGTGCAGGGCTACTGCGAGAACGGGCAGAAGGCGCAGTGGCGCATCGAGCGCGTGGGTGCCTCGCGTGACTTCAGAATCGTCAACGCCGTCTCCGGCAAGTGCCTGGAGATAGCCGACTCCCGCAAGGACAACGGCGCCCCCGCCCAGCAGTGGGCCTGTGTCGACAAGGTCGACACCCAGCTCTGGCGCTTCGACACCCTCAACGACATCGCGCAGGTCACCAACAAGAACAGCGGCAAGGTCCTGGAGGTCGAGAACTCCAGCCTTCGGCCCGGTGCGCGCGTTCAGCAGTGGTCGTACTCGAGCACCGCGAAGGGTCAGACCTGGCGCGCCCCCGAGGTCCCGGGCACCGCCACCCCCACGCCGAGCCCGTCGCAGCCCACCGAGCGGCCCACCATGCCGCCCACCGCTCAGCCCACCCCGCGCCCCACGGTGGAGCCCACCCGGGCCCCGCAGCCCTCCAAGGCCCCGTCGACCCCGCTGCCGTCGCTCACCCCTGCCGGTCGCTAGGGCCTGTCGTCACATTCCCGTCTGCCCCGCGACGCCTGGCACGCACTCTCGCCGCACCGGGCGAAAGCCCAAGTACGTCCAGTACGAGGACTTCCGCCCGGCACGCCGAGAGCACGCACCAGACGCCGCGGGGCCGCCCTCCGGGCGACGACGGCAATGTGACGACAGGCCCTAGCCGCCCGTGCGTGCCCGGGGGCGCCGACGTGCCCCCGGACGCTCACCACGCGTCGCCCGGCCGCCAGTCGCACACCAGCTCCCCGTCGAGGTCCAGCTTCGTGCCCACCGGCAGCACGAAGACGGAGCCGTCCTCCTCCGGGGTGCGCTCGATGCCCGTCGGCGTCAGCACCGCGGAGGGGCCGCGCCACGGCTTCCAGCCGCGCCCGGCGTACAGCGGCACCGCCTCGTCGGCCGCGCCGAGCGCCCCCAGTTCGTAGCAGCCCTCCCGCAGCACGCGCTCCAGGGCGTCCATCACGGCCGAGGCGTGGCCCCGCCGGCGCCGGTCGGCCCGTACCGCCACGCCCTCGACGTAGCCCGTGCGCAGGGCGCGGCCCCCGTGCAGCAGCCGGCGCTGCACGAGCGAGCCGTGGGCGACGAGCTCGCCGTCCTCCCGCACCAGCGCGTGCATGCCGCCGACCGTGTGGTCCCAGTCCTCGTCGGTGAAATCGCCCTCGAAGGCGTCGTTCAGCAGGGTGCGCACCGCGAAGAGTTCGGCGGCGGTGAGCTCGGAGGTGTGAGCGGTGCGTATGTCCGTCATGCGGATCAACCTGGCAATCGGGCGACAAGGGTGTCAAGGACATTTCGTGCGGGCGGGCGCGGGTGCGTTACGCCCGTAGGCGTCAGAGCTGCGTCAATACCTTCCGTCCGGCGGCCTCCGGCCCGAAATGTCCAAAACCTTGGCCGTAAGGTCGACGGTGCGCGACAGTGCAGCACCTCAGGACGGAGAACCGCCCCGAACGCCGTCGCACATCCTGAAAGACAATGGGGCCATGGGACGCGGCAACCTTCGGATCTATCTCGGCGCGGCACCGGGCGTCGGCAAGACGTACGCCATGCTCTCCGAGGCCCACCGGCGCGTGGAGCGCGGCACCGATGTCGTGGTCGGCTTCGTGGAGCACCACGGCAGACCGCGCACCGAGGTCATGCTGCACGGCCTCGAGGAAGTGCCCCGGCGCGAGATCACCTACCGCGGGTCCGTCTTCACGGAGATGGACGTGGACGCCGTCCTCGCCCGCCGCCCGGCCGTCGTCTGCGTCGACGAGCTCGCCCACACCAACGTCCCCGGCTCCCGCAACACCAAGCGCTGGCAGGACGTCGAGGAGCTGCTGCAGGCCGGCATCGACGTCGTCTCGACCGTCAACATCCAGCACCTGGAGTCACTCGGCGACGTCGTCGAGTCGATAACGGGCGTCCGGCAGCGCGAGACCGTGCCCGACGAGGTCGTCCGCCGCGCGGGCCAGATCGAGCTGGTCGACATGTCGCCGCAGGCCCTGCGCCGCCGCATGGCGCACGGCAACATCTACAAGCCCGACAAGGTCGACGCCGCCCTCTCCAACTACTTCCGCCCCGGCAACCTCACCGCCCTGCGCGAGCTCGCCCTGCTGTGGACCGCCGACCGCGTCGACGAGTACCTGCGGCAGTACCGCACCGAGCACAGCGTCTCCACCATCTGGCACGCGCGCGAGCGCATCGTCGTCGGCCTCACCGGCGGCCCCGAGGGCCGTACGCTCATCCGCCGCGCCGCGCGCATGGCCGCCAAGGGATCCGGCAGCGAGATCCTCGCCGTCTACATCGCCCGCAGCGACGGCCTGACGTCCGCCTCGCCCAAGGAGCTGGCGGTCCAGCGCACCCTCGTCGAGGACCTGGGCGGCACCTTCCACCACGTCATAGGCGACGACGTATCGGCCTCGCTGCTGGAGTTCGCGCGCGGGGTCAACGCCACCCAGATCGTGCTCGGCACCAGCCGCCGCAAGAACTGGCAGTACATCTTCGGCCCCGGCGTCGGCCAGACCGTCGCCCGGGAGTCCGGCCCCGACCTCGACGTCCACATCGTCACCCACGACGAGGTCGCCAAGGGCCGCGGCCTGCCCGTGGCGCAGGGCGCCCGGCTCGGCCGGGGGCGGACGGTGGCGGGCTGGGTGGTCGGCGTGCTCGGGCCCGTACTGCTCAGCCTGCTGCTGACGCAGGTCGTCCCGGACCTCGGGCTGGCCAACGACATGCTGCTCTTCCTGTGCCTGACCGTCGGCGCGGCCCTGCTCGGCGGCGCGTGGCCGTCCCTGGCCTCGGCCGCCATCGGCTCGCTCCTGCTGAACTACTACTTCGTCCATCCCGTCCACCAATGGACGATCACCGACACCAAGAACATCGTCGCCATGACGATATTCGTCATCGTCGCGATAGCGGTCGCCTCGGTCGTCGACGTCGCGGCCCGCCGCACCCACCAGGCGGCCAGGCTGCGCGCCGAGTCGGAGATCCTCTCCTTCCTCGCCGGCAGCGTCCTGCGCGGCGAGACCAGCCTGGACGCCCTGCTGGAGCGGGTCCGCGAGACCTTCGGCATGGAGTCGGTGGCCCTGCTGGAACGCGCCAGCGAGGTCGACCCCTGGACCTGCGCCAGCAGCGTCGTCACGGCCACCGGCAAGCCGCTGCTGCGGCCCGAGGACGCGGACGTCGACATGCCGGTCGGCGACAACATGGCTCTCGCCCTCTCCGGCCGGGTGCTGCCCGCCGAGGACCGTCGCGTGCTCGCCGCCTTCGCCGCCCAGGCCGCGGTCGTCCTGGACCGCCAGCGGCTGGTCGACAAGGCGGAGGAGGCCAGGGAGCTCGCCGAGGGCAACCGCATCCGCACCGCCCTGCTGGCCGCCGTCAGCCACGACCTGCGCACCCCGCTGGCCGGCATCAAGGCGTCGGTGACCTCGCTGCGCTCCGACGACGTGGCCTGGTCCGACGAGGACGAGGCCGAGCTGCTGGCCGGCATCGAGGACGGCGCCGACCGGCTCGACCACCTCGTCGGCAACCTCCTGGACATGTCCCGCCTGCAGACCGGCACCGTCACCCCGCTGATCAGGGAGATCGACCTGGACGAGGTGGTGCCCATGGCGCTCGGCGGCGTCCCGGAGGGCAGCGTCACCCTCGACATCCCCGAGACCCTGCCCATGGTCGCCGTCGACCCCGGCCTGCTCGAGCGCAGCGTCGCGAACATCGTCGAGAACGCGGTCAAGTACAACCCCGACGGCAGCGCGCCCGTCCTCGTGGCCGCCAGCGCCCTGGGGGACCGGGTGGAGGTCCGGGTGGCCGACCGGGGGCCCGGCGTCCCCGACAGCGCCAAGGACCGCATCTTCGAGCCCTTCCAGCGGTACGGCGACGCACCCCGCGGCGCCGGCGTCGGCCTGGGCCTGGCCGTCGCGCGCGGCTTCGCCGAGGCCATGGGCGGCACGCTGACCGCCGAGGACACCCCGGGCGGCGGCATGACCATGGTCCTCACGCTCCGGGCGGCGGCCGGGATGCCGCCCGTACGACCGGACCTGCCGGCGCAGGCCACGACGTGACGCCGACCGGCCCGCGAGGCGCCGGCCCGCGCCGCCCCCGCCGCACACAACGCATCGGACGACCAGGATTCCGGGCCCCACGGCGGGCCCGCACGAACAGTAGAGGTGGAGCAGCATGAACCGGGTGCTCGTGGTCGATGACGAGCCGCAGATCGTCCGCGCTCTCGTGATCAACCTCAAGGCGCGGAAGTACGAGGTCGACGCCGCGCCCGACGGCGCCACGGCACTCCAGCTCGCCGCCGCCCGCCACCCCGACGTGGTCATCCTCGACCTCGGCCTGCCGGACATGGACGGCGTCGAGGTGATCAAGGGCCTGCGCGGCTGGACCCGGGTGCCGATCCTGGTCCTCTCCGCGCGCCAGACCTCCGACGAGAAGGTCGAGGCGCTCGACGCGGGCGCCGACGACTACGTGACCAAGCCCTTCGGCATGGACGAGCTGCTGGCCAGACTCCGCGCCGCCGTGCGGCGGGCGGAGCCGACGGGCTCCTCGGCGGCGGGCGACGACGCGATCGTCGAGACCGAGGTCTTCACCGTCGACCTCGCGGCGAAGAAGGTCAACCGGGGCGGCAAGGACGTACGCCTCACGCCCACCGAGTGGCACCTGCTGGAGGTCCTGGTGCGCAATACGGGCCGTCTCGTCAGCCAGAAGCAGCTGCTGCAGGAGGTCTGGGGCCCCTCGTACGGGACGGAGACCAACTACCTGCGGGTCTACATGGCCCAGCTGCGGCGCAAGCTGGAGCTCGACCCGTCGCATCCGAAGCACTTCATAACGGAGCCGGGGATGGGGTACCGGTTCGAGGTGTGAGGGGACGGGCTACCGGTTCGGGGTCCGAGGGGTTTCGAGGCGTGAGCGGCTTCGAGGTCTGAGGGGCGTGGCGCCCCCCGCTACGCTGGTGACATGAGCGCCGTACCCCGTCCCGAGAAGCCGACCGGCCGTTTCCGCCGGATGCTGGACCGGCTGTCCAGCTCCCAGGAGGAGCTGCACCACGCCGAGCTGCAGCAGGACACGGCGGCCGCCGGCTGCAAGCGAATATGCGACTGCGACGACCGGGACATCGTCAAGGTCACCGGAACCCTGCGCACCGTGACGCTGCGGCCGCGCGCCGGGGTGCCCGCGCTGGAGGCCGAGCTCTTCGACGGCTCGGCCGCGCTGGACGTCGTCTGGCTGGGGCGCCGCTCCATAGCCGGAATAGAGCCCGGCCGTAAGCTGATCGCCTCCGGCCGGATCTCCATGAGCCGCGGCCGGCGAGTGCTGTTCAACCCCAGATACGAACTCCGACCGCTCGGACAGGAGTAGCCGTTGTCGTCCATCGACAAGCCGACGGACCAGCAAGCCACCCAGGGCGCGCGCGACGCGGATTCCAGAGCGGTCACCGAGGCCGCCCTGTTCGACGCGTTCGGCGGCGTGCGGGGCATGGTGGAGACCACCGTTCCCGGCCTGGTCTTCGTCGCCGTCTACACGGTCAAGCGGGACATCCACGTGGCGGCCATCGCCGCCCTGGGCCTGTCGCTCCTGCTCGGCCTCGCCCGGCTCGTCCGCAAGGACACCCTCAAGCACGCCTTCAGCGGCGTCTTCGGGGTCGCCTTCGGCGCCGTCTTCGCGATGATGTCCGGCGACGCCAAGAACTTCTACCTGCCGGGCATGCTCTACAGCCTCGGGCTCGCCGTGGGCTACATCGTCTCGGCCGCCGTCGGCTACCCGCTGATGGGCCTGATCCTGGGGCCGGTGTTCAAGGAGAACCTCTCCTGGCGCACCCGCAACCCGGGCCGCAAGGCCGCCTACACCAAGGCCAGCTGGGCGTGGGGCCTGATCCTGCTCGCCAAGTCGGCGGTCCTCTTCCCGCTCTACTGGTGGGGCGACGTGACCCAGCTGGGCTGGGTGAAGGTGGCCCTCGGCATCCCGCCGATGCTGCTCTCGGTCTATCTGACCTGGATCTTCCTGTCGAAGGCGCCGCCGCCGATCGACGTCTTCGCCGAGATGGAGGAGGCGGAGCGCGCCGAGCGCGAGGCCAAGGCCGCGACACGCTGACCGGCTGTTGCACGGCTACATGTGGGGAGGGCCCCCGGGAATCGATTCCCGGGGGCCCTCCCCACATGTACGTACGGCCTCAGTCGTCCGTGCCCTCGCGGCGCACCGACAGCAGGTCCTCCAGCTGCTCCTCGCGTGCCGGAGCGGCCACGAACAGCAGCTCGTCGCCGGCCTCCAGCGCGTCCTCCCGGTTCGGGGTGAGCACGCGGTTGCCGCGGATGATGGTGACCAGCGAGGTGTCCTCCGGCCAGTCCACGTCACCGACGCGGGTGCCGGCCAGCGCGGCCTCCGGGGGGAGGGTGAGCTCGACCAGGTTGGCGTCGCCCTGGCTGAAGCGCAGCAGGCGCACCAGGTCGCCGACGCTCACGGCCTCCTCGACCAGCGCCGACATCAGGCGCGGGGTGGAGACGGCCACGTCCACGCCCCAGGCCTCGTTGAACAGCCACTCGTTCTTGGGGTTGTTCACGCGGGCAACGACCCGCGGCACCCCGTACTCGGTCTTCGCGAGCAGCGAGACGACGAGGTTGACCTTGTCGTCGCCGGTGGCCGCGATGACCACGTTGCAGCGCTGCAGCGCGGCCTCGTCGAGCGAGGTGATCTCGCACGCGTCGGCCAGCAGCCACTCCGCCAGCGGCACCCGCTCCACCGAGATGGCCGAGGGGGCCTTGTCGATGAGCAGCACCTCGTGCCCGTTCTCCAGCAGCTCGCCCGCGATGGAACGCCCGACGGCACCGGCACCCGCAATAGCGACCCTCATCGCTGACCCTCCTCGGGGCCGGAAGCGAAAGCCGCCTCCACCTTCTCGACCTCGTCGGTGCGCATCATCGCGTGCACCAGGTCGCCTTCCTGCAGCACCGTCGCGGACGTCGGCAGCATCGCTTCGCCCAAACGGGTGAGGAACGCCACCCGGACCCCGGTCTCGTCCTGCAGCAGGCTCACCTTCTGGCCCACCCATGCCTCGGACACCGGCACCTCGGCGAGCTGCACGCCACCGCTGGGATCGCGCCACAGCGGCTCCGCGCCCGACGGCAGCAGCCGTCGCAGCATCTGGTCGGCGGTCCAGCGCACGGTGGCGACGGTCGGGATGCCCAGGCGCTGGTAGACCTCGGCGCGGCGGGGGTCGTAGATGCGGGCCGCCACGTTCTCCACGCCGAACATCTCGCGGGCCACGCGGGCGGCGATGATGTTGGAGTTGTCGCCGCTGCTCACCGCTGCGAAGGCGCCCGCCTCCTCGATGCCGGCCTCGCGCAGGGTGTCCTGGTCGAAGCCGACGCCGGTCACCCGGCGGCCGCCGAACCCGGAGCCCAGGCGGCGGAAGGCCGTCGGGTCCTGGTCGATCACGGCGACCGTGTGGCCCTGCTGCTCAAGGGTCTGCGCGAGGGCGGAGCCCACTCGCCCGCACCCCATGATCACGATGTGCACGATGCCTGCCCCATGCTCCGTACGACCGTGCTGACCTGCACCAACACCCTGCTCACATCTTTCTTCTCGAGCTCACGGCCCCACGGGGAAGGCCCCGTGGGTACGACGCGACGCGCCCACGCCGAGCGCTGTCCGCGTCAGGCGCATGGCACCACCGTATCCGCTACCCCGCACGGACCGGGCCCCCGGACCGCGAAGCCGGTCCCGGTACCGGGGCGGACACGGTGAGTGATCCCGTCCGTGGGGGCATGGCCGAAAACGTGCGCGCAAGTGTGTTCGATGTTCGTGACGAAGATCGGACGCACGGTCACCTGCGCGGTTAGGATGATCGCCGTATTCCGTTTTGGACGGGACGTCAGGACGCCGACCCGTCCTTCCCCGGCTACCGCTGGAAGGTGTCCCCAGCCCGTATGTCCCCGTCGCCCAAGAGGAATTGATGTCACATCACATACCGGAGGTGGTGATCTGGTGTCTGGCCCTCGCGCTGACCGCCGTCGCGGTCCTGCTCGTACGCCAGCGGACGATCACCACCGGAGTGCGCAGGCGCGTCGATCAACTGGAAGGCAGCCTGCGGGCGCGTGACGAGGAACTGGCCCATCTGGTGGCCGTCCGGCTGCCGGCCGTCTCGGACGCCGTCAGCCAGGACGTGCCGCTGCCCGGCCCGCTCGACGAGCGGCTGGCCGGCACCGCCTTCGCGCAGAACCTCCAGTCCGTGATGGACCTGTTCACCCAGGCCGTGGACAAGGCGCAGAGCCGTGCCGACCAGTCGGCGAAGGCCGCGCTCAAGGCCTCCATGCGCGCCCTGCAGGGCCTGGCGCACGAACAGCAGCTGGCCATCTCCGAGATGCAGGAGCGGCACGACAACCCCGACGTGCTGCGGGACCTGCTGGAGATCGACCACGCCAACTCCCAGTTCGGGCGGCGCGCCCAGGCCATCGCCGTGCTGTGCGGCTCCTGGCCGGGCCGGCAGCGCGTGGCGTCCCCGCTCACCGACGTCGTCCGGGGCGCCACCTCGCGCATCCGCGACTACCGCCGCGTACGGGTGCACACCCACGTGGAGATCGCCGTGGTCAGCCGGGCCGTGGAGCCCGTCGTGCTCGCCGTCGCCGAGCTCCTGGACAATGCCGCCCGGCACTCCCAGCCCAACACCACCGTCGAGGTCAGCCTCCAGCCGGTGCACAACGGCGCCTGTGTCGTCATCGACGACGCGGGCGTGGGCATGGACGCCCAGGAGGTCCAGCAGGCCGCGGCCATGCTGTCGGGCCGGCGTGTGGTGGACGTCTCCCGGCTGGGCGACCCGCCGCAGTTCGGCTACCCCGTCATCGGGGTGCTCGCCGCGCGCTACGGCTTCAGCGTCTCCGTCGACACACGCTCGCCGTACGGCGGTGTGCGGGCGGTGCTGTTCCTGCCGAGCGCGCTGCTGACCCAGCTCGAGATCGACGGCCCCGGTACGACGCCGCTCGCCGGCCGGGGCGGTCATGCCCGTGACGTCCGCGATGCCCGCGACATCGGTGATGCCCGTGGCACCCGTGATGCTCGTGACGCCCGCGACATCGGTGATGCCCATGGCCTCCTCGATGCCCGTGGCGCCCGTGACGCCCGCGATGCCCGTGGCGCCCGTGACGTCTCCGACGGCCGCGACATCTCCGACGGCCGGCGCCGGCCGTCGCGCCCGCATGCCCGTCACGCCGCCGAGCGCACGCACGCGCACGAGGGGCCGGCCGGTCACGGCCGGCCGCCGGCCGCCCCGCCCACCGGGGCACCCGCCGGCCCCGACGCCCTGGGCGGCGCCACCACGGGAGCCCCCGGCTTCCCCGACATGCCCGACATCCCCCGTGTCCCGGACGTCCCCGGGATGCCGGACGCCTCCGGCGTCCCCGGCGTCCCCGGCACCCCCGACGTCCCGGGTGCCCCGCCGGTGATCGGGTCGACGGCCGGCGGTCTGCCCAAGCGCCGCCGCCGGCAGCCCGCCGGTGACCGGCACCGCCGCCCCTCCCCGGCACCCGCGCCCGCCGACCTGCCCAAGGAGCGCACGGCGGAGGAGACCGCCCGGCGCATGGGCGCCTTCGCCCGCGGCACCCGCTCCGGCCGCACCGGCAACCACCACCTGCCGTCGCTGCCCCCACCGCGCGGCGACGGCGACCGCACCCCGCCCGCCGCCGCCCCGCCCGCGCGGCCCCCGCAGCACCCAGGCCCCGTACCGCCGTCCCCCGGCTCTGTACCGCCTCCTGGCTCCGTACCGCCCCCGGGCTTCGTACCGCCGCCCGGCTCCGCACCGCCGCCCGGCTCCGCACCGCCCCCCGGCTCCGTACCGCCTCCCGGCCGGCGCCCCGGCCATGCCCCCGTAGAAGACGAAGGGAACCCGTACGCGTGAACGACCACATGAACAAAGAGCTGGGCTGGATGCTCGACGAGGTCGTGAAGATGCCGGAGGCCCGGCACGCGATCCTGCTGTCCGCCGACGGCATGCTGCGCGCCCACTCCCAGGGCATCCACCGCGACGAGGCCGAGCGCCAGGCGGCCGCCCTGTCCGGACTGCAGTCCATCAGCCGCTCCACCTCCGACTTCTGCACCCACCCCAACCACCAGGAGAGCCCCTGGCGGCAGACGCTGGTGGAGTTCGCCCACGGCTACGTCTTCCTCATCGCGGCCGGCCCCGGCGCCTACCTCGCCGTCTCCGCGGGCGAGAACGTCGACATGGAGGCCGTCACCTACCGCATGCAGAAGACGGTCGACCGGCTCGGCAAGGAACTCACCAGCCCGCCGCGGCAGGACAGCTGGCAGGGCATGGGCCCGGCATGACCCCGCCGGCGTCCCGACGCGACAAAGGGCTGGTGCGCCCGTACGTCGTCACCGACGGCCGCTCGCATCCCACCCGCAACACCTTCGACCTGGTCACCCTGGTCATGGCGCACGGCGACCTGCCGATCGGCGGACTCAGCCCCGAGAAGCGCGCCCTCATGGAACTCTGCCTGGGCGGCGCGCTGTCCGTGGCCGAGATCGCCGGCCACCTGATGCTGCCCGTCAGCGTCACCAAGGTGCTGCTCGGCGACCTCGTGGACAGCGGCCACCTCTCCACCCGGGCCCCCATCCCCTCGGCAGAGCTGCCCGAGGCCCAGATCCTGCAGGAGGTGCTGGATGGACTCCGCGCTCGCCTCTGACCACGGCGCCCACGGCGGCCACCCCGACGGCGGCGTCTATCTGCGGCGGACCGTGCGCACGGCCGCCAAGATCCTCGTTGTCGGGCACTTCGCGGTCGGCAAGACCACCTTCGTCGGCTCGCTGTCGGAGATCCGGCCGCTGCGCACCGAGGAGACGATGACGCAGGCCGGGGCGCTCGTCGACGACCTCGCCGGCATCGAGGGCAAGACCACCACGACCGTCGCCATGGACTTCGGCCGGCTCACCCTCAGCGACAGCCTCGTCCTCTATCTCTTCGGCGCCCCCGGCCAGCAGCGCTTCACCCGGCTGTGGCAGGACATGACCCAGGGGGCGCTCGGCGCGATCGTCCTCGCCGACACCCGGCGCCTGGAGCAGTCCTTCGACGTCATGGGCCTGCTGGAGGAGCACGGACTGCCGTACGCCGTGGCCATCAACCACTTCGACGGCGCCCCCACCCACCCCGACGAGGAGATCCGCGAGGCGCTCGACCTGCTGCCCGAGACCCCGCTGATCACCTGCGACGCCCGCGACCGGATCTCCTCCACCCGCGCGCTGATCACCCTCGTGGAGTACCTGCAGACCCGCACCGCCCAGGAGCCCGTGTGAGCCACCGCCCCGACGCCGGCCCCCCGCAGTCGGTCATGCCGTCGGCGGCCTGCCCCGCGCACCAGGGGCCCGGCACCCCCCTGTACGGGCCCGACTTCGCCGCCGATCCGCAGGCCGTCTACGACCGCCTGCGCGAGCACGGGCCCGCCGCACCCGTCGAGCTGTCCCCCCGGGTGCAGGCCATGCTCGTCACCGACTACCGGGCCGCGCTGGAGGTGCTCCGCAGCCCCGAGACGTTCGTCAAGGACGCCCGGCACTGGCGGGCCCTGGCCGAGGGCCGCGTCGAGGCGGACAACCCGGTCGTGCCGATGATGGCCTACCGTCCCAACTGCCTGTTCTCCGACGGCGACGACCACCGCCGCTACCGGCAGGCCGTCGACGACAGCCTCGCCCGCATCGACCCCAACGCGCTGCGCGGCTACGTCGAGCGCAGCGCCGACAGCCTCATCGACCGCTTCACCGCGCTCGGCGAGGCCGACCTGCTCGGCTCCTACGCCAAGATGCTGCCGCTGCTGGTCTTCCAGCAGCTGTTCGGCTGCCCGCCCGAGCTCGGCGACCGGCTCGTCGAGGGCTTCTCCGGCATCTTCGACGGCGTCGACGCCGAGCGCGCCGACGCGCTCATCACCAGCAGCCTCCAGGAGCTCATCGCCCTCAAACGCGAGCGGCCCGGCGCGGACATGACGTCCTGGCTGATGGCCCACCCCGTCCACCTCAGCGACGAGGAGATGCTCCACCAGCTCGTCGTCCTCATCGGCGCCGGCACCGAGCCCCAGCAGAACCTGATCGCCAACGCGCTGCGGCTGCTGCTGTCCGACGACCGCTTCGCCGGCGACCTCGCGGGCGGCAGCATGCCCGTCGAGGACGCCCTCGACGAGGTGCTGTGGCTCGACCCGCCGATGGCCAACTACGCGGTCCACTACCCGGTCGCCGACGTGGACTTCGGCGGAGTGCCGCTGCGCGCCGGCGAGCCCGTCGTGGTGAGCTTCGCCGCCGCCAACACCGACCCCGCCCTGCGCTCGGACCGCCGCACCGGCAACCGCGCCCACCTCGCCTGGAGCGCGGGCCCGCACCACTGCCCCGCCAAGGACCCCGCCCGGCTGATCGCGGCCGTCGCGGTCGAGAAGCTCCTGGACCGGCTCCCCGACCTGGAGCTGGCCGTCCCCGCCGAGCGCCTGGTGTGGCGCCCCGGCCCCTTCCACCGCGCCCTGACCGCCCTGCCCGTGCGTTTCCCCCCGGTTCCGGTGCCCGTACCGGCGCCCGCGCCCGTGCACCCGGACGGCAGGCCGCACCCGACGCCGGACGGACCGCAGCCGCCGGCCGAGACCCCTGGAGACAGCCGATGGAATCCCCGACCTGCCCCATCGCGATCGATCCCACCGGTACCGACATCCACGGCGAGGCAGCCCGCATCGCCGCCCACGGGCCGGCGGTCCCCGTGGAGCTCCCTGGTGGCGTGGTGGCGTGGGCAGTAACCACCCAGCCCCTGCTCAAGCGGCTGCTGACCGACCCGCGCGTCTCCAAGGACCCGCGTCGGCACTGGCCCGCCTGGATCAACGGCGAGATCTCCCCGGAATGGCCCCTCTACACCTGGGTGGCGGTGACCAACATGTTCACCGCCTACGGAAACGACCACAAGCGGCTGCGCACCCTCGTCGCCAAGGCCTTCACCGCCCGCCGCACCGCCGCGCTGCGCCCCCGCATCGAGGAGATGGCCACCGCCCTCCTGGACGACCTCGCCGCCACCCCGCACGGTGAGACCGTCGACCTGCGCGAGGCCTACGCCTACCCGATCCCCATCCAGGTGATCTGCGAGCTGTTCGGCGTCGAGGACGAGACCACCCGCGAGGGGCTGCGCCGCTGCGTCGACTCGATCTTCCACACCTCCGCCGACCCGGAGGAGGTCACCGCCACCTACACCGAGCTCTACGCGCTGCTGCGCGGCATCGTCGCCGCCAAGCGCGAGACGCCCGGCGACGACATGACCAGCGTCCTGATCTCCGCCCGCGACGACGAGGCGGACGCGCCGCTGAGCGAGCAGGAGCTCGTCGACACCCTCCTGCTGATGATCGGCGCCGGCCACGAGACCACCGTCAACCTCCTCGACAACGCCATCCACGCGCTGCTCACCCACCCCGAGCAGCTGGCCCTCGTCCGCGAGGGCAAGGCCGGCTGGAACGATGTGATCGAGGAGACACTGCGCTGCCAGGCGCCCGTCGCCAACCTGCCGCTGCGCTACGCGACGGAGGACATCGAGCTCGACGGCGGCGTGACCCTGCACAAGGGCGACGCGATCCTCGCCGCCTACGCCGCGGCCGGCCGCGACCCGGGCCTGTACGGCGACGACGGCGCCCGGTTCGATGTGACGCGCGCCACCAAGGAGCACCTGTCCTTCGGGCACGGCGTCCACTTCTGCCTCGGGGCCCCGCTGGCCCGGCTGGAGGCGGCCGTAGCCCTGCCCGCGCTCTTCGAGCGCTTCCCCGACATGGCACCGGCGGTGCCTCAGGGGGAGCTCCGCCAGGTGGAGTCCTTCATCTCCAACGGCCACCGGTCGCTGCCGGTGCGACTGCGACCGTGAGGGGCGAACGACGGCGTTCGTGAGTCGTACGACGGCGTTCCTGACGACCGAACGACGGCGCCCGCAAGGGTCGTAGGGCGGCGTCCGTGAGGGCTGAACCAGGCCTAATACCCCGTCCCGGCACCGACCGGGACGGGTGAAGGCGCTTCTTAACGCCCCTTTAACGGGTTTCCGCGTCGTCGGGTAGCCGGGTGGGCGTCATCCATATGGAACCCTTACGATCCTCTGCGTGTCCAAATTGACCGACCTGCCGAAACGGATCCTCATCGGCCGGGCGCTGCACAGCAACAAGCTGGGGGAGACCCTTCTCCCCAAGCGCATCGCCCTCCCCGTCTTCGCGTCCGACCCCCTCTCCTCCGTGGCGTACGCGCCGGGCGAAGTGCTGCTCGTCCTGTCCGTGGCAGGCGTGTCCGCCTACCACTTCAGCCCGTGGATCGCCCTCGCGGTCGTCGTGCTGATGTTCACGGTCGTCGCCTCGTACCGCCAGAACGTCCACGCCTACCCCAGCGGCGGCGGCGACTACGAGGTCGCCAACACCAACCTGGGGCCCAAGGCGGGCCTGACCGTCGCCAGCGCGCTGCTCGTCGACTACGTGCTGACGGTGGCGGTCTCGATCTCCTCCGGTATCGAGAACCTCGGCTCGGCCGTCCCGTTCGTCATCGAGCACAAGACGCTCTCGGCCATCGCCGTGATCGTCCTGCTGACGCTGATGAACCTGCGCGGCGTCAAGGAGTCCGGCAAGCTCTTCGCGATCCCGACGTACGTCTTCGTCGGCGGCGTCTTCGCCATGATCGCCTGGGGTGCCTACCGCGGCCTCACGGGCGACACCATGAAGGCGCCCACCGCGGACTACACCATCCACGCCGAGCACCAGGGCCTGGCCGGCTTCGCGCTGGTCTTCCTGCTGCTGCGCGCGTTCTCCTCCGGTTGTGCGGCCCTGACGGGCGTCGAGGCGATCAGCAACGGCGTGCCCGCCTTCCGCAAGCCGAAGTCGAAGAACGCGGCCACCACGCTGGCCATGATGGGCGCCCTGGCCGTCACCATGTTCTGCGGCATCATCGCGCTGGCCATGGTCACCAAGGTGCGGATGGCCGAGAACCCGGCCACCGACCTGCTCCACAACGGCGTCCCGGTCGGTGAGGACTACACCCAGAACCCGGTGATCTCGCAGGTCGCCGAGGCGGTCTTCGGCAACGGCTCGTTCCTGTTCATCGTGCTCGCCGCGGCCACCGCGCTCGTGCTGTTCCTCGCGGCCAACACCGCGTACAACGGCTTCCCGCTGCTCGGCTCGATCCTCGCCCAGGACCGCTACCTGCCGCGCCAGCTGCACACCCGCGGCGACCGGCTCGCGTTCTCCAACGGCATCGTCCTGCTCGCCGCGGCCGCCGCGATACTCGTCTACATCTACGGCGCGGACTCCACGAAGCTGATCCAGCTCTACATCGTGGGCGTCTTCGTCTCCTTCACGCTCAGCCAGATCGGCATGGTGCGGCACTGGAACCGCCACCTGAGCGGCGAGACCGACCCGGCCAAGCGCCGCCGCATGATCCGCTCCCGGGCGATCAACACCTTCGGCGCCTTCTTCACCGGCCTGGTCCTCGCGGTCGTGCTGGTCACCAAGTTCACCCACGGCGCGTGGGTGGCCCTGCTCGGCATGGTGATCTTCTACGCCACCATGACGGCCATCCGGAAGCACTACGACCGGGTCTCCGAGGAGATCGCCGCCGGGGACGAGCCCAGCGACGAAACGGTCCGTCCCTCCCGGGTGCACTCGATCGTCCTGGTCTCCAAGGTCCACAAGCCGACCCTGCGCGCCCTCGCCTACGCCAAGCTCATGCGCTCCGACACGCTCGAGGCCCTGAGCATCAGCGTGGACGCCGAGGAGACCAAGGCCCTGCGCGACGAGTGGCACCGGCGCGGCATCGACGTACCGCTGAAGGTCCTCGACTCGCCCTACCGCGAGATCACCCGCCCGGTCATCGAGTACGTCAAGCGCCTGCGCACGGAGAGCCCGCGCGACGCGGTCAGCGTCTACATCCCCGAGTACGTCGTCGGCCACTGGTACGAGCACCTGCTGCACAACCAGAGCGCGCTGCGCCTGAAGGGCCGCCTGCTCTTCACGCCCGGCGTGATGGTGACGTCCGTGCCCTGGCAGCTGGACTCCTCCGAGGCGGCCAAGCTGCGCGCCCGCAAGCACGCGGAGTGGAACGCGCCGGGTTCGGTGCGCCGCGGCCCGGTGACGGAGCCGAAGAAGGAAAAGGCGGCGACGAAGCGGTGATTCCCGGGGGGCAACCCCCGGACCCCCGGCCGGGACGCGTCGTGGCGTAGCCGGACGTCACGGGCTCGGGTGAGCGCAGGTCATCAGAGGGGTGAGGCGGGACGTAGACTGGACGGCTGTCCCGCCTCACCCCTTTTGATCTACCTGGAGCCGACCGCATGTCGATGGAACCGCAGGAATCGCTGGTCGGCGAGGAGTACGAGGTCGAGGTCGGCCCGGTGGCCCACGGCGGCCACTGCGTGGCCCGCACGGAGTCGGGCAGGGTCCTGTTCGTCCGGCACGCGCTGCCGGGCGAGCGCGTGGTGGCGCGGGTGACGGAGGGCGAGGAGACGTCCCGCTTCCTCCGAGCGGACGCGGTGGAGATCCTTGCAGCCTCCAAGGACCGGGTAGAAGCGCCCTGCCCCTTCTCGGGCCCGGGAAAGTGCGGAGGCTGCGACTGGCAGCACGCGAAGCCGGGCGCGCAGCGCCGCTTCAAGGGTGAGGTCATCGCCGAGCAGCTCAAGCGCCTGGCGGGCCTCACGCCCGAGGACGCGGGCTGGGACGGCACGGTGATGCCGGCCGAGGGCGACAAGCTCCCGGCGGGCGAGGTCCCGGCCTGGCGCACGCGCGTGCAGTACGCGATCGACGCGGAGGGCCACGCGGGCCTGCGCAAGCACCGCTCGCACGAGGTCCAGGTCATCGACCGCTGTCTGATCGCGGCCCCGGGCGTCACGGAGCTGGGCATCGAGAAGCGGGAGTGGCCGCAGATCGCGTCGGTGGAGGCGATCGCGGCGTCGGGTTCGGCAGACCGCCAGGTGATCCTGACGCCGAAGCCGGGCGGCCGCCTCCCGATCGTCGAACTGGACAAGCCGGTGTCGGTGATGCGGGTAGGGGAGAAGGACGGACGTACCCACCGGGTCCACGGCCGCCCCTTCGTCCGCGAGCGCGCGGACGAGCGCACGTACCGGGTGGGCGAGGGCGGCTTCTGGCAGGTACACCCGAAGGCGGCGGACACCCTGGTCAAGGCGGTCATGCAGGGCCTGATGCCGCGCAAGGGCGACATGGCCCTGGACCTCTACTGCGGCGTGGGCCTCTTCGCGGGCGCCCTGGGCGAGCGCATCGGCGAGAAGGGCGCGGTGCTGGGCATCGAGTCCGGCAAGCGCGCGGTGGAGGACGCCCGCCACAACCTCCAGGACCTCGACCGCGTCCGCATCGAACACGGCAAGGTCGAGGACGTCCTCCCGCGCACCGGCATCGACAGCGCCGACATCATCGTCCTCGACCCCCCACGCGCGGGCGCCGGCAAGAAGACGGTCCACCACCTGGCGTCGTTGGGCGCCCGCCGCATCGCCTACGTGGCCTGCGACCCGGCGGCCCTGGCACGGGACCTGAACTACTTCGCGGAGGCGGGGTACAAGCCGGTGACGCTGCGGGCGTTCGACCTGTTTCCGATGACGCATCATGTGGAGTGCGTGGCGATTTTGAAGCGGGTGGGGTAGGTGGCCTGACCTGCGGTTTTGCCTGGTGTGCATGATGTGCGCTATGGGCGTTACGGGCGAAATTCTGACGCTGGAATGACGCTCGTGACGCTCTCCTGACGCTCGTTCTGATGGGGTGTTAGCTGCCTGATCGCGCAGGTCATGCTGGGTGGGAGGCGTGCTCCCGAGGACTGTCTTTGCGGGAACTTGAAGGAAGGCGGCCGGTTCCGGCGCCGCTGGTTGCGGTGGCAGACGCGCTCCCGCCGTGCTTTGGTAGTCCGGACGTCTGGCGGTGCGGGTGCTCAGTAGGGGGGGGCCGTACGGGCTCCAGCCGCGCAAGAATGGCTTGAGGTCCTCGAGGCGGGGCTCAGGGACTGCGGGCAGCAACGATGAACCGTTGAAGGGGTTCAGGTGTTGCACGTGGCTCTCTGCCCATGCGATCCATGGCTCGACTTCGTCCCTGGCCGGTCCGGTCGGTAGAGTCTCTGCGTGGAGGCGGAGCGCGCTGATGTACTCGGCCAAGCCCGCTGCGTGACGCCACGCTCTTTCCTGCGCTTCTAGGTGCTGGACGCGGTACGCCTCCGCGTACTGGATGCGGGCTTCTTCCATGGCGGTTTCCCAACGGATGCGCTTCTGGCGTGCCGCTTCTATCTCGTCCTGGCGTCTGCGTTCGGCGGCTTCGCCGCGGAGGGTGACCTCGTGGGCGATCTCGGCGAGCTGGTCTTCGAGGGCGCGGCCGGGGGTGTCGGCCCATTCGCTCGCCCGGTGCGGTTGGCCGCCGCTGAGGACGAAGCGGAGCCGTTCGGACGGGGTGTACTCGAAGCGGGGGATCCTGATCCAGGAGTTCTTCTTGGCCTCGGCGAGTTCCTTCTCGGTGGCGACGTGCTCGGTCCGGTCCTGCTCCTGGAGAACGAGGAACCCTACAGTCTGGCCCTGTGCGGTGATGGTGAAGTGAGGAGTTGCTCTGCGGCGGCGATGAGACGGAGGTGCCGAGCCGGTCTGTCCTGCCGAACTGGAGTGTCCTTCGGTCTCGGTGGCGGTGATCAGCGCCTGGATGAGCCGGAGGGCACGTCCCTGGACGGGCTTGGTCAGGCCCAGCGGCTGGGGTTCGTTCTGCATGGCCTGGACCAGGGCGTGAGGCCGCGTGAGCCGAGAGGGAACGGGGACGGGTGCGAGGACGGCGAGGCGCCAGGCGGGGATGTCGACCAGTTTGATTTCGTACCCGCCACGGCACCAGCCCCCGTACAGCTCCTTCGTCTCCGGGATCCTTCCGGACCTGCGTGCCGCGGCGACGCGGGACGGCCACTTCTCCAAGTCCGGACCGCTGCCGCTCTTGACGATCCGGCCGCCGGCCTCCGCGAGCTCCTGCAACAGCTGCTCCGTGAACGTCACGCGAGGCTGTGATGGAGGGCTTGGCTTCCGCCCGGCGGCCGGGGCTTCGTGCGCTCGAGCGGATGGGGGTCGCGGAACAGCGGCCTGAGCCTTTCGCGGGCGAGACCCGCGGGGAGGGTACGTGCCGTGCGCCAGATAGTGCTGGCTGGCGCTCGTCAGGGCGACTCTCCACTGCCCGCCCTTCCGGGAGACCGTGACCAGGCCCCGGCTCTGCAGTGCCTGACAGGTGGTCTTGTGGGAGCTGGTCTTCCAAACGCCGGCAGGGCACCCGTCTTCCACCCACTGCAGCACTGAGAGTTGCCGCTTATTGACCTGCCGTTCCAATGGCCCGCCTTCGACTCGAGTCGACGTACGACGGCGGCATGCTGTCAGTTCCGTTCGTCAGTGGCGGGTGGTTCGAAACAATTCGCTCGAACGAGCGGGGGTGACGTGGACCGTGTCTATGTCCGCGCGGGCGGCGTCTTAACACGTCGTTCGAGTTCGGCTCGTGTCGGCTTCTTCAGCGGCGGGGGAGGTAGGAGTTCTGTTGCTTCTGGCGGCCCGCCACGCAGTCCGATGGGTTCGAAGGCCACGATCGTTTGGCGGTCTTCCTCGCACTCCGGGCGTCGCCTGCCGTATGACCCGGCGGAGAGGGGGTCGGTGTACGTGTGTGCGCCTCCGTCTCGATGATGTGGCCGCAGTACAGCCGGACACGCCACCGCATGATCTCGTGGTCGGCCTTCTTGAAAGACTGCATCAGCTTCGCGACGTTCTCGAACGCCTGGCGGCGACGCTCCGCCCTCGCTGGGCCTGCCCGGCATTTGGCGATGTCCTCCTTCACCTGAGGTCGAACTGACTCATCAACCTCCTCGATCTGCTTCTGGTGTCAACGACTCCTGAATTGTGGTTCTGGCACGGAATATGAGACGGAGCCAGTTCACGAGACGCCAACATCTGGCGGCGATAGTCTCCGCGGGTAAGGCCATGCTCCTCCAACGGAGCCCCGCTGCTCCGGTCCTGGGCTTCGCGCATGACAGCCAGCGTAGAAGGGGCGTCCACCAGCTTGCTGATTCTGCCCATGAGCGACCGCTGGGGGTGCGTACTGGCTCAGAGCAGCGTCAGATGTTCCGCGGGTCAGACACCGTCGTTGACCTTGTCGGAGTCGGAATCAGACCCGATTCCCGACACCTCATAACTTTTGGCGGTGCTCTAGTAGGAGAGAAACGGTCTCTGTTCCACTGGAGCACCTTCCTAACCGAGGGCGGTACGCGTCGCACCCCCATGGCGGGTGACGCGAGGACGGCAGTCGACCTTGACTGTCCCCCGAACGAATGCCTCATCTGTGGCTTTACCAGACCACACGTAGGCTTCACCCGGGCTGAGTGCTGCCAGCTTGCCCGGAGTAAGACCTGACAACGCTGCGTTGACCTTCTGCAGGTGTTTCAGCCAGGCAGGCGATGTGAACCTGTGCAGCACCATGTGGGTGGAGAGCTCGATGAGCTCGGACGGCACAGAGGGTGGATCCTGACTGGCGACGAGCACGGACATGCCTTTGTGTCGCATTTCGCGCACGCTGGAAACGAGTCCCGTCACCAAGTCACCACTGTCGGCGTACTTGTGCGCCTCGTCGAAGACGACCAGTTTGTTGAACGAGCGCCCTTGGTCGGTCGCCTCCGAGAACAGGTGCATCAGGACGACGAACAGGCTCAGCGCGTCACTTTTCTCGATGTCGTCCGAACGCAGGTCCACGATGATCAGACGCCCCGGACGCGCAAGATCCTTGATGCGCACCGAATCGTCGATGAAGTCGCCCGCGAGATCCAGTCGTTCCCGCGCCTTTCTCTTCAAGTGCTCATCGAGAGTCGACTCCTCGACCCCACCGCGGACTGCTTCCAGAGTCAGGTCGGAGCGGTTCGCCTTGATGATCCTGCCGATCTGGCGGATATAGCCGGATTGGTTACCGACAGCCCCCATGAGGAACTTCCAGTGAGCGATCTTCAGCTCGGAGGCGGCGAAGGCCAGAGGATGCACAAGGACCCCCGGATACCGGGCCTGGCGCTCCTCCACGTATTCCTCGGGAACGAGTAGCACGACATCTTCGAGGGCCGCGGGCTGCGCCCCGTACCGCCGATGCAGGGCTTCCCGCTGCCCCTCGTCGGTGTTGGCGTGGACCATGCTCAGAAACTCGGGCTCGTACTCCGAGGTCTCGCTGTAGTGAAAGACGATGCTCGCCAGCGGGCTCGCCAGGCGGTTGACTCCTGGCACCGGCAGACTCGCCATCTCCAGAACCGCACCCAGCGTGTAGCTCTTGCCGCCGCCTTGCACTCCGAACAGGCTGATCGCGTGGGTCTCGTTGAGGTCCAGGGCAACGGTGCGCCCTGCACTCAGACCAAGCAGGCCGAACTGCTGTGACGGCCGCGAAACGCCAAGGACGATGTCCGGATTCTCAGTCTCCGGACCCCTGGGTTTTTCGCTCTCCGGACCGGCTTCTTCGGTTGTGTCCTCCTCCAGCGTGGCCTCTTGTGATGATGGAGTGCCTGACTCCCGTACGTCGGCTTCTGTGCCAGAACTCACGGTGTGGTTAAGCCCCGCCGTAGTCTGCTCCATGAGTAGCAAGCTGGCAGCCAGTGCGGTCGTGGCCACGTCGTCGTGGGTTTCCGGCAGTTCGGGCACGTCCTCGTCTGGATCGTCGGACAGCGGAGCTGGTTCCTCCGGGATGTCCCTGGTACGCGCGCGGGGGCGTAGTTGGACCGTATCCCCGGCAGCGGCGGAATCGTCGGCTTCCCCATCAAAGGCTTCCAACCCCGGCAGCACCGGCTCGTTCTGCGCGGTGTCCTCCGCAGCCGTAAGATATTCCGTCTCTATGGCGTCCAGCAGCCGCACTGCACGATCCCGGCCGATGCGGTGGAACGCCACCCCCTCCTCCTGGTCGGTGTCGAGTCCTTCTTTGGACAGGTCGAACACGAGGCCGCTGCGCGTGAATTCGAGGCGGTAGCCGTGGTCAAGGCGTTCCAGAAGCCATCGCGCCTCGTCCATCGCCTGCTGGTCGAAGAGGCCGTAGCGTCCCGCACGAGAAAGGTACTGGTCCAGCATGGCCCGCAGTGCCACGTTCTGAAGCGGACGGTCGGCACGCCCATGGATCGGATCGAACCGCTGCGCCAGGACCCGCTCGGTGTTTCCGATCTGGCGGATGATCTGCTGCCGCTTGCTTTGGTAGGCGCCGACACCACCGCTGGTGTGGCACTTGACCTCCAGCAGCCGGCAGACGATGGTCCGCCGCTCGGCGTCGAGATCGAACAAGGCGAGGTCTGTGCGGTGCAGCCTGACTTCGGTGTCTCCCCCCGCCGCCCGGCTGCGCTCCTCGTCGTAGAGCTCTGGGTGGGTGTCGAGAGGGACAAGGATCTGGTTGCGCAGTGCCTTACGTGTCCCCAGGTAGAGACGTGCGAGGGCGAGGCCGAGGACTTCGGTGCGCTGGCTCTCACCGAGTGCCGCGAGCTTGAACACCAACCCGCCGGACAGCTCGCGCAGCTGATCGAAAAAGGTCCGGATGTGCCGTTCCGGGATGCCGAGAGCGCGGTCGGCGAGAACGGGTCCGAGGAGGGCGCGCATCTCGTCCAAGGAGCGTGAGGAGACGACGATCTGGTGTCCCAGTCCGCCATGGGACGTGGTGGTGTGGTCGATGACGTACTCGGAACGTCCGCGTCGGCCATGGTCGAAGTACTCGGCACCAAGGGTACGGTCCACGGTGACGACCCAGTCGCTCACCTGATGGACGTCGTGCAGAAGCGCCCGGTCGTCAGGGGTCAGGCGAACCGTGATCTGCGGCATCATGCCGGGCCGGCGTTCGCCCGCGCTGGCCGCGACCAGCGCGGCGGACAGCGCTCGGGGCAGAGCCGCGAGGAGGTCGGCCGTCGTCTCGGCCCCCGTCACCGGGTCAGTGACACCGTGCCGGGGCTGCCGGGCCCACTCGGCGTTCTCGTCGTCCTCCCGATACGCCGTGCTCATCTCCTGGACGAGGCCGTGAACGGCGACCCGCCCTGTGCTGTCCCGGCCGGGCGCGATGTCGTGGCTCTCACCTCCGAAAGGGTTGAATAGGAATGTGAGATGAGCGGGGAAGTCGTCCGCTGTCCTCAGCAGTTCCGTGGCATCGCGGATCACTACCGACAGCTTGGGTCGCAGGGGATCTCCAGGGGTCGCGAACGCTTCGGCGGCGGCCGAACGGGAGCCGCTCGCCGGAACCATCAGATCCGTCAGGGCGGAACCCGTCCAGGGATCGTCCGGCGAGGCAGCGAAGAGCCGCACCGTGTAGTGCAGATGGGACAGGTGGCGGCGCTCCTGAAGGGAGATCAACATGTCGGCAAGGAGTTCACCGTGGCCCGCGCCGAGCGCGTTGATCACCAGGCTGTCGACATAGGGATGGAGGCGGATGTACTTCTCCACCCGGTCAGCCAGTTCGTCACCGCTCACGCCTCCTGCCGCTGCCGCCGCATCGATGCCGAGGGCGCCCGCCACCCGTGCCAGTACTTCGCGGGGGTCGTCGGCTTCGCTGGGGAGGCATACCTGCCAGTAGTCAGTCAACGGGCTGCTGGCAAAGGCGAGTTCCCCGGAGTTCAGTGGGACGGCGAGCGGGTACCCCAGGGGGGCGAGTCGCTGCTCCAAGCTGTCCAGCCGTGCCTTGACCAGGCTGCCCGGGGCGTCTTGAAGCCTGTCGAGCCAGTGGTCGGCAAGCGCCGCCTGTCCGCTCCACCACAGCATGCGCAGGGGGTGGGTGGGTGAGACCAGGATCACGGTGCGTCGGCTGCCGTCGATGTCGTGGAGGCGGACCGTGAGGGTGTCAGTGCGAAGCAGTTGGTGCAGCGTGGCCCGGCGTCGGTCGGCGCCGCTGGCGCCTGGTCGGTCCAGGGCGCGCAGGCAGGCGGTGACAGCGGACAGATACGCCTCTCCGTACGCTTCCACGGCCTCCCGCAGTGTGCGAGGGTCCACGCCCTCCACTACCAGGATGTCTCCCGAGCCATCCGGAGAGTCGGGGACGGTGAAGCGGCCGAAGAGTTCCGCCCGCGCGAGGACGTAGTCGCGCAATGGGCTGTCGAATGGGGCCTCGGACGCGTCCTCAGTGGGCTCGGGCAGGCTGGGAACCCCGGCTGCGTCCACCTCGATCTCCGGCCCGCGCAGCGTGTGTGGTCGGCGTAGGATGCGCTGTTGTACTTCGGCGAGGATTCTCGGTACGTCGATGGTGACGAGTCCGGCCGGCCCGAACGAGGCTCGCAATGATCGGGTCTTGAGGCTGGTGTTCCGCGGCCCCCAGCCGACCTCGCGGCACTGGATGCGGCTGAGGGAACGGCCCTCGGCGAGGGCGGTGAAGCGCAGCCGGTTGATCGCCTGGGCGAGTCCAGGCGCGTGGTGGCCGCGCTGAGTGGGCGGTTCGTCGAACTCGCCGTCGGGAACGACGTAGAAGCGGTCGCTCTCGTGCGGCTTGCGGCCCACCGTCCGCCCGTCCGAGGCGAGGGGCATCGGGTCGTCGTTGCCGTCGAGGGGAGTCACCCGGACGAAGTGCCAGCCCTCCTCCCAGTCGGGGCTCCGGCGGCCCTTCTTGAGTTTGATGGCGGCCTTGAGCACCGACTTGGCCTTGGTGGTCACGGACACGGTCGCGGTCAGACCTGTGGGACTGGCAAGCGGGGCGCTGTCGTCGTCGTCCCCAGTCTCGGCGCAGATCTCGACCTTGAAGCGCTTGATCCCCGGGATATTACGCGGGTCGGGGTCTACGGAGAACGTGACGGGCAACGAGGAGAGCCCTCCGGGCAGCAGGTAGGGCTGGCCGAAGAGGCGTTCCAGGGCAGGGTGGTTGCGCTGGTCCTCGATGTTCTCACCGGCTTTGGGCAGCGCGGTCAGGTCGTCGACCTCGATCCGTACGGTCTGGTCGGCCGGGTCGTTCTCCTGGGGCCAGTGGTGGAAGGCGAGTGGCCAGTTCTCCGGGTCCGCAGCGATGGCTCGGCACCAGTGTCGAGGGTCGGACAGCCCCGTGGTCGCCGCGAAGTCGACGAGGCGGCGCAGGAAGCGCTGGTGCTCGGACGAGTTGCGGGGCAGACCGAGGGCTAGGATGCGCTGCCTGTCGGTGGCGGTGCCTTCGGTGAGCTTCTCGACGGTGCGCCGGTTGCGTTGAGTCTTGGTGACGACGAGGGAGGGGTCGGCGAAGAGCCTGAAGTCCGGTACGAGGCCGAGCAAATGGACAGCCGCGCCAGCCGCCTCCGGATGGTACCCGTTCTCTCTGAGGGTGAGCAGATACCGGGCCGCGGTGCGGTCACCGGTGTCCGACATCTCGGCCAGCAGCTGCTCGACACCCGCGCGCAGCGGATCGGGAACGTCCTTGAGTAGGTTTCGCTTGAGTCGTGTGTGTACTTCTCGGAGGGAGATCTCCTCGAAGGTGGCGATGGAGAAGGAGTCCTCCGCGCTGGCCTTGGTCCCAGGCGGTACGAACACCAGCAGCGGCGGCCGCAGCTGACCCTGTTCGTCGGGGTTACGCAGCTCGACGAGTTTAGTGCTGGTGATGAACCTGTCGTCGCTGGCCGCGGTGCTGACGGCGAGTACGTGCACTTGGGCATCGGGCACCGCCGCGCGCAAACCGAGAGTGAGGCGGACGGCGAGTTCGGCGTCGAGCCCCCCGACGCGCATGCAATGGCCTGGTTCGCGGGTACGCAGCAGGTCGGCGAGGCGCGGCAGCACGACGTGTTCGAGGGCCTGTCGCCAGTCGGTCTCGGTGATCTCCACCAGTCCGCTTGCCATGTCCGTGTCTACCTTCCGCCTGCCGTGACCGTGCCGTCTTCGGTGATCGTGAACCTCGGAGTGATCACCTGGGTGAGATATGCGTCCGAGAGGTCGTTGTAGAAGCCGATCTCACGCATCCGCGTAGTGAACGCCTCGGTGTTGGCCCGCAAGGCCGGCTCCTCGTCTAGACCCACTGGGCCGAAGCCGTCCCCGGTCGGCAACCGATCCACGTGCAGTCCGTAGCGGTTGCGCAGCAGGGCGAGGAACTCGTCGAGACGGAGGGAGACAGTGTGGTGCGTGTACGGGGATGAGCTGCCGCGGGGATTCAGACGCAGCAGCGCCACCTGTACCAGCACCTCGAGCAAGGCGCTGTCCAGTACGAAGCGACGGCGGCCACGGTGGGGTTGGGCGATGGCCGCGCCGGGCCTGCTCTTGAGCAGCAGGGCATCGATAGTGTCGACGATGTACTTGTGGTGGTAGCGGCCCCGGTAGGCCATCAGCAGCTCCAGGTAACGCTCGAAGGGGGCGAGCCCCATGGCTTCGTCGAGCAGGGGCCGGACCTCCTCGGGCTGTTCGCTCACCGGAGTGTCATCGAGGATCGAGGTGAGCCGGGCGCTGAAGAACTCGTCGCGCAGCCTGCCGTAGGCGTCGGTGCCGAACCGTAGCAGCTCGGGAACGGAGAAGTGGCCCCGTGCTGGCTTCGTCTCCTTGCCCTGGCCTACGAGGTGTTCGGCGAAGTCGTCCAGCTTGCGGACGGTGTAGGCAGCACGTACGAAGTCGGGGATGCGGCGCAGCCAGTGTTCCGTGCTGTGTTCGGCGAGTGCGGCGGCCGGAGTGCCAGGTACCCCAGCGACGTCGACGAAGAGCCCTACGCGGAAGGGGCATCCAGCGAGCGGATCGGATGCGTCTACGGCGACCGGGCAACGATCGTGCCCGCAGGCCGGGTCCGTCGCCGACCGTGCCACGGCCTGGGGCAGCAGTTTCATTGTCTTGAGCTGACCAAGGGCGAGGTGGAAGGCGAAAAGAATCTTCAGGTACTCGACCATGGTGATGCGGGGTAGCAGATCCTTGAGGGAGAGCAGCCGTACGACGTCGTCGGCAAGGAGGTCGGCCTGCCCCACGCACAACGGGGGTGCGGAGTACCATCCCTTGACACTGTGCGGACTGTCCGCTTTTACCTGGCTGTTGAGGTGAAGGACTGCCTGTGTCTCGACGTCGATGGAGGCTGCCTGGGCGGGCATGGAGCTGGTGGCGTCGAGCCCGGTGAAGAAGAACTTCCGGATCTGGTCCAGCGCGAGCGCTCCGTAGGGGCCGCGGGCGTGCCGCAGCATCTCGTACAGCTGGGCGTCGGCCCCGTAGGGGCGGGAATGATAATAGTTGCGGAACTTGTAGGTGAGGCCGTGCAGGGGACGCAGACCGGCGACCGCCTGTGTGGGTCTGCCGCGGTTGACCATGTCCAGGAGCTGGGTCTCGACCCACCGCCGGGACATGTCGGGATGGTCGGCGAAGCCCTGGAACCGGTCCGCGTGGCGGGGGTCAGTGAACTCGCCTGCGAACTCGCCGGCCGACAGGTCATTGCGCCGCACCATACGGCTGGTCAGACCCTTGTGGTTGAGGCGCATGAGGAAGCCGGTGAGCACCCGATCCATCTGCACCCGCTTGTACTCCAGGTAGGAGACACCAAAGTGCTTGAACTCGGTGTCCCGTCGGCGCAGTGCCATCAGAGTCCTCCTTCCATGTCCGGTCCGCGGCTGGGTTCGGGTGTTCCGGTCTCCGACAGCGCGGGGGCCAGGCGCAGGGCGCCGTCGGGCAGTCTGCTGAGCCGGTAGGGCGGAGATCCGGGCGAGTTGAGGAGCACCTCCTGGTAGGAGGTGGCGGCTAGCGCATTCTTGAAGACGGCGAGGGCGAGGTTCTGCCCCTGGCGGTCCTCCACACCGGGCTGATGGCCACGGTGCAGTCGGTCGAGCAACTCGTACAGGTCGAGGCGGACGGTCAGTTGGGCACGGTGGGCGCGCCCATCCTTCGGATGGTGGCGTACGACGAGTTCGCGGGGGCTCGTCTCCACGTACTGGGAGGACGGCTGTCTGGCAACGGCGATGGTGAAGCTGTCGGCCGGGAACAGCCGGTGGCTGCGCACGGTGCCGCCAGGTACGGCCCGCACCTGGAGTGCGAGTTCTCTGCCCTCTCTGCCGAGGGCGCGCGGCATGCCTTCTCCGCGGTTGACCGCCTCGATGAGGCGGGCGAGGTCCTCGGGGCCGGGCTGCCCGGTAGCCAGGAGACGCAGGAAGCGATCCGCCGCTTGGTAGGGGAGCAGGCTGGTCCAGCGGGTGTCGTCGAGGCTTTCGAAGTAGAAGCGGCGCCGGGCCGCGGCAAGGTAGGCGCGGTGTGCGGAGATCTGGGCGCGGTCGGCGAGGTGGGTGCGGGGCAGGGCGCGGAAGCTGTCGGTGAGCATCCGCTCGTCGAGGTCACCGCGCTGGTCGAATGAGACGAGGGTATGTCCGGCTGCGGGGCCCGTGTAGTCGAGACGCCGGTCCAGCTGTGGGTCGGGGACAGCCGCCACGTCGAGCTCACGCAGACGGCTCAGGAGCCGGTCGCCTTCGCCCGGACGGGGCTCACCAGTTGCCGTCTCACCCGTGTGGGTACCGGTCCAGCTGGTGAAGTACAGGCTATCGAGGATCTCCTGGGCCGCCTCGGTTCCGTCGCTCGCGTACAGCGAGTGGATCTGGCCACAGTCGCGGCCCGAGGTGAGGGTGTAGGCGAGGGCGGACCGCAGGTCGCGCAGCGTGATGTGGAGGCGGCCTCGCAGGTGCACCATGCGATAGAGGGTGGCGAGCCGTTCAGTGACCTGTGGTCCCGCGGTGGGGTGGGAGAAGGTCCGGGCGTTGTGAAGAGCGTAGCAGCGTGGGGCGAGCGTGCAGGAGCCGCAGGCCTCCCAGCGCCGTTCGTCGGTCAGGACGGCGACCATGCGATGCATGACCGACCCGGTGCCCTCGGGGTCGGCGAGGACATCACGGGCGTTCAGGTTGACGACGGCGATGCCATGCTCTCCGCGGCCTGTCGTCAGCCCTTCCCGGACGGTGGCCGCAAGCAGCGGATAGCGGTCCGCGTGCCGGGTGGTGAAATCCACGAGCCGGCCTTCGTTGACGGCGATAAGCCGGGTCTCGCCCTCGGGCCATGCCGCTGGATCCGTCCCCCGATAAGGGGCCAGAAAAGTGTCCAGGACGGTGTCGTTGTCAGTGTCGCCCTCGTCCTGGCTGCCGTCGTGGTTGGTGTGGAAGGAGCGGCCGTTGAGGGTGAAGTCGTCGCCATTGGCGCGTGGTTCCCCGAAGTCCGCGCCGCGGCGGCGCGCCTCGTCGGCGAGGTGCTCCAAGAAGGCCGTCTTGCCGTCTCCGGCATTTCCGGTGATGACCACGAGGCGGTGGTCGCCCTTGAGGACGTCCGGGCGTAGCCCGGAATCGAGGCGGGTCTCGACGTAGAGAGGGAAGGCGACGGGATCCAGCCCGCGGGTACCCGCGTTCGTACGGGCGCTCTGGCTGTAGAGGGTCTGCAGATGGCTGACGAAGGGATTACTTCCCACCGTGTCGCCGTCACTCGCCGTCGGCTGGGGCAGCGCCGCCGGGACGCGCGGCACGATCCGCACTTCATGTACAGCGGCGAGCGCGGCGCGGAACTCCTCGGCGTCGCGGTAGCGCTGGAAGCGACGCGGGGCGATGGCACGCAGCAGTACGGCGGTGAACTCGGGGTCGAGGTCGGCGAGGCCAGGCAGCCTCCGTGGGTCGAGCGGCTGCCCGCCGCGCGGTGGGTTCTCCCTGCCCTCCCACGGATAGTAACCAGTCAGCGCCTCGTAGGCGGAGATCCCGAGGGCGAAGAGATCGAGGTCGGTGAGTTCTTCTCTGCTGGGCCGCTTCAGGCCGGTGGCCTCGGGCGCCAGGTAGCGGGGGGAGCCGAGGGTGGGGGTGAGGGTGGAGTCGGACGACACGGCTGCGTTGAAGTCAAGGATGCGGGCGCCGTCGGCCGTCCACAGCAGGTTGCTGGGCTTGATGTCGCAGTGGAAGACGCCGTTGGCATGCAGATGGGCGAGGCCGGCCAGGCAGTCGTCGAGCAGCTTGCGTACGTCTGCCGGGCCGAGGGGGCGGGTCTGGTCGAGGATGCGTTGCAGGTCCTGCCCCTCGGCGAATTCCATGCGCAGATAGGGGAAGCGGCTCTTGGGCAGCCACTCGGCGTCGATGAGACGCACGAGGTTGGTATGCGGAGGGAGCTTGCGCAGGATGCGGTATTCGACCTTGAGGCGCTCCTCTACGGACTCATGGTCCTTGGTGATGATCTTCAGGACCTCATCGGTGTCGTCCAGGGTGTTGAACACCTGGTAGACGACACCGAACTGGCCCTGCCCCAGCCGGGCTCGGACCCGGAACTTCTCGGTGAGGCGGAAGCCTTCCGGCAGGTCGGCGTAACTGTGCGGGTTGTCCCAGTCGAAGGGATCCCCGGACTCCTCCCGCTCGGGCCGCCGGGCCCGGACACGGGAACGGCCCGCGTCGGCCAGCCCCAGCCTGCGGATAGCGTCGCGGGCGAGGGGCCGCTCGGCGGGGTCGGCGGACAGCAGCCCCCGGATGACCAACTTGAGCTCAGAGTCAAGCCGGTCGGCATCGTCGAGGCTGTCGAGCAGTATGCCGCCCCCTTCGAGTGAGGGCAGCTCGCCGGTGTAGAGCTCGTGGAAAAGTACCCCGGCCGCGTACAGGTCGGTGGCGGGCGAGAAGATGCCGGGCTGGCTGTGGCACTCGGGGGCGAGGTACGCCGGAGGCTGGCGGGTGTACGCCTCCATGCCGAGGGTGAGTTCGCGTGGGCGCGGCGGCCCCGGGTGGGCGTAGTCGAAGCCGGTGAGCATCGCGACGCCGTTGCGCCCGACCAGCACGGTGTCCGGGCTGAGGTATCGGTGCACTACCCTGTGGGCGTGCGCGACGGCGAGCCCGCTGAGCACCCCGTCGACGATGCGCCGCTTGGCGTCGGCGCCGAGCGCGCCCTGCCCCTTCGCGTCGAGCTTGACCCGCAGCGCGCCAGCGAGGACATCTTTCAGTACGACCGCGTATCCCTCCCCCTCATCCAGCGGGAAGGACGTGACACATGGGACGATGTTCGGGCAGGGCGGGAGCTTGTTGAGGGCCTGGATGGGGTTGCCGATACGCGCATATGCGGTGGACCGCTGACCGTCCGGCAGTAAAGGGTCGACTGCGTGCGCCTGGAGGATGTACGTCCCTGACTGCGGCTGATCCGCCAGCCGCACCCGGTACACGGAGACACGACGTGCCGGGCCATCGTCCTCGTCGGACGACTCGGTGGGGTCGGCCTCATAGAGGGTCTCCACGACCTCGTAGTGACCGAAACGCCGTTTACCAGACGGCGGGCGGGTCTCCGCCTGGAAGACACGGGCCAGGTCCGCGCGCAACGCCGAGAGATCTCCAGTGGGCCTGTTGCCGGGCGGCCGGTGGCGTTGGAGGAAGGGCACCAGGTCGTCGAGGTGGAGGGTGCTCGGCTCGTCGCGGCCGTCGGGATCGTGCAGCGTGGCACCGGGGTACGGCAGGATCACCAGCCCCTCGCACCATACGGACCCGAGCCGACCGCCCCCGTCCCGCGACCGCGCGAGCAGATCCGCGGCGACCCGCGCATGGTTGCGGATCTTGCGCGCCGGACTGGCGAACGGCGCCCCCTGCGGATACCAGCGCCCACCCCGTACCTCGACACGGCCGTGCACGCCCTTGGTGTCCGCGAGGTAGACGGCGTGGTCGGCGATGATGGCCAGGTCCACCTCAAACACCGGCCGCCCTGGCCCGTACGGCAGCTCAAAGTTGGCCACGACGATCCACTCGTTCGGCGCGTGCTGCCGCAAATGGCGCAGCACCATCCGCTCGGCCTCGTTGGCTGGCTCACCGATCGGAATGATCCGTGCCATCGCCGCGCTCCCCCGTTCCCACCGCCGCCCGCATACCTCCTCGCCTCACGAGTTCCGGTACGCGCGCGGCCATACGCCGTCATATGTGTCTCACATGTCACTGAACACTCTAGGGCGCCCCAGTGACAACGCCTCCAAAACCGGTCAACTGACGATCACGGCACCTCCCCTCTGCGGGGCATTGGCCACGGCGACCGGGGCGCGCAGCGCCGTGTCGCCGTCCGGCGGGCCGTCTCCCTCGACGCCGTCGGCGGCCGCCGGCTCCACGTCGCCGGGCGCGCGGCTCAATCCGTGCCGCCTCTGGGCGGGCGCAGCCATACGAGCCCGTCGAGGTGATCCGTGACGATGCCGCGCTGCTCACGGCGTGTGTCGTGGGCGAGTTGTCCGACGGGGAGACGGCTCGGCTCGCGGGCGGCGCGTGCGGCTTCAAGGACGGCTTGTTGTAAGGCGGATACGCGGAACGGGCCCTGAGGTGTTCCAGGGCCCGTTACGGAAGAAGCAATCTGCCTTTTGCCTCAGCTGGTCGCAGCGCCGGCATGCAGCGCCACGGCTTCCTCCAGTTTGGCGAGGGCCAAGTCCTCCTTGGCATCGGCTTCGTCGCGCCGCTTGTATGCCTTGAGGACGGTCTTGCTGATGCGGTCACGAACCGCCTTTGTCAGAGCAGGCACGGGAATCGCAGAGCACAGGTCGAGGTGAATGTCTTGCTGCTTCCCTCCTGTCGAGCAGGAGCGCAGCACCCTGAACAGCGCCTCGGAACGAAGGAGAGCGAACAGGTAGGCACCGGAGAAGTTCGAAGTTCCAGACCGAATCCGGAGGAAGTCCTCGGAGTAGGCGTGGCTGCTCCACTCACCCGTCACGAGGATGCTGCGGCCGTAAACCTCGTTGTCCCCAAGCGTTCCACGGGCGGCGACCAGCACCGTCTCGTCCGCCGCCAACACTTCTTCCGGCGTCCACGCCTTACTGATCCACCGCCCTTCTGGTCGCAGCCAGAAGGCCTGCCGCTGCCCGATGAGCCGATAGCTGAACGCATCTCCCGGCTCGCCGTCGACGCGCGAGAAGCGCACACCGCGGCTCAGCTGGCCCTCCCTGCAGACCTCCCCCAGCGTCACATGCTCCACCGAAGCCAACCGCTTCCAAATCTCCCCAGCCCTCGGTTGAAAGTTGAGCGCCCGCAAAGTCGTCGCCGAAAGTCCACGCCGCACGAACCCCAGATCCCGCCCCTGTTCATGCCACCGGAGGTCGAGCAAGTCCTCGAGTCCGGCCGTGCTGAACAGATCCTGGGTCGCCTCGGTGAGCCCCTTCTGAAAAAAGGCACGCAACTCGGCCGCTTCCTGAATGAGCTCGTGGATCTCCTTCTCTACCGCGTTACCGAAGCGCGGCACCGGAAGACCCTGAATATGGTGGGGCTCGATGTGCTTGACGGCCGACCCGTAGACCGTTCCCTTGACGAGAGCCTCGCCGAACCGGCTGACCAGAAAGGCGTACAGGTACCCGGACTTGATCCGGGCAGCATCGGGTACGACCTTCAGGACGTCCTGCGAGGACCAGAAGCCGGCCATGTCCGGGCGCGCGTACGAACGCCTCCCGGCGTTGAACCCCGAGCATGAGATCAGCGTCATGCCGGACTCGAGCTTGAGGTATGACAGGTTCGACGACTCGGCGTCGGCCTTCCTCAGCCTCGGCAGCGTGCCGAAGTCGGCGACCAGCATGTCTTTGCTGCCCACGAACGGCACGCTGTGTTCGGGGGTGGTGAGGTACACCCGCCGGAACTGCGGCCCGTTGTAGATGCCCCCAGCATGCCCCGTCGTGACTTCGCTCAACGGGTCCGTCTTCACAGTCAACTGTTCAAGCAGCCGCTGAGTCGCGAACGCCCCGGACAGGTAGGGCTTCGCGTCCAGCCGCAACCCCTGCCTGTCCAGCCACTTCCGCCTGGCCGGGTTGCCCGGCTCGGCGACCTTCACTCCTTCTCTCCCTTCTCCCAGGGGAGTTCGTTCCGGTGCTTGTCGAGGAACGCGTGGTACTCCGTGATAACGCTGGGCCGGTCGTGGCGCTCGCTCCGGTCCCGCAGGGACATCAGGTCGTTGTCGATGATGAAGTCACGCCGCTTGATCCGGCGTTCCACCGCGACGTTCTTGACGACGATCTCGTCCGTCTCCTCGTACTCCTGCACCAGGCGGTCGCCTCGCGCGTCGCGCACATGCAGCGGGTTGCCGCGCCGGTCGAAACCGACCTTCTCGGCGACGGCCATGAACACCGGGTAATCGAGCTCCCCGTGCAGCCGCTCCTCAAGCTTCTCCTGCTCGGTCTTCTTCCGCAGGAAGAGGAGGGTGGTGAGGATGTTGACGCCGGCACCCACCACGAAGATCTCGACGGGCAGCTCGACGCTCGCCATCACCCAGCACTCGTCGAGGATGTACTGCCGTACCGCCTCGTCGTCGGGGCCCGGGTTGGAGAGGATGCCGTTGGGCAGGACGATGCCGATGCGTCCGCCGGGCTTCACCCACTCGACTGCCTTCTGTACGAAGAGCCTCTCCGGGGCGACGGATGTGGCCGGCTTGCCGCGCTTGAGCGTGCCGTCCTCCTGGCGGGACCAGCCGTAGGCGATGCTCTGCTGCTTCTCCTCGCCCGACTCCTCCTCACGGAAAAGGTCCAGGACCGGCCCCGTGACAGGGATGTCGGTGCCGAAGGGCGGGTTGGTGAGCAGGATGTCGACCTCGCCCGGGGCGATGCGGTGCAGGTGCTTGAGAGCGGGCTCCACGCCGGGGAGGCTGCCCATTCGGGGGAAGCCGAGGGAGTCCAGCTGGAAGGTGTTGCCCGCGATGTCGGTCAGCATCATCACGCCGAACGCGGCGGCCCGGGTCAGGAAGGGGTCGAAGTCGGTGCCGTAGACGCGGTCCTTGGCGTACTTGCCGAGGTCGTCGCGGCGCTTGGTCTCGAACCGGGCCCGCTCCTGCACGGACAGCTTTTTCTCGTCCTTCGGCATCCACTCCCTGTGCAGCACGTGCAGCAGGGTCTCGCGAAGGAAGCCGCCGGTGCCGCAGCACGGATCGAAGACTGTCTGGTCCAGCTGAGGGTCGAGCATCTCGACCATGAGCCGCACCGCACCGTTCGGGGTGAAGTACTGGCCGCGGTCACCACGCAGGTTGTCGCCGACGAGTTCCTGGTAGGCGGTGCCGAGCGCGTCGAGGGAGGTGTCGTGGATGCTGTACGTGTACAGCTCGCTGGTGATGAAGGTGAGGGCGCCGTCGCCGAGGGTGAGCCGGTCGTACTCGTTGAACAGCTTCTCCTTGGCGTAGACGCCCTTGACCTCGTCGAAGAGTTCCTTTATCCGGGCAGCGACAGCGGGGCTGCCCGCGTCGTTCTTTGCCGCGTCGGCCAGGTCGTCGGAGTCGACATAGAAACGGGGCTCCCGCCCCTCCTCACGTACCAGACGCTCGTCGTAGAGCTTGGCGAACAGGACGTACAGGAACTGCCAGAAAGCGGCGTCCTTGGGTAGTCCCTCGTTGCCGTGGATGTAGTTGTGGCAGCGGCGGAAGGCGAACCGCAGCATCGCCTCATCCGCCCGGCGCATGGTGGCGAGCGAGGAGGCGTTGCCCTGGGCGTCGAAGAGCGTGGCGTCGCCGCGCGGCCAGTTCGCCATCGACCGGTACTCGTCTTCGAACCGCGAGGGGTCACGGCGGATGAAGTACAGGTCCTTGTCGTCCGTCCACAGCCCGAACAGGCAGTCGGGTCCGGCCGCGTGCATCAGGTCGGCCACCTCGTCGACCTGTTCCTTGGCGTGGGCGAACGTACGGATCTTGGAGACGGTGCGGCTGTCGTTGGGGCGCGGCTTGGTGACGACGATCCGTCGGATGTACTGCAGTTCCTTCGGCTGGCTGTGTTCGAAGATCGCGATGCTAGCGCGGCGCCGGGACTTGCGCCCTGTCTTCTTGTTCACGACAGGGATCGAGAAGTCGGCCACCATGTCGTCCGGGTCGATGCCGTACTGGCGGACAAGCGCTCTGGCGATATGCTGCCGCACCTTCTCGGCCTCGGTGAGCTTCACCACCTTCTCACCGGTGATGTAGTCGAAGACCTCGTCGTCCTGAAGTTTGCGCGGCCCGGCGTTCTCCCCGGAGACGGCCTCCCCGTTCACCGCCCCCTTCGCGGACTTCCCCCGCTTCTCGGAGGCCGCCGGCTTCCGCTCACCCTCCCCTGGAATGTCAAAGCCCAGCTGCTCCTCGGCCATCGCGATAACGCCCACCTTGTCCCATATTGCTACAATTTGCGCCACTGTCGTTATTTAGCGTCCCCCCAAGACTAGGGCAGCGTGGAACCGGTTCTTCTCCGGTCCACGCTGTCCATAGGGCGACTGTCTGGGTATCCAGGTACTTCGCGGATGCCGGCAGCGCGGTGCACCCGCCGTACGGCCTGGTCCGCCGCATCTGCGGGCTAGCGATGCGCAACGACCGCCGGATCCAGTGGGGGCTCCGGCGGCACCGTACGATCCGCGCGGTGGCGGGTATCGTAGGGTGTTTGGGATCGCGATCGCAGTCCGGGCGCGGGGGGATCGGAGGGGCGATGGCTGGCCTCAGGCGTCGACGTTGAGTTCCAACATCGAGGGCGGGCACTGTGTGTGAACGCATCCTAACGCTCAGGCTCTGGTCGAGCTCGCAGGGTGTGCCGATGTCGGCGAGACCGTGCCCGTGGGCTGCGCATTGAACCTTGGAGCGGCGGCGGAAGCCTGGCGCCTCAGAAAGAGGCGCGATGGCAGGTCGGACCTTCTCCGTCTTCATCCGGGGATGGCTCGCGATGGGCATGGTGATGTTCTCGTCGTCTGAGGTCAGGATCGTGACGTGCCCGGGCTGAGCGAGGGCGGTGGCGCAGAGCGTGGCATTGCTGGCGTACTTGTGGCCGTGCAGTCCTGCCGCGCGCCGCAGGGTAGCCGCTGACCGGGCGAGAGCTTAGGTGAACGGCTTGACCCGCAGCCGAGACAGTGGCCATTTCAGCGCGGCGTCATTTGATCCTTGGGTGGATCACCTCGACGACCACCCCGGCGGAGGTGGCGACGGGCAGATCGGCGTCGCGGGCGGCGGTGAGCCACTCGTGGACCTCACGGTTGCGCTGGACGGCCTTGGTAAGGCCCTCGCTGTCGAGGACGAGGGCGCCGCTCACGCGGCCGCCTCGGCGTCGGAAGAGGGGGCACTTCCGGTGAGCTTTGCCCGCTTGACGGCCACGGTCTCCGAACGGCGGGGCCGTTGACCTGGTCCAAGTCGGCGATCACCTTGTCCAGGTCGTCGCGCTTCTGGCGTTGCGCGGCTTTTCCAGGTACGCGGATACGCCGCGCTTGCCGGCCCGCTTGCGAAGGGCCTGCAGGGTGCCGGCGGCGAGGGAGATGGATATCCCGCTGCTGGGTCCGTCGCCGGGGAGCCCCGTACCTGCTCGATGGGGTTCAGGACGGGGGCCGGGTACGCGTCGATGCGGCACCGCAGCGGATCGTCGTCCTCCGGGTGGGCGCTGCTCCACTGCTTCAGTTCCACGACCACGTAGGACGGCCCACCAGTGGTCGGGTGGACACCGGCCAGTATCACGTCCGCGCGCTTGCTCGTCAGCGGCAGTCCGTATTCCAGTAGCACCTCGACATCCCCGAGCCCGGCTTCGACCAAGGCGTTGGTGAGCGCGGGGATGCTTCGCTCCCATGAGCGCTGCTCCGACGGCTGGGGCCGGTGGCCACACTTGTGCAGGAAGTTCTCGGTCAGGAGCTCCGCCAGCCGTCCTTCGAGGTGGGTGCGGTTGGCCAACGACGCCGCGGACTCACGGAACAGCAAGGAAATGCCCCCAGGCAGCACGAAGTAACTCGTGCGGGTGGGGGCATGTCCTTACGTTCCGGGAAAGCGGAGCGGAAGCCCGTCGGGCCGCTGAGATGGTCTTCGCCATCCTAGGGCAGGGCGTGGATCATGTAAGAGGAGTGTGGGTGTCGATGCCGCCAGGTAGCCGCCCTCGCCCCGCTGTCCGCGAGACCGATGCCCGGCTGCGCGCGTGATGGGTCGGCCCGTACCCGTCTGCCGGCCCGCACTCGTACGTTCCTTACCCGGCGGCGCAAGCCGCCCCGTACTCGGGCGAGTTGTGCCGCACCACATGGTTCTCCCCCCTCATCACCCGCGTCAGCTTCGTCATCCCCCGAGAGATGTGGGACTTGACCGCGCCCACCGAGATGCCCATGGTTTCGGCGATCTGGGATTCCTGGAGGTCCATCCAGTGGCGGAGGACCAGGGCCTGGTACTGGCGGGGTGGGAGGGTGCGGAGGGCCTGGACTACCGCGCGTTGGTCGTAGCGGAGGATTGCATGGTGTTCCGCCGAGTGGGCCGGCTCGTCCCATTGGGGGTCGGTGTAGCGGCGGGCCACGATCAGGTGGCGGAGTCTCATGCGGGCCAGGTTCTGGACCGTGGTGCGCAGGTAGCCCGCCGCGGCGTCTGCCGAGCGTAATCTGTCCCAGTTTTTGTAGAGTTGGCAGAATGCCTCCGCCACTACATCCTCCGCGTCCGCTTCCGCTCCCAGGCGGGCCGCCAGTTTGAGCATGCCCGGGTATTTCGTGACGAAGAGGTTGGCGATGGCATTCGATCGTTCAGAGTCGTGTGAATCCGGCGGAATTGGTACTGACGGTACTGGCGTCATGCGCTGGAGTCTTCTCTCGTCGTGCGCCCGCTTCCCCCGTGGAGCGGGCGACCGCGTGATCACGATGCCATGCCCGTGGCGCTTCCGGTTGTTCGTGCGGGATGCCGGTAAGTGACGTTGATCTCAGGCGTTAAGTCGAATTGGTCGCTCCGTTTCTTCCTTCGGTTCCCCCGCGTCGGAGCATGTTCCGTTGCGCGTGATGCAGGTCACTTTGGTTCGTGGCTCTTCGCGGTAAACCTCTCCACGTCCCCGCGCAACTAAGTGCTGTACGGCAAATCAGAGACGGAACGGCTTCCGGTTCGGGATTGGCTGGAAGCGCTGTATCGAGCGGTTGAATCCTCCGCTTCATACAGTTGCACGGGGGAGCACGATGAAAGTCGCACAGCCGCTTGTTGTGGAGTCGGTGGCCACCTGGTTACCGGAAGGTCGGGAAACGGTGTCCGAGATGGTGGACGCCGGACGGATAACCGTCGAGGAATCCCGGGACCTCGGTCTGACCGAGGTGCCGGTCGGTGATGTGCCGGCGCCCGACATGGCCGTCCTCGCCGCCGAGCGGGCGCTCGCCGCCGCCGGCCGCGATGCCGGTCCCGTCGGCCTGGTGGCGCATGCCTGGCTCTACCACCAGGGGCATGACTTCTGGTCGCCCGCCCACTACATCGCCGACCGGCTCGGAGCCCGCGCGGCGCTGCCGCTCGGCGTGCAGCAGATGTCCAACGGCGGCGCGGCCGCGCTGGGCGTCGCCGTGGACAAGCTCCTCGCCGATCCCCGGCTCCAGGCGGCGCTGGTGACCACCGCCGACCGCTTCACCCCGCCCGGATTCGACCGGTGGACGGCCGACTACGGGGTCGTCTACGGTGACGGCGGCACGGCCGCGCTCCTGCGGCGCCATTCCGCCGACGTCAAGGCCGGGCTGTTCGTACGGTCCCTCGCCTTCGTGACGGCCTCCGCCTACGAGGTCATGTACCGCGGCCGCGACGCCTTCAGCCCGGCGCCGCTCTGGCACGGCGGTCGCGTCGATGTGCGGCGACCCAAGAAGGCCTACCTCGAAACACACGGCGGGATTTCCGACTTCACCGAGTCCGCTCGGCAGTGCGTACGCGCCGTGCTGTTGCAGGCCCTGGTCGAAGCCGGCCTCGAACCCGGTGATTCGCGCATTCGCTGCGTCGCCCTGCCCCGGCTGAGCGACAGCGTTCTCGGCATGATGTATCTGCCCGTTCTCGACGGACTGGTGAACGGCGACATCGTGCGCGAACGCGAAAGCAGCGGACATCTCGGCGCCGGCGACATGCTGGCCAACCTCGCCCACATCTCCTCGGCCATCGGTCTCGAATCCGGCGAATTCGCCGTCGTGCTCGGCGGCGGTGGCGGATTCACCTGGTCGTGCCTCGTCGTCCAAGCCGTTTGACGAATTCGTTTGATAAATCCGTTTGATAAATCCGTTTGATTTCAGCCCGTCCACAGCTGCAACCCGTCGTACCTCAGAACTTTCTTTCAGTGAATCCGTGATTCGCCGTGCCCACTTTCCCGCCCGGCAGTCCCACTTCATTTCACGAACGGACGAAGGATCAGTCGTGCCCGAAAACATGACCGACACCTACGATGTCGTCATCAATGGGGCGAGCGTCGCCGGATGCTCCGCAGCCATTCTCTTCGCCCGCCGGGGAGCCAGGGTCGCTCTCCTGGAACGCCGCTCCTCCATGAGCGCGCACAAGGTCCTGTGCACCCACTACATCCAGGCCTCCGCCCACCCGGTGATGACCGAGATCGGCCTGGCCGACGCGCTCGACGGCGTCGGCGCCATCCGCAACTCCGCCGACTACTGGACCAAGTGGGGCTGGATCAAGCCCGAGGCGCGGACCGGGCCGGGCGTCCTGCCGCACGGCTACAGCGTCCGCCGGGAGACCCTCGACCCGCTGCTGCGCCGCCTGGCAGCCGAGACCGAGGGCGTGGACCTCAAGCCCGGCCACACCGTCGGCGAACTCCTCACCGAGGACGGCTGGGTGACCGGCGTCGCCGGTACGACCGCCGGCGGCACCTTCGCCCTGCGCGCCCGCCTCGTCGTCGGCGCCGACGGCAAGGACTCCACCGTCGCGCGGCTCGCCGGCACCCCGGCCGAGATCAGCGAGAACAACCGGTTCAGCTACTTCGCCTACTACCGCGGCATCACCCACCCCGAGGGCCGCACCTCGGCCCGCGTCTACTACCTCGACCCGGACAACGCCTATGTGATGCCCAACGAGGACGGGGTCACGGTCATCGCCGCCGTACTGTCCAAGCAGCGCCTCGACGACTTCAAGGACGACATCGAGGGCGCGTACCTCGATCTGGTGCGCTCGCTCCCCGAGGCACCCGACATCGACAACGCCGAGCGCATCTCCAAGGTCATCGGCACCGTCAACTACCCGCTGATCTCCCGCCGTCCCACCGGCACCGGCTACGCCCTCATCGGCGACGCCGCCCTCACCAGCGACCCGCTCTCCGCCGTGGGCTGCGCCTGGGCCATGCAGTCCGCCTCCTGGCTCGTCGAGGCGGCCGCCCCGGCCCTGGCCGACGACGACAGGCTCAGCGCCGCCCTCGCCGCCTACGCCCGGCGCCACGCCACCGAGACCGGCCCGCACCAGCACCTCATCGCCGACTACGCGACGGCGCGCCCGTTCAACGAGATCGAGGCCTTCATGTTCGAGGCCGCGGCCAAGGACAGCCGGATGGCCGAGCACTTCCACGTCTTCGGCTCCCGCCTGATGACCGTCGAGGACTTCATGGCCCCCGACATGGTCGCCCGCGCCGAGAAGGTGAACGGCTGGAGCCTGTCCGAAGAGGCCCTGCGGACCCTGGCCGAGGGAGCGCCCGGAACACCGGCGCAACAGCACGGCCACGACGACCTCCTCGAGGGAGCCGCCCGATGAACGCCTCTCCCTCCCCCCTCTCCCACCAGCAGCTCTGGGACGCCTGGTCGCGGCTGTGGAACGGCGATTACGCCATCGCCGACGACATCGTCTCCCGCACCATGCGGGTCAACATCCCCCGGCACGGCATGCCCGGCGCCGAGACCCTGACCGACGGGCCGCAGATCGCCGCATGGATCGCCGCGTTCCGGTCCTCCTTCGACGACAACGCCGCCATCACCGGCGAACTCGGCCCGTTCATCGTGGGCGACTACGCCATCGGCCGCTGGGTCTTCCGCGGCACCTGGCAGGGCGGCCGCCCCGCCACGGCCACCGCGCCGCCCGGCACCGAGGTCACCTTCCGGGGCGTGGACATCCTGCGCTTCGAGGACGGGCGCGTCGCCGAGTACTGGCTCTCCGACGACCAGCTCGACCTCTACGCCCAGCTCGGCGCCCTGGGCGCCACCCACGACGCGGCGACCGGAGGCGAAGGCCCGAACGAAGGGCCACAGGGCGCACTGCGCCTACAGCTCGCCGAACTTCCCGCCGACGCCGGCCGCAAGCTGCTCCTCGAGCGGGTGCTGGAACTGGCCGCCGAGGCGACGGAGTCCACCGACCTGCTCGCCGCCTCCGGCGACGAGAGCTTCCTGACGCTCGGCGTCGACTCGCTGGCCGCCGTGGCGCTCAGCGACCTCATCGGTGAGCTGACCGGGCTGACCCTGCCCTCCACCATGGTCTTCGACCAGCCGACGCCCCGGGCGCTCGCCGACCACCTGTGGACGAGCCTGTCCGCCGGCACCGCCGCTTCCGACGGCCCCGACGGTGCCTCCGTGTCCGTACGCGGCGCGCTGAGCCGCCTCGAGGAGGCCACCGCCGAGGTCACAAGCAGCGAGGGGGACGAAGCCGACGGCGAACTCCGCACCGAACTCGTCCAGCGGCTGACCACCATGCTCGACCTGCTCACCGCCGTCCCCGGGGCCCCGGCTGCCGGCAAGCCGCTCGACGCGGCGTCCCCGGACGAGTTGTTCGCCTATCTGGACACCAGGCTCCGGCCCCTCGACACCGACGGCCGACCGTAACCCCCACGACGGACGACCCCTCCACCCACCGCGCCTAGCGAAGAGAAGCCGAGCATGCCCAACTCCAGCCCTGGCCCCACCCACACCCCGTCCAACGAAGAGAAACTGCTCCAGTACCTCAAGCGCACCACCGCCGAGCTCGACCGCGCCGAGGCCCGTCTGAGGGAAGCGACCGAACGGGACACCGAACCCCTCGCGATCGTCGGCATGAGCTGCCGCTTCCCCGGCGGCGTGACCACTCCCGACGAACTGTGGCAGCTGGTGGACGAGGGCCGGGATGCCATCACCGGCTTCCCCACCGACCGCGGCTGGGACCTGGAGAACCTCTACGACCCCGACCCGGAGAGCGTGGGCAAGAGCTACGTCCGCGAGGGCGGCTTCCTGCACGACGCCGCCGACTTCGACCCCGCCTTCTTCGGCATCTCGCCCCGCGAGGCCATCACGGTCGACCCGCAGCAGCGACTGCTCCTGGAGACCACCTGGGAGGCGTTCGAGCAGGCCGGGATCGTCCCCGACACGCTGCGCGGCAGCGACACCGGCGTCTTCGTCGGCATCATGTTCGACGAGTACGGGCTGCGCTTCCTCAAGACGCCCATCGAGGGCTTCGACGGCTACCTCGGCGTCGGCAGCGCCGGAAGCGTCGCCTCCGGCCGGATCTCCTACTCGTTCGGCTTCGACGGGCCCGCCGTCACCGTCAACACGGCGTGCTCCTCCTCGCTGGTCGCCCTGCACCTGGCCGGGCAGTCGCTGCGCCGCGGCGAGTGCTCGCTCGCCGTCGTGGGCGGCGTGATGCTGATGGCCACCTCCTTCTCGTTCACCGAGTTCAGCCGGCAGCGGGGCCTGGCGCCGGACGGGCGGGCCAAGTCGTACGCCGAGGGCGCCGACGGCACCTCGTGGGCGGAGGGCGTGGGTTCCCTCGTCGTCGAGCGGCTCTCGGACGCGCGGCGCAACGGCCACCGCGTCCTCGCCGTGGTGCGCGGCTCTGCCGTCAACCAGGACGGGGCGAGCAACGGGCTGACCGCCCCGCACGGCCCGTCCCAGGAGAAGCTGATCCGCGAGGCCCTGGCCAGTGCCGGGCTCAAGGCGGGCGACGTGGACGCCGTCGAGGGCCACGGCACCGGCACCAAGCTCGGCGACCCGATCGAGGCGCGGGCCCTGCTGGCCACCTACGGACAGGGGCGCGGCGGGCGGCCGCTGTGGCTGGGCTCGCTGAAGTCCAACGTGGGCCACACCCAGTCCGCAGCCGGCATCGGCGGCATCATCAAGATGATCAAGGCGATGGAGCACGGCCGCCTGCCCAAGACCCTGCACGTCGACGCCCCGAGCTCGCACGTGGACTGGTCGAGCGGGGACGTGCGGCTGCTCACCGAGCCGGTGGACTGGCCCGCCCCCGGGCGGCCGCGCCGCGCCGGGATCTCCAGCTTCGGCATCAGCGGCACCAACGCCCACGTCATCCTCGAGGAACCGGCGGCCGACGACGTCGCGCCCCACGGCCGCGCGGCGGACACGGAGCCGCACCTTCCGGAGGGCTTCCCGATCCCCTGGACGCTGTCGGGCCGCAGCGCCGAGGCGCTGCGCGACCAGGCCGCCGGGCTCCTGGCCGCCCTGACCGACGAGCACCCCCTCGACGTCGGCTACTCCCTGGCCACCACCCGCACCGCGATGGAGCACCGCGCCGTGCTCCAGGGCAGCGACCGGGACGAACTGCTGCGCGCCCTCGAGGCCGTGGCCACCGGCGCCCCGGCGGGCGGGACGGTCGTCCAGGGCCGCACCCGCAACGCCGGGAAGACCGCGTTCCTCTTCACCGGCCAGGGCAGCCAGCGTCTCGGCATGGGACGCCGCCTGCACGCCACCCACCCCGCGTTCGCGGCCGCCTTCGACGCGGTGTGCGAGGCGCTGGACGAGCACCTCGCGCGGCCGCTGCGCGAGCTGGTCTTCGCCGACGAGGACCCCGAAGGCCTGCTCGACCGCACCGAGTTCACCCAGCCGGCCCTGTTCGCGATCGAGGTGGCGCTGTTCCGGCTGCTCGAGGGCTGGGGCCTGCGCCCCGACTTCGTCACCGGCCACTCCATCGGCGAGATCGCCGCCGCGCACGTCGCCGGAGTGCTCTCGCTGCCGGACGCCGCCCAGCTCGTCGCGGCCCGCGGCCGGCTGATGCAGAACCTGCCCGGCGGCGGCGCGATGATCGCGGTGCAGGCCACCGAGGAGGAGGCCCGCGCCGCCCTCGCCGGCCACGAGGACCGCGCCTCGATCGCCGCGATCAACGGCCCGTCCTCCCTGGTCCTGTCCGGCGACGACACGATCGTCTCCGACGCGGCCGCGCACTTCGAGCGCCAGGGCCGCAAGACCAAACGGCTCACCGTCAGCCACGCCTTCCACTCGCCCCACATGGACGGCATGCTGCGGGAGTTCGCCACGGTCGTGGAGAGCCTGTCGTTCGCCGCCCCCCGCATCCCCGTCGTCTCCGACGTCACCGGCCGGGTGGCCGGCGCCGACGAGCTCCGCCGCCCCGAGTACTGGGTCCGGCACGTGCGCGAGGCCGTCCGCTTCAGCGACGCCGTCGCCACGCTGCGCGCCGAGCGCGTCGGCACGTTCGTCGAACTCGGCCCCGACGGCACCCTCTCGGCCATGACCCGCGAGTGCCTGGGCGACGACCACGACGCCCTGGTCGTCCCGCTGCTGCGCCGCGACCGGCCCGAGCCGGCCACCCTCCTCGCCGCCCTCGCCGAGCTGCACGTGCGCGGCGTCCCCGCCGACTGGGAGGCGTACTTCGCGGGCCTGGGCGCACGCCGCGTCGACCTGCCCACCTACGCCTTCCAGCGGCAGCGCTACTGGCTCGACGAGCCCGCCGCCACCGGCGACGTCACCTCCGTCGGCCTCACCCCGGCCGGGCACCCGCTGCTCGGTGCCGTCGCCACTCTCGCCGCCGGTGACACGGCCGTCCTCACCGGCCGCCTCTCCCGGCAGACCCACCCCTGGCTCGCCGACCACGTCGTCTACGACACGGTGCTGGTGCCCGGCACCGCGCTGCTGGAACTGGCGACCAGGGCCGGCGCCCACCTCGGCTGCGAGACCGTGGAGGAACTGACCCTGCAGGAGCCGATGGTGCTCCCCGAACAGGGCGGCATCCAGGTCCAGGTCATCGTCGGCGCTCCCGAGCCGGACGGCCGCCGCCCGCTGAGCCTGCACTCGCGGGCCGACGGCAGCGGCGACGGCAGCGGCGACAGCGCCGACGAGGACGTCCCGTGGACCCTGCACGCCGCGGGCCGCCTCGCCCCCGCCGACGCGACGGCGCCGGAGACCGGACTGGCCGTCTGGCCGCCGCGGGGCGCGACCGAGGTCGACCTCGACGGCCTCTACGACCGGCTGGCCGACACCGGCTTCGCCTACGGCCCCGCCTTCCAGGCGCTCACCGCCGTGTGGCGCCTCGGCGACGAGCTCTACGCCCAGGTGGACCTCCCCGCCGAACAGCAGGCGGAGGCAGTGGAGTTCGGGCTGCACCCGGCCCTCCTCGACGCCGCCCTGCACGCCCTGGCATGGGAGGAGGTGCGCACCGGAACCGCCTCGGGGCGGCTGCCGTTCTCCTGGAACGGGGTGCGGCTGCACGCCGTCGGAGCCTCCTCGCTGCGGGTGCGCTTCACCTGGCAGGACGCCGGTTCGATCACGGTGACCGCCGCCGACCCGGACGGCAACGCCGTCGCCTCCGTGGAGTCGTTCGTCTCCCGCCCCACCTCCGGCGGCCAACTGGACGCGGCCCGCCGGACCGGCGACGACGCCCTGTTCCAGGTGGACTGGACGGCGCTCCCGTCCGCCACCGGCACCACGCCCCCGGCCCGCACCGCACGGCACTTCGCCTCCCCGGCCGCCGCGCTGGAGGCACTCGCCGCCGGAGAGGCCATGACCGGTGACACCGTCGTGCACTGCGCGTCCGACACCGCCGACTCCGCCGGCGGCGAGCTCACCTCCGCCGTACGACGGGCCACCGGACCGGTACTGGAGCTGCTGCGCACCTGGCTGGCCGACGGGCCCGAGGCCCCGGCCCGGCTCGTGCTGGCGACCCGCCGGGCGATCGCCGCCGGCCCGGACGAGGACGTCCTGGACCTGGCCACCGCGCCCGTCTGGGGCCTCGTCCGCTCCGCCCAGTCCGAGGCACCGGAGCGCTTCGTCCTCATCGACACCGACACCGACACCGACAGCGACACCGAAACCAAAACCGACACCGAAACCGACACGGACCTCGTCGCGGCCGCCCTGGCCTCCGGCGAGCCCCAACTCGCCCTGCGGGACGGCACGGTCCTCACCCCCCGGCTCGTCCGGGCCACGGCCCCCGACGGGTCCGCCGCCGACCCCGCCGCCTGGCAGGGCACCGTGCTGATCACCGGCGGCACCGGAGAGCTCGGCGCGCTGCTCGCCCGTCACCTGGTGACCGAGCACGGCACCCGCCGGCTGCTGCTCACCAGCCGCTCCGGGCACGCCGCCACCGGCGCGGCCGGGCTGGTGGCCGAGCTGGCGGAGCTGGGCGCCGACGCGACCGTCGCCGCCTGCGACGTCAGCGACCGCGACGCCCTGGCCGCGCTGCTCGAGTCGATTCCCGCCGACCGTCCGCTGACCGCCGTCGTCCACACCGCCGGCGTCCTCGACGACGGCATCATCACCTCCCTCACCCCGCAGCGGCTCGAGACCGTGCTGCGCCCCAAGGTGGACGCCGCCGTTCACCTGCACGAGCTCACGCGGGACGCCGGCATCAAGGCGTTCGTGCTGTTCTCGTCGGTCGCCGGCACGCTCGGCAGCCCGGGACAGGGCAGCTACGCGGCCGGCAACACCTTCCTGGACGCCCTCGCCCAGCACCGCGCCGCCCTCGGGCTTCCCGCGACCTCGCTGGCGTGGGGCATGTGGCAGCCCAGCGGCGGCATGGCCGGCACGCTGGGGAGCGCCGACCTCAAGCGGATGGAGCGCTACGGCGTCCTGCCGATCACCCCCGAGCGCGGCACCGCCCTCTTCGACGCGGCCCGCGCGAACGGACGGCCCGTCATGGTGCCGGTCCGCCTGGACCGCAAGGCCCTGCGCACCTCGGGACAGCCCCTGCCGCCGCTGCTGCGCGGCCTCGTACGGCCCGTCGCGCGGCGCGCCGGCGCCCCGGCCGCCGTCACGGGCGCCCCGGCCGCCACGACCCTGCGCGACCGGCTCGCCGGGCTCACCGGCGAGGACCGGATCAAGGCCGTCACCGAGGCGGTGTCGGCCACCGTCGCGGGCGTGCTCGGCCACGGCAGCTCCGACGCGATCGATCCCTCGACGCCCTTCCGGGACCTGGGCTTCGACTCGCTGACCTCGCTCGAGCTGCGCAACGCGGTGAACGGGGCCACCGGTCTGCGCATGCCCGCCACGGTCATCTTCGACCACCCGACCCCCGCCGAACTGGCCGCCTACGTGGACGGACAGCTGGGCGACATCGCCGCCGGCGCGGCGGGACCGGCGCAGGGGGACGCGGGCGACACCCTCGTCACCCTGTTCCGCGAAGCCCACGAGCGAGACCGGCTGGGCCACGCGGTCGAGCTGCTGGTCACGGCGGCGCGCCTGCGCCCCACGTTCGACGAGGACGTGCCGGCGGCCCCCTTCCCGAAGGCCGCCGGGCCCGAGGACGGTCCCCTGGTCGTCTGCTTCCCCTCGATGATCGCGATCTCGGGGCCGCAGGAGTACGCCGCGTTCACCTCGGCCCTGCCGGGCCACGCCGTCTCCGTCCCGCCGCTGCCCGGATTCGCCCGGGGCGAGTCGCTGCCCGAATCGCTGACGGCCCTGGTCGACACCCAGGCGCAGGCCGCGCTGGACCTCGCCGGCGGCCGGCCGCTGGTGCTGCTGGGCCGGTCCACCGGCGGCTGGATCGCGCACGCCGTCGCCCGGCGGCTGCTGGAGCGCGGCACGGCACCGGCCGCGGTGGTGCTGCTGGACACGCTGGCCAGTCCGCTGGACCTGGACGACCTGTCCATGGTGGCCGACCAGATGCTCGCCCCCGAGAGCAGCGTCTGGCTCGACGACCACCGGCTGATCGCCATGGGCGGCTACCTGCGCGTGTTCGACGGCTGGGAGCCGGAGCCCGTGGGCGTGCCCACGGTCGTGCTGCGCGCCCAGGAGCGTTCCGGTACGCACGACCGGCCGCGCTGGCCGCTGGCCGACAGCGTCGTGGACGTCCCCGGCGACCACTTCACGATGCTCACCGAGCACGTCGCGACGACGGCCGGCGCGGTCGCCGAATGGCTGCGCGGCCACGTCGCCGACGCGCCCGCGCGGGACGGGGACGGCGCATGAGCCGGCCCCTGGCGACGCTGGAGAGGGTCGAGTCCGCCCTGCCCGACCGCACGGTCGTCGTCGAGGCGACCGCGCAGCGGTTGGGCCTGAGCCGGGCGAAGCTCTCCCTCTTCCGCAAGGTGCACGGCCTGCACACGCTGCGGCTCGACCCCGCCCTGCCGCTGACCGACCTGGTGCTGTCGGCGGCCCGGCCGGTGGTCTCGGAGCTCGCCGACCCGCGGCGGGTGCGGTACGTGATCCACGCCCGTGCCATCCACCAGGTCGCCCCGGCGGCGGTCGACGTCGCCCGGGAGATCCGGGACGCGCTCGGCCTCGGCCACGCCGAGGCGCTGGCCCTGACCCAGCAGAACTGCGCGACCGGGATCGGCGCCCTCGAGGTCGCCGGCGCGCTGCTGCGCGGCGGCGATCCCGGGGACCGCGCGCTCGTGGTGACGGGGGAGAAGCCGTTCTCCCCGCTGGTGCAGCTGGTACCCAACACCGCGATCATGGGCGAGGCCGCCACGGCCTGCCTGGTCGCGGCCGACGGCGTCGGCGACCCCGTTCTGTCGCACGTCAGCCGCACGCTGGGCGAGTACGCGGACCTGATCTCGCTGCCGCCCGAGGCGGTCGCCCAGCTGGGCAAGGACTACGCGGCCACCTTCGCCGGAGTCATCCGGCGGGCGGCCGCCGAGGCCGGCCTCGAGCTGTCCGACATCGACCTGGTCATCCCGCACAACGTCAACCTCATGTCCTGGCGGCAGACCATCGCGGAGCTGGGCATCCCGGCCGAGCGCGTCTTCCTGGACAACATCGCCCGCTACAGCCACTGCTTCACCTCCGACGTCTTCGTCAACTACACGACGCTGCGCGACGCCGGACGGCTGACCGAGGGCCGCCACTACCTGATGGCCGGGTTCGGCGCCGGGGCCACCTTCGCCGCCGCGGTGTTCACCCACAGGAGGCCGCGATGACCGCCACCCGACAAGACCCGAAGGGTTCAACGATGAGCGGGGTTCAACGATGAGCACAGGCGTCACGACTCTGGAGGCGATCGAGTCCTTCGTCCCCGAACGCCGGGTAGCCGTCGAGGACCTGGCGGACCGCCTGGAGCTGCGCCCCACCAAGGTCCGGCTCTTCCGGCGGATGCACGGCCTCAAGGAGATCCGCTTCGACCCGGAACTGAGCCTGTTCGACGTGGTGCTGCCGGCCGCCCGCCGCATCGTCGCCGACCCGCGCACGGCCGACCGGATCCGCTACGTCCTCTACGCCCACACCACCCAGGCACTCACCCCGGCGCACCTGGAACCGGCGCGCGAGATCCGCGACCGGCTCGGCCTGCACCGGGCCGAGGCATTCGGGGTGAGCCACCAGAACTGCGCCAGCGGCATGGCCGCCGTCGACATCGCCGCCGAACTGCTGCGGGCGGAGGGCCGGCCGGGCGAGTGCGCCCTGGTGGTGACGGGCGAGCAGGCCTTCTCCCCGAAGGTCCAGCTCATCGAGGACGTCGCCATCATGGGCGACGCCGCCGCGGCGTGCCTGGTCACCCTGGACGGCGCGGGGGACGCGGTCCGCTCGTACGCCACCAGCACCCTGGGCGAGTTCTCGGCCGCCATGCTGCTCGACGAGGAGCGGTCGCTGCGCTTCACCAAGGTGTACGCGCCCGAGCTCGCCGCGGTCATGCGCCGCGCGGTCGACGAGGCCGGCCTGACCTTCGCCGACATCGACCTGGTCGTCCCGCACAACGTCAACCTGCAGTCCTGGCGCCAGACGATCAGCGAGCTGGGCATCCCGCGCGAGCAGGTGTTCCTGGAGAACGTCGAGCGCTTCAGCCACTGCTTCGCCTCGGACGTCTTCCTCAACTACACCACCTTGCGCGACGCGGACCGGCTGGCCCCGGGACGCCACTACCTGTTCGCCACGGTCGGCCTGGGCGCCACCTTCGCGGCGATGGTCGTCACGCACCGGAAGGGAGCGGCATGACCGCCAACGAATTTGCTGTACAGGGAATCCCGATTTCCGAGATCGCCGGTGAATTCGGCACCCCCTTGTACGTCTACGACGCGGAGGTCCTGCGGAACACCTACCGGGAACTGCGCGACCTGACGCATCCCGCCGTCGACATCTACCTCTCGCTCAAGGCCAATCCGAACATCAGCGTCTGCGGATATCTCGGCTCCCTCGGCGCGGGCGCGGAGGTCTCGTCGCTCGTCGAGCTGGAGACCGTGCGCCGGGCCGGCATCGCACCGGAGAACACCATTTTCCTCGGGCCCGGCAAGACGCGCGCCGAACTCGAGGCGTGCGTCGCGGCGGGGCTGCGTGCCGTCGTCTGCGAATCGCTGGAGGAACTGGAGGCGCTGGACGCGATCGCGGTCGAGAGCGGCCGCGCCGACCTGCCGGTGATGCTCCGCGTCAACCCGGACTTCCACACCAAGGGCTCGGGCCTGGCGATGGGCGGCAAGCCGCGGCAGTTCGGCATCGACGTCGCCGTGCTGCGGGAGGGCCGGGCGGTCGTCAAAGGGCTGCGCCGGGCCCGGGTCATCGGTTTCCATGCCTATATGGGAACGCGGTTCCTCAACCACGAGGATCTGATTCACAATACGCGCGAGATCCTGACCACGGCGGCCTCCCTCGCCACCGACCTGGGAATCGACCTGCGCGTGGTTGATTTCGGCGGAGGATTCGGGATACCGTACTTCAGCAACGAAACGGCCCTGAATACCGGGGAGTTGACCGCCGGAATCAACGATGCGGTCACCGGTTTCCTCGAGGATTACCCGGACTGCCGGCTCATCAATGAGCTCGGCCGTTACCTCACCGCCATGTGCGGCACGTATGTGACGAGGGCGCTGTACGTCAAGGAATCCATGGGCGAGCAGTTCGTGGTGGCCGACGGCGGCACCAACCACCACATGGCGGCCGTGGGCGTGGGCAGCTTCGTCAAGCGCAACTTCCCCATCCGTTCGCTGAGCCACTACGACGCCGAACCGGTACGGGAGTACACGCTCACCGGCCCGCTGTGCACCCCCAACGACGTCATCGGCAAGCGCGTCGCCCTCCCCGAGGTGCGCCCCGGGGACCTCATCGGCGTCGAGCGCTCGGGGGCGTACGGCCCCTCGGCCTCACCGGGGCTCTTCCTCAGCCACGGCTTCCCCGCCGAGGTCATGGTCCACGGCGGGAGGGCCCATCTGGTGCGGCGCCGCGACGCCGTCGAGGACCTGCTGGGCAAGCAGCGCCTCATCAGTTTCTGAACCTCAGGACCCTCAGGAGGGAATCCCCATGGAGAACACGGCAGTCGTGGCGTCGGTGGAGTCGGCGCTCACCGAGGTGCTCGAGCGCGAGGTCGGCGGACTGACCGCCGACGTCCGGCTCTTCGAGGACCTGCACCTGGACTCGACCTCGGTGATGGAGATGCTGATGGCCCTCGAGGACAGCATGGCCATCGTCATCGACCCCGAGACCCTGGACATGGACGACTTCAAGACCGTGGGCACGCTCACCGCCTATCTGCTGCGTGTGCGCGGCGAGTCGTCCGGCGCCGGGCAGATTCCGGTCGCGGCCGGCGCCGGGGAGTGACGATGCCCGTTCTGAGCGCGGCCGCCTCGGTCGCCGCCCCGCCGCCCGGGCAGTACCACGACGATCCGTCCATCGTCGGCTTCTTCCGGGACCTGGTGGAGCCCTTCGGCTCCACCGTCGACGAACGCCGCCTGCGCGGGGGGCCCAACGTCTCGCACCGCGACCTCGTGGACCGCATGGTCGGGCACGGCGACGGGGAAGGGGGCGTCGGCGGGACGGCCGACCTGGTCGTCGTCAGCCACGCGCTGCCCGACGTGCACCCGTTCACCGCGGTCGCCTCGCACCTGAACATGCTCCTGGGCGGCGACGCCAAGAGCTTCTGCGTCTCCGAGCAGGGGCTGGCGGCACCGTTCACGGCGCTGCGGATCATCTCCGCCTTCCAGAGCGCCGGCCGGGCGGGGCGCGCCGTGCTCGCGGTGCTCGAGCAGACCACCCTGCCCACCCCGCATCCGCTGGTGGACTCGGGGGAGTTGACGGACTCGGGCGTCCTGCTCGTCCTCGACGAGGGGGAGGGGCTGGGCGTGTCGTCCGTGGAGTCCTTCCCGTCGCCGGAGGCGACCACGGCCCGGATCGCCGAGCTCGCCACCGCCGACCCGGCGGGAACGCTGTTCGTGCTCGGGCCCCGGTCCGGTGTCGGAGCCTCCGCGCCGGCCGGGGCGCGGGTCCACCAGGCCGGCGCCGGGAGCTACTGCACCAGCGTGTGGCTCGAGCTGGCCCGCCACTGGCAGCAGTGGCAGCGGGAGTTCACCACCGTGGTGCTCTGCGACGTCGACCCGCTGGACCACCAGGGACAGCTGGCCGTCTTCCGTGCGGCCGCGGCGCCCCGGCCGGCGCGGTAGCGGGCCGGGGGCGGGGCGGCGGATGCGGATCGGGATCGACGTACTGGGACTGGGGGAGCTGGACCGCCTGCTGACCCGCCCCTGGTTCCGGCGGTACGTCTACGCCGAGGACGAGCTGGCCCTCGCGGACTCCTTCGGTCCGGACAGGGCCAGGGAGTTCCTGGCCGGCCGGTTCGCCGCCAAGGAGGCGGTGCTCAAGGCGCTGGGCACCGGGTGCGGCGGCAGCAGCGGGCTGACTCCCCGGCAGATCCGGGTGGTCCGCGACGCCGCCTCCGCGCCCTTGGTGCGACTCGAGGGCGCGGCCGCGTGGCGCGCGGCCGGCATCGGGGTGTCGAAGGTGGCGGTCTCCATCGCGCACAAGGGGGAGTTGGTGATCGCCGTCGCCCTCGGACACGAGGGTGACGGCCCGGCGGCGAGCGGGACGGAAGTCACAGCAGACGCGGAAGACGCGGACGCCGACAGGGTCGCGCAAACGGTCCTGGCGGAACTCACCGCGATACGAGTCGGAACGGGCAAAGCGAGGAACAGGGATGACTGAGACGGTCACCGCGACGCTGCGTGTACGCATCGGGCAGAAAGATGCCCATTATGGCGGAAATCTGGTGGACGGTGCGTGCATTCTGCGGCTGTTCGGGGATGTCGTGACCGAGATCACCATCCAAACGGATGGGGACGAGGGCCTGCTCACCGGATACAGTGAGGTCGAATTCACGGCACCCGTATACGCAGGCGATTACATCGAGGTCACCGGGCGTCTGGTGGGCCGGAGCCGACTCCGCCGCACTGTGGAATTCACGGCGCGGAAATGCATCGCTGCCCGGTACGACCTCGGCGCCACGCGCGCCGAGGTGCTCGACGAACCGGTGCTGGTCTGCCGGGCGGTGGGCACCGCCGTGATCCCGCGAGCGGCGGCCCGACGCCGGTCCGCGGGCTCCGGGGCCCCGCATGTGGGTCTGCCCGGAGAAGAATGAGAAGAGATATGACCTCGCCCACCCCCAGCACATTACGTCCCAACCGGGTGCTGCTGGTCGCGGTATGCAGTGCCTTTCTTGTCGGTCTTGACTCGATGATTACCGTTCCGCTTGTCCCCGCTATTGCCGAGGACACCGGTACCGCGCCCCGGCTCGGTGGTCTGTTCGTCAGTGCGTATGCGCTGCTGTTCGCCCTTTCTGCACCCCTGTGCGGCGCCATGTCCGACCGTGTCGGGCGCCGAAGAATTCTCACCACCGGCCTTATCGCTTTCGCTCTGGGCAATTTTCTGACCGGCGTCACGTCGGAATTCTCGCTGCTGCTCGTCTGCCGCGCGGTGGCCGGCCTGGGCGCCGCGATGATCATGCCGAGCGTCTACGCGATGATCGCGGAGACCTTCCCGTTCGAGCGCCGCGGCAAGGTCATGGGCATCGTGGTGGCGGGCCTGCTCAGCTCCACCGTGCTCGGTGTGCCGCTGGGCTCCTACCTCGCCTATCTGGCGGGCTGGCGGGCCGCGTTCTTCGCCGTCGGCGCGGTGTCCGTCCTCGTCCACCTGCTGGTGCTCGCGATGATTCCGGTGACGCCGCCGCCCGCGGTGGAACAGCGCAACAGCAGCAGCCCGCTGGCGCTCTACCTGGGCATGGTCCGCCGGGCCGTCAGCACTCCGGCCGTGCTCTGCGTGCTGGGCTGCACCCTGCTGTGGGCCTTCGCGCTGTACGGCATGTTCTCCAACATCGGCGTCTTCTACGCCGAGCGCTTCGACTTCAACGAGGCGCAGACCGGCCTGGCCATCATGGGCTCGGGCGCCGGCAGCATGACCGGTGCCCTGGTGGGCGGCCGGATCGCCGACCGGCTCGGCAAGCGCAAGGTGCTGGTGGTGGCCGCCCTGGTCGCGGCCTGCGGCGTGACCGCTGTGCCCCTCATCGGGGATCACCTCGTCGCCGTCCTGGTCGTCTTCATCACCTGGGGCACGGCCGTGGGCGTCGGCCAGCCGGCGCTGAACGCCCTGGTGAGCGAGTTGCGACCGGAGATGCGCGGCACCGCGCTGGCCCTCAACGGCTCCGCCCAGTACGGCGGAATGATGCTGGCCACCAGCATCGCCGCCGTTCTGCTGGACAACGGCGTCTCGTTCAACGTGATCGGCGCGATCTGCGGCGTGTGCGCGCTCGCGGTCCTGCCCCTGCTCGTCGGAGTGCGCGTGGCCGGCCAGGCCGCCGCTCCTGCGGCGGAAATGGAGGCCAAGGCATGACGAAGGGAGACCGGGCATGACGGACGTCCGCCCCGGGGCACCGGGTACCGAGCACGGCAAGGTGCTCTTCGAACGGTTCGTCGATCTGTGGAACGGGGAGGTGGACTTCGCCGACACCCCGGAGTTCATCGCCGACGACTTCACCGTGCACAGCGCCGAACTCGCCCGCTACCTCGGCTTCCCCGACTCGCGGCAGATCACCACGAGGGAGGGCCTGCTGGGCTGGGTGACCTCCGTGCGCACCCTCCTGCACGACGTGCGCTTCACCACCGACCCCGGCCCCATCGGGGAGGGCGACCTCGTCGCCGGGGGATACATCGTGACCGGCACCTACGCGGGCGGCGCCCCCACCGCGACGGTCGCGCCGGGCACGAAGGTCCGTTACGCGGGCATGTCCATCGTCCGCATCGAGAACGACAGGATCGCCGAGTACTGGGTGCTGTCCGACGCCCTCGGACTGCTGTCCCAGCTAGGGGCCGTGGCCAGGCCCTGACCGACACCCGGTCGCGCACCCCCCTCGCCGGGAGCGCGCCGGCGGGGCGCCGGGACGGCCGTACGCCGTCCCGGCGCCCCGCCACCGGGTCACCGGCCACTGGGCCGCGGGTCACCGGGTCACCGGCCCTGGGCCGCCGGCCACCGGGCGATCGAGCCATTCGACATGGCGACGGGGGAACGTCGCCTGAAGGGAACCGAGCAAGTTGTCCGAGATCACGCTCCTGCACCAACTGCTGGACACCGCCGCCGAGTCATGGCCGGACCGTCCCGCCGTCACCCGGCAGCAGTCGACCACGACCTTCGCGGGGCTCCGCGACGCCGCGCACCGCCTGGCCCACTGGCTGCACGACCAGGGCATCGGACGCGGCCGCCGCGTGGTCGTCGCCGTGCCCTCCGGCCCCCTCGTCCCCGCCCTCGTCTTCGCCGCCTCGCGCGTCGGCGCCCCGTTCTCCCTCCTGCACGAGCAGGTCCGCGGCGTACCGCTGGAGCATGTGCTGGACGACTGCGAACCGAGCCTGCTGATCGCCGAGGACCCCGCCTCGCGGGCCGCGGCCCGGCAGCGCGGCATCCCCGCCGTGGACCCGGCCGAACTGCTCGCCGTGGCCTTCCCCGCGCCCGGCACGGCGGCCCCCGCGGGCCCCGTCCCGGCACCCGAGCCGCTGGCCGTCGACCCGGTCTGCCTCATCTACACCTCCGGCACCACCTCGCTGCCCAAGGCCGTGGTGAGCACCCACCAGCAGGCCGTCTTCGCCGTCCACGCCATCCAGCAGGTCCTGAAGTACCGGCCGGACGACGTCGTCTACTGCCCGCTGCCGCTCTCCTTCGACTACGGCCTCTACCAGGTCTTCCTCGGCGCGCTGAGCGGCGCGCACACCGTCCTGGGCAGCGCCGCCGAGGCCGGTCCCGCCCTGCTGCGCAACCTGCTGGAGAGCGGGGCCACCGTCCTGCCCGCCGTGCCGTCCGTCGCCGAGTCGCTGGTGTGGCTGCTCAAGCGGGCCACCGCCCGGCGCCCCGCCCTGCGGCTCGTCACCAACACCGGCGCCGCGCTGTCGACCGAGACCGTGGGCGCCCTGCGCGAGGCGATACCCGGGCTGCGGGCCCAGGTGATGTACGGCCTGACGGAGTGCAAGCGCGCCGTCATCATGCCGCCGGACGGCGACCTCGACCGGCCGGGCTCCTGCGGCCTGCCGCTGCCGGGCACGGAGATCGTCATCCTGGACGACGAGGGCGAGCCGGTGCCGCCCGGCACCATCGGCGAGATCGCGGTCCGGGGCCCCAACGTGATGGCCGGCTACTGGCGGCGGCCCGAGCTGAACGCCCAGCGCTTCCCGCTGCGCGACGGACTCTTCCCCGAGCTGCGCACCGGTGACTACGGCCGGCTGGACGAGGACGGCTACCTCTACTTCTCCGGCCGCCGCGACGACCTCTACAAGGAGCGCGGCTTCCGGGTGTCCGGCACCGAGGTGGAGGCCGCCGCCCACCGCGTACCCGGGGTCGTCTCCGCGGCCGTCCTGCCGCCGGCCGGCCGCAGGCCCGCGATCCTCGCGGTCGTCGCGGAAGCCGGCGCCGAGCAGGTCCTCGAGCTGATGCGCGAGCAGATCGAGGAGTTCAAGGTCCCCCGGCGCTGTGTGGTCCTGGAGGAACTGCCGCTCAGCCGCAACGGCAAGGTCGACCGCACGGCGCTCGCCGCCCTGCTCGAGGACCGCGCCCGCGTCGCCGGCTGAGCACGCGCGCGTGGCGGGCACGCGCGGGGCGGCGGCCGCCGCGAACGACCGGACCCGGCCGTCCCCGGCCCGCCTGGTGTTCTAAGGTCGCGGTAGCAGCACGTAGATCACTTCCACGGGAGAACCGGATCATGAGCACACACTTCGACGTTGTCGTCCTCGGTGCGGGCCCTGGTGGCTACACCGCGGCGGTACGCTCCGCCCAACTGGGCCTGCGCACGGCCGTCATCGAGGAGAAGTACTGGGGCGGGGTGTGCCTCAACGTCGGATGCATCCCCTCCAAGGCGCTGTTGCGCAACGCCGAACTGGCGCACACGGTCCTCCGCGAGGCCAAGACCTACGGCATCAAGGTCGAGGGCAGCATCAGCTTCGACTACGCCGAGGCGTTCAAGCGCAGCCGCAAGGTCGCCGACGGCCGCGTCAACGGCGTGCACTACCTGATGAAGAAGAACGGCATCACCGAGTACGACGGCCGGGGCACCTTCACCGACGACCGCACGCTCCAGGTGGCGCTGACGGCCGGCGGCACGGAGACGGTGACCTTCGACCACTGTGTCATCGCGGTCGGCGCGACGACCCGCCTGCTGCCGGGCACGTCGCTCAGCGAGCGCGTGGTCACCTACGAGGAGCAGATCCTCACCGACCAGCTGCCCGAGAGCATCATCATCGCCGGTGCCGGCGCGATCGGCGTCGAGTTCGCCTACGTCCTGCACAACTACGGCGTGAAGGTGACGATCGTCGAGTTCCTCGACCGGCTCGTGCCGCTGGAGGACGCCGACGTCTCGGCCGAACTGGCCAAGCAGTACCGCAAGCTGGGCATCGAGGTCCTCACCTCCACCCGGGTGGACGCGATCGACGACAGCGACCCGGCGGCGAAGGTCCGCGTCACCGTCACCCGTCAGGGCCGCCAGGAGGTGCTGGAGGCCGACAAGGTCCTCCAGGCCATCGGCTTCGCGCCCCGCGTGACCGGCTACGGGCTCGAGAACACCGGAGTGCGGCTGACCGAGCGCGGCGCGATCGACGTGGACGCGCGCGGCCGCACGAGCGTTCCGCACATCTTCGCCATCGGCGATGTGACGGCGAAGCTGATGCTGGCGCACGCCGCCGAGGCGATGGCGATGGTGGCCGCGGAGACCATCGCGGACGCGGAGACGATGGAGCTCGACTTCACCATGATCCCGCGCGCCACCTACTGCCAGCCGCAGATCGCCAGCTTCGGCTGGACCGAGGCGCAGGCGCGGGAGCAGGGCTTCGACGTGCAGGTCGTGAAGTTCCCCTTCACGGCCAACGGCAAGGCGCACGGCATGGGCCACCCCACCGGCTTCGTGAAGGTGATCAGCGACGGCCGGCACGGCGAGCTGCTGGGCGCGCACCTGATCGGCCCGGAGGTCACCGAGCTGTTGCCCGAGCTGACGCTCGCCCAGCAGTGGGACCTGACGGTGCACGAGGTCGGCCGCAACGTCCACGCGCACCCCACGCTGGGCGAGGCGGTCAAGGAGGCCGTGCACGGCCTCGCCGGACACATGATCAATATGTGACGCCCCTCCCGGCCGCCCGTCCGCGGCGTTGGGCCGGATGGCGCGTGTCATTCGGCCCGGCGGGGGTGTTTGTCCCTAGAATCGTGGGATGTACATAGCCAGCGCGTTCCCCGGAGGGGTGATCCGGTGAACAGGTCCGAGGCCACCGACGAGCAGTGGCAGGGACTGGCCGAGGTCGTCCCGCTGCGGGGTCACCAGTCATGGCCGTCCTGGCCCGATCACCGGGCCCTGCCCGAGGAGGAGCCCAAGGAGAGCCAGCGACGGATGGTCGTGCTGCGCGTGCAGGTCTTCGCCGACGCGCGTGAGGTCGCCGAGTACCTGATCGCGCGGGTGCCGGTGCTGCTGGACCTCACCAGTGCCGACACCGACGTCGCCAAGCGGATCCTGGACTTCTCCAGCGGTGTCGTCTTCGGGCTGGGCAGCGGTATGCACCGAGTCGACACCAATGTCTTCCTGCTCGCGCCCGAAGGGACGGAGGTGGCCGCCGGGTACCCCGATCGTAGGAAGAGCGATCAGCTGAAACGGTTCGGTTGAGCGGGTGCCGCATACGGTCCCGCCATGGACGCCGCCAACGCACTCCAGCGCCCCGCCGTGACCGAACTGCGGCTCTCCGCCTTCAAATCCCACCGGAACGCCGTCTTCCCGCTCGGCCCCCTGACCCTCTTCCGGGGCGCGAGCGGCAGCGGCAAGTCCAGCGCCCTCCAGGCGTACGAAGCCCTCGCCCGGCTCGCGGGCGGCGACAGCCTCGACGAGGCCCTCGCCCCCGTGGCCGGCGGGGCCGGTGCCTGCGTACCGCACAACGCCAGACCCGACGCTCAGGGGCGGCGCGGCTTCCGGATCGGCTGCACCGTCGAGGGGCCGGTGGGCCCGGTCCGGCTGGACGTCGCCGTGCAGGCCGAGCCCGAACTGCGGGTCGTCGGCGAGCGCCTGACGGGCTCCGGGCGCACCCTCCTGTCCACCGCGCTGCGCGACCCGGGACTGCCCAGGGTCGAGGCGTCCTGGCACACGGCCGGTTCCGTACCCGTCACCCGTGCGCCGCTGCCCGACGACCGGCTGGGCACCGCGCTGCTGCCGCTGCGGGTCGCGGGCAAGACGGCGGGGCAGCGCCTGGTCCTCGACGCCGCCGAACAGGTCGTCGTCGCGCTGCGTTCGGTCTTCGCGTGCGACCCGCGCCCGGAACTGATGCGCACTCCGGTGGCCGCGCGCGACGGGCGGCTGCGCGGCGCGTGTGACAACGTTGCCGCGGTCCTGGGCCGTACCGGCAGCGAGTGCGTCACCCGGCACGCGCTGCTGGTCACGGCGGCGGAGGCCGGGTGCCGCGCCGAGGTCGAGGGGCTGGCGGTGCAGGGCCTGGAAGGGGGCCTGGTGCGGGCCGTGCTGGCCGGGAAGGCGGGCACGACGACGCCGCTGGAGCGGCTGGGCGACGGGGAACTGCGGTATCTGGCGCTGTGCCTGGTGCTGCTGACGGGGCCGGGGGTGCTCGCGGTGGACCCGGCGGCCGAGGTGCTGCCGGCCCGGCAGGTGCTGACGGTCCTGGCGGACGGGTTCGACCGCTGCCTCGACCCCCGGCAGGCGCGGGAACTGCTGGGGCTGGCGGCGCGGATGTGCGAACGGGGGCACATCAGACTGGTGGGAACGGTGCGGGGCGAGGTGGGGGAGACGGCGCACGAGGTGGCGGGGGCGTCGATGGTAGACCTGGGGGCGTGAGCGATCATTCCGAACCCCTGCGTTCCGAACCTCTGCGTTCCGAACCCCTGCCGGATGCCGAGGGCGGGCCCGGCCTCGAGGACCTGCGGCGCCGGCTGGCGGCCTTCGCGGCGGCGCGCGACTGGCAGCCCTTCCACACGCCGAAGAACCTGGCCTCCGCGCTCAGCGTGGAGGCGTCCGAACTGGTCGAGATCTTCCAGTGGCTGACGCCCGAGCAGTCGGCGCGGGTGATGGACGAACCGGAGACGGCCGGACGGGTCGAGGACGAGGTCGCGGACGTCCTGGCGTACCTGCTGCAGTTCTGCGACGTGCTGGGGATCGACGTGCTGGCGGCGCTGTCGGCGAAGATCGACCGGAATGAGCGGCGATTCCCGGTACCGGGGGAGACGGGGCGCGGAGTCGTGGAGCAGGATGATCGTCACTCTCCGGAGTGATTGAGTTATCCACACCGCATCTGGTATCCACAGATTTCTGAATTCCCCTGGCGTTTCCGGCGGTTAGTCATCACTCTGGGTAGTGAGAGTGGGCGGACGGAAAACATGGGGGACGGTCATGGACGCAGCGGGGCTGATCGCGGCCACGAGGCACGCGCTGGCGCGGGCCAGAGAGATGCCCGACATCGTCGCCGAGGCGCGTCAGGCGCAGGCGCTCGCGGAGGCGGTCGGCAGCCGGCTCGCGCTGCAGGGGCCCTTCGAGGCGCGGGCGGCGGCGCGGGTGCTGAGCGAGTCGGGTGGACGGGCCTCCGGCGCGCTGCGCCGGATCGCGCTGTGCGCCGGAGGCTCCGGAGACTTACGGGCGGGGCGGCTGACCGAGCTGCGCGACCCCTGGATGGTGCTGACGGACCTCGGCGAACTCCTCGGCGAGGTCGGCATAGCCCTGGTGGGCGTCGCCTGCGCCTGCGAGGAGGACGCCGTGTACTGGATGTGCATAGAGGCGATCGACGCCGCCGACGAGACGAGCGACCGGATCGGCGGGCTCCTCAGACGGCTCGCCCTGCGGGAGCGGGGCGGTGCCGCGTGAGGGCCCCGGGTGTGTCGGTGCCTGCGTCAGTCCGTGCCGGTGCCGCCCTGGGCCGGGGGCCGCTCGGCGGGCTGCCGGCCCGGCGACTGAAGGTCGGCGTCGAGCTGGGTCAGGTCGGCGTTGAGCGCCGCCATCAGCTCCTCCATCTGCTGCAGCAGGCCCTTGGGTGGGCTCTGCTGCTGGGAAGCGGCCTGGCTGGGCACTGCCTCTTCGGGCGCGGCTTCCTGAGTCATGGTGGCCTCCTCGGCCCTCGCCCTCCCGATGCGGGCGGGCGGCTATGCGATCGTCGCCTCCGGCAGCGAACACCGGTGCGCGGGCCGGGCGGTCCGGCTCCGCCCGAGCCAACGATCACCGGGCGCGCCGGACACTGCCATCTACTGCGCCGGCCCGGCGGGCCGGGGGAATTTCACCCGGCCGGAGTGAGTCGGGGTGGGCGGAGGGCCATGGGTTGACGTGTGTTCGACGAGGCAGGATGGGGGGTGGTCAGGAGGCCGGAGAGCCAGAGGAGCGCCCGTGATGTCCGTGCCCACCACCCCGCTCGCCACCGCGCTCGCGCGCGGGCCGCTCGTCCTGGACGGCGGGCTGTCCAACCAGCTGGCGGCCCAGGGCTGCGACCTGTCCGACGAGCTGTGGTCGGCCAGGCTGCTCGCCGACGCCCCGGAACAGATCGAGGCGGCCCACGCGGCCTATGTCCGGGCCGGCGCCCAGGTGCTCATCACCTCCAGCTACCAGGCGACCTTCGAGGGGTTCGCCCGCCGCGGCCTGGGGCGGGAGGAGGCGGCGGCGCTGTTGCGGCGCAGCGTGGAGCTGGCGCGCCGAGCGGCGGCGCGGGGTGAGCGGGAGGTCTGGGTCGCCGCGTCCGTCGGGCCGTACGGGGCGATGCTCGCGGACGGCAGCGAGTACCGGGGCCGTTACGGCCTGAGCGTGACGGAGTTGGAGCGCTTCCACCGCCCGCGCGTCGAGGAACTGGCCGCGGCCGGGCCGGACGTGCTCGCCCTGGAGACCGTGCCCGACGCGGACGAGGCACGGGCCCTGCTCCGGGCGGTACGCGGCTGCGGGCTGCCGGTGTGGCTGTCGTTCAGCGCGACGGGCGAGCACACCCGGGCGGGCCGGCCGCTGACGGAGGCCTTCGCCCTGGCCGAGGGCAACGACCAGGTCATCGCGGTGGGCGTCAACTGCTGCGAGCCCGCCGACGCGGACCGCGCGGTGGAACTGGCGGCCCGCGTCACCGGCAAGCCGGTCGTGGTCTACCCGAACAGCGGCGAGGGCTGGGACGCCCGGGAACGGGACTGGCGGGGGCGCCCCACGTTCGACCCGTCACGGGTCGGCGTCTGGCAGGCCGCGGGCGCCCGGCTCATCGGCGGCTGCTGCCGCGTGGGCCCGGACCGCATCGCGGAGCTGGCGGGGCTCCTGGGCTAGGGGGTGTCCGACCCATCGGACACCCCCTAGGCGGCCCGCCAGCGGTTGCGCCCGTCGGAGCCCGGACCGCAGATCATGGGCGTGCCCTTGGCGGTGACGCCGGTGGCGCCCTGAGGCGAGCAGAACGAGCCGGGGCGGACGACTCCGGCACCGCCGCCTGCGCCGCCCGAGGTGGAGGTGCCGCCCCCGGAGGTGGTGCCGCCGGTCGAACCGTCCCCGGTCGAGCCACCGTTGCTCGACCCGTTGTCCGGGTCCGGACCGGGCTCGTTGGTGGGGTCGGGGTGCAGGTCGGTGCGCTTGGGCACGTCGGGCGTCGGCGGGGCGGGGGTCGGAGTGGGGCTCGGGGTGGGGGAATGCGAGGGAGAAGGGGAGGAGGACGGCGAAAGGGAGGGGGAGGGTGAAGGGGAAGGAGACTCGGAGGCCGGCGACGGCGTCGGAGATGCCGATTGCGATTGCGCGGGGCGGGGCTGCTTCCCGGTTTCGTCATTCGCGTCCGAGGGGCTGGACGTAATGATCAGCAGGAACCACAGTCCGGAGATCACGCTGGCGATGATCTTTTTGCGTGTCGTCCAACGGCCCAGCCACACCAGCAGAATGCCCGCCGGCGCAAAAACCACTAACAGGGTGATGACGAGGGCCGGGTGCTGCCACCACGGGCGCGGCCCGGAGGGGGCCGGAGCGTAGGGGTGTGCTGGGTCGTACGGGGACGCGGGCATACGGGGCTCCGGGAAACAGGGCGGGACGGACGGGGGTCTGGGCGCTGCACTGTAGCCCGCTGGGCGCACCGTTGATCAGTAGATCGCGCAATTGGTTGCCCGCCTGGTTCTCCGCCGCTTCCCGTTCTGTCGGCCGGTCATTTCGGAAGGTGCCGGTGACCACGGAAAACAGTTCGTCGTGGCGGGGCGGTCGGGGGAGAATCGGGCGTGTGTTCCTGACGATCAGTACCTCAGGCGCCGTCGAGCGCCCCGCGACCGAGCTCGGTTTTCTGCTGCACAAGCATCCTGACAAGGCGCAGCAGTTCTCCACCTCCCATGGCACCGCGCACGTCCTCTACCCCGAGGCGGGCGTGGAGCGTTGCACCATGGCGCTGCTGCTCGAGGTCGATCCCGTGGCGCTGGTCAGGCGGGGCAAGGACAAGGGGCGGGGCGGGGCGCCGGATTCGGCGCTGGCGCAGTACGTCAACGACCGGCCCTATGCCGCCTCCTCGCTGCTGGCCGTCGCGATCGCCGGCGTGTTCTCCAGCGCCGTCAAGGGGCAGTGCGCCGCCCGGCCGGAGCTGCCGGGGCAGTCGCGGCCGCTGCGGATAGAGGTGCCGGTGCTGCCCGCGCGAGGCGGTGCCGCGCTCGTTGAGCGGCTGTTCGAGCCGCTGGGCTGGACGGTGACGGCCCGTCCGGTGGCGCTGGACGAGCGGTTCCCCGAATGGGGCGACTCGCGGTACGTCTCGCTGGTGCTCGAGGGCGAGCACCGGCTGATGGACGCCCTGCGGCATCTGTACGTGCTGCTGCCGGTGCTCGACGACGCCAAGCATTACTGGGTCACTCCCGACGAGGTGGAGAAGCTGCTGCGCGCCGGCGAGGGCTGGCTCGAGGGTCACCCCGAGCAGCGTCTGATCACCAACCGCTACCTGGCCCGCCGCTGGAGCCTGACCCGCGACGCGCTCGACCGCCTCGCCCTCGCCCGCCTCGCCGAGGCCGACGACACCGAGGCCGAGGAGCTCGACAACGCCGTCGACGAACAGGAGGACACCGCCGAGCGGCCCCTGCCGCTGGCCGTGCAGCGGCGCCAGGCGATCCTCGGCGTCCTGCGCCGGTCCGGCGCGGCGCGCGTGCTCGACCTGGGCTGCGGCCAGGGCCAGCTGGTCGGCGAGCTGCTCAAGGACCCGCGTTTCACCGAGATCGTCGGCGTCGACGTGTCCGTGCGCGCTCTGAAGGAGGCCTCGCGACGGCTGCGCCTGGACCGCATGACCGAGCGGCAGGCGGCCCGGGTCGCACTGCTGCAGGGCTCGCTCGCCTACACCGACCGCCGGCTCGCCGGGTACGACGCGGCGGTCCTCAGCGAGGTCATCGAGCACCTCGACCTGCCGCGGCTGCCGGCCCTGGAGTACGCGGTGTTCGGCGCCGCGCGCCCCACGACGGTGGTGGTGACCACCCCCAACGTGGAGTACAACGTCCGCTGGGAGACCCTGCCCGCCGGGCACGTCCGCCACGGCGACCACCGCTTCGAGTGGACCCGGGAGGAGTTCCGCGCCTGGGCCGGGCAGGTCGCCGAGCGGCACGGCTACGACGTGGACTTCGCGCCTGTCGGCCCCGACGACCCCGAGGTGGGGCCGCCGACCCAGATGGCCGTCTTCCACAAGAACGAAAAGTACGACCAGAGCGACAAGAACCACCGGAACAACCAGAACCACCCCGACGAGACCACGAAGGAGGCGAAGGCCGCATGACCGCCACCACCGGCACCCCTACGCCCCTCGCCGTGCCCGACCTGTCCCTCGTGGTCCTCGTCGGCGCCACCGGCTCCGGCAAGTCCACGTTCGCCGCACGGCACTTCAAGCCCACCGAGACCGTCTCCTCCGACTTCTGCCGGGGGCTGGTCAGTGACGACGAGAACGACCAGAGCGCCAGCAAGGACGCCTTCGACGTCCTGCACTACATCGTCGGCAAGCGCCTGGCCGCCGGCCGGCTGACGGTCGTCGACGCCACCAACGTCCAGTCCGAGGCCCGCAAGCAGCTCGTGGCGCTGGCGCGCGAGCACGACGTGCTGCCCGTGGCGATCGTCCTCGACGTGCCCGAGGACGTCTGCGCCGCGCGCAACGCCGCCCGCCCCGACCGGGCCGGCCTCGCCCGCCGCGTCATCCAGCGTCACCAGCGCGAACTGCGCCGTTCCCTCAAGCACCTGGAGCGCGAGGGCTTCCGCAAGGTGCACGTCCTGCGCGGCACCGGCCAGGTGGAGGCGGCCGGGATCGTGCGCGAGCGCCGGTTCAACGACCTGCGCCACCTCACCGGCCCGTTCGACATCATCGGCGACATCCACGGCTGCCGCTCGGAGCTGGAGAGCCTGCTCGGCGAGCTCGGCTATACCCTCGTCCGCGACGAGGCCGGCCGGCCCGTGGACGCCACGCACCCCGAGGGCCGCACCGTCGTCTTCGTCGGCGACCTCGTCGACCGCGGCCCCGACAGCCCCGGCGTGCTGCGCCTGGCCATGGGTATGGTCGCCGCCGGGCACGCCCTGTGCGTCCCCGGCAACCACGAGCAGAAGCTCGGCCGCTACCTGGGCGGCCGCCAGGTCAGGATCGCGCACGGCCTCGCCGAGACGATCGAACAGATGGAGCGCGAAGGAGAGCAGGACCCCAGCTTCCGGGAGAAGGCGCGGGCGTTCATCGACTCGCTCGTCAGCCACTACGTGCTCGACGACGGGCGGCTCGTCGTCTGCCACGCCGGCCTGCCCGAGAAGTACCACGGCCGCACCTCCGGCCGGGTCCGCTCGCACGCGCTGTACGGCGACACCACGGGGGAGACCGACGAGTTCGGCCTGCCCGTGCGCTACCCGTGGGCGGAGGACTACCGCGGCCGTGCCGCCGTGGTCTACGGCCACACGCCGACTCCGCAGGCCACCTGGCTCAACAACACCATCTGCCTGGACACCGGCGCCGTCTTCGGCGGCAAGCTGACCGCGCTGCGCTGGCCCGAGCGCGAGCTGGTGGACGTACCGGCCGAGCAGGTCTGGTACGAGCCGGTGAAGCCGCTGGCGTCCGAGGCGCCCGGCGGCGCCGACGGCCGCCCGCTCGACCTCGGCGACGTCACCGGCCGGCGGGTCGTGGAGACGCGGCACCTGGGCCGGGTGGCGGTGAAGGAGGAGAACGCGGCCGCGGCCCTGGAGGTCATGAGCCGCTTCGCCGCCGACCCGCAGCAGCTCGTCTACCTCCCGCCGACCATGGCCCCGTGCGCCACCTCCAAGGAGGAGGGCTACCTGGAGCACCCGGCGGAGGCCTTCGCCGCCTACCGGGCGGACGGCGTGCGCCAGGTGATCTGCGAGGAGAAGCACATGGGCTCCCGCGCGGTGGTCCTGGTCTGCCGGGACGCGGACGTGGCGCGCGAGCGCTTCGCCGTGCCCGGCGGCGTGCCCGGAGCGGTGTACACCCGCACCGGACGGCCGTTCTTCGACGACACCGCCCTGGCCGGGACCGTGCTGGAGCGGCTCGGCCGGTGCGTGGGCGAGGCCGGCCTGTGGGACGAGCTGGAGACGGACTGGCTGCTGCTGGACGCCGAGCTGATGCCCTGGTCGCTCAAGGCCACGGGCCTGCTGCGCAACCAGTACGCGGCGGTGGGCGCGGCCGCCCGTACGGTCTTCCCCGGCGCCCTCGCGGCGCTGGAGTCCGCGGCGGCCCGCGGCGTGGACGTCTCCGGCCTGCTGGCCCGCCAGCGCGAGCGCGCCGAGGACGCCGAGGCCTTCACCGAGGCCTACGGCCGGTACTGCTGGCCGGTCGGGGGCGAGGGTGCCGAGCCGGCGGACGGCATCCGGCTGGCTCCGTTCCAGATCCTGGCCGTCCAGGGCCGCAGCCTCGCCACGCTGCCGCACGACCAGCAGCTCGCCCTGATCGACCGGGTCGTCGCGGCGGACGGCGGCGGGGACGGTAGCGGCGTGGCCGGCGGCGGCCTGCTGGCGCCCACCCGGCGCCTGGTCGTCGACACCGAGGACGAGGAGTCCGTCACCGCCGGCACCCGGTGGTGGCTGGAGCTGACGGCCGCCGGTGGTGAGGGCATGGTCGTCAAGCCGCTCCAGGCGTACGCGCGGGACGCCGACGGCAGGCTCGTCCAGCCCGGCGTGAAGTGCCGCGGCCGGGAGTACCTGCGGATCATCTACGGTTCCGAGTACACCCGACCCGACAACCTCGCCCGGCTGCGGGTGCGCCACCTGGGCCACAAGCGCTCCCTCGCCCTGCGCGAGTACGCGCTCGGCCTGGAGGCGCTGGACCGGCTGGCGGAGGGCGAGCCGCTGTGGCGCGTCCACGAGGCGGTCTTCGCGGTCCTCGCTCTGGAGTCCGAGCCGGTGGACCCGCGCCTGTAGGCGCCCGCAGGCCGCTTGGGTGGTCCGGGTCGATGATCACTCGGCACGCGGTGCCGCCGCGCGCCGAGTGATCACGCCGCGTTGGGGTCAGGATGGGTGACATGGGATTCCATGTCGATTCCGAGGCCGGGCGGCTGCGCCGGGTCATCCTGCACCGCCCCGACCTGGAGCTGAAGCGGCTCACGCCGTCCAACAAGGACGCCCTGCTCTTCGACGACGTCCTGTGGGTGCGCCGCGCCCGCGCCGAGCACGACGGCTTCGCCGACGTGCTGCGCGAGCGCGGCGTGGAGGTGCACCTCTTCCAGGACCTGCTGGAGGAGAGCCTGCGGGTGCCGGCCGCGCGGGCGCTCGTCCTGGACCGGGTCTTCGACGAGAAGGAGTACGGTCCCCTGGCCACGGACCACATAAGGGCCGTGTTCGACGCGATGCCGGTGACCGAGCTGGCCTCCCTGCTGGTCGGCGGCATGACCAAGCGCGAGTTCCTCGAGGGCCACGCCGAGCCCGTCTCCGTCCGCTTCCATGTGATGGACCTCGACGACTTCCTGCTCAACCCGCTGCCCAACCACCTCTTCACCCGGGACACCTCCGCCTGGATCTACGACGGGGTGAGCATCAACGCGATGCGCTGGCCCGCCCGTTGGCACGAGACCGTGCACTACGAGGCCGTCTACCGTCACCACCCGATGTTCGCGCGAGGGGGCTTCCACATCTGGTGCGACGGCCAGGCCGCCTACCCCTCGACGATCGAGGGCGGCGACGTGCTCGTCATCGGCGAGGGCGCCGTGCTGATCGGGATGAGCGAACGGACCACCCCGCAGGCCGTGGAGATGCTGGCCCGCGGGCTGTTCGAGGCCGGTTCGGCCCGCACGATCGTGGCGCTGGACATGCCCAAGGGCCGGGCGTTCATGCACCTGGACACCGTGATGACCATGGTGGACGGCGACACCTTCACCCAGTACGCGGGCCTGGGATCGCTCCGCTCGTACACCATCGAGCCGGGCGTCGGCGAGCGAGACCTCAAGGTCACCGACCATCCGCCGGAGCACATGCACCGCGCCATCGCCGCCGCGCTCGGCCTGGACTCCATCCGGGTGCTGACCGCCCGGCAGGACGTGCACGCCGCCGAGCGCGAGCAGTGGGACGACGGCTGCAACGTGCTGGCGATAGAACCGGGCGTGGTGGTCGCCTACGAACGCAACGCGACGACGAATACTTTTCTGCGCAAGCACGGAATCGAGGTCATCACCATTCCGGGCAGTGAGCTGGGGCGCGGCAGGGGTGGGCCGCGCTGCATGAGCTGTCCGGTCGAGCGCGACCCGGTACCGGGTGCCCGGCCGTGACGGACAGGACACCGAGGACTTGCATAGAAATGCGGTTGATCGTATACAGTTCCAATTTTACCGTGTAGTGTCGAAGACCTAGGAGCCACACCCCATGGCGACAGACCTCAAGGGCCGTCACTTCCTCAAGGAGACGGACCTCACCGCCGAGGAGTTCCACGGCCTGATCGAGCTGGCCGCGGAGCTGAAGGCCGCCAAGCGTGCGGGCACAGAGGAGCCCCGGCTCCAGGGGCGCCACATCGCGCTCGTCTTCGAGAAGACCTCCACCCGCACCCGCTGCGCCTTCGAGGTCGCCGCAGCGGACCAGGGTGCCCGTACCACCTACCTCGACCCGAACGGCTCGCAGATCGGCCACAAGGAGTCGGTCCGGGATACCGCCCGGGTGCTCGGGCGGATGTTCGACGCGATTCAGTACCGCGGGCACGGCCAGCACATCGTCGAGGAGCTCGCCGCCTACGCCGACGTCCCCGTCTACAACGGCCTCACCGACGAGTGGCACCCCACCCAGATGCTCGCCGACGTGCTCACCATGACCGAGCACACCGCCAAGCCGCTCGAGCACGTCGCGTACGCCTACCTGGGCGACGCCCGCTACAACATGGGCAACTCCTACCTGATCACCGGTGCCCTCCTCGGCATGGACGTGCGCATCGTGGCACCGGAGACCCTGTGGCCGGACCCGGAGGTCATCGCCCGCGCCCAGCGGCTGGCGGAGACCAGTGGCGCGCGGATCACCCTCACCGAGGACGTCGAGGAGGGTGTGCGCGGCGCGGACTTCGTCGCCACCGACGTCTGGGTCTCGATGGGCGAGCCCAAGGAGGTCTGGGACGCCCGCATCGCCCTGCTCGCCCCCTACGCCGTGACCATGGACGTGCTGCGCGCGACCGGCAACCCGGCCGTGAAGTTCCTGCACTGCCTGCCCGCCTTCCACGACCTGGGCACCACGGTCGGCCGGGAGATCTACGAGCGCCACGGACTGACCTCGCTGGAGGTCACCGACGAGGTCTTCGAGTCGGTCCACTCGGTCGTCTTCGACGAGGCCGAGAACCGGCTGCACACCATCAAGGCCGTGCTGGTGGCGACGCTGGCCGGCTGGGGGCGGTAGCTGGGACGGGGCCGTAGGGGCGGCGGGCGCTGTCGCCCGCCGCCCCTTTTTCGTGCTCTCCCGCAGCCTTCTCGCGGCCCTTTTCCGGGAGTTGGTGTATCGCGTACTCGTGACGACAGTCACAGAACGGTGATACGTTCAGCGGGCAGGCACCAGCCCCGCCCGGCTGAAGGAGGCCGTGCTCATGAGTCCGTTCACCGGCTCCGCGTCCCGCACCGAGGAATGGCGGCACCTGCGCCTGACCCTCGACGACGGGGTCGCCACCGTCACCCTCGCCCGCCCCGACCGCCTCAACGCCCTCACCTTCGGCGCCTACGCCGACCTGCGCGACCTCCTGCCCGAGCTCGCCCGCGACGGCTCCGTCCGGGCCCTCGTGCTCGGTGGCGAAGGCCGGAGCTTCTGCTCCGGCGGCGACGTGGACGAGATCATCGGCGCCACCCTGGCCATGGACACCGGACGGCTCCTGGACTTCAACCGCATGACCGGGCAGGTGGTCCGCGCCGTGCGGGAGTGCCCGTTCCCCGTGATCGCCGCCGTGCACGGGGTCGCCGCAGGCGCCGGCGCCGTCCTGGCGCTCGCCGCCGACTTCCGTGTCGCCGACGCCACCGCCCGCTTCGCCTTCCTCTTCACCAAGGTGGGCCTCTCCGGCGGCGACATGGGCGCCGCCTATCTCCTGCCGCGCGTCGTCGGGCTCGGCCACGCCACGCGGCTGCTGATGCTCGGCGAGCCCGTCCGCGCCCCCGAGGCCGAACGCATCGGCCTCATCAGCACCTTGACCGAGGAAGGCGGGGTTCCGGAGGCGGCGCAGGCCCTCGCCCGTCGGCTCGCCGAGGGCCCCGCCCTCGCCCAGGCCCAGACCAAGGCCCTGCTGACCGCCGAACTCGACATGCCGCTCGCCGCCGCGGTCGAACTCGACGCCGCCACCCAGGCCCTGCTGATGAACAGCGCCGACTACGCCGAATTCCACGCGGCCTTCACCGAGAAGCGGTCCCCCGAGTGGCAGGGCCGATGACCACCGCCGCGACGAAGGCCCGGCGGGTCGCCGTCATCGGCGGCGGCCCCGGCGGCCTCTACGCCGCCGCCCTGCTCAAACGCCTCGCCCCCGAACGCGAGATCACCCTCTGGGAACGCAACGCCCCCGACGACACCTTCGGCTTCGGCGTCGTCCTCTCCGACGAGACCCTCGGCGGCATCGAGAGCGCCGACCCCGAGGTGTACGCGGCACTGGGCCGTGAACTGGTGCGCTGGGACGACATCGACGTGGTCCACCGGGGCAGAACCCTGCGCTCCGGCGGCCACGGCTTCGCCGCCCTCGGCCGCCACCGGCTCCTGGAACTCCTCCACGAGCGCTGCCGCGCCCTCGGCGTCGACCTCCGCTTCCGCACCGCCGCACCGCCCGCCGCCGAGCTGGCAGGCTCGTACGACCTGGTCGTGGCCGCCGACGGCATCCACAGCCGCACCCGCGACAGCCACCGCGACGCCTTCCGCACCGGCATCGCCACGCACCGCTGCCGCTACATCTGGCTCGCCGCCGACCTCGCCCTCGACGCCTTCCGCTTCGAGATCGCCGAGACCGAGCACGGCATCATGCAGCTGCACGCCTACCCCTTCGGCCCCCGCACGGCGACCGTCATCGTCGAGATGCGCGAGGAGGTGTGGCGGCGCGCCGGGTTCGACCGCCACGACGAGAGAACGTCGATCGAACAGTGCGGCAAGTACTTCGGCGACCTGCTCCGGGGCAGCACCCTGCGCTCCAACCACTCCGCGTGGACCGCCTTCCGCACCGTCGTCAACGAGCACTGGTCGCACGGCAACACGGTCCTGATCGGTGACGCCGCCCACACCGCCCACTTCTCCATCGGCTCCGGCACCAAGCTCGCCGTCGAGGACGCCCTGGCCCTGGCCGGCCACCTCGAGGGCGCCCGCGACCTGGCCGGCGCCCTGCGGGCGTACGAGGAGGAGCGGCGGCCGGCGGTGGAGTCCACGCAGCGGGCCGCCCGCGCCAGCCTGGAGTGGTTCGAGGACCTCGCCGGCCACGTCGACCGCACGCCGCATCGTTTCGCCTTCGACCTGCTGACCCGCAGCCGCCGCGTCACCCACGACAACCTGCGCCTGCGCGACGCCGGCTTCGTCGCCGCCGTCGAGGACGAGGCGGGCATACCGCCCGGCACGCCGCCGATGTTCACCCCGTTCCGGCTGCGCGGGCTGACCCTGCGCAACCGCGTCGTCGTCTCCCCGATGGACATGTACTCGGCCACCGACGGCACCCCCGGCGACTTCCACCTCGTCCACCTCGGCGCCCGCGCCCTCGGCGGCGCGGGACTGGTGATGACGGAGATGGTCTGCGTCAGTGCGCAGGGCAGGATCACCCCCGGCTGCGCGGGCCTGTACGCGCCGGAGCACGAGGAGGCCTGGCGGCGGATCACCGGCTTCGTGCACGAGCGGGCCCCGGGGACGGCCATCGGCGTCCAGCTCGGCCACTCCGGCCGCAAGGGCTCCACCCGGCTCATGTGGGACGGCATCGACCAGCCACTGCCCGACGGCAACTGGCCGCTGGTCGCGGCCTCCCCGCTGCCCTACCGTCCCGGCGTCAGCCAGACGCCGCACGCCCTGACCGCCGGCGAACTGGCGGGGACACGCGAGCAGTTCGTACGGTCCGCCGAGGCCGCCGACCGGGCCGGGTTCGACCTGCTCGAGCTGCACTGCGCGCACGGCTACCTGCTCTCCGGCTTCCTCTCGCCGCTGACCAACCACCGCGACGACGCCTACGGCGGCGACCTCGCGGGACGGCTGCGCTACCCCCTCGAGGTCTTCGACGCCGTACGGGCCGTCTGGCCCGCCCACAAGCCGATGACCGTCCGCATCTCCGCCACCGACTGGGCGCCGGGCGGCACCACCGGCGACGACGCGGTCGTCATCGCGGGGGCCTTCGCCGAGCACGGCGCCGATGCCGTCGACGTCTCGGCCGGTCAGGTCGTCCCCGACGAGCGGCCCGCGTACGGGCGCTCGTACCAGGCGCCGTTCGCCGACCGGATCCGGCAGGAGGCGGGGGTGCCGGTGATCGCGGTGGGGGCCATCTCGTCGTGGGACGACGTCAACTCGCTGATCCTGGCGGGCCGCACCGACCTGTGCGCGCTGGCGCGGCCACATCTTTACGACCCGAACTGGACGCTGCACGCCGCCGCCGAGCAGGGCTATGAGGGGCCCGGCGCGCTCTGGCCGGTGCCGTACCGGGCCGGGAGCCGGAGGCCGCCGACGGGGCGGGGGACCTGACCGCGCTGCGCGCGGTGTCCTCAAACGCCGGACGGGCTGAAATCAGCCCGTCCGGCGTTTGAGGACCGGGGTCCGGGGCGGAGCCCCGGTTGCTACGCCAGTGTCGGCCGCACGAAGTGCTCCCCGGCGTCGCGCAGCCGCTGGTGGAGGGCCGTGAAGACGCGGGCCGCGCGGCCGCCGGGCCAGTCCGGTGGGAGCAGGGCCGCCGGCAGGCCGGGGTCGGCGTAGGGGAGCCGGCGCCAGGAGTCCAGTGCGAGGAGGTAGTCGCGGTAGGCGGCCTCCGGCGGTACGGGCCTGCGCCGCGACCAGCGGTGCAGGACGGGCTCGTGGGTGTCGAGGAACGCCCGGTGCTGTCGGGCCAGGGCCTCCAGGTCCCACCAGCGCGCCACCGCCTCGGCGGTCGGCTCGAAGCCCAGGTGACAGCCCTTGAACAGGTCGACGTAGGAGACCAGCCCCAGCCGCTCGAGCGTGTGGCGCGTCTCCTCGTGCACATGGGCCGGGGCGATCCACACGCCGGGCGCCGCCGTGCCGAAGCCCAGCCGGGCCAGCCGGGAGCGCAGCAGGTGCCGCTTGTGCCGTTCCTGCTCGGGCACCGAGAAGACGGCCAGCAGCCAGCCCTGGCCCGGTCGTGCCGAGGAGGGGCGGCCGTAGATGCGCCGGTCGCCGTCGTCCAGCAGCTGCCGGGCGGCGTCCGACAGCCCGTATCCCGCCGCTCCCCCGGCCGTGCGGCCGGCCACGAGCAGTCCGCGCCGCTTGAGCCGGGAGACGGCCGACCGTACCGAGGGCGAGTCCACGCCCACCGCGCCCAGCAGCCGGATCAGGGCCGCGATCGGCACCGGGCCGGCCGGGGCGTCGACGCTACCGCGTCCGTAGGCGCCGTAGAAGGTGACGATGAGGGACCGGGGGGTGTGAAGCGGTTGCTGGTCAGTCACGGGGAAACTGTAAAGCGCCCGCGCGCAGCCGGAATCGCTGCAACTTGCCGGTGGGCGTGCGCGGAAGGGCGTCCAGGAACTCGATCTCGCGAGGGCACTTGTACGGAACGATCTCCTTTTTGGTGAACTCCCGCAGCTCCGCGACGGTTTCCGGGGTGCGGGGCACGCCGGGCCGCAGCACGACGTGGGCGACGACGATCTGTCCGCGCCGCTCGTCGGGGCGGCCGGTGACGGCGGCCTCGAGGACGTCGGGGTGGCGCAGCAGGGCCTCCTCGACCTCGGTGCCCGCGATGTTGTAGCCGGCCGAGATGATCATGTCGTCGGCGCGGGCCACGTAGCGGAAGTAGCCGTCGGGTTCGCGGACGTAGGTGTCGCCGGTGAGGTTCCAGCCGTCGCGCACGTACTGCTTCTGGCGCTCGTCCGACAGGTAGCGGCAGCCGGTGGGGCCGCGCACGGCCAGCATGCCCGGTGTGCCGTCGGGCACGGACTCGCCGCCGGGGCCCACGACGCGGGCTTCGTAGCCGGGCACGGGGAGTCCGGTGGTGCCGGGGCGTATGAGGTCGTCGGCGGCGGAGATGAAGATGTGCAGCATCTCGGTGGCGCCGATGCCGTTGATGACGCGCAGTCCGGTGGCCCGGTGCCAGTCGTGCCAGAGGGCGGCGGGCAGGTGCTCGCCCGCCGAGACGCATCTGCGCAGCGAGGAGACGTCGTACGACGCGAGCCGGCCGAGCATGGCGCGGTAGGCGGTCGGGGCGGTGAACAGCACCGAGACGCGGTGGCGTTGGACGTCGGCGAGCAGCCGCTCGGGGCCGCCCCAGTCGGTGAGCAGGGTCTGCGCGCCCGCGCGCAGGGGGAAGACGACGAGGCCGCCCAGGCCGAAGGTGAAGCCGAGCGGGGGGCTGCCCGCGAAGACGTCGTCCGGCCGCGGGCGCAGCACGTGGGCCGAGAAGGTGTCGGCGATGGCGAGGACGTCGCGGTGGAAGTGGACGCAGCCCTTGGGGCGTCCGGTGGTGCCGGAGGTGAAGGCGATCAGCGCGACGTCGTCGGCGGAAGTGTCGCAGGCCACATAGGATGTCGGTTTATTTGCCGAGCGCCGCAGAAGGTCGTCCGGAGCGTCGCCGCCGAACAACGTAATCCGTAAGTGTGGCACCGCCGCCCCGGCCAGGTCGTCGGCCGATCGGGTGTCGCACAGCGCGTGCCGGACGTGCGCCAGCCGGCAGATCGTCGCGAGCTCGTGGGGGCGCTGGGCGGCCAGGACGGTCACGGCCACCGCGCCCGCCTTCATCACCGCGAGCCAGCAGGCGGCGAGCCACGGCGTGGTGGGGCCGCGCAGCAGCACGCGGTTGCCGGGGACCACGCCCAGGTCGTCGGTGAGGGTGTGGGCGATCCGGTCGGCGTGCGCGCGGAGTTCGCCGTACGACCAGACGAGCCCGCCCTCGCCCCGCACCGCCGGCCGGTCCGGGCCCAGCCGGGCGATCGTCGCGTCCAGCAGCTCCGCACCGCAGTTGAGACGGTCCGGGTAGGCGAGGGCCGGTGGTCCGGCGAGGTCGAAACGGAGGTCCGGCCACTGCCCGGCGGGCGGGAGACGGTCACGCGCAAAGGTGTCGACATGGGCCGACGGACTCAGCTCCATCGTGGGATGCGCCCCCTCGCGCCGAGAAGAAGTTGGAGGTGAACCGGGGTCTTGCCAGCGCTACGGATCCACTGTCAGCGTAGCGAGTCGGTGACGGTAGTCAACAGAGCGCGATAACTCCCGCACCTCCCTCTCAAGGCTGCACGGCCCTCTCGGGGCCGCAAGGGAAAGGGTGGACCCGGTGACCACACCGTTCACACTGGACAGGGAGCAACGCGAGTGGTGCGCCGAGCTGCGCGCGCTGGCCGCGCGGCGACTGCGCCCCCTGGCCCGCGAGGGCGACCCCGGCCGCGTCAACCGCCCTCTGGTCGCCGCCCTCGGCGAACTCGGCCTGCTGGCGCGCGTGTTGCCGGAGGGGGGTGTCGCCAGTGCCATGGACCTGTGCCTGCTGCGTGAATCGCTCGCCCAGGAGTGCACGGAGGCCGAGACGGCACTCGCCCTGCAGGGCCTCGGCGCCCACCCCGTTCTGCGCTCCGGCAGCAAGGAACAGCGCGAACGCTGGCTGCCCGGCGTCGTCGCGGGCCGGACGGTCACCGCCTTCGCCCTCAGCGAGCCCGAGGCCGGCTCCGACGCCGCCGCGCTGCGACTGCGCGCGGACCCGGCACCCGGTGGTGGCTGGCGGCTGACGGGGGAGAAGTACTGGATCTCCAACGCACCCGAGGCCGACCTCTACACCGTCTTCGCCCGCACCGGCCCGGAACCCGGCGCCACCGGCATCACCGCCTTCCTCGTCCCCGGCGACCGGCCCGGCCTCACCGGCACTCCCCTCGACATGCTGAGCCCGCATCCCATCGGCGCCCTCGCCTTCGATGCCGTACCGGTCGGCCCGGAGGACGTCATCGGGGAGGTGGGCGGCGGCTTCAAGGTCGCCATGCGCACCCTCGACCTCTTCCGCCCCAGCGTCGGCGCCTTCGCCGTCGGCATGGCGCGCGCCGCCCTCGCCGCCGCCCTGGCCCACGCCGGCGAACGCCGGGCTTTCGGCGGACCGTTGAAGGACCTGCAGGCCGTCTCCCACCAGCTGGCCGAAATGGCCACCCGCACCGAGGCCGCCGCCCTGCTCGTCCTCGCGGCCGCGGCCGCCCACGACGCGGGCGAGCCCGGCATCGCGCGGCGCTCGGCCATGGCCAAGCTCTTCGCCACCGAGACCGCCCAGTACGTCGTCGACGCCGCCACGCAGATCCACGGTGCCCGCGCCCTGCGGCGCGGGCACCTCCTCGAGCACCTCTACCGCGAGGTGCGCGCCCCGCGCATCTACGAGGGCGCCACCGAGGTCCAGCGCACGATCATCGCCAAGGAGCTCTACCGATGACCACCACCAACGGCCTCCACCGCCTCAACCCCGCCGAGCTCTCCCCGCCCACCGGCTTCTCCCACGCGGTCACGGCCACCGGCGGCCGGCTGGTCTTCCTCGCGGGCCAGACCGCGCTCGACGCCGACGGCAAGGTCGTACCGGGCGGCCTGCCCGAGCAGTTCGAGAGGGCCCTGGCCAATTTGCTGGCCGCCCTGCGCGCCGCCGGCGGCCGGCCCGCCGACCTGGCACGCGTGACCGTCTACGCCACGGACGTCGGCGCGTACCGCGCGCACGCCCGCGCGCTCGGCGAGGTCTGGCGCCGCCTCGCGGGCCGCGACTACCCGGCGATGGCCGTCATCGGCACCACCCGGCTCTGGGACGAGCAGGCGCTGGTGGAGCTGGACGGGGTGGCCGTGCTGCCCTGAGCCGGAGCGGGGTACGGTGTGACGCCGTTGGTGGTCCCAAGTGAGAGGGTGGGCGTTCGATGACGTCTCGTCGGAGTGCCGAACCCGGTGGCCTGACCTTCACCGAACGCGCCCGGCGGCAGCAGATCGTCGAGTGCACGATCGACCTGATCGCCGAGCGGGGCCAGCCAGGCACGTCCCTGTCGGCGATCGCCGAGCGGGCCGGCATCTCCAAGGGCGCGGTCCTCTACCACTTCACGTCGAAGGACAACCTCACCCAGAGCACGCTCGAGCATGTGCTGGAGCGGTTCCTGGCCCATGTGACGGAGCGCGTGGAGCGGGAGAGCGAGCCGCGCGCGGCCGTCGTCGCCTATGTCCGCGCCATGATCGGCTACCAGCAGGCCAACCGCCGGCACGTCCGCGTGATCACCGAGATGCTGCTCGACGACAAGGGCGGCACCCGGCTGAGGACACCGGGCTCCCACGACACGTACGACCGCTGGCAGGAGCTCGCCCGCCTGCTGGCGGCGGGCCAGGAGGCGGGTTCCTTCCGCCCGTTCGACACCCGGACCATGGCCCTGGCCATCGGCGGGGCGATCGACAACGTGATCTCCTACTGGCTGGTCCACCCGGAGTACGACCTCGACGCGGCGGCCGACGAGTTGGTCACCTTCACTCTGAACGCGGTCGAGCGCCGGGGCTGACCCCCGTCCGGCCCCGGCGCTTCCGTCACCCGCGCGCGAAGGTCGGTGCCCGCTCGGGCCGTATCCCGACCCCGCCGAGGTAGCCGGTCAGCGTGCGCAGCGGTCGTATGTGCCGCAGCAGCCGGAAGGGCACCGGCATCCGGTCCGGGTCGAGGGTGCCGTCGAGGGCGGGCCGCAGCAGTGCCTCGTGCTCGCTCACCTGGGACTTCTGTATGAAGGCCGTCGGCAGGAGGCGGCGCTTCTGCACTCGGGCGAGGCCGTCCACGCCCACGGTGCCGCGCCGCAGCGGAGCCGCGAGGATGCGGGCGGCCGCGACGGCGTCCTGCACGGCCAGGTTGACGCCGACGCCGCCCGTCGGCGACATGATGTGCGCCGAGTCGCCGATGCACAGCAGGCCCGGCCGGTACCAGCGCCGCAGCCTGCCCATCGTCACCTCCAGCAGCTTGACGTCGTCCCAGGAACGGACGGCCTCCGTCACCTCGGGGCCCCAGCCGAAGAGTTCGCCGAGCCGGCCGCGGAACCACTCGATGCCGTGGGCGCGCAGCCGCTCGTCGGCCCCCTTCTTGATCAGGTAGGAGGTCTGGTAGTACGCGCCACGGTCCACGGTGACCGCGAACTGGTCCTCGCGGGTGCGCATGAAGACGCGGCCGTGCTTGGCCCGGTCGCCCGGGGAGGGCACCCGGACGTTCCACACGTCCATGGGCACGTCGAAGTAGTCCGGCCGCAGCCCGGCCGCCGCGCGCACCGCCGAATCACGCCCGTCGCAGGCGACGGTGAGGTCGGCGGCGATCTCGCCGGCGGTGCCGTCCGGGCCCGTGTACCGCACGCCGGTCACCCGGCCGGCGCCGTCGGTGCGCAGCCCGGTGAACGCGGTGCTCATGCGCAGGGTGAAGGACGGCTCCTCGGCGGCGGCGCCCGCGAGCAGGTCGAGGAAGTCCCACTGCGGAACCATGGCGATGTACTTGTGCCGCCCGGGTATGCGCCGCAGGTCGGACAGCGTGATGACGTCGTCGCCGATGTGCATGCGCACTTCGTCGAGCCGGTGCGCGGGGAGCGCGGCGAACCGTTCGCCGAGCCCGAGTTCGTCCAGCAGCCGCAGCGTGGAGGGGTGCACGGTGTCCCCCCGGAAGTCGCGCAGGAAGTCGCGATGCTTCTCCAGGACGGTGACCTCGACCCCGGCTCTGGCCAGCAGCAGCCCCAGCATCATCCCGGCGGGCCCGCCGCCGACGATGCAACAGGTGGTGCGTTCCATGTCATCCCCCTCTGTTCGACCGTATAGTCAGTAGTCTGACCGATCGGTCAGTGAGTCTACGCGCAGGCACCGGAACACGGCAACGGCCCCTCCGTCCAAGCCGTTTCGGCTGGACGGAGGGGCCGCGGGAGGGTGGAGGCGGCGCAGAAACGTTAAATGTCGCGGAACGTCTCGATCTGCGCGCCGATGGAGTTGAGGCGCTCGGCCAGGTCCTCGTAGCCGCGGTTGATGACGTAGACGTTGCGCAGCACGGAGGTGCCCTCGGCGGCCATCATGGCCAGCAGCACGACGACGGCGGGCCGGAGGGCCGGCGGGCACATCATCTCGGCGGAGCGCCAGCGGGTCGGGCCCTCGACCAGGACGCGGTGCGGGTCGAGCAGCTTGACGTCCGCGCCGAGGCGGTTGAGGTCGGTGAGGTAGATGGCGCGGTTGTCGTAGACCCAGTCGTGGATGAGGGTCTGGCCCTGGGCGAACGCCGCGATGGCCGCGAAGAAGGGCACGTTGTCGATGTTGAGGCCGGGGAACGGCATCGGGTGGATCTTGTCGATGGGCGCGCGCAGCTTGGAGGGGCGCACGGTCAGGTCGACCAGGCGGGTGCGGCCGTTGTCGGCGCGGTACTCGGGGCTGCGCTCGTTGTCCAGGCCCATCTCCTCCAGGACGGCGAGCTCGATCTCCATGAACTCCACCGGCACCCGGCGGATCGTCAGCTCCGACTCGGTGACGACGGCGGCGGCCAGCAGGCTCATGGCCTCCACCGGGTCCTCGGACGGCGCGTAGTCCACGTCGCGGTCGATGGTGGCCACGCCGTGCACGGTGAGCGTCGTGGTGCCCACGCCCTCGACCCGGACGCCGAGCTCCTCGAGGAAGAAGCACAGGTCCTGGACCATGTAGTTGGAGCTGGCGTTGCGGATGACGGTCACGCCGTCGTGGCGGGCGGCGGCCAGCAGGGCGTTCTCGGTGACGGTGTCCCCGCGCTCGGTCAGCACGATGGCCCGGGTGGGCGCGACGGAACGATCCACCTGGGCGTGGTACGTGCCGTCGGTGGCCGTGATCTCCAGACCGAAGTGGCGCAGGGCCGTCATGTGCGGCTGGACGGTCCGGGTGCCGAGGTCGCAGCCGCCGGCGTAGGGAATCTTGAAGTGGTCCATGCGGTGCAGCAGCGGACCGAGGAACATGATGACGCTACGGGTGCGGCGGGCCGCCTCGGTGTCCATCGAGCCCAGGTCCAGCTCGGCGGGCGGCACGATCTCCAGGTCGTTGCCGTCGTTGATCCACCGGTGCCGGACGCCGATGCTGGCCAGCACCTCGAGGATCCGGTAGACCTCCTCGATCCGCGCGACGCGACGCAGCGTCGTGCGGCCGGCGTTGAGCAGCGTGGCGCACAGCAGGGCGACGCACGCGTTCTTGCTCGTCTTGACGTCGATGGAACCGGAGAGCCGACGCCCGCCGACGACGCGCAGGTGCATGGGCCCGGCGTAGCCGAGGGAGACGATCTCGCTGTCGAGCGCCTCCCCAATGCGGGCGATCATATCAAGACTGATGTTCTGATTTCCCCGCTCAATGCGGTTGACCGCGCTCTGGCTGGTCCCGAGAGCGTCCGCGAGCTGGGACTGAGTCCAGCCACGGTGCTGGCGGGCATCGCGGATGAGCTTGCCGATGCGGCCGAGGTAGGCGTCTGTCATGAGTCAGACGGTATCTCAGATATGAGATTCACGCTTCGCGCGCCATGGCTCCTGCACAGGTTCTGTCCCTCTGCGGCGGTCAGAAGCCGGAGGTGTCGAGCTCGAGGTCGAAGGGGGCGGGAAGGTGGAGGGGGTGAACCACCCCGCCCGTCCCCCGCAACAGCCCACCTGGGAGGATCGGACCAACGGGGGCGGCCGTAGGGGCCGCTGTGGGGAGGTCACCTCATGGGTGCTCAGGTCAGTTCCTTCGCCGGTGACGAAGCACGCGCGCGTGTCCTCGCCGCCTACGACCGTGCCATGGCCCACTGGCCGCAGCCGCGCGAGGAGCGCGACGTCGAGACGGCGTTCGGTACCACGCGCGTGCATGCCTACAACACGGACGCCGACGGCATACCCGTCGTGTTGCTCCACGGTCAGAGCGCCGGGCCCGTCGAGTGGGCGCCGCACGTCGCGGCGTTCGCCGAGGGGCGTGCCGTCTTCGCCGTCGACCGGGTGGGCGAACCGGGGTACAGCACGCAGACCGCGCCGATACGCACGCCCGACGACACGGCGGCCTGGCTCGAGGAGGTCCTCGCCGCGCTCGGACTGGAGCGGGTGCACCTGGTGGGGCACTCGTACGGCGGATGGGTGGCGCTCAATCACGCCGTACGCGCCCCCGGCCGCATCGCCTCCGTCGCCGTCTACGACCCGCCGAGCGCCCTCGCCCCACTGCGGCCCGGATTCGTCTTCAGGGCCATCGCCCTGACGGTCGGAAAGTCGGACGCCTCCCGGCGCCGCCACTACGACCGGATCATCGGCGGTACGGGTGCGCCCGCCGAGGAGACCGAGGCACAGGCGCGGTTCTTCCTGGAGGCGCTGCGCGGCTTCCGCGTGCGGCTGCTGCCTCCCACCCGCCTGAGCGACGACGACCTCCGCTCCATCGCCGTGCCCGCGCTCGTCCTGCTGGGCGGGGACACCGGCGTCCTCGACGCCCACCGCGCCGAGGAGCGCGCCCGCGCCCTCATCCCCGGCGTACGCACCCAGATCGCGCCCGGCGCCCGCCACGGCATGCCGGTGGAACTGCTCAACAGCCGCGTGCCGCAGTTCCTGCGGGACGTGGAGAAGGACCTCGCGCCCCAGGCCTGAACGGCCCCCTACCGGCCCCGCGTCACCGCCAGCAGCACCATGTCGTCGCTGATGCGACCACCGGCGTGCCGGCCGACGTCGGCGAGCAGGGCGTCCAGCAGCGCGTCCGGTGCCGGGAAGGCGCGCCCGGTCAGTGCCACGACGGGGTCGTAGAAGACCCCGGCGCGGTCGCGCGCCTCCGTGAGGCCGTCCGTGTACAGCAGGAGGGTCGCGCCGGGCGGGAACACCACCGTGTCGGTCCGGCCCTCCTCCGCGCCCGGCTCCGCCAGGCACAGGGGCAGGGCCGGCTCGGACGGTTCCAGGCAGTGCACCGCCCCCTCGTGCAGCAGCAGCGGCGCCGGATGCCCGCGGTTCACCAGCCGCAGCCCGTCCCCGGACACCCTGTCCCCGGAGTACGGGATCTCGGCGAGTACGCCCGTGACGAACCCCTCGATCCGCTCTATCCCCGCCCGCCGCTCCGCCTCCCGCACCAGCGCCCGTTCCAGCCGGGCCGCCACCGTGACCAGCGAGGGCTCCTCCTCGGCCGCCTCCCGGAACGCCCCCAGCGCCACGTCCACGGCCTTGACCGCCTCCATGCCCTTGCCCCGCACGTCGCCCACCACGCAGCGCACCCCGTACGGCGTCGCCTGCACGCCGTACAGGTCGCCGCCGATCTGCGCGTCCTTCGCGGCCGACCGGTACCGCACGGCGATCCGCAGCGGCCCGATCGCGGCCGGCGGCTCCGGCAGCACGGCGCGCTGCACGGCGAGGGCGACCGCCCGCGCGGACTGCAGCCGCACGTCGCTGTAGTACATGAGGCGGTTGACGATCACGGCGAGAGCCGAGACGGTCGCCACCGCCGCCAGCTCACTGCGCCCGCCCGAATCGTCGAGGAAGCCGAAGTGGGCGAGCAGCGCGGCGTCGACTGCGCAGGCGCCGACGCCCGCCAGGACCGTCGCGCGCAGCGACAGCAGCGCGGCGGCCGTCATCGGCGCGGCCGTGTAGAAGGCCTCGGCGCTGAAGTGCGGAGACGTGTTGTAGTCGAGCACGGCGCCGCCGGCGAGCAGGAGGACGGGCAGGAACACCGTCAGCAGCCGCGGGCGGCCGCGCTCCGCGGTCGTGCGCCCCGCGCTCGGTGCCCTCACGTACCCGCTCCTGCTCTCGCGTGCCGTACGACACGGACACGCTCCAGCATCCTCGGGGCGCATCGCGGCTGCCAGTCAGGGCACGTCCGGGCACGGCCGGCGGGGGTACGTGCCTTATCTGCGCATTCGCCGGTCCCGGACGGCCCATCCGGGCATGACCGGGCGGCCGCCATGTATTAGTGTTATCTCGACATCGAGATATCTGCCGAGAGGCGTACCGCTGACGCGCCAGTAAGGCGTACCTAACTTAGGCACACCTTAGCGGATGCGCGCGCCATCGGGGCGGCAGGATGGCCGCAGTACGCGAATTCATGCATGAAGGAGACTGTCGTGTCGGCGAACAGCTTCGACGCCCGCAGCACGCTGCAGGTGGGCGACGAGTCGTACGAGATCTTCCGGCTGGACAAGGTCGAGGGCTCCGCGCGCCTTCCCTACAGCCTGAAGGTGCTGCTGGAGAACCTGCTCCGCACGGAGGACGGCGCGAACATCACCGCCGACCACATCCGCGCGCTGGGCAACTGGGACTCGCAGGCCCAGCCCAGCCAGGAGATCCAGTTCACGCCGGCCCGCGTGATCATGCAGGACTTCACCGGTGTGCCCTGTGTCGTCGACCTCGCCACCATGCGTGAGGCCGTCAAGGAGCTCGGCGGCGACCCGGCGAAGATCAACCCGCTGGCCCCGGCCGAGCTGGTCATCGACCACTCCGTCATCGCCGACAAGTTCGGCACCAAGGACGCCTTCGGCCAGAACGTCGAGCTCGAGTACGGCCGCAACAAGGAGCGCTACCAGTTCCTGCGCTGGGGCCAGACCGCCTTCGACGAGTTCAAGGTCGTCCCCCCGGGCACCGGCATCGTCCACCAGGTGAACATCGAGCACCTGGCCCGCACCGTCATGGTCCGTAACGGCCAGGCCTACCCCGACACCCTCGTCGGCACCGACTCGCACACCACCATGGTCAACGGCCTCGGCGTGCTCGGCTGGGGCGTCGGCGGCATCGAGGCCGAGGCCGCGATGCTCGGCCAGCCGGTCTCCATGCTCATCCCGCGCGTCGTCGGCTTCAAGCTGACCGGTGAGCTCCCGGCCGGCACCACCGCCACCGACCTCGTCCTCACGATCACCGAGATGCTGCGCAAGCACGGCGTCGTCGGCAAGTTCGTCGAGTTCTACGGCGAGGGCGTCGCCGCCACCTCGCTGGCCAACCGCGCCACCATCGGCAACATGTCGCCGGAGTTCGGCTCCACCGCCGCGATCTTCCCGATCGACGGCGAGACCCTGAACTACCTCAAGCTCACCGGTCGCAGCGAGCAGCAGGTCGCGCTCGTCGAGGCCTACGCCAAGGAGCAGGGCCTCTGGCTCGACCCGGCCGCCGAGCCCGACTTCTCCGAGAAGCTCGAGCTCGACCTCTCCACGGTCGTCCCCTCCATCGCCGGCCCGAAGCGCCCGCAGGACCGCATCGTCCTGGCCGAGGCCGCCTCGCAGTTCGAGCGTGACGTCCTCAACTACGTCTCCACCGCCGACGAGGCGGGCGAGGAGTCCTTCCCGGCCTCCGACTCCCCGGCCGCGTCCGGTGGCGTGCCGACCAACCCGGTCACCGTCACCGCCCCCGACGGCAGCACGTACCAGATCGACCACGGCGCCGTCACCGTCGCCGCGATCACCTCCTGCACCAACACCTCGAACCCCTACGTGATGGTGGCCGCGGCCCTCGTCGCGAAGAAGGCGGTCGAGAAGGGCCTGACCCGCAAGCCGTGGGTCAAGACCACCCTCGCCCCGGGCTCGAAGGTCGTCACCGACTACTTCGACAAGGCGGGCCTGACCCCCTACCTCGACAAGGTCGGCTTCAACCTCGTCGGCTACGGCTGCACCACCTGCATCGGCAACTCCGGCCCGCTGCCGGAGGAGGTCTCCAAGGCCGTCAACGACCACGACCTGGCCGTCACCTCGGTGCTCTCCGGCAACCGTAACTTCGAGGGTCGCATCAACCCCGACGTCAAGATGAACTACCTGGCCTCCCCGCCGCTGGTCGTCGCGTACGCCCTCGCGGGCTCCATGAAGGTGGACATCACCAAGGACGCCCTGGGCATCGACACCGAGGGCAACCCGGTCTTCCTCAAGGACATCTGGCCCTCCGAGGCCGAGGTCAACGACGTCGTGGCCAACGCCATCGGCGAGGACATGTTCAACAAGTCCTACAGCGACGTCTTCGCGGGCGACGCCCAGTGGCAGGCGCTGCCGATCCCGACCGGCAACACCTTCGAGTGGGACACCGAGTCCACCTACGTCCGCAAGCCCCCGTACTTCGAGGGCATGCAGATGGAGCCGGCCCCGGTCACCGACATCACCGGTGCCCGCGTCCTGGCCAAGCTGGGCGACTCGGTCACCACCGACCACATCTCCCCGGCCGGTGCCATCAAGGCCGACACCCCGGCCGGCAAGTACCTCACCGAGCACGGTGTCGAGCGTCGTGACTTCAACTCCTACGGCTCCCGCCGAGGCAACCACGAGGTCATGATCCGCGGTACGTTCGCCAACATCCGCCTGCGCAACCAGATCGCGCCGGGCACCGAGGGCGGCTTCACCCGCGACTTCACCAAGGCCGACGCGCCGGTGTCGTTCATCTACGACGCCTCGCGCAACTACATCGAGCAGGGCATCCCCCTGGTCGTCCTGGCCGGCAAGGAGTACGGCTCCGGCTCGTCCCGCGACTGGGCCGCCAAGGGCACCGCGCTCCTCGGCGTCAAGGCCGTCATCGCCGAGTCCTACGAGCGCATCCACCGCTCGAACCTCATCGGCATGGGCGTCCTCCCGCTCCAGTTCCCCGAGGGCGCCTCGGCCGAGGCCCTGGGCCTGACCGGTGAGGAGACCTTCTCCTTCGCCGGCGTGACCGAGCTCAACGAGGGCCGCACGCCCAGCACGGTCAAGGTCACCACCGACACCGGTGTCGAGTTCGACGCGGTCGTCCGCATCGACACCCCCGGTGAGGCCGACTACTACCGCAACGGCGGCATCATGCAGTACGTGCTGCGCAACCTGATCCGCGGCTAGCGGTTCCGGTACGCAGGTCGTAAGGGCCGCACCCCGTTCCGTACGGGGTGCGGCCCTCGCGCGTTCGGGTGCCTACTCGCCTACTCGTCGATCGGGCGCAGGAAGTCCAGCGTCCAGACCTGGTGGAAGTCGGCCTTGTTGGGCGTGACGAGCTTGATCTGCTCGCCGAAGTGGCCGGCGCGCAGAGCGAGCTGGTCCTTCTCGTCGATGATCTGGAGGCCGCCGATGGCGTGCGCGAAGGTCCACTTCGTGAACTGGTCCCGGTTCACGGCGTTGGCCCAGAGCCTGTGGTCGGCGGCGACGAGCCCGGGGTGCCTCTCGTCACCGTCGGTGTCGAACGCGAGGGAGATCACGTACGGGGAGCCCGGAATGGGCTCGGCCGGCTGGATGATCCATTCCTGCAGGAGCGGCGGGTACAGCGGGCGGTCGGTGTTGACCGGGAGGCCGTGGTCGACGGCGTGCTCGCGAGCGGTGATGAGCGCCGGCGGGCCGATGATGTGGGCGTAGAACCGGTAGACGCCGGGCTTGATCGGAATCGGAGGCATCGTCGCTTCCTTTCCCTGAGCTCTGGGCGGCGGTCGGGTGACCGCCGGGGCGCTGTCCACGTTGACAGCCGCGACGAGACTGTAGAAAGGCCCGGAAGTCGCCAAGTCGAGTGAGGCGGGAAGCGTACGGGCGGACTTGACGCCGAGTGGCGCAGCCCGAACTGCCCGGTTCCGGGCGGGCGTTCGGCCCTGCACCCTCCCGGGGTATCCCCCAACACGACTGGGTGATCGGCGTGTTGAGGAAGTGTTGCCTATTCCTCCGCCGGTTAGGCTCCCCGCCGGGATGACGCGACATGTCGTCCCGAGAGGGAGGGATTTGGCGATGGGATCCGCCGTTACTTTCGGGGAACTCGGCCGTCTGTGCGGTGAGGAGCTTCCCCCGCGGATCGCGCTTTCGAGTGTGCTGCTGCCGGCAGGCACCGACCAACCGGTGTATCCGACGATGGTGAGAACCGAGCACGGAACAACGGTGGCCTACGCCTGTCATTACCGGCAGAACGCGGGCAGCCCCGGCCTTCTCGTCGCGCTGGGACTCGCTCCCAGCTCTCCCGGTTACAGCACCACGTGCATTCCTGCGGCCATTCACAGCCGCTGACGCCGCTTTTTCGAGAAGGGGTACGGACAAAACATCATGGGAAACGCCATCAGCTTCGAGGAGCTCGAGACCGTCGCGGGTGAGGTGCTGCCCGAGCGCACCGTCATGGGCGTCATCGCTACGCCGCTGAGCTTCGCCGACCCCGGCCCCGCCGGCTCGGGCGCGGGCGCCGGTGCCTCCAGCAGCAGCGCCGCCTCGGGCGGAGGTGTGGGAGGCGTGTTCGCGCCCCCGGCCGACCACCACGGCACCACGATGCTCGCGGCCTGCCAGGCCGTCGACCGGCAGGGCACGCCGGGCCTGTTCGGCTCGCTGGGCCTGCCGTCCACGAACCCGACCACCAGCATGACCTGCATGCCCACGGCCATCTCCAGCCACTGATCGCCTAGCGGCGCGCCGCACGCGTCCGGGGAAGGGCCGGGCCCCCCGGCCCTTCCCCGCCACTTTGCCACTTCACGGAGAACGCCCATGTCCCAGGAACCCACGCTGGTCGCCGGTATGGAACTGGTCGGCGAGTTCGAGGGCTCCGGCTACCGGGAGCCGCCGCAGCTGGTCTGCCGGCCCGACGGCCAGATCGTCAGGCTTCCGGGCCTGCTGTACCAGGTCGTACGGGCGCTGGACGGCATGCGCCGTTCCGAACGGGAACCGGTCATGGCCAAGGTGGCCGCCGAACTGAGCCGGGAGACCGGCCGGGACTTCACCGCCGAGCACGTCGCCTTCCTGCTCGACAAGAAGCTCGCCCCGCTCGGCGTCACCACCCACAGCGACGGTTCGCCGCCACCGCCCACGCCTCGGAAGGACCCGTTCCTCGCCTTCCGGTTCCGGCTGGCGGTGCTCCCGGAGAGCGTCACGTGGGTCCTTTCCGGCCTCTTCGCCTGGCTGTTCCGCCCGGTCGTCATGGTCCTGGCCCTGAGCGCCTTCGTGGCGGGCGAGATCTGGTTGTGGACGACCCAGGACACCGGCGCCGCGCTGTGGTCGGTGCTCTCGTCCCCGTCCAGCGTGCTCCTCGTCGTCTTCCTGGCCATCGCGTCGTGCGCGTTCCACGAAATGGGGCACGGCGCCGCTTGCCGCTACGGCGGCGTGCGCCCCGGCGCCATGGGCTGCGGCATCTACCTGGTGTGGCCCGCCTTCTACACCGACATCACAAACTCGTACCGGCTCGGCCGCGCCGGGCGCATCCGCGCCGACCTGGGCGGCGTCTACTTCAACGCGCTCTTCGGCCTGGGCCTGGTCGCGTTGTACGCGGCGACCGGCTTCCAGCCGCTGCTGGTGGCCATCCTGTCGGTACACCTCGAGATGATCCAGCAGTTGCTGCCGACGCTGCGGTTCGACGGCTACTACATCGTGTCCGACCTCGTCGGCATCCCCGACCTCTTCAAGTACGTCGGCCCGATTCTGCGGCGGGTCGTGCTGCGTCGCCCGGAGGACGAGCGGCTGAAGGCACTCAAGCGATGGCCGCAGGTGGTGGTGGCGGGCTGGGTCCTGTTCCTGATCCCGGCACTGTGCCTGCAACTGGGCTTCCTGCTGGTCAATCTGCCGCAGCTGCTACGGGCGGACTGGCAGAAGGCCGACCTGCTGCTTCAGGCCGCTGTCGCGGCCGACAACCCGGCCCTCGCCATGACGGCTGCCTGCCTGCAGATTCTGCTGCTTGCGTTGCCGATTGCCGGTCTGGGGCTGGTGCTCGGGCAGGCGGTGCGGGCGCTTATCCGCCGTGCGCGGCGTGAACGCCGCGCTTGACGGTTCGGATGAAGGTGGCCCAGGCGGGGGTGGGGAAGACGAGGGTGGTCCCCTGCGGGGCCGTCTTGGTGTCGCGGACGGGGATGATGCCGGGGAGGTTGTCGGCGACTTCGACGCAATTGCCGCCGTCTCCATTGGTATAGGACGACGTGCGCCACTTGGCGGTGCTTAAGTTAGTTGTGGTGCTCATGGGTAGCCCATTCCTTCGCCGCCGACTCGATCAGGCTCAATGAGGCCTCCGGCGACAGCGCCGTGGCCCTTGCCAGATCGTATGACGATTGAAACTGGGCGACCAGGGCTGGGTCTTCGATGAGTTGGCCGCTGTACGCGCTTTCGGTGTAGACGACAGGTGGCGCGTCGCTGAACTCCATCAACGAAACCATGGTGTTCATGAACGGATGCGGTCCAGCTGCGAATGGCAGCACTTGCAGTACGACGTTGGGGCGGCTCTGTACAGTCTCGACGAGATAGGCGAGCTGTTCGCGCATGATGGCAGCAGCGCCGACAGTTACGCGAAGTGCCGATTCGTGAATGATGGTCCAGTCCACGGGCGCGGTCGGGCCATCGAGTAGCTGTGCCCGCTCCAGTCGGGCGCTGACGAGCTGCTCCACCTCCTGTTGGCAGGCGAAACGCCGCGATGCCCGGGTCAGCGTTCGTGCGTATGCCTCTGTCTGCAGCAGGCCTGGGACGAACATTGGCGAACACTCACTGATCGTCCTCGCCTGCCGCTCGAGCTCCGCAGCATCCGCGAAGTAGTCCGCGACCTTCGCATTGCGTGCCAGGCGGCACAGTCGCTGGAGATGCATGCCGCTCCCCAGCACTTCGTCGAAGGTTGTCGACAACTCCAGTTGCGGTCGTCGCATCCCCGACTCGAAGTGCGCCACGTACGAGCCGGAGCAGAACGCTCGCTCTCCGAGCTGGTCCTGTGTGAGGCCGGCTTCCTCGCGCAGACGGCGGAGTTCCGAGCCGTAGAACGCTCGGGCATCGCTGTACGGGTCCGTGTTCCTGGGCTGAGTCACAGACGTCAGCGTAGCCCCGGGTGCGGCCGGATTCCGCCCATTCCCTTAGTATCGCGAACAGTCGAACTCATGGGGGAATACGTGAAATTGAGGCGTCGCACCGTCGTGGCACTGGCCGCACTCGCCATCGGACTGACCGTCCAACCCGCCACCGCGGCCCCGGCCCCGGCGCCGCCTATGGCCGACCTGGACGCCCGTACCCTCCAGTCCGCCCTCGACAAGCTCACCGCCGCCGGCGCCCCCGCCGCGCTGGCCGAGGTGCGAGTGGGGGACAGGACCTGGTCCGGGGCCAGTGGGGTGCGGGATACGCGGACGAAGCGTCCCGCCCGTCCCGGTGACCGCTACCGCATCGCCAGCGTGACCAAGTCGATGGTCGCTGCCGTCGTCATGCAACTCGTCGACGAGGGGCGGCTGAAGCTCGACGACCCCGTCTCGCGGCACCTTCCGGGGCTGCTGCCCTACACCGAACAGATCACGCTCCGTCAGCTGCTCAACCACACCAGCGGCGTGCCGAATTACTTCGACCAGCTGTATCCGGGGACGGGCGACAAGGAACTCGAAGAGCTGGAGCGGAACCGCTTCCGGTATTTTCCGCCGCGCGAGCTGATCAAGATGGCGGCGGCAAAGCCCCTGGTGTCCAGGCCGGGCGCGGAATTCCACTACTCGAACACCAATTACCTGATCCTTGGTCAGGTGGTGGAGAAGGTCACCGGCCGGTCCCTTTCAGCCGTCCTGGAGCAGCGGGTGTTCCGGCCGGCAGGCATGAAGGACACCTCGTACCCGACCGCTAACCCCCGCATCACCGGCCCGCATCTCAACGGTTACCACCAGGTCGGCTCGCGACCGCTGCGCGACCTCACCGTCTACACCCCGTCGGTATGGGGCGCGGCTGCGGGCGTCGTCTCGACCAACGCCGACCTGAACCGGTTCTACCGTGCGCTCTCCGACGGCACCCTGCTGCCGTCGGCGCGCTGGGCCGAGATGCGCGAGTTCACGGTGGCGCCGTACGCGCTGGGCGTGGTGCCCGGTGGCGATCTGTGCCCGGCGCGCCCCGGCGAGTACCTCTGGGGCAACACCGGCAACGGCTTCGGCTACCGGACGATGTCGTTCAGCTCGCCCGACGGCCGGCGTCAGCTGAGCTTCAGCTGGACGTTGTCGGTGTCCGAGGTGGACGGCCCGCCCGAGGTGAGCAAGGCGGTCAACGAGCTGGTGATGGCGGCCGTCGGCGCGACCTGCCCGAAGCCGCAGAAGTAGGCGAGGGGAAGTCACCACAGGCGAAAGGGCCGCACCCCACCGGGGTGCGGCCCTCGCGCAGGGATCAGAACATCCAGCTGTACTGGTTCCAGCCCGAGTTGCCGATCTTCTCGCGGGACTTGAAGGGCGCCGAGGCGTTGCCCGTGCCCTTGTAGAGCCACAGCGAGCCGTCGCTGTTGCGGGCGATCAGGTCGGCGCGGCCGTCGAGGTCGACGTCACCGGTGGCGACCAGCTCGTTGAACTGGTTCCAGCCGGGGCCGATCTTCGTGCGGGCCTCGAAGGGCTTGGTGGCGTCGCCGGTGCCCTTGTAGAGCCACAGGACGCCGTCGCGGTCGCGGGCGACGATGTCCGTCCTGCCGTCGCCCGTCAGGTCACCGCGGCCGGTGATCTCGGTGAACTGGCCCCAGCCCGGACCGACCTTCTTGCGGCCGGGCAGCGAGCCGTCGGCGTTGGCGGTGTAGAGGAACAGCACGCCGTCGCGGTCGCGGACGAGGATGTCCGACTGCTTCGAGCCGCCGAGGTCGCCGGGGGAGAAGAAGGAGTCGTACTGGCCCCAGTCGTCGGCGACGCGCTTGCCGGCGCCGCCGTCGGAGAACCAGACCTCCTCGGCCTTGCTCAGGACGTACGTGCCGTCGGCGACGCCGTTGCGGTCGTGGTCGACGTGAGCGGCCGCGCGGAGGCCGTCCCAGCCGGTGTCGACGAGTTCCTTCGAGGTCAGGCCGCCCTTGCCGTCGGGGCCGTAGAAGTAGAGCTCGCCCGAGGCGTTGACCGCGCCGAGCGGCATGACCGGCGCCTTGGCCGAGGGGGCCACGACGGCACGGTGGGCCGCCAGGCCCCGCGCGGGGGACTTGGCGCCGTCCTTCTGCGCCGGGGCGGCCTGCGCCGGCGCGGTGGCGATCTTGGAGAGGCCACGCGCGGCGTCGCGCGCGGCGTCGCGGGCGGCGGAGGAGCCGCTCGCCGGGGAGTCCGCCATGGCGGTTCCGGCAGTGGTACCGACCAGGGTTGCGGCTATCGCCGCGGTGACGAGACGCGACAGGGCGCGTCCGCGCGTACGGCCGGAGGAAAGAGCCACGTATTGCTCCATCGGTGAGGAGAAAGGTGAAGAGATCGGTGAAGTGACAACCCGCGGTGCGCTCCCGGACAAACCGGGGCGCACCGCAGGATCGGCAAGATCCTTTCACATCACCTTTACAAGTCAACCGGTTTGGGTGCGCCCCAACAGCTCAACCTCCGCCAGTACCGACTCGCCCCCTGCCGCCTCCAGTCGGTACCGGGAGTACGCGCCGGGCGAGCGGAGGCCGAACACTCTGGTCTGGCGGTCCCAGGCGAAGGCCTCGTCCGTCCGGCGGTCGATCTCCGTCCAGTTCTCGCCGTCCGCGGAGCCCTTGAGTACCCAGCCGCGCGGGGCCTTCGTCCGGTCGGACGAGGAGGTGAGGGTGTAGGAGGTGACCCGGGATCCCGGCGCCACCTTGAGGTCGGTGGCGGCCGTGAGGGGCGCCTCGGTGCGGGACGAGTCGTCCGTCAGGGCCGTGTCCCCGGGCACCGTCACGTCCGAGGCGGGGGCGGGCGTCGTGTCGTCGCGGGTGATGGACGTGGGGCCGGCGTCCTGGCCCGTGCCCCACTGCGACGGGCGGGGGCCCATGGCGAACTCCAGCGTCCCGCCGTTCGCGATCAGCGAGTGCGGCAGGGCGGTGGACTTCCACGTCTTGCCGTTGACCCGCACGTCCTGGACGTAGATGTTGCGGGAGCTGTTGCGGGGGGCCTTGACGACGAGCTTGCGGCCGTTCTCGAGGTGGACGGTCGCCTTGGTGAAGAGCGGCGAGCCGATCGCGTACTCGCCCTGACCCATCACCAGCGGATAGAAGCCGAGTGCGCTGAAGAGGTACCAGGCCGACATCTCGCCGTTGTCCTCGTCACCCGGGTAGCCCTGGCCGATCTCGCTGCCGAGGTAGAGCCGGGAGAGCACCTCGCGGACCTTCTCCTGGGTCTTCCACGGCTGCCCAGCGGCGTCGTACAGGTAGGCGATGTGGTGCGAGACCTGGTTGCTGTGCCCGTACATGCCCATGCGCACGTCGCGGGCCTCGGTCATCTCGTGGATGACGCCGCCGTAGGAGCCGGCGAACTCGGGGTCGCCTGTCTCGGGGGTGGCGAAGTAGGCGTCGAGCTTCTTGGCCAGGCCCGTGCGGCCGCCGTGCAGGGTGGCCAGGCCGCGGGTGTCCTGGGGGACGGCGAAGGCGAAGTTCCAGCCGTTGGTCTCGGTGTAGTCGTGGCCCCAGACGCGCGGGTCGTAGGCCTCCGGCGGGAGCCGCCAGGCGCCGCCGGCGTCCTTGCCCTGGAAGAAGCCGGTGCGGTGGTCGAAGAGCCTGACGTAGTTGCGGGCCCGGTTGAGGAAGTACTCCGACTCCTCCAGATAGCGGGCCTTGCGGGTCTTCTCGTAGAGCTTTCGGCCCATTTTCGCCAGGCCGAAGTCGTTGAGGTAGCCCTCCAGTGCCCAGGAGACGCCCTCGCGGGTGGAGGTGCTGGTCCAGCCGAGGAAGACCGAGATGTCCATGCCCTTCCGCCCGGTGCCGGGGCTGTCCGGGGCCACGGTCGCGTTCTTCAGCGCGGCCTCGTAGGCCGCCTCGGCGTCGAAGGGGACGCCCTTGACGTGGGCGTCGGCGAAGGCGACGTCCGAGCTGGTGCCGGTCATCAGGTCGGCGTAGCCGGGGGAGGACCAGCGGGAGATCCAGCCGCCGTCCTTGTACTGCTGCACGAAGCCGTCGACGAGCCGGCCGGCCCGTCTGGGGGTGAGCAGGGCGTAGGCGGGCCAGGTGGTGCGGTAGGTGTCCCAGAAGCCGTTGTTGACGTACACCTCGCCGTCGACGATCTTCGCGCCGGTGGTGGTGGGGGTGTTCGCGCCGGTGGGCGGGGAGAAGGGGCTGGCGTAGCGCGGGCGTGGACGGACGTTCGAGCCGGTGTTCTCGAATCCGGAGTTCGGATACAGGTAGAGCCGGTAGAGGCTGGAGTAGAGGGTGGTGAGCTGGTCGCGGGCGGCGCCCTCGACCTCGACGCGGCCCAGGACGGCGTCCCACGCGGCGCGGGCCCGGTCGTGGACGCGGCCGAAGGAGGCGTGCGCCGGGATCTCCTGCTCCAGGTTGGCCCTGGCCTGGTCGGTGCCGATGAGGGAGGTGGCCAGGCGCAGGGTGACCGTGCGGTCCCGTCCGGGGTCGAAGCGCAGATAGCCGGTGACGCCCTCGCCGTCCCCGCGTCCGTCGCCCTTGAGCTTGCCGCTCGCGGTGACCGGCCGGTCGAAGACGCCGTGGACGAAGAGCCGGCCCGCGCCCGTGGACAGCCCGCTCCTGACGTCCGACCAGGCCGTGAAGGACCGGCGCTCGGGATCGAGCGTCAGCCCGCCCAGGTTCTTGACGTTGTCGAGGAGGACGGCGGCGTCGTCCCCCGGGAAGGTGAAGCGCATCATCGCCGCGTGGTCGGTGGGCGCGATCTCCGTCTTGAGGCCGTTCTCGAACGTGACGCCGTAGTAGTGGGGCCTGGCCCGCTCGCGCTCGTGCCGGAAGGGCAGGGCGCGGGCCGCGCGCGAGGCGTCGGGGACGCCGGCCGCGGCGGAAGGCATGACCTGGAAGGTCTGCCGGTCACCCATCCAGGGGCTGGGCTGGTGGCTGGCGCTGAAGGCCTGGACGGTGGGGAGGTTGTCCGCGTTGTTGGCGGCGGCGTACTGGTAGAGCCAGTCGGTGGAACCGGCGTTGGTGACCGGCGTCCAGAAGTTGAAGCCGTGCGGGACGGCCGTCGCGGGGAAGGTGTTGCCGCGCGAGAAGTTCGAGCTGGAGTTCGTGCCGCGGGTGGTCACCGCCCAGTCGGCCGGATGGGCCGGGGGCCTGAGGCGGGGGGCCGGGGCGATCGAGATGTCGTCCACCCAGCCCCGGAACTTCGCCGGGCCCACGGGGGAGTCGTAGGCGACCAGGACCCGCTCGACGGTCTTCCCGGCGGCCACCGCCCCGATGTCCGCCTCCTTGTTGTTCCACTGGTTGACGTACAGCGTCTTCGAGGCCGCCTGCCCCTGCGGGGTCAGCGGCGCGCCGTGCTGGTCGACGGCGCCGAGCTCGCTGAGGTATGTGCCGTCGGTGAAGGCCAGGTCCAGCGAGACGTGGGTCGCGGGGTAGCGGGCGTCGCGTTCGGGCATGGCGGGGAAGACCTTGTACGACAGCTGCGTGCGCCGCGTGACGCGTGTGTTCACCGCGAAGACCTTGTTGTACGAGTAGCCGCGGCCCGTCGCCTGGTGCATGCCGCCGTAGCGCAGGGCACGGATGCCGGTGAAGCCGGCGCGGGCCTTGGCCGTGGGGGAGCCGGTCGGGCCGCGGTCGATGTGGCTGCGCATGTCGGCGGGCGGGGGAGTGCCGCCGGTCGCGGTCGCCAGCTGCACCTCGGCGAGCTGGAGGACGGGCTCGCCGCTGTTGCGGGTTATCTCCAGCCGGAACTGGCGGTAGGCGGTGCCGGACTCGAAGCCGAACTCCTTGGTCTGCAGCCGTCGTTCGAAGGTCTGCTCGTGGCGGGAGTCGAGGGTCGTCCAGTTCCTCCCGTCGTCGGAACCCTTGAGCGTCCAGTCACGCGGGTCGCGGCCGGGGGCGTCGTTGGCCGAGGTCAGCGCGTACCGTACGGCCTTGACGGGCGCGGACAGCTCGAATTCCAGCCAGGCGGCCCGCTCGAAGTCGAGCCATTTGGTCGCGCTCTCGCCGTCGATGAGGTTCTCCTTCACCTCACCGGCCTCGGTGTGCTCACCGCTGGCGCGAACGGCGGTCACCTTGTCGGTGACATTGCCCGGAATGCCGCTGGTGTCGTCGCCGTCCACCCCGGCCGACCGCCGCCGTCCGTCGCGGCCGGTCTCCACCTCATTGCGCCAATCGGGCTGCGGGTCGCCGGGCTCGAAGGAGGAGGCGAAGCGCTCGGACGCGGCACCCTTGGGCCCACCGGGTGACGCCGCCACGCCCCCCGCGCCCTGCGTGACCTGAGCGGTCGTCACCAGTACGGTGGCCGCGAGGAGTGCGGTGGGGCGGGCGAGCGTACGCCATCGGAGGTATCCGAGTCTGTGTCGCATCCCTTGCCTCTCCACGAAGCCGACAACGTTGTCACCCGAGTCGCGCAGTGTTAAGTAGGGCTCGGGACACCAGTGGTGTCAAGGGTCTCGGGGCTGGTGTCGCCGGCCGGACGCCGGCCGTTCGCCGGGCATGCGTACGAGGTCTCAACTCGGGAAAGACTGAGGGTCAAAGCCGCTTTCGATCTTGCCCAGTTGATCGAACTGGACTATACCTGTCGGCGTCCGGGGCGGGTCTTTCCGCCGCGCGGACCCGGGGGAGCGGCGGGGCGCACCACACCGCGGGAGTGCTCACCCCGGCGCACACGGGTACGGCCAGTTTCCGCACGTCCAGCACGTCGAGTTTCCGTACGTCCAGCACATTCAGCTTTCGCACGTCCAGCACATCCAGCTTCAAACGACCCGCGGTGACGGGCCCTTCGTCGACGGCGAACGCCCCAGGGGGAGACCGGTGCACCGCCTGAGTCCTGGAGAAGGCGAGGACTTGAGCATGGGATCCACCCCGGAATTCAGCAGGCGCGGCCTGATCAAGCGGGCGGCGGCGATCGGCCTGATCTCGGTGCCCACGGTCGGCGCGCTGAGCGCCTGCGCCAGTGGCGGTGACAGCGGTGGCGACAAGCAGGTCGACAAGGGGAAGAAGAGCGAGAAGAACCCGCTCGCGGTCAACGAGAAGGCCGCCCTGGACGTCGTCATCTTCGACGGAGGCTTCGGCCAGCAGTACGCGAAGGACGCCGAGGCCGAATACAAGAAGGCCTTTCCCGGCGCCCAGGTGAAGCACTCCGCCACCCAGGAGATCCAGACCCAGCTCCAGCCCCGGTTCAACGGCGGCACCCCGCCGGACCTCATCGACAACTCCGGTGCCAAGCAAATGGACATGGGCACCCTCGTCGGCAAACAGCAGCTCACCGACCTCAACGCCCTGCTGGACGCGCCCTCCTACGACGACCCGGCCAAGAAGGTACGCGACACCCTGCGCCCCGGCGTGGTGGAAATGGGCCAGTTCGAGGGCAAGGAGACCTGGATCCTGTACTACGCCTACACGGTCTACGGCGTCTGGTACTCGAAGACGAACCTCCGGAAACTCGACGCGCAGTACCCGGAGACCTGGGACGAGATGCTCAAGCTCTGCGAGGCCGCGAAGAAGAAGGGCATCGCCGGCTGGACGTACGCGGGCAAGTACCCCTACTACGTGCCGTTCAGCCTCTACCCCTTCATCGCCAAGATCGGCGGCGTCGAGGTGCTGAGGAGAATCGACAACCTGGAGCCGAACGCCTGGAAGGACCCGGCCGTCAAGGCCGCCTTCGAGGCCTATTACGAGCTCTACAAGAAGGGGTACATCCTGCAGGGCTCCCCGGGCCTGACGCACATCGACTCGCAGACCGCCTGGAACCAGGGCAAGGCACTGTTCGTCCCCAACGGGTCCTGGGTCGAGAACGAGGCGAAGAAGACCACCCCGAAGGACTTCGAGATGGCGGTCGGGGCGCCCTCCAGCCTCGACAAGAGCGACAAGCTGCCGTTCGGCACGCTGTGGGCCTCGGGCGGCGAGCCCTTCATCGTGCCGAAGAACGCCCGCAATCCGCAGGGCGGCATGGAACTGCTGCGCATCATGCTGGGCAAGAACTCCTCGCAGAACTTCATCAAGTCCGTCTCCTCGCTCACCTCGCTCAACGGCGGTACCGAGGGGCTCACGCTGCCGCCCGGCCTGGCCTCGTCCCAGCAGGCGTTGGAGAAGGCCGGGAAGAACGTCGTCAATCCGCGGATCCAGGACTGGTACGTCGCCCTGCAGAAGGAGAAGATCGGGGTGGCGGCCATCGGCGAGATGATGGCCGGCCGGCTCACCCCCGACGAGGCGATCACCAAGATCCAGCGCTTCGCCGACGAGACCGCGAAGGACAGCTCGGTCAAGAAGTACCGGCACAAGTGAGCGGTGGCAGCCCATGCAGCACGGTAAGTACCGCTTCATCGCGGGATTCCTGGTCCTGCCGCTGGCGATCTACGGGATCTTCGTCATCTCCCCGTTCGTCCAGGCCATTTACTACTCCTTCACGGACTGGACCGGCCTGAGCCCGGAGTTCCGCGTGACCGGCCTCGAGAACTACCGGAGGCTGTGGAACGACGACGTCTTCTGGACCTCTGTCGGGCACAACGTCCTGTTGCTGCTGGTGCTGCCGCTGGTGACGATCGGTCTCGGCCTGTTCTTCGCCTTCATGCTCAATGTCGGCGGCCGCCGCAGAAAGAACGCGGCGGTCGCCGGAGTGCGCGGCTCCAGCGTCTACAAGGTCGTCTACTTCTTTCCCCAGGTCCTCTCGATCGCCATCGTCGCCCTGCTCTTCCAGTTCGCCTACAACCCCAACAGCGGCGCCCTGAACTCCTTCCTCGGCGCCATCGGCCTGGATTCGGTGCGGCCGGAATGGCTGGGCGACCCGGACCTGGCCCTGTGGTGCGTGATGGCGGTGATGGTCTGGAGCAACGTCGGCTTCTACGTCGTGCTGTTCTCGGCCGGAATGAGCTCCATTCCCCGGGACTTCTACGAGGCGGCGCTGCTGGACGGCGCGGGGCGGGCGCAGACGTTCTTCCGGATCACGCTGCCGCTGCTGTGGGACACGGTCCAGACCGGCTGGGTCTACATGGGCATCATGGCGCTCGACTCGTTCGCCGTCGTACAGATCATGACGATCGGTCCGGGCGGCCCGGACTACTCCACCGAAGTGCTCTCCTTCTACCTCTACAGCAAGGCGTTCCGCGACGGGCAGGCCGGTTACGCGACCACGCTCGGGGTCGCCCTGCTCATCGTCACGCTCATCTTCGCGGGCATCGTCATGAAGCTCGGCCGGCGCGAGCGACTGGAGTACTGATGCGCGTACGCAACCCCCGGCCCACGCAGGCGGCCGGAATTCCCGCACAGCGCGACGGGCGGGGGGCCGACGCTTCCCCCGGGCGCATGGGCACCGAGGGCAAGGTCCTCAACGTCTTCTCGCACGGCGTGCTGGTGTTGTGGGCACTGATGGTCACCCTGCCGCTGCTGTGGGCGGTGATGAGCGCCTTCAAGACGGACAAGGAGATCTTCACCTCGCCCTGGGCGCCGCCGGGCGGCCTGCACTTCGACGCCTGGGGCCGCGCCTGGTCCCAGGCGCACATGAGCGAGTACTTCCTCAACTCGGTGATCGTGGTGGCCGGTTCGCTGACGGGAACCATGCTGCTGGGGTCGATGGCGGCCTATGTCCTGGCCCGCTTCGAGTTCCCGGGAAACCGCTTCATCTACTTCCTGTTCGTCGCGGGGATGAGCTTCCCGATCATTCTGGCGCTGGTACCGCTGTTCTTCGTGATGGAGAACATGCAGCTGCTCAACACCTATCCCGGGCTGATCCTGGTCTACATCGCCTATTCGCTGCCGTTCACCATCTTCTTCCTCAGCGGCTTCTTCCGGACGCTGCCCACGTCGGTGGCGGAGGCGGCCCTGATCGACGGCGCCTCGCACGCGCGGACGTTCTTCCAGGTGATGCTGCCGATGGCGAAGCCGGGCCTGATCAGCGTCGGGATCTTCAATTTCCTGGGCCAGTGGAACCAGTACCTGCTGCCGACGGTGCTGAACGTGGGGGACGACGACAAGAAGCTGCTGCCCCAGGGCCTGGTGGCGCTGGCGGTCAGCCAGGGCTACAAGGGCGACTGGTCCGGCCTCTTCGCGGGCCTGGTCATGGCGATGCTCCCGGTACTGGCCGCGTACATCGTCTTCCAGCGTCAGGTCCAGGCGGGACTGACGGCGGGGGCGCTGAAGTAGGGGGGTGCCCGGTCGCCTCGACCGTTGATGCGGGTGATCAGGGGGTGGCCGGCCGGGGCTTGCGCCGGCCACCCGATAGCAGCCTCACGCCGGGCTTCTCCACGTACTCGTGCAGGAGTATCGCGCCGAGGAGGGAGGCTGCCATGACCAGGCCCATGTGCAGGGTCAAAGGAATCGTGACGTGATGCTCCTTGAGGAAGTGATTGGCGCTGTACATGACGATTTCATGCACGAGGTAGAAGGCGAAGGAGACTTCTCCCAGGTACACGCTGACCCTGTTCCTGAAGGGGGAAGGTTCCCCTCGGATGTCGGCCCGTGCTGCTGCGGCGACGGTAAGGGTGTAGGGGATGACCGTGTCAGCGCTCCAGCTGAAGTCGTAAGGCATGACGTGGATGGGTCCGAAGGCGACAAGGACGGACAGAGCGAGACTGGCGACGAGCCCAGGGCCACGCCAGGCGCCGTTCTGGACCAGCAGTGCGACGGCGATACCGATCACGAATTCGAGCAGTCGCATCGGCGGAAAGATGTAGAGCACGAACCTTGAGTCCAAGCCGCTGGCCTGCCCGACGTAGGGCATGCACAGCGGGGCCACGACGACGCACAGGAACCCCATGGCCACCACTGCCCGGAGCCCGCGGGCGGAGAGACGGCGGAGGCCCTTCATCATCGAGGGGAACGCCAGATAGAAGAGAAGCTCACAGCTCAGCGACCAGGAAACGCCGTTGTATCCGAACCACCATTCACTCCGGTTCGGGATCCATGACTGGAGCAGACTCAGGTTTGCCAGCGCGATGCGCGGATCGAGGGCCTTGCCCATCCAGACCATCGTGGCGACGGCGACGCAGAACGTCACCACGTGGCTGGGGTAGATACGAGCAAATCGCCGTCGCCAGAACCTCATTGCGGCATCGTGCGGACCCGCCGACCAGGCAAGGACGAATCCCGAGAGGATGAAGAAGAAGGAGACCGCTGACGGGCCGGCGTAGACGACCTCCTTCAACCTGCTGATGTGCAAGGAGGTGCCGGAGGACGAATTCTCGTAGGCGAAGTGGAAACAGGCGACGAACAGTGCCGCATACCAACGCAGGCCTGTGAGTGAATCCAGGCGTACGTGCCCCGAGCGGGTGGCCGCGGAAGGTCTGCCGGACGGCTTGGCGGTGATGGGGATGGTCAGGTTCACTTTCGATCAACCGTCGTCGATGATCCGGGGGAACAGGACGCGTTCTGCGGGCACCGGTCGCATGGCGGAGGGCTAGATTCGGACCTTGCTCGCGGGTTCGCCGACGCCGGTGGCGAAGGTTCCGTACTTGCTCCAGCCGCCCAGTCCACCGCCGTTGTTGAGCCAGGCGTTGATGGCCCCGTTGTCCTGGAGGACGAGGTAGTCGGCCTTGCCGTCGCCGTTGATGTCGGCGAAGCGAATCCTGCTTCCGGAATCTCCGACGCCGGTGGCGTAGTTGCCGAGTTGGGTCCAGCCGCCGTGTCCGGTGCCGCCGTTGTTGAGCCAGGCGTCGACGACGCTGTCGTCGTGGAGGATGAGGTAGTCGGCTTTTCCGTCGGCGTTGATGTCGGCGAGGCGGACTTTGCTTGCGGGTTGG
>NZ_JBITZS010000003.1:234671-655900 GCF_044547045.1 Streptomyces sp. NPDC053048
TGGCCGACGCCGGTGGCGTAGTTGCCGAGTTGGGTCCAGCCGCCGTGTCCGGTGCCGCCGTTGTTGAGCCAGGCGTCGATGGCGCCGTTGTCGTGGAGGATGAGGTAGTCGGCTTTTCCGTCGGCGTTGATGTCGGCGAGGCGGACTTTGTTTCCGGGTTGGCCGACGCCGGTGGCGTAGTTGCCGAGTTGGGTCCAGCCGCCGTGTCCGGTGCCGCCGTTGTTGAGCCAGGCGTCGATGGCGCCGTTGTCGTGGACGACGAGGTAGTCGGCCTTCCCGTCGCTGTTGATGTCCACCCGGTAGTCGGCCGGCGGCGCCGGCTTACGCGGCGGTGCGGGCTTGGTTTCCACACGCTCCCGTATCCAGCCGTCGGCGGCGGCGCGGGCCACGGCGTTGGAGAAGGCGTCCGCCATTTTGACGTAGCCGCTGTCCTTGGGATGGAGGTCGTCATTGAGGTCGCGGGTGGTGACCTCGCTCATGTCGACGTATCCGACGTGGCGGCCTTTGCCCTGCTGCTCCGAGACCAGGCGCGGTACGGCGGCGTTGAATCGCTCGATCCGCTTCTGGGTGCCGGCATCCGACGAGGGAACCAGGGAGGAGACCAGCACGGTCACGCCGGGGGCTATCGACGTGATCTTGTCGATGAGCTCGCCGAGACGCCGTGGAGCTTCGTCCACCTGCTGGTTCTCGTTCATGTCGTTCGTGCCGATGTGGAGCAGCACGACGTTCGGCTTCGCCGCGGGCAGCCATTGGTCGACGTTGGCGGACAGGCCGCCGATCTTCCAGCCCCAGTGCCCTTCGTGATCAGGGTCGGCCATCCTGCCGTCCCTCCGGGATCCCACGAAGTCCAGTCTGTCCGTGTGCGGAGCCAGCCGGGTCCACAAGTCCGCACGATAGCCGCCGCCGTGGGAACTGCCGTCTCCATAGGTGATCGAGTCGCCCAGGGGCATCACCCTGAGCTGCGGAACCTTCCAGTCCTTCGTGACGGCCGCGGATCTGGCCGCGGGGACCTGCTGCCGACCATCGGGATGCGGGCTCGAAGCAGGTCCTGGCCTCCTGACGGACGACGCGTCAGTGATCCGGGCGACGTCACAGGCACTCGTGGTCAGCGCGCCCGCGATCAGCGCCATGGCCATGGCCCGTGTGCCCAGCCGCGACGTGGCACGAGGGGCGCATGCTCGTCGCTTGCCCAGGAGGCGTCCGGCGGGAAGCGCGTCTCCGAGGCTGAGTGGAGATCTCATTTCCAAGAATGACTTTCTGTCACGGTTTTACGCAGACGATTCGGCCGAGGAGGCTTGCCACTGACGGGCCGGGACAAAGCCTCCTCTCAGGAGCCGGTCCAGGCCCTACTTGAGGAGCTCGACCTCGCCATGCGTACCGGTCGCGTCCACGGCCGGGTAGACACTGAGGTTGCCGTCCGACCAGCGGACGAGGATGTCATTCGGGCGAGCGTTGGCCGAGAAGGCCCCACCCGTGACAGAGAGGGTGTTGCGCCACGGGGACTTCTCCTCGCGGAACCGGAATTCGTTGGTGAAACCGCCGGCAGTGGTGACTCCCGGGTAGATACTGGCCCCACCATTGATCCAGCGGACCAGGAGGTCGTTTGTCGCCTTGCCGGTGAAGTCCCCGGAGCTGATCTGCTCGACGTAGGTACCGCCCACCTTCGCCTCCTGCAACTGAACCTCGCGCTTGAGCCCGTTGGTTCCGAGGTCGGTGAACATGGAGATCGACCCGTTGACCCAGACGACGAGCAGATCGTCCCGCTGGGCGTTGTCGGTGAACTTGCCCACCGTCATCAGCTTGGCGCGCTTCACCCACGTATCGTTGGCGGGCCTCAGCTGCTCTTCCTTGCTGAACCCGTTCTGGTCGACGTGGGAGAACCACGTCACCTCTCCGTTGCGCCAGCGGACGACCAGGCCGTCGCTACCGCTGCCGGTGAAGTTGCCCCCTGCGACGGACACGGCGGTCAGCCATCCCTTCTCTGCGATCCTGTGCTCGGCAGAGAAGGGATACTTCGGGTTGTTGTGGTCGGCACCCTGGAAGAGGCTGGCCGATCCGTTCTTCCAGACCACGAACAGATCCATGTGCCGGCTGCCGCCGGGTGATCCGCCGGTGAAGTAGCCCTGAACCAGGTGCTGTGCCTCGGTCCAGTTCCTGCCGCGCAGGAGGTCGCGGGAGGAGGTGGCCTGAATCCAGCCGGCGATGTCGTCGACGCGGCTGCTTACGGCGCCTGTACGGGTTTCCTTCTCATCCATGCCGAGACATCCGCCTTGCCAGGAGCGGCTGCTGACGCCGACGAGTTCGTACCGGCCGCCGATGTCGCGGAAGACAGGACCGCCGGTGTCGCCCTGGCAGATGGCGGCACCCTCGGACTTGGCGGTGAGGCCGATCGTGGCGTCCTTGACGGGGCCCAAGGTGAACTTCGCGTAGTGCAGGCGGTCAGGCACCCACTCGGTCTTGGTGCGGCCGTAGCCCGAGGCCCAGAGGTCCTGGCCGTCGATGGGCTGATTCAGGCTGATGCTCGCGGGCGTGACCCCGGTGACCGGCTTGGCCAGCTTGGCCATCACCAGGTCACGGTCGTCGCGAGGGACGAGCTCGACGACGTCGGCCACAGTGCCGGTGTCCCGGGACAGGTCGGCGCGACCGATGGTGGCTGTCGTCTTGAGCTGGGGTGCGCCGGCGGGGACCTTGGTGCTCTGAGCAGGATTCTCGGCGAAGCAACTGGCCGCGGTGACCAGCCACTGCGGTGCCACGAGGGCGCCGGAGCAGCCACGCTGGCCGCCGATGTCGAGCTTGGCCGTGAAGGCGAAGGAATCGTTGACGGGTTGGCCGGTAATAGCTTGTGCGGGCGTGGCGGTAAAGGTGCTTACTGCAGCGGATAAGAGGAACGCTGTGATCCATGCTGTGCGCAGGCGTCTGGCAGACATGTCGTTCTTCCTTGCTCTTGATGCATGGCTCGATGCCCTGGGCAGGCCGAATGAAGAAGTTGGGATGAGTCGGTTTCGGTCAACCAGTGACGCGGAGTTCCAGCAGAACGGCGCTCTTGGCCGGGTCCACCGCCTCGCCGAATGGCCTGTAGTCGTTCTTGGGCGCGTCGATGACGGTGTCCTTGCCATCCACGGTGATTTTGGCCTGAACCGGGTGGTCTTCGGTCCAGATGCCATAGGCATCGGGCAGCTCAAGGAGGAGATGTCCCTGCTTGCCCTTGACGGCGAAGCAGAAGTTCTTCTGCCCCAGCCGGGACTTGACCATGATGTCGTGAGGAGTGGCGCAGTCGGTGAGCGTGATGTGGCCATCGCCCTTGTACAGGGTGATGCCCTTCTCCTTGAGGATCTTCGCGCTGTCGGGGTACTGGAACGTCTCGATCGCGAACGGAGCCTCGTCATCGTTCGACGCTGCTCCGCCTGCGGTCGGCGTGGTCCGCGCCGGGGCGGGCTGAGCCGCATACGAGGTGGCAAACCCGACACACGGCGCAATTAACGCAATGATGCCGGCAATAAGAGCTTTTCGGGCACGGGAAATTGCCACGCTTACCTTCCGGTTTGTGGGTGGGGTCGACGTAACGCCCCGCGATGTCCGCTAGTAAAGCATATGTATGATGCCAGCCGACATGACATCAGTTTGGTGTTGTGACGGGGGAGTTGGGGCGCTTCGGTGCGGGGGAGCGCCGGGCGGTGCTTAGTGAATCGGGCCCTTTCTGATGAGTGCCTAACCGTTCGAATTTGAACGACTTGAATCCGGAGTACGGAATTCCGTAGCCCGGACCGATGAGAAAGGAGACCGCTGTATGAGACGGCGATTACGCCCTCGTGCTGGAGTGTTTCGACGTGCCAGACCCGTGCGGGAGGGCGGAAGACGGCCATTACGGCTGTGGGAGGCCTGCGCTGCGGTACTCCCCGTTGTGCTGCTTGCCGGTCTGCTGGGTGGTGGCTCGGCCGTTGCGGCCGATGATGCGGACAACTCGGACTGGCGCAGGCTGTGGGAACGTGGGCTGGTCGTCAACCTGTGGATGACTGGCAGCCCAGGCATCAAGAGGGCGGCCGAGCAGGCGTTGCTCGGCACGGACGAGGACATCGAGAAGTTCTTCGCGGCCAAGGGCGACATCCAGAACGACGACGACTACATCGATGTCAGCCGTGTCTTCAATGTGGGCGGGCCCGCAGTGCGGGAGGCTGCCAAGAAGGCGCTCAAGGGCTCCCCGGAAGACGTTCGCGCGTTCCTGAAGGATGGCTGGAAGGCGCCTCTCGAAGACGACCGGAGCGTCGAGGCATCCCGCGTCATCTACTACGGGGGCAACGGGGTCAAGAAGGCCGGCGAGGCGGCGCTGAAGGGCACCCCGGCCGACGTTGCCAAATTCCTCGAGGTCGGCCAGTACGACGCACGTGAGACAGACGACGAGGTGCTTGTCTCATCGATCATCAACGCGGGTGGCCCGAACGTGAAGGCTGCCGGCAAGCTCGCACTGAAGGGCACCCCTGAGGACAGGACCGAGTTCCTGGAGGTGGGCCAGTTCACGGCCCGCAACCGCGACCAGGAGCACGCCACCATCGCGGAGCTCACGCAGCAGGCCGAGCAGGCAGGATTGCGCGCGCAACAGGCGATGGAGGCGTCCCAGAAGGCGTCGGCTCGCGCGGTGACAGCGTCCGGGCTGGCCAAGGAAGCCGCACAGAGGGCGGCCAAGGAAACGAAGGCGGCCAGGGACGACTCCAAGAGGGCCGCCGTCAAGGCCCAGCAGGCGGCGGATGCGGCTCGAGCCGCTGCCGGTGCGGCTCAGCAGGCCATCAGTTCGGCCAACGCCGCCAACCGCTCCGCCCGCGTCGCTGCTTTGGCCGCCGTCCAGACTGCCAATGCTGCCAATGCGGCAGCCGAGGCCGCCGGGCGAGCCTACAACGCCTCGATTGCTGCGGCTGGTGATGCCGGCAAGTCCGAAGAGGCCAAGAACTACGCGAAGCAGGCACGTACCGCGGCCGGGCTCGCCAAGAAGTCGGCCGATGCGGCCGAACAGGCGGGCAAGGCATCCTGGGCCGCCGGAGAAGCGGCGAAGGCATCGCTGAGTGCCGTAGCCGACGCCAATGACGCCGCGGACGCCGCCGACGAGGCGAGCGGATACGCGGACGCGGCCGGTATCCATTCCGGTGAGGCGAAGGCGGCTGCGGCCGAGACCCGTCGGCACGCCCGAGAGGCCAATCGCGCCGCCAACGCGGCCCAGACCCTGGCTCGAAAGTCAGCCGGCGCCGCCTATGAGGCACGTGACGCGGCCAACTCCGCTGCCTTTCACGCGAACAGGGCCGCGGACGCCGCCGACGAGGCAGCCAAGCACGCGGGCGAGGCCAAGGACGCGGCCACCGAGGCAGCGAAACAGGCCGGCGCGGCGAAGGAGGCGGCTGACGCCGCGAGCACGGCGGTCGCCACAGCAAAGAAGGTCTTCGGGATTGCCCGGGAGATCGAGGAGGAGGACCTCGCCACCCGTACCGCGGCAGCCATCGAGCGTGCGAAGTCCGAGCAGGCGCGGGCGGAGAAGTTCACGTCCGCCGCTGCTGCTCAGGTGGTTGAGGCCAGGGGACTGGACGACACGGCCAAGGAGCTGGCCGCCGAAGCGGCCAAGCCCGGGGTCGACGTCAAGGCGATCGCGGCCAAGGGACGGGCTCTGGCTCTACGAGCCATGAAGCTCCGCGGTCCCTTCAGCCAGGAGGCTGCGGCCGGGGCCTTGGCCGGCACTGACGCCGACGTTGTGGAGTACCTCCGCAGTGGATGGGCGAAGGCGGAACAGGACGAAACGCGTCAGCGGGTCGTCGACCTGTCCATCCAGAGTCCTTACCAGTCCGTGCGCACCGCTGCGCAGGAGGCGCTCAAGGGCAGCGATCAGCAGATCAGGGACTTCTACACCACCGGTCAGTACACGGCGGGAGAGACGGACTACAGCGTCCGTGTCTCGCAGATCAACAACGCCGGCGGCCCCGGGGTGAAGGAGGCGTCCAAGGTCGCCCTGGCCAGCAAGGACCCCAAGGACCTCGCTGCTTTCATCGCCAGCGGCCAGTATCAGGCCCAGCACGACGACGAGTTGGTCCTGGCATCCCGGCTCGTCAACGACGGCGGCCCGGAGGTGAAGGCAGCGGCCAAGATCGCGCTGGCCGGACCGGCGGATCAGTTGCACTCCTTCATCCAGGTCGGCCAGTACATGGCCGATCGAAAGGACCAGCTCGCCGCTACCCATATCGCTCAGCTCCAGGTCCTGATCCATCAGGGCTCCAAGATCGCGGCCAAGGCCCAGGAGAACCGCTGGACCGCGGCCAATGCGGCGGCCAGGGCCAAGGGTGCCCAGGGCGATGCCGAGAAGGCCGCCGAGCAGGCCCGGAAGTCGGCCGACGATGCCAAGGGATACGCCGCCGAGGCCGACAGGTCGGCCCGCCAGGCCGAGGGCTCGGCGGCCAAGGCGGCGAAGTCGGCCACCACTGCGCGCAGTGCCGCCGACTCCGCCGACCGCGACGCGGATGCAGCCACGGAATCCGCAGCCCAGGCTGAGTTCTCTGCCGGCTACGCGCGGCAGTCTGCCAGTGAGGCAGCTGGCTACGCGGATGATGCGCGAAGCTCTGCCGTGGCGGCCGGAAAGAATGCCGACGAAGCCAAGTCCCTTGCCAGTCAGGCCTGGAATGATGTGCTGAAGAAGCGTCAGGCGGAGCAGGCTGAAGCGCAGCGTCTGGCTGAGCAGCAGCGGAAACAGCAGGAGAAGGAACGGAAGGAAAAAGAGAAGAGGAAGTGTCGCACGAATCGCCCTGGCAATGAGGTCGGTGGCCTTTTGCCTTGTGTGATGGCGCCTGGTGAGTGGACCATCGACACCACGGAGCCCGACCCGGCCCTGACCAACTTCGCTTGGAACATAACCGGGCTGAACGACATCAAGGACTGCATCAAGAACCCTTCCTTGGGTAAATGTGTGATGGCCGCCGTAACGGTCCTTCCTGTCGGCAAGCTCAAGACAGTCGAAAAGGTCATCGACGGGGTTGAAGGGGCCGCCAGGGAATCGCGGATCGCGAGGTCAGCAAAGTGCTTGGAGTGCTTCCTGGCAGGCACCAAGGTGCTCATGGCGGACGGCTCGACGAAGAACATCGAGTCCGTCAGGGTCGGGGAGTACGTCGTGGCCACCGATCCCGTCAGCGGAACGACCCGTCCCCGCTCCGTGACCGATGTCATCGTTACTGAGCACGACAAGCACTTCAATGAGTTGACCTTAGCCACCTCGCGTGGCACGGAAAAACTCACGGCCACCTTCGAGCACCCCTTCTGGTCGCCGTCGGAGAACTCCTGGGTTAAGGCTGCCGAACTTCGGCCTGGCATGACCTTGAGGACCACTGGTGGGCGTGCGCTGAGCGTCGAGGGAAACCGGCCCTTTGCGCAAACAGCCAGGACCTACAACCTGACTGTTGACGATCTGCACACGTACTATGTGTTGGCGGGCGCGACTCCTGTCCTGGTTCATAACAGCGGCGGATGCCTTCCAGTTCTTCGGCACTGGAGCAGCAAGCGATTCCAGTTCGGGAATGAGACCTTTCTGCTTGACAAGAAGGGGGTAGAGCACATCCTCACGCGTCACCACCCGAAGTACTGGGATGGCTCGGTGAAGAAGACTCAGTCTTTCTTCGATCCGAAGATGAGCGTCGATGACGTTCTAGAGGCGATCGATCAAGTCATGCGGCAGAATCGAGAGGTGCTGCTTGAGCGGGGCAGTGGCGGTATGTACCAGATCCGTGGAAATGTCAACGGAGTCGGCTACGTGCTCGGCATGAACAGAGGGCGGATAGGTCAGTTCTATCCGGAAAGTCCATAGCTGAAGGATCTGTGAGATGGTGGAAATCGAGACGTTCCTGAAGGGAGCTGACGGTGGGTTCGTGCAGGTGGAAGCCTGTCACACCCCGCCGACGGACCTCGATTACATTGAGGGCGCAATCCTGCTGTCCATTGATGGGCTGGAGATCATCGGCCTTGAAGAATGGGATTACGTTGACCAATTGTGGTGCTATGTCGCCGATATGGTGAAGCAGGTGCGTGCGACGGGTTACGCGGAGACGTACTTCCCCGACCAGCCGATCGAGCTCTCTTTCCGCGCTTCGGGATCGCGCATCCTGGTCACCTCCAAGATTGGCGCGGAGGTCAAGAGGGCGAGTGCTTCGTCTGTGGATCTCCTGGATTCAGTCAGGGTTGCCGGTCTGTCCTTCTTCGAGAAAATGTCCCAACTGGCTCCAGCCAATTCGTATGCTGAGGCACGACAGGAATTGTCGGCCTGAAAAGTTGAGCCTCGCCGAGGATTCAAGAATCCTCGGCGAGGCCCCTGAGAGTCGGTGGCGCGGCGCCGAGAGGTCCGAACTGCTCCCTGAGCACTCCCCTCGCCGGGCGCAGGTGATCGGCTTCGCTTCCATACCTGGCGGCGGGCGCCACCCGGTCGTCGCATGCGGTTCTACCGATGTGGCCTCAATGTTCCTCAAGGCCTTGACCGGATCCCACCCGGACAGATGAGCTTAGAGTTCAGATGTTGTATGGATGGCCGGGCTCCAGTGCTGCAGTCCGGCCCATGGGGCGGCGGTCGTGTCGGCCCGGTGAGGCAGGAGTGGATGGGCGTGGAGACTCCGGGGTCGCAGTCGTCGCTGCACCGGGCGAATCTGGAGCGGGTCGTGCGTGCTGTGCGTATGGCGGGGTCGCTCACGCAGGCCGAGATCGCGCGGGCCACCGGGCTCTCGGCGGCCACGGTCTCCAATATCGTCCGGGAGCTGAAGGACGGCGGGACCGTGGAGGTCACGCCCACCTCCTCCGGGGGGCGGCGGGCCCGGAGTGTGTCGCTTTCCGGGGATGCCGGGATCGTCGTCGGGGTCGACTTCGGGCACACCCACCTGCGGGTCGCGATCGGCAATCTCGCGCACCGGGTGCTGGCCGAGGAGGCCGAGCCGCTGGATGTGGACGCCTCCGCCGCGCAGGGACTGGCGCGGGCGGAATACCTGGTCAAGAGCCTGATCGCGGCGGCCGGGATTCGGCCGGACAAGATCGTGGGGGTCGGGCTCGGGGTGCCTGGCCCGATCGACGTGGAGTCCGGGGTGCTCGGGTCCACCGCCATCCTGCCCGGCTGGGCCGGTACCAATCCGCGTGACGACCTCGCCGCCCGCCTGGGCGTGCCCGTCCACGTCGACAACGATGCCAACCTGGGCGCGCTGGGCGAGCTGGTCTGGGGTGCGGGGCGGGGCGCCTCCGACCTCGCGTACATCAAGGTCGCCAGCGGTGTCGGCGCCGGGCTGGTGATCAACGGCAAGATCTACCGGGGGCCGGGCGGCACGGCCGGGGAGATCGGGCACATCACGCTCGACGAGTCCGGCCCCGTCTGCCGCTGCGGCAACCGCGGCTGCCTCGAGACCTTCACCGCCGCCCGCTACGTCCTGCCACTGCTCCATTCGGCTCATGGAGCCGACCTCACCATGGCCCGGATGGTGCAACTCGCCCATGACGGCGACCCCGGCTGCCGGCGGGTGATCGCGGACGTCGGCCGTCATATCGGCAGCGGCGTGGCCAATCTGTGCAATCTGCTCAATCCCAGCCGTGTCGTCCTCGGCGGCGACCTCGCCGACGCCGGCGAGGTCGTGCTCGCGCCGATCCGCGAATCCGTCTCGCGCTACGCGATCCCCAGCGCCGCACGGCAGTTGGAGGTCGTCCCGGGCTCGCTGGGCGGCCGCTCCGAGGTGCTGGGCGCGCTCGCGCTCGTCCTCAGCGAGATGGGCGATTCGACGCTGCTCGACGACGCGGGGGCCGCGCACGCGCCCTCCCCCGGCCTCGACACCGGGCACTGACACGCCCGCACGATTCGCCTCTTGAGTTCACGCAGATAACGAATGGCATCGTTGCCATCTCGTTAAGGATTTACTTCTTGACGCTCACTTGGCGGCCGAGTTGACTTCCAGCCACCTCGGCCGCAACGACGCGGCCTCGTCAGGGAGGTATCTGCAAGTGAATTCGCATCTGCGCCGTGCTGCGGTGGCCGTGGCCGCCGTGTCGATGGCCGCCGGGCTGGCCGCCTGTGGCAGCGCCAAGGAAGCGGGCGACAGCGGGGACCGGAAGAAGGACAAGAGCGGCCCGCTGACCATCGGTCTCCTGCTCCCGGAGAACCAGACCGCGCGTTACGAGCGGTTCGACAAGCCGCTGATCGAGAAAAAGATCAAGGAATTGGCGGGCGCGGACACCGTCGTCCTCTACGACAATGCCAAGCAGGACGCCTCGGTCCAGCAGCAGCAGGTCGACACCATGATCACCAAGAAGGTCGACGCGCTGATCGTCGACGCGGTGGACGCCAAGTCGATCGCCTCCTCGGTCAAGAAGGCCAACGACAAGGGCATTCCCGTCGTCGCCTACGACCGCCTCGCCGAGGGCCCCATCAAGGCCTACACCTCCGTCGACAACGAGCGCGTCGGCAAGATCCAGGGCGAATCGCTGCTCAAGGAACTCGGCGACAACGTCTCCAAGGGCGAGATCGTGATGATGAACGGCGCGATCACCGACCCCAACGCCAAGATGTACAAGGACGGCGCCCACTCCGTACTCGACGGCAAGGTCAAGATCGGCAAGGAGTACGACACCAAGGAGTGGAAGCCGGAGAACGCCAACGAGAACATGAAGGGCGCCATCTCCTCGCTGGGCAAGGAGAACATCGTCGGCGTCTACTCCGCCAACGACGGCATGGCCGGCGGCATCATCACCGCCATGAAGGGCGCCGGCTTCGACAAGCTGCCCCCGGTCACCGGTCAGGACGCCGAGCTCTCCGCCGTCCAGCGCATCCTCGCCGACGAGCAGTTCATGAGCGTCTACAAGCCCTACAAGCCCGAGGCGGACGCCGCGGCCGAGCTGGCCGTCGCCCTCGCCCAGGGCAAGAGCGTGGACTCCGTCGCCAAGTCCACCGTCGACAGCGGCACCCAGAAGAAGATCCCCGCCGTCATCGTCACCCCCTTCGCGCTGACCAAGTCCGACATCGGGAAGTACGTCGGCAAGGAGGGCTTCTTCGGCCTCGACGAGATCTGCACCGACAAGTACAAGGCGCAGTGCGACAAGGCCGGGCTGAAGTAGCCCACCGCTCCCCGCTCGAGCCCCCGTCCGGCGCCCCCTCCGGCGCCGGACGGCGGAACCCCCGTCCCCGGGGCAGTTCAGTCCGCCGGTCAGGCGGCGAAGGAGATGATTCACGTGTCCGCTACGCCCGTGCTGGCGTTGCGCGGGATCTCCAAGCGGTTCGGTGCCGTCCAGGCGCTCACCGACGTAGAGCTGGAGATCCACGCCGGTGAGGTGGTCGCCCTGGTGGGCGACAACGGCGCCGGCAAGTCCACCCTCGTCAAGACCATCGCCGGAGTCGGCCCCGCCGACGACGGCGTCATCGAGTGGGAGGGCCGGTCCGTCACCGTGGACCGGCCGCACGCCGCTCAGGAACTGGGCATCGCGACCGTCTACCAGGACCTCGCGCTGTGCGACAACCTCGACGTCGTCGGCAACCTCTTCCTCGGCCGCGAGATCGTCCGCGCCGGGGTCCTCGACGAGGTCGAGATGGAACGCCGCTCCCGCGAGCTGCTGTCCACCCTCTCCATCCGCATCCCCAGCGTGCGGATCCCCATCGCCTCGCTCTCCGGCGGGCAGCGGCAGACCGTCGCCATCGCCCGCTCGCTGCTGGGCGAGCCCAAGGTCGTCATCCTGGACGAGCCCACCGCCGCCCTCGGCGTCGAGCAGACCGCCCAGGTGCTGGACCTCGTCGAGCGGCTGCGCGAGCGCGGCCTCGGCGTGATCCTCATCAGCCACAACATGGCCGACGTCAAGGCCGTCGCCGACCGCGTCGCCGTGCTGCGCCTGGGCCGCAACAACGGCACCTTCGACGTGCGGACGACCTCCCAGGAAGAGATCATCTCCGCCATCACCGGCGCCACCGACAACGCCGTCACCCGCCGCCGCGCCCGCTCCGCGGAGGCCGCCGGTGCCGCCGAGGCCACACCGGCCGACAGGACAGACGAGGCGGCGAAGAGCACCCGGGCCGACCACGCCGACCAGCCCGAGAAGGAGGCGGGCGCATGAGCACCAAGCTGCCCACGTCGTCCCCCGAGCCGACCGCCAACGGCAACGGCCAGGCCCCCGCCGACGAGGCCGTCCCCGCCGTCGACCCGCGTCTGCTGGTCCGCGAGGAGGGCTTCGCCGGGTACTGGAGCGAGTTCCGGCGCAAGATGCGCAGCGGCGAGCTCGGCTCGCTGCCCGTGGTCGTCGGGCTGATCGTCATCGGCCTGGTCTTCCAGCTGCGCGACTCCGCCTTCCTGGGCGCCGAGAACCTCTCCAACCTCTTCGTCACCGCCGCCGGGACCGGCCTGATCGCCGTCGGCATCGTCTTCGTGCTGATCCTCGGCGAGATCGACCTGTCCGTGGGCTCGGTCAGCGGCCTGGCGGCCGCCGTGTTCGCCGTCCTCAACGTCAACCACGGCATGGCCGAGTGGCTCGCCCTCGTCCTGGCGATCGTCTCCGGCGCCCTCGTCGGCGCGCTGCACGGCTTCTTCTTCGCCCGCATCGGCGTGCCCGCCTTCGTGGTCACCCTGGCCGGCCTGCTCGGCTGGAACGGCCTGATGCTGCAGGTCCTGGGCTCCAACGGCACGATCAACCTCGACGACGCCGGGCTGGTCGCGGGGCTGACCAACCACTACTTCACCGACGTCGCCGCCGCCTACGGGCTGGCCACCCTCAGCGTCGTGGCGTTCTTCGCGGTGTCCCTGCGCGACAGCAAGCGGCGCGAGGCGGCCGGCGTCCCCAGCCGCCCGCTCAGCGAGATCGTCCTGCGCACGCTGGTGCTGGCCGTGCCCGCCTATGTGGTGGCCTGGCTGTTCAACCAGTACAAGGGCCTGCCCCTGGCCGTGGTGATCTTCCTCGGCGTGGTGGTCGCGCTCGACTTCGTGCTGCGCCGCACCTCCTACGGGCGCAAGGTCTTCGCCCTGGGCGGCAGCGTCGAGGCGGCCCGCAGGGCCGGCATCAACGTGGCGGCGGTCCGGATCTCCGTCTTCGCCCTCTCCGGGACGATGGCGGCCCTCGGCGGCATGTTCCTGGCCTCCCAGATCAACGCCGCCAACCAGTCCTCCGGCGCCGGCAGCCTGCTGATGAACGCCATCGCGGCGGCCGTCATCGGCGGCACCAGCCTCTTCGGCGGCCGCGGCAAGACCTGGTCCGCGCTGCTGGGCGTGCTGGTGATCCAGTCCATCGCCTCCGGCATGGCCCTGCTGGGCATCGCCTCGGCCGTCCAGTACATGATCACCGGCGCGGTGCTGCTGGCCGCCGTGGTGATCGACTCGGTCTCCCGCCGGACCCAGAAGACGGCCGGACGGGCGTAGGCCCGTACGTACGAACGGGTGGGCGCCGACCCCGCGGGGGCCGGCGCCCACCGCGTTCTTTGGGGCGAAATGCGGGCCCACTGCGCCGATCGCGTGAGATAGCTCGCATCACCCGTTCACCGCCACCGCGGGCGGAACATTAGACTCGACGGATCCAGAAGACCGCGACGTCCTCTGGAGCTCGACAACGGCGACGACAGCTTGAAGGAGGCACGGGTGGCCCTGCTGACCCGCATCAGGGGACCGCGCGATCTGGACCGGCTCAGCCCGGAGCAGCTCGACCGGCTCGCCGCGGAGATCCGCACCTTCCTCGTCGACGCCGTCTCCAAGACCGGCGGCCACCTCGGGCCCAACCTCGGCGTGGTCGAGCTGACCATCGCGCTGCACCGCGTCTTCGACTCGCCCAAGGACAAGGTCCTCTTCGACACCGGCCACCAGGCCTACGTCCACAAGCTGCTCACCGGCCGCCAGGACTTCTCCAGGCTGCGCGCCAAGGACGGCCTGTCCGGCTACCCCTCGCGGGCCGAGTCCGAGCACGACGTGATCGAGAACAGCCACGCCTCCACCGTCCTGGGCTGGGCCGACGGCCTGGCCAAGGCCAACCAGATCCTCGGCAGGGAGGACCACGTCGTCGCCGTGATCGGTGACGGCGCGCTCACCGGCGGCATGGCCTGGGAGGCGCTGAACAACATCGCCGTCGCCAAGGACCGCCCGCTCGTGATCGTCGTCAACGACAACGAGCGCTCCTACGAGCCCACCATCGGCGGCCTGGCCAACCACCTGGCGACCCTGCGCACCACCGACGGCTACGAGCGCTTCCTGGCCCGCGGCAAGGACCTCCTCGAGCGCACCCCGGTCGTCGGCAAGCCGCTGTACGAGACGCTGCACGGCGCGAAGAAGGGCCTGAAGGACTTCATCGCCCCGCAGGGCATGTTCGAGGACCTGGGCCTGAAGTACGTCGGCCCCATCGACGGCCACGACATCGAGGCCCTGGAGTCCGCGCTGCAGCGCGCCAAGCGCTTCGGCGGCCCCGTCCTCGTGCACTGCCTCACCCAGAAGGGCCGCGGCTACAAGCACGCCGAGCAGAACGAGGCCGACCGCTTCCACGGCATCGGTGCCATCCACCCCGACACCGGCCTGCCCGTCGCCTCCGGCGGCGCCAGCTGGACCTCCGTCTTCGCCGACGAGATGGTCAAGCTCGGGCAGGAGCGCGAGGACATCGTGGCCATCACCGCCGCGATGATGCAGCCGGTGGGCCTGGGCAAGTTCGCCAAGGCCTTCCCCGAGCGCGTCTACGACGTCGGCATCGCCGAGCAGCACGCCGCCACCTCCGCGGCCGGCCTGGCCACCGGCGGCCTGCACCCGGTCTTCGCCGTCTACGCCACCTTCCTCAACCGCGCCTTCGACCAGGTCCTGATGGACGTGGCCCTGCACAAGTGCGGCGTCACCTTCGTGCTGGACCGGGCCGGCGTCACCGGTGACGACGGCGCCTCCCACAACGGCATGTGGGACATGTCGATCCTGCAGGTCGTCCCCGGCCTGCGGATCGCCGCCCCGCGCGACGCCGACCAGGTCCGCGCCCAGCTGCGCGAGGCCGTCCAGGTCAAGGACGCCCCCACCGTCGTGCGCTACTCCAAGGGCACCGTCGGCCCGGCCGTCGAGGCCGTCGGCCGGGTGGGCGGCATGGACGTGCTCCGCGAGCCCGCCGAGGGCACCGTGAAGCCGGACGTCCTGATCGTCTCCGTCGGCGCGCTGGCCCCCATGTGCCTGGAGGCCGCCGACCTGCTCGACAAGCAGGGCATCTCCGCCACCGTCGTCGACCCGCGCTGGGTCAAGCCAGTCGACGAGGCGCTGCCGGGCCTGGCCGAGCGGCACCGCGTGGTCGTCACCGTCGAGGACAATGGCCGCGTCGGCGGCGTCGGCTCGGCCGTCGCCCAGGCGCTGCGCGACGCCGGCGTCGACCTGCCGCTGCGCGACTTCGGCATCCCGCCGCGCTTCCTCGACCACGCCTCCCGCAAGGAGGTCATGGCCGAGATCGGGCTGACCGCCCCCGACATCGCCCGCCAGGTCACCGGCCTCGTCGCCAAGCTGGACGGACGCCTCGAGGACGCCCCGGAGGAGGTCTCCGAGGAGACCTCCCAGGACCTGACCGAGGCCGCCGAGACCGCCGAGGCCGTCCGGGACTGACACCCCTTCACACCGCCGTCCCCGAAGGGCCGGCCGGACCACCGCCGTCACGCGCGTGGTCCGGTCGGCCCTTCGGCATGGATGCGCCGGACCTCCATCGGGTGAATCCTGGACGGGGTGGCTGTGGCCGCCCGCGCAAGGCCCCGATCATCGCGGACACTCGCTCAGTTCAGGTGTGGACGAGTGACGCCGAGCAGGTGGAGGTGAGCCGATGAGCACAGCGCAACCCGACCGGAACGGCCGCGGCAGGGGCGGTATGTTCCGGACCAAGAGCGTGGAACAGTCCATCCAGGACACCGAGGAGCCGGAGCACGCGCTCAGAAAGGACCTCTCCGCCCTGGACCTCACGGTGTTCGGCGTCGGCGTGGTCATCGGCACCGGCATCTTCGTCCTCACCGGAAAGGTCGCCAAGGAGAACGCCGGACCCTCGGTGGCGCTCGCCTTCGTCCTGGCCGGCATCGCCTGCGGCCTCGCGGCCCTGTGCTACGCGGAGTTCGCCTCCACCGTCCCGGTGGCCGGCTCCGCCTACACCTTCTCGTACGCCTCGCTGGGCGAACTGCCCGCCTGGATCATCGGCTGGGACCTCGTCCTGGAGCTGGCGCTGGGCTGCGCCGTGGTGGCCGTCGGCTGGTCCGGCTACATCCAGTCGCTGATGGACAACGCCGGCTGGCACCTGCCGAAGGCCTTGTCCGGGGTGCAAGGGGACGGCTTCGGCTTCGACATCCTCGCCGCGATCCTGGTCCTGGTGCTCACCGGCATCCTCGTCGCCGGCATGAAGCTGTCCTCGCGCGTGACGGCGGTCGTCGTCGCCGTGAAGGTCACCGTCGTCCTCATCGTCATCTTCGTCGGCGCCTTCTTCATCACCGGCGCCAACTACGAGCCCTTCGTCCCGCCGGCCAAGGGCACCGAGGGCGGCAGCGGGCTCGCCGCCCCCCTGGTACAGGTGATCTTCGGCTTCACGCCGTCCAACTTCGGCGTCATGGGCATCTTCGCCGCGGCCGCCGTCGTCTTCTTCGCCTTCATCGGCTTTGACATCGTCGCCACCGCGGCCGAGGAGACCCGCAACCCCCAGCGCGACCTGCCCCGCGGCATCCTCGGGTCGCTGGCCATCTGCACCGTGCTCTACGTCGCGGTGTCCGTCGTCGTCACCGGCATGCAGAAGTACGACCGGCTCTCCACGAAGGCGCCGCTCGCCGACGCCTTCAAGGACCTCGGCCACCCCTTCTGGGCCGGGCTCATCAGCTTCGGCGCGGCCGTCGGCCTCACCTCCGTCTGCATGATCCTGCTGCTCGGGCAGAGCCGCGTCTTCTTCGCCATGAGCCGCGACGGACTGCTGCCGCGCTTCTTCTCCATCGTCCACCCACGCTTCGGCACGCCCTACCGCTCGACGATCCTGCTGGGCGTCGCCGTCGCCATCGTCGCGGGCTTCACCTCGATCGACGTGCTGGCCGAACTGGTCAACATCGGCACGCTCTTCGCGTTCGTCGTCGTGGCGCTCGGCGTCGTCATCCTGCGCCGCACCCGCCCCGACCTGCCCCGCGCCTTCCGCACCCCGTTCGTGCCCGTCGTCCCCGCCCTGTCCATCCTCGCCTCGCTGTGGCTGATGCTGAATCTGCCGACCGAGACCTGGGTGCGATTCGCCGTGTGGATGGCCCTGGGCGTCGTCGTGTACTTCGTCTACGGCCGCCGCAAGAGCCGGGTGAGCGAGGCCGACCGGCTGCAACCGCCCACCATCTGAGAGAACGGCACCTGAACGTACGTCAGGAAAGGCCGTCCGCACCCCGGCCGGGGCGCGGACGGCCGCACGACACGTCCTGTGGCCGGACCGAACGCGGTCCGGCCACCTCGGCGCCCAGCGCCCCGACCCGCCGCCGCAGCTCCCGGTCCGCGGTGACGACCACGCAGCGCCGCCCCGGGGCCCGCCCGGCCACCACGTCCACGATCCGGTCGTCCCCGCTGCCCACGGCGGCCTCCACACGCACCCCCGGCACCGACGCGGCCGCGCGCGCCGCGCCCTCCACCACCAGCACGACCTCCAGCGGGCCCGGCAAAGGAGGGACGACCGTCCCCGCGGGCAGGCCCGCCGCCGCGTACGCCACGAGGGCGTCCCGCAGCCGCTCGGCCGCGCCCAGTCGGTCGCGCCACCAGCCGTCGGGCACCGAGCCGACGACGTTCGCCCCGTCCACGACCAGAAGAGCAGCTGTCATGGCGACAGCCTAGGCGCGGGGCGCGGCAGGGCCCGTGTGCGGTCCGCGTGCGGTTCGTATGCGGCCCAGGTCCGGCCCGTACGGGCCGAAAGGCCGCAGGGGGCGCAATGTTATTGTCGAGGGTCGACAAAAAGCTCCAAGAGAGGCTGGCAGCGAGTCATGGCAGTGCGGACGTCCACCCCCACCACCGGCTGGTTGCTGCGGGGCAAGGACGGACGGCTGACGGCCTACGCGCCCGCCTCCGGCGGCCTCGTCCGCTGGACCGAGACCCGGCCGGGCGGCCCCCAGTGGACCGGCCCCGAGCGCTTCGAGGTGCCGGGCCTGGAGCCGCACCTGTCCATAACGCAGAGCGCCGAGGGCTACGTCAGCCTGGCCGGCCTGCGGCGCCGCGCGCACGACGACGGCCGGGCCGAGACCGACGTGGTCTACACGACGCAGTTCCAGCCCGGCCGGGCGCTGACGACCTGGCGCTCGATCGGCACCCCCTACGGCCAGGACTGGCAGCGCGCCGACCAGATCGGCGCCCCCACGGCGGTCGTGGACCGCGTCGGCCTGCACATCTTCGTCCGCAACGCCGGTGGCGGCGTCTGCGGGCGCAGGCAGGACGCGCGTGGCATCTGGGGGCCGTGGGCGGACATGAAGGGCAGTCACGTCCTCGACACCATGTCAGCGGCCGCGAGCGCCGACGGGCGCGTCGAACTGCTCGCCCCCGCGAGCGAGTTCGTCCTGCGCTGGCGCCAGGAGGAGCCCGGCGGCCCGCTGCGGCGCGTGCTGAACACCCCCGCCAAGCCGCTGGCCGGCTCCGGCGCCTCGGCGCCGGCCGCCGACGGGCGCGTCGCCCACTTCTGGCGGGACTCGGCCGACGGCGTCCTGCACGTCCAGCGGCCGGCCGCGCCCGCCGGCGCCGGCGACCAGGAGGGCGCCGAGGCCCCCGCCCCGGTGGCCATCCCCTCCCTCGGCGGCGACGGCACCGGCCCGGTCGCCGTGCTCCGCACGAGCCTGGACGGGACCGACTGCACCGTGCTCGCCCAGCGGGCCGGGTCGGGGCTGCCGGCCGTGGCCGCGTATGCGGGGCAGGAGGACGAGCCGGTGGATGCGACGTGGTCGGAGACCGGGGAGGAGTGTGTGGGGGTGCCGGCGCTGGCGCTGGACGCCCAGGGGCGGGTGGTCGTTGCCGCCATTGGGGCGGACGGTGCCTTGCGGGTTGCGCGGCAGCGGGTGGACGAGCCGGGGCTGGCGCTGGGGCCTTGGGTGCGGGTGTAGAACGGGAGATTTCCCCAACCCGCCGCCCCTTCCCGTAACCGGGGGCAAGCCCCCGGACCCCCTTTTCGTCCTCAAACGCCGGACGGGCTGGAATCAGCCCGTCCGCGCTGAACGCGACTACAGTCGCTTCGCACTGCGCAAGCCCACCGCATAAAAGCCGTTGCCGTCCAAGCGGGCCGTGCCGCCCTTGTCGCCGAAGGTGGGGCCGTTGGCCTCCTCGCGGCTGGAGATGAAGCGGGGCTTGCCGTCGGTGTCGAGGCCCATGTAGATGCCCACGTGGTCGAGGCGGTCGCCGGTGCGCTTGTCGATCTCGAAGAAGACCAGGTCGCCCGGCTGCAGCTTGTCGATGGCCTCGGGGCGCTTGCCCGTCAGTTCCAGGACCGGGACGCCGGGGGCCAGGCGGGCCATGCCGTTGGCGGTGCGGGGCAGGCCGTCGCCCTTGATGTCCTTGCCCATCAGCGGGTAGCGCGCCCGGTAGCCGAAGACGGTGCGGACGAAGCCCGAGCAGTCCATCGCGCGGAACCGCTGGGGCTCGGGGCGCTCCACCGTGCCGTCGCGGAAGGTGTAGGGGATGCCCAGGTAGTCGTAGAAGTCCGACTGCTCCAGGCGCATGTCGCCGGCCTCGGTGCCCTTGGGGTTCAGGGGGCCGAACTGGGCGTCGCCCGCGTAGGGGATGCCCTGGGCGTCCTTCTTCTGCGGGGCGCCCTCGAGGTACTCCATGGAGAAGGCGAAGACGTCCGGGTCCTTGCTGCCCAGGTTCTTGCCGAACCAGTCCTTGAACCAGGCCGACTTCTCCGCGCCCTCCTTCCAGACCACCGGCAGCAGGCGCACCCAGCTGTCGGTGGTCACCTTGGCGGAGGTGGTGGCGGGCTCAGTGAAGGTGCGGCTGGGGCCGGTGAGCACCGCGGTGCGGGCGTTGTCGGTGAAGGTGGCCAGGACCGCGCCGTCGCCGGAGCGGACGACCGTACGGGCCGGGTTGGCCAGCCGTTCGAAGCGCTTCTCGCCCGACGGCAGGGCCTTGCCGGCGGCCGTGGTCCCGGAGCCGCCGACGGACTGGACGGGCGGCGCCGCCTCCTGCTGTTGGTCGCGCAGCTCCACGGTCAGGTAGGCGCTGGTGCCCAGCAGTCCGAGCACGACGAGCGTCTGTATCGCGCGCTGGGTACCGCGGCCTTTTGCCTTCTTCCGGGACATCGGTCTGCGCTCCGTAGGTCTTTGGGCGGGGAGGTCTGGGGGACGGGTCAGGCGGTGGGCATGAAGCCCAGCAGGATCCCGGCGGTCAGGACGACGTAGTTGGCGAGCGAGACGGTGCCGGTGGCCAGCAGCGTCGCGCCCCGCGGCTGGCGCACCAGCTGGTAGGCGATCAGGCCGGGGACGATGAAGCCGAGCGTCTGGTTGGCGTACATCAGCGGGAACTGCTGCTGGAGGATCACATACAGGGTGGCCTGCAGCACCACGCCGGTCAGGACGACCGCCGCGAACAGCCGCTTGCCGTAGAGGATCACATGGCGCTGCAGCAGCAGGGTGCCCAGGTAGGTCAGGACGGTGATGCCGACGACCATGGCGGCGCGCTGCAGGTCCTCGACCAGGGTGAGGGCCAGCCAGCCGGGGGTGATCATGCCGCCGGGGGAGAGGTTGGTCGTCAGATAGCAGACCAGCGAGAACAGCAGGCCCAGGGCGATCCCGATGGCGGCGATCTCCGGAGTGAGGACGGCGGGGATCAACGGAACTCTCCTGTGCTGTGCGTCTGCGGGTTCTCGTCTGCCGGCAGCTCGGCCAGCCGCTCCAGCAGCAGCTCGCCCTGGCCGTGGATGTTGCCGATGGCCACCAGTGAGGCGCCGGGGCCGAGCCGGCCCAGGATCTCGCGCTCCAGTTCGGCGGCGTCGCGGCGGTCGCCGCCGAGGTCGACGACCCGGTCGCGCCACTCGGCGGGGATCGCGTCGTGGGCGCTCTTGGTGGGGTGGCCGATGAGGAAGACCGAGTCCGGCGCCAGCCGGGGGATGATCTCGCCCATCTGGCCGTTGCGCTCGACGCGGTCGGGCCGGCAGTTGATCAGCACGTGCAGCGGGCGCTCGATCGCGCCGAGGCTGAGCAGCTGCTCGACGTTCATCAGCGTCGACTCGGGGTCGTTGGCCGCGAAGATGTTGGCGAAGCGGAACGGCATGCCCTCGGGGGTGAGGTAGCGCTCCACGGACAGCACACCGGGGTCCGGCGGCGCGTCGTACATGCCCTGCAGGGCGGTGGCGCGGTCGACGCCGAGCAGGTCGGCGACGGCCAGCGCGATGGCGACGTTCTCCTTGAACGTGAACCAGCTGAAGCCGCGCAGCTCCGCGTCGGTGACCGTCTCCGGGTCCACCGCGATCAGGCGGCAGTCGCGCTTGGCGGCCTCCTCGCGCAGGATGTGCAGCCGGTCGCGCTCGGCCGTCACGCAGATGCCGCCGTGCGGCATGGACCGGCTCAGGGAGCGGGCCACGTCGTCCAGGGTCGGGCCCATCTCCGCCAGGTGGTCCTCGCGGACGTTGCACAGCACGCCGATGGTGGAGCGGATCAGCTTGGTCTGGTTGACCTCCTGCAGGGCCGGCATGACGGCCATGCACTCGATCACCAGCGCGTGCGGGCGGTAGGCGGCGGCGCGCCGCACGATGCCGATCTGCTCGACGACGTTGGCGATGCCGAACTTGCGGTAGACGGGCTCCTCGGTGGCGTCCGGGTGGATGAAGCGGGCGGCGGTGCCGGTGGTCTTGGCGACCGTGACCAGTCCGCCGCCGCGCAGGGCGCCCGCGCACAGCCGGGTGATGGAGCTCTTGCCGCGGATGCCGTTGATGAGCACCCGGGTGGGGATCATGTCGAGGTTGGTGAAGTGGCGGCGCTGCTCGATCACGCCGGCCACCAGCACGACGGCGCAGCAGATCACGAGGACCGTGTAGAGGAAGAGCACGGCGGTCAGTTCCTTCCGGCCGGCGGCCGCTCGGTGGTCGTCCGCAGCTGCTGCCGGATCAGCTCGAGGTTGCGGACGACGGCGCCGACCTCGTCGTGGTGCTGCGGGAAGAGCACGGTCCTGCGGTCGCCGCCGGCCAGCGCCTCGGCCCGGTCGGCCAGGGCGTGCAGCGGGCGGATGACGATGATGTACAGCCAGCCCAGGCAGGCCACGGCGGCGGTCAGGCCGAGCAGGCCGGCGAGCATGGTGCGTCGCTGGGCGCTGTACTCGGGCAGCTCCAGCCAGGACGTCGGCTGGGAGCTGACGACCTGCCAGCCGAGGTCCTTGACCGCGCCGCCGCCGGTGAAGGGGGCGGCGGCCGCGATGTCGGAGGAGCCGTCGGAGCGGTGCAGGATGGCGGTGCCGGAGGTCTTCCTCGTGTGCTCGCGGGCGGTGACCGCGAGGTCCCGCAGGTGTCCGCCGGGCAGCTTGCTGAAGGCCCGGAAGCCGTGGCCGCGGTCGGCGGCGACGATGCGGTGGCCCTTGTCGATCAGCCAGACCTGGCCGAGGCCCGGCCGGGTCACCAGCGAGATCAGGAACTGCGGGTCGTACTCGCCGACGACCGCCCGGCCCTTGGCACCGGGCACGGCCGCGTAGGCGGCGACGGCCGGTTCCTTGCCGGAGGTGTTGAGCTGGGCGACGGAGTCGGGGCGGGGCGGCTTGCCGGCCGGGTGGCGGGGCGAGTCGCCGGCGCGGGAGAGGACCTTGCCCTCGCCGTCGATCACATAGACCGCGCGGTAGCGGCTGTGCTCGCGCAGCGTCGTGTCGAGGACGGTCTTGACGGCCTTGTCGTCCTTGCCGACCTTGTCGGGGGAGTTCTGCTTCTTCTCGCCGCCGGAGATCGTCTGCGCTGCCGAGGCCACGTCGGCCCAGCCTTCGTTGAGTGCCTTGCGGACGCGGTCGGAGGCGGTGTCGGTGCGCCGGCGCTGGTCGTCGACGAGCTGTTGGGGCACGGTCACGGTGCTGCCGGCCCGGTTGACGAGCAGCAGCAGCGGTCCGGCCCAGGCCAGCAGGACGACGGCGCACACGGCGACCATGGCGGTGGCGCCGATGCCGCCGCGGGCCCGTCCGGTACGGGTGGGGCGGCCGCCCAGCAGCTGGCGGCGCAGGCTCTCCAGGGCGGCGCCGGTACGGGCCGCCTCGCGGCCCTTGAAGCGGGCCACCGGACGGTCGAGTTCGCCGCGCGCGAGTCGGCGGCTCTCCAGGTACAGCTGGAGCAGCGGCCGCTGGACGGTGCGCAGCAGTACCCAGCCGACCACGAGGGCGAGGAGCAGCAGGACGCCCGCGGCGACGAGGCCGAAGGCCTGGGTGCGGACGACGGCCGGGTCCTCGGTGACCTCCACCGAGGTGATCACCGACAGGCCGAGGGTGCCGGCCGCGCTGGTCTCGCCGGGTGCCCGTCCGGCGGCCGCGTAGCCGACGGCGGTACGGACGTCCCCGCGCTTGTCGCCCATGAGGTGGCCGCTGGCGCCGGGATGGCCGCCGGCCTCCGGTGTCTTCGAGGAGTCGGCGGCGGCCGTTCTGCGCGCGGTCTTCGCCCAGGCCTTGCGGGCCACGGACGGGCCGTCGCTGGCCAGGACGGTGCCGGCGGAGTCGACGACCAGCAGGGAGCGGTCCTCGCCGGAGGAGATGCCGGGGACGTTCAGGGAGCCGGAGGCGACCAGCAGCCGGGTGGCGTCGCCGCCGGGCAGGGCGGCCACCACCAGCATGCGGGTGTCGCCGGAGGGCAGTTTCACCAGGCGCGGGCCGAGGACGTCGTCGCTCTTTCCGTCCTTGCCGTCGCCGCCCTTGCCGCTCGTGCCCTTCAGGACGGTGGCCAGCGGGATGTTCTCGCCGCGCGCCGCGAGCAGGGTGCCGCCGGCCGGGTCGACGACGGCGGTGCCGCGCCACTTGTTGTAGACCTTGCCGAGCTTGTCCAGGACCGCGTCGGGGTCGGAGCCGGCGTAGACGGCGGCCGCGCGCTGGATGTCGGTGATGCTCTCGTCGAGGGAGGCCCGCAGGGACAGGGCGCCGTCCTCGGCCACGTGCTGCTGGGAGGTGAGGACGGCCGTGTCGATCGCGGAGCGGTCGCGGTCGCCGAGCACCAGCGCCGTGGTGCCCGCGACGGCCAGCAGCAGCGCCAGCAGCGCGGCTATCGGGGGCCGGGCGCCGCCCAGCAGGGGCATGTCGGCGCGGCGGCGGACCTTGCGCCGGCGGGTGCCGCGCGAAGCGGACAACGGACTTCCTCTCGGTCGCGGCACGCGGGGCATGCCGGGACCACGGGGTTCCTGAACTGTCGGCCGCACTGCGTCTTTGTTGCGTCAAACGTTCGGATTGTAGGCAAACCCTAAACACTTGACAAAAGGGTTTGTGCGGCCACGGTCAAATTCGGTCTTTTGTCGTGACTATTCCGTGACGGTCAGCGGCCGCAATCCGTCCTTGTCGGCACCGCGATTCAGGACGATTCCGCGCGTGCGCTCCAACGCCGTCCGGTACCGCGCCCGCTGCGCCTCGGTGAGATCCCCGCGCCGCAGCGCCGCCCCCACGTCCAGCAGCCGGATCTTCGGTTCCAGCTCCACCAGCGTCGGCACGAACCGGGCGTCCGAAACCGACCACTTGCCCTTCTTCTTGGTGAACTCGAACCAGCCCAGCGCGCCCTCCTCGGTGATTCCGAGGGGTTCCGCGTGCCGGGCCACCTGATTTCCCAGACCGTAGGCGACCCAGGTGTCCGAGACCTTCTCGAAGGGCTGCACCACATGCGCGTGGTGGCCGATGACCAGATCGATACCGGTGCTCTCGGCGATCCGCCGGGCCGTGCGCAGCTGTCCCTTGCTCGCCTCGTTGTGGCCCTCGCGGCCCCAGTGCAGGCTCGCGAAGACCACCTCCGCGCCCGCCGCGCGCGCCGCCTTCTCGTCCGCCGCCATCCGCTTGAGGTCGATCTCGTTGACCAGCCACGGCTTGTCCTTCGGCACGGTCGTGTCGTTGAAACCATACGAATAGGACAGCTGCGCCACCTTCACCCCCTTCACGTCGAGGATGTTCGGGGTGGCCGCCTCCTTGGCGTCGCGCGCCGAGCCCGTGTGCTTGAGCCCCGCCGCGTCGAGCGCGTCGAGAGTGCGCTTCACGGCCGCCGGGCCGTGGTCGAGGGTGTGGTTGGAGGCCGTCGAGCAGGTGTCGTAGCCGATGTCCTTGAGCGTCCCGGCGATCTGCGGGGGCACGCTGAACTTCCGGTACCCCAGGAAGGGCCCCCTCGGCTCGGCCATGACGGTCTCCATGTGGCACACCGCCAGGTCCGCCTTGCCGACCACCGGCTTGATCCCGGCCATGACCGCCCCGAAGTCCGGGCCGGCGCGGCCCGCCTCCTTGGCGTCCTTGTTCGCCTGGTCGGTGATCTCCGGGTGGATCAGGACGTCCCCGCCCGCCACGAGAGTGAACGACGCCTCGCCGCCCCCTGAGTCACCGTTCAGGTAGAGATAGCCCGCGGTCGAGGCGCCGAGGAGGGCCACGGCGGCCAGGGCGGGGACGGTACGGCGGCGAGGGAAACGCTTCACCGGGGTATTTTTACCGCCATGAGGCTGAAGCCGGTAACCGCCGCCCCCGTCGTCACCGCGCTGCTCGGCGCGCTGGCGCTGGCGGCGCTCCCCGGCCTGACCGGCTGCGCCCAGCCCGCCGCCCAGGGCCGGACGGGCACGGAGGCCACCCGGCACCACGCCGCACCGGACCCCGCGGGCTCCGTCGACCTCCGTGGCTGGATCACGTCCTACACCGACCGCATCGCGCAGAACGGGAACTACCGGATCCCCGCCGCGGGCGAGCGCCGGGCCATCGCCGACGGCGTCCGCCTGCTCCTCGACGGCGACCACGCCGCCTCCCAGCGCTCCCTGGCCAAGGCGGGCTACACGATGCGCACCCTCGTCGACCGCGACGGCGGCCGGGAGTTCGCCGAGATCGCCGACGCCACGAAGGACGGCGAGACCACCCGGGGCTGGGGCCGGGTCTACGTCGACCTGCGCGACACCGCCCGCTGGCAGGTCCAGGTGCCGCACCCCGCCGCCGACCTGCGCACCGAGCAGCTCGGCATCGGGCTGCTGCGCAGCTCGCCGGGCGGCGTGCTGATCCTGGCGGGCGCCCACCGGGGCGCCGGGGCCGGCGCGGTGGGCGGCGAGGGCGAGGAGGGCGCGGGGTCGGGCCCCGCGGACGTCGCGCATCGCTCGGACTCGGTCTTCGACGCCGTGGCGAGCGCGCTCGCCGACCGGCGGATGCCGGCCGTGCAGGTGCACGGCTTCGCCGACAGCAGCCTGCCCGACCACGACGTGGTCGTCTCGCCCGGCAAGGGCGACGACGGTCTGCCGGCGGCCCGGCGGCTGGCGGCCGGGCTGCGCAAGCAGCAGCTGAGGGTCTGCGAGGTCTGGCAGCGCTACTGCGGGCGCCTCGAGGGGCGCACCAATGTGCAGGGGGACCATGCGGATGCGGTGGGGGTGCCGTTTGTGCATGTCGAGCACAATCGGCGGGTGCGGATGAGTGACGAGCTGGTGGCGAAGGCCGTGCGGGCTCTGGCCGAGGTCACGAAACGGTGGGGTGCGGGGCGCGGCTAGGTGCCGGCCGGTGGGTGGGTTGTGCCCACCCGTTCCGCCCCAGCGGAACGACTGCCCACAACCCGGGCGCAATTCAGCCCGTCCGGCGTTTGAGGACACCGCGCGGAGCGCGGTCCGGGGCCCGGGGCGAAGCCCCGGACCCCTGTGCTGTCCGCGTTTACGCGGGCACGCTCGCCACGCCCTGCGGGAGGAAGCGGCGGCCGGTGGCGCGTTCGGAGATGCCCTCGCGGTCCAGGTACGGCGTGATGCCGCCCAGGTGGAAGGGCCAGCCCGCGCCGGTGATCAGGCACAGGTCGATGTCCTGGGCCTCGGCGACGACGCCCTCGTCCAGCATCAGGCCGATCTCCTGCGCGACCGCCTCGAGGACGCGGGCGCGGACCTGCTCCTCCGTCAGGACGCTGTCGCCCTGCACCAGCAGCGCCGCGACCTCCGGGTCCAGCTCCGGCTTGCCGGAATCGTAGACGTAGAAGCCCCGCTTGCCGGCCTTGACCACGGCGGCCAGGTTCGGCGAGACCTTGAAGCGCTCGGGGAAGGCGCCGGCCAGCGTCTCGGAGACATGCAGGCCGATGGCCGGGCCGACCAGCTCCAGCAGCACCAGCGGCGACATCGGCAGACCGAGCGGCTCGACGGCCTTCTCGGCGGTGGCCACCGGGGTGCCCTCGTCGATGACGTTCTGGATCTCGCCCATGAAGCGGGTCAGGATGCGGTTGACGACGAACGCCGGGGCGTCCTTGACCAGCACCGCGGTCTTCTTCAGCTTCTTGGCGACGGCGAAGGCCGTGGCCAGCGAGGCGTCGTCGGTCTTCTCGCCGCGCACGATCTCCAGCAGCGGCAGGATCGCGACCGGGTTGAAGAAGTGGAAGCCGACGACCCGCTCGGGGTGCTTCAGCTTCGACGCCATCTCGCTGACCGACAGCGAGGAGGTGTTGGTGGCGAGGATGGCGTGCGCCGGGACGACCGCCTCGACTTCGGCGAACACCTGCTGCTTGACGCCCATCTCCTCGAAGACGGCCTCGATGACGAAGTCCGCGTCGCCGAACGCCTCGGCCTTGTCCAGGACGCCGGTCACCAGGCCCTTGAGGCGGTTGGCCTTGTCCTGGTTGATGCGGCCCTTGCCGAGCAGCTTGTCGATCTCGCCGTGGACGTAGCCCACGCCCTTGTCGACACGCTCCTGGTCGATGTCGGTCAGCACGACCGGCACCTCGAGGCGGCGGGCGAACAGCAGCGCCAGCTGGGAGGCCATCAGGCCCGCGCCGACGACGCCGACCTTGGAGACCGGGCGGGCCAGCGACTTGTCCGGCGCGCCGGCCGGGCGCTTGCCGCGCTTCTGCACCAGGTTGAAGGCGTAGATGCCGCCGCGCAGCTCGCCGCCCATGATCAGGTCCGCGAGGGCCTGGTCCTCGGAGTCGAAGCCCTGGCGCAGGTCGCCGTTCTTGGCGGCGGCGATGATGTCCAGCGCGCGGTAGGCGGCCGGGGCCGCGCCGTGCACCTTGGAGTCGGCGATGAGGCGGCCGCGCTCGACGGCCTGGTCCCAGGCCTCGCCGCGGTCGATCTCGGCCCGGACGACCTCGGTCTCGCCCTTGAGGACGGACGCCGTCCACAGCAGCGACTGCTCGAGGAAGTCGGCGCCCTCGAAGATCGCGTCGGCGATGCCGAGCTCGAAGACCTGCTTGCCGCGCAGCTGCTTGTTCTGGTTGAGCGAGTTCTCGATGATGACCGAGACCGCGCGGTCCGCGCCGATGAGGTTCGGCAGCAGGGCGCAGCCGCCCCAGCCCGGGACCAGGCCCAGGAAGACCTCGGGGAGCGAGAAGGCCGGGATCGCCTTGGACACCGTGCGGTAGGTGCAGTGCAGGCCGACCTCGACGCCGCCGCCCATCGCCGCGCCGTTGTAGTAGGCGAACGTCGGGACCGCGAGCGACGACAGACGCTTGAAGACGTCGTGGCCGCCCTTGCCGATGGCCAGCGCGTCCTCGTGACGCTTCAGCAGCTCGACGCCCTTGAGGTCGGCGCCGACGGCGAAGATGAACGGCTTGCCGGTGATGCCGACGCCCGTGATCTTCCCGTCCTTGGCCTCCGCCTCGACCTGGTCGATCGCGAGGGCGAGGTTGGCCAGCGACTGCGGGCCGAAGGTGGTCGGCTTGGTGTGGTCCAGGCCGTTGTCCAGCGTGATGAGCGCGAAGCGCCCGGCGCCGGGGAGGTCGAGGTGGCGCACGTGCGCCTGCGTCACGACCTCGTCGGGGAACAGCTCGGCCGCGCCCTTGAGGAGTTCAGCGGTGGTGCTCACTTGTTGCCTCCGTCGAAGTGCGGGTTCTCCCAGATGACCGTTCCGCCCATGCCGAAGCCGACGCACATCGTGGTGATGCCGTAGCGGACGTGCGGCTGCTCCTCGAACTGGCGGGCCAGCTGCGTCATCAGGCGGACGCCGGAGGAGGCCAGCGGGTGGCCGAACGCGATCGCGCCGCCGTACTGGTTGACGCGCGGGTCGTCGTCGGCGATGCCGTAGTGGTCCAGGAGCGAGAGCACCTGCACCGCGAAGGCCTCGTTGATCTCGAACAGGCCGATGTCGTCGATCGACAGGCCGGCCTTGGCCAGCGCCTTCTCGGTCGCCGGGACCGGGCCGATGCCCATGACCTCGGGCTCGACGCCCGCGAAGGCGTAGGAGACCAGGCGCATCTTGACCGGCAGGCCCAGCTCGCGGGCGACGTCCTCGGCCGCGATCAGGGAGGCGGTGGCGCCGTCGTTGAGGCCGGCCGCGTTGCCCGCGGTGACCCGGCCGTGCGGACGGAACGGGGTCTTCAGGCCCGCCAGGTTCTCCAGCGTGGTGCCCGGACGCATCGGCTCGTCGGCGGTGGCCAGGCCCCAGCCGGTCTCGCCGCCCTCGGGCGAGGTGCGGCGCACGGAGATCGGCACCAGGTCGGCCTGGATCCTGCCGTCGGCGTAGGCCTTGGCGGCCTTCTCCTGGCTGCGGACCGCGTACTCGTCGGCGCGCTGCTTGGTGATGTGCGGGAGGCGGTCGTGCAGGTTCTCCGCGGTCATGCCCATGAACAGGGCGGACTCGTCGACCAGCTTCTCCGACACGAAGCGCGGGTTGGGGTCGACGCCCTCGCCCATGGGGTGACGGCCCATGTGCTCGACGCCGCCGGCCAGGGCGATGTCGTACGCGCCGAGGGCGACGCCGCCCGCGACGGTCGTCACGGCGGTCATGGCGCCGGCGCACATGCGGTCGATGGAGTAGCCGGGCACGGACTGCGGGAGGCCCGCGAGGATGCCGGCGGTGCGGCCCAGGGTCAGGCCCTGGTCGCCGATCTGCGTCGTCGCGGCGATGGCGACCTCGTCGATCCGGGCCGGGTCGAGGTCCGGGTTGCGGCGCAGCAGCTCCCGGATGACCTTGACGACCATGTCGTCGGCGCGGGTCTCGTGGTAGATGCCCTTCGGGCCCGCCTTGCCGAACGGGGTGCGGACGCCGTCGACGAAAACGACGTCCCTAGCGGTACGAGGCACGTTGGCTCTCCTCCAGGTGCGGATCGCTGCGCGCGGGCATGCCGGTACGGCTCCGCCGCGGTGCGGGCTGACAACCGTCATGCTACTTGCGGGTAACCGCGCTGCCCAGACCCCTCGGGGAGCGGCGAAGGTCACATGCGGAACGCACTCGGGCCCGGCCCCCGCGATCGCGGGGGCCGGGCCCGTGGGGAGGAACGGAGGCTCAGGCGGCGGTGTCCGCCAGGGCCTTCATCAGGACCGGGGTCACCTGCTCGACCTGCCAGGCGCGGGCTCCGTGCGCGCTCAGCACCGAGGCGACGGCCTCCGCCGTGGGGACCTTGGGCGGCTCCCAGCACAGGCGGCGGACGGTGTCCGGGGTGATCAGGTTCTCCTGCGGCATGGTCAGCCGCTCGGCGAGCTCGGAGACCGCCGAGCGGGCGGCCGAGAGCCGGGCCGCGGCGACCGGGTCCTTGTCCGCCCAGGCGCGCGGCGGGGGCGGCCCGGTCAGCGGCTGGCCGGGCTGCGGCAGCTCGGCGTCCGGCAGCGCCCTGGCGCGGTCGACGGCGGACTGCCACTGCTCGAGCTGCTTGCGGCTCATCCGGTGCCCGAAGCCGGGCAGGGCGGCGAGCGCCTGGACGCCGACCGGCATGTTCAGGGCGGCCTCGATGATCGCGCCGTCGCCGAGCACCTTGCCCGGTGAGACGTCGCGCCGCTGGGCGACGTGGTCGCGTACGGTCCACAGCTCGCGCACCACGGCCATCTGGCGGCGCCGGCGCACCTTGTGCATGCCGGACGTGCGGCGCCAGGGGTCCTTGCGGGGCGGGGCGGGCGGCGCGGAGGCGATGGCGTCGAACTCCTGGCGGGCCCACTCCAGCTTGCCCTGCCGGTCCAGCTCCTCCTCCAGCGCGTCGCGCAGGTCGACCAGTAGCTCCACGTCCAGGGCGGCGTAGCGCAGCCAGGGCTCGGGCAGCGGGCGGGTGGACCAGTCGACGGCGGAGTGGCCCTTCTCCAGGGCGTATCCCAGGACGTTCTCGACCATCGCGCCGAGTCCCACGCGCGCGAAGCCCGCGAGCCGTCCCGCCAGCTCCGTGTCGAAGAGCCGCGTCGGCGTCATCCCTATCTCGCGCAGGCACGGCAGGTCCTGGGTGGCGGCGTGCAGCACCCACTCGGCGCCGGACAGGGCATCGCCCAGGGCGGTGAGGTCGGGGCAGCCGACCGGGTCGATCAGCGCGGTCCCGGCGCCCTCGCGGCGCAGCTGGACGAGGTAGGCGCGCTGGCCGTAGCGGTAGCCGGAGGCGCGCTCGGCGTCGACGGCGACGGGGCCGGTGCCCGCGGCGAAGGCCGCGACCACCCCGGCGAGGGCGTCGGCGTCGGCGACGACCGGGGGCATGCCCTCACGCGGCTCCAGCAGGGGGATCGGCGCCGAATCGACGTCGTCCGGGGGGCCGCCCCCGGTGGTTCGCAGTGCAGTGTCTTCTGCGGTCTCTTGGGCGTCGGTCACTGGTCAAGGGTATCTGTGTATGGCAAGCGCCCGTCGCCGGAACGTTCCGGCGACGGGCGCGGCGCGCTTCGCGCGTCAGTGGATGATGCCGGTGCGCAGGGCCACGGCGACCATTCCGGCGCGGTCGCCCGTGCCGAGTTTGCGCGCGATGCGGGCGAGGTGGCTCTTGACGGTGAGCGCCGAGAGGCCCATGGAGACGCCGATGGCCTTGTTGGACTGGCCCTCCGCAACCAGCCGCAGGACCTCGACCTCGCGGCCGGACAGCTCGCGGTAGCCACCGGGGTGGCCGGGGGCGCCGGGCGGGCGGCGCTGCATCCGGGCCGCTGCGGAGCCGATGGGGGCGGCGCCGGGACGGCCGGGCACGCCGAGGTTCGTACGGGTTCCGGTGACGACATAGCCTTTGACGCCGCCCGCGAGGGCGTTGCGCACCGCGCCGATGTCGTCGGCGGCGGACAGCGCCAGGCCGTTGGGCCAGCCCGCCGCGCGGGTCTCGGACAGCAGCGTCAGGCCCGAGCCGTCCGGAAGGTGGACGTCGGCCACGCAGATGTCGCGCGGGCTGCCGATGCGCGGCCTGGCCTCCGCGATGGACGATGCCTCGATCACGTCGCGCACGCCCAGCGCCCACAGATGGCGGGTGACGGTGGAGCGGACCCGTGGGTCGGCGACGACGACCATGGCGGTCGGTTTGTTCGGGCGGTAGGCGAGGCTAGCGGGTTGCTCGAGGAGAACGGACACCAGGCCTCCATGGGGGAGTGGCGGGGGACCGGTGCCGACTTGGGGACAAGCCGGGGCGATCCGTATGGGAAGGGTCACAAGGTCCTTCGGCAGCGAAACGGTCCGGCTTTAGGGAATGATCACGAATTGGTGAGTAACAATTCGGGCAATTAGGACGGTTGCCCGATCAACTTGCCACCCGCCCCGACAAGAAACCACAGGTCAGAGGCGCAGGAAGGGGCCGCACCGGCCCGTACGTCACCGGCTGTGCGGCCCCCGCCGCTGCGGCAGCGTCACGATGCCCGCCTCCGGAGCGCCGCCCGGCGGCAGCCCCGCGATCTGGCACAGCAGATCGCACCACGCCGACAGATGCGCCGCCGTGTCCGGCACCCCGCCCGCGCCCGGACCCTTGGCCGGCAGCGCCGGCGACCACGACGCCCGGATCTCGATCCGCGTCGACGGCTCCCGCTCCCGCAGCCCGCCGAAATAGTGCGAGCCCGCCCGCGTCACCGTCCCGCTGATCGCCGCGTACGGCACCCGGCGCGCCTCCAGCGCGCCCGTCAGCCAGGACCAGCACACCTCCGGCAGCAGCGGGTCCGCCGCCATCTCCGGCTCCAGCTCCGCGTGCACCAGCGTCACCAGACGGAACGTGCCGCCCCACGCGTCGTGCCCCGCCGGATCGTGCAGCAGGATCAGCCGCCCGTCCGCCAGCTCCTCGTCGTCCACCACGACCGCCGCCTCCAGGGCGTACGAGTACGGGGCCAGCCGCTGGGGCGGCGGAGTGGCGTCCAGCTCGATCTCGGGCCGCAGGCGAACCCCTTGCAGCCCCGCGACCGCCTGCCGGAAGACGGACGGGGTGCCCTCCCCATCCGCGTCGTCCGGACCGTCCGAGAGGTGTCCCTGCGCCGCAGCCATGCCCGGAAGACTAGGCGGAACCACCCCCGGTTCCGGGTAGGGACACCCACACGGGCGGGTCACTCGTTCGGCCCGTGCGAAGATTTGGGGCATGAGTGAGCGCAGCCAGCAGCAGACGGGCCGCACCGCGGCACACGATTCGGCGTTCCTGAGGGCGTGCCGCCGCGAGAGCGTGCCGCACACCCCGGTCTGGTTCATGCGCCAGGCGGGCCGCTCGCTCCCCGAGTACCGCAAGGTCCGCGAGGGCATCCCCATGCTCGAGTCCTGCATGCGGCCCGAGCTGGTCACCGAGATCACCCTGCAGCCGGTGCGCCGCCACGGCGTCGACGCCGCCATCTTCTTCAGCGACATCGTGGTGCCGCTCAAGGCCATCGGCGTCGACCTCGACATCAAGCCCGGCGTCGGCCCCGTCGTCGCCGAGCCCGTCCGCACCCGCGCCGACCTCGAGCGGCTGCGCCCGCTCACCCCGGACGACGTCCCCTACGTCACCGAGGCCATCGGCATGCTCACCGCCGAGCTCGGCGCCACCCCGCTCATCGGCTTCGCCGGCGCGCCGTTCACACTGGCCAGCTATCTCATCGAGGGCGGGCCCTCGCGGACGTACGAGAACACCAAGGCCATGATGTACGGCGACCCGCAGCTGTGGGCCGACCTCGTGGAGCGGCTGGCCGGCATCACCTCCGCCTTCCTGCGCGTCCAGATCGAGGCGGGCGCGAGCGCCGTGCAGCTCTTCGACTCCTGGGCCGGGGCCCTCGCCCCCGCCGACTACCGGCGCTACGTCATGCCCGCCTCCCGCACGGTCTTCGACTCCGTCGCCGGCTACGGCGTGCCGCGCATCCACTTCGGCGTGGGCACCGGTGAGCTGCTGGGCCTGATGGGTGAGGCCGGAGCCGACGTCGTCGGCGTCGACTGGCGCGTCCCCCTGGACGAGGCCGCGCGCCGCGTCGGCCCCGGCAAGGCACTGCAGGGCAACCTCGACCCGACCGTCCTCTTCGCGCCGCGCCAGGCCGTGGAGACCAAGACCGACGAGGTCCTGGCCGCCGCCCGCGGCCTGGAGGGCCACGTCTTCAACCTCGGCCACGGCGTCATGCCGTCGACCGACCCGGACGCGCTGACCCGCCTCGTCGAGTACGTCCACGAGCGCACGGCCCGCTAGCCGGTACCGGCAAAGGCCAGGAACACCGTTTCGGCGTGCCGCTCGTCGCCCCGCAGCCGCACGTCGAAGCGGTACGTGTCCGGCCGGTCCGCTTCCGGCACGGCCAGCAGTGTGCCGCGCCGGTCGGCCGACAGGGCGGCGAGCAGCGCGTCGCCCTCGGGCAGGGCGAAGTAGACGCGGGTGAACAGGTGGTGGGGCAGCCCGCGGGCGAACAGGCACAGCGCCAGGTACGGCGCCCCGCCCGGCGGCAGGGTGCGCAGCGCGTAGTGGCCGTCCCCGTCGGTGGGCACGCGCGCGAAGCCGGTGAAGACCGACCCGTCCCGGCGCAGGCTGCCGGGCGCCCCGGCCGGTGAGCCGTCGGGGGCCGTCTGCCAGAACTCCAGCAGCGCGTCCGGCACGGGCGCGCCGTCGCCGTCGATGACGTACCCGTGCAGGACGAGGGCGCCGGGGTGCCCGGCGGGGACGACGTCGCCGCCTCCGGGGAAGGGCAGGGCGGTGCCGTAGTAGGGGCCGATCGTCTGGGAGGGCGTCGCGTCCAGCGGCATGTCAGCGGCCTTCCGGTGGAGGGGCGGTCCAGGTGGCGGCCGGGCCGTCCAGGACGATGTCCCAGTGGTAGCCCAGCGACCACTCGCTCTCGTTGAGATCGGGGTCGTAGACGGCGACCAGGCGGCGCCGGGCGTCGGCGTCGGCAAGGGAGTTGCGGACCGCGTCGTAGGGCAGCAGCGGGTCGTTGGGGAAGTACATCTGGGTGACCAGGCGCTGGGTGAACGCCGTGCCGAACAGCGAGAAGTGCAGGTGCCCGGGGCGCCACGCGTGCGGGTGGGGCGCCCACGGGTAGGCGCCGGGCCGGACGGTGGTGAAGCGGTAGCGGCCGGCGGCGTCGGTCAGGCACCGGCCGGTCCCGGTGAAGTTGGGGTCGAGCGGCGCCCGGTGGTCGTCCAGCCGGTGGGCGTAGCGGCCGGCGGCGTTGGCCTGCCACAGCTCCACCAGCTGGCCGCGGACCGGGCGGCCCCGCCCGTCCAGGACGCGCCCGCTGACGGTGATGCGCTCGCCCAGCGGCTCGCCGCGGTGCTGCCGCGTCAGATCGCTGTCCAGCGGGCCGACGTCGGCCGGTCCGAAGACGGGGCCGGTCAGCTCGGCCGCCCCGGGATCGAGGACGACGGGCACCGGCGGCCGCTGCGGTCTGCGTGCGGTGACGCCGGTGTAGGCCGGCGCCTCGCCCTCCTGGCCGGTCCTTCGGTGCGCTCCTGCCGTTCGTGCCGGTCCGTTGGCTGCCATGGCCTTGGCCTACCCCTCTCCGGCGGGCGCGATCCCCGCCGGAGCAGCGGATATCGGTCAGCGTTCGAGGACCAGCGCCTGCCCCTGGCCGACGCCGATGCACAGCGCCGCCAGGCCCGTGCCCGACCCGGCGGCCGCCAGCTGGTGGGCGACCGAGCCCACCAGGCGGGCGCCGGAGCAGCCCAGCGGATGGCCGATCGCGATCGCCCCGCCCCGCGGGTTGACGACGGCCGGGTCCAGCTCCGGCCACTCGGCCAGGCAGCCGAGCGCCTGCGCGGCGAAGGCCTCGTTGAGCTCGAAGACCGTCAGGTCCGCGAAGGAACGTCCCGCCTTGCCCAGCGCCCGGCGCACCGCCTCGACCGGCCCGAGCCCGTAGAGGTCCGGCTCGATGCCGGTGACCGCCGACGCCCGTACCCGCGCCAGCGGCTCACGGCCGGTCGCCCGCAGGCCCTCCTCGTCGCACAGCAGCAGGGCGGCGGCACCGTCGTTCAGCGGTGAGGAGTTGCCCGCCGTCACCGTGCCGCCCTCCTTGCGGAAGGCGGGCTTCAGCGCAGCCAGCGCCTCGAGGGACGTGGTGTCGCGGATGCACTCGTCGCGCGCCAGGTCCACCCCGGGCAGCGGCACCACCTCGGCGTCGTAGCCGCCGTCCTTCCAGGCCCGCGCGGCCTTCTCGTGGCTGGCCAGCGCGAACGCGTCCTGTGCCGCCCGGCCGATGGCGTGCCGGTCGGCGATCAGCTCGGCGCCCTCGCCCAGGGACACCGTCCAGCGCGGCGGCATCTTCGGATTGGTCATCCGCCAGCCCAGGGTGGTCGAGTACAGCTCCTGGTGACCGGCCGGAAAGGCCCGTTCCGGCTTGGGCAGCACCCACGGGGCCCGGCTCATCGACTCCACACCGCCCGCGATCACCACCGACGCGTCGCCGAGGGCGATCGCCCGGTAGGCCTGGACGACCGCCTCGAGGCCGGAGGCGCACAGCCGGTTGACGGTCGCGCCGGGCACCGTCACCGGCAGCCCGGCCAGCAGCACGGCCATGCGGGCCACGTCGCGGTTCTCCTCGCCCGCGCCGTTGGCGTTGCCGAAGACCACGTCGTCGACGCGGGCCGGGTCCAGCGCCGGCGCCCGGCCGGCCAGGGCGCGCACGACGTGCGCGGCGAGGTCGTCGGGACGCACGGAGGCCAGTGCCCCGCCGTACTTGCCGACCGGGGTGCGGACGGCGTCGACGATGTACACATCCCGGATGCGGTCGTTCATGGGGGTCTCCGTAAACGTTCGGGTGCTCGTGTGCGCGCGAGTCTCGGCCGGGTGCCGGTCGGTGTCAATGGGGTGCCGGTCGGGGGCGGGTGGGTGTTTGAGACAGTGGAGCCATGAGCGCAGCGCACTTCCCCTCGCGGCACGTGGTGGTCATCGGCGGCGGTATCGCGGGGCTGGCGGCGGCCCACCGGCTGCTGGAGGGCGGTGCGCGGGTGACCCTGCTGGAGGGCTCGGACCGGCTCGGCGGCAAGCTGCACGCGGGCGAGATCGCGGGCATGCCGGTGGACCTGGGCGCCGAGTCGATGCTCGCCCGGCGGCCCGAGGCCGTCGCCCTGGCCCGCGCCGTCGGCCTCGGCGACCGGCTGCGCGAGCCCGCCGCCACCGCGATGCTGTGGACCCGCGGCGACCTGCGTCCGCTGCCCAGGGGACACATGATGGGCGTGCCCGGCGACCTCGCCGAGGTGGCCGCCTCCAAGGTCCTCTCCGAGGAGGGCCTGGCCCGCGTCGCCCGCGACGAGGAGCTGCCGCGCACCGAGCTCGGCGAGGACGTCGCCATCGGCGCGTACATCGCCGCGCGGATGGGCCGCGAGGTCGTGGACCGGCTGGTGGAGCCGCTGCTGGGCGGCGTCTACGCGGGTGACGCCTACCGGATCTCCATGCGGGCCGCCGTGCCGCAGCTGTTCGAGGCCGCGCGGACGCACGGCTCGCTGACCGCGGCGGTCCGCGACCTCCTCGCCCGCGCCGCCGCCCGGCAGCAGGGCGGGCCGGTCTTCATGGGCATCGACGGCGGCATCGGCCGGCTGCCGCTCGCCGTCGCCGAGGCGGTGCGGGCCCTGGGCGGCACCATCCGCACCGGCACACAGGTGACGGAGATCGAGCGCACCGGCGACGGCTGGCTGGTCGCCACCGAGGGGGAGACGCTCGCGGCGGACGGCGTCGTCGTCGCGACCCCCGCGCGGCACACCGCCCGCATCATCGGCCGCGCGGCGCGCGCGGGCGGCGCGGGCGCCGCCGTGGACGCCCTCGCCGAGGTCGAGTACGCCTCCATGGCCCTGGTCACCATGGCCTTCCGCCGCTCCGACGTGGCCGGTCTGCTCCACGGCAGCGGCTTCCTCGTGCCGCCCGTCGACGGCCGCAAGATCAAGGCGTCCACGTTCTCCAGCAACAAGTGGCGCTGGAACGCCGACGCCGACCCGGACCTCTTCGTCCTGCGTACCTCGATCGGGCGGTTCGGCGACGAGGACGACCTCCGGCGCGAGGACCCCGAGCTGGTGGCCATGTCGCTGAAGGACCTCGGCGAGGCCGTGGGTCTCACGGCGGCCCCGGTGGCCACCCGCGTCACCCGCTGGGACGACGGACTGCCGCAGTACCCGGTGGGCCACCTCGAGCGGGTCGCCCGCCTCCGGGAGCACATCGCCCGCCTGCCCGGCCTGCGGCTGTGCGGCGCGGCCTACGAGGGCGTGGGCATCCCGGCCTGCGTCGCGAGCGCCCACCGGGCGGCCGACGAGCTTCTCGCGACCCTGGACGAGGGCGCGCGGGACGACAGGGGAGAATAGGAACATGACTGACGCGCAGAAGATCCCGAACGCCGGCAAGAAGGCCAAGGACCTCAACGAGGTCATCCGCTACACCCTCTGGTCGGTGTTCAAGCTGCGCGACGTGCTGCCGCAGGACCGCGCCGGCTGGGCCGACGAGGTCGAGGAGCTCTTCGCTCAGCTCGCCGAGAAGGACGTCACGGTGCGCGGCACCTACGACCTGTCCGGTCTGCGGGCCGACGCCGACGTGATGATCTGGTGGCACTCCGAGACCTCGGACGCCCTCCAGGACGCCTACAACCGCTTCCGCCGCACCCGCCTGGGCCGCGCGCTGGAGCCGGTGTGGTCGAACATGGCGCTGCACCGCCCCGCCGAGTTCAACAAGTCCCACATCCCGGCGTTCCTCGCCGACGAGACGCCCCGCGACTACGTCAGCGTCTACCCGTTCGTGCGCTCGTACGACTGGTACCTGCTGCCCGACGAGGACCGCCGCCGCATGCTCGCGGACCACGGCAAGATGGCCCGCGGCTACCCCGACGTCCGGGCCAACACCGTCGCCTCCTTCTCGCTGGGCGACTACGAGTGGATTCTGGCCTTCGAGGCCAACGACCTCTACCGCATCGTCGACCTCATGCGTCACCTGCGCGCGTCCGAGGCGCGCATGCACGTGCGCGAAGAGGTGCCGTTCTACACCGGCCGCCGCAAGGCCGTGGCGGACCTGGTGGCCGGCCTCGCCTGAGCCTCACCCGCATCGTGAAGGGGCGCCCGGCCTTCGCCGGGCGCCCCTTCACGTTCGCCGCCGGTTACCGCGTCGTCGTCCTGCTGCGTTGTCGTCCTACTGCGTTGTCGTTGCGCGCGGCTGCGCCCGTCCCGAGCAGTAGGCGCGCCGTGCCGGCAGGTCGCCGTAGAGCAGGTAGTTCTCCAGGTGGCGGTTGACGCAGGCGTTGGGGCCGCCGCCGATGCCGTGGGTGCCCGCGCCGCGCTCGGTGACCAGCACCGAGCCCGCCAGCCTGCGCTGCAGCTCGAGCGCGCCCTTGTAGGGCGTCGCCGCGTCCCGTTCGGCGGCCAGCAGCAGCGTGCGCGGCAGGCCCGCCTTCCGCTCCACCTCGACGTCGAGCGGGCGCTGCCGCGGCCCCTGCCAGAACGCGCAGGGCAGGTTCATGAACGCGTTGCTCCACGTCTCGAACGGGGCGCGCCGGGCGAGCTTGTCGTTGTCGCGCTCCCACATCGCCCACGAGTGCGGCCACCGCACGTCGTTGCACTCGACGGTGGTGTAGACGGCGTTCTCGTTCTCGGCGGCCCGCGCGCCCGCCGCGCTGGGCGCCGCCAGCGCGATCAGCGGCTTGTCGTCGCCGCGCAGATAGGCGGACAGCGCGTTCGCGTCGCGCGCCCAGTGGCTGTCGGAGTAGCCGGACTTCAGGAACGCCGACTGCATCTGGCCGGGGCCCACCGTGCCGCCCGCGGCCCGCTTGGCCAGGCGCCGGCTCGCCTTGTCGTACGAGGCCAGCACGTCCTTGGCGGTGCGCCCGAGGTGGTAGACCGCGTGGTGCCGGGCCACCCAGCGCCGCCAGTCGGCCCAGCGCTTCTCGAAGGCGGCGGACTGGTCGAGGTTGTTGCCGTACCAGACCTTGCGGGGGTCGGGGTTGACGACGCTGTCGAAGACCATGCGGCGTACGTGCGTGGGGAACATCTCGGCGTACAGGGCGCCGAAGTAGGTGCCGTAGGACGCGCCCACGAAGTTCAGCTTCTTCTCGCCGAGCGCGGCCCGCAGCACGTCGAGGTCGCGGGCGTTGTTGAGGCTGGTGTAGTGCCGCAGGGCGGAGCCGTTGCGGCGGGCGCAGCCGCGCGCGTAGGCCCGTGCCTTGGCCAGTTGCCGCTTCTTGTACGCGGCGGAGGGGTGCTGCGGCGCGTCGGTGGGGCCCTTGACGAAGGCGGCCGGGTCGACGCAGGACAGCGGTGCCGAGCGGCCGACACCGCGCGGGGCGTAGCCGACGAGGTCGTAGGCGTCGGAGACGTTGTGCCACTGGGGGAGACGGGTGAGCAGCGGGTAGAACATGCCGTTGCCGCCCGGTCCGCCCGGGTTGAAGACGATCGCGCCCTGCCGGTCGTCGTCGTGGCCCTGCGCGCGGGCGCGGCTGACGGTGAGGCGGATGTGCTTGCCCTTGGGGTGGGCGTAGTCCAGGGGGACGGAGACGGTGCCGCACTCGATGGGCGCGGGCAGGCCCTCCACGGCCGGGCAGTCGTCGAAGTCGATGCCCTTCTCCGCGGCCCACGAGGCGGCCAGGGCCACGCCGCGGGCCTCGGCGAGGCCGGGATCCAGCGCGTGCGCCGGGGCGGAGGGGAGTCCGGTGAGCCCGGTGAGGATCAGGGATCCGAGGGTTCCGTACAGGGCTGCTGATCTCACTGGGTACGTATCCCTTCATATGCAATGCGGCAAAAGGGATAATTGGGTTAGCGGTTGGGGAAGTAAAGCACCGGGCACGATGTCGGGCGCGAATGCGCCCGAAGAGAGCCCGTGCCCGGTGCCTGGTGCCCGCTGTGCGCCGCCGGCTGCCGTCAGCCGACCGCTGTCAGCCGCAGCGGCGGCCGCTGTTGACGCAGCGCACGACGGTTGCCATCAGGTCGTCCGGCATGACGTTCGCGAAGTCGGCGTGGTCCGTGACGGGCTTGCGCAGCTGCTCGGGGAAGCTGTCGACGGCGAAGACCGGACCGGGCGGCACGCTGTAGGTCAGCTCCATCCGCAGCTGCGGCACGGGCCGCAGGCCGCGCGCGCAGCGGCCCGTGCGCGCGTCGGGGAAGGCGAGGTGCGCCCGGTGGTCGGCGCTGTCGATGTTGCGGCCGTCCCAGCAGCTGGGGAAGTCCAGCAGCCTTACGACCTTGCTGCCGCGCGGGCACAGCGGGTACTTGTCGCCGAAGTGCCGGCCGGCGACGCCGGTGCAGCCCCATTGGGCGCGGGCGTTGCCGGGGCCTGCCGTGAAGGCCTTGGCGTCACCGGTGATCGCCCGCAGCCCGGCCGGCATGGCGGTGACCCGGGCGGCAGGGTTGCCGCGGAAGGTGAGCGCGGCGCTGTCGGGGGTGAGGACGCGACCGGTGTTGCCGTCGGGGGCGGCGGGGGCTTCGGGGGCCTCGGGGCTCTTGCTCTTCGGGTCCTTGCCCTTGGGGTCCTTGTCCTTCGGGTCCTTACGGTCCGTCAGGCGCAGGACGGGCCAGAAGTAGGCCGACCTGTCGCCCCGGGCGCAGGTGGTGCCCGCCGCGCGCAGCGAGGCGTCCGTGGAGAAGGCGTCGGTGGAGAGGTTGCCGACGTAGTCGTGGAGATGGTGGGCGCCGTTGCGCACACCCGGCGTGACGATGAAGTTGTCCGGGTTGCGGTGACCGTTCTCGTTGCGGCCGCAGCGGGCGGTGAACGTCCCGGTGGAGGCGGAGGGCCCGTTGCGGGGCGGGCGTGCGTCGGGGCGGGCGCGGCGGATGTCGGCGAAGTCGGCCGGGTCGGGGCCCGCGTGGGCGTGATTGTCAGTGGGGGATGTCACTCTGGGTGACGAGTTCGGTGTCGGTGTCGGTGTCGGGCGGGCGGAGGCGCTGCCGGTCACGGCGGCGAACAGGCCCGCCGAGCCGAGCAGCGCGGCGACGGCGATCAGGACCAGGTGCGTGGCGCCGAGCCGGCGCCGGTGACTGGGCATGGGGTGGGCTCAACTCTCTTCGGAGGAGGGGGAAGGGGAGGGCGATGACGGTGAGAGGTGCGGTGAGTGCCGGGGGAGGGGCGTGGCCGTGGGGAGGTCCGGGGTGACGGCGGGCGCGGGAGTCGCGGGAGTCGCGGGGGTCGCCGGGGCCGCTCCGGCACGCGAGGCCGGCGGGGGCGGCGGCGCGCCGGAGGCGAGGGCGTCGAAGTCGACCAGACCGGTGTCCTCCAGGATCTTCAGGTGGTCCAGGACGGTGGTGTTGGCGTCCTCGGCCAGCTCGCGTACCGCGGAGTTGCGGGTGCCCGCGCGCACCTGGCCGACGAGGGCGAAGACCTTGCCGTGGGCGCGCCGCAGGATGTTGGCGAACTCCCGGTCGTACGTGCCGCCGTGCGCGGCGTCGAGGCGGGTCAGCCAGCGGCGCTGCTCGGGGGAGGGCTGGCTGGGCAGCTCCAGCCCCAGCCGCCCGGCCACGTCGCGGACGTGCTGGTCCAGGGTGGTGTGGCCCTCTACCAGGTGTCGTCCGGCCAGCTTCACCGACGCCGTGGTGCCGCGCTCGAGGGCCTGCTGGCCGGCGGGGATCTCCCACAGCCCGGCCAGCCGGACCCGTTCGACGAAGTCGCGGTCGGCCGCGGACAGCGGCCCGAAGCGCGTGGAGACGGAACCGGCCGTCGGATCGAGGGCGGCGCCGGTCGCTGTGCGGTCGCGGTACGACCAGAGGGGGAAGAGCAGTGCGGCGACGGTCGCGGTGAGGGCGGTGACGACCAGGCCGGTGCCGATGAGGGATCGCATGGGGCCTCCTAGTGCGGGACCGCACGCTAGGGGCCGGGCACTGATCCGCAAGGGGATTCGGCGAATCCGTGAGCGGGGGCGGAGCCCGGATCCCCGCTCCGGCCTGCGGCTTCGGCCGCCCGGGGCCGATCGGCGGGCGCGTGTGGGCCGCGTCACTGTCCGGGCAAGGCCGCCCGGGGCGGCGGAGGAGGTTGGTACGTTGTGCGGTTCCGCCCGCCGCGGTGGGGCGGTGCGGGGCGCGGGATCCGGCGCCGGGCATGGACGAGGCCCCGCGGTCGGGGGGACGCCGCGGGGCCTTCGCACCATTCAACGGGTGGTCGATTGGGTTGGTTCCCGCACTTCTGCGGCAGTATGGCGGGTGGGGGTGATGGGCGTGCGTGAACGGCCGGAAGCCAAGAGGGGCGCGAACGGAAAGCGCTACGACCCCGAAAGGCTCTTTCTGCCCCCCGACGACGATCTCGCCCCGAACCGGCCGGGGGAGACCCTCCGCGCCCGGCTCGAGGCGTCCCGGGCGGGCCGGGTGGGGCTTGCGCTGGCCCGGCTGCTCGGCCGCCGTCCGGTGGAGGACGACTGGCGTCGGGCGCTGGCCGCCGAGCAACTGGTGGGGACGGAGCTGGACGGGCTGACGGCGGGCGGCTGGGAGGTGGTGCACTCCATCGTCCTGCCGGGGGACGCCGTCATCTCCCACCTGCTGATCGGGCCCGGCGGCGTCTTCTGTGTCGCCGCCGAGCAGACCAGGGGCACGCGGGTCGAGGTGGGCGAGGTCTCGGTGCGGGTGGGCGCGGAGCGTCAGGGGCGCCCGTACGTCCGCCGGACGCGGCACTGCGCGCTGCGGTCCTCGCTGGTGCTCTCCCGCGGCTGCGGCTTCCCGGTGCCGGTGCTGCCGGTGCTGGTGCTCGTCGGCGCCGTGCGCGTGGAGGTGGACCGGTCGCTGGACGACGTGCGGGTGCTGCGCGAGGAGGAGGTCCTGGGGCTCGGCGAGCTGGGCGGGGTGCTGCACCCGGACCGGGTCGACCGGATCCACACGGTGGCGCGCAACCGCCGGGTGTGGCTCCTGGCCTAGGGCGCGACTTCGCGGACACGCCCTGGGGCGCGTCCCGGGACGTCTGCCGGGGCGCGGTGCCTACCAGGTGCCGGGGGCCCCTCCGGCCAGCAGCCGGCTCAGCAGCGTCGCGTCCTCCTCGGTCAGGCCGTCGGCGAAGCGGGTGAGCACGACCTCGCGGTCGGCCCGGCCGTCGAGGACCTTGTGCATCCGCCGGGCGGCGAGGCCCGCCTCGTCGGTCAGGGGCGCGTAGGCGTAGGCGCGGCCGCGCGGGGTGCGGGTGAGCACGTCCTTGCCGTGCAGCCGGGACAGGATCGTCACCACGGTGCTGTACGTCAGCTCGCCCGACAGCGTGCCCTGCACCTCGCGCGGGGTGAGCGGGGTGCCCGCCCGCTGCAGTGCGGCGAGGACCTCGCCCTCGAGGGCGCCGCTCGCGCGGCGCCGGCCCTGGCGCACGACGGCGGTGGGGGTGGGCGCTCCCATGTGTCCGGTGTTCCTTCTGTTTCTGCTGATCTTGCTGGTTCTGCCGGGCTTCGAGTGCCCTTTACAGGAGTGTAAAGGCTTTGTCAGCCGTATTCGAACCTTCGGTAACCTGACGGACTATCAGATTCCGCTTTGTGGCAGACTCGCCGCCAGATCGAGCGGTAGACGTAGCGACAGATGTTCGGACAGGGTCAGGTCAGGGTGGCTGAACGACGGAAAAACGGGGCACATGCCCACAAAAGCTCCACTTTCGCCTATGGCCACCGGGGGAAGCGGGGCGCCCCCCGGCGCACCTCCCAGCGCACCTCCCGCAGGAGCTTCCGTCCCGCCTACCCCCGCCCCGGCCGGACGGGCTTCCGCCGCTGGATCCCCTCCTGGCGCCAGACCCTGGGCCTTCTCGGTGCCGTCACCGGCGCCCTCGTGGTCACCGTCGGCGTGCTGTACGCGCGCACCGGGATACCCGAGGACCTCAACGCCTTCGCCACCCAGCAGGACAACGTCTACTACTGGGCCGACGGCACCGAGATGGCCCGCACCGGCCCGGTCGACCGGCAGGACACCGCGCTGGAGAAGGTCCCCGAGAAGGTGCGCTGGGCCGCCCTCGCCGCCGAGAACGAGACCTTCTACTCCGACAGCGGCATCTCCGTCAGCGGCATGACCCGCGCCGTGACCAGGATGCTCACCGGCGGCGACACCCAGGGCGGCTCCACGATCACCCAGCAGTACGTGAAGAACGCCTACCTCAACCAGGACCAGACGTTCAGCCGCAAGCTCACCGAGATGTTCATCGCCATCAAGCTCGACAACAAGCTGAGCAAGGCCGAGATCCTCCAGGGCTACCTCAACACCAGCTGGTACGGCCGCGGCAGCTACGGCATCCAGCGCGCCGCCCACGCCTACTACGGCAAGGACGTCTCGCAGCTCGACGTGAGCGAGGGCGCGTTCCTCGCCTCCCTGCTCAAGGGCGCCGCCCTCTACGACCCCGCCGTCAGCGCCAGGAACCACGAGCGCGCCGTGGAGCGCTGGAACTGGATCCTCGACCGCATGGTGACCATCGGCAGGCTCTCGCCCAAGGAGCGGGCCGGCTACACGAAGTTCCCCGAGCCCAAGGCGCCGCCCAAGCCGGCCGGGCTCAGCGGGCAGACCGGGTACCTCGTGGACACCGCCCGCGCCTATGTGAGCGCCCACACCGAGGTCTCCGACGCCGACTTCGACCTCGGCGGCTACCAGATCCGCACCACCTTCCGGAAGGCCGACGTCGAGGCCCTGGCCAAGGCCGTCGACGCGAGCCGCAAGCGGCTCGACCCCGACAAGCGCGAGGCCGACAGGAACGTCCGCGTCGGCGCCGCCTCCGTCACCACCGACGGCCGCATCCTCGCCCTCTACGGCGGCTCCGACTACCTCAAGCAGGGCTTCAACGACGCCAACTCCACGGTCGTCCCCGCCGGCACCGCCTTCGGCCCGTTCGTCTACGCCGCCGCCCTGCGCGACGGCATCCAGCGCGAGCGCGGCGGCCCCCGCACGCCCGTGACCCCCGCCACCGTCTACAACGGCGACGACAAGGTCGCGATCCGCACGCCCGAGGGCCCGTACTGGGACCGCTCGGGAAAGATCGTCAAGGCGCGCAACGACGGCGGAAAGTCCTGGGGCAGGGTCACGCTCAAGGAAGCCGTCGCCCAGTCGGTGAACTCGCCCGTCATGCAACTGGGCATGGACGTCGGGCTGGACCGGGTGGGCAAGGTCGCCGTGCAGACCGGCCTGCTCGAAGAGAGCCTGGGCGCCAAGGTGCCCGCCTTCTCCCTCGGCACCAGCACCCCCAGCGCCATCCGCATGGCCGGCGCCTATGCCACGTTCGCCGCCAAGGGCGTCAACGCCGAGCCCTACTCCGTCGACCGGCTCAGCCGCAACGGCGACCCCGTGGAGGTGGAGAAGCCCACCCCCGAGCGAGCCCTCCCCGCGAGCGTGGCCGGCGCGGTGGACGACGCGCTGCGCGAGGCCGTCCGGCGCGGCACCGCGACGGCCGCGAAGGCCGCCGGAGCCGACGCGGCCGGCAAGACCGGCACCGGACCGGACAACAAGTCCGCCTGGTTCGCCGGCTACCGCGGCAGGACCGCCACCGCCGTCTCGCTCTTCCGCATCGACCCGAAGACCCAGGAGCCGCTCCCCCTGGACGGCCTGGGCGGCGCCGCGAAGACGGCGACCGGCAGCACGTACCCGCTCGACATCTGGACCGCCTACATGAGCCGGGCGGGCAAGTAGCACACCAGCCCCGCCCGTCCCGTGCGCCCCACGGTAGCGTGGGGGCGTGACCAGCTCCGATGCCCCGTCCGGCGCCACCGGCGACCCTCGCGACAACGCCCCGCAGTTCGTCCTCCCGCTCGTCGTGCGGATGGAGAAGACCGCGCCGCCCACCCGCACCGACGCCCTGGAGACGGCGGCGCGCGCGGTGCTCACGCTGCTGTCGGACGAGCGGGCGACCGCCGCCGACGGCGAGTGGGCGCGGGCGGTGCGCGACTGGCAGGACGCCCGGATCCGCAAGGTGGTGCGACGGGCGCGCGGCGCCGAGTGGCGCAAGGCCTCGGCGCTGCCGGGCATCACGGTGATGGGCCGGGCCGAGGCCGACGCGCCCGCCGCCGAGGTGCGGGTCTTCCCGCCCGTACCGCTGGACGGCTGGCCCAAGGAACTGGTCAAGCTGCAGGTGTCGGGAACCGACCTCGACGACCCCGAGCCCCCCGCCGCGCCGGACCCCGCCCGGCCGGTGCTGTGGCTCAACCCCTGCCTCGGGATGTCCGCGGGCAAGGCCATGGCGCAGGCCGGGCACGGGGCCCAGCTGGCATGGTGGGACCTGGACGAGGCAGCCCGCGAGGCCTGGCGCCGGGACGGCTTCGCGCTGTCCGTACGGACCGCCGACCCGGCCCGCTGGGCCGAGCTGACCGCGAGCGGGCTACCGCTGGTACGCGACGCCGGCTTCACCGAGATCGCGCCCGGCTCCTGCACGGTCGTCGCGGACCACCCGTCGCTACGGAACTGTCACACAAGCCTGTGATACTGGCGCCTAAACATCTGTACGGGTGCCAGGGAGTACGAAGTTGTCGAAGAGGTCTCTTTACGGAGGGACGGCCCTGGGCGCCGCGTGCGTGGCGGCGGCACTCGTCGCCGGTCTGACCCGCACCGACGCCGGCGCGGACGACAGCGGGAAGGCCGCCGCCGCCTCCCCGGCGGCGCCGGGGAGCGCATCGAGGAGCGAGGCCAACGGCGGCAAGGAGCCCGAGGAGGTCTGGGACGGCAAGGTCAGGATCCTCGGGGACGGCTCGACGTCCTACACCGGCCCCCAGCCGAAGGTGACCAAGCCCGAGAAGCTCAAGCCGGGCGAGAAGCCGCCGCAGTTCGTCGTCTTCTCCTGGGACGGCGCCCTGGAGAACGACGACCGGCTCTTCTCCCACTTCCGCAAGGTCGCCCGGCAGAGCAACGCCCAGATGACCTACTTCCTCAGCGGCATCTACCTGCTGCCCAAGTCCGACCGGCACAAGTACCAGCCGCCCCGGCACAAGCAGGGCGACGCGGCCATCGACTTCACCTCCGACGCCCACATCAAGGACACCCTCGAGCAGCTGCGCGGCGCGTGGCTGGAGGGCAACGAGATAGGCACGCACTTCAACGGCCACTTCTGCGGCAAGGGCGGGGGTGGCGAATGGACCGTGGACGAGTGGAAGAAGGAGATAGAGCAGTCCTACTCGTTCGTCCAGAACTGGAAGACGAACACCGGCTTCAAGAACGTCGACCCGCTGCCCTTCGACTACAAGAAGGAGCTCGTGGGCGGCCGCGCCCCCTGCCTCGAGGGGCAGAAGACGCTGATACCGGCGGCGAAGTCCTTCGGCTGGCGCTACGACGCCAGTTCGCCCGGCGACTTCCAGCTCTGGCCCTCGAAAATCGACGGCGTCTGGAACTTCCCGCTGCAGCTGCTGCCGTACCCCAAGAGCGACCGCCAGGTCCTCTCCATGGACTTCAACTTCCTCTACAACCAGTCCGGTGACAACACCAACGGCGACCCCGCCAAGCGCGCGGAGTGGCAGCAGCTCACCCGCCAGGGCTACCTCAACGGCTTCAACCGCGTCTACAACGGCAGCCGCGCCCCGATGTTCATAGGCAACCACTTCGAGACCTGGAACGGGGGCATCTACATGAAGGCCATGGAGGACGTCATGAAGGACGTCTGCCGCCGGGACGGGGTGCGCTGCGTCTCCTTCCGCCAGGTGGCGGATTGGCTGGACGCCCAGGACCCGCAGGTGCTGGCGAAGCTGCGCGGGCTGGACCCGGCACAGGCCCCGGACTGGAAGACGTTCATCAAGTAGAAGACGTTCGTCGAGCAGCGGAACCGGCGGGAGGTCACCCGCCGATCAGGTCGGAGACCCGGACGAACTCATAGCCCTTGGCCCGCAGTGCCGGCACGATCTTCCGTACCGCCTCCTCCGTTGTCGGTGCCGCGCTGCGCGTGCAGTGCATCACCACGACCGAGCCCGGCTGGACCTGCGAGATCACCTGAGTGGCCACCGGTCCGGCCTGCTTGGCGAAGGCGTCGCCGCTGACGACGTCCCACTGCACGGCCGTCACCTTCGCCGGTCCCAGCTCCCGCAGCACCGACGGGTTGTGGCAGCCGCCCGGGAAGCGGAAGTAGGGCACGACGCGCTCGGCCCCGGCCTTCTTGAACGCCGTGAAGGCGCGCTCGACGTCGGCGCGCGCCTGGCCGCGCGGGAGGGCGGGCAGGCCGTAGCAGGGTGTGGCGAAGGCGTGGTGGCTGTAGGAGTGGTTGGCGATCTCGAAGAGGGGGTCGCCGCCGATGGACCTGACCTGGTCCGGGTACTGCTCGGCCCAGCGGCCGGTCATGAAGACGGTGGCGGGCACCTTCAGCCGGCGCAGCGTCTCGATGAGCGCGGGGTTGTCGAAGTGCTCCCCGCGGGCGGCTCGCGGCCCCTGATCGGACGTCATGTCGGCGTCGAAGGTGAGGGCGACGCGCTTGGCGCCGTCACGGGCGCCGTGCGAGAAGACGGGCGCGGCGCCGCCGGGGCCCGGCGGCAGGGTGGGTGCGGCGGACGGGGCCGCGGACGAGGGGGCGGCGGAGGCCGGCGCGGTGGCCTTCGCTCCGGCGGACGTGGCCGTGGCGGCGCCGGTCCGGCCGGCGTCCTGGCCGCCGCCACAGGCGGTCAGGACGCAGCACAGCAGCGCGGCTGCGCCCAGGGCGGCGGCGGAGCGGGAGAGTCGGGTCTCGGGGAGCACCAGGGCACGTTACCCGGCCGGAGCCGGGCCGTATCCCGCCGGCTACGCCTCGGCCAGGGCCTTGCCGTCGCGCGCGAGCGCGGTCAGCCGGGAGATGGCCCGGAAGTACTTCTTGCGGTAGCCACCGTTCAGCATCTCCTCGCTGAACAGCTCGTCGAACGGCCGCCCCGACGCCAGCACCGGCACCTCGCGGTCGTAGAGCCGGTCGGCGAGGACCACCAGGCGCAGGGCCGTCGACTGGTCCGGGACCGGCTCGACGCCGGTCAGGCACACGGCCTTGATCCCGTCGCTCATGGCGCCGTAGCGGCTGGGGTGGACCTTGGACAGGTGCTCGAGGAGGGCGGGGAAGGCGTCCAGCGAGGCGCCCTCGGCGGTGTGTGCGACGCGCTCGACGGTCTCGTCGTCGTACGGGGCGGGGGCCTGCGGCAGGCCGCGGTGGCGGTAGTCCTCGCCGTCGATGCGCAGGGGCCGGAAGTGCGCGGACAGGCCCTGGATCTCGCGCAGGAAGTCGGCGGCGGCGAACCGGCCCTCGCCGAGCTTGCCGGGCAGCGTGTTGGAGGTGGCGGCCAGCGCCACGCCCGCCTCGACGAGCTTGCTCAGCAGCGAGGAGACCAGGACCGTGTCGCCGGGGTCGTCGAGCTCGAATTCGTCGATGCACAGCAGCCTGTGGCCGCTGAGGGTCCGCACGGTCTGCTGGAAGCCCAGCGCGCCGACCAGGTTGGTCAGCTCGACGAACGTGCCGAAGGCCTTCTGCTCCGGGGCGGCCGCGGTGGCGTGCCAGAGAGAGGCCAGCAGGTGGGTCTTGCCGACGCCGTAGCCGCCGTCGAGGTAGACGCCGCGCGGGCCGGCGGGGGCGGCGGGCTTCGTCTCGCGGCGGAACCAGCGCTTGCGGCCGGTGGCCGCGGCTTCGCCACCGAGGCCCGCGGCGAAGGCGGCGAGCGTCTTGACGGCCTCGGCCTGGCTGGGCTGGTTCGGGTCGGGGAGGTAGTTGTCGAACCGCACCGAGTCGAAGCGCGGCGGCGGCACCATCTCGGCGACCAGGCGGTCGGCCGGTACGTGCGGGGCGCGCGAGGTGAGCGCGACGGGCCGCCCGGCGGCCTGCCCGGCCGTGGGGCCGGTGGCGGCGGAGCCCGGTGCGCTGGAGGGTGCTGCGGTGGAGGACGACACAGCTGTCCAGCGTAGCCCCGGATCGGGGCGGGGGCCGTCCCGCGCGGGGCGAGCCATGTCACACTGCCGCCTATGCGACGCCTGTTCCCCTCCCCGCTCAGCCCCGCCGACCTCGAGGACCGCGAATGGGGGCTGGACGAGCTGGCCGACCTCTACGCCTACCCGGAGGCGGACGCCGGGGGCGGCGCCGGGCGGCCGTGGCTGCGGGCCAACATGGTCTCCTCCCTGGACGGCGCCGCCCACCACGAGGGCCGCTCGCAGCCGCTGTCCTCGCCGGCCGACATGCGGATCTTCGGCACGCTGCGGGGCCTGGCCGACGCGGTGATCGTGGGCGCCGAGACCGTGCGGCAGGAGGTCTACCGGCCCGCGCGAGCCCGGGAGGCGTTCGCGGCGCGACGGGCGGCGCTGGGCCAGGGGCTCGCGCCCGTCATAGCGGTGGTGAGCGCCGGCCTGGAGCTGGACTTCTCGCTGCCGCTGTTCACCTCGCCGCTGGTGCCCACGATCGTGCTGACGGGCGCGCAGGCCCCGGCGGATCGGATCGACGCGGCGCGCACGGCGGGCGCCGAGGTGATCGTGGCGGGCGAGGGGCGCGGGGTCGACGCCGCGCGCGTGCCGCGGCTGCTGGCCGAGCGGGGGCTGCGCAGGCTGCTCACGGAGGGCGGCCCCCGGCTGCTGGGGCAGTTCGCGTCGGCCCGGGTGCTGGACGAGATGTGCCTGTCGCTGGCCCCCATGGTGGCCACGGGCACGGCGCCGCGGATCATGGCGGGGCCGCCGCTGGAGGTGCCCGAGCGGTTCGTGCTGGGCTCGGTGCTGGAGCACGACGGCTTCCTGTTCACCCGTTACCGCAGGGGCTGACGCATGAGCCGGCGCGGGGGGACGACGGGGTCGTCACGGGGCGTCACGGACCGTCGCGGGGTCAGGGGCGCGCGTCGGCCGGCGAGGATCCGACAATCGGCGGAATTTTTCGTTCCGGTTCTCTTCCGGTGGGCAGAATTGAGTCAGACGCTCTCCCGAGGGCAGAGGACCACAACAGGCGGGCTCACGGGAGCACGCGCAGGATGGTTTCTGTTGGGCCCGGTGGCCCATGGAGAAGAAGGGCGCCCACCGTGTTCACGAGCGTACTGATGATCGAGCAGCCGCTGTCCGCCGCCGATGTCGACTTCGTCACGACCCTCCACGACGACGCGATGTCCTTCGTCGTCCTCATGCGGCCCAGAGGCGCCGAGGACCGGCTGCTGCGCGCCATCGACGACGTTGCCCTCGGCGAGCTGGAGCAGGCCGTGCACGAGGCGGACGAGCCCGAGGGCGCGGAGGCCGTACGGCCCGCCGTGCTCGCCCTGGAGCACTCCCTGCAGAGCCTGCGGGCGGCGGGCTGCGAGGCCGTCGGCCAGATCATCGACAACCACCCGCTGGACCTGCTGCGCTCCGTCGTCGAGCAGACCCACGCCGACGAGGTGATCGTGCTGACCGCCCCGCACCTGGTCGAGGAGTTCTTCCACCGAGACTGGGCCTCCCGCGCCCGCCACAAGGTCGGCGTGCCCGTCCTCAAGCTCTACGCGCACAACGACGAAGAGGTGCCCGAGGGCGGCGCCGAGGAGTGAGCCCGGCCGGCGGCCCGCGGCGGGCGTGGACCGGAGTACCGGCGGCGAATGCAACAATCGGTGCCTGTAGCCACACCCGCCGACCCCCAGGGAGCACCGCACATGGCACCGGCCGTCCCCACGACGATGGACCGACCGCACTTCATCGGCATCGGCGGCGCCGGAATGTCGGGCATCGCGAAGATCCTCGCGCAGCGCGGTGCGGCCGTGGCGGGCAGTGACGCCAAGGAGTCCGCGACCGCCGGCGCCCTGCGCGACCTCGGGGCCACCGTGCACATCGGCCACGCCTCCGGGCACCTGGCCGAGGACGCCAGCTGCGTCGTGGTCTCCAGCGCCATCCGCGCCGACAACCCGGAGCTGGCCGCCGCCGCCGAGCGCGGCATCCCGGTCGTCCACCGCTCGGACGCGCTGGCCCGCCTGATGGACGGCCTGCGGCCCATCGCCGTCGCCGGCACGCACGGCAAGACCACCACCACGTCCATGCTGGCCGTCTCCCTCGACACCCTGGGCCTCGACCCCTCGTACGCCATCGGCGGCGACCTCGACGGCCCCGGCTCCAACGCCCGCCACGGCGCCGGCGAGATCTTCGTGGCCGAGGCGGACGAAAGCGACCGCAGCTTCCACAAGTACGCGCCCGAGGTCGCGATCATCCTCAACGTGGAGCTCGACCACCACGCCAACTACGCCTCGATGGACGAGATCTACGAGTCCTTCGAGACCTTCGTCGGCCGCGTCCGCCCCGGCGGCACCCTCGTCGTCTCCGCCGACCAGGCGGGCGCCCGCGAGCTGACCGCGCGCGTCTCCGGCCGCCACGACATCGAGGTCGTCACCTACGGCGAGGCCGAGGACGCGGACGTCCGCGTGGTGAAGATCAGTCCGCGCGGCCTGACCAGCGAGGTCACCGTCCTGCTGAACGGGCGGATGCTGACCTTCACGGTCTCCGTCCCCGGCCGCCACTACGCGCTCAACGCCGTCGCCGCCCTCGCCGCGGGCGTCGCCCTCGGCATCCCGGCGCACAACCTCGCCTCCGCCCTCGGCAAGTACACCGGCGTCAAGCGCCGCCTGCAGCTCAAGGGCGAGGCGAACGGCGTCCAGGTCATCGACTCCTACGCGCACCACCCCACCGAGATGACCGCCGACCTCGAGGCCATGCGCGGCGCGGCCGCCGGCTCCCGGGTCCTCGTGGTCTTCCAGCCCCACCTGTTCTCCCGCACCCAGGAGCTGGGCACCGAGATGGGCCAGGCCCTGGCCCTGGCCGACGACTCCGTCGTCCTCGACATCTACCCGGCCCGCGAGGACCCGGTCCCCGGCGTCACCAGCGCCCTGATCATCGACGCGGCCGTGGCCGCGGGCGCCGAGGTGCGCGCCGAGCACGACATGGCCGCGATCCCGGACGTGATCGCGGGAATGGCCCGCCCCGGCGATCTCGTTCTCACCATGGGCGCCGGCGACGTGACGGACCTCGGTCCGAAGATCCTGGCCCGCCTGGAGAGCTGACCCACACACCGCGGAGGGCGTGCGAGATGGCGTACGAGGTCGAGAAGACGGACGAGCAGTGGCGCGCCGAGCTGAGCCCGGCGGAGTACCAGGTACTCCGCCAGGGCGGCACCGAGCCCGCCTTCCGCGGCGAATACACCGACACCAAGGCGGAGGGCGTCTACAGCTGCCGGGCCTGCGGCGCGGAGCTCTTCCGGTCCACCGAGAAGTTCGAGAGCCACTGCGGCTGGCCGAGCTTCTTCGACCCCAAGGACGCCTCCGCCGTGGAGCTCCTTCAGGACCACTCCCACGGCATGGTCCGCACCGAGGTCCGCTGCGCCCGCTGCGGCTCCCACCTCGGGCACGTCTTCGAGGGCGAGGGCTACCCCACGCCCACCGACCAGCGCTACTGCATCAACTCCATCTCGCTGCGCCTGGAGCCGGCGGAGGGCTGAGGCCGGCTCACTTCTGCGTGCCCGTCACTTCTGCGCGAGGCCCTTCTTCAGGTCGTCGTAGTTCATGACGGGGAGGAGCTCGACATCCGCTTCCATCTCCAGCAGGAGCGCTTCCAGCGTGGCGGGTATCCGCGACGGGTCCTCCAGGTCGAAGACGAGCACGCAGGTGCGGCCGCCGTCCATCGGGCCGAAGTAGGCGGCTTCGGGCTTGGTCCGGTCCATCAGGCCCTGCACGAACTTCGGGAGGTTGCCGCTCCGGTAGGCCTCGTTCGAGGCGTGGGTGTCCAGCCGGGCCCTGAGCATCATGCGCATGGCTCATCGTCCCCTCGGCGCGACGCACCGCACCCGGCGCTCCGGCTCCGCGCTCACTGAGGCGCGGATGCGCCCGTTCCCAGCGTCCCTCCCGCCCCGCCCCGCCGCAACGCGCGGCGGGAGTCGGGGCGCCTCCGAGGAGGTCAGCCGCACCGCAGCACGGCCGCCGAGGCGGGCGGCAGGTGCAGCAGGCCGTCCGGGCCGGGGAGGTCCACGGGCCGCCAGGCGGCCAGGACCTCGCGCACCGGGGCGTCGCCCAGCGGCAGCGCGGCCGGTGCGTCCGTCGGGTTGACGGCCGTGCACAGGCCGCCGCGGCGCAGGACGGTCGTGCCGCCGGGGCCGACGGTGACCGCCGTGGCGGAGAGCGGCCCCGGGGCGGGCTCGGCACGGCGGAGGGCGATCAGACGCCGGTACCAGGCGAGGAGCCGGTCGTGCGGGGGACGGCCGGGCTCGGACCAGTCGAGGCACGAGCGATCGCGCGTGGCCGGGTCCTGCGGATCGGGGATCTCGCCCGCCGTCCACCCGTGGGCGGCGAACTCGCGGCGGCGGCCGGTGCGCACGGCCTCGGCCAGGTCCGGGTCCGTGTGGTCGGTGAAGTACTGCCAGGGCGTACGGGCGCCCCATTCCTCGCCCATGAACAGCATGGGGGTGAAGGGCGCGCCCAGTACGAGGGCGGCGGCGCAGGCCGGCAGGCCGGGGGAGAGGCGGGCGGAGAGGCGGTCGCCCAGGGCGCGGTTGCCGATCTGGTCGTGGGTCTGGGCGTAGCCCAGGAGCCGGTGGGCGGGGGTGGTGGCGGGGTCGAGCGGGCGGCCGTGCGGGCGGCCGCGGAACGCGGAGTGGGTGCCGTCGTGGAAGAAGCCGCCCCGCAGCGTCTTGAGCAGGGCCTGCGCCGGGTCGGCGGCGAAGTCGGCGTAGTAGCCCCCCGACTCCCCGGTCAGGAGGGTGTGCAGCGCGTGATGGAAGTCGTCGTTCCACTGGGCGTGCAGGCCCAGTCCGCCGGCCTCGCGCGGGGTGGTGGTGGCCGGGTCGTTGAGGTCCGACTCGGCGATCAGGAACAGGGGCCGTCCCAGCCGCGCGGCCAGCGCGTCGACGGCGGCCGACAGTTCGGCCAGGAAGTGCTTCGGCCCGGTGTCGGCCAGCGCGTGCACCGCGTCCAGCCGCAGCCCGTCGAGCCGGTAGTCGCGCAGCCAGGCCAGCGCACTGCCCGTCAGATACGCGCGCACCTCGGCCGATCCGGGCGCGTCCAGGTTGACGGCCGCACCCCACGGCGTGTGGTGGGCGGCGGTGAAGTACGGGCCGAACGCGGGCAGGTGGTTGCCCGAGGGGCCGAGGTGGTTGTGCACCACGTCCAGGACGATGCCCAGGCCCAGCCCGTGCGCGGCGTCCACGAAGCGCCGCAGCCCGTCCGGCCCGCCGTAGGGCTCGTGCACGGCCCACGGGGCGACGCCGTCGTAACCCCAGCCGTGCCGGCCCGGGAACGGGCACACCGGCATCAGCTCCACATGCGTGATCCCCAGCTCCGCCAGGTGCCCCAGCCGGGCCGCGGCCGCGTCGAAGGTGCCCTCCGGGGTGAACGTGCCGGTGTGCAGCTCGTAGAGCACCGCGCCCGGCAGCGGACGGCCCGCCCAGGGGTGCCGCCAGGCAAAGCGGGTGAAGTCGACGACGGCGGAGAGGCCTTCGGGGCCGTCGGGCAGCCGGCGCGAGCGGGGGTCGGGCAGGACGGGGCCGCCGTCGAGGGCGAAGCCGTAGCGGGTGCCGTGCGCGGCGGGCGTCTCGCGGCGCCACCAGCCGGCGCGGGCCGCGTCGCGCTCCATCGCGTACGTCCGGCCGTCGGCCAGCAGGTCGGCCCGGCCGGCCTCCGGTGCCCACACCTCGAACAGCACGGCAGCTCCTCCCGGACGCGTCCTCCCGGAACAGGTGCTGTCCATGGTGCCGCCCGATGGCACCCGGCTGCTACGAGGCCGCCGGTGCCCGTCCGTTCGCGCCCGCCCTACGCCCGCACCAGCAGCGCCACGGGTGACGCCGCCAGCAACCTGGCCAGCTCCACTCGCCCCTGCCACATCCCGCCCGTCAGCAGCTCGCGCCACGCGCCGCCCGCCGGCAGCTCCAGCACCGTCCCGCGCCAGCCCCCGTCCTCCGCGAGCCGCCGGGGCAGCCGGGTCGCCGCCGCGACCACCTCGCCCGCCCGTGCGAAGGCCACGCAGTGTCCGGCCGCGGGCCCGGCCGGGGTCAGCGGTTCGTAGGAGCCCTCGGCGCCGAACCACGCCGGATGCGCGCGCCGAAGGCGCAGCGCGGCGCGGGTGAGGGCGTACTTCTCGCCGGACAGGCCTTCCCGCGGGCCCGCGGCCGGTTCCGGGGGGAAGGGCGGCACCCGCCGGTTGTCCGGGTCGACCAGTGCCGTGTACACCCCTTCCGTTCCCATGTACACGTCCGGCACCCCCGGCATCGTCAGGTGCAGCAGCGCCGCCCCCAGCGTGTTGGCCCGTACCGTCGGCGCGGCCTCGAGGGCGAGGGCGGCCAGGGCGGCACGGTCCTCCTCCCCGCACGGGCCCGTCGCGACGAACTCCGTGACGGCCGCCTCGTAGGCGGCGTCCGGCTCGGTCCAGGTGGTGAGCAGCGCCGCCTCGCGGACGCCCTTGAGGACCGCGGTCGCCAGCCGTCCGGCGTCGGCGGTGCCCAGCCCGAAGGCGTTCTGCCAGGCCGACCACGCCACGTGCGGGTCGGGGGCCGTGCCGCGCGACCACAGCCGGTCCATCAGCTCCGCCCAGTGCCGCGGGTACTCGCTCAGCGCGGCGATCCGGGCCCGCGCGTCCGCGCTGCGCTTGGTGTCGTGGGTGGAGAGCACGGTCCCGCCGGCGGGCCAGTCGCGCCGCAGCCGGGCGCAGTAGGCGTGGAACTCCGCCGGGCCGACCGCCGGCCGGTCCGGCACCCCGCCGACCTCGGTGGCCGACAGCAGCGGCGCGTAGCGGTAGAAGGCGGTGTCCTCGACCGACTTGGCGCGCAGCGCGGAGGCGGTCTGCGCGAAGCGGGCGCAGAAGTCCCGCTGGTCGGGCCCGTCGCCCAGCCGGCCGAGCGCCGCGTCGCGGACGAACTCCACGGCCCGCGCCTCCTCCGGCACCGCGAAGGCGGTGCGGGCACCCTGCGCCGCCTCGTCGAGCAGCGCGGCGTCGACCGGGGTGACCGTCCGGCCGGGCACGGCGTAGGGGCGGTAGACGGGCAGTCGGACGAGGATCTCGCACAGGGCGGTGCGCAGGGCCCAGGGGGCGTGGTCGCGCAGCCGGTGGGTGGCCTCGCACAGGCGTCCGGCGGTCCGGACCAGGCGCTCGGTCTCCGCCGCGAGTTCGTGGGTGACGACCCGGTAGGCGGCGCGGCGCACGGTCGCGGGCCAGTCGCCGCCCCGGTCGGGCGGCGGGCCGGCGAAGGCGCGGTAGGAGGCGGCCAGTTCGGCCGCCCCGTCGGGATCGGTGAACAGGCCGTCGAGGTGGCGCAGGGCGTCGTAGCCGGTGGTGCCGGCGACGGGCCAGTCGGCGGGCAGGCGCTCGTCCCCGCTGAGGATCTTCTCCACCACCGTCCACCGCCCGCCGGTGGCCGCGTGCAGCCGCCGCAGGTAGCCGGCCGGGTCGGCGAGGCCGTCGGGGTGGTCGACGCGCAGCCCGTCGAGCACCCCGTCGGCCAGCAGCGCGAGGACCTTGGCGTGGGTGGCGGCGAAGACCTCCGGGTCCTCCACGCGCACGGCGATCAGCTCGGAGACGGTGAAGAAGCGGCGGTAGTTCAGCTCGGTGCGGGCCAGCCGCCACCAGGCGGGCCGGTACCACTGGGCGTCCAGCAGCTCGGGCAGCGGCAGCCGCTCGGTGCCGGGGCGCAGCGGGAAGGCGTGCGCGCGGTAGCGCAGCACGTCGCCGTCGACCGCGAAGCGCGCCAGCTCGTCCCCGAGCGGCCCGGCCAGGACGGGCAGCAGCACCTTGCCGCCGTGCTCGGCCCAGTCGATGTCGAACCAGCGGGCGTGGCGCGAGGCCGGGCCGTCCCGCAGCACCTCCCACAGCGGGCCGTTGAGGTGCTCGGGCGCGGGCAGCGCCATGTGGTTGGGCACGATGTCGGCGATCAGCCCCAGCCCGTGCGCGTGGGCGGTGCGCGCCAGGGCCCGCAGCCCCTCCTCGCCGCCCAGCTCGGCGCGTACGGCGGTGTGGTCGAGGACGTCGTAGCCGTGGGTGGAGCCGGGGACGGCCTCCAGGACGGGGGACAGGTGCAGGTGGGAGACGCCCAGGCCGGCGAGGTAGGGCACGGCGCGCTCGGCCTCCCGGAAGGGGAAGCCGGGCTGCAGCTGCAGGCGGTAGGTGGCGGTCGGCGGGGCGGAGCTGTCGCGCGTCACGGGAACATACGTACCCACAACGGGGCGGCATCGCGCACGCCCGCCGCCGGGCGGGGCGCCGGAGGCCGGCCGGGTGCCGTCAGGCGGGGCGCTGGAGCACCGCCAGGCTGCGGTCGGTGAGGGTGAGCCGTTCCCCGGCCCGGACCTTGGGCCCGTCGGCCGCCGCGCCGTCGGGGCGGGCGGTGTCGACCACCACCTGCCACTGGGTGCCGTGGTCGGCGGGCACGACGAAGTCCAGCGGCTCGTGGTGCGCGTTGAACATCAGCAGGAAGGAGTCGTCGACGATGGGCTCGCCGCGCGGCCCCGGCTCCGAGATGGCCCCGCCGTTGAGGAAGACGGTCAGCGACTTGGCGTGGGCGGCCTGCCAGTCCCCGTCCCGCATCTCCTCCCCTTCAGGGGTGAACCAGGCGATGTCGGAGAGTTCGTCGTGGGTGCCCCGCACCGGGCGGCCGTGGAAGAAGCGGCGCCGCCGGAAGACCGGGTGGTCCCGGCGCAGCCAGACCAGCGAGCGGGTGAAGCACAGCATCCGGCGGGCCCGCGCCGAGGCCTCGTCGTCCTCACCCGGGACCGGCCAGCGCACCCAGGAGATCTCGCTGTCCTGGCAGTAGGCGTTGTTGTTGCCCCACTGGGTGCGCGCGAACTCGTCCCCGTGGCTGAGCATCGGCACGCCCTGGGAGACCATCAGCGTGGCGATGAAGTTGCGCATCTGCCGCTCGCGCAGGGCGAGCACCGCCGGGTCGCCGCTCTCGCCCTCGGCACCGCAGTTCCAGGACCGGTTGTGGCTCTCGCCGTCCGCGTTGCCCTCGCCGTTGGCCTCGTTGTGCTTGTCGTTGTACGAGACCAGGTCGTGCAGGGTGAAGCCGTCGTGACAGGTGACGAAGTTGATGGAGGCCAGCGGGCGCCGGCCGTCGTGCTGGTACAGGTCGGAGGAGCCGGTCAGGCGCGAGCCGAACTCGGCGAGGGTGGCCGGCTCGCCCCGCCACAGGTCCCGGCAGGTGTCCCGGAACTTGCCGTTCCACTCGGTCCACAGCGGAGGGAAATTGCCGACCTGGTAGCCGCCCTCGCCCACGTCCCACGGCTCGGCGATCAGCTTCACCCGGCTGACCACCGGATCCTGCTGCACCAGGTCGAAGAACGACGACAGCCGGTCCACCTCGTGGAACTGCCGGGCCAGCGTCGCCGCCAGGTCGAAGCGGAAACCGTCCACCCGCATCTCGGTCACCCAGTAGCGCAGCGAGTCCATGATGAGCTGCAGCACGTGCGGACTGCGCATCAGCAGCGAATTCCCGGTACCGGTGGTGTCCATGTGGTACCGCGCGTCGTCCGCCAGCCGGTAGTACGAGGCGTTGTCCAGGCCCCGGAAGGAGAGCGTGGGCCCGAGGTGACTGCCCTCCGCCGTGTGGTTGTAGACCACATCGAGAATCACCTCGATCCCCGCCGCGTGCAGCGCCCGCACCGCCGACTTGAACTCCAGCACCTGCTGACCCCTGTCGCCCCAGGACGCATAGGCGTTGTGCGGGGCGAAGAAACCGATGGTGTTGTAGCCCCAGTAGTTGCCCAGCCCCGCGTCCACCAGCCGGTGGTCGTTGACGAACTGATGGACCGGCATCAGCTCGATGGCGGTCACCCCCAGCTCCGTCAGGTGCTCGATCACCGCCGGATGCGCGAGCGCCGCGTACGTACCGCGCACCTCCTCCGGCAGGGCCGGATGCAGCATCGTCAGGCCCTTCACATGGGCCTCATAGATGACCGTACGGTGGTAGTCCGTACGCGGCGGCCGGTCGTCCCCCCAGTCGAAGTAGGGATTGACCACCACCGAAGTCATCATGTGCGGTGCCGAGTCCATGTCATTGCGCTTCTCCGGCCGCCCGAAGTGATAGCCGTAGACCGCCTCGCCCCAGCCGATCGCCCCGCTGACCGCCTTCGCGTACGGGTCCAGCAGCAGCTTGGCGGAGTTGCAGCGCATCCCCCGCTCCGGCTCGTACGGGCCGTGCGCCCGGAACCCGTAGCGCTGACCCGGCATCACACCCGGTAGATAGGCGTGCCGTACGAAGGCGTCGCTCTCGCGCAGCTCCACCGCCGTCTCCGAGCCGTCCTCGTGCAGCAGGCACAACTCGATCCGCTCGGCGGCCTCGGAGAAGACCGCGAAATTGGTGCCGGCGCCGTCGTACGTCGCGCCGAGTGGGTACGCCTGTCCCGGCCAGACCTGCATGAGCGAAAGTGTTCCACCCCGGGCCGCGCTTTCCGCAGATCTTCCCCAAAACCCCGGAAGGAAGCCGCCGCCGGCCGCCCCGGCTCGGCCGACCGGGTGAGGACCACCCTTCTGGCTATGAATCAGATCACTCCCGCCACAGGGCCGTCGGACAACCACCACGTCCGGCGGCCGAGTTGCGCGAAGGGCCCGAACCGAGCGGATGCACCGGCTCCCGCCCGCACAGTACGCTGCCTTGATCGTTGGACGGGGGCGGAAGGCGGTGCACTGGTGAGCTCGGGCGGGCTGGAGCTGCCCCCTGGAGACGGAAGTCCCGAGGGAGACGGCTCGACCGACACGCCACCAGGCGTGATGTCCCTGACCCGGCCCCGGGAGATCGGGGCGGAACTGGACTGGGGCGCCGACGCCTGGGGCGAGGTGCGCACCCGCGCCCGCCGGGCCGGGCGCGCCTACATCTGGCTCAACCTCGTCGAGCAGCGGCTGCGCGCCGTCGTCGCCGCCGTGCTGCGCCCGGTCTACGAGCCGGTGCACGGCGACGAGGAATGGGTCGTGGCCGCCGCGGGCCCCGCCGGCCAGGAGTGGGTGCAGCGCGCCGTGGCCGTGCGGGAGGTGAGCCGCCGTAAGGGCTACCTGCTGGACCCGGCCGACGACAACGTCCTCAGCTTCCTCACCCTGCCCCAGCTGCGCGAGCTCCTCGTGCAGCACTGGCCGTGCTTCGAGCCCTACCTCGACGACCGGCGCGAGCTCGAACTCGCACTGGACGAGCTCGAGGTGGCCCGCAACGTCGTCTCCCGCAACCGCGCGCTGTCCGAGACCGTCCTCGCCCAGGCCGAACGGGCCTCGGCGAGGCTGCTGGACATCCTCGGCGGCGGCACCCACGGCCCCTCCGCCGACCGGCTGCCCGTCGACGCCGTCGAGGACCTGGTGGGCGACCGCTACGCCGACGTCGTCGGCGTCCACCCCGACCGGGTCAGGCTGCAGCGCCAGCTGCCCGTCGAGGACCTCTTCGGCAGCGCCCGCCGCCTCGACGCGGTCGGCATAGGGCTCAACCTGCTCGTCCAGAACTACTCGGGGCGGCGCCTGGTGCGGCTGGCGGAGTCCGGCTGCCGGGCCCGGCTGCTCTTCCTCAACCCGGCCAGCAGCGCGGTGCGCCGCCGCGAGCGGGAACTGGGGATCAAGAAGGGCGAGATGAGCCGGTCGGTGGAGATGAACATCATGCACATGCGGCGGGTGCGCGACCGGCTGCGCGACACCGCCGCCTTCGAGATCCGGGTCTTCGACGAGACCCCGCGCTTCACCGCCTACCTCGTCAACGGCGACGGCTCGGACGGCCTGGCCGTCGTCCAGTCCTATCTGCGCAAGGCCCGGGGCATGGAGTCACCGGTCCTGGTCCTGCGCGGCGGCGGCCGCGACGTGCTGCGCCAGGGACGGTCCCCGGAGGACGAGGGCGGGCTCTTCGAGACCTACCGCGAGGAGTTCGAGGGGGTGTGGGCGGACTCGCGGTCGGTGTCGTGACGCCGTTCCGCGATGGGGGTTCGTCCGTATAAGGCGGGTTTCATCCGATATGCCGTCAGGGGTCGCTGCCGGGGCCGATGTCAGGGCCCGATGTCAGTGGGCTGTGCGACGCTGGGGCACCAGACGGGGGAAGCACCACCGAAGGGGGAACCGCCATGGCCTGGCACGACGAGCCGCTGATCGGCTTCGACCTGGAGACGACGGGCACGGACCCGGCGCAGGCACGGATCGTCACCGCGGCGGTCCTCGAGACCAAGGGCGGGGAGGTGGCCGCGAGCCGGCTGTGGCTGGCCGATCCGGGGGTGCCGATCCCGGCCGAGGCGGCGGCCATCCACGGCATCACCAGCGAACGGGCGGCCGCCGAGGGACGGCCCGCGGGCGAGGTCGTCGAGGAGATAGCCGGCGTGCTCGCCGGCCACTGGGCGCTGGGCGTCCCGGTCGTCGCGTACAACGCCGGCTTCGACCTCAGCCTGCTGGAGGCCGAGCTGCGCCGGCACGGGCTGCGCTCGCTGGGCGAACGGCTGGGCGGCGGCGAGGTCGGGCCCGTCGTCGACCCCTACACCATCGACCGGCACGTCGACCGCTACCGCAAGGGCCGGCGCACCCTGGAGGCGGTCTGCCGGGAGTACGGCGTGGTGCTGGACGGCGCCCACGAGGCGGGGGCCGACGCGCTGGCGGCGGTCCGCGTCGCCCGCGCCACGGCCGAGCGGTACCCGCGGATAGCCGGGGCCGGGCTGTGGGAGCTGCACCGTGACCAGGTCCACTGGTACGGCGAGTGGGCGGCCGGCTATCAGAAGTGGCTGCGCCGGCAGGGCGATCCGCAGGCGGTGGTGGACACCTCCTGGCCGCTCCGGTCCCGTTGAGCGACCGGTCTCACTGACATCACCCGAATTCGGAACCTGTCTATGTATTTGGTCCGGATTCTGTGATGCCCGTAGATGTCGGGGGTGTCCGGGTCTACGGTAATCCGTACCGGGCCCGCGATACCCCCCATCACTGCCGCGTCGAGCGGCGATCCGAGGAGGCGCGTCGTGCCCGAGAACCAGGAGTCGTCATCGTCCCGGCCGGAGCCGTCGTCCCGGCGGCAGGACTCGTCCCGGCCGCCCGAAGGCCTGCTGTGCGGGACCATGGAGGTCCACCGCAGGCTGCTCACCGAGGACGGTGACTACGCCTCAGCCCGCACGGACATCGAGAACCAGGCGTTCGCGTACGAGAGCGGGGACGCCCGCACGGCCCGCACGGGCGTGACGTGCATTCCGGTCGTCGTCCATGTCGTGCACCGCACCGACGAGGAGAACATCGACGACACCCAGGTCTTCAGCCAGCTCGATGTCCTGAACAAGGACTTCCGCAAGCGCAACGCGGACGTCGCCCAGGTGCCGGAGATCTGGAAGGACCTCGCCGCCGACAGCCGGGTCGACTTCCGCCTCGCCACCCGCGACCCGGACGGGAAGCCCACCACGGGCATCACCCGCACCCGCACGACGGTGGCGGGCTTCGGCACCGACGACGCGGTGAAGTTCACCGACCGGGGCGGCCGGGACGCCTGGCCCGCCGACCGCTACCTCAACATATGGGTCTGCCTCCTCGACGGCGGCCTGCTCGGGTACGCCCAGTTCCCGGGCGGCCCGGCGGCGACCGATGGCGTGGTCGTGCGGCACTCGGCGTTCGGCACGAGCGGCACCGCGGCGGCGCCGTTCGACCTGGGGCGGACGACCACCCACGAGGTGGGCCACTGGCTGAACCTGTACCACATCTGGGGCGACGACGGGACGGGCTGCAGCGGCAGCGACTTCGTCGCCGACACCCCCAACCAGGGCGGCCCCAACTTCGGCGCCCCGGTCTTCCCGCACGTCTCGTGCCGCAACGGCCCGCACGGCGACATGTTCATGAACTACATGGACTACGTGGACGACGCGGCCATGTTCATGTTCACGACCGGCCAGGCCAAGCGGGTCGCCGCCACCCTCGACGGCCCCCGGTCGTCCCTCGCCGAGGGCACCTGACGGCCGGGAGGCGGCCGGAAGCGGTCCGGAAGGGGGCGGATCAGAAGGGGTACCACCGCACGGCCGGGTCGCCGTCCCGCAGGGAGGCGACCCGGCGGCCGAACTCCGCGAGGGCCGCGGGGTTGCCCGGCGCGTGCTGCGCCACCCACGCGCAGCTGGCCGTCTCCCGGGCGCCGCGCAGCACGGCACAGCCGTCCCACTCGCGCACGTCCCATCCGTAGGTGTGCACGAAGGAGTGGTAGGCGTCCGGGTCCAGCCCGTACCGGTCCCGGCTGAGGGCCATCACCACCAGGTCGTGCTCGCGCAGGTCAACGGCGAAGGTCTCCAGGTCCACCAGTACCGGACCGTCGGGCCCGATGTGGACGTTGCGCGGGAGCGCGTCGCCGTGGATCGGGCCCGGCGTCAGACGGGGCGTCAGCGCGGCGGCCGCGGCGGTGAAGCCGTCCCGGCGCTCGCGCAGGTAGTCGGCGTCGGCCGGGTCGATGGCGTCACCGGCCAGCCGCAGCCAGCGCTCGACGCCGCCGAGGAGGTCACGGTGGGGCAGGCCGAAGCCGGGGTCCGGCAGCTCGTGGATCCGCCGCAGCAGCCCGGCCAGGTCGGCCGGTGCCGCGGGGCGTGCGGGCGCGGGGAGCCGGTGCCACAGCGTGACGGGGTGGCCGTCGGCGGACAGCGCCTCGGGCGCGGCCGCGCGGACGGCGGGCACGCCGCACTCGGCGAGCCAGGCGGCGACGCGCAGTTCGCGGCGGGCGCGGTCCATGAGCGAGGCGTCCCTGCCCACCTTGGCGACGAGGTCGCCGGCCGCGAAGACGGCGTTCTCGCCCAGCGAGAGCAGGGTCGCGTCCGCCACCCGGACGGGGGCTCCGGCCGCGGCGAGCAGCTCGCGGGCGCGCTGTTCGGTAAATGCTGTGTCCACCGCGCAAGTGTCCCCCGCGCGGGTCGGGGGAGTGATCGGGGGGATGGCGGAAAACATTCTTGACACGAGACGTTGCGTCTCGCATAGGGTGTGGCCATGACTCAGCCCACCGGCCAGCGGCCCGCCCATATCGCGATGTTCAACATCGCGGCTTCCGGACACGTCCACCCCGGCCTCGAGGTCGTCCGGGAACTCGTCGCCCGCGGCCACCGCGTCACCTACGCGATACCCGAGTCCTTCGCGGAGCTCGTCGCCTCGACCGGCGCCGAACCGAAGATCTACGACTCATCGCTCCCGGTCGACCAGGACCCCGACGCGTGGGGCAGTGAGCTGATCGACCACCTCGAGCTCTTCCTCGACAACGCCGTCCACTCGCTGCCCCAGATGGCGGCCGCGTACGAGGGCGACGAGCCGGACTTCGTCCTCTACGACAGCACGGTGTACGCCGGCCGCGTCCTCGCCGAGCGCTGGGGTGTGCCGTGTGTGCAGCTCAGCACGCACATGGTGGCGTGGGAGGGCTACGAGGAGGAGGTCGCCGGGCCCCTCTTCGACGCGGTCAAGGAGAGCCCGAAGGGCAAGGAGTACTACCGGCGCTTCACCGACTGGCTGACCGGGAACGGCATCGCCACCGACCCCGACAGCTTCGCCGGCCGGCCCGGCCGCAGTCTGGCCCTCATCCCCCGCGCCATGCAGCCCAACGCCGATCGCGTCGACACGTCCGTCTACACCTTCACGGGCACGTGCCAGGACGACCGGACCCACCAGGGCACCTGGGAGCGCCCGGCCGGCGCCGAGAAGGTCCTGCTGATCTCCCTCGGCTCGGCCTTCACCAAGAAGCCCGCCTTCTACCGCGAGTGCATCAAGGCATTCGGTGACCTGCCCGGCTGGCACGTCGTCCTGCAGATAGGCAAGCACGTCGAGGTGACGGAACTGGGGGCGATTCCCGCCAACTTCGAGGTGAGTTCCTGGGTTCCCCAGCTGGCCATCCTCCAGCAGGCCGACGCGTTCGTCACGCACGCCGGCATGGGCGGCTCCAAGGAGGGCCTGGCCTGCGGCGTCCCGATGGTCGCCGTGCCGCAGGCCGCCGACCAGCCCGGCAACGCCGCGGTCCTGGAGGGGCTCGGGGTGGCCCGGCACGTCCCGATGGAGGAGGCCACCGCCGACACGCTGCGCGAGGCGGTGCTCGCCCTGGTCGCCGACCCCGCCGTGGCCGAGCGCTGCGCGGCCCTCAAGGCCGAGGTCACCTCCGAGGGCGGCGCCCCGTACGCGGCCGACCTGATCGAAGCGGAACTGAAGGCTTCCAGGTAACTCCTGGTACGGTCCCGTCCCATCGGCTGTCGCGCCCCACCCCCACGGGGCGCGACAGCCGTTCGTGATCCGTGCGCGGACAGGCTCCGGCCGACGCACCGTGCGAGAGGAGCTCCGCCCCATGACCGCCGCGATACTCGGCTTCGCCCTCTTCTCCCTCCTGGTGGCCATGGCACCGGGCCCCGACACGCTCCTCGTCCTGCGCAACTGCCTGCGCGGCGGCCGCCGCACCGGCAGCGCCACCGCGCTCGGCGCGGCCGTCGGCTCCCTGGCCTGGGGAGTGGCCGCCGCCTTCGGCCTCGCGGCCGCCCTGCAGCGCTGGGACGCGGCGTTCACCGTGGTCCGCCTGGCGGGCGCCGCCTACCTCGTCCTCCTGGGCGCGCAGGCCCTGTGGGCCCAGCGCCGCGGCGCCGCCACCGCGCAGGCACCGCTCGCCGGCACCGCCGAGACCGGGGCCGACGCCCCGGGCGTGGCCGAGGCCTTCCGCCAGGGCCTGCTGAGCTGCCTGCTCAACCCCAAGGTGGGCGTCTTCTTCGTCGCGGTGGTCCCCCAGTTCCTCCCCGAGGGCGGCTCACCGCTGGGCACGACCCTGCTGTTCGGCGCCATCGACGCGGTGATCGCCGCCGCCTGGATGCTCCTGGTGGCCGTCTCCGCCACCCGCATGCTCACCTGGCTCCGCCGCCCCCGCGTCAACCGCAACCTCGAACTCGCCACGGGCGGCGTACTGGTGGCCCTGGGTGTGGGCACGGCGGCGGAGTCGGTCTAGGGGGTCCGGGGCCGGGGGGAGCGGATGACGGTACCCGGGGGGAAGAGGTCGAGGCCGATGACAGTTACGGCGTCGATGATGTGCACCTCGATGTGCTCGGCGCTGCCCGCGAGGCTGGTGAGGTCGACGACCGCCTCCGCTGTGTTGCGACAGGCGACGGTCAGTCTCCGGAGGTTCGAGAAGGTCTTCACCACGGGGGTCAGGTCGGACAGCCCTACCGCATTGTTGAGGATGAGATCTGAGACATGCGGGAGCGGTGGGCTCTCCGCGAGGCGGGAGAGGTTCTGGCCGACAATCTGGAGGCCGACGAGGGAAGGCATCGCGGCGATCTCCCCGCGTGCCGCCTCGGCGAGACCCGAGGCGATGAAGCTGAGGAACTCCAGGCCCGTGAAGCGGGAGACACCCGAAAGCACCCCCGGCAGGCAGGCGCGCTCCCAGAGGAACAGCCTGCGGAGATTCGGAAGGCCGGGGAGGTGCGTCACGTCCGGCTCGACCAGCCGAGCATGGAGGTTCAGATGCTCGAGGTGCGGGAGCTCGCGAATCCGGCTCAGATCCAGAGCGTGCCTGCTCCAAATCACCAGAGAGGTGAGCGGCAGCTCATCGAGCGGTGAGACATCGAAGCCGCCACGAGGAAAAGACAGGGACAGGTTGCGCAGCCCGCGGAGGTTCCGGACGAAGCCGAGGTCTGTGAGCAGGCCGCCGGAGATTCCCAGGTCACGCAGTCGTCCCGCATCGACTGCCGAAGCGATTTCGGCGGTCGAGAAGTCGCCGGAGAAGGAGAGCCTCACCTTCTGGCGGAGGGCCGGAAGCGCCTTCAGCTCCGCGTGGCTGTTGACGACGACCTTGGCGCTCTCATCGAGGTGACGAAGTATTTCCTCGTCGTACTCCTGGGCGTCGTACGCGTTCCATCCCATGGCCAGCTCGCTCTGGACGTCGAACTCACGGCAGTCACGATACTTTTTGAGCAGGGACATCGCGGCGTCTCCGCCCACTGTCACCGCCGTTTGCACCACCGCTTTGGCCTCGTCCTCATGCCCCACCTCCTCTGGCCCTGGCAACAGGTCGAGGATCACCGGACCGATGCAAGCCAGCTTTGCCGCCTCCCGAGCGCTGCGCGGCGGCAGCAGCGCCGCGCACCGGCTCTCCACCGCCTCCCGCACATCCGGGTTCAGCTCCGTTGCCTGGTCCAGGCACGCCATGGCGAGCAGATGCAGCCGCATCCGGTGCTTGGCGCTGCGGTCGCCCCGGGCCACCAGTCGGCGCAGCAGCGTGGCGCGCTCGGCCGGTCGGGCATGGGCGACGGCCATCCGCAGCACGTCCTCCCACTGGTCGTCGTGGGCATTCTTGACGAGCAGCCCCAGATCGCGGGTCTCCACCGCGGCCTTGGCCCCGAGGTAGTCCTGAAACGTGCGGTGTACGAAGTCGATGGTGTCGGCTGTGGGGCGACGCAGGAGGCCGCTGCGGGACACCAGGTGGGTCAGTACCCGCTCGGCGTTGCCCTGTTCGGAGACGGCGGGCATGGCCGGCAGGGTCTCGTCGATGACGGCGAGGGCCGTCTCCTCCTCCATTTCCGTCTGGCCGTTGCGGATGAGCCAATACGCCAGCCGCTGCAACAGCTGAATCGCCTGGTGCTGGGTCAGACTGATGCCCTCCGGCGCCTCGATTCCGCGCTCGATGTCCCTACGAAAGAGCAGCATGGAGAGCGCGGCGTCGTACAACTCCATGCGGCTTCGCGGCAGATGGCCTCGACGATCGCGGTGGAGGGCGCACATCAACGCGCACATCAGGGGCGTCGAAGCCAGTTGAGCGAGGTCTCGCTGCGCCCGCACCGCGTTCTTGAAGCGTTCCTCCAGCCCAGGGCCTGCGCCCGCTGCCTCGTGCCAGCGTGTGGCGAAGACCGTGACGTCCCGCCGGTTCATCGGCCGTACGGTCAGCTCCGTGAACCTCGAGCCCTCGAGCCACCGCTCGGGAACGGCGGATGGCCGGGTGGTGACGAGAAAATGTGAGCGCGGATAAGCGGCGAGCAGATCCCGCAGCCATTCCTTTGTCTGCTCACGCCGTTGGCTCGGCACTTCGTCGATGCCGTCGATGAGCAACAGGCCTCGCCCGCTGGCGAGCACCCGATCCGCCCAGCCCAGCGGCTGGCAGGAGGCGAGCGTGCTTCTGACGGCTTCCAGGAATTGCGCAGGGCTCGGGAGTGCGCTGTGCAGGTGCAGGGTCCGTAAGGGGAGAACGAAGGGGATCAGATCCCGGAAATGGGCCAGCGAGCCGGGTGGCTGTTGGCCGGCGGAGATGACTGCGAGCCACTGCAGGAGAGTGGTCTTTCCGCTTCCCGCGAGCCCACGGACCAGAACCCGCTGCCGTCCGGCCAGGGCCCGCTCGGCCCGTTCTGCGATGGAGGACGGACCGTGACCGTCCTCCTCCGGGGATTCGTCCTGCCGCACGGCCAGTTCCAGACTCAGATACGCCGTGTCCAGAGGCCAGCACGCAGCCTGCGGCCCCTGCAGGTCGAGTCCCACGATGGTGAGTCTGCTGTGCCGCTCGACGAGGTAGCCGCGATAACGTTCCTCGAACGCCGCGTCCTCGTCGCCGAGCGGATGCGGAGCCGGGGCTGACTCCGCGACCGCCCTGTCCCTGAGCGACATCAGATGCCCCGGATCGGCCCCCAAAGCCTTGGCGAGCGCCACCACCGTGGCCTCCGTCGGCACCTTCCGCCCGTTGAGGACCCGGCTCACCGTCGTGTGCCCCAGCCCCGCCCGCCGTTCCAGTGCGGCGTACGTCAGCCTGCGTTCCGACCGCAACAGCCGGAACAACGCGGCCAGTTCGGCAAGTGCTTCGGACGTCTCCTGATCAGCCCCCATGCGTTCATCTTCGTCCGCACGAACGCCGGTGAACGCGGAATCGGAGAAGTTCGGTTCATGAGCCTCGAGCTGATGCTTCTCGCAGTCCTGTTCACCGGTGCCCACGCGATCGCCACCCGCGTCGGCGGGACCACCGCGGACCGGGCGGCCGCCCTGATCGCCTTCGTGAACGCTCTCGCCCTGACCCACACACTGCTCACGCGGTAGCCGAGAAGGACCGTGCGGCGGCGCCGCGCCCCTGGTGTCGCCGCACGGCCGGTTCAGGTGGTTTCTTCGTGCCCTGCCCCTACCTGTTGTACCGCTCGATCTTCAGCACCCAGTTCTGGAAGCCGGCCGTGCCGATGTTGTCGCTCGGGCTGACCCGTACCTGTGCGCTGACGTCCTGCTGGTTGAACTGCGGTTCGAACTTGATGATGCGGAGCGTGGTGTGGGACGACCACTCCGCGGAGGCCGCCGCCGAGGAGAAGCGGTGGTTGTCGCTCACCGGTTCCGGGCTCTGGCCGCCGAAGAGGATGTCGAGCCAGACGACGCTGTTGTTGTCGCCGGAGCTGACCAGCGTCTCCGCGCTGAAGGTCGCCACGAAGATCGCGCCGTAGGACGGCGAGTTGGGGCCGCCGACCTTGAGGTTGATCTTCGCGTCCGGGAGGTCCTGCCAGCCGGGGCTCTTGGTCTCCCAGCGGTCGGCGTCGCGGACCCAGTAGGTGCGGTCCGCCGGGCGCGCCACCCAGTCCGTCACAGCAGTCACACTCTTCCCCTTTCCGTCATGCCGGTCATGGGTCGTGTTACTGGGTACAGCGAACCAAACGGGCATCAAGGTCAGGGGTCGAATCCTGATATGGGCTCAGCAAACGGCCCTATCCCGCCGAAAGGGAGATCGCGGCTCGTGTCACGGGCGTGCTCCCGCGCACCAGCCGTGCCGTCGCCCGTGCCTCGTCGTACCGGCGCAGCAGCAGGGTGATCACCTCAGGCGCCGGGCCCAGGACGTCCGCGAGGACGTCGGCGCCCGCCGCCCGCGCCCCCGCCGCGATGCGGTCCGGCAGCCGGCCGGGGGCCAGGACGTACGGGGCCACGGCGACCGTGCGTACGCCCTCGGCACGCAGGGCGCGCACGGCGTCCTCGGTGCGGGGGGCCGAGGCGGAGGCGAACGCGGGTCGCACGGCGCACCAACCGGTGTGCCGCCACTCCCGCGCGATTTCTGCGATCACCGCGATCGCCTCCGGGTCGGAAGAGCCCGCCGAGGCCAGGACGACCCCGGTCGAGCCACGTTCGCCGGCGACCGCGCCGGCCTCGTCCAGGCGTCGTTCCAGCGCGGCGGTCAGCAGCGCGGAAGGGCCGAGAACGTTCGCCCGGCGCACCGTCAGGCCCGGCAGGGCGGAGCCGGCGCGGGCGAGGACGGCGGGCAGGTCGGCCTTGGCGTGGAAGGCGCGCGTCAGCAGCAGGGGGAGCGCGACCACCTCCCGCACGCCCTCCGCGGCCAGCCGCTCCAGCACCCGCGGCACGCTCGGCGCGCAGAAGTCGAGGAAGCCCACCTCCACCCGCAGACCGGGCCGGCGGGCCGCGACCCGGTCGCGCAGCGCGGCGACCGTCGCCGCGTGCCGTGGGTCGCGGCTGCCGTGCGCCACCAGGAGCAGCACCATGACCGGCCCGTCCCCTAACGGACCGCCAGCCCGCGCGTGCGCAGCACCCGGCGCTCGAGCGGGCTGAAGACGATCAGGTCGATGGCGATGCCGACGAACAGGATGAGGACGATGCCGAGCAGCACCCCCGGCATGTCCGAGTCGGTCCGCGCGTTCTCCAGGTACTGGCCCAGACCCAGCCCCAGGTCGGGGGAGGAGGCGATGAGCTCGGCCGCCATCAGCGACCGCCAGGAGAACGCCCAGCCCTGCTTGAGCCCCGCGATGTAGCCGGGCAGCGCGGCCGGCAGCAGGATGTGCCGTGCGCCGCGCGCCCCCGTCGCGCCCAGCGTCCGCCCCGCCCGCAGGTACAGCGGCGGCACCTGGTCGATGCCCGACACCAGGCCGTTGGCGATGGACGGCACCGCGCCCAGCAGGATCACCGCGTACATCGCCGAGTCCGTGATGCCCAGCCAGATCACCGCGGCCGGCACCCAGGCCACCGACGGCAGCGACTGCAGCCCCGACAGGATCGGCCCCAGCGCCGCCCGGACGATCGCCACCCGCGCCACCAGCAGCCCCAGCGGGGTGCCGATGGCCAGGGCCGCGAGGAATCCCAGCAGGCCGCGCGAGACGCTGGTCCACACGATGTCCAGCAGGGTTCCGCCCAGCCACAGCTCGCGCAGGCTGCTCCAGACCGCCGAGGGGTCGGGCAGCTTGTAGTCGTCGGTGACGCGGGCCAGGACCAGCAGCTTCCACACCACCAGCACCAGCACGACCGCTGCGACGGGCGGCAGCACCTTGGTCAGCAGCACCTGCCGCCAGGGCGTGCGCTTGACCTGGACCGAGTCCAGGGCGTCGAGCCCGGCTTCCAGGCCCGCGAGGTCGGGCTCGGCGGCCCGCGCGGTCTCAGTGCCGGCCATGGCGGCGGATCTCCTCCCGCAGTTCCTCGGTGATCTCCACCGACAGGTCGGCCACCGCCGCGTCCTCGATCCGGCGCGGCTGCGGAATGCCGACCTCCCACTCCCGCACCACCCGGCCCGGCCGGGACGACAGCAGCACCACCCGCTCGCCCAGCCGCACGGCCTCGCGCACGTTGTGGGTGACGAACAGGACCGACAGCCGCGTCTCCGCGCAGATGCGGGTCAGCTCGTGGTGCAGCACGTCCCGCGTGATGGCGTCCAGTGCCGCGAACGGCTCGTCCATCAGCAGCAGCCTGCTGTCCTGCGCCAGCGCCCGCGCCAGCGCGACCCGCTGCCGCATGCCGCCCGACAGCTCGTGCACGCGCTTGCCGTACGAGCCGCCCAGCCGCACCAGCTCCAGCAGCCGCTCGGCCTCCGGTCGCCGCCGCGCCCGCGGCACCCCGCGCAGCCGCAGCGCCAGTTCGATGTTGCGGCCCGCGGTCAGCCACGGGAACAGCGCGTGCTCCTGGAACATCAGCGCGGGCCGGCCGCCGGTCACCTCGATGGTGCCGCTCGTCGGCCGGTCGAGGCCCGCCACCAGGTTCAGCAGCGTCGACTTGCCGCAGCCGGAGGCGCCCAGCAGGCAGACGAACTCGCCGGGACGGACGTCGAGCGTGATGTCCTCGAGCACGGGCCGCTCCGCGCCGGGACGGCCGTAGCTCTTGTGGACGTGGCCGAGGCGCACGGCCGGACGTATCCCCTCGTCGAGGAGAGCCGTGCCGGCCGGACTGCCGGTCGTGCCGCCGGTCGCCTTGCCGGCTGTGTCGCCGGTCGCCTTGCCGGTCGTGTCACCGGTCGCGGATGTGATCGGTGCCGGGGCCATTCGGCCACCTCCTGATCGGGGAGCGGGCATACGAGCCCCTACTGCCGCGTACACGTCACTGCCTTCCGAGCTTCGCGGCGTCGACCGCCGGCTTGCCTTCGGCCTTGAGCACCTTGTTGAGCAGGGTCAGGTCGTAGATGCCGGACAGGTCCGGCTTCTCCAGCAGCCCCGCGTCGACGGCCTGCCCGGCCTCGGTCTCCAGCGTCCGCGCCAGCGGATCGTCCGTCGTCGTGATGGACTGCCAGGCCGGGTCGAGCACCTTCGCCGGCAGCTCCTTGCCGTTCAGCCGCTTGAGCGCCGCGTTGACCGACGCCTTCGCCCGGTCGGGGTTCGCGGCGATCCAGGCGTTGGTCCGCACCGAACCGCGCAGCACGGCCTCGACCACATCGGGGTGCTCGTCGAGGAACCTCTGCGACACGATCACATTGGTGATCACGAACTTCCCCTCCGGCCACAGCGTGCTCTCGTCCAGCAGCACCTTCCCGCCGTCCGCGACCAGCCTGGACGCCGTCGGCTCCGGCACCCAGGCGCCGTCGACCGAACCGGACTTGAAGGCGTCGGGCGTCACCTTGTTGTCCGTACGGACCACCGAGACGTCGCCCTTGCCGCTCTGCGGATCGACCTTCCAGCCCTGCCCGGCGATCCAGTTGAGGAACGCCACGTCCTGCGTGTTGCCCTTCTGCGGCGTGGCGATCCGCTTGCCCTTGACGTCCTCCAGTGAAGGGATCTTCTTGGGGTCGACGACGAGCTTCACGCCGCCGGACGCGGAACCGGAGATGATCCGCAGGCTCTTGCCCTTGGACTTCACATAGCCGTTGATCGCCGGCGACGGCCCGATCCAGCCGATGTCGATGGAGCCCGCGTTGAGCGCCTCGATCTCCGACGGCCCCGCGTTGAAGGTGGTCGCACGGACCTTGGTGCCGCCCAGCGCCTTCTGGAGGATGCCCTCCTGGTCACCGATCAGCGGCGTGGCGTGGGTGAGGTTGGGGAAGTAGCCGATCCGTACGGTGTCGACCGAGAGCTTCCGCCCCTCGGCCGCGGCGTTCGCGCTGTCGTTCTTCTTCTGCGACCCGTAGCCGCAGGCGCCGAGGACGACGGCCAGCAGGGGGAGGGCGGCCGCGGCCACGAGGGCGCGGCGGCGGACCGGTGGGGCGGCAGACATGAGGGCGGTTCCTCTCCGCGGGCCGGAGCGTACGCCGAAGGCGCGCCCGGCGGTTCACAAGGGACTTCGGGGACGGGGGAGTCGGGGCGGTACGGACATCAGCGAGCACATCGCCCGACGCCGCCCTGCCCGCTGCCGAGGAGGCCGCTGCCGATGCGGCCGCCCACCTTGTCGAAGGTCGAGAAGACGTCCCTGGTCCCGGTCATGGTCAGAAGTCCCAGCCCTCGTCGTCGGCCGCCGGCTCCGCGCCGCCGCCCGCCGTGCCGTCCGTACCCGCCGCGAAGGCCGCACCGGCCATGCCCGCGGTGAGCGTGGTGCCGTCGGCCGGGTCGATCAGCAGGAACGATCCCGTGCGGCGGGAGCGGGCGTAGTCGTCGAGCGCCAGCGGCTCCGCGGTGCGCAGCACCACCCGCCCGATGTCGTTGGCGGCCAGCTGTCCGGGGTCGGGGTGCTGGGAGAGGTCGTCCAGGGCCAGCCGGGAGGGCAGCGCCTTGACGACGGCCTTGACCGTGCGGGTGGTGTGCTTGAGCAGCACCCGGTCGCCGACGCGCAGCGGCCGGTCGGCCACGTGGCAGACGGTCGCCTCCACGTCCCGGGTCGTGCCGGGCGCGCTCGCGGTGGGGGCGATCAGGTCGCCGCGCGAGACGTCCAGGTCGTCGGCCAGCCGCACGGTCACCGACTGCGGCGCCCACGCCACGTCCACGGCCTGGCCGAGCGCGTCGATGGCCTCGACCGTGCTCGTCCGGCCCGAGGGGAGGACCGTCACCGGCTCGCCCACGCGCAGCACGCCGGAGGCGAGCTGGCCGGCGTAGCCGCGGTAGTCGCGGTGGGCGGCGGTCTGCGGGCGGATGACGTACTGGACGGGGAAGCGGGCCGGGTCACCCGTGGGATCGGCGACCACGGGGACGCTCTCCAGGTGTTCCAGCACGGTCGGGCCGCCGTACCAGTCCATGTGCGCGGACGGGGTGACGACGTTGTCCCCGGCGAGCGCGGAGATGGGGATCGCGGTGACCTCCGGCACCCCCAGGGAGGCGGCGTACGCGCCGAACTCCCGCGCGATCGGGGCGAAGACGGACTCCGCGTAGCCCACGAGGTCCATCTTGTTGACGGCCAGCACCACGTGCGGGACGCGCAGCAGCGCGGCCACGGCGGCGTGGCGGCGGGTCTGCTCGACGACGCCGTTGCGGGCGTCGACCAGCACGACGGTCAGCTCGGCGGTCGAGGCGCCGGTGACCATGTTGCGCGTGTACTGCACATGGCCGGGCGTGTCGGCCAGGACGAACCGTCTGCGCGGGGTGGCGAAGTAGCGGTAGGCGACGTCGATGGTGATGCCCTGCTCGCGCTCGGCCCGCAGCCCGTCGGTCAGCAGGGCCAGGTCCACGGCCTCGTGCCCGCGGCTGCGCGAGGCGTGCTCGACGGCCTCCAGCTGGTCGGCCAGCACGGACTTGGAGTCGTGCAGCAGCCGGCCGACGAGCGTGGACTTGCCGTCGTCGACCGAGCCGGCCGTGGCGAAGCGCAGCAGCGACGTCGCCGCGGCGTCAAGGGAATCGGTGCTCATTGCTAGAAGTACCCCTCGCGCTTGCGGTCCTCCATCGCGGCCTCCGACAGCTTGTCGTCGGCCCGGGTGGCGCCCCGCTCGGTGAGCCGGGACGCGGCGATCTCGGTGATGACGTCCTCGACGGTCGCGGCGCCGGAGTCGACGGCGCCGGTGCAGGACATGTCGCCCACCGTGCGGTAGCGCACGATGCGTCTCTCCACCCGCTCGCCGTCCCGGGGCGTGCCCCAGTCGCCGGGGGCCAGCCACATGCCGTCGCGGGAGAAGACCTCGCGCTCGTGCGCGAAGTAGATGGAGGGCAGTTCGATCTTCTCGCGGGCGATGTACTGCCACACGTCCAGCTCGGTCCAGTTCGACAACGGGAAGACGCGCACGTGCTCGCCGGGCGAGTGACGGCCGTTGTACAGCTGCCACAGCTCGGGGCGCTGGCGGCGCGGATCCCAGCCGCCGAACTCGTCCCGCAGCGAGAACACCCGCTCCTTGGCCCGCGCCTTCTCCTCGTCCCGGCGGCCGCCGCCGAAGACGGCGTCGAAGCGGTGGCGCTCGATGGCGTCCAGCAGCGGCACGGTCTGCAGCGGGTTGCGGGTGCCGTCCGGGCGCTCGCGCAGCCGCCCGTCGTCGATGAACTCCTGCACCGACGCCACGTGCAGGCGCAGCCCGTGCGTGGTGACGGTGCGGTCGCGGTAGGCGATGACCTCGGGGAAGTTGTGCCCGGTGTCCACGTGCAGCAGGGCGAACGGCACGGCCGCCGGCGCGAAGGCCTTCAGCGCCAGGTGCAGCATCACGATCGAGTCCTTGCCGCCGGAGAACAGGATCACCGGCCGTTCGAACTCGCCCGCCACCTCACGGAAGATGTGCACGGACTCCGACTCGAGGGCGTCGAGGTGCGAGAGCGCGTAGGCACCGTCGGCGTCGCTCATATCAGCCCCTTCTCGTTCAGCAGCGCGTACAGCGCCTTCGCCGATTCCTCGACGGTCTGCTCGTGCGCCGCGATCCGCAGGTCCGGGGCGGCGGGCGCCTCGTAGGGGTCGTCGACGCCCGTCAGCCCGGATATCTCGCCGGCCGCCTGCCGGGCGTACAGGCCCTTGACGTCCCGCGCCGAGCACACCTCCACCGGGGTCGCCACATGCACCTCCAGATAGCCGGTGCCCTCCGCCCGGTGGTGTTCGCGCACCGCCTCGCGGGAGTCCGCGTACGGGGCGATGACCGGCACCAGTACCGTCACGCCGTGCGAGGCCAGCAGCCGGGCGACGAAGCCGATCCGGCGCACGTTGGTGTCCCGGTCCTCGCGGGAGAAGCCGAGCCCCGCGGAGAGGAACTCGCGGATCTCGTCCCCGTCCAGCACCTCCACCCGCCGTCCCTCGTCCCGCAGCCGGGACGCGAGCGCTCGGGCGATGGTCGTCTTGCCCGCGCTGGGCAGGCCGGTGAGCCACACGGTGGCGCCCACGCTCATGGCGGTCTCTCCTGTCGTCCCTGTCATCCGTGCAGCCCGCATTCGGTCTTGCCCAGCCCGGCCCAGCGGCCGGCGCGCGCGTCCTCGCCCTCGAGCACCCTGCGGGTGCAGGGCGCGCAGCCGACGGAGGTGTAGCCGTCCATCAGCAGCGGATTGGTGAGCACGCCGTGTTCGGTGATGTAGGCGTCCACGTCGTCCTGGCTCCAGCGGGCGATCGGCGAGACCTTGACCTTGCGCCGCCGTGCGTCCCAGCCGACGACCGGGGTGGCCGCCCGGGTGGGCGACTCGTCGCGGCGCAGCCCGGTGGCCCAGGCGTCGTAGCCGGCCAGCCCCTCCGCCAGCGGCCCCACCTTGCGCAGCGCGCAGCACAGGTCCGGGTCGCGGTCGTGGAGCTTCGGCCCGTACTCGGCGTCCTGCTCGGCGACGGTCTGCCGCGGCGTGAGCGTGATGACGCGGACGTCCATCACGGCGTCGACCGCGTCGCGGGTACCGATGGTCTCCGGGAAGTGGTAACCGGTGTCCAGGAAGACCACGTCGACGCCGGGGCGCACGCGCGAGGCCAGGTGGGCGACGACCGCGTCCTCCATGGAGGAGGTGACGCAGAAGCGCTCGCCGAAGGTCTCGGCGGCCCAGCGCAGGATCTCCGGCGCGGGCGCGTCCTCCAGCTCACGTCCCGCCCGCTCGGCGAGCAGCCGAAGCCGCTCGAGCCGCTCCGCCTCGTCAACTTCCGTCATGGGGAGCCCCCTTGGTCAGGCCCCGGGCGAGGAGCCCGAGGAACGAGAGCCGGAACGCGCGGTTGCACGCGCCGCATTCCCAGGCGCCGTGGCCCTCCTCGGAGGGGCGCAGGTCCTCGTCACCGCAGTAGGGGCAGTAGAACGGGGCGGCTCGTTCGCTCATACCTCCTCCTGATTGTTCGCTTCTCCGCCCGCGCGGCGCAGAGGTGCGGCTTTCGTCTTCATCTGCGGCCCGGCGGCCGCGCGTGCGTCGCTCACGAAAGCTCACCCTCCGAGGCGCGGGCGGCCCAGGTGGCGAACCGCTCGCCCTCCTCGCGCTGTTCGCTGTAGCGGGTCAGGACCCGCTCGATGTAGTCGGGCAGCTCCGCCGAGGTGACCTTCAGCCCGCGCACCTTGCGGCCGAAGCCGGCCTCGAGTCCGAGCGCGCCGCCCAGGTGCACCTGGAAGCCCTCGACCTGCTCGCCCCGCTCGTCCGTCACGAGCTGGCCCTTGAGACCGATGTCCGCCACCTGGATGCGGGCGCAGGCGTTGGGGCAGCCGTTGATGTTGATGGTGACCGGCTCGTCGAAGTCCGGGAGCCGCCGCTCCAGTTCGTCGATCAGGGAGGCGCCGCGCGCCTTGGTCTCCACGATGGCGAGCTTGCAGAACTCGATGCCCGTGCAGGCCATTGTGCCGCGCCGGAACGGGGACGGGCCGACCCGCAGGTCCAGCGCCTCCAGGCCGGTGACCAGCGACTCCACCCGGTCCTGCGGCACGTCGAGCACGATCATCTTCTGCTCGGCGGTGGTGCGCAGCCGGCCCGAGCCGTGCTCCTCGGCCAGTGCCGCGATCTTCGTCAGGCCGGCGCCGTCGACGCGGCCGACGCGCGGGGCGAAGCCGACGTAGAATCGGCCGTCCTTCTGCCGGTGCACCCCGACGTGGTCCCGCCAGCGCGCCACGGGCTGCTCGGGGGCCGGGCCGTCGAGCAGCGGGCGCCGCAGGTACTCGTCCTCGAGCACCTTCCGGAACTTCGCCGCGCCCCAGTCGGCGACGAGGAACTTCAGCCGGGCGCGGTTGCGCAGCCGGCGGTAGCCGTAGTCGCGGAAGATGCCGATGACGCCGCCGTAGACGTCCGCGACCTCCTCCAGCGGCACCCAGGCGCCCAGCCGGACGCCGATCCTGGGGTTGGTGGACAGGCCGCCGCCCACCCACAGGTCGAAGCCGGGGCCGTGCTCGGGGTGGCGCACGCCGACGAAGGCGATGTCGTTGATCTCGTGGGCGACGTCCAGCAGCGGTGAGCCGGAGACGGCCGACTTGAACTTGCGGGGGAGGTTGGAGAACTCCTTGTCGCCGATGAAGCGGCGGTGGATCTCCTCGATGGCGGGGGTGCCGTCGACGATCTCGTCCTCGGCGATGCCGGCGACCGGCGAGCCCAGGATCACGCGGGGGGTGTCGCCGCAGGCCTCGGTGGTGGACAGGCCCACGGCCTCCAGACGCCGCCAGATCTCGGGGACGTCCTCGATGCGGATCCAGTGGTACTGGATGTTCTGCCGGTCGGTGATGTCGGCGGTGCCGCGGGCGAACTCCTGGGAGATCTCGCCGATGACGCGCAGCTGCCCGGTGGTCAGCCGGCCGCCGTCGATGCGCACCCGGAGCATGAAGTACTCGTCGTCCAGCTCCTCCGGCTCCAGCACCGCGGTCTTTCCGCCGTCGATGCCCGGCTTGCGCTGGGTGTACAGCCCCCACCAGCGCATCCGGCCGCGCAGGTCGCTGGGGTCTATGGAGCCGAAGCCGGCCTTGGAGTAGATCGTCTCAATGCGTGTCCGCACATTGAGACCGTCGTCGTCCTTCTTGAACTGCTCATTGGCGTTGAGCGGAGTGAAGTGGCCGACCGCCCACTGGCCCTCGCCGCGGTGGCGGCCGGTCTTGCGCCGGGGCGGGGCGGCGGCGCGGGAGTCTGGAGTGGAGTCAGCCATGGGTAAATGTCCTTAGAAGTCCGCATACGTCCGAGGAATCGGCGCAGGGAAAGCGGCAGGAAAACGCCTCTGGCCGCGCAACAGGAGGGCGGCGAGGGGAGGGCGGTGGTGCTGTGACTGTCAGCCCGCCGGACAGATGGCGCTGGACATGCGGCAGAGGTCGACGTGGCGTCGACTCACCAGGGCAACTCCAGCACGGGACATGGCGGAAGCGTGGCACGGCGGTCTTCGGCCAGTCCACTGTTGTCCATATTATGAGATGGGCCGTCCCGCAGAGCGGGACGGCCCGGGGTTTCGGGAGGGCGCCGCTACCCGGTTTCGCCGCCCCGCGCCCCCGGCCAGGGGCCCGGCGCCGCGACGTCCGGCTCCTCCTCCGTCTTCACCTCGAACACCCGGAAGCCGCGCCGCGCGTAGTTGGCCAGCGCGTGCGGGCCGTCCTTGCTGCAGGTGTGCAGCCACACCCGCTCGGTGGGCTTCCGCTCCGGCCACCGCCCGGCCAGGTCCCAGGCCCGCGCGGCGCCGAACGACAGCAGACAGCCGCCGATACGGCGGCCCCGGAACCGCTCCATCAGCCCGAAGTAGACGATCTCGACGGCCCCCTCGGGCTGCGGGTCCAGCTCGATGTACCCGGCCGGCGTCCCGTGCTCGTACGCCACCCAGGTCTCCACCCCCGGCCGCTCCAGATGGGCCAGCCACCTCTCGTACGTCCACGGCAGCCGGTCCGTCCAACTCAGATCCCCGCCCACGGCCGTGTAGAGGAAGCGGCTGAACTCCGGCGAGGGCACCTCGGCCCGTTCGATCCGAACCCCGGACGGGATGTCCGGATCGTGGTCCGGAAGGTCGTCCGGCGAGGTCTGTTCCATGGACCAGGTGGTCACACTCGTCGTCGCGCTCTTGCTCATGCACCCCACCCCATCACGGCAGGGGCGCGGAGCCGGATCCGCCCTGACCTCCCGGCAGCTCCCGGCGCGCGGCCAGCACCACCGGCGCCGTCGAGGCGGGCAGCAGATCCGCCCCGTGACCCGGCGCCAGCAGCCGGACGTCCAGGCCGTCCGCGAAGCGGTACGGCCGGTGGCTGAGCACCCCCGCCAGCGTGCGCCGCATCCGGGAGAGCTCCGCCCGCACCGTCACCGTGCGCGTGGCGTCCCCGAAGAGGTCCGCCGCCAGCTCCGCGGCCGTGCGCCCCGCCGGGTGCCGGGCCAGGATGAACAGCAGCTCGGCATGGCGCGGGCTGAGCTCGTGCGACCAGTGGCCCGCCCCGCCCGAGACGGTGACCGTCCAGTCGTGCGGCCGTCGCAGGTCCAGCACCACCCGGCTGGGCGGCGCGTCCTCCCCGGCGCTCTCGTCGACCCGCACCAGCCAGCCGTCCGGCAGCGGTTCGATCGAGCACGGCCCGAGCGAGGGCAGCCACACCCGCCCCGGCCGCACCTGACCGGGCAGCACCACCCGGCTCACGGGAGCCATGCCCGTCACCGCCGCCGTCCAGCCGTCCCGGTCCACCGCCAGCGCCCGCCCCCCGACCCGGGCCAGCATCGGCGCCGCGATCGCGCGCAGCCGGTCGACGGACTCCCAGTGCCGCGCCCGCAGCTCCGCCTCGGACACCTTGGCGACGGCGGTCACCAGCGCCAGCGTCGCCGGATTGAAGGCGAGCGCCGGGCCGCTGACGTTCAGCACCCCCAGCAGCCGCCCGTCGCGCGGGTCGTGCAGCGGGGCCGCCGCGCACGTCCAGGAGTGATGGGTGCGCACGAAGTGCTCGGCGGAGTGCACCTGCACCGGCCGGCGCTCGACCAGCGCCAGCCCGATGCCGTTCGTCCCCACCAGCTCCTCCTTCCACGACGCCCCCACCTCGAAGCCCAGCCGGTCGGCGCTCCTGCGCACTCCGGGGCTGCCCTCCCGCCACAGCAGCCGTCCCTCGGCGTCGGTGACGACGATCAGATGCCGCACCGCGTCGGCCGCCTCCAGCAGCCCCTCGCGCAGCTGCGGCAGCAGCACCCCCAGCTGGGAGGTGTGCCGCAGGTGCTCCACCTCGTCGGCCGGGATCAGCGGTACCGGCCGGCCCGACTCCGGATCCACCCCGTGGCGGCGCACGCGGTGCCACGACTCCCCGATCACCGGCCGGGGCCGGGCGGGGGGCTCCGAGCCGGCGAGCGTGGCCTCCCGGATCGCGGGAAGCAGAGCCGCGTCGATTGGTATGCGCTTCACGCTGCAATGGTGCCGTCACGGGGCGGGGCGCGACGGGGCATCCGCGATATTGCAACGCCATGCAACCATTGCGAACGCCCCCGCCCCGGGCGGAAAGTGACGGTGAGCGGCCGGAGGGTGGTGCCGAGTCGGCGCAGCACCACCCTCCGCGGCCTCCCGAGGGCCCCGTCGCGTGCGCCCGGCCGCCGGGGCAGCGGAACGATGGACCCGCCCGCGGCGGATACGGTTAGCGGGTGCAGGCAGCAAAAGAACATTCGGGCCGGCAGGTCGGCCGGCTCCACAGGGCGAGGGCCCTGTACCGCAATGTCTCCAAACGCAGGATGGCTTGGCTGCTCCTGAAGGACACCGTCAATTCCTGCATGGAGTACCGCGTCACCGGGCTCGCGGCGGAGGCCGCCTTCTTCACCCTCCTGTCGCTCCCGCCCCTGCTGCTGGGCCTCCTCGGCCTGCTGCGCTACCTCGACGACTGGACCGGCACCGACACCATCGGCAGCATCCAGCAGAACATCCTGGCCGCCTCCTCGACCGTCCTGTCCGACCAGGGCACCAAGGAGATCGCCGAGCCGCTGGTCCAGGACGTCATCAGGATCGGCCGCCCGGACGTCATCTCCATCGGCTTCGCCATCGCCCTGTGGTCCGGCTCCCGGGCCGTGAACGTCTTCGTCGACACCATCACGATCATGTACGGGCTGGAGGGCAAGCGCGGCATCGTACGCACCCGGCTGCTGGCCTTCCTCCTCTACATCGTCGCCCTGCTGATCGGGGCGGTGGCGCTGCCGCTGATGGTGGCCGGGCCCGAGGCGGTGGTGGACATCGTGCCCTGGAGCGCGGACGTGGTCCGCTTCCTGTACTGGCCCGTCGTCATCGTGCTGTCCATCGCCTTCCTCACCACGCTCTACCACGTGTCCGTGCCGGTCCGCTCGCCCTGGGCGGAGGACATCCCCGGGGCGCTCGTCGCCCTGGGCATGTGGGTGCTGGGCAGCTTCCTGCTGCGCATCTACCTCACGCACACCGTCGAGGGCGTGACGATCTACGGATCGCTCGCGGCGCCCGTCGCCGTGCTGCTGTGGATCGGCGTCTCGGCCTTCGCCGTGCTCGTCGGCGCCGCCGTCAACGCGGCCCTGGACCGCGTCTGGCCCTCCGTCACCACGGCCGCCGCCCGCGCCGAGGTCGACCGGCAGCGCGAGGCCGCCGCCGTGCGGGCCGCCTACGAACGGGCCGCCATGGCCCTGGTCCACGAGATCGAGGACGACCCCTACGAGGAGCCCGAGGACGGCGTGATCGGCCAGGACCGCGAGCCCCCCTCGGAGTTCCCCGAGCGCTGGGCCCAGTTCCTGCCGCACGAGGACGTGCGCTCGCGCCTGTCCAAGCCGGACCACCAGCCCAAGCACGCCAAGCCGCGCGACTAGCCGGGAGCGGAAAAACCGTTGGCGGCGCCCGTCCGGGCGCGCCTACGATCACCGAGTACGTATGGAGCACTCCTCAGGAGGTGAGCACGCGATGACTGTCATTGCGACGGGCCGCGCCCGCACCCGGAAGCAGATTCATCCCACCTCCCTCCTGAAGGACCACGGTCTTGTCCGAGAACAGTTCCGCACACCCGCTCTCCGCCTACGGCTGGGACGACGGGTTCGCTGACGGCTTCGCTCCTCTCACCGGCCCGGGGGTCGTCCCCGGCCGCATCGTCCGCGTCGACCGGGGCCGCTGCGACCTCGTCGTCGCCGACGGCGACGGTGTCCGGCACGTCATGGCCGACACCGCGCTCGTCACCACCGGCGATCCGCTGAACATCATGTGCACCGGCGACTGGGCCGCCGTCGACCTGGAGACCGGCTATGTCCGCGCGCTGCTGCCGCGCCGCACGGCCTTCGTCCGGTCCACCTCCTCCAAGCGGTCCGAGGGCCAGGTCCTCGCCGCCAACGTCGACCACGCCGTCATCGCCGTGTCCCTGGCCGTCGAGCTCAACCTCGGCAGGGTCGAGCGGTTCCTCACCCTGGCCTGGGAGAGCGGTGCCACGCCGCTCGTCGTGCTCACCAAGGCCGACCTCGTGCCCCGCGCCGACACCCTCGCCCATCTCGTCGCCGACACCGAGGCGGCGGCGCCCGGGGCGCGGGTGCTGGCGGTCAGCGCGGAGACCGGCCAGGGCGTCGACGCGCTCGCCGCCGAGCTGGCCGGCGGCACGGCCGTGCTGCTGGGCCAGTCCGGGGCCGGCAAGTCCACCCTCGCCAACCGGCTCACCGGGCAGGACGTCCAGGTCGTGCAGGCCGCCCGCGACCGGGACGGCAAGGGCCGGCACACCACCACCACGCGCAACCTGCTGCCGCTGCCCGGCGGCGGCGTCCTGATCGACACCCCGGGCCTGCGCGGCGTGGGGCTGTGGGACGCCGAGCGCGGGGTCGCGCAGGCGTTCGCCGAGATCGAGGCCCTCGCGGCCGACTGCCGCTTCCACGACTGCGGCCACGACAGCGAGCCGGGCTGCGCGGTCCTGGCCGCCGCCGACAACGGTGAACTGCCGCAGCGCAGGCTCGACAGCTACCGCAAACTGGTCCGCGAGAACACGTGGATGGCCTCGCGCTCCGACGCCCGCCTGCGCGCGGAGATCCGCCGCGACTGGAAGCAGAAGCAGATGGCCGGGCGGCGCATGGCCGAGCAGAAGCGGGGCGGCGGCCGCTAGGGCCTGCCTCCGCGCTGCCGCATGGCCCTCGCCCCCGGGCGAGGGCCATGTCCGATTTCCGCCAGTGACGGCCCTGCCGGTGCCGCAGACTGGAACGCATGACGGACACCGCAAGCCGACTCGACGACTTCCGCTACCAGGCGGTGAGCAGCAGGGACGCACGTTTCGACGGCGAGTTCTTCACCGCCGTGAAGACCACCGGAATCTACTGCCGGCCCAGCTGCCCAGCGGTGACCCCCAAGCGGCAGAACGTCCGCTTCTACCCCTCGGCCGCCGCCGCGCAGGGCGCCGGCTTCCGCGCCTGCCGCCGCTGCCGCCCCGACACCGCCCCCGGCTCCGCGGAGTGGAACGTGCGCGCCGACCTGGTCGGCCGGGCGATGCGGCTGATCGGCGACGGCATCGTCGACCGCGAGGGCGTCCCCGGGCTCGCCGCCCGCCTCGGCTACAGCTCCCGCCAGGTGCAGCGCCAGCTCACCGAGGAACTGGGCGCCGGACCCGTGGCCCTGGCCCGCGCCCAGCGCGCCCACACCGCGCGCGTCCTGCTGCAGACCACCCGGATGCCGGTCACCGAGGTCGCCTTCGCCGCGGGCTTCGCGAGCGTCCGGCAGTTCAACGACACCGTCCGCGCCGTCTACGCCCGCACCCCCAGCGAACTGCGCGGCCGCTCCGCCGCCGCGCCCTCCGGCGACCCGGCGCCCGCCGGCATCCCGCTGCGGCTGGCCCACCGGGGCCCGTACGCCGCGCGCGAGATCTTCGACTTCCTCGGCCGGCGCGCCATCACCGGTATCGAGGAGATGACGGGCGCCCCCGGGGCCCGGCTGTACCGCCGCACCCTGCGGCTGCCCTACGGCACGGGCGTCGCCGACGTCCACGAGCCGCGGTCCGGCGCGGCGGGACACGGCAACTGGCTCGACTGCCGGCTGCACCTGACCGACCCCCGCGACCTGTCCACCGCCGTCCAGCGCGTCCGCCGCCTGTTCGACCTGGACGCCGACCCCTACGCCGTCGCCGAGGGCCTCGGCGCGGACCCGCACCTGAGGGCCCTGGTGGCCGCCCGCCCCGGGCTGCGCGCGCCGGGGGCCGCGGACGCGGAGGAGCTGGCGGTACGGGCCGTGCTGGGCCAGCAGGTCTCGCTGGCGGCCGCGGCCCAGCTGGGCGCCACGCTGGTGGCCGCGTACGGAAAGCCGCTGGCCGTACCCGACGGCGGGCTCACCCATGTCTTCCCCGAGCCCGCCACGCTGGCCGACGCAGCCCTCGACGAACTGGGCATGCCCGACGCGCGCCGGCGCACGCTGCGGACCGTCGGCCGCGCCCTCGCCGACGGCACGGTCCGCCTCGACGCCGGCGCGGACCGGGACGCCGCCGAGCGGGCGCTGCTCGCCCTGCCCGGCATCGGCCCCTGGACGGCCGGCTACATCCGCATGCGGGCGCTCGGCGACCCCGACGTCTTCCTGCGGGGCGACGCCGGGGTGCGCCACGGGCTCGCCGCGGTGGGCGCCGGGCCCGACGACGCCGAGGCCTGGCGGCCCTGGCGCTCCTACGCCGTGCACCACCTGTGGAACGCTCCCCCGAACCGCCCCCGAACCGCCGCGAAGGACGACTGACCATGCTCTACACCGAGATCGACAGCCCGCTGGGCCTGCTGCTGCTCACCGGCCGGCCCTCCGTCACCGCGCCCGGCGGCACCGCGATCGCGTCGCTGTCCGTCCCCGGGCAGAAGAACGCGCCGGCCGTGCGGGACGACTGGCGGCGCGAGCCCGCCGCCTTCGACGAGGCGCGGCGCCAGCTGGCGGCCTACTTCGCCGGGGAGTCGAAGGACTTCGCGCTCGAATTCGATGTCCAGGGCACCGAGTTCCGCCGCAAGGTGTGGGACGCGCTGGACGACGTCCCGTACGGCGCCACCACCAGCTACGGGCAGCTCGCCGCCCGCATCGGCGCCTCGCGGGTCGCGGTGCGCGCGGTCGGCGGGGCGATCGGCGCCAACCCGCTGCTGGTGCTGCGGCCCTGCCACCGGGTGATCGGCGCGGACGGTTCGCTCACCGGCTACGCGGGCGGCCTCGAGCGCAAGCGGCTGCTGCTGGACCTCGAGGGGGCGGCTGTCTGAGCCGGCACTGATCGCTCACCGGGCGCGCGCGTTATGAATGTGCGCCCCCGGCTGCGCGTCAGCGCCGTTCGGTCCATCCGTGCTCTGCGGCGTGCCAGCCCAGCTGCAGCCGGGTGGTCACCCCGGCCAGCTCCATCAGCCGCTTCACCCGCCGCTGCACCGTCCGCAGGCCCAGGCCGAGCTGTTTGGCGACGCTGGCGTCGGTCAGCCCCGCCAGCAGCAGGGACAGCACCCGCAGATCCGTGGCGTCGGGCCCGGCCGGGCAGCCCGCCGGGCCGCCGCCGGCGGGCAGCGGCGGCCGGCCCTCGTGCCAGACGTCCTCGAAGAGGTCGACCAGCCGGTCCAGCAACGGCCCGGCGTGGACGACCAGGGCCGCCGACTCGGCCGTGCCCGACGCCAGCGGCACCAGGGCGACCCTGCGGTCCGCCATCACCAGCTCGGCCGGTATCCGGTCGACCACCCGCAGCCCCGCCGCGGCCGGCCGCCCGCCCGCCGGAGCGTGTTCGACGACGGTCCGGTGCGCCACCGCACCCGCGTCGTCCGGGACGGCGGCCCAGGGTCTGTCCGTCAACCCCAGGGCTCTGCCCGTCAACATGGCGCACACTTCTTCCGCCGCGCCCAGCCGCATCCGCAGCAGCCGCCCGGCGACCGCCTCCGCTCCCGTCACCACCTCCACCGCGTCCGGCCCGGACGCCCATTCCCCCTGCACCGACTGCCGGATGACGTCCACACCCATGGCACCGAGCACGTCACACCCCTCCCCATACACCACAACCGTGTTGCGCCTGTGGACATCATCCCTGGGGTGGTGTTCGCCGTGCACTCTTCCCGTATGCCCCGCAGTGTGGACAATAAGGGCATGAGTCAGCAGGGGGACCATTACGCCGAACAAGAGGACGCCTGGTGGCGCGAGTTGTACGGCAGGAGTGAGCCCGACACCGGCGCGGCCGCCGCGGGCGACAGCCTCGACGAGAGATTCTCCTCCGCCTCGGCGGTCGTCGGGCCGGAACCGGTCCGTCCGCGCCCCGAGTCCCGGCGGCCGAGAGCCGCCGAGCCACCGGGCGCCGGCCCCGTCCTGCCGGGACCGCCGTCCGCGTCCCCGTCCGGGCTCTCGCCCGCCCTCTCGCGCGGAGTGCCCCGGCAGGCCAAGCGCTGGCCGGCCCCCGGCCACGGCACGCTGCCCGTCCCCGCCTCCCCGCCACAGGGCCGGCCCGGCTTCGACGGCCCGCCCGAACTGCGCCCGCCCGCAGGTCCCGCGCGTCCGCCCGCAGGCCCCGCGCGCCGGCCCGAGGGCCCGCCGCCCCCCGACCCGAGGACCCGGGTCTCGCCGCCGCCCCCGTCCGTGCCCGTACACCTCGAACCCCTCGAACCCCTCGAACCCCTTGAACCGCTCGAACCGCTCGAGCCCGTGGAACCGCTCGAGCCGCACGGTCCGGCCGAGGCGTCCCGGGCGCCGGCGGAGACGGTGTCGCCGGACGTCCCCGACGTCCCCGACATCCCGGACGACGCCGGGATCATGGACATCGCGCACGTCACCGGCGTCGCGGACCTCACCGGCCTCGCCAATATCGCGGGCGCCGCCCGGGGAGCGGGGATCGCCGAGGCGCCCCTCGCACCCGTTCTCCCCGAGGTGACCGACGCCTCGGAGTCCCCTGGCGCGCCCGGCGCCGTGGAGGCCGGCGCGCCGCCCGCGCCCGCGCCGGAGCGCAGCCCCGCGCGCAGGAACGGAACGCGCCTGCGCGTCACCGAGTTCGTGGGCCGCAGGCCCCCCACGTACGACGCCGAGCCGACCGCCTGGCCGTCCGCCGACCCCGGCGGGCTGGAGGATTTGGTGCCCGACACCGTGCTCGACGGCGCCCGTTACGGCGCGATGACGCTGCGGGCCGCCTCCCTGCGCGGGGACTCCGCCCGCTACCGCGGCGAACCGCGCCGGGACGCCCTGCTCACCGCCCGGTTCGGCAGCGGCCGGGACGCGCTGCTGCTCGTCGCCATGGCCAGCGGCGCCCGCGCGGCCGAGGGCGCCCACCGCGCGGCGCGGGAGGTCTGCGAGTGGATCGGCGGCGCGGTCGGGCGCAGTCACGCCCGGCTGGCCGAGGACATCCACGCCGGCCGCCGCGACGAGCTGAAGTCGGGCCTGCACCGGCTCACCGACCGCACCTACGGCCGGCTGCGGGGCCGTGCGGCCGAACTGGGCCTGCAGCCCGCCGAGTACGCCGCCGGGCTGCGCTGTCTGCTGCTGCCGGCCGACGTCCGCTGCCGCACGCGCGTGTTCTTCGGCGTCGGCGCCGGCGGCCTCTTCCGGCTGCGCGACGGAGCCTGGCAGGACCTGGACCCCGGGCCGAACGAACCGGACGCCGCCGAACCCGCGGCCGGTCACGGGCCCGGCGCCGACGCGTACGCCCCCGCCGACCGGATCACCGTGGACCTCGGCATCCCCACACCGGGGACCACGCCCGTCATAGACCCCGCCGACGTACCCAGCGAGCCCTTCCGCTTCCGGGCCTCCGTCGCCCGTCCCGGCGACACCCTGCTGCTGTGCACCGCCGGCCTCGCCGACCCGATGCGGGGCGAGCCCGAGCTCGGCGTCCGCCTCGCCGAGCGGTGGACGCGGGAGGAACCACCGGGACTCGCGGAGTTCCTCGCCGACGCGCAACTGCGCGTGAAGGGATACGCCGACGACCGCTCCGCCTGCGCGGTCTGGGAGCTGTAGCGCGCACCACCCCGCCCCGCCGGTGATTTCACCGAATCCGCCGTGCCGCCGCCCCACTCCCTGGCAGTTTTCCGGGTGCCGCACAAGAGGCTCCCGCATCCCGGTCGTATAACCATGTTGATGCGTCAACAGGCGTCATTCCGGCGAACGTGGGGCATGCATTTGCCGTGAGCGTGTTCGATGCCGGGGCGCCGGGGAGGGGTCGGGGCGGCGAGGGATGAAACGGCGGACTGCACACCGGGCGGGCGCGGAACGGCGCGAGGACAGGGGAGGGTCCGCGGACGGCACGGCCCGGGAGAAGGCCGCGGAATGCGATCCGCCGGTCCCGGGGCCGCACTGGGAGAGACGGCTCCGGCGCAAGGACCTGACGGCCGTCGCCGGCATCCGCGCGGAACTGCGCGCGCTGCTCGACCGCTGGGGCGAACCCGGACGGGCCGACACCGCCGAACTGCTGGCGAGCGAGCTGGTCACCAACGCGCTGGTGCACACCGACGGCGGCGCGGTCGTCACCGCCCGGCTCAGCGGCGGCGCCGCGCCGGCGGTCCGCGGCCGCCTGCGGGTGGAGGTGCGGGACTTCCTCGCCCGGCCCCCCACCCTGCGCCCGGACGTGACGGGGGCCCGGAGCGGGAACGGCTCCGGGCCCGGCGTCGAGGCCACCGCCACGTCCGGGCGGGGCCTGTTACTCGTCCACGCCCTCGCCGACGGGTGGGGCGTCAGGGCCCACGGCGTCGGCAAGGCCGTCTGGTTCGAGCTGGACGCCCGCGCGCCCTGAGCCGTTCGTACGCGGCGGCTCAGGGCGTGCGAGGGTCAGCCGAACTGGCGCTCGATCTGGGCGAGTTTTGCCTCCAGTGAGTCGAGTCGAGGGATGGCCTGGGTGTCGTCCTCCGCGGTGAGGTCGATGGGGTCGGGCCTGCCTACCGCCTGGAGGGGCCGGGACCGTACCGGAAGCTGCCCCGACTCGACTATGGAAGGCTCCGCCCCCGCTTGGGAACCGATCTGGGCGGCGGGGGGCATCGCGGGGCCGGTCACCTCGACCTGCCGGCCACCGCGGGAACGCCCCCACATGCGGTGCTGACGGTTGTACGCCTTGATCCGGGCCCGCTCGAGCTTGCCCGCCTCCCGGCGGCGCATCCGGTGCTGGGCGCGCTGGCGCTTGTCCTCGCGGACCTCCTCGACGGCCTCGTCCAGGGAACGGACGCCCTCCAGGAGCATCAGCGACCAGGCGCCGAAGGTCTCGCGCGGCGCCCGCAGCCATCGCACTATCCGGATCTGCGGCAGCGGGCGGGGCACCAGGCCCTGCTCGCGCAGCGCGGCCCTGCGGGTCTGCTTCAGCGCCCGGTCGAAGAGCACGGCCGCCGACAGCGACATGCCGGCGAAGAACTGCGGGGCCCCCGCGTGGTCCAGTCCCCGGGGCGCGTGCACCCAGTTGAACCAGGCGGCGGCGCCCGCGAACGTCCACACCAGCATCCGGGAGCCCAGCGCCGCGTCGCCGTGGCTGGCCTCGCGCACGGCCAGCACCGAGCAGAACATCGCGGCCCCGTCGAGGCCGAACGGCACCAGGTACTCCCAGCCGTCGGTCAGCCCCAGGTTCTGCTGACCGAAGCCGACCAGGCCATGGAAGGAGAGGGCCGCGGCCACGGCGGCACAGCAGAAGAGAAGTACGTAGGAGGCGCTGCCGTAGATGGCTTCTTTGCGGCGTCTGCGCTCCTCGTTGCGTTCCCAGGAGTCCGTGCCGGCCGCCGTGTCCTCCGGGCCGGACTGCCGGCCGCGCGCGTACACCGTCACCGCCACCACTGCCCCGATGAGCGCCACGGCACTGGGAAGCACCCAATTCAGCGGTATGTCGGTCACTCTCATCTTGCGTCCCTTGCATGCAGTACGGGGTTTCGCGCGCCATCCTGACGGAACCCGGTCGCATGCCAAGGGGTTTCACGGCAACTCCCCGCGAATGGACGGCAAGGATATACGGAGAGCTACGAAGAAATTCGAACGCCGCCCAGTGGGAAGGGAATTGAGTTCTATTCACTCCACCGGATGGAGTGGCCTTGCCATTTCAGCGTGCTGACAGCCGCTCCACGCGGTCGGCGTCGGCGGTGCGGGGGCAGGTGATGCAGGTGTTCTCGGGCCGCAGAGTGTAGAAGAAACAGCAGCTCGCGCGGTCGCGGGTGGGTGCCGGAACGCCGCCGGGAAGGGTGAGTTCGCGGAAGCGGGCGCCGCCGATGTAGGGGGCCGTGTCCCCCGGCAGCAGCAGCTCCAGCTCGTGCCGGGCGCGCTCCTCCTCGCCGAGCAACCGCCCCACGTGCCAGAGCCCCTCGGCGGTCTCGTCCGTCGCCATGCCCCACAGCGCCCGCGCGCCGCGCCGCATGCGCGGTCCGAAGCCCTCCAGTACCGGCCCGAGGTGCGCGGCGACCGCGGCCCGCAGCTCCGCGCGCAGCGCCTCCTCGTCCGGCACGGCTCTCGCTCCCGGCGAGCCGGCCGCCGGGTCGCCCGGCAGATGGGCGAAACCGTTCGCCTCCGCCGTGATCCGGCCACTGGCCCGGTGCAGGGAGACCGCCGTCAGCGGCAGCCGGACCACGCGGCGCTGCAGGAACCACGGAAGGGTGAACAGCAGGCACACGTGCCAGGCGTAGCGGTGCAGCCCGAAGCTCGCGACCACGTCGGGCCGGGCCCGTAGTCCGTAGTCCCGCTGGACCTGCTCGACGTCCCAGTCGAGGAACGTGTCGAGCCCCGCCCCGCCCGCGGCGAGGTCGGCCGCCGTCACCCAGCCCTCGCCGCTGCGCGGGGGCTCGCACAGGATCGTCACGGCCGGGAGGAGTTCGGTCAGCCGGGCGTAGGAGTCCGCGACGGGAGAGGCTGCCGGTGCAGCAGACATGGAGGTGACCACCGATTCCCGATCGTAGGCAGGTAAGGCTTACCTTACCCGTCGTGGCCGGGGTTTGAACTGCCGGAACCGCCGCCTATGGTTCCGACTGAGACCAGGAGGACCCCAATGGAGCAGGGCAGACCCCACACCGCAGTATCGCGGCCCACCGCCGCCGTACCGGAGCAGGCCACGCCGGGCGTGCCGGGCGTGCGGGGTGAGCACACCCACGACGACAGCCAGCGGTACGCGCGCCGGGCGCCGCAGCGCTACTCGGTACGGGGTCAGGTGCTCGACGCGCTGCGCAGGGCGCTCGTCAGCGGCGAGCTCGTGCCCGGCGAGGTGTACTCGGGCCCCGCGCTCGGCGAGCGGTTCGGGGTGTCGGCGACGCCCGTCCGCGAGGCGATGCAGCAGCTGGCGCTGGAGGGCGCGGTCGAGGTCGTCCCCAACCGCGGCTTCCGCGTCGCCAGCCGCACCCCGCGCGACCTCGCCGACCTCGCCGAGGTCCGCGCCCTCCTCGAGGTGCCGGTGCTGCTGCGGCTGGCCCGTACGGTGCCCGCGTGCCGCTGGAACGAGCTGCGGCCGCAGGCCGAGACGGCCGCCGCCGTGGCCGCCGGCGGCGACCGGGCCGCCTACGCGGAGGCCGACCGGGCGTTCCACCGGGCGTTGCTGGAGCTGTCGGGGAACCGGCAGCTGGTAGCGGTGGCCGGGGAGGTGCAGCGGCGGGCGCAGTGGTCGGTGGGCGGGGATCCGGTGGCCGATGCGGGGCAGCACTTTGTGCTGCTGGATGCGCTCGTGGCGGGTGACCTGGCTGCCGTGGAAGCGGTGGCGAGTCGGCACTGCGGTTTTTCTCCCCCACCCCGCCCCTTCCCGTAAGGCCTCAATCGCCGGCCGGGCTTTTCAGCCCGGCCGGCGATTGAGGCCAGAGCACAGCAGCCCGGCCGGCGTTTGAGGCCAACGGGGTCCGGGGCGGAGCCCCGGTTACGGGAAGGGGCGGGGTGGGGAAAAGTCACCGCAACCGCGTCGCCAGCCACGCCGGTACTCCGCCCAGCAGCCGCACCAGGCGCCCGGCTTCCGCCCGTAGGCGGGCGGCCTCCGCCGGATCAGGGAGGACGGCCGCCAGTGAGGCCAGGGCCGGGGCGATGCCCACCAGGTAGCCGAGCTCCTCGCGGATCCGCAGGGACTCGGCGAAGCCGTGCCGGGCCTCGGGGAGTCTGCCGTCGTGCTCGGCCATGGCCGCCACGTGCCGCCAGGTGAAGGACAGCAGCAGCCGGTGGCCGTGCGTGTCCGCGCCGGCGTGGGCGCGCTCGAAGGCGGCGGTGGCGTCGGAGGGGTTGTCGGACAGGTGCTGGGCGATCAGTCCGCGCCGGAAGTCCAGCACGGGGCGCGTCGGTGAGTGCGGGCCGAGGAGTGCCGCCGCCCGTCCCAGCGCGGACCGGGCCTCGTCGGCCCGGTCACGCACGCCCAGAAGGGTGGACGCGTAGGCGAGATGGCCGCGCTCGCACGCCGCCGCCCCGCGCTCCTCGTCGTCGGTGGCCAGGGCCTCCGCGGACCGCAGTGAGTCCTCGGCCGGGCCCCAGCCCTCTCCCGTGAACACGCACCGCTCGACGAGGACCGCCGTGCGCCGCAGCGCCGGGCCCGCTTCCGTGGCCGCGCGCGGGGCGAGCAGCGCGGCGGCGTCCTCCCAGCAGGCCCTCGAGCGCAGCCGCCAGACGGCGCGTTCGAGGGGGTCGTCCCCCTGAGGATGTGGCTCCGGCAACCCAGAATTCCGCATGGCGGTATCCGCCACAGTGCCCTCCCCAAGCGCGCCGTCGAGCTGGAAGCCTGCTTCGATCTCAGCACGAAGACGGGGGCGCGGCCAAGGGTCAGGTGTGAATCAGTTCACAAAGTGCCGGAGAATGATCATTCAGCTCATGCGCAGCGCCAGGAAGAAATCCAGCTTGTCCTCCAGGCGCGACAGGTCGCGGCCGGTCAGCTGCTCGATGCGGCCCACCCGGTACCGCAGCGTGTTGACGTGCAGGTGCAGCCGCGTGGCGCAGCGCGTCCAGGAGCCGTCGCAGTCCAGGAACGCCTCCAGCGTGGGGATGAGTTCCGCGCGGTGGCGGCGGTCGTAGTCGCGCAGCGGGTCGAGCAGGCGCGCGGTGAAGGCGCGCCGGACGTCGTCGGGGACGAACGGCAGCAGCAGGACGTGCGAGGCCAGTTCCTGGTGGCCGGCGGCGCACACGCGCCCCGGGCGGGCGGCGGCCACCCGGCGGGCGTGCCGGGCCTCCTCCAGCGCGCCGCGCAGGCCCTCGGCCGAGTGGACGGAGGCGCTGACGCCGAAGGTCAGCCGGCCGTCGTCGGCCAGGCCCGCGGCCAGCGGCTCGCGGACGGAGGCGAGCAGGGTGTCGGCGTGCAGGCCCGCCGGCGCCGGTTCGTCCGTCCCGGTCAGCACGGCAGGCAGCGGCACCAGGGCGACGGCCTCGTCGCCGGTGTGGGCGACGGCGATGCGGTCGGAGGGCTCGGGCCCGGACGCCTCCGGGTCGACCAGCACCTCCTCCAGCAGCGCCTGGGCCACCGGGCCGCCCGGGATGTCACCGTCCTCCCACTCCACGCGGGCCACGACGACCTGCCAGTGCGGGGCGGTGCCCAGCCCCGGCAGCAGCACCGGCGCGGCCACCCGCAGCCGGGCCGCGATCTCGGCGGGCGCGGCACCCGCCTGCACCAGCTCCAGGACCTCCTGGGCGAGGCGGCGCCGTACCGTGCGGGCCGCGTCGCGCCGGTCGCGCTCGACGGCGATCAGCTGGGTGACGCCGTGCAGCAGGTCCAGCCGCTCCTCCGGCCAGTCCCCGGCGTCCGCCTCGACGGCCAGCAGCCAGTCGGACAGCACCGTCTCGCGCACGTCCCGGGCGGAGACGGCGCGGCCGCTGCTGCGGACGGGGAACAGGGAGTACGTGCTCCCGGCCACGCTCACCCGGTGCGGCCCGCGCCGGCCGGCGCGGGAGGCGGCCAGGTGCTCGCCGGCCAGCGCGGCACCCACCGCCGCGGGCAGCTCGGCGCCCGCCCCGGGCAGCGAGGAGCCGGCGATCCGACGGCCGGTGGGGGAGAGCACCCAGGCACGCAGGTCCAGGTCGGAGCCCAGCAGGTCCAGGACGACCTCGGGGCCGCCGCCCGCCGGGCCGCCCGTCATCAGCCGGCGGTGCCGGTCCACCACGGCCGCCAGATCGCCCGCGCGCTCGCTGGAGACCTGCCGCACCACGTGCTCGGTGATGGACGCGAAGGAGACGGTCTCGTGCACCGAGAACAGCGGCAGCCGGTGCCGCGCGCACGCCTCGATCAGGTCGTCCGGCGTCGAGGCGATCTCCGCCTCGCCCGCGGCGAGCCCGGCCACGCCGGCCGCCGTGAGGATGCGCACGAAACGCTCGGAGTCGGCCGGCTCCCGCCGCCAGGCCAGCCCGGTGAGCACCAGCTCGCCGCCGGAGAGGTAGCGGCTGGGGTCGCGCAGGTCGGTGGTCATCACGCCGCGCACCGTGCGGTCCAGCTCGTCCTCGCCGCCGAGCAGTCGAAGGCCCAGCGCCTCGGTCTCCAGCAGTGCGCGCAGCCGCATCGTGGGTCGCCGCCGATCTGTCTTCTTGTAACCAGTGGAATGCAGTGAGGTTTCTGAACCCCGTCTTTCGTTCGAATCTACAAGACAGGGGCCCTGGCCAGCCAACCGCTTCATGTTTTCGGTGACTGCACCCGCCGGTCGCGGCATCGCTGTACTGGCCGTGCGCCGCGCGAAACAGGACATGAGACAGGACATGCAGCCCCCTCTCGAGAAGAGCCCCCATGGACTTCCTGCGCCCTGCCAGCTGGGAGGAAGCGCTCGCCGCCAAGGCGGAGCACCCCACCGCCGTACCCATCGCGGGCGGCACGGACGTCATGGTCGAGATCAATTTCGATCACCGCCGTCCGGAGTACCTCCTCGACCTCGGCCGCGTCGGCGAGCTCCACGCCTGGGAGACCGACGGCCCCGACGTCCGTCTCGGCGCCGCCGTCCCCTACACGCGCGTCATCGACCACCTCGGCGCCGAGCTGCCCGGCCTCGCCCTCGCCGCCCGCACCGTCGGCTCCCCGCAGATCCGCAACCGCGGCAGCGTCGGCGGCAACCTCGGCGCCGCCTCCCCGGCCGGTGACAGCCACCCCGCGCTGCTGGCGGCGGGCGCCGAGGTGGAGGCGCAGTCGGTGCGCGGCACCCGGCTGATCCCCGTCGAGGAGTTCTACACCGGCGTCAAGCGCAACGCCCTCGCCCCGGACGAACTCATCAGGGCCGTCCGCATCCGCAAGGCCACCGGCCCGCAGCAGTTCTCCAAGGTCGGCACCCGCAACGCCATGGTCATCGCCGTGTGCGCCTTCGGCATCGCCCTGCACCCCGCCGGCCGGACCGTGCGCACCGGCATCGGCTCGGCCGCCCCCACGCCCGTACGGGCCCGCGCGGCCGAGGAGTTCCTGGACGCGGCGCTCGCCGAGGGCGGGCACTGGGACTCCGGCAGGCCCGTACCGCCGTCGGTGGCCGCGCAGTTCGCCGAGCTCGCCGCCGGCGCCTGCAACCCCATCGACGACGTGCGCGGCAGCGCCGCCTACCGCAGGCGCGCCGTCGCCGTCATGGCCCGCCGCACGCTCGGCTGGGTCTGGGAGGAATACCGCCACGCCGAGGGAAGGGAAGCACGATGCGCGTGAGGCTCACCGTCAACGGCCGTCCGCAGACGGCCGACGACGTCTGGGAGGGCGAGAGCCTGCTGTACGTGCTGCGCGAGCGGCTGGGCCTGCCCGGCTCCAAGAACGCCTGCGAACAGGGCGAATGCGGCTCCTGCACGGTCCGCCTCGACGGGGTGCCGGTCTGCGCCTGCCTGGTCGCGGCGGGGCAGGCCGAGGGCCGCGAGGTGGTCACCGTCGAGGGCCTGGCCGCCCGCTCGGGCGCGGGGGAAGGCGGGCTCTCCGTCGTCCAGCGGGCCTTCGTCGACGCCGGGGCCGTGCAGTGCGGCTTCTGCACCCCCGGCCTGCTCGTGGCCGCCGACGACCTGCTCGAGCGCACCCCCCAGCCCTCCGACGCCGACATCCGCGAGGCCCTGTCGGGCAACCTGTGCCGGTGCACCGGCTACGAGAAGATCCTCGACGCCGTGCGGCTGGCCGCCGCCCGCGCCGGAGAGGCGGTCTGAGCATGCGCGAGTCCACCCCCACCGGTCTCACCCCCGCCGGCCTCACCCAGGGCAGCCGCACCCCCGGCGGCATCGGCGAGTCCACGCTGCGCCCCGACGGCACCCTCAAGGTCACCGGCGAGTTCGCCTACGCCTCCGATCTGTGGCACGAGGACATGCTCTGGGGCTTCACCCTGCGCAGCCCGCACGCCCACGCCCGGATCCGCTCCCTCGACGTCTCCGGCGCCCTGGCCACCCCCGGCGTGCACGCCGTCATGACGCACGACGACCTGCCCGCCGCGACCCGCTACGGGCTGGAGATCAAGGACACCCCCGTCCTCGCCGACGGCGTCGTGCGCCACCACGGCGAACCGGTCGCCCTCGTCGCCGCCGACCACCCCGAGACCGCCCGCCGCGCCGCCGCCCGGATCAGGGTCGACTACGAGCAACTGCCCGTCGTCACCGACGAGAAGAGCGCCACCGCGCCCGGCGCCCCCGTCCTGCACCCCGGCCGCACCGACCTCCACGCCCGCCACGTCCCGCACCCCAACGTCGTCCACCGCCAGCCCGTCGTGCGCGGCGACGTGGCCGCCGCCAGGGCCCGCGCCGATGTCGTCGTCACCGGCGAGTACGAGATGGGCATGCAGGACCAGGCGTTCCTCGGCCCCGAATCGGGCCTGGCCGTACCCGCCGAGGACGGCGGCGTCGACCTCTACATCGCCACCCAGTGGCTGCACGCCGACCTCCGCCAGATCGCCCCGGTCCTCGGCCTGCCCGAGGACAAGGTCCGCATGACGCTCTCCGGTGTCGGCGGGGCCTTCGGCGGCCGCGAGGACCTGTCGATGCAGGCCCACGCCTGCCTGCTCGCGCTGCGCACCGGCCGGCCCGTGAAGATCGTCTACAACCGCTTCGAGTCCTTCTTCGGCCACGTCCACCGCCACCCCGCCCGGCTGGCCTACGAGCACGGGGCCACCCGCGACGGCAGGCTGCTCTACGTGACGTGCCGCATCGTCCTCGACGGCGGCGCCTACGCCTCCTCCTCGCCCGCGGTCGTCGGCAACGCCGCCTCCCTCTCCGTCGGCCCGTACGTCGTCGACAACGTCGACATCGAGGCGCTGGCCCTCTACACCAACAACCCGCCGTGCGGCGCGATGCGGGGCTTCGGCGCGGTGCAGGCGTGCTTCGCCTACGAGGCCCAGATGGACCGGCTCGCGGCCGCACTGGGCATGGACCCGGTGGAGTTCCGCCGCCGCAACGCCATGTCGCGGGGGTCGGTGATGCCCACCGGGCAGGTCGTGGACGCCCCGGCGCCGGTCGCCGAACTGCTGCGCAGGGTCAAGGCGATGCCGCTGCCGCCGCCGCGCCAGTGGGAGAGCGCCGGCGGCCCCGTGGACGTACGGGCGCTGCCCGGCGGACTGTCCAACACCACCCACGGCGAGGGCGTCGTGCGCGGCGTCGGCTACGCGGTCGGCATCAAGAACGTGGGCTTCTCCGAGGGCTTCGACGACTACTCCACCGCGCGCGTGCGGCTGGAGGCCGCCGGCAGCGAGGCCGTGGCCACCGTGCACACGGCGATGGCCGAGGTCGGGCAGGGCGGCGTCACCGTGCACGCCCAGATAGCCCGCACCGAGCTCGGCGTCTCCCGGGTGACGATCGAGCCCGCCGACACCCGCGTCGGCTCCGCCGGCTCCACCTCCGCCTCCCGCCAGACCTACGTCACGGGCGGCGCCGTCAAGAACGCCTGCGAGGCGGTGCGCGAGAAGGTCCTGGAGCGGGGCCGGGCCCGGTTCGGGACGTACCACCCTGCGTGGGCGACGGCCGAACTGCTGCTGGAGGGCGGCAAGGTGGTCACCGACGGCGGCGAGGTGCTCGCCTCCCTCGTGGACGTCCTCGAGGGCGAGCCCGTCGAGGCCGAGGTGGAGTGGCGGCACCGGCCCACCGAGCCCTTCGATCTCCGCACCGGCCAGGGCTTCGGCCACGTCCAGTACTCCTTCGCCGCCCACCGCGCCGTCGTCGAGGTGGACACCGAGCTGGGCCTGGTCAAGGTGGTGGAGCTGGCCTGCGCGCAGGACGTCGGCAAGGCCCTCAACCCGCTGTCCGTCACCGGCCAGATCCAGGGCGGCACCACGCAGGGGCTGGGGCTCGCGGTGATGGAGGAGATCGCCGTGGACCCGGTGACCGCCAAGGTCCGCAACCCCTCCTTCACCGACTACCTCATCCCCACCATCCTCGACACCCCCGCCATCCCGGTCGACGTCCTCGAACTCGCCGACGAGCACGCCCCCTACGGGCTGCGCGGGGTGGGGGAGGCCCCCACCCTCTCCTCGACGCCCGCGGTCGTGGCGGCCATCCGCCAGGCCACGGGCCTGGCCCTGACCCGGGTGCCGGTGCGGCCGGAACACCTCACGGGCACCTGAGCACCCTCCCTGTTTTTCCTCCCGTCCTCCGTCTCGGGCCGTCCCCCGGGTCGTGCAGCCCCCACCGCAACCCTGGAGTTGGCACCATGACCCATGCATCCGTGCGGCCGGGAACCCCGGCGCACGACGCGGGCGACGGCCCGTGTCCGTCCGGTGGACGCTCCCGGCTCGACCGGTACTTCCACATCACCGACCGGGGGTCCACCGTCGCCCGCGAAGTGCGCGGCGGCGTGACGACCTTCATGGCGATGAGCTACATCCTGCTGCTCAATCCCCTGATCCTGTCCGGCCCGGACGCCGCCCAGCACCGCCTCGGCCAGTCCGCTCTGATCACCGCCACCGCCTTCGCCGCGGCGGTCGCCACGCTGCTGATGGGGCTGGTCGGCAAGGTGCCGCTGGCCCTGGCGGCCGGGCTCGGCGTCTCGGGGGTGCTCTCCACCCAGGTCGTCCCGCGGCTGACCTGGCCGCAGGCGATGGGCATGTGCGTGATCTACGGCGTGGTGATCATGCTGCTGGTGCTCACCGGCATGCGGGAGCGGGTGATGAACGCGATCCCGCTCGCGCTCAAGCACGCCATCACCATGGGCATCGGCATGTTCATCGCCCTGATCGGGCTGGTGAAGGCCGGGTTCGTGCACGCCGCGACGTCCGGCGGGCCGGTCACCCTCGGACCGGCCGGCGAGCTGGCCGGCTGGCCGGTGCTGCTGTTCTGCGTCACGCTGCTGCTGATCTTCATGCTGCAGGCACGCGATGTGCCGGGCGCGATCCTCATCGGCATCGTCGCCGGTACCGTCCTCGCGCTCGTCGTCGACGCCGTCGCCGACCCGGGGCCGAAGACCTGGCGCAACGGTCCGCCCGGACTGGAGGGCGGCGCGGTCTCGATGCCGGACTTCTCGCTCTTCGGACAGGTGGAGTTCGGCGGCTGGGGCGCGGTCGGCGGGGCCACCGTCGGCATGATCGTCTTCACGCTGGTGCTGGCCGGCTTCTTCGACGCCATGGCCACGATCATCGGCGTGGGCACCGAGGCGGGCCTGGCCGACGGGCGGGGCCGGATGCCGGGGCTGAGCAGGGCGCTGCTCGTCGACGGCGCGGGCGGCGCCATCGGCGGGGCGGCGGGCGCCTCGGGCCAGACGGTCTTCGTCGAGTCCGCCACCGGGGTCGGCGAGGGCGCCCGCACCGGGCTGTCCTCCGTGGTCACCGGGCTGTTCTTCGCCGCGTGCCTGTTCCTCACCCCGCTCACCCGGATCGTGCCCGCCGAGATAGCGGCGGCCGCGCTGGTCGTCATCGGCGCCATGATGGCGGGTCACGCCCGCCACATCGACTGGACGGACCGGGCGGTGGCCGTACCGGTCTTCCTGACCGTGGTGCTGATGCCGTTCACTTACTCCATCACGGCGGGCGTCGGCGGCGGCGTCATCGCCTATACGGTCATCAAGGCCGGCCAGGGCCGATGGCGTGAGCCCGGCGCCTTCATGTGGGCCCTGAGCCTCGTCTTCGCGGGCTACTTCGCCCTGCACCCCATCGAGCACTGGCTCGGCGTGAAGTGAGGAGAGAGCGCTGTGCTGGACATCGCCGAGGAACTGCACCGCTGGTGCGAGGAGGGACGCGACTTCGCCGTCGCGACGGTCGTGGCCGTCAGCGGCAGCGCGCCGCGGCAGCCGGGCGCCGCACTCGCTGTCGACGCGGACGGCACGGCGGTGGGCTCGGTGTCGGGTGGCTGTGTGGAGGGCGCGGTCTACGAGCTGTGCCGGGAGGCCCTGGAGAGCGACGAGAGCGGCGAGGGCGTGGTGCGGCGGTTCGGCTACTCCGACGAGGACGCCTTCGCCGTGGGCCTGACCTGCGGCGGCGTCATCGACGTCCTCGTGGTGCCGGTGCGGGCCGACGATCCGTTACGGGCGGTGGCCGCCCCCGCGCTCGCCACCGCGGCCCGCGGCGGGACGGCGGCCCTGGCGCGCGTGGTGTCGGGCCCGGCGGGCATGGCGGGGCGCGCCCTGCTCGTCCACGCCGACGGCCGTCACACGGGAACGCTCGGCGGCCCGGAGGAGTTGGACCGCGCGGCGGCGGCCGAGGCGGCCGCGCTGCTGGAGGCGGGCCGCACCGCGACCCTGGAGATCGGCGCGGACGGTTCGCGCTGCGGGGAGCCGGTGACGCTGCTCGTGGAGTGCAGCGTGCCGCCGCCCCGGATGATCGTCTTCGGGGCGATCGACTTCGCGGCGGCGCTGGTGCGGGCGGGGAAGTTTCTCGGCCACCACGTCACCGTCTGCGACGCGCGCCCGGTCTTCGCCACTGCCCGGCGCTTCCCCGAGGCCGACGAGGTCGTGGTCGACTGGCCGCACCGCTACCTCGACGCGCAGGCGTCGCGGGGGGCCCTCGACGGCCGGACGGTGCTGTGCGTGCTCACGCACGACGCCAAGTTCGACGTCCCGCTGCTGGAGCGGGCCCTGCGGCTCCCGGTGGCGTACGTCGGCGCGATGGGCTCGCGCCGTACGCACGAGCAACGGCTGGCGCGGCTGCGCGAAGCGGGCATGGGCGAGGCGGAACTGGCGCGGCTGAGGTCGCCCATCGGGCTCGACCTGGGGGCGCGTACGCCCGAGGAGACGGCCCTGTCCATCGCCGCCGAGATCGTCGCGCTCCGGCGCGGCGGCTCGGGCGCACCGCTCACCGGGGCCGGCACGCCCATCCACCACGAGCATCCGCAGCGCGAGCCGGGCCACGAGCCGCGTCACGAGCGGCGGGCGTCCGTGGCGGCGTAGCGCGTGTCCGGAGTGGGGCGGTCCGGGACCTGGGGGCGGGGCGGTCCGCACGGGGCTGCCGGCCTCGGCCCCGGGTGATCAAGGGAACACCCGCTGTGCAAATATTCATCGCACTTTTGTTCCCTTGTTTCCTAGTGCTGAGAGCCACCTTGTCTCCTTCCAGATCCGGCTGGACCCGCGCCCTCGCCGTGGCGCTCACCATGGCCGCGTGCGGCACGACGGCGACCGCCACGGTGGCCGTCGCCGCCCCGCGGCCGGCGGACGACGCCCGCGCCGCCGAGGCGTACTGGACGGCCGAGCGCATGGCCGGCGCCAAGCCCGTCGAGGCCGGCCACACCACGGCCCCTACCGGCACGCCGCGCTCCGGCCTCACCCGGGCGCCCCGCGCCGGCGTCGCCGCACCGTCCGGAACGCCCAAGGGCTCCTACGGCGACGGCATACCCGCCGTCGGGACGTTCTTCAGCAGCTCCGGCCCGAGCGGTGCCACCTACTGCACCGCCAGCGTCGTGCAGAGCGCCGGACGCAACCTCGTCCTGACCGCCGGGCACTGCGCCAAGTCCCTGGCCGGCGGCGGGCAGCGCATCTTCGTGCCGCAGTACCGCAAGGGCCTGGACGCGGCCCACCAGCCCCACGGCGTCTTCCCCGTGGACAAGGTCTTCACCGACCCCCGCTACACCAGGAACAGCAAGGGCGCCGACTCCAACCTCGACTTCGGCTTCGCCCGCCTGTCGCCCAACGCGCAGGGCGCCGAGGCCGAGGACCGTACGGGCGGACTCCGGCTGACCGACACCCCCCGCTGGACCAGCACCGTCAACGTCCTGGGATACCCCGGCTCGTACAACCCCGACCAGCGGGCCATCAGCTGCACGGTCCCGTCCTTCCGGCTGCCGGGCTTCCGCCAGATGCAGATGAAGTGCGGCGGCTACTACGGAGGCGTCTCCGGCGGCCCGTGGATCGCCAACTACGACGCCAAGTCCCGCACCGGCGACGTCATCGGCATCGTCGGCGGCTTCAACGGCGGCGGCAACACCGCCAACGACGACTGGCTCAGCTACTCCCCGGTCTTCGACGGCGAGATCCGCGCCCTCTACCAGGACGCCGTCGTCGGCCGCACGCCCCAGCGTTCCGGCACCTACCAGCAGCCCTCGGACAAGGCCCGCCTGGCCGGCGCCGCCTCCACCTGGACCCATGCCAACCACCTGGCCTCCGGCGACTTCACCGGCGACGGGCGCGACGACATGGTGACCATCTGGAGCGACGGCGAGGTCACCCTGTACACGGGCGACGGCTCCGGCGGCTTCAGCTCGGAGAAGCAGCTCGCCAAGGCGGACTTCTGGAAGCGCGCCAAGACGGTCACAGCGGGCGACTTCGGCGGCTCCGCGCTGCCGGACCTGATGGTGCGCTGGGACAACGGCAAGCTCAGCTACTTCGAGGACGTCAACTCCTCCGGCTTCGGCAAGGAGTTCACGCTCGCGGCCGTGGGCTCCTCGTGGAAGGACGCGGCGCAGATCACGGCGGGCCGCTACAACTCCACGCGGAAGAACGACCTGGTCGTGCGCCGGTCCGACGGCAAGGTGACGCTGCACTCGGGCGTGACGTCGTCGGGGCTCGGCAGCGAGCGTCAGCTCGCGGCCTCCGGCTCGTTCTGGAAGAACGCCCAGTCCCTGACCAGCCTCCAGCCCGCGGGCAAGGACACGTCGAACGTGGTCGTGCGCTGGGCCGACGGCTCCCTGGGCAGCTTCGCCCTGGGCGGCACCGGCCTCTCGGGCACCCGCCTCCAGGCCCCCAACGCCTCCTGGTCACCCGCCGTCATGGTGGCCGGCGACTTCAGCGCGAGCGGCCGCCCCGACGACCTCGTCGTGCGCTGGTCCAACGGCGAGACGTCACTGTACGACGGCACCAAGGGCGACGCACTGGGCAGGTGGACGGCGCTGGTCCAGCCGTAGGGGCTCGTCGCCCCGCACCCCTTGTACCGCGAGAAGCCGGACGGCCGCAGGACGCGGCCGTCCGGCACTCGGGCATCTACGGTGTCATGGCGCGCAGAGCAGCCCGTGAGGTGCGGGCACCTCATCACCACGCGGCTCCCCTCGGAAAGTGATGCGCGTCCCGGACGTGCCTGCGCACCGCCACCGTGGCGGCCACTGCCGGCGCCCTGTCACCCCCGTCCACGGCGGCTTGCTGGGCGCGCCGCAGCTCGGCGCATTCGGCACAGCCGATCGGCGCACCCGTGCCCCCGGTACGGATTGCGGCCCCTTCCCGGCTGTTCCTGCTGCGCTCGTTCGCTTCGCGCACCCGTGCCCTCACCTCCGCCCGGCGCATGTCCGTGTGCGTATGCCCCTCGGGGGCGGCGGCGTTGTCTTTCGCGTGCTCGTCAGTGCCCGGCATGGCGGCTCCCGTTCAGCGTTGTGATCGCGTGAACACCATGCGGCCCTGCGCGTCGTGGGCCCAGGGGCGGGGTGTACGAGTCGCCAGGGGAGGTAGGACGTGCTGTCCTAGGGGGCCTCTGGTGAGTCGTGAGACGGTCGTCGGCGCACCTGGAGTCGAACAGGGACAATCTACTCATGACAGAACTGCTCGAGTGGAGCTATGAGGGTACAGAGCTGGCGTGGATCCAGGACCGGCTCGGACGGCCCGATGACGGACCTGGACATGTGGTGTCCGAGCTCGTGCCGAGGGGCTTGGGCTCCTACCTGCGCGTCTTCCACCCCTTCCAGGCCACGGACGGATCAGGCCGCACCTGCTCTTGGCGCACGCTGGCCGAAGCGTATGGCATCCGCTTCCACGCCGAGTTGTCCCACAGGTCACTGCCGACCGGGACCGGTCCGTCCGGCGGGCCTTTCTGGCTGGCCGAGTCGGGTCACCTTGACGGCCGCAGCCGCCAGGCACTGCAGCGTTGCCTCGCTCCGTCGACAGGCGACCAGCCTGTCTTCTACGCCTATGACCTCGTGGCCATGAGCCAGGTGAACTCACCAGTCGAACATTGTTCAACTCTGGCCGATCTCGATTCCACGCATGAGGCTGCGTGTGCCGAGCTGGGAGGCAACGTCGACGGTCCGGAGTTCTGGTGGCCGCAGGACCGAAGCTGGGTGGTCACCACCGACCACGACTTGCTCTCCACCTACATCGGTTGCTCGGCCGAGACAGCGAAGCGCATCCTGCAGACTGACGAGCTCGAGGCCCTGCCCGTCACCCCGCAGACCCGCGTCGACTTCTACGCCGACGAGGCCAACCACCTCCGATGAGCCTCGTCGGGCCCGTACGCTCAGAGGAGCGGCTCCAGCGAGATCGGCAGGGACACGATCTGCGCCCCCAACGCGCCGACAGCGACAAGCGAGTTGGCGTGCAGGTCGAGCGCCCCTCGCAACAGGTCCAGGTCGACATCCGCCTGCGCCGGAGACGCCAGTACGGCACCGCTCACCGTCAGTAGCAGGGTGGCGGCCGTGACGGTCGCGATGCGGCGGATACGTGTCATTTCCCGTAACTCCTCTGATGCGGGTGGGGATTACGGGGCGTCCTACCCTCGCCGACGGTGATGACTCCGCCCTAGCGCACGGGCGCCGACCCGTGCGCCCTCGCGCTCGTACGCACGCCCTTTGACGCGGCCGGCCCGGCCCGGGACGCCTCATGCCCAACCAGCGGCGGATCAGTAACTCAGGACACTAGCCGTCGATCTCCAGTCGAAGGGCGAGGTCCTTGATGGGGGATGTGCGCCGCAGCTCCCGCCCTCTCAGCTCCGCCACCAGGTGCCGGGACGAGCCGTGGTAGCGCATCCACTCCGGGGCGGTCCGTTCGGCCGCCAGTAGGGCCCGCGTGGCCTCGCGGTCGCGGCGCAGCTCGGCGTACGCCTGGGCGCGGTCGAGGTGGTGCCGGGCGAGCCAGGTGGGAGGGAGGCCTGCCAGGCCGGGGATGCGGTCGGCGTGGTTCAGGGCCTTGTCGGGCTTGCCCATGTCCACGTAGGCGTTGACCGTGGCGACCCCGGCGTTGGTGGGCCCGAAGGGGGTCGCGTAATCGAGGCGGTCGGCCCCGATACGGGCGGCAGCGGCGGAGGCGAGTGACAGCAGTTCCTCCGCCGTGTCGCCGCGTTCCGCCCGCACCGCCGCGGTGGCGCCGCGAAGCAGCAGGATGCCCCAAAGGGCGAGATCCAGAGGAGCCGACCGGAAGCCGGGCTCGATGCGTTCCGCCATCCGCACCGCCACGTGTTCGGCGTCGGCGACGCGTCCCTGCTTGGAGAAGATCCACGACAGGGTCGAGATGCCGACGACCTCCAGACGCGGGTCGTCGGACAGGGCCGCCGCCTCCATGGACCGTTCCAGCGCGGTGTAGGCGACGTCCTCCTTGCCGAAGGCGGTCAATGTGGTGGCCGCCACCTGATACGCCTCGGCCAGCATCGCGTAGGACGTCGAGCGCTCCTCGCCGGTGTAATGGCGGACCGCCGACCGGGCGTCGGACAGGAGCGTCGGCAGCAACGCCGTGATCTTCGTCAACTCGCCCTGGCGGCGGATCCTTTCCGTACCCCGCATGCTGCTGCGCAGTTCGGCGACGGTGGGGGGCGGCACGTCCTCCTCCTGTCCCATCCCGGGGAAGCCGGACAGTGGCGTGACCGCCTGCCGCAGCGCGAGAATGCTCGGCGGCTCGGCGTTGCCGGCCGACGGCAGCACGGCGGGCGGCCCGAGCAGCGCCGAGGTCTCGACGTCGAGGGCACGGGCAAGCTTGTTCAGGGTGTTCATCCGGGCCGTGAACCGCTGGTTCTGCTCCAGCTTGCGGACGGTATCCACGCTGAGCCGCGCCTTCTCGGCCAGCCCCTCCTGGGTCAGACCACGCCGTACGCGCAGCTCACCCACCCGGTCCCCGAGTGTCGCCGTCATTGCCCCGCCCGTCAGGAGAGTCGAATGCCTGGGACCACGGTACGCCCGGCTCACCTGGGGTACGGGCGGGTCGAACAGCGCGCGAACACCGGGCGCATCCGCCGGTTCAACATCTTGCCGTGACCGGCCGATAAGAGATCGATGAGCCGGTAGGACCGGCGGTGACGAAGGAGGGCGACGGCATGGCCATCGTCAACGAGTGGCACATGGCGGCCAACATCGGGGCCGGCCTGGGGTTCGGTGCGATCATCGGGCTGGAGCGGCAGTGGCGTGCCCGGATGGCGGGGCTGCGCACCAACGCGCTGGTCGCCGCCGGGTCCGCCCTCTTCGTCCTGCTGTCGATCTACGGCTTCTCCAGTGCGACCAGTACGACCGGCTACGACGGCTCGCGCGTCGCCGCGCAGATCGTCTCCGGCATCGGTTTCCTGGGCGCGGGCGTCATCATGCGCGACGGTCTGAGCGTGCGCGGCCTCAACACGGCGGCCACCCTGTGGTGTTCCGCCGCCGTGGGCGCCCTCGCCGGGACCGGGCTGTACGTGCTCGCGGCGCTCGGCACGGTCGGGGTGGTGGGGGCGAACACCCTGCTGCGGCCGCTGGCGCGCGGGCTGGACCGGGGGCCGCACGGCGGGGCCGAGGTGGCCACGGACTACCACTTCGAGGTGGTGTGCACCGAGCCCGAGGAGGCCCATGTGCGCACGCTCGTCGTGCAGGCCGTCGCCAGGCCCGGCTTCCGGCTGCGGTCCGTGCACAGCCAGGACGCCGAGAGCGCGGGCAAGGTGATGGTGTCGGCGGAGCTCACCACCGAGCGGCGCGACGACAGCCTCCTGGAGGAGGCCGTCAGCAGGCTCTCGCTCGAGCCGGCCGTCTCGGCCGTCAGCTGGACCGTGCTGCACGGCCCGGATGTCGAAAACGGCGAGGAGGACGACGAGGACTACGCCGCCGGGCGGCGGGCCCGGCGGCGGGTGCGGAACCTGTTCACGGGACGCTGAGGCGGCTCGTCGAAGACCTTCGTCCGAAGGCCTTCGTCACAGGTCGAGCTCGGCGACGAGGGCGGCGTGGTCGGAGGCCTGGTCGTGCGATCCGTGCACGCTGGGGAACGGGCTGCCGAACTCGAAGATCCCGCGCGTCTCCAGCTCCACTGCCGTCACCTTGCCGAACAGCTCCGGCGAGAACATCAGGTAGTCGATCTTGTCGGCTGCCTTGCACTTCCCATGGGTGCCGTCCGGGCCCTCGTACGCGTCGTGGGTCATGGCGTCCCGCAGGCCGGCATCCAGCAGGGACTTGAGCGGCACGCTGTCCGGGGTGTCGTTGAGGTCGCCGGCGACCACGACGTGGGCCGAGCGCTCGAGGGCCGCTTCGTAGAGCTTGGCGACGCGCTCGCCCTGGCGCTTGCGTTTCTCCGCACCGCCACCGATCTTGCTCTTGAAGTGGTTTCCCAGCAGCCACAGCGGCCGCCCGCCGACGTCGATCTCGAATTCCGGGCAGTCCCTGCTGAAGATGGGGAATTCGTCCTGGGGATTCTTCTTGTCGAAGATGTGCGAGCGTATCGAGGTGATCGAGCGCCGGCTGAGCAGCCCGACGTCGATGCCGCGGTTGTCGTTGCCGTCGATCAGCATGTTGAACGGATACGGCTCCCCGTCCATCTGGCCTGCCAGGACCTGTTCGTTGAAGCGGTGCAGGGTGAGCCGGTCCTCGACCTCGACCGTGAGCAGTATGTCGGCGTTCACCTCGGCGATCACCCTGGCCGTGTTCCGGATGGCGTCCAGGGAGAGGTCCCCCCGGACCAGCTCGGCCCAGCCGATCCAGGCCGCCCTTCCGGTGGCCTCGTCCCTCACCTGGACGTCGGTGCCCTGCCCCTTGAGCAGTTTGGCCCTGCCCTTGGGCTGGTTCATCAGGATCGTCTGGGTGGAGATCTCCTTGTTGACGTCGACGCTGTGCGCCAGAAGGATCTTGATGATCTCCTTCTTGTCGTCGTCCGTGTACTCCTTGTGGTCGAGAACTTCGACGAGTTCCCTGAAGGCGTCGAGTACGTCGTCGCGTATCCGGTCGTTGGGGATACCGAGGGCGACGGGCCGCCGGAAGAGATTCTCCGCGTTGAAGGTGGCGATGCGAATGCTCATGGCGCCTCCTCGTACACGTCCAATTCTCCGGCGGCCCGCCCGTGGCTGTCCAACGGAGTGGACCGCCGTTTTCGCGCGTCAGCCGCGCAGCGGCCCCTCGCAGCGGTAGTCCGCCGTGCCCGCCGGCCGGTCGGACCAGATGTCGACCTTGCCGAAGGAGCAGTTCATGTCGGCGAGGTTGTTGGAGGCCGTCTTCGCGCGGTCGAGTATGAAGTAGTCGACCGTCTCGGACATGTCCTTGAAGACCAGGTCGGCGTTGCCGGGGCTGCTCAGGTTGGCGGTGATGCGGCCCGTGCAGACGAAGCGGGGGCGGTCGGTGGTGCGGACGGAGCCGCACTCGGGGGTGTGGCCCGTCGAGGCGGTGAAGGACGAGCGGACCTGCTCGGCCGTGGCGTGCTGGAGGCGGTTGACCGGCGTGTACGTGGTGTTCGGCACGTACAGGTCCTTGACCTTGGCGATCTGCTTGTCGAGGAAGGCGTTGTAGTCCCGCTGCACGTACCAGTCGCGGCCCATGCGGTTGCGCCAGGCGTCGTACCCGGAGACGTCGTTCGCCCGGAGGTAGCCGTACATCTCGCGGAGCAGCGAGGGGCGTTCGGTCCACAGGTACTCGAAGAACGTCCCCGCGTACGAGTAGAACCGGAAGCCGTCGCGGTCGTACTCGGCGTGCAGCAGCTGGTCGACGGTCATGCGCGGCTTGCCGCCCGCCGTGTCGTCGATGATGCTCTGGACCAGCGACTTGCGGACCTTGATGCCGTCGTCGCGGGTGGCGCCGTCGAAGAACTCCGCCGTGCCCTCGTCCATCGCGGTGGTGCGGTCGTTCTGGTACCAGGGGCCCTCGCCGAAGCTGCCGGGCACCGCCCAGCGGCCGTTGAGGTAGTGCGTGTACTCGTGGCGGAACAGCTCCTCCAGCGTGAGCGTGGAGTCCTGCGGCACGCGGCGCTCGTACGTGTAGAAGGTGGCGCCCTTCTCGATGTAGATGCCGCCGTTGTTCGTGGCCATGCCGGTCAGCAGCGGGTGGTAGATCTCGTAGTCGGCGCGCGAGGCGTACAGCACGATGTTCAGCGAGGCGTTGGTGTCGCCGGCCAGCGGCTGCTCGGTGCCCAGGACCCGGTGGTACTGCGCCTTGACCTGCTTGCTCGCGTAGTAGAGGCGGTCGACGGTGGTCCGGGGCAGTGCGGTGCGCACCTTGATGGCGCCGTTGTCGTACGTGTACGTGTACGGGAAGATGCGGCGCTCGATGTCCGTCTTGCACACCCCGTACTGCTTGCACATCTCCAGCTCGTTCAGCCAGGTGACGATCTTGCCCCAGGGGGCGCTGCCCTGACCGAAGTTGCGGGTGGTGGTGTCCAGCAGCCCGCCCAGCGCGGAGCCGATCTCGCTCCTGACCGCGGCGACCTGGCTGAGCCGGCCGTACTCGTTGAGCGCGTCGCGCACCACCCACTCGTTCTCGGTGCCCTTGAGGTGGGTGTGTCCGGCGAAGGCCTTGAGGGCGGCGCGGTAGGCGGGGTCGGCGGCCACGGCCGCGTCGAACGCGGCGTCGTCGTTGTAGACGCCCAGGTAGCCCACGGACAGCGCGCCCAGTACGGCACCGCCCCAGGCCCGGTCCTTCGCGGTGTCGGGGTGCGAGGCGTCCATCATGCCCAGGACCCGCTTCATCAGCGGGAGCTGGTGGTGGCGCAGCCCGGGAACGCTGGCGGCGTAGAGGGCCTCGCGCAGCGTCTCGGCGTTGGTGCGGGTGGCGTCGAAGGTGCGCGCGGCGCTGCCGAAGTAGTAGACGGCGCGGCGGACGGCCTCCAGGGTCTGCGGGTCGGTGTGGTCGATCTCGTCGCGCGAGAAGTCGTGGTAGGCGGCGGCGTGGAGGTAGGTGAACAGCTCCAGCACGTGGGTGCTGTTCTTCCCGTCGTGGGAGTAGCCGTACCGCTCGGCGCGCAGCGCCACGGCGCGTACGTGCTCCTTCGACATCACGCGGGCCAGCCGCTGGTCCCAGGTCCACAGGATGTCGCGCAGGCAGCCGTCGGCGGTGACGGCCGGGTCGGCGAGGAACTCGGCGAACTGCTCGGGGCCGAGCCGGCTGACGCCGTCGAGCGTGCAGGGCACGCTCGTGCCGCCCACCTTGGCGCGCGGGGCGAGGGACTTGGCCTTGCCCTTGTCCTTGGCGTTCTCCTTGGCGTTCTTGGCCTGCGGCTTCGCCGGGCCCGGGACGCGTGCCCGCGTCAGGTCGCCCGGCCCCGCCTTGGACAGGTCGGAGGGCTTGGGGGCCTGGGCCAGCCTGGTGACCTCGTCGAACGGGTTGGGCGTGGGGGTGTCCGCCCGCGCGGCCGCCGACGGAGCGGTGGCGGAGGCGGGGGCAGGCGCGGGCGAGTCCGCGAAACCGGGCTGGACGACAGTGGTGCCGAGCGTCACGGCTATCGCGGCGGTGAGCAGGGATCTGCGCAGGGTTCTGGAGTGGGACACCGATGTCTCCTGTGTGTGGGAGGTGTTGAGTGATGCGCACGCGAATGGGGGGTGAGAGGCGGCGCCATGTGATGCGTAACGTAGTAATGTGAAATGTTACTGACAACCCCTTAGATGTTCCGGATTCCGCCCGGGATCAAGGGGAGGACCATTTGCGCAGGTCAACGGGGGTTCGATGAACACCAGGAAAAAAAGCGTTATTTCAGGGTCGCGAATAGCGTCGTGGCCGGCGGCGCTGCTCGCCGCCGTCCTGCTGCTCCTCTGCGCGCCACCACTCGCCGAGGCCGCAGGCAGAGCGGCGGTGCGCGACAGCGCCTCCCGGTGCGCCCTTCCCGGCGCCACCGGTTGGACCGACGAGGGGCACGACACCGACCACTCCGTCTTCCAGCGCCCCACCGGCACCATCAACGTCGGCATGATCTTCGTGGACTTCCCCGACGCGCCCGCCACCGAGCACCCGGCCACCGCCGGCGCCCGGATCACGCCCGGCGCGGACTGGATGTGGCACGCCTCCTACGGCAAGGTCTGGCCGGCCATCAGTCAGCACCAGCGGTGGGTGCGCATGCCGCACCGCTCCACGGACTACGGCTTCGCCCGCGGGCTGACGCACGAGACGCACGAGGCGTACCTCAAGGACGCCGTGACCGCGGCCGACCCGTCCGTGGACTTCTCCCGCTACGACACCGTCTACGTCGTCGCCACCCGCAACGCCACCGCCATCCCCTTCACCCCCACCTACATTTACGAGCCGGGCACGCGGGGCGTCGTCGCCGACGGCACCCGAGTGAAGTGGGCGGTGACGTTCGGTCAGGACATGTGGCACTGGGACCACCGGCTGGTGGGCCACGAGACGGCGCACACCTTCGGCCTGCCCGACCTCTACGCCTTCGACGCGGGCTCCGACGCCCACCGCTTCACCGGCGGCTGGGACGTGATGGGACTGATCGGCGGCGCCGGCTCGCAGTACTTCGCCTGGCACTCGTGGAAGCTCGGCTGGACCGGTGACGACCAGGTGCTCTGCCGGGCGACGCGCGGCAGCGACACGGTCCGTCTGACCGCCGTCGGCTACCACACCGGCACCAAGATGGCCGTCCTGCGCACCGGCCCGACCACCGCCTACGTCGTGGAATCCCGGCGGGCGGTCAACGCGGACGCGGGCGCCCGTTCGACGGGCGCCCTGGTCTACAAGGTCGACTCGTCCGTGCCGACCGGAAAGGGCCCGATCCGGGTGATCGACGCCAGGCCGGCCACCACCCCCGTGGGCGGCCGGCCGCTGGACGACGCCCCGTTCGCCTCCGGCCGGTCGTTCACCGACCACTCCGCCGGCGTCCGCATCGAGGTCCTGGACGCCGACAGCTCCGGCGACACCGTCCGCGTCACCAAGTGGTGACGCGATAAAGGGACGTAGGACGCGCCGGTGCCCCGGATCCCCCCATGGAACCAGGGCACCGGGGCCCCCTTTCGCTCAGGCGGCCTCGGGGAAGTGACAGGCCACCTGGCGAGCCTCGCCCGGCACCGCGATCCGCAGTGCCGGGACCTCGGTGCGGCAGATCTCCCGCGCCTTCGGGCAGCGCGGATGGAACGTGCAGCCCGGCGGGGGAGCCGCCGGGCTCGGCGGATCGCCGAGCAGCGTGATGCGCTCCCGCGCCCGCTCGGCCGCCGGATCCGGCAGCGGAACGGCCGAGAGCAGGGCCCGGGTGTACGGATGGGCCGGGGCCGCGTACACGCGCTCCTTGTCGCCGATCTCCACGATCCGGCCCAGGTACATCACCGCCACCCGGTCGCAGACCCGCTTGACCACCGACAGGTCATGGGCGATGAACAGGTAGGCCAGCCCCAGCTCCCGCCGCAGCCGCTCCATCAGGTTGACGATCTGGGCCTGCACGGAGACGTCGAGGGCGGAGACCGGCTCGTCCGCGACGACCAGCCGGGGGCCGGTGGCGAGCGAGCGGGCGATGCCGATGCGCTGCGCCTGCCCGCCGGAGAACTCGTGCGGATAGCGGTCGATGTGCTCGGGGATGAGCCCGACCAGCTCCATCAGCTCCACCGCCCGCCGGCGCGCCTCGGCCGCCGGAGTGCCCTGCACCAGCAGCGGGTCGGCGATGATCCGGGCCACCGTCTGCCGCGGGTTGAGGGAGGAGTGCGGATCCTGGAAGACCATCTGCAGCTCCCGGCGGAGCGGCTTGAGTTCGCGGGGGCGCAGCCGGCTGATGTCACGGCCGTCGTAGGTGATCGTTCCGGCCGTCGGCTCCAGGAGTCGCACGATCATGCGGCCGGTGGTGGACTTGCCGCAGCCGGACTCCCCGACCAGGCCCAGTGTCTCGCCCGCCGCGATGTCGAAGCCGATGCCGTCGACGGCCCGTACGGGCGCCGAGCGGCTGCCGCGGCCGGGGAAGGTCATCGTCAGGTCCCGTACGGACAGCAGGGGAGCGGCGGTGGGGGTCATGGGGTGCCTTTCCGGGCCTCGGCGGGGGCGTGCTGGGGGAAGTGGCAGGCGACCAGGCGCCCGTGGGCCGATGTGGGTTCCGGCCTGGTCGTCGCGCAGCGGTCGCGCTCGTCCGGCGGGGCGGCCGCCGCGCGCGGGCAGCGCGGAGCGAAGGCGCAGCCCGGGGCGGGGGTCAGGAGTGAGGGCGGGCTGCCGGGGATCGCCCGCAGGGGCGCGTCGTCCGTGTCGTCGAGGCGGGGCAGGGAGTCGAGCAGGCCGCGGGTGTAGGGGTGGTGGGGGTCGGCGAACAGCGCGTCCACCGGGGCCTGTTCGGCGGCCCGCCCGCCGTACATCACCAGGACCTCCCCGGCGACGCGGGCCACCACGCCGAGGTCGTGCGTGATCATCACGACGGCCAGGCCCCGGTCCTGCTGCAGGCGGGCGATCAGCTCCAGGATCTGCGCCTGGACGGTGACGTCGAGGGCGGTGGTGGGCTCGTCGGCGATGAGCAGTTCGGGTTCGCAGGCGAGCGCCATGGCGATCATCACGCGCTGGCGCATCCCGCCGGAGAACTGGTGCGGGTACTCGCCCGCGCGCCGCGCGGGCTCGGGGATGCCGACCTCGCCGAGCATCTCGACGGCACGGCGGCGGGCGGCGGCCCGGCGGGAGCCGAAGTGCACGCGGTGGTGCTCGGCGATCTGCTCGCCGACGGTGTAGTAGGGGTGGAGACTGGACAGCGGGTCCTGGAAGATCATCGCCATCCGGCGGCCGCGCAGCCTGTTGAGCTCGCCCTCGGGCAGCCCGACCAGCTCCCGGCCGTCGAGGGCGATGGAGCCGGTGACCTCGGCGCCCGTGTGCAGGCCCAGCACGGCGAGCGAGGTGACGGACTTGCCCGACCCCGACTCGCCGACGATGCCGAGGGTCTGGCCGCGGCGCACCGAGAAGGTGAGCGCGTCGACGGCCCGCACGGGCCCGCGCCCGGTGCGGAAGGTGACGGTCAGGTCCCGGACCGACAACAGGGGCCTCTCTTCGGCGTGCGGGACGGCCATCAGAACCTCACTCTCGGGTCGACGACGGCGTAGAGCAGGTCGACGGCCAGGTTGGCGACGACGATGAAGACGGCGGCCAGCAGGGTGACGCCGAGGATGACGGGCTGGTCACCGGTGGACAGGGCGCCGTGGAAGAGCCGTCCGACGCCGGGGAGTCCGAAGATGGACTCGGTGATGACCGCGCCCGCGAGCAGTCCGCCCAGGTCCATGCCGAAGAGGGTGAGGACGGGCGTCATGCCGGCGCGCAGTCCGTGCTTGACGACGACCTTGCGGCGCGGCAGGCCCTTGGCACGGGCGGTGCGGATGTAGGGCTCCGCCATCGTCTCGATCATGGAACTGCGGCTCTGGCGCGCGTACATCGCCGCGTACAGGACGGCGAGGGCGAGCCACGGCAGGAGCAGGTTCGACGCCCAGTCCAGGGGATCGTCGCCGAAGGGCACGTACTGCGGGTAGGGCAGCAGCCCGGCCACCCGGATCACGCCGTAGATCAGCATCATCGAGGTGAAGTAGACCGGCAGCGAGGCGGCGCCGACCGCGCCGACCATCAGGGCCCGGTCGGTGAGGGAGTCCTTGCGCAGGGCCGCGGTGACCCCGGCGCTCAGCCCGAGCAGCAGCCACAGCGCGGCCGCGCCCAGCGCCAGCGAGGCGGAGACCGGGAGGCGGTCCATCAGCAGGTCCCAGACGGCCTCGGAGTTCTCGTAGGAGTAGCCGAGGCAGGGGAAGTCGCAGTGCAGGGCGTACTGCCCGCTGCCCATGGTGCGGCCGGTGAAGATGCCGGTGACGAAGTCGGCGAACTGCCGCCACAGCGGCCGGTCCAGGCCCATGTGGGCGCGGATCGCCTCGAGCCGCTCGGTGCTGCAGGACTTGCCGCAGGCGGCGGCCGCGGGGTCGGAGGGCAGGACGTAGAAGACGGTGAAGGTGACGGCGGCGACGGCGAGGAGCACGCCGACGACGCCCAGCAGGCGGCGGGCGGTGTAGAGGATCATGTGCGGCCGCTCCTCGGGTCGAGGACGTCGCGCAGCGCGTCGCCGAGCAGGGTGAAGGCGAGCACGGTCAGGAAGAGGCAGGTGCTGGGGATGATGAAGTACATGGGATCCGTGTCGTAGAAGGCGACGCTCTCGGCGATCATCTGGCCCCAGGAGGGGGTGGGCGGGCGGACGCCGACGCCCAGGTAGCTCAGGGCGGCCTCGGTGGCGATCATGCCGGGGACGATGAGGGTGGTACTGGCGATGACGGGCCCGGAGACGCCGGGCAGGATCTCCCGGGTGAGGATCCGCCAGGGCCCCGAGCCGCCGACGCGGGCGGCGTCGACGTACTCGCGGTGCTTGAGGGAGAGGGTCTGGCCGCGCACGACGCGGGCGACGCCGGGCCAGCCGAACACGCCGATGACCGCGGTCATCAGGGCGACGCGGTTGACGTCCTTGGCCACCGACATCATCGCGATCATGAAGATGAGGGAGGGGAAGGACATGGTGAGGTCCATCAGGCGGGAGAGCACGGCGTCGGTGCGCCCGCCGAAGTAGCCCGCGGCGATGCCGGCCGCCGTTCCGGCGGCGACGACGATCGCGGTGGCGGTGAACGCGATGAACAGCGAGACCTGGGCCCCGTGGACGACGCGGGCGAACAGGTCGCGGCCGGTGACGGGCTCCACGCCGAGCCAGTGGTCGGGGGAGACGCCGCCGAACGGGCCGATGGGCCGGCCGCCGAGGTAGGGGTCGACGGCGCTCTTGTCGAACTCCTCGGGGGACCAGCCGCCGAGCGCGCTCAGCAGCGGGGCGCCGGCTGCCATGAGCAGGAAGAGGGCGATGACGGCCAGGGCGACGCGCACGGAGGCGCGGCGGAGCAGTTCGGTGCGGGCCAGGCGCCAGGGGCCGCTGCCGGTGGGTGCCGCGGCCGGGGCGGGCGTGGTGCCGGGCGTGGTGCCGGCGGTGGTGCCGGTGGTGGTGTCGTTCATGGTGTGGCGGCCCTTCAGCCCTGGCCCTTGGCGGGGTCCTTGAGGCCGACGGTGGCGTAGTCGAGCTGGCCGCCGAAGGAGGTGTGCCCGTAGGCGCCGGCGATGTTGGTGCCCAGCACCAGTGGCCACCGGCGGATCAGGACGGGGACGGTGGGCGCCTTGGCGAGGATCGTGCCGTCGAGCTCGCGCCAGGCCGTGGCCGCCTGCCGGGTGTCGGTCATGGCAGCGATCTCGTCCATGCGCTTCATGGTCGCGTCGTCGCGGAAGAGGGAGTGGTTGCCGGAGTTGCCCTTGTCCTTGATGAAGCGGCCGTCGAAGACGAAGGGCAGGAAGGTGGAGCCGGAGGGGTAGTCGGGGCACCAGCCGGTGTAGACCAGGTCGGTGCGGTTCCTGGTGTCGCCGATGGTGGCGTAGAACGCGGACGGGTCGACCGTCTCGATGACGACCTTGATGCCGGCCCGGCCCAGGGACTGCTGGATCGCCTCGGCCCGGCCCTTGTCGCCGGCCGAGACGGTGATCCGGGTGGTCAGCCCGTCCGGTCTCCCCGCCTCCTTCAGCAGTTGCTTCGCCTTCGCCACGTCGCCGGTGGCGGGGATCGCGGTGGTGTCGGGCTGCTTGCCGCCGAAGAGGGCGGCCGGCATGTACGCGGTCGACAGGTCGTTGAAGGCGGGCCCGCCGGAGGCGGTCAGGACGGCGTCCCGGTCCAGCGCGTACAGCACCGCCCGGCGCACCCGCACGTCGTCGAAGGGGGCCCGGCCGGTGTGCATCTGGACCATGTCGGTGCAGCTGGTGGACTCGGCGATCAGCCGCTCGCGCACCTCGTCCCGGGGCAGGACCTTCGCGGCGCTCTCCGGCCGTACGGCGTACCAGGAGACGGCCGAGGCGTCCGCGCCCCGGCTGGCGATCATCCGGTCGTCGATCTGGTTGGCCTTCAGGCCCATGACGACCACCAGCCGGTCGGGGTAGGCCTTGCGGACCTCGTCGGTGCCCGGATCCCAGTGGTCGTTGCGCACCAGGACGAGCTTCTTGCCGCGCGCGTAGCTCTCGACCTTGTAGGGGCCGGAGGAGAAGGGCCGGTTGTCGTACTGCGGCCCCTTGTCCCTGGCCTTCGGCACGGGCGCGAAGGTGGGCATCACGGTGGCGTTGGGGAACTCGGCGAAGGGCTTGCGCAGGTCGAAGACGATGGTGCGGTCGTCCGGCGTCCTGATGGAGTCCAGGTGCCTGCCCTCGGCGGGGCCCCGGTAGCCCTCGGCGCCGGCGAGGTAGCGGGCGGCGTAGTCGGCGCCGCCGGGCAGGTCGGGGGAGAAGGACCGCTCCACGTTGTACTTGACGTCCTGGGCGGTGACGGGCGAGCCGTCCTCGTACCGCACCCCCTCCTTGAGGCGGAACGTCCACGTCCGGGCGCCGTTCGAGGGCGTGCCCAGGTCGGTGGCGAGGTCGGGCACCAGCTCGGCGCCCTTGCCGCCGGGGGCGGCGCGGTAGGTCACCAGGGTGCGGTAGAGCAGCCGGGTGCCGAAGTCCATGTCGCTCATGACCCAGTTGCGGGCCGGGTCGAGGTGGGTGAAGTCCTGGTTGGACAGCACGGTGAGGGTGCCGCCCTTGCGGGGAGTGCCGCCGACCACGGTGCCTTCGCCGGCGGCCGCGCGGTGCTTGCCGCCGCCCCTCGCGCTGTCCTCCCGGTGCCCTCCGGAGCAGCCGGCCGCCCCGAGGGCGACGGTGGCCGCCGCCAGGGCGGCGGCGATGGCGGTGCATGTGCGCTTGTTCATCAGTGGTCACTCCGTGAACTGTCGAACAGCCATGGCTGAAATGTGACCCGTAACATAGTAATGTGAAATTGCACTGACAAGACGTCAGCCCCTGCTCAGCCTCTCCGTTATCCACCTGTGTCCGAGGAGGACCCCGTGAAGGAAGCCGCAACCACCGCGATCCGCACGGTCAGTCATGATCTGCCCGTGTCGGCGGAGTTCGAGGAGTTCATGGCGGGCGGCTGGTCGGCCACCCCGCTGCCCGGCGACATCCGGCTGCCCGTGGCGGACCTCGCCGCCGCCCGCCGCGCCAGGCTGTCCGCCCGCTTCCCCGGCGAGCGGCTGATCGTCCCCGCCGGTGAGCTGAAGGTCCGCTCCAACGACATGGACCACCGCTTCCGCCCGCACAGCGCGTACGCCTGGCTGACCGGGCTCACCGGCGAGGACCAGGTGGGCCACGTCCTCGTCCTGGAGCCCGACGGGCCGCACCGGCACGAGGCCGTGCTGTACCTGCGCCCCCGCTCGCCCCGCGTCGGCACGGAGTTCTACCGCGACCGCCGCTACGGCGAGTTCTGGGTCGGCCGGCGCCCCGACCTCGCCGAGGCCGAGCGCATGACCGGCATCCGCTGCCTCCACCTCGACGACCTCGGGCTCCTGCCGCCGGGCCGCGACGCGTCCCGCGACACCGGCCTCGCCTCGGTCCTGAGCGAACTGCGCCTGGTGAAGGACGCGTGGGAGGTCGAGCAGCTGCAGCTGGCCGTCGACCACACCGCCGCCGGCTTCGAGGACGTCGTCCGTGCGCTGCCCCGCGCCCTGGAACACCCGCGCGGCGAGCGATGGATCGAGGGCGTCTTCGGGCTGCGCGCCCGCACGGAGGGCAACGGCCCCGGCTACGAGACCATCGCCGCCTCCGGTGCCCACGCGTGCGTGCTGCACTGGATACGCAACGACGGACGCCTGAACCCCGACGAACTCCTCCTGCTCGACGCCGGGGTGGAGACCGACACCCTCTACACCGCCGACATCACCCGCACCCTGCCGCTCTCCGGGCGCTTCTCGCCCGTCCAGCGCGAGGTGTACGAACTCGTCCTCGCCGCCCAGGAGGCGGGCATCGCCGCGCTGCGGCCGGGCGCGAGCTTCCGCGACTTCCACCGGGCCGGCATGCGCGTCATCGCCGAGGGCCTCGCGGAGTGGGGCGTGCTCAAGAGTCCTGAGGGCGACTTCCACCGCCGCTACACCCTGTGCAGCAGCGGGCACATGCTCGGCCTGGACGTCCACGACTGCGCCCAGGCGCGGGCCGACGCCTACCTCGACGGCGTCCTGGAGGAGGGCCAGGTCCTCACCGTCGAACCCGGGCTCTACCTCCAGCCCGACGACGAGACGCTGCCGCCCGAACTGCGCGGCATCGGCGTGCGGATCGAGGACGACCTGGTCATCACGGACGGAGGGGCGCGGCTGATGTCCGGGGCGCTGCCCAGGACGCCGGACGCGATCGAGGCGTGGATGGGCGAGCTGACGGAGAGGTAGGAGCTGACGGAGAGGTAGAAATCGCGAGCGGACGGCTCTTGGCACGCCTCAGTGCAATGTGAAATATTACTGACGTGCCCAAGAGTAACTCCCCGGACCACGCGGACGTCATCGTCGTCGGAGCGGGCGTGGTCGGCGCCGCCTGCGCCTACTACGCCGCCCGCGCCGGCCTGTCCGTCACCGTCGTCGACCGAGGTCCCGTCGCCGGCGGAACCACCGGCGCGGGCGAGGGCAACCTCCTCGTCTCCGACAAGGAACCCGGCCCCGAACTCGACCTCGCCCTGCTCTCCACCCGCCTGTGGCGCGAACTCGACGCCGCGCTCGGGGAACGGACCGAGTACGAGCCGAAGGGCGGCCTCGTCGTCGCCTCGACCGGCACGACCCTGGACGCGCTGCGGGACTTCGCCGGAGCGCAGGCCAAGGCCGGCGTCACGGCCGAGGAGATCCCCGCGGACCGGCTGCACGACCTCGAGCCGCACCTCGCCCCCGGCCTCGCCGGCGGCTTCCACTACCCCCAGGACGCCCAGGTCCAGCCCGCCCTCGCCGCCGCCCACCTGCTGCGCGCCTCCGGCGCCCGGGTGCGCACCGGCCAGGAGGTCACCGCCGTCCTCACCGGCCCGTCCGGCGAGGTGCGGGGCGTGCGGACACCCGGCGGCGACCTGCTCGCCCCCCACGTGGTGAACGCCGCCGGCACCTGGGGCGGCGAGGTGGCCCGGCTCGCCGGAAGCCACCTGCCCGTCCTGCCCCGCCGCGGCTTCGTGCTCGTCACCGAACCGCTGCCGCGCGTGGTGCGGCACAAGGTCTACGCGGCGGACTACGTCGCCGACGTGGCCAGCGACTCGGCGGCCCTGCAGACCTCCGCCGTCGTCGAGGGCACCCCCGCAGGTCCCGTCCTGATCGGCGCCAGCCGCGAACGCGTCGGCTTCGACCGCACGCTGTCCGCCGAGGCGCTGCGCCGCCTCGCGCGCGGGGCCACCGAGCTGTTCCCCGTGCTGGCCGGGGTACGGGCGATCCGCGCGTACGCGGGCTTCCGCCCGTACCTGCCCGACCACCTGCCCGCCATCGGCGCCGACCCCGCCGTCCCCGGCCTGCTGCACGCCTGCGGGCACGAGGGCGCCGGCATCGGCCTCGCCCCGGCCACCGGCGTGATCGTCGCCGCACTGCTGACGGGCGCCGAACCACCCCTCGACATCCGCCCGTTCGGCCCCGGCCGTTTCGCGCCCGCCGCCTGAACCCCACCGGTCACCACCCCCGCCCCGAGAGGAGTCCGCAGTGGCCCGTACCCCCGCCGAACTGGCCGGGGCCCGGCCCGAGCCGCCGTTCGAGATCACCTTCGACGGCCGCCCGGTCACCGCCCTGCCCGGTCAGACCATCGCCGCCGCGCTCTGGGGGGCGGGCATCCTCGCCTGGCGCACCACCCGGCACGGCGGCCGGCCACGCGGCGCCTTCTGCGGCATCGGACAGTGCTTCGACTGCCTCGCCACCGTCAACGGACAACGCAACCGCAGGGCCTGCCTCGTGCCCGCCCGCCCCGGGGACACGGTCACCACCCAGGAAGGACACGGCCATGCCGACCTCGCCGTCTGACCCGTACGACCTCGCGGTCGTCGGCGCCGGCCCCGCCGGCCTCGCGGGCGCCGTCACCGCCGGCGAACTCGGCCTGTCCGTCATCCTCCTGGACGCCGCCGGACAAACCGGCGGCCAGTACTTCCGCCACCCCGCCCCCGGCCTCGGCGCCACCCGCCCCCAGGCCCTGCACCACGACTGGCCCGCCTTCGCCGCACTGCGCCGCCGCCTCGAGAACGGCACCGTCACCCACCTCGCCCACCACCACGTGTGGACCGTCACCCGCCGCGACGAGCACACCTGGACCGTCCACGCGCTCACCGGAACCGACGGCGACGGCGAACGCCCCGTACGCCTGCACGCCCGCACGGTCCTGTTCGCCACCGGCGCCCAGGAACGCCACCTGCCCTTCCCCGGCTGGACCCTGCCCGGCGTCGTCGGTGCCGGCGGCGCCCAGGCCATGCTCAAGTCCGGGCTCGTCCTGCCCGGACAGCGCGTCGTCGTCGCCGGCAGCGGACCGCTGCTCCTCGCCGTCGCCTCCTCGCTGGCCGCGGCGGGCGCGCGCATACCCGCCGTCGCCGAGGCCTCCGGCTACCTCGGCTACGCCCGCAGCCCCCGCGCCCTGGCCACCAACCCCCACAAGCTCCTCGAGGCCGCCGTCCACGGCTCCGCCCTCCTGCGCCACCGGATACCCCTGCACACCCGCAGCGCCGTCACCGAGGTCCACGGCACGGATCGCGTCGAGGCCGTCACCGTCTCCCGTCTCGACCGCCACTGGCGGCCGCTGCCCGGCACCGGCCGCCACATCGCCTGCGACGCCCTCGCCGCCGGCCACGGCCTCGTCCCGCAGACCGAACTCGCCACCTCCCTCGGCTGTGCGACCCGCCGCGGCCCCGACGGAGCCACCGCCCTCGCCCTGGACGACCTCCAGCGCACCTCGGTGCCCGGCCTGTGGGCCGCAGGCGAGACCGGCGGCACCGGCGGCTGGCAACTGGCCCGCACCGAGGGCGAACTGGCGGGCATCGCGATCGCCGCCCACCTGCGCGCCCGGCCCGTCCTCACCGGCAGCCGGCGCGTGGCCGGCCTGCGCCGCCGCCGCGACCGCATGCGGGCCTTCGCCGACGCCATGGCCGCCGCCCACGCCCCCGGCCCCGGCTGGACCGGCTGGCTCACCGACGCCACCGACGTCTGCCGCTGCGAAGAGGTGACCGCCGGCCGGATCCGCGAGGCGGCCGGCGAACTCGGCGCCGGCGACGCGCGCACCGTCAAGCTCCTCACCCGGGCCGGCATGGGCTGGTGCCAGGGCCGCATGTGCTCGGCGGCCGTGTCCTGCCTCGCGGCGGACGGTACGGCGGAGGGGACCGTACCGCCGTCCGCCGAACGCAGGCCGCTGGCCGTGCCCGTACCGCTCGGGGTCCTGGCCACCGAGCCCGAACGACCGGACCCCGGATGACCGGACCCGGGTGACCGGACCGAACGACACGCTCTCCCACCGAAGAAGGGTTACCGGCAATGACCACCACCACCTGGCACTCCGACCGTCCCTGGCGGGGCATCATGGTCGCCACCGCGCTCCCGCTGCGCGACGACCTCTCCGTCGACTACGACGCCTACGCCGAACACGTCCGCCACCTGCTCGACAACGGCTGCGACGGCGTCGTCCCCAACGGCTCGCTCGGCGAGTACCAGACCCTCACCGACGACGAGCGTGCCCGCGTGGTGCGCACCGCCGTCGAGGCCGCCGGGGACGGCGCCCGGGTCATGCCCGGTGTCGCCGCCTACGGCAGCGCCGAGTCGCGCCGCTGGGCCGAGCAGGCCGCCGAGGCCGGCTGCGGCTCCGTCCTGCTGCTGCCGCCCAACGCCTACCGCGCCGACGAGCGGGCCGTGCGCGGCCACTACGCCGAGGTGGCCGCGGCCGGGGTGCCCGTCGTGGCGTACAACAACCCCATCGACACCAAGACGGACCTGACCCCCGCCCTGCTGGCCCGGCTGCACGCCGACGGCCACATCGTGGCCGTCAAGGAGTTCAGCGGCGACGTCCGGCGCGCCTACGAGATCGCCGAACTCGCCCCCGAGCTCGACCTGCTGATCGGCGCCGACGACGTCCTGCTCGAACTCGCCCTCGCCGGGGCCGTCGGCTGGATAGCCGGCTACCCCAACGCCTTCCCCGCCACCTGCGCCGAGCTCTACCACGCGGCAGTCGCCGGCCACCTCGAGACGGCCCTGCCCCTGTACCGGTCGCTGCACCCGCTGCTGCGGTGGGACTCCAGGACCGAGTTCGTGCAGGCCATCAAGCTCTCCATGGACATCACCGGCCGCCACGGCGGCCCCACCCGGCCCCCGCGCCTCCCGCTCACCGGGGAGACCGAGGCCGCGGTGCGCTCGGCCACCGAGAAGGCCGTCGCCGACGGCCACCACTGAGAGCCCACCCACCGCGGAAAGGACGTCCGTGCGCACCCGTCATGTCTTCCATGCCGTCGACTCGCACACCGAGGGCATGCCCACGCGTGTCATCACCGGTGGCGTCGGCGTGATCCCCGGCGCCACCATGGCCGAACGCCGGCTGCACTTCATCGAGCACCTGGACCACCTCCGCACGCTCCTGATGTACGAGCCGCGCGGCCACGCCTCCATGAGCGGCGCGATCCTCCAGCCCCCCACCCGTCCCGACGCCGACTACGGCGTCCTCTACATCGAGGTCTCCGGGCTGCTGCCGATGTGCGGGCACGGCACCATCGGGGTGGCCACCGTGCTCGTCGAGACGGGCATGGTGGCGGTCACCGAGCCCGTCACCACCGTGCGCCTGGACACCCCGGCCGGTCTCGTCGTCGCCGACGTGCGGGTCGAGGACGGCGTGGCCAAGGCCGTCACCTTCACCAACGTGCCCGCGTTCGCCGTCGGCCTGGACCGCGTGGTGGACGTGCCCGGGTACGGGAAGGTGACGTACGATCTGGCCTTCGGCGGCAACTTCTACGCCTTCGCCGAACTCGAGGCGCTGGGGCTGCCCTTCGACCGCGCGCGCAAGGACGACCTGCTGGCCGCCGGGCTCGCCGTCATGGACGCCGTCAACGCCTCGCCCGACCGGCCCGTCCACCCCGAACACCCCGAGATCAACGGCCTCAAGCACGTCTACCTCGCCGCCCCCGGCTCCGACGCCACCCGCTCCCGGCATGCCATGGCCATCCACCCGGGCTGGTTCGACCGCTCGCCGTGCGGCACGGGAACCTCCGCCCGGATGGCGCAGCTGCACGCCCGCGGCGCGCTGCCGCTCGACCGGGACTTCGTCAACGAGTCCTTCATCGGCACCGAGTTCACCGGCCGGCTGGTGGGGGAGACGCGGGTGGGCGGGCTGCCGGCGGTGGTCCCCACCATCACCGGGCGGGCCTGGATCACCGGCACCGCCCAGTACTTCCTCGACCCGGACGACCCCTTCCCCGGAGGTTTCCTGCTGTGACCGCAGCCACCGCGTCGTTCCTCTCGATCAACCCGGCCGATCCGGCCGACGTCGTCGCCCGCGTCACCCCCGCCGGCGCCCCGGCCGCGGCCGCGGCCGTCGAACGGGCCCGCGCCGCCGGGCGGGACTGGCTCGCCGGCGGCGCGGCCGCCCGGTCCGCGGCCCTCTCGGCCGTCGCCGGCGCCCTCGAGGCCGCCGCCGAGGAGCTGGCCGGCCTCGCCGTGCGCGAGGTGGGCAAGCCGCTGACCGAGGCCCGCGCCGAGGTGGCCCGTACCGTCGCCATCTGGCGGTACTACGCCCAGGCGCCCTACGAGGCCGCCGGCGCCGTCCACGAGCCGGCGGCCGGAGCCGGCCTGCTGCTGACGCGGCGGCGCCCGCACGGCGTCGCCGGCCTGATCACCCCGTGGAACTTCCCGTTCGCCATCCCCTCCTGGAAGGCCGCACCGGCGCTGGCGGCCGGCAACACGGTCGTCCTCAAGCCCGCCCCCGAGGCCACCGCCTGCGCCCTGCGGCTCGCGGAGATCGTGCGGGGGGCCGTGCCGGACGGGGTGTTCACCGTCGTTGCCGGCGGCGCCGACGAGGGGGGTGCCGTCCTGGCGGCGGCCGACGTCGTCTCCTTCACCGGCTCCACCGGCGTCGGCAACACCGTCGTCCGGGCCGCGACCGCACGTGGCGTGCCGGTCCAGGCCGAGATGGGCGGCCTCAACGCGGCGATCGTCCTGCCCGACGCCGACATCGAACGGGCCGCCGCCCACATCGCCGCCGCGATCGCCGGGTACGCCGGGCAGAAGTGCACCGCCACCAGCCGGGTGATTGCCGTCGGTGCCGCCCTCGATCCGCTGCGCGAGGCCCTGGCCGGCGCCCTGCGCGAGGTGCCGGTCGGCGACCCGGCCGACCCGGCCACCGTGTGCGGTCCGCTCGTCTCCGACCGGGCGCGCGAGCGGGTGACGGCGGCGCGGGAGGGCCTGTCCGTGGTCGCCACCGGCGCCACGCCCGAGGGGCCCGGCTGGTACGCGGCCCCGGCGCTCGTGGAGAAGGTGCCGCCGGAGCACCCGGTGCTGCGCGAGGAGGTGTTCGGGCCCCTGGCCGTCCTGCTGCCGGCCGACGACCTCGCCCACGCCGTGCGCGTCGCCAACGCGGTCCCGTACGGGCTGGTCACCTCGGTGCACACGGCCGGCCTCGGCGCGGCGCTGCACGGCCTCGACCACCTCGACACCGGCATGATCCGCGTCAACGCGCCGTCCACGGGCGTGGACTTCCACCTGCCCTTCGGCGGCGCCAAGGCGTCCGCGCACGGACCGCGCGAACAGGGCAGGGCAGCGCTGGAGTTCTACACTTCCAGCCGGACCTACACCCTGACGCCCTGAATCGCAATGTGACATTGTACGCTGGTGGTCCAGTCCAACGGGCCACGAAAGGGACACCATGGGGCACCTCAAGCAGCGCAACCTCGTCACCGCCAGCGAGCGGCTGCGCGACCAGGTCGCCCACGCCCTGCGCGCCGCCCTGATCTCCGGCGAGCTGCGTCCCGGGCAGGTCTACTCCGCGCCGGGGCTCGCCGAGGACTTCGGTATCTCGGCGACCCCGGTGCGCGAGGCGATGCTCGACCTGGCCCGCGAGGGCCTGGTCGAGCCCGTCCGCAACAAGGGCTTCCGCGTGACCGAGGTCAACGAGCGCGACCTCGACCAGTACACCGAGATCCGCACCCTGATCGAGGTCCCCATGACGGGCCGCATCACCCGCACCGCGGCCCGCGAGGACCTCGAGGCCCTCCGCCCGGTCGCCGAGGAGATCGTGCGCGCCGCCCGCGAGCACGACCTCATCGGCTACCTCGAGGCGGACCGCCAGTTCCACCTCACCCTCCTCGCCCTCTCCGGCAACGAACGCCTCGTCGAGACCGTCAGCGACCTGCGCAAGCGGTCCCGCCTGTACGGCCTGACGGCGCTGGACGAGCGCGGCGAGCTGATCCCCTCGGCCGAGGAGCACCTCGAGCTCCTCGACCTGATGCTGGCGGGCGATGCCAAGGGCGCCGAGAAGTGCATGAAGCGCCACCTGGGGCACGTGCGCTCGCTGTGGGCGAAGAACGGCGAGCGGCCCGGCGGCGCCTGAGGTCGCACCCGGGCACGCCGGGGCGTAGGAAGGCGCGCAGCTCCTCCCGTCGCGGACTGACCGGCTCCGCACGGTCGGCTGTCGTGTGCCTGGTGGTCATGACACCACCATCAGTTGACTCCACTCACATCTCGGCAATACCGAGAAGAATCCTCGTTGTTCCCCCTGACATGGGGCGGTCGGCGGAGGTGACCGGGACTGTCGGCACCTCCGCCGACGCATTCCTTTCCTGACAATTGACTGGATTCTTTAATGATGTCGAATGTTCCGGGCGCGCGACGCTTTGACGGCAAGGTTGTTCTTATCACCGGCGGCGCCACCGGCATGGGCTACGCCGCCGCCGAACTCTTCCTCACCGAAGGGGCGAAGGTCGTCATCACCGGACGCGGCGAGGACCGGCTCAAGCTCGCCGCCGAGCGCCTCGACGCCGGCGACCGCCTGCTGACCGTGCGGGCCGACGTCTCCCGGCGCGCCGACGTCGACCACCTGATGACCGGGATCGGCGAGCGGTTCGGCCACCTCGACGTGGTGTTCGCCAACGCCGGCGTGGGCGTCTTCAAGCGGATCGAGGACTTCACCGAGGAGGACGTCGACACCGTCCTCGGCGCCAACGTCAAGGGCGTCTTCTTCACCGTCCAGCGCGCGCTCCCGCTGCTCCGCGACGGCAGCTCGATCGTCATCAACGCCTCCTGGACCCTGCACCGCGGACTGGTCATCGGCTCGCTCTACTCGGCGAGCAAGGCCGCGGCCGCCAACCTCGCCAAGACGCTGGCCAGCGACCTCTCCGGGCGCGGCATCCGCGTCAACTCGGTCAGCCCCGGCTACATCGACACCGACATGTTCCGCGAGTCCGTGCCCACCGACGAGGCGCGCCGCGCCAGCGCCGAGGAGTCGGTGCTCGGCCGCGTCGGCACGCCCGAGGAGGTGGCCGCGACCGTGGCCTTCCTCGCCTCCGACGCCGCCTCCTTCGTCAACGGCGTCGACCTCCTGGTCGACGGCGGCGTCGTCAACTCCATCCCCGCGTAGCAGAGACAGGAGATCGGGGCACGCGGAGCATCGAGACCCAGGTCGGCATCGACGCCCACCTCGACGGTGCGACGGCCACGCCGGCCGCCCCGGCCGCGCCCCGCCGGCCCGCGGCGTGATCTCCAAAATCTTCACACAACGTGAGCGGCCGGCCCGCGCGGCCCGCGCCGCTCCGTCATATGCCGGTTATGCCCAAAGCGCTTGATGAGTGTGTGTCCATTTATGTTCCGTCGGGATGCGGAGGCGCCCGAATCTGTTACTCGATCCTGTGAAGAAGTTGTGATGGTTGAGTAAAGGAATCGGATAGCCATCCCCGCTCGCGCACCCTCCTTCGTCAACACGGTTGGCCGCGCCACCCGTTCGCGTGCTTATATCTGCGGCACCGCGGCGGCCCTACGAACGGTGGCCGATTACGGCCGGGCCGCCGGGGCCCCATTGAGAAACAGTCAGACGAATGAAGGGTGCGCGAAAAATGCGTGACAACCTCGAGACCCGCGAGATCGCCGACGCCGAGCTGGACGCCGTTTCCGGTGGTGTCGCCATTTCCGGTGGCCTCCTCGGCGCCGTGACCGGCGACGTCCACACCGTGCTCGGCACCGTGACCTCCCTGGACACGGTCCAGGCCGTCCGTCCCACCGCCGGCCAGGTCGCGGACATCGTCGGCATCCAGGCCGGCGTCGCCGGTCTCTGAGCGGGACCGGTCACCCCGTGAACCCCGGAACGCCTTTCGTTCCGGGGTTCACCGGCGTCCGCACCATGCGTTTTCCCGTGTCACGAATGCAGTCGAAGGAATAGTCCGTGCAGTTCCGCCAGCAGGCGCTTTCCAAACTGCAATCGCCCGAAGAACTCGATCTGCCCGTACGCTTCGCGCGACCGCAGGGCCGGCTGGTCCTGGCCGTCACCGTCGTCGTCATGGCCGTCGCGGCATTCTGGGCATTCACCGGATCCGTGTCGTCCAAGCTGAGCGCCCCCGGCATCCTCACCCACGCCGACGGAAGCTATCTGCTGCAGAGCCCCTTCGCCGGGCAGGTCACCAAGGCGTTCGCCCGGGAAGGGGAGTTGCTCGCCCCCGGCGCTCCGCTGCTGCAGATCGGCACGGACCGGGGCGAGCGGACCGTGCGCCTGCCGGCCGGTGGCCGGGTGACCACCCTGATCGCCAAGACCGGTTCCGTCGTCGCGACCGGCGCGGACGTGGCGACCGTGGAACGCGTGACGAGGGCCGACGACCCGCTGGTGGCCATGCTGTACGTGCCCGCCGACAGCGGCTCGGCGATCACCGTGGGCGCCTCGGTCGACATCGGCGTCCAGTCCGTCCCCCAGCAGCCGTTCGGCGTGCTGCGCGGCCGCGTCGAGGCCGTCGGCCGCGCACCCCGCACCCCGGCGCAGATCAGCGGATTCCTCGGCGACAGCAGGCTCGCCGCACAGTTCACCCGGCAGGGCAACCCCGTCGCGGTCCTCGTGCGGCTCGAGCGCTCCTCCGCCACCGCCTCCGGCTACCGCTGGTCCTCCAAGGACGGGCCGCCGCACCCCCTCGACTCCATGACGCCCGTCACCGGCTCCGTCCACCTCGCCGCCCAGCGGCCCGTCGACTGGCTGCTGCCGTGACCCGCCGCGCGCCCCGCGCCGGCACGCACGGACGGGGCCGCCGCCCGGCACCCGCGAGCCGCCGGCAGAAGACCGTACGCACCCCCACCGTGCTGCAGATGGAGGCGGTGGAGTGCGGTGCCGCCGCGCTCGCCATGGTGCTCGGCCACCACGGCCGCTTCGTCCCCCTGGAAGAACTGCGCATCGCCTGCGGCGTCTCCCGCGACGGCTCCCGCGCCGGCAACCTCCTCAAGGCCGCCCGCGCCCACGGACTGCGCGCCAAGGGCATGCAGATGGGCCTGGACGCGCTCGCCGAGGTGCGCGCCCCGGCCGTCCTCTTCTGGGAGTTCAACCACTACGTCGTCTACGAGGGCACCGGCCGCCGCCTCGGGCGCCGGGGCGTGTACATCAACGACCCCGCCAAGGGCCGGCGGTTCGTCCCCATCGAGGAGTTCGACACCAGCTTCACCGGCGTCGTGCTCACCTTCGAGCCCGGTGAGGACTTCCGCCGCACCGGCCGCAGGCCCGGCGTCCTGGGCGACGTGCCGCGCCGCCTGCGCGGCACCTCGGGCACCATGCGCGCCGCCGTGGTCGCCGGCCTCCTGCTGGTGGCCGTCGGCGCGACGGTGCCTGCACTGAGCCGCACCTACATCGACACGTTCCTCATCGGCGGCCGGACGTCCACGCTGGGCGTGCTCTTCGCGTCGATGGCGACCGCCCTCGTGCTCACCGCCGCGCTCACCGCCGTCCAGCAGGCCAATCTGCTGCGCGGACGCGTCATCTCCTCCACCCTGGGCAGCGCCCGCTTCCTGCGGCATCTGCTCAGACTCCCGGTCGCGTTCTTCTCCCAGCGCAACCCGGCCGACCTGGTCCAGCGCCTGCGCTCCAACGACGCGGTCGCCGAGACGCTCGCGAGGGACCTCGCGGCCGCCGGCGTGGACGCGGTGGTCGTGGTCCTCTACGCGGTGCTGCTGTGGACGTACGACCCGCAGCTGACCGTCGTCGGCATCGGCATCGCGCTGCTCAACGTGGCCGCCATGCGGATCGTGATGCGCGTACGGGCCACCGGCACCCAGAAGCTGCGGGCCGAGAGCGCCCGCCTGACCAACACCTCCTACAGCGGTCTGACGCTCATCGAGACGATGAAGGCCACCGGCGGCGAGGACGGCTTCTTCCGCCGCTGGGCCGGACAGCACGCGATCACCCTCGACGTGCAGCAACGGCTCGGCGTGCCCAGCGCCTGGCTCGCGATCACCGCACCCACGCTGGCCGCGCTCAACAGCGCGCTGATCCTGCTGATCGGCGGCCTGCGGGCGGTGGAGGGCCACCTCTCGGTCGGCCTGCTCGTCGCCTTCCAGGCCCTGGTGACCAGCTTCACCGCACCGATCACCCGCCTCAACGGCGTCGCCGGCCGCATCCAGGACTTCGCCGCCGACGTCGCCCGCCTCAAGGACGTCGAGAACTTCCCCGTCGACCCCTTGTACGCGCGGCGCGAGCCGCCCGCCGGCACCCGCCGCCTCAAGGGCCATGTGGAACTGGACCACGTCACCTTCGGCTACAGCCCCCTGGACGCCCCGCTGCTGAAGGACTTCTCCCTGTCGGTCGGCCCCGGGCAGCAGGTCGCGCTCGTCGGCGGCTCCGGCAGCGGCAAGTCCACCGTCTCCCGGCTGATATCCGGCCTCTACACCCCCTGGGAGGGCGCCATCCGCATCGACGGCATGCGGCTGGAGGACATCCCGCGCGGCGCGCTGGCCGCCTCGGTCTCCTTCGTCGACCAGGACGTCTTCCTCTTCGAGGGCACGGTCCGCGACAACGTCGCGCTGTGGGATCCCTCCATTCCCGACGAGGCCGTCATCGCCGCCCTCGAGGACGCCGCCGTGTACGAGGTGGTCGCCCGGCGCCCCGGCGGCATCCACAGCCGTGTGGAGCAGGACGGCCGCAACTTCTCCGGCGGCCAGCGCCAGCGCCTGGAGATCGCCCGCGCGCTCGTACGCCGCCCCAGCGTGCTGGTCCTCGACGAGGTGACCAGCGCCCTGGACGCGGTGACCGAACAGGTCGTCATCGACAACCTGCGGCGCCGCGGCTGCGCCTGCGTGGTCATCGCCCACCGGCTGAGCACGGTCCGCGACAGCGACGAGATCGTCGTGCTCGACCGGGGAACGGTCGTGGAACGCGGGCGGCACGAACACCTGGTCGCAGCCGGGGGCGCGTACGCGGGCCTGGTCAAGGAGCACTGAGCATGACCACTCCTACCACTCCTCACCACACCCCGGTCGCCGATCCGGTGGTCGCGGCCCTCGGCGGGCTCGGCACGGCCGTCGACTGCGCGGGCCTGCGCAGCCTGTCCCTGGAGGGACCGCTCGTCCTGTGGCTCGTCGAGGGCGGCGCGCTGGACCTGTTCGCTGTCGACGCCGCGCAGGCCGGCACCTGGCACTTCCTCGGCCGGCTGGAGACGGGCACGCTGCTGCTGGGCCCCGCCGAGGGCCCCGAGCACACGCTGATCGCCCGTCCCCGCCAGGACTGCCGGCTGCGCCGCATCGAACTGCGCGAGCTGTCCAGGCCCGAGCACGGCGGGTACGGCGGGTACGGCGAAGACAATGGGTACGGCGCGTACGGGGGCTACGGAGGCTACGGCGACCAGTGGTACGACGCCGCCGACGGGGCGCTCAGCCCCCTGGAGAACGCGTTCGCGCTCGGCGTCGGCCGGGGCCTGCGCGTCCTGTGCCAGGCACCGCTCGACGGCCGGGCCGCCACCGGCGGGAGCAGTGCCGACGACGACGTCCTGTGGATGCAGATCACGCCGGGCAGCGTGCGGTACGGCGCCGCCTACGAGGGGTACGCGACCGGCACCCTCCTCGTCGACGCCGCGATGTGGCAGGGCATGGTCGACCAGCAGTACCGGCTGCTGTACGCACTGGACCGCTGGATCGAGCAGCTGGAGCGCGCCCACGAGGACCGTACGGCGGCCGGCATCGAGGCCGGCGAGACCGCGCGGGCCCAGGCGGACCAGGCGCTGCTGGCCTCCATCGACCGCTCCGGCGGGCGCCCGCGCCGCGCCGCGGGCGACGACGCGACCTTCGCCGCGTGCCGCCTGGTCGCCCGCGAGGCCGGCATAGCCCTGTCCGACCCGGGTCCGGCGCGGGCCGGCTCCGAGCGGCTGGACCCCGTCGAGCGCGTCGCGCTCGCCTCGCGGATCCGTACCCGACCCGTCCGGCTCGCCGGGCGCTGGTGGCGGGAGAACAGCGGCCCCCTGGTGGGCCGTCGCGCGGAGGACGACGCGCCGGTCGCGCTGCTGTGGCGGCGCGGGGGATACGAGGCCGTCGACCCGGTCACCGGCGCGCGGGAACGCGTCGGCAAGGCCGGCGAGGCCGCCTTCGCGCCGCGCGCCGTCATGTTCTACCGCCCGCTGCCGGACCGGCCGCTGGGCCTGCTGGGACTGCTGCGCTTCAGCGTGCGCGGCACCGGCGAGGAGCTGCGCGGCATCCTCGTGGGCGGGCTGGTCGCGGTCTGCCTGGGCGCGCTCGTGCCCCTCGCCACGGGCAAGGTCCTCGGCGCGTACGTACCGGCGGCGGAGAACGGTCTGATCGTGCAGGCCACCCTGGCGCTCGTCGTCACGAGCGTCGTGTCCGCCGCCTTCATGCTGCTGCAGAACATCTGCGTCCTGCGCATGGAGGGCCGTATCGAGGCCACCCTGCAGCCGGCCGTGTGGGACAGGCTGCTGCGCCTGCCGACGACGTTCTTCACCGGCCGTTCCACCGGCGAACTGGCCGGCGCGGCCATGGGTATCAGCGCCATCCGCCGCGTGCTGTCCGGCACCGGCTCGGTGGTCCTGCAGGCCGGCACGGTCGGCACGATGAACCTCGTGCTGCTGCTCGCCCACAGCGTGCCGCTGGCGCTGGTGGCCCTCGCCATGCTGCTGGTGATCGCCGCCGTCTTCCTCGGCCTGGGGCTGTGGCAACTGCGCTGGCAGCGGCAGCTGGTCAGGCTCGGCAACAAGCTCGACAACCAGGCCTTCCAGACCCTGCGCGGACTGCCCAAACTGCGCGTCGCCGCGGCCGAGAGCTTCGCCTACGCCGCCTGGGCCCGCGAGTTCGCCCGCACCCGCGACCTGCACCAGCGCATCGGCCGGATCAAGAACGTCGTCACGGTGCTCAACGCGGTCTGCCTGCCGCTGTGCACCCTGGTGATGTTCATGCTGATGGCCGGCCCGGCCCGCGGCAGCATGTCGGCGAGCGGATTCCTCACCTTCAGTACCGCCGTGACGATGCTGCTGGCCTCGGTCACCCAGCTGACCGGCGCGCTGCTGTCGGCCGCGGCCGTGCAGCCGATGTTCGAGCAGATCAGGCCGGTCTTCGAGGCGACTCCCGAGGTGGAGGGCTCCAGCGTGCAACCGGGCGAGCTGAGCGGCGGCATCGAGGCGAAGGACCTGTCCTACCGGTACACCCCCGACGGACCGCTGGTGCTCGACGAGGTGTCGTTCCGGGTGCGGCCGGGCGAGTTCGTCGCGATCGTCGGGGCCAGCGGCTGCGGCAAGTCGACCCTGCTGCGGCTCCTCATCGGCTTCGAGAGGCCCGGCTCGGGAAGCGTGCTGTACGACGGCCAGGACCTGGCGGCACTCGACCGGGCGGCCGTGCGCCGCCAGTGCGGCGTCGTCCTGCAGAACGCCCAGCCCCTCACCGGCTCGGTCCTCGACTGCATCCGCGGCGCCGGGACGTACTCGCTCGAGGAGGTCTGGGAGGCCGCGGCGATGGCGGGCCTGGCCGAGGACATCAAGGCCATGCCCATGGGCCTGCACACCGTGCTCTCCGACGGCGGCGGCACCCTCTCGGGCGGCCAGCGCCAGCGGCTGATGATCGCCCAGGCCCTGGTGCGCAAGCCGCGCGTCCTCTTCTTCGACGAGGCCACCAGCGCGCTGGACAACGAGGCCCAGCGCGTGGTCATCGAGTCCACCCGCGCCCTGCGCGCCACCCGCGTCGTGATCGCCCACCGGCTGTCCACGGTCATGGACGCCGACCGGGTCGTCGTCATGGCGGACGGCCGGGTCGCCCAGCAGGGCCCACCCGCCGCCCTGCTCGCCGACACCGGCGGCCTCTTCCACGAACTGGTCCGCCGCCAGATGAACTGACGGCGCGGGCCACGGGGCCGTCCCCGGAGCCCGCGGTGCCCCGGTCGGCCGGTGCGGACACCGGCCGCCCCCGGCCCGTGTACCGGCCAGGGTGCGACACCGGCTCGACGGGCCCCCGGCTCGGGAATCGTGACCGGCGGACGCTGACCGGGAGAGACAGGACGCGCATGGAATCGATCACCACGGCGATGGTGGGCCGCGAGGACGAACAGGCGGAGCTCACGGCGTTCGTGAAATCCGCCACGGGCCGGGCCCTCGTCCTGCGAGGGGAGGCGGGGGTCGGCAAGAGCTCGCTGCTGAGCCACGCCGCCGCGCTGGCGGAGCAGGAGGGGCACGTCGTCATCCGCGCCGCCGGCGTCGAGGCGGAGTCCGCGCTGCCCTACGCCGGGCTGCATCAGTTCCTCCATCCGCTGCTCGCCGACGCCACGCGACTGGACGACAGGAGCCGGGCGGTGTTCGACGCCGTGCTCGGCGGAGGACCGGGCGATCCGCCGTCGGTCATGACGCTCGGCATCGCCGTCCTCGGCCTGCTGTCGCTCTCCTGCGCTCAGCGGCCACCCTTACTGGTCCTCGACGACGGGCAGTGGCTTGACGACGCCAGCGCCGACGTCTGCGGCTTCGTGGGCCGACGCCTGGCCGGCAGCCCGGTGAAGCTGCTGGTCGCGGTCCGCACCGACATCACGTCGCGCTTCGACACCGCCGCCCTGCCCGAACTGCCGGTCGCAGCCCTCGCCGACGAGGACGCGGCACGCCTGCTGGACCACCGTTACCCGGACCTGGGCCGACGGCTCCGCCGGGTCGTCCTCGAGCAGGCCCGGGGCAACCCGTCGGCCTTGCTGGACCTGCCCGCGCGAGCCGCACTGCGCGCGACCGGAATCCCGCCCCGCGCCTCGACGCCGCACCCGGCCTCGCTGACCTCGCAGGAACGCCGCATCGCCGACCTGGCCGCGAGCGGCCTGACGAACAAGGAGATCGGCAAGCGGATGCACCTGTCGCCGCGTACCGTCGGCTCGCACCTGTACCGCACCTTCCCCAAGCTGGGCATCACGACCCGGGCGGCACTGCGCGACGCACTGAGCCGGACCGAGGAGGGTGCACAGGTCTGACGAACCGGCGATGCCGGCCGGCGGTGGTGACGGCCGACGGTGGTGACCGAATCCATGCAGGTCAGCGGGCCCGGATGTTCGTAGGATGGGTGAACTCCTCCGGGAGGAACCCCTACCGGAGGTCGCATGCCGCACCACGCGAAACGCCAGCTGCTCGGGCGGGAACGGGAGCTGGAGGCGCTGGACCGCCTGCTGCGCGACGTGCGCGACGGACGCAGCCGGGTGCTGGTCCTGCGCGGCGAGGCGGGCGTCGGCAAGTCGGCACTGCTCGACCATCTGGCGGAGCAGGCCGCACCGCTGCGGACCGTGTACGCGGCCGGCGTCGAAGCCGAGTCCGACTTCGCCTACTCGGCCCTGCAACGCCTGTGCGCCCCGCTGCTGCCGCACCTCGACCGGCTGCCGTCGGTACAACAGGACGCGCTGCGTGTCGCGTTCGGCCTGAGCGCGGGGAATCCGCCCGAGATGCTGCTGGTCGGCATCGCGGTCCTCGGTCTCCTCGCCGAGGCCGCGGCCGCATCCCCGCTGGTGTGCCTGGTCGACGACGCCCAGTGCCTGGACCTGATGTCCCAGCGGATCCTGACGTTCGTCGGGCGCCGGCTGGACGCCGAATCGGTGGCACTGGTGTTCGCCGAGCGGATCACCGACGGGGAGAAGGACGAGGGCTGTTCCGGTCTGCCGGACCTCACCCTGCGCGGGCTGGCCGACGCCGACGCACGGGCTCTGCTCGACAGCGTGCTTCCCGGGCCGGTCGACGCCCGCGTGCGGGACCGGATCGTCGCCGAGACCGGTGGAAACCCGCTCGCCCTGCTGGAGTTGCCCCGGGGCCTGTCACCGGCGGAGCTGGCGTTCGGCTTCGGAGGACCCGGCGCCGGCCCGCTGGCGACCCGGGTCGAGGACGGCTTGCGCCGGCGCGTCGACGCGCTGCCGGCCGACACCCGCGCCCTCCTGCTGCTCGCTGCGGTCGAACCGGTCGGTGACGCACCGCTGTTGTGGCATGCGCTGCACCTGCTCGGCATCGGCATCGAGGCCGCGGCACCGGCCGAGGCCGCGGGCCTGATCACCCTGGGAGCCTCGGTGCGGTTCCGCCACCCGCTGGTGCGTTCGGCCGTCTGGCGCGGTGCGGATGCCGCCGCACTGCGTGCGGCGCACCGCGCACTGGCCGAGGCCACCGATGCCGGGCGCGACCCCGACCGGCGGGCCTGGCACCAGGCCCACGCCGCGGTCGGGCCGGACGAGCACGTGGCCGCCGCGCTGGAGCGCTCCGCCGACCGGGCCTTGGCGCGCGGCGGACGCGCGGCCGCCGCCTCCTTCCTGGAACGTGCCGCCGCGCTCACCCCCGACCCGAAGGAGCGGGCGCGGCGCGCGCTGGCGGCCGCGAGGGCCCACCTCGCGGCGGGCGTGCCGGCCCGGGTGCCCGACCTGCTGGCCGCCGCCGAACTGGGGCCGCTGGACCCGCTGCAGTTCGCCGACGCCGGCAGGCTGCGCGCCAAGGCGTCGTCCATGACCAACCCGGGGCTCGGCGCGGTGCAGCCGTTGCTCGACGCGGCGGGCCGCTTCAGGTACCTCGACCCGGCCGCCGCGCGGGAGACCTGCCTCGCGGCGTTCGGCGCGGCCATCTGGGCCGGCCGCCACGACGACAGCGGACTGCGGCGAGCCGCCGAGGCGGCTCGCGACCTGCCGCACGGCGACGAGCCGGCGGGAGTCTTCCTCCGGGCCCTGGTCGTGTGGACCACGGACGGTCCGGTTGCCGCCTTCCCGCTGCTGGCGCGGGCGCTGCGCTCCCTCACCGACGACGAGGACCTGACCGTCCTGTGGCCGGCCGCGAACGCGGCCGTGGAGCTTGGCGATCTCCAGGCCTGGCTGGACGTCACCGACCGGGCGGTCCGCTTCGCCCGGACGACGGGCACGCTGTCGGTCCTCTCGACGGCACTGCCCTACCGGGCGGCCTCGCTGGGCTATGCGGGACGCTTCTCCGAGGCCTGGGATCTGCTGGCCGAGGCCGAGGCCGCGGCCGTCGAGGAAGCGGCGGGCGTGGCGACGAGCATGGTCTCGACGGCCTTGCTCAGCGCGTACCGGGGGCGGGAGCGGCCGGCCCTGGAACTGATCGGGGCGATGGAAAGGGAGGGCGAGCAGCGCGGCCTGGGCCGCCTCACCGGCATGGCGGCGTGCGCGCGGGCCGTGCTCCGCAACGGCCTGGGCAACTATCCGCTCGCCATGGAAGCGGCGCTCCGGGGCGGGGAGTACCGGGACCTCGTCGTGCACCACTGGACGTGCAGCGAGCTGGTCGAGGCCGCGACCCGGGCCGGCCATCCGGCCGTGGCGGCCCGAGCGCGCGAGCGGCTGGCCGACTGGGGACGGGCCGGCACGCCCTGGGCCCTGGGCGCGCAGGCGGTCGCCGACGCCCTGACCGGAGAACCCGAGCAGGCCGAGGACCGCTACCGCGAGGCCGTCGACCACTTCGGCCGGGGCGGGCTCGGCGTGTTCGAGGCCCGGACCCGGCTGCTGTTCGGCGAATGGCTGCGCCGCCGCAACCGGCGGGCCCAGGCCCGCACCGAGCTGCGCGCGGCGCACGAGGCGGCCTCCGCGATGGGCATGGAGGCGTACGCCGAGCGGGCCCGGCGAGAGCTGCTCGCCACCGGCGAGACCGTCCGCAAGCGGACCCCCGGCACGCCGGTCCTGACCCCGCAGGAGGCCCGGATAGCCCGCCTCGCGGCCACCGGGCACCCGAACGCGGAGATCGGCGCTCAGTTGTTCCTCAGCCCTCGCACGGTCGAGTGGCACCTGCGCAAGGTCTTCGCCAAGCTGGGGGTCTCCTCCCGTCGCGAGATCGAAGGGGCCCTCTCCGACCGGTGACCGCGGGTGCCCCGCGGCCCGGTGTCAGCAGTACTTGAAGGAGCTGATCCTGTCGTTGATCCATGACGGGACGGAGGGCCACTTCTCCCGGGGGCCGATCTTGAACTCCAGGCCGCGGTACCCGTTGTGCTCGTAGAAGCAGATGCTGCTGCCCGTGTTGTTCACCACGGACGACGTGATGTCCTGCATACCCGTCCACAGGGCACCGTCGCGCTTCAGCTTTCCCATGTCGCCGATGTTCTGATCCGACGCGATCGCCGTGAACTTGGAGCCGCCGGTGGAGCCGAAGAAATCATTCTCGGACCACAGGCAGACATAATTGCTGGGGCACGCTCCGGCACCCTGTCCGAGGTCGAGGATCGTGGTGGCGCTCGCGGACGTCGCCGCAGCCATGATCAACCCGGCAGCCGCGGCAGCGCACAGTCCGAGCCTTGCCGTCTTCTTGGGCAATGTCCTTACCATCCGGTCGTGAAGGGGTCAGCAGTACTTGAAGGAGCTGATCTTGTCGTTGATCCATGATGGGACGGAGGGCCACTGCTCCCGGGGGCCGATTTTGAACTGCAGGCCGCCGTACCCGTTGTGCTCGTAGAAGCAGATGCCGCTGCCCGTGTTGTTCACCACCGAGGACGTGACGTCCTGCATGCCCTTGTCCCCGGTGGAGGTGCGTGCCAGCTTTCCCATGTCGCCGATGTTCTGATTCGACGCGATGGAGCCGAACTTGTGGTCGTAGACGAACTTCCCTTGAATGAAGTTGCCTTCCGACCACAGGCAGACGTAACCGTTGGGGCACGAACCGGCCCCGTGGCCGATGTCGAAGACACTGGCGGCGCTCGCGGAGTTCGCCGTGGCCAGCATCAGCCCGGCCGCGGCGGCGGCACCCAGTGCAAGTCTCGTCATCCTGCTTTTCGAGAACATGGTCCCTCTCTTCCAGGGTGGATTGGTGAGGATGAGCGGAGTCGGATCAGCAGAACTTGTAGGAGCTGATCCTGTCGTTGATCCACGACGGGACGGAGGACCACTTCTCCCGGGGGCCGATCCTGAACTCCAGGCCGCGGTACTCGTTGTGCTCGTAGAAGCAGATGCTGCTGCCCGTGTTGTTGACCACCGAGGAGGCGGAATCCTGCATGCCCTTCCAGCGCCAGAGCTTGCTCTCGAAGACGAACTTCCCCATGTCCGAAACGTTCTGGTCCGAACCCACGGCCCCGTAGTCCAACCCGCTTCGCGGATTTCCTCTGACGAAATCGTTCTCGCTCCACAGGCACACCCAGTTGGCGGGGCACTTACCCGACCCGGTCTGAATGTCGGTGAGGACACTGGCGCTCGCGCTCGTCGTCGTGGCGGCGACTGCCCCGGTCAGCGCGGCAGCGCCCACGGCGAGTCTCAGCACCGTTCTCCGCAGGTTCATCGTGATCTCCTCTGCTTCCTCCGCCGGCCCGAGCCGACGCATCTGCTGGTACTGCCAGGGGTGTTGCTCCGAGATGTCCGCTCGCGGAGCAACTCCACTGTGCCGTCGAGGACACACGGGTGGCATCAGTCATCCGACTGCTCTCGTAGCTGAAGCCGAGCGCTGGGCCGTCGCAGGGCCGGCCCGCTCCTGCAGTCATATGACCGATGCGCCGGCGCGTGGCCGTAGAACACAGTTGGTCGGGCCGACGTCATCGACGGACGGCTTCCAGCCCACTTCAGAGAGGTCCATGCTCATGCGCTCCACCACCGCTCCAGTGGCGGCGCCCGTTGCGCCGGGCCGCCTACCCCTGCTCGGCCACCTGCCGCAGCTGGCCGTCAAGCGGGTGGGGTTCCTGCAATCGGTCAGGGCGCAGGGCGACATCGTCACGATATTCCTCGGCAATCGGCCGGTGTTCGTCCTGAACTCGCCGGAAGCCGTCCACGACGTTCTCGTGGGGCAGAGCAGGAAGTTCGGCAAAGGGCTGCTGTTCGACGTCGCGCGACCGTTCATCGGGAACGGCATCATCACCTCCGAGCGGGATTTCCACCGGCGTCAACGACGCGCGCTCCAGCCCGCCTTCCGCCGCGACAGCATTGCCGCGTGCGTCGGCACGATGGCCGGCATCGCCGAGGAGCAGGTGTCGGCCTGGCGTCCGGGCGAGGTGATCGCCATGGACCTGGTGATGCGCCGGATGATGACGGTCATGCTCGTGGCGACGCTGTTCGGCACCGAACGTCCGGACGGTGCCGCGGCCGTCGCCGAACTGGGGGAGCGGGTCGCCGAGCACCTGACCACGGTGATGCGCGGGGTCTTCGTCGGCACCGTCCTGCCGGCGTCGATCGCGTCCTCGCCCGTGCTGGGGCACCGCACGTACCTGTCCGCTGCCGCGGCGCTGCGCGAGCTCGCGGACACCGCCGTCCGGCAGGCCCGGCAGGAGCCCACCGACCGCGGCGACCTGCTGTCGGTCATGCTCGCGGGCACGCCCGGGAACCCGCAGGGGATGACCGACGTGGAGGCCCGCGACGAGCTGCTGTCCCTGCTCATGGCCGGTGCCGAGACCACGTCGACCACCCTGTCCTGGGCGCTGTACGAACTCGGCCGGCGCCCGGAGACCACCCGGCGGATCAGGGCCGAGTGCGACGCGCTGCCCGCCGGCGCCCTGCCCGGCGCCGCGACGCTCCCCTTCACCGACCGGTTCCTCCGGGAGGTGCTCCGCCTCCATCAGCCCAACTGGCTGCTCATGCGGCGCGCACTGGAGCCGGTGCGGGTCTGCGGGATCGACCTCCCGCAGGGGGCCGAGCTGGTCTACAGCGCGGTGACGATGCACCGCGACCCGGCGTACTACCCGGACCCGCTGCGGTTCGACCCGGACCGGTGGCTCGGCCGTACCGAGAAGGACCTGCCACCGGGTGCCTACGTCCCTTTCGCCCTCGGCAACCGGAAGTGCATCGGCGACCACTTCGCGATGACCGAGATGCTGGTCGTCCTCCGCTCGATCGTCTCGCGGTGGCGACCCCGGCCGGTCGAGGGGCACCGGGTCCGGCCGGTGGTCCAAGCGCTGATCCGGCCGAACGCGCTGCCCATGCGCGTCTCACCCTGGCCGGCCGATTGAACCGGCCCCGTTCTCCGGAGGTGCGCCACACCATGACAACGACGGCGGAGCCCCTTTCCCTGGACCCGGGGCCACCGGCCCCGGATCCCGTCCCCTTTCCGCGCCGGATCAGTCCGGACTTCCCGGCCGCCCACGACCGTCACCTCGCCTGGCCGAAGTCCTTCGGCTTCCTGTCCTCGGAAGCGGCGGAAGCCCACCATCTCAAGGGCCAGTTCCCGCTGATCGCGGCCATGTTCTATCCGAACGCGACCGGCAGCGAACTGGACATCGGAGTCGACCAGCAGAGCTGGTACTTCCTGTTCGACGACGCGCTCGACGAGGAGTGGGGCCGGTCCCCCGAGCGGGTCCGCCATCTCGTCGGACTCGTCAAGGAGGGCACCACCGGCGAGGCCTCCCCGCTGCCCCTGGCCGCTGCCTTCGCCGACATGCGACGACGCAGTTGCCAGGACATGCCCGAGGACTGGAGCCGGCGATCGGCCGCCCACTGGTCCTCCTACCTCGACCACCACGTCCACGAGGCGCGAAGCCGGCAGACCGGCACGCCCATGTCGCTGGGCACGTACCTGCGGGTCCGGCGCCACACCATCGGCGTGGCACCGGTCATCGACCTCGCCGAGCGCCTGTCCTCGTGCGTCCTGCCGGACCACCTGTACGCGCTGCCGCACCTGTCGGTCATGCGTGAGATGACGAAGACCTTCATCATCTGCGACAACGACATCGTCTCCCTGGAAAAGGACACGGCACTGGGGGAGCGGAACAACCTGGTGCTCTGCCTGGAAAGGGACCGCGGCCTCTCCCGGACGGAAGCGATCGGCCAGGCCCTCCGCCGCCAGGCCGAAGCCCTTGAACTGTTCACCGGCGCCCACCGCGCCCTGCTCGGCGCCAGGGCGACGAGCGACCTCGACCCGGCCGAACGCGACCTTCTCCAGCGCTACTGCACGGAGGCACTGCAGACCACCATCCGCGGCGCCTACGACTGGCACCACGCCTCCACCCGGTACCGCGTGTAGGCCAGTGCTCGCCGCCACGACAATCCGGCGTTCCCAGGATCGACACAGCTGAGGAGCATGCACCATGCCCGATCACCGCCCGGCGTCCTTCGTCGCCTCCGAACGGGACCGGACCTGCCCGTTCGACCCGTCGCCGGACCTGCGCCGGATGCGCGAGGAGGACGGCCTGCCGCGGCTGCGCGTCCTCCATCCGGTGCGCGGCGAGATCGAGGCCGTCGTCATCACCGGATACGACGACGTCCGGGCCGCTTTCGCGGACGAGCGCCTGGTGACGGGCAACGGCATCGACCCGGCGCTGCCGCGCACCCTGTTCAACCACCCGGGCTTCCTGCCCGCCTACAGCGGTCCGGAGCATGCCCGCCTCCGCCGGATGCTCACCGGCAGCTTCACCGTCCGCCAGGCCGAGCGGCTGCGTCCCGCGATCGAGGCGATGGTCGCCGACCACCTCGACGCCATGGCGGAGCAGGGACCGGTCGTCGACCTGGTCGAGGCGTTCGCCCTGCCCATTCCGTCGCTGGTGATCTGCGAACTGCTCGACGTCCCGTACGGGACACGGTCCATGTTCCAGCGCTGTTCCCGGGTGATCATGGACGGGACGGCCGACGCCGACCGCTTGGTGGCCGCCTCCGCCGAACTGAACGCGGCCATGGCTGACATCGTCACCCGCAACCGGGCCACCCCCGGGGCCGGAGTGCTCGGCACGATGGTGCGGCAGTACGGGGCGGAGCTCACCGACGACGAGCTCATCGGGTTCGGCACCACCCTCCTGGTCGGGGGACACGAGACGACGGCGACCATGCTCGCGCTGAGCGTGCCGGCCCTGCTCCGCCATCCGGAGCAGCTCGCCGCCCTGCGCGACGACCCCACGGTCACCGGTGCGGCCGTGGAGGAACTCCTGCGCCATCTCGCCATCCCCGCACCGCTCCTGCGCACGGCCGTGGCGGACGTCGACATCAACGGCAACAGGATCGCCGCGGGCGAGCACGTGCTGCTCTCTCCCCTGACCGCGAACCGCGACCCCGGCCTCGTCCCCGAGCGCCCCGACGAACTCGGCCTCCACCGCCGTCCGGTCGCCCAGCTGTCCTTCGGCTTCGGCGCCCACCAGTGCCTCGGCCGGCAACTGGCCCGACTGGAGCTGAAGATCGCCTTGCCGGCCCTGCTCCGCCGCTTCCCCACCCTCCGGCTCGCCGTCCCCGAAGCCGCCCTCCGCTTCCGCCGGGGCTCGACGGTCTACGGCGTCGAGGCACTCCCGGTCACCTGGTGACCGGTCGGCCACTCGCGCCGGTCGGGCGGGTCGTCAGCGGTCCTGATGGCCGGAGGCGCGCAGGTGGGCGATGCCCCGGTCGAGGGCTGCTTCAAGGTGGGTGGAGCCGCCCGTGGTCATGAGGATCAGCACGCCGCCCTGGATGCCGGCCAGTAGGGCGGCGGCCTCGCGGTCGGCGTCCAGTTCGGGGGCGATGGCGCCGCTGCCCTGCATGTGGCGGATGCCTGCGGCGAGTTGGTGCTGCCACCGGCCGATCAGTTCGCCGGCCACCGTGCGGGTGGCGTCGGTGGTCCCGCCCAGGCGGGCGAGAGCCGCATGGAGGGGGCAGTCGCTGCCCTGAGCGCGGTAGCGGGCGACGACCTTGTCGCGCCACAGCTGCCAGGCCGGCCAGGAGGTGAGGGAACTCAGCTCCGGTTCCTGGTCGTGGATCACCCGGGCCGCCTCGTGCCGGGCAACGGCGAGGAGCAGTTCGTCCTTCCCGCCGGGGAAGTAGTGGAAGAGCTGGCTCTTGCTGGTCGCGGTGCGGGCCATGACGTCCTCGAGCCGCACCGCGAACACCCCTTGTTCGCGGATCTGGTCGGCGGCGCCCTCGACGATGCGCTGCCGGGTCGCGGTGCCCTTGCGGGTCAGCGGCATGGATCCTCCCGAAGTGAGCTGTTGTGTCCCGTTCCAGCGGTCGGCCCGGACGGGGTGACGGGCGATCAGGGAAGAAGCAGCAGTTTTCCGGTGGTGCTGCGCGACTCCAGGTCCGCGTGGGCGCGGGCCGCGTCCGCGAGCGGGTAGCGGCCGGTGACGCGCGGGGTGAGCCGGCCCGTCAGGATCAGGTCGAAGAGCTCCCCGGTCCGCTGCAGCAGGGCCTCGCGGGTGGCGACGTGGTGGTGGACCACGGGGTAGGTCAGCAGGATGCTGTTGGGCAGGTCGGTGGGCCGCAGGGTCGGGACGCCCATGAACGGGCCGTAGTAGGCGTGCACCCCGTGGGGCCGCAATGCCGACTGGGAGGAGTGGAAGGTGCCGGCGCCGCCGCCGTCGTAGACGACGTCGGCCCCCCGTCCGCCGGTGAGCTTCCTGATCCGGTCCTCGAAGCCGCCGCCGGAGTGAACGAGGACGTGGTCGGCGCCGGCCTCCTTCGCGACGGGGGCCTTCTCCTCGCGGGAGACCAGGCCGATCACCCGGCCGCCGCGGGCCCTGACCATCTGGGTGAGCAACCGGCCGACCCCGCCCGCCGCCGCATGCACCACGGCGGTGTCGCCCGGACCGATCGGATAGGTCTCGGTGCTCAGGTGGCTCGCGGTGAGGCCCTGCATCATCACGGCCGCGGCGGTCTCGTCACTGATGCCGTCAGGCACCTTGACCAGCGAGTCCGCCGGCACGGCGAGCAACTCGGCGTAGCTGCCGGGGTGGTAGAACCAGGCCACCCGGTCACCGACGGCCAGGTCCGTCACTCCCTCGCCGAGGGCGGTGACGTATCCCATCCCCTCGGCACCGAGGACGACCGGGGCCGCCCAGCCCGGTCCGCCTTCGGCGCGGGCGCCGACGTCCATGTAGTTCACCCCGGCGGCACCCAGCCGCACCAGCGCCTCGCCGGGACCGGGGGCCGGGTCCGGCAGCTCGGTCCAGCGCATGACCTCGGGGCCACCGTGCTCCTCGATACGTATCGCATGCATGGAATGACACCTTCCTGTGCGGGCTCGTTGTGGGGAGGCGAACGGTCGGCACGTTAGGCAGCTAAAAATGGACCAGCAAGTCCAAAGATCAAGTCCGAAGATCGAGTCCGAAGATGGTGTGCGGACCGGCTCCAGTCGCACGAGTGACGGGGCCGGTCCCGGGGAGGGGAGCGGTTGTGGTGGAGGGCGGGGGTGTGTCCGGCGCGCCCGGCGCCGGGGACCGGCTGGTCGGCCGGGACGGTGACCTGCGAGTGGTTCGTGAACGGCTGCGCCTCGGGGCGGGCGGCGGCGCGCTGCTGCTGGCGGGAGAGGCCGGCGTGGGCAAGAGCGCCGTGCTGGACGCGCTCGCGGGGTCCGCGCGTGCGGACGGGGTCCAGGTGCTCAGGGCCGCGGGCGTGGAGTTCGAGGCCGACTGCAGCTACTCGGGCCTGAACCAGGTCCTCTTCCCGTTCCTGGGCGCCCTGGAGCACCTCGACGCCACGTTGCGCAACGCCCTCCGCGTGGCGCTCGGTTTCGACAGCGGCTCCCCGCCGGAGCAGCTTCTCGTCTCCAACGCCGTGCTGCGGCTGCTTCAGACGGTTGCCGGCGGGGAGCCGCTGCTGATCGTCATCGACGACCTGCACTGGGTCGACCGCGCCAGCACCAGGGTGCTCGGTTTCGTCGCCCGGCGAGTGAGCGGCCTGGGCGTCGGTTTCGTGGCGGCGGCGCGCTCGGGAGAGTTGAGCGCCCACGAGGGCGGTGCCCTTCCCACGTACGACCTCCCGCCCCTGGACGACGGGTCGGCGGCGCAGCTGCTCGGCAGCAGGTTCCCCGGGCTCGCGGGCAGTGTGCGCCGACGGCTGCTGGCCGAGGCGGGCGGCAATCCGTTGGCGCTCCTGGAACTGCCGACCGCACTGCCGCCCACGTCCGCGGACCCGCTCGCCGTGCTGCCCCTCACCAGCCGGCTGGAGACGCTGTTCGGTTCGCGTGTCACGAGCCTGCCCGCTTCCTCGCGCCACCTGCTCCTGCTCGCGGCTCTGGAAGGGACCGGCGACCTGGGTGTGCTGCAGGCGGCCGCACGCCACGTCGCGGGCGGGTACGACCTGGACGATCTCGCACCGGTCGAGCGCGACCGCCTGGTGCTCGTCGAGGAGGACGCACGGCGGCTGAGGTTCCGGCATCCGCTCATCCGCTCCGCCGTGGTGGGGCACGCCCCGAGCAGCGAGCGGCGCGCCGTGCACGCAGCGCTGGCCCACGTGCTTGTCGACCAGCCCGAGCGCCGCGCCTGGCACCTGGGCGAGGCCACGCTGGAGCCCGACGAGGAGGTCGCCGCGCTGCTGGAGCACGCCGCCGGCCTCACCCTGCGTCGCGGGGACGCCACTGGGGCCATGCGGACGCTGATCCGGTCGGCATCCCTCACTCCCGAAGGGCCGAACCGCAGCCGTCGCCTCGCGGAAGCGGCCTACCTGGGGGCCGAGTCCACCGGAGCCCTGTCCAGCGCCCGCAAGCTCCTGGACGACGCACGCCGGGCCGCCCCGGAAGGCCAGGACTCCCTCCACTCCGCCACGGCGTCGGCCCTGCTCGTCCTCAACGGCGATGGAGAGGGGGGCGGTGACGTGGCCACGGCCCACCGCCTGCTGAGCCGTGCCATCGAGTCCGCGGCCGGTGCCCACCGGTACCGGGCCGGCGACAAGGCGCTCGTCGACGCGCTGCATGTACTGGCCGTGATCTGCTTCTTCGGCGCCCGGCACGACCTGTGGCAGTTCTACTACCGGGTCGTGGAACGACTCACCCCGGAGCCGCCGGCCATCCTGGCCGTCCTGGGCCGGACGTTCTCCGATCCCGCCCGCACCGGGGCGGCGGCACACGGACAACTCGACGTTCTCACCGCCTCCCTGGCCGGTGAGGCCGACCCGGTGCGGATCACCCGCGTCGGCACGGGGGCCCTCTACCTCGACCGCCTCGGCGAGGTCCGCGAAGCGGCCTGGCAGGTGGTGCGGACGGGGCGCGACGGCGGCCCGGCGAGGCGGTACATCTCCGCGCTCATCCACCTGTGCCTGGACGACTACCTCACCGGACGCTGGGACGAGGCACTGGACCTCGCCGGCGAGGGACTCCGGGCGTGCGAGGAGCACGGGTACAGCGCCTTCGCCTGGTACTTCCTGTACATCAGGGCCATCGTCCTCGGGGCCCGCGGGCACGCCGACGAAAGCCTCGCGACGGCCGAGCGCATCATCGGCTGGGCTTCGCGCCACGGCGCGCACTGTGCCACGCACTACGCGCACCACGCGGCGGCCGTAGCCGCTCTGGGCCGAGGAGACTTCGCGCTCGCCTACGAACACGCCGACGCGGTCAGCCCGGCCGGCACCCTGGCCTCACACGTCCCCCACGCGCTGTGGGTGGCCGCGCACCTCGTGGAAGCCGGTGTCCGCAGCAACCGGCGCGAAGAGGCCGTCGAGCACGTCCGGGCCATGCGCGACGCCGGCATCGCCGGCGTGTCTTCCCGGCACGCCATGCTGACGGAGGCGTCGGCTGCCCTGTGCACCGCCGACGACGAGCAGGCCCTGCGCCTCTTCGCCCTGGCGCTGGCTACCCCCGGCGGCGGCCGGTGGCGCTTCGACCACGCCCGGGTCCAACTCGCCCACGGCGAGCGGATGCGAAGGACCCGGGCGACAGCCGAGTCCAGGACACCGCTGCAGGCCGCGCTGGCGACTTTCGAGGACCTGGGCGCCCGGCCGTGGGCCGAACGAGCGGCGAAGGAACTGCGAGCGGCGGGCGGGAGCAGACGACAACCCGGTACCTCGAACACCCACGGCCTGAGCTCCCAGAAGCTCGAGATCGCCCGCCTCGCCGCATCCGGACTCACCAACAAGCAGATCGCCGAGCGCCTGTTCCTCTCGCACCGCACCATCGGCGCGCACCTGTACCAGATCTACGGGAAGCTGGGCATCACCTCTCGCGCCATGCTGCGTGATGCTCTCGACCCGATGACTGAAGGCGCAGGCCGTCCGTCGCCACCTCGCCGACCGGAATAACCGGAACAAGCGGACCGCGAAGTCGATCGAGGGGATCGGCCTTCGCTGCTACGGCCGGTCCCGTGGCAGTGCCTCGTGCGGGAGCCGGACGCCCGGGGTGACCCGGTGGTAGGCCGCGAGCTGCGCGGCGGCGATCCGGTCCCAGTCCAGGTGGGCCACCGTCGGCGGCCCCTTCGCGCCCAGCGCCGCGCAGCGGGCGGGGTCGCGGGTGAGTGCGGCCAGGGCGGCCGCGTAGGCGTCGACGTCGCCGGGCGGGACGCGCACACCCACGTCGTCGGTGACCAGGTCGCGCAGGTGAGGGATGTCGAAGGCCAGTACGGGGGTGCCGGTGGCCAGGGCCTCGGCGGCGACCATGCCGAAGGTCTCCTGACGGCTGGGGACACAGGCGAGCCGGGCCGAGGCCAGGAGGTCGAAGCGGGCGGGCCCGTCGGCGCGGCCCAGCCAGCGGACGCGGTCGGCGATGCCGAGGTCGGTGGCCAGGGCGCGGGCGGCGCCGGCGTGCGGGCCGTCGCCGGCGATGTGCAGGTCGGCCGTGGTCTGCGGGGCGGCGAGCGCGTAGGCACGCAGCAGCAGGTCCAGGCCCTTCGACGTCTTCTCCAGACGCCCCAGATAGAGGACATGGCCGCCCCGCTCGGCGCGGGGCCGGATGAACGCGGCCTGGTCGACGCCATTGGGGATCACCTCCACTCGCGCCGACGGATGACGCTCGCGCAGCTCGGCGCCGAGGCCGTCGCTGACCGCGACGAGCGTGGTGTGGGAGGCGAGCCCGCGTCGCTCGACGGCGCCGAACGGCAGGTGGAACTCGCGGGCCTTGTCGGCCGCGAACAGCCATTGCACCAGCCCGACGACCGGCTTGCGCGTCAGGTACGGGACGCAGACGGACGAGAACGGGGCGGCGAAGTCCTCCACCACGACATCCGGATCGTAACGGCGCGTCAGCCAACCCAGCCGGGTGACGGTGACGGCGAAGTAGGCGATCTGCGCGGCGAAGCGGCTGCGGGCCAGTGGCCCCGGGTGCGCGGGTAGCGGTACGTAGCGGACGCCGTCGCGGACGGTCGCGGTGGCGCCGCGCCAGGGGGCGACGACGACGGTCACCTCGATGCCGCGCGCGGCCAGCCGCCGGTTGACCTCGTGCGTACGAACCGAACCACCGCCCGCGCCGGGCCGTCTCGGGTCCTCGAAGCCGAGGTGGAGCACGCGGTACGCGCCCCGGCGCCGTGACCGGGTGCGTAAGGATGCCGCCGCGCCGGTCAGTACGACGAGCACCACGAGGGCCCACAACACCGGGTACGGCCGCAGCGCGAACAACGCACCACAGGCCAGGGCGCCTGCGGCCAGCGGGCCTGCGGCCCCTGCCGTCGGCCCGAGCCCGGGAGCCCGGCGCCGCGCCAGTGCCACCGTCACCACGGCCACCGCCGAGGTGACGGCCGCCGAACTCCACGCCAGCGCCGGTGGACGGGCGGCGGCCGGCGCGTACGCACTGCCCCCCAGCAGGCAGGCCACTGCCAGCGGCACCACCACTGCCCGGGCCGGGCCCCATGCCTGGAACACGACCGTCACCAGCACGATCGTCGCGCCCGCGAACCCGGCGAGGGCCAGCGGCGGCAGCAGCGCGGCCGACGCGGTGTAGTGCTGGGGCAGTACCAGCGCGGTGACCGCGTCCGGGCAGGTGGCGATCGTGACCGTGACGGCGGTGCCCGCGATCCAGTGCTGCCGCAGTGCCGTGCGGAAGCCCTCGCCGCCCGCCCCTGGCGGTCCGGCCGCCAGCCGGGGGAAGACGACGGTGGCCAGGGCGGTCGACAGGAACAGCGGCACCCGGGCAAGGACCGCCAGCGCCTGGTACGGCGCCAGCTCGGCCGAGCCGCCGCGGACCGGGACGGCGACGACGACGTCCAGCGTGAACAGCACGCACGTCAGCAGTTGGATGCCGCCGACGGTGGCCGCGCGCCGCCACAGCCCGCCACGTTCGCGGGACTCGGCCTCGGTGCCGCCCCGTGGACGCGCCAGGTCTGCGCGCAGGGCGACGAGCCCGGCGACGGAGGTGACCGCCGCACCGGCGGCGAAGGCGCCGATGGCCCCCGCGGCACCCCATCCGGCGGCGACGGCCGCGACGGTGACGGCGATCCGTACGGCCACCTCGCCGACCCGCAGCGCGCCCAGCTGGGCGAAGTGCTCGCGCCCCTGGAGGTAGCCGGCGCCGACGGAGTTGAGCCAGATCACCACGCACGCGGCAGCCAGGCCGGCGAGCGGACCCGGCCCGGCATACGAGGCCACGGTCCCGCACGCCGCCACAGCTGTCAGGAAGGACAGCCCCAGCGCCAGCCACAGGCAGGAGCGCACCGACATCCGCCGCCGTGCGCTGCCCGGGGCGCTGTCGGCGACCTCACGGGCCAGTACCCACGGAACCGTGGCACCGGCCAGGGTGCCCACGCCGAGGAGTACCGAGGACACGGCGGAGTAGACGGTGAACTCGGACGGCGGAAGGAGATGGACGAGGAAGAGCGAGAGCCCGTAGTTCCCGGCGCCGACCAGGACGGCGGAAAGGGTGAGCAGGAGGGCGCCACGGACCGGGCCCCCATCCGGTGAAGGAGACGGGGCAGTACGGGCCAGGGCAGTGGTCGTCGTCATCGTCGCCCCGCCGTTCCGGAGCCGGCGACCAGTGCGCGTACGTCGTACACGCGCAGTGCGCCGACGGTCCTGCCGGGTTCGCTGTGGACGAGCCGGGCCTCGCGCTCGAGCACGCGGGGCAGCTGGGGGCCGATGTGTGCGTACCCCTGTTTCACGAGTTCGGTGGAGAGTACGAGGTAGTCGACGCGGTTGCGCCTGAGGTCGGCGGTGGTCCGCCAGTCGGCGAGCCGGGCGCCGGGCAGGACGAAGGAGGTGCCCTCGTCGGTGGCCGCGACGACGCTGCCCGCGGCGAGGTGCGTACGGGACCAGGCCAGGGTGCGCCGGAGGGCGTCGTCGTGCCGGGTGTGGACTCGGGCCCAGACGACGGCGTCCACGGTCAGGGCGAGCGCGGCGAGCACTGTGCCCGCCCTGGTCGCCATGCCCTTGGGCCGGAGGAGGACGTCGAGTGCGAGCGCGAGGGCGGCGGTGCTGGTGACGACCAGCGGGTAGAACATCTGCTCCTCGAGCGTACCCACGGCCACCGCGTAGATCAGGTGCAGCAGCGTGCACGCCGCCCACGCCGTGATCAGCGTCCGCCCAGGAGCATCGGCGAACACCTGGGGCCGCCGGGTGTGGCACCACAGCAGCCAGGCGACGGCCGCGGTGCCGAGGGCGATCAGGGCGTAGGGGACGGCGAACTGGCCGAGCTGGACGAGCAGCCGGTCGGTGAAGGCGGCCGTGCCGTCGGTGCTGTTGAAGCCGCTGATCTGCTTCAGGCCCAGGGCGCGGGCGATTCCGTCGGTTTTCTGTGCCCACCACGGCGCCCAGTTGCCGGTGGCGGCCGTCGTGATGACGTACACCGCGTAGCCGGCGACGGTGACGGTGGCGGCCGTCAGCCGCATCCGCCGTGTGTCCCCTCGGGCGGCGAGGCCGAGCACGACAACGGGTACGAACGTGCCCAGCGTGTAGGGCTCCTTGGTAGTCATCGCGAGCGCGAACAGCAGCCCCGCGCCCACGCCGGTGGCGGTCCGGCCGCGTGGGGTGGCCGGGGTGCGGGCGAGCACCAGCATGCCGAGTGCGGTGGCGGCCGTGGCCTGGGCCTCGAGCATGACGCGGCTGTCGAAGCGGTTGAGGAACGGGTCCAGGGCCAGGAACAGTCCGGCGGTCAGTGCCAGGGGGCCGCGGACGGTCCGGCGCAGGAGTGCGGTGACGGCGACGACGGTCAGTGCCCCGGTGGTGGCGATGACGGGCCGCAGGTCCAGCACCTGGTGCAGCAGGTCGCCGGAGGCCTGGCCGGTCAGCCGCATGAAGGCGGCCAGCACCGCGAAGAGGGCGGGCGGGTGGAGGGCAAAGAACTGCCCGTCCCAGACCGGCCCTTGGCCGTCGGCGAGGTGCCGACTGATGGCGGTGTAATAGAGCTCGTCGACGAACACGTCGTAGGAACGTCCGATGAAGGCCAGCCGCAGGACGAGCGCGAGGACGAAGAGGGCACCGAGCCATGGGGCCGCTATGGCGGTGGCGCGGCGGCGGGCCGTCTCATGCCGCCGCGCCTGGGTAGGGGGGTGGGTCTGCCAGCCGAGGATGTCGTGGTGGCGGGCGAGGCGGATGGACACTCGCGAGTCGCCGGTGTCGACGCCGATGCGGGTCAGGACGGCTTCGGCGTCCCGTTCGTCGGCGCCGAGCAGCAGCAGGCCGGGGCGGGGGCCGGTGAGGTCGACGAGATCGGTCGTGCGCAGGGAGGCGAGATCGGCGCGCTCGAGGACGTCGGCCGGGGCGTTGACGATCACGCATGTGTCGGTGACGGTGCGCCGCTCGACGGCCTTCGCCCGGCCGGTCCCGCGCAGCCGGCCGTCCTCGGCAGTGAGCGTCGCGAGTAGGTGGGACGCGGTGGCTGTCCAGTTGAATCTCGCCGCCCATGCCTGGCACTCGGTCTCCCAGCGGGCGGCGTCCTGGGGCGCCTCGACGGTGCGCAGGGCCTTGGTGAGGCCGGAGGCGAGGTCGTCGTCGGGGCCCAGGAGCCAGCCGGTGACGTCGTGGCGGACGGTGTCGCGCAGCCCGGGGACGTCGTAGGCCAGGGCGGGCACCCCGGCGGCCGCGGCCTCCATCACGGACAGGCCCCAGCCCTCGGCGAGGGAGGTGGTGGCGGTGATCCACGCGGAGTCGACGAGCGCGTCGCGCTCCTCCTGCGGCACGCGGCCGTGCAGGACGACGCAGTGGCCGACGCCGAGTTCGTTCACGAGCGCGGCGAGGTCCGGGCGCGCCTCGCCGTCGCCGACGATGTGCAGTTCCGCGTCGGGCAGTTCACGGCGGAGGGCGGGCATGGCGTGGACGAGCCGGTCGACGCGCTTTTGTGTGACGAGCCGTCCGACGCAGACGATGCGTGGTGCCGCGGCGCGCTGCCGGGGCCGGGGCGCGGGGGGCGGTGCCGGGTCGAGGCCGGCGGGCGCGAAGTGGACCGGGCCGCGCACGGCGAGCCGCCGGCGGATCTCGGCGCGGGTGGAGGGGGACACGGCACAGACCGCGCGCCGTCCGTACACCAGGGCGCTGCCCCGCCGCTCGAGCCAGCGGCCGAGGCCGGCGGCGGGGCGGGGGAACCACAGGGCGAACTGGCCCTGGTGGACGTGGTGGATGAGCAGCACCACAGGGGTGCGGCGGCGCACGACGAGCGGGGTGAAGAAGGGGATGCCGTTCTGCGAGTCGATCACGGCGGCCACCGAACGGCGGTGGCACAGCAGCCACAGCAGGACGAACGGGTAGACGGTGAACCGGCCGCCGCCGCGTACGACGGTCCCGAAGCCGGTGTCCTCGCGGCGGGCGGCGCCCCGGGGGCGGGCGGTCAGGTACGTGACGCGGACGCCCGCGTCGTGGAGCTGCCGGGCGACCTCCTCGCAGTAGAGCTCGGCGCCGCCGGCCTGCGGGTGGCGGCCGTCGCGCCAGTTGCAGACGACGACGTGGCGGCCGTGCCAGTCCTGGGTGGCCGGGAGGGCGGTGTGTAAGTCCGTCGGGTTCATCCTGCCTCCCCGACGGCGGAGGCGGCGGGGGCGTGGTGGACGGTCCGGTGCAGCCGCCACAGCTCGCCGGCCACGCGGCGCCCGTCGGTGAACGGCCGGAAGCTCGAGCCCTCCTGGTCGCTCCACACGACGGGGAACTCGGCGAGGCTCAGCCCGAGGGCACGGGCCCGCGCGATCACCTCGAGGTCGAAGGCGAAGCCGGTGGTGGTGACGTCGGCGAAGATGCGCCGCGCGGCCTGGGCCTCGAAGAACTTGAACCCGCACTGGGTGTCCTTCACCGGCCCGGAGAACCTCCGCGTCGCCAGCCGGAACCCGGCCCCGCCCAGCCGCCGCAGGGCCGGCTGACGCACGGGCATCCGCGCCCCGGTGCAGCGCCGGGAGCCGATGACGACCTGCCGGCCGTCCCGCAGCAGGGCGACCGCGTCGTCGATCGCGGCGGCGGGGGTGGCGAGATCGGCGTCGCAGAAGCCCACCCAGCGGGATCTGGTGGTGACCATCCCTCTGGCCACGGCCGCTCCTTTGCCACGCCGCGAGCAGCCGGTGACGGTGATGGGAATGCCGGAGGCGGCGAGCCGGTCGACGCACTCGGCCGTACGGTCACTGCTGCCGTTGTCGACGACACGCAGCGCGGCGGTCAGCGACATGCCGCGTAAGTGCTCGGCGAGGGCGAGCACGGTGGGGGCCAGGCGCCGCTCCTCGTTGTAGGCGGGGATGACCAGTTCCAGATCACAGGCAGCAGCGGTCGGGGACGCTGCCGTGCGGGGGCGCTCCACGGCGGTCTCTCCTTTTCACGTGGTGAAGGGGCGGGGTGTACGCGGCCATACGCAGGAGGGGCAGCCAACAGCCGTTCTGCGTTGTGACGCAGCCTCAGGCTCGCCGGCTCACTGAACCCGGGCGATTCCGCCACTGAAATCGAAGGCCTGGGTGCCGAACCCCCACGGCCACTTTGTCGACACTTGCGGTGCCGGGAACGGCGGCCGGAGGCCTTACGGTGGAGCCGCAGCAAAGCCAAGGGATGCGGCGGTTTCAGGAAGGCGCCCATCAGTTGCTCGAGCGGTGTTGGCCGAGGCGACGTTCGGCAGTACACAGGCGACAACGGCAGTGCCGGTCAACGTGACTGCGGCGATCCTGCGGAGCGAGCGCATGGCAGCCCTCTCGTCCCGGTGGATGAGTCATTCCACTCGGGTCTGCCCCGGCAGTGGGTATTTCATATACAGGTCCACCCGGGTGGGTGACTATTCCGGTTGTGTGTTCGGGTTCTGTATTTCAGGACTCGGTGGTGCCTGAACCAACCTGTCGGCGAGGCCACCGCCCGCTGGTCATCAGGCCCTTCTCGATCTGCCGGTCCGCCGGCACCCTACCGGTCGCCAAGTGAGGCCGAGGCCGGGTTCGGCCTCGGCCTCACGAGGATCGAAGACGTCGGTGTCGGCGGCGAGCGGCTTCCGAACGGGCCGACGTCGTGAGCTAACTGATGCTGAAGTAGGTCGTCTCGGTGGTGTCGTTGATGGTGATGCTGCCCTGGAGTATGCCGGGGGTGGTTGTCGAGGCCTGGACGTCGACGGAGTAGAAGCACATCGTCGAGGGGTCGATCTCCGGGGCCGTGACGCTCACGGACCCGTCAGGGTTGAGCGTGAAGTCCAGCGTGTCGTTGGTGTCGGCGGCTGGGCAGATGTAGCGGACAACGCCGTCCGGCGCCAGAGCCACCCCTGACGGAAACGTAAGGGTGACGGTCCGGCCGGCCGGAACCGTGATGTCCGCGGACACCGTGAATGCCATTTGCGTGGTGACGCCCTGCGTCATGACCACCGGATTCGGATCGACCTGAGCGACCGTGAAGCTGGGTACTCCCCATTGCAGCACCACCTGACCGGGCTGGCCGGCGTTGCCGACACCGTGCTGGTAGAGCGGATCCCACATGTTCGCTGTCACACCGCCCGAACCCGGGATCGTCACTCCGTTCGACACCCCCGGACCGCCCGCGAAACCACTGCCGCCCCCACCCCCACTGCTGTCGCGGAGGTGGTCCAGATCAACGATGGGCCCTCCGCCGCCACCACCGGCATAGCCACCGCCGCCACCCCCGCTGTACCAGTTGGGAAGGTATGCGTTGGACCCTCCGCCGCCGCCCAGACCCGCGATCGGAACCACGCCCCCGGGCCTCCCGCTGGAGTCGGGGGAACCGGGGGCGCCGAGATTCCCCCCACGCCCCCCATGGCCGTAGCTGCTGGTCCCGCCCAGTCCGCCGGCGGCCGTGACGGCACCCCTTCCGGGGGCAGGCCCCCCTCCCGTGCCCCCGTACAGGCCGCCACCCGGGCCGCCCGGGTTGCCACTGCCGCTGGCACCTCCTCCGCCGCCGGCGATGAGCAGGGGCTGCTGCAGCCGGACACTGAACAACCCGCTCAGACCCCCGCCCGGGTAACCCCCGCCCGGGTAGGGGTCGCCCGGGGTCCAACTCCGTCCTCCGCCACCGCCGAAGCCACGACAGTCGCCCACCACCACCCGCAGCGTCTCTCCCGGGATCACACTCACCAGGCCCGACGTGAAGCCCCCAGCACCCGCAGCCACATTGCCGGGCGAGCCACCCGATCCCCACATACGGGCGTTGATCACGGTGACGCCTTCGGGGACAGTGAATTCCTGGATCGCCCCGATCGCGTTGAACCGAAGACAATGGGTGTAAGGGGCAGTTGGCGTGCCGGCCACCGGGGACGTCGCCGTAGCGGATATGAGCCCCTGCGGTTCCGGCGCATCCGCCGCTGACACGGCAGCGGCGTCGGGGACAGGCTCGGGATTTTGGGACATGCGAATCTCCTGACCTTTCCTCGGCTTGCAGATCGGACGGGTAGCCGTGCAGCACACAGGCACGGCACTCTGGGGATACCGGCGGAAATGCGAAGACGCCGGTGACGGTGACTGGCGTCAGCAGGTGAGGGTGGGGCTCTGTCAGCTGATGCTGAAGGAGGTCGTCCCGGTGCTGCCGCCGACGGTGATGCTGCCCTGGACGGGATCCGGTGAGGCCTGTACGTCGACGGAGTAGAAACATGCCGTCGAGGGGTCGATCTCCGGGGCCGTGACGCTCACGGACCCGTCAGGGTTGAGCGTGAAGTCCAGCGTGTCGTTGGTGCCGGCGGCTGGGCAGATGTAGCGGACAACGCCGCCCGGTGCCAAGGCCACGCCTGACGGAAACACAAGGGTGATGGTCCGGCCGGCGGGAACCGTGGTGTCCGCGGACACCGTGAACGCCATTTGCGTGGTGACACCCGGCGTCATGTCCACCGGATCCGGGGCCACCTGAGCGACCGTGAAGACGGGATCCTCCCATTGCAACACCACCTGACCATGCTGGTTGGAGTTGCCGATACCCGGCTGGTAGAGCGGGTCCGCTGTGTTCGCCGCGATAGCGCCTGAACCCGCGATCGTCACCCCGTTCGACACACCCGGACCACCTGCGAAACCGCTGCCCCCACCCCCGCCCCCACCGACCGAACCCGCGCCGCCGTCGAAGCCGGCGCCACCGCCGCCGGCATAGCCACCCCCGCCCCATCCTCCACGGTAGGCTCCGTCCGCGAAGGTAGCGCCTGCGCCGCCACCGCCGCCCAGCCCGTTGACCGGAACAACACCGCCGGGTTTCCCGACGGAGTTGCTGCCGCCAGTGGCACCCGGATTGCCGCCACGGCCCCCGCGGTTACCGGAGTTGTCGGCCCCGCCGGCCCCGCCCGTCGCCCCGACCGCACCCAGCCCGGGACAACGCCCCGCTCCCGCGCCCCCTTCGTGGCCACCACCGGCCCCGCCCGCTCCGCCCTCCCCGTTGGAATAGTAGGTGGAAGTGCCGCCGCCGCCGGCGACAAGGAGCGGCCGCTGCAGCTGGGCGCTGAACAGGCCGCTCAGCCCCCCGCCTCCCCAATCCGGGCCGCTGATGCCGCCGCCACCGAATCCGGTATAGCCGCCCACCACTACCGTCAGCGTTTCTCCCGGGAGCACACTCACATCACCCGACGTAAATCCCCCACCCCCGCCCGGGCTGGGCTGCCCCATGGCAGGGGAATAGCCACGGCCGCCTGAGCCCCACATACGGGCATTGATGCGGGTGACGCCCACGGGGACGGTGAAATGCTGTATCGCGCCCGTGTAGTTGAAGCGGACGCAGTTGGTGTAGGTGGGCGTGGGTGTGCAGGCCGCCGGAGCCGCGGTGGCGTGCGCGAGCCCTTGTGGTTCCGGCGCCCTGACTGCCAGTACGGGATCGGGTTCAGGAATCTGGGACATGGGCGTTCTCTGTCCTTTCCTCACACTGGGCAATAGGCCAAAGTTCCGGAAGCCGGGAGGACGAGAAGGAAATGAGACCTTTTCTGCCGCACACGCTACTCATGAATCCCCACGCATTGCCCGGAACATCACAGATACGGGTTGAGCCCGCTCAGCCCCCATGGCGTGGGGTCAGAAATGTGCGCACCGGATGCTCCCCCTTGCCGACGAGGCACGTCAACACCGCCATCCGGCTGACCGTCCCCGAACCGGCACTTCCTTGGCCGAAACATTTCTTGGGGCAGTTCACCTATGTCTCATGAGAAGTTGCTTGGGCTGATGGAAGCGGTCCGGAGCCGACTCGCTGTCCGGCGGGAAGGCCGCGCGTCTCCTCGAGGTCCGGGCGATCTCGTACGGCACCCTTGTCTGTTCGATCAGGAGACGATGCTCCCGTCCGGGCCGCTGTACTCCTGGGGTCGCAACATGGCGCACTCGGATTTGGCCAAGTCCCCGCTGAAGGACTACGGGCGGATCACGGCCCGTTTCGTGTCGCATCAGCACCAGCAGGGGCGCGACGTACTCTCGGCCACCGGACCAGGTGCACTGTCCGCGCGATCGAGGGCGTGGGGCGAGTGGCTACAGCCAGTCGCGCTTCTTGAAGATGACGTACAGGCTCGTACAGACCACCGCCATCAGCACAATCGCGAACGGATACCCGCCCACCCAGTGCAGCTCCGGCATGTGGTCGAAGTTCATCCCGTAGATCGTTCCCACCAGCGTGGGGGCGAACAGAATCGCCGCCCACGACGAGATCTTCTTGATCTCCTCGTTCTGCTCGAAGCCCGCCTCGGCCAGGGCCCGCATCTCGGCGTTCTGCTGCTGGGTGACGAGGGTGGCGTTGACGGCCAGGATGTCCGCGAGGGCCGAGCGGAAGCCGTCTACGCGTTCGCTGGTGTGGGTGACGTGGTCGGCGACGTCGCGCAGGTAGCGCTGGAGCTCGTCGTCGGTGCCGTACTTCGCGAAGCCTGCCATCAGGCCGTGCAGCATGCCCACCAGGGGGCGGGTGGCGCGCTGGAACTCCACCATTTCGCGGGCGAGTTCGTAGATGCGGCGGGAGACGGCGGGGTCGCCGCCGAAGACCTCGGTCTCGATCTCGTCGATGTCGTTCTGCACGCCCGCCACGACGGGCGCGTAGCCGTCGACCACGGCGTCGAGGATCGCGTAGAGCACCGCCTCGGGGCCCAGGGCCAGCAGCTCGGGCGTGGCCTCCATGCGCTGCCGCACGGCCGACAGGTCCGGCGCGGCGCCGTGCCGGACCGTGATCACGAAGTCGGGGCCGACGAAGACGTGCAGCTCGCCGAAGTCCACCTCCTCGGGCGCGTCGAGGTAGCGGGCGGCCCGCAGGACGACGAAGAGGGTGTCGCCGTAGCGCTCCAGCTTGGGGCGCTGGTGGGCCTCGAGGGCGTCCTCGACGGCGAGCTGGTGCAGGTCGAACTCCTCGGCCAGCGAGAGCAGTTCGTCCTCGGTGGGGCGGTACAGTCCGATCCACGCCATGCTCTCGGGACGCTCGCGCAGCTGGCGGTAGGTGTCCGCCAGCGAGCCCGGCGTCGCGACGCGGTGGCCGTCGCGGTAGACGGCCGCTTGGACCACGCTGCCCTGCGCTTCGACGGGCCCGGCGGAGGTGTCGGGGGAGGGCGCCGGGGGAGCGGCCGGGCGGCCGTTCGCGGGGCGCAGCCAGGAGTGCTTCCTCGGGGAGGACGACCGGTGGCGCGGAGGGCGCTCGGGCATGGTTCTCTTCCCTCTCGCTCGTCACTGGATCGCATAACAGGATATACGGCACCTTGCGGGCCGACCGGGCGGGGCGAGGAGGGCCCTCCGGGCCGCGCCGTGGCCGGTGTCAGGCGCCCCGCAGTGAGAGCAGGTGCAGGCGCAGTACCCGCCGCATGTCGTCGGGGGTGACGCGTCCGGGCTGGAGTACGGCGGTGAGGGTCAGGCCGTCGAGGAGCGCCAGCAGCCTCAGGGCCTCGAGGGGGGCGTCCAGGTCCTCGGGGAAGCCGCCGTGGTGCCGACCCTCGCGCAGGACGCGGTCGATCAGCTCGCGCATGCCGGCGTGCAGTTCGTCCGCGCGGGGCCGCAGGTCGGGGCGCACCCGCGCCGCCGTGCTGAAGGCCAGCCACAGCACCGCCTCGTCGTGGCGGGCCGCGTCCAGGGGCAGGAACTCGGCGAGGAGCTCCTCGAGGAGTGCGGCGCGGTCCGGGCCCGACGGCGCGGCCAGCAGCCGTTCGGCGCGGCCGCGCACCCGGGCGTCGACGCGCCGGGCCAGCTCCCGCATGGCGAAGAGCATCAGCTCGGAGTGGCTCGCGAAGTAGTGCCGCACCGAGCCGACGGCCAGCCCCGCCTCCTCGGCGACGTTGCGCAGCGACGCGTTCTCCAGGCCGTCCCGGCCCGCCACCCGGAAGACGGCGTCGGCCACCGCCCGGCGGCGGGCCTCGGGGTCGACGATCTTTGGCATGTTGCCGTTATAGCACGACCGGGCTAAATTCTTTTTGGCACAACCGAGCTATTAAGGCTGCTGCACGTAGCCGTTAAGGGGTGGAGTGACGTGAACGTGTGGGTGGCGGCCGGTCTCATCGCGGTGGTCGCCGTCGCGGTCGTGGTCAAGCGGCTGATCGGCGAACCGCTCAACGCGCGTGACCTGTTCGGTCCGCCTCTCGTGCTCACGGGGCTGGGCCTCTGGGCGCTGTGGGAGGTCCCGGACCTCGGCGGCACGGACCTCGCCTGGGTGGCCGGGGGATCCCTGCTGGGCGTCGGGCTCGGCGTGGTGCGCGGCATGACCATCCACCTCTTCGAGAAGGAGGGCGTGCTGTGGCAGCGCTACACCGGCCGCACGTTCGCGGTGATGGCGGGCTCCGCGCTGATCACGATCGGTTTCGGGGCGCTCGCCGGCCGCCTGGGCATGGACCCCCAGGCGCGACCGGTGCAGCTGTCGATCGGCGTCGGCTTCCTCGGCGAGGCCCTGGCGGTCGGCGGGCGCGGCCTGATGTCGGGCGTGCCGTTCGCACCGGAACGCCGGCGCTAGCGCCGGAGCGTGTCCGACGGCCGGGGCCCTCCACGGGGGAGAAGGCCCCGGCCCGGTCGGCCCGGTCAGTCGCCGACGTCCCGGCCGCGCAGGTCCGCCAGTGTCTCCCGGCGCACCAGCAGCCGCGCCCGGCCGCCCGTGACGGCGGCCACCGGGGGGCGCCCCACCAGGTTGTACGCCGACGCCATCGACAGGTGGTACGCCCCGGACGCCGGCACCGCCAGCACGTCACCCGGCCGGATGTCGCCCGGCAGGGCGACGTCCTCCGCGAGCACGTCGCCCGCCTCGCAGTGGCGGCCGACCACCGTCACCGGCCGCGTCGGCACCGCCGAGGCGCGGCCCACCAGGCGGACCGTGTAGCGCACGCCGTACAGCGCCGGGCGGGGGTTGTCGCTCATGCCGCCGTCGACGGCCACGAACGTCCGGCTGCCCGTGGTCTTCACCGCCAGCACCCGGTACAGCGCCACCCCCGCCGGGCCCGCGATCCAGCGCCCCGGCTCGACGGTCAGCCTCGGCACCGGGAGGTCCGCGTGGGCGCACCGCAGCGCCAGTTCGGCGCCCACCCGGGAGGCGTACTCGCCCGGGTCGAGCGCCGCGTCGCCCTGGTGGTAGGCGATGGCGAAGCCGCCGCCCAGGTCGAGCTCGGGGAAGGTGACCCCGTGCAGGTCCCGCAGCCGGGCGAGGAAGGGCACCAGGCGCCGCACGGCGGTGACGTACGGGTCGACCGAGGCGATCTGCGAGCCGAGATGGCAGTGCAGGCCGACCAGTTCCAGGCGCGGCTGGCCCAGCACGCGGGCGACCGCGTCGGCCGCCTCGCCGCCCTCGACGGACAGCCCGAACTTCTGGCCCTCCGTCCCCGTCCGCACCGCGGCGTGCGCCCCGGCCTCGACGCCCGGCACCACCCGCACCAGCACCCGCTGCCGGGCGCCGGGCGGCACGAGGGCGGCCAGCCGGGCCACCTCGCCGACGCTGTCGATGACCACCCGCCCCACGCCCAGGCGCAGCGCCGTGCGCAGGTCCTCGGGGCTCTTGGCGTTGCCGTGCAGGATGACGCGCTCCGCGGGAAACCCCGTGTGCGCGGCGAGTTCGAGCTCGCCCGCGGAGCAGACGTCCAGCAGCAGCCCCTCCTCACCGATCCAGCGGATCATCGCCCGGGTGAGGAACGCCTTGCCGGCGTAGGCGATGTCCGCGTCCGGCAGGGCGGCGCGCCAGGCACGGGCCCGCGCCCGGACCTCGTCCTCGTCGACGACGTACGACGGGGTGCCGAAGCGGTCGGCGAGCTCGGCGAGGGACACTCCGCCGACGGCCAGGTCGCCCGAGGGCAGCACACGGGCCGAGGCGGGCCACACGGGCGCCGGGGCGTCCTCGTCGGCAAGCGGCGGGAGGGCCGCGGGGGCAAGGGGAAGGGACACGGATGATCTCCTTCGGGGAAATCGGCGGAACGCGAGGAGTCAGCCGGGGAACGTCGGCAGCAGGGTCTGGGCGCTGTCGGGGGAGGGCCGCACGGCGGGGGCGGTCAGCTGCGGGTCGACGCGGACCAGCCGGACGCCGAGCGGCCCGGCCAGGGCCCGCACGGCGGGCAGGGCGAGACGGACGTGGGGTACGCCGCGGCCCAGGCAGTCCTCGAGGCGGCGCGGGGAGGTGAAGGCGACGGCGGTGCGGCCGCCCAGCGGGGTGCGGAAGACGCGCAGGGCGAAGCCGACGGGGCAGGGCCTGACGGGTACGTACAGCAGGCCCGCCCGGACGGGATGGGAAGGCTCTCCGTCGTCGGCCGGAAGCGCCTCACGGCCGGTACCGCCGTTCACGGCGGTGACGGCGGCGACAGCGGCGGCTTCCGCGGGAGTACGGCTCACATGCATGACGGTCCTCGGGAGGTGTCGGGAGATGCGTCGGTCACGCTATGCCCGGCCCGCGTCCCCCCGACCGTCTCCTTGACAGCTCGTTGACCCCGCCCGGCGGACCCTTGACGGCCCGTTGACGGCGTCCGGCAACAGCGTCCAGCAACGGCCCGTCAACCGGAACGCGCTCACCGCCATCACCCGGAAGGGAGAACCCGGCCGGAGAACCCGGCCGGAGAACCCCGGCCATGGACGGTCACGGCAGCAGCCCCGCCCGGCGGGCGGCCACCACCGCCTCGAGCCGGGTGTGCGCGCCCAGCTTCCGCATGCCGGAGCGCAGATAGCTCTTGACCGTCTCGGGCCGCAGGCCCAGCCGCTCCGCGACCTTCGCGTTCGTGGCGCCCGAGGCGACGCCCACCAGGACGTCCAGTTCGCGGGGCGAGAGCGTCACCCGCGGGCCCCCGGGCGACGGCGGGGCCGACGCCCGTGCCAGCCGGGTGCACGCCGCCAGCAGGTCGCGCCGCAGCTCGGGGTCCTCGATGCGCTGGGCCAGGGCATGCAGTTCGCCGTGGGCCTCGCGCACCTCCTCCCACAGCGCGGCGTCCGCGACGGCCGGCTGCCCGGCCGCCGCCAGCAGGCGCCGCGCCTCCTCTCGCACCGCCAGCGACTGCTCCAGTTCCCGCACCGCCCCCACCGCGGCCGTCAGCGGCCGCTCGCCCAGCGCCAGGGGCCGCCGCAGGGCGCCGTAGAGCACGCCGCGCACCCGGCCGCGTACCACCACGGGCACCGCCAGCACCGAGCGCAGCCCCTCCGCCGCGACCGCCGCGTCGTACTCGTGGGTGATGGCGGGGGAGGAGCTGTAGTCGGTCACCGACAGCGGCCGGGTCAGCACCGCGGCCTTGCCGCCCAGCCCGCTGCCGGCCTTCACGGCCAGCCCCTGCAGGGAGCCCGTCGTCGTACCGGTCAGGTCCGAGATGCGGAACTGCCGGGCGTCCGAGAGCAGTCCGCCGAAGGCCACCGGCAACCCCGCGCTCGTCCGCAGCCTCATCAGGGCCGCCCGCACCTCCGTCGTCCCGTCAGGTTCGTTCACCGCTGCCCCCGCCCTGGACACTCGACATATTTGAAAGGCCCCGGGCCGGGGCAAGGTCCCCGTGTCCCGTCGAACGCGGGCCACCCCCGTCCGGGGGTGGCCGGAGCCGGATCACCGTCGCACGATGCTAACCAGCGCTTCGGCGACGCGTCCGGCGATCTGGAGGACCTGTGATGGCAACGAACCCGACCGGCCCGGCCGGTCCGGCCGCCGGATTCCGGGCGGCGCGCGACTTCCTGCTCGCGCACCGCGAGGACTGGGCGGCCGCCCGCCGGGGCTTCGCCTGGCCCCGGCCCGCCGAGTTCAACTGGGCCCTCGACTGGTTCGACGCGATCGCGCGGGACAACGAGCGCACCGCCCTGTGGATCGTGGAGGAGGACGGCCGCGAGGCCCGGCTGACCTTCGACGCCCTGCGCCGCCGCTCCGGCCGCCTCGCCAACTGGCTGCGCGCCCGGGGCGTACGTGCCGGGGACCGCGTCCTCGTCATGCTCGGCAACCAGACCGAGCTGTGGGAGACCGCGCTCGCGGCGATGAAGCTGCGGGCCGTCGTCATCCCTGCCACCCCGCTGCTGGGCCCCGCCGACCTCGCGGACCGCATCGAACGCGGCCGGGCCCGCCATGTGCTGGTACGGGCCGAGGACACCGGCAAGTTCGCGGACGTCCCCGGCGACTACACCCGCATCGCGGTGGGTGGCACCGCCGAGCGGGGCTGGCTCGCCTACGAGGAGGCGGAGGCGGCCGAGGAGGACTTCACCCCCGACGGCCCGACCCGCGCCGACGACCCCCTGCTCCTCTACTTCACCTCCGGCACCACCGCCCGCCCCAAGCTCGTCGAGCACACCCACGTCTCGTACCCCATCGGTCACTTGACGACCATGTACTGGATCGGGTTGCGGCCGGGCGACATCCACCTGAACATCTCCTCGCCCGGCTGGGCCAAGCACGCCTGGTCCAACCTCTTCGCCCCCTGGAACGCCGAGGCCACCGTCTTCGTCCACAACTACAGCCGCTTCGACGCGGCCCGGCTCATGGCCGAGATGGACCGCTGCGGTGTCACCAGCTTCTGCGCCCCGCCCACGGTCTGGCGGATGCTCATCCAGGCCGACCTGGGCGCGCTGCGCACCCCGCCGCGCGAGGTGGTGGCCGCGGGTGAGCCCCTCAACCCCGAGGTCATCGAGGCGGTCCGGCGCTCCTGGGGCCGTACCATCCGCGACGGCTTCGGGCAGACCGAGACCTCCGTGCAGGTCGCCAACCCGCCCGGCCAGCCGCTGCGCACCGGCTCCATGGGACGCCCCAGCCCCGGCTTCGACATCGTCCTCCTCGACCCGCACACCGGCGAGCCGGCCGACGAGGGCGAGATCGCCGTCGACCTGTCCGGGCGGCCCGTCGGGGTGATGACCGGCTACGCGGGCGACCCCGAACGCACCGCCGAGGCGATGGCGGACGGCTACTACCGGACGGGTGACATCGGCCGACGGGACGAGGACGGATACATCACCTATATCGGGCGCTCCGACGACGTCTTCAAATCCAGCGACTACAAGATCTCCCCCTTCGAGCTGGAGAGCGCCCTCCTCGAGCACGAGGCCGTCGCCGAGGCGGCCGTCGTCCCCGCCCCCGACCCGCTGCGGCTGTCCGTGCCCAAGGCGTACGTCCTCCTCGCCGAGGGCTGGGAGCCCGGCCCGGTGACCGCGAAGGCCCTCTTCGCCCACTCGCGCGCCGTGCTCGCCCCCTACAAGCGCGTCCGCCGGCTGGAGTTCGCCGAACTGCCCAAGACCGTGTCCGGCAAGATCCGCCGCATCGAGCTGCGCGAGCGCACCGCTCGGGGCGACGGAACCGAGTACCGAGAGGAAGACCACCGGTGAGCCCACTCCCCCCTTCCTACGCGGCAGGCCCCACCGACACCCCGCTGCTCGAGGACACCATCGGCGCCGATCTGGCCCGCACCGTCGAACGCTTCGGCGACCGCGAGGCGCTCGTCGACGTCCAGGGCGGCCGCCGCTGGACCTACGCCGAGTTCGGCGGGGCGGTGGAGGAGGTCGCCCTCGGGCTGCTCGCCAAGGGCGTGGGCCGGGGCGACCGGGTGGGCATCTGGGCCGTCAACTGCCCCGAGTGGGTGATGATCCAGTACGCCACCGCCCGCATCGGCGCCGTCATGGTGAACGTCAACCCCGCCTACCGCGTGCACGAACTGGAATACGTCCTGCGCCAGGCCGGCATCAGCCTGCTCGTCGCCTCCACCGAGTACCGCACCAGCGACTACCGGCGCATGGTCGAGCAGGTGCGCTCCGCCTGCCCCGCCCTGCGCGACGTCGTCTACATCGGCGACCCCACCTGGGACGGCCTCCTCCGCCTGGGCACCGCCGTCACCCCCGAGCTGCTCGCCGCGCGCGAGGCCCTGCTGAGCTGCGACGACCCCGTCAACATCCAGTACACCTCGGGCACCACCGGCTTCGCCAAGGGCGCCACCCTCTCCCACCGCAACATCCTCAACAACGGCTACTTCGTGGCGCAGACCCTCGGCTACACCGAGGAGGACCGCATCGCCCTGCCCGTGCCCTTCTACCACTGCTTCGGCATGGTGATGGGCAACCTCGCGGCCACCTCCCACGGCGCCTGCGTGGTCATCCCGGCCCCCGTCTTCGACGCCACCGCCACCCTGCACGCCGTCGAACGCGAGCGCTGCACCTCGCTCTACGGCGTCCCCACCATGTTCATCGCCGAGCTCGCCCTGCCCGACTTCGCCACCTACGACCTCTCCTCGCTGCGCACCGGCATCATGGCCGGCTCACCGTGCCCCTCGGAGGTGATGAAACGGGTGATCTCCGAGATGCACATGGGGGAGGTCGCCATCTGTTACGGGATGACCGAGACCTCCCCGGTCTCCACCCAGACCCGCCGCGACGACGACCTCGACCGCCGCACCGGCACCGTCGGGCGGGTGCTGCCGCACGTCGAGGTCAAGGTCGTCGACGCCGCCACGGGCGAGCCGGCGGCGCGCGGCGAGCCGGGGGAGCTGTGCACCCGCGGCTACTCGGTGATGCTCGGCTACTGGGACGACCCCGAGCGCACCGCCGAGGCCGTGGACGGCGACGGCTGGATGCACACCGGCGACCTGGCGGTGATGGGCGAGGACGACTATGTGCGGATCGTCGGCCGTATCAAGGACATGATCATCAGGGGCGGGGAGAACGTCTACCCGCGCGAGATCGAGGAGTTCCTGCACTCCCACCCCAAGATCTCCGACGTGCAGGTCATCGGGGTTCCCGACGAGAAGTACGGCGAGGAGATCATGGCCTGCGTCATCCTCCGTGACCCCACCGACACCCTCACCCGCGACGAACTCGCCCGCTACTGCCGGGGCCGGCTCGCGCACTACAAGGTGCCGCGCCACCTGCGGCTCATGGAGTCCTTCCCCATGACCGTCAGCGGCAAGGTGCGCAAGGTGGAGCTGCGGCAGGAGGCGGCAGCGCTGCTGGGCCCGGCGTCGGCGGTGCCGCGGCCGTAGCGCCTGGGCCCGGCGGGGCGGCGGGCGTGTGCGGGGTGGGCCGTCGCGGCCCGCCCCGCCACCCCCCCCGTGCGTGCCCCCCGTTTCCCCCGCTGATTCCCCCGTCGTCCCCCGCTGTTCCCCCGTTGGCGGGCCCGCGTTCCCCCGTGCGGCGCGGGCCCTGTACACGAGTCTCGGCCCGTAGGCCCCAACTGGCCATGGCGCACGCCGAGTTCAGAGCAAGAATTGAGCTTGGCGGTGCGGGCGGGCCCGTCGCGGCGGTCAGCCGCGGCCGCGCCGGACCAGCTCGTCGGCCCACTCGTTCAGGGCCCGCGGGGTGCCCGTCAGATCCATCACGAACAGCGGGAGCCGCAGGTCGTCCGCCCGGCAGCGGGCGTCGGGGGCGTAGCCGGCCAGGGAGAAGCAGGCCGGGTCGGCGGCGTCCAGCAGGCCGTGCAACCACAGGCATTCGATGTCGCGCAGCGTGGTGGGCAGGGTGGTCGGGTCGACCCGGGCCACCAGCCCGGTGGCCCGCAGGTCCACGCCCGTGGCGGCGGGGGCCGGGCAGGTGCCGGGACGCCGCACGTCGGTGAAGCCGAGCCAGCGCAGATAGCGTTCGGCGGCCATCACCGCGTCGCGCTCGGTGCGGATGGCGACCGGGCGGAAGACGGCGCGGGAGACCGGACGCCGGCGCGCGGCGGGCTCGGCGGGCGGCTCCTGCTCCGGCTCGCGCACCGGCTCGACGGGCAGCCGCACCACCGTCCCGCACGAGCAGCCGAACTCGGGCCTGGGCCACTGGCCCTCGCGGTCGCAGGACGGGCAGCGCACGGAGACCCAGGAGTCGCGCCAGGTGCGGTGCGCCACTAACTCGGCCTCGGCGTCCGGCAGTACGGGCACGGTGAGGGGGGCGCCACAGGCGCAGGGGAACGTAGGAGGGGTGAAGGAGTGCTCCCGGTGACACGTGGGGCAGTGCACCGGCACGCTCTTGGCCATGGTCGGCTCCAGCGAGTGGTCCGTAGGGGTTGTGGGGTACCCCATCGTCCACGATGCGGGCCCGGCCCGGGAGCGAATCGCCAAGGCCGCGAAGGGAGAGGTTCCGGGCGGCGGCGCCGGGGCGCGACGACAACGATGCCGGCGCCGGCGCCCGGAGGCTCCGGGGCGGCCACGGCTCACGGCGGCGGCTCGAACTCCCGTACGGAGTCGATGTCCGGGCCGTGCGGGGTGTTCGCCTCCCGCTCGATCATGATCTCGACCAGCACGGGACGCGACGTCGCGACGGCCTCCTTGCGCGCCCACTCGATCGCCGGACGGATGGCGGCGGGTTCGGTGACGCGACGGGCGGAACAGCCGTAGGCCCGCGCGACGGCGACGTTGTCGGTGCCCGTCTCGTCGTAGTGGATGTCGACCTGGTAGTTCATGCCGTAGCCGGCCGAGGCCTGCCGGATCAGGCCCAGGTACTCGTTGTTGAGCATGATCAGGACGTAGGGGATGTCGTACTGCGCCGCCACGGCCAGCTCCTCGACCAGGTACTGGAAGCCGTAGTCGCCGACGACGCCGACCACCTCCGACTCGCCCCGGCCCATGCCCTGGAGGGCCTTCTTCACCCCGATCGCCGCCGGTATCTCCCAGCCGAGCGGCCCCGCCTGGCCGCACACCTGGTAGTGGCGGGGCCGGTGGGCCTTCTGATGCTGACCGCCCCAGATCTGGTACAGGCCGATGGCGGTGACGAAGTGGGTGTCCTCGCCGAACGCCTCGTTGATCTCCTTGTAGACGCGGGGCGCCTTGATGGGGACGGTGTCGAAGTCCTCGCGGCGGGTGAGGGTCCGCTTCAGCTGCCGGCAGCGCTCGAGCCAGGCCCGCGTGCGGGGCCGGGCCGCGCGCGTACGGGCCTCGGCGAGCAGGGCGGCGAGGAAGAGCCGCGCGTCCGAGACGACGCCGAGGTCCGGCTCGATGACCCGGCCCAGCTGGGTGGGCTCGATGTCGACGTGGACGAACGTCCGCGCCCCCTTGTAGACGGCGGTGTCCGCACCGGTGTGCCGGTCGCCGAACCGGGCGCCCACGGCCAGCACGAAGTCCGCCTCCAGGAACGAGGCGTTGGCGTACCGCTGGGAGGTCTGGATGCCGGTGGTGCCCATGTGCAGCTCGTGGTCGTCCTCGATGACGCCCTTGCCCATGAGGGTGACCTGGAACGGCACCCGCAGGTACTCCACCAGCGCGCGCAGTTCGGCCGCCGCCTCGGCGAGGATCACCCCGCCCCCGGCGAGCACCAGCGGCCGCTCGGCGGCCAGCAGCAGGTCCAGGGCGGCGGCCACGCGCGGCGGGTGCGGCGCGACGGTCCGCACGGGCAGCCGGGTGTCGGTCGCCGGGTCGTAGCGGATCTCGCGCCGGGCGACGTCCAGCGGAAGGTCGATCAGTACGGGCCCGGGGCGCCCCTCCCGCGCGGTGCGGAACGCCTCCCGGAAGACCCACGGGATCTGCGCCGCCTCCTTGACCTGCACCGCCCACTTGGTGACCGGCCGGGCGACGGCCGCGATGTCGACGGCCTGGAACGCCTCCTGGTGCAGCTTTGCCGAGACGGCCTGCCCGGTGACGCACACCATCGGCACGGAGTCCGCGAACGCGGTGTACAGCCCGGTGACGAGGTTGGTGGCGCCCGGCCCCGAGGTGGCGATGGCGACGCCCACGCGGCCGTTGGTGCGGGCCCAGGCGTCGGCCATGTGGGCGGCGCCCTCCTCGTGACGGACGATCAGGTGCTCGATGCCGCCGACGGCCTCCATCGCCTGGTACAGCGGGAGGATCGCGGCACCGGGGCAGCCGAAGGCCACGTCGACGCCCTCGTCCCGCATGATGTGCACGGCCGCCCGCATGGCGGGCATGGTGGCGATGCCCGTCATGACGCCGCCCCCGGTGTGCCCGAGAGGCGTTCGACGCCGCGCAGCAGGGCGGAGTGGTCGAGGCCGCCGTCGCCCTGGGCGCGGGCGGCGGCCACCAGCGTCGCCACGAGCGCCCCCAGCGGGAGCACGGCGCCGGCCCGGCGGGCGGCGTCGGTGACGATGCCCATGTCCTTGTGGTGCAGGTCGATGCGGAAGCCGGGGGTGAACTCGCGGGCGAGGAAGTTGTGCCGCTTGCGGGTGAGGACGGCCGAGGCGGCGAGGCCGCCGGAGAGGACGTCGAGCGCGGCGGTGAGGTCCACGCCGGACTTCTCGAGGAAGACCACGGCCTCCGCGCACGCCTGCAGATTGGCCGCGACGATCAGCTGGTTGGCGGCCTTGACGGTCTGCCCGGCGCCGTGCGGGCCGCAGTGGACCACCGTCGTGCCCAGTGCGCCGAGCAGGGGCCTGGCCTCGTCGAAGTCGGCCCGCCCGCCGCCCACCATGACCGACAGGGTGCCCTCCACGGCCCCGGCCTCGCCGCCGGATACGGGCGCGTCGAGGACGCGCACGCCCCGGGGTCGCGCCGCCTCGGCGAGGGCGACGGCGGTCCGCGGGGTGACCGAGGACATGTCGATCAGCAGGGTGCCGGGTGCGGCATGCGCCAGGACGCCGTCGTCGCCGTGGGCGACGGCGGCCACCTCGGCGTCCGCGGGAAGCATGGTGACGACCACGCCGGCGTGCGCGACGGCCTCGCGCACCGAACGGGCGGGGGTGCCGCCGGCCGCGGCGAGCCGGTCGAGTCCGTGCGCCTCGAGGGTGTACCCGGTGACGGCGTACCCGGCTTTGAGCAGGTTCTCGGCCATGGGCGCCCCCATGATGCCGAGCCCGATCCAGGCGACGCGGGGCAGTGGCATGGGTCTTCCTTCCGGTAGGGCCAGGTACGGGTGTTCAGTACTCCGCGAGCCACCCGAAGGCGTCCGCGCTCGTGCCGCCGGCGGCCCGGTACTCGAGGCCGACGGGGCCCGCGTACCCGGCGCGGCGCAGCCGGCCGAGCAGGCCGGGCAGGTCCAGGCCGCCGGTGCCCGGCGCCCCGCGTCCCGGAACGTCGGCGATCTGGACGTGCCCGGTGACGGCCGCGTACCGGTCGACGACCGCCGGCAGGTCCTCCCCGGCCATGGCCAGGTGGTACAGGTCCATCAGCAGCCGGGCGTTGCCCAGCCCCGTCGCCGCGTCGACCTTCTCGACGACCGCCACGGCGGACGCCGCGTCGCCGAGCGGGTACCGCGGGGACTCCACGGCGTTCAGCGCCTCGATCAGCAGCACGGCCCCCACCCGGTCGGCGGCCCGTGCCGCGTGGGCGAGGTTGGCGAGCGCGAGCGCGTCCTGCTCCTCGGCGGGCACGCCGTCCACCCGGTTGCCGTACAGGGCGTTGAGCGCCCGGCAGCCCAGTGACCGCGCGAAATCGGCCGCGACGGCGACGTTGGCGCGGAAGCGCTCGGACTCCTCGCCGGGAACGGACAGCGCGCCCCGGTCCGGGCCCGGCAGGCGGCCCGCGTAGAGGTTGAGGGCGACCAGCCGCGTCCCGGCCCGTTCCAAGGCGCCGCGCAGCGCGGCGAGTTCGTCCTCGGGCGGCGTCGGGGTGTGCGGCCAGGGCCACCACAGCTCCACCTCGGTGAAGCCGGCCGCCGCGGCGGCGGCCGGGCGCTCGAGCAGCGGCAGTTCCGTGAAGAGGATCGAGAGGTTCACATCGAAGCGGTGCAACCGGGCCTCCTCCTTCGCAGTGTCGATTCCGTAGTTCGGAAATTGAATTCCATCAAGAGGAAGGCTGCTCCCGTGCGGACAGTCCTGTCAAGGGCCCGGTACGTTGACCGCGTGCGATTGAGAGTGGAGTTCACGACAGAGCCGTTCGACCTCGATGAGGCCCCGACCCACGCCGTGACGGCGCGTGAGGTGATGCGGCGGGCCGAGCTGGACGCCGTCGATGTCGGGCCGTTCGGCAACACCGTCGAGGGCCGGGCCGACGCCGTGCTCGCCGCCCTCGACGAGATGCTGCGCGCGTCCCTGGGGGCCGGTGCCACCCGGGTGTCGCTGCAGGTCAACGTGGTGCCCGCGGTCACGGAAGGCAACGGCGGGTGAGCGAGCACCCGTTCCGCGCCGCCGTCCGGCCGCTCGTCGACGCCATGGGCGGGCAGCTGCTGGAGCCGGACCAGGCCGGGGCCGACGACGTCGTGCTGTCCTGGGAGGGCCGCGAGGTCGTGGCCGTACGGCTTCCGCACCTGGCCGAATCGCTGGAGCGCATACTGGCCGACCTGGAGCGCCGCCACGGCGTCCCGCTCGCCGAACTCGACCGCAGGGTCAAGCAGTCGGTCGTGCGGAACCTGGAGGCACGCGGCGCCTTCTCGCTGCGCCACGGCGTGGAGACCGTCGCCGCCGCGCTCGGCGTCAGTCGGTTCACGATCTACAACTATCTGAATCGCGACTAGCTTTTTCAACAAACTGTTGACGCGGTGTTCCTCAGGGCGTTAGCTATGCGCAGCTCATCCGAGCGCAGCGAGAAGCGCCACGGAGGTTCCCGTGACTTCGAGTTCGACGCCGGGGCTCACCCGGTTCAACGCGGCCGACGACCGCTCGGCGCGGGCCGCACTGCGCGAGATCTGCGCCAGCGCCGCGTGGGGCGAGCAGGTCCTCGCGCGGCGCCCCTACCGCGACGCCGAGGAACTGCTGACCGCCAGCGACACCGCCGTCGCGGGCCTGGGCCCGGCCGATCTGGCCGAGGCCATGGCCGCCCACCCGCCCATCGGCCGGCCCGCCCCCGGCGACGCGGTCTCCGCGCGCGAACAGCGCGGCATGGCGGACGCCTCCGCCGCCCTGCGCACCGAGATGCTCGAGCTCAACCTGGCCTACCAGGAACGGTTCGGGCACGTCTTCCTGATCTGTGCCACCGGCCTCACCGCCGAACAGATGCGTGACGCCCTCCGCCGCCGGATCGGCAACCCCCCGGAACGCGAGCGCGAGATCGTTCGCGGGGAGCTCGGCAGGATCAACCGCATCCGGCTGGCCCGGCTCGCCGTGCACCCCGCCACCGAAGGAGCCACCCGCCCATGACCGGCAGCACCACCACGGTCTCCACGCACGTCCTCGACACCGGCGCCGGACGCCCCGCCGACGGCGTCGGCGTGGAACTGGCCGTACGCCAGGGCGCGGACGGCGACTGGTCGCTGCTCGCCGCCCGGTGGACCGACGCCGAGGGGCGCTGCGCCGGCTTCCCCGCGCTGCCGCCGCACACCGCCCAGGCCCGCCTGCGCTTCGTCGTCGGACCCTACCTGCGCCCCGATCCCGCCGAGGGCGGCGCGGCCTTCTTCCCCGAGGCGGCGGTCACCTTCGCCGTCGAGCCCGGCGAGCACTACCACGTGCCCCTGCTGCTCAGCCCGTTCGGCTACTCCGTATACCGAGGGAGTTAGGCACCGTGATCCTGGGTCAGAACCAGTACGGCAAGGCCGAGAACCGCGTCGTGAGGATCACCCGCGACGGTTCCACCCACCACATCAAGGACCTCAACGTCTCGGTCTCCCTCTCCGGCGACATGACGGACGTCCACCTCTCCGGCTCCAACGCCAACATCCTGACCACCGACACCACCAAGAACACCGTCTTCGCCTTCGCCAAGGAACACGGCATCGCCTCCGCCGAGGAGTTCGGCATCCGGCTCGCCCGCCACTTCGTCACCGGCCAGCCCGCGATCACCACGGCCCGCATCCGCGTCGAGGAGTACGCCTGGGGGCGCATCGAGACCCCGGGCTCCAAGCGGCACTCCTTCGTCAGGGAGAACCAGGAGGTCCGCACCGCGCAGATCACCTTCGACGGCACCGCCTGGGAGGTCGTCTCCGGACTGAAGGACCTCGTCGTACTGAACTCCACCGACTCGGAGTTCACCGGCTACGTCAAGGACCGGTACACCACCCTCCCCGAGACCCGCGACCGCATCCTCGCCACCCAGGTCCAGGCGTGCTGGCGGCACGCGGGCCACGACGCGGACCGGACCGGCCCCCACGCGGACTGGGAGGACTCCTACCGCCAGGCCCGCGAGCACCTGCTGCAGGCCTTCGCCGGCACCTACTCCCTCTCCCTCCAGCAGACGCTCTACCGGATGGGCACACGCGTCCTCGAGAATTGCCCCGGCATCGAGGAGATCCGTCTCTCCCTCCCCAACAAGCACCACTTCCTGGCCGACCTCGAGCCCTTCGGCCTCGAGAACGACAACGAGGTCTACTTCGCGGCCGACCGCCCCTACGGCCTCATCGAGGCGACCGTCCTGCGCGACGGCGCCGAACCCCGCATCCCGGTGGACCTGACGAACCTCTGACGACCCCGAAGGACACGCGACCATGGCGGAACCCCCACCCCCACCCCCACCCTCAGCCCCCCGACCGGCGCCGCGCATCATCATCGAGAACTGCGCGATCGCCACCGTCGACGCCGGCGACACCGAGTACGACAGCGGCCACATCGTCATCAGCGGCAACCTCATCGAGGCCGTCGGCCCCGGCCCCGCGCCCGCGCCGCCGGAGGGCGACGCAGGGCCGGTCCGCCGCGTCGACGGCACCGGCCACCTCGCGACCCCCGGCCTGGTCAACACCCACCACCACTTCTACCAGTGGCTCACCCGCGGCCTCGCCCAGAACTCCGGCCTCTTCGACTGGCTCGTCGCCCTCTACCCCATCTGGTCGCGCATCGACGAGCGGATGGTCCACGCCGCCGCCCGCGGTTCCCTCGCCATGATGATGCGCGGGGGCGTCACCACCGCCATGGACCACCACTACGTCTTCCCGCGCGGCTCCGGCGACCTGCTCGGCGCGGAGATCCGCGCCGCCCGCGAGCTGGGCGTACGGTTCAGCCCGACGCGCGGCTCCATGGACCGCGGCGAGTCCGCGGGCGGGCTGCCCCCCGACTTCGCCGTCGAGACCACCGAGGCCGCCCTCATCGCCACCGAGGAGGCCATCGACACCCACCACGACCCGTCCTTCGGCTCGATGCTGCGCATCGGCGTGGCGCCCTGCTCGCCGTTCTCCGTCTCCACCGAACTCCTGCGCGAGGCCGCGGCCCTCGCCCGCCGCAAGGGCGTGCGCCTGCACACCCACGGCTCGGAGACCGTGGAGGAGGAGCGGTTCTGCAAGGAACTGTTCGGCATGGGCCCCACCGACTACTTCGAGTCCACCGGCTGGCTCGGCGAGGACGTGTGGATGGCCCACTGCATCCACATGAGCGACGCCGACATCGAGGCGTTCGCCCGCACCGGCACGGGCGTCGGCCACTGCCCCTCCTCCAACGCCCGCATCGCCGCCGGCACCGCCCGCGTCCCCGACATGCTCGCCGCCGGGATCCCCGTGGGCCTGGGCGTCGACGGCACCGCCTCCAACGAGTCCGGCGAACTCCACACCGAGCTGCGCAACGCCCTCCTCATCCACCGGCTCGCGGGTGGCGAGGGCGCCCTGACCGTCCGTCAGTCCCTGCGGCTGGGCACCTACGGTGGCGCACAGGTCCTGGGCCGGGCCGCCGAGACCGGCTCGCTCGAGCCCGGCAAGCTCGCCGACGTCGTGCTGTGGAAGCTCGACGGGCTGGGCCACTCCACCATCGCCGACCCCGTCGCCGCCCTCGTCCTCGGCCCGCCCGCGCCCGTCACCCTCTCCCTGGTCGACGGCCGGCCCGTCGTCGAGGACGGCCGCCTGGTCACCGCCGACGAGGACACCATCGCCCGCGAGGCCCGCGACGAGGCCCGCCGCCTCGCCCGCGTCGCCGCGGCGGGTTGACGCGTGTCCTGACGGACCCGCCGAGGGGGACGGCCCTCGGCCGGGCCGGACCGGGGCGCGGCACAGCGGCGCGCCCCGGTCCTTCTCCCGCCTCGCCCCGACGCGCGGCGGCCCCCACCGACAGGAGGAACCGCAGTGGCAGTCCACCCCGTGGACCGGCTGCCCGGCCCCGGCAAGCTGCTCGCGAGCGGCCTGCAGCACGTGGCGGCCAGCTACGCCGGAGTGGTCGCACCGCCCCTCGTCGTCGGCGCCCACGTCGGGCTCTCCCCGGTGGAGCTGACCTTCCTGGTGGGGGCGAGCCTGTTCACGGCGGGCATCGCGACGCTGCTGCAGACGGTCGGCTTCTGGAAGGTGGGGGCCAGGCTGCCGTTCGTCAACGGCGTCTCCTTCGCGGGCGTCGCGCCGATGCTCGCCATCGCCGACGCCCAGTCCGACCGGCGCGACGCCCTGCCCGTCATCTACGGCGCCGTGGTGGTGGCCGGCGTGCTGGGCTTCCTCCTGGCCCCCTGGTTCTGCCGGCTCGTCCGCTTCTTCCCGCCCGTGGTCACCGGCACCGTCATCACCCTGATCGGCATCACCCTGCTGCCCGTCGCCTTCGGCTGGATCCAGGGCGGGCACCCCGAACGGCCCGCCTCGCCGACCGGTCTCGGCCTGGCGGGCGTGACCCTGGTGACCGTGCTGGTCCTGCGGCGGCTGCTCAAGGGGTTCCTCCAGCAGATCGCCATCCTGCTCGGGCTGGTCGTGGGCACCCTCGTGGCGATCCCCGCGGGGGCCGTCGACACCACCGTCACCCGCCACGCGGCCCTCGCCGGCTTCCCCGGGCCCTTCCACTTCGGCCACCCGCAGTTCGAGCTGCCGGCCATCGTCTCGATGTGCGTGCTGATGCTGGTGTGCATGACGGAAAGCACCGCCGACATGCTCGCGCTCGGCGAGATCACCGGCCGCCGGGCCGACGAGAAGGTCATCGCCGCCGGGCTGCGCGCCGACACCCTGGGCACCGCGGTGAGCCCTTTCTTCAACGGCTTCGCCAACAGCGCCTTCGCGCAGAACATCGGCCTGGTGGCCATCACCGGGGTGCGCAGCAGGTTCACCGTCGCCGCCTGCGGGCTGATCTTCGTCCTGCTCGGGCTGAGCCCGGTCTGCGCCTCGCTGATCGCCCTCGTGCCGCAGCCGGTGCTGGGCGGCGCGGGCATCGTGCTGTTCGGCACGGTCGCCGCCGCCGGGATCAATGTGCTGATCGGGGCGGGGCTCGACCGCGGCGAGAACCTGCTGATAGCCGCCACCTCGCTCGGCGTCGGCATGATCCCGGTGGTCTCCCGGAGCTTCTACGACGACGCGGGCGTCCCCGAGACCCTGAAGGTCGTCCTCGACTCGGGCGTCAGCGCCGGCTGTCTGACGGCGGTCGTGCTCAACCTGGCCTTCCACCACCTGGGTGCCGCACGGTCCGCACCGCCCGCGCGGTCTGCGCGTGGCGACTAGGGGCAAGAGCCGCATTACTGAACAATCTCCACCAAAACGCCCGACAGTGTGGAGAGGGGTGCCGCTGTGGACCAGCAAGCCGGGGCGGAGCCCCCCGAGCCCACCGAGCGGCCGGACGGCGAGCACCCGGAGCGGCGCCGCTTCGTCTTCCCCAGCGCGCTCACCGTCCTCGCGGCCGTCACCCTGATCGTCTGGGCGCTCGCCTTCGTCATCCCCTCCGGCGCCTACGACCGCGGCCCCGACGGCGACCCGGTCCAGGGCACCTACCACCGCGAGGCCGCCCCCGGCGACTTCGGTCACCGGCTCGGCCAGCTCTTCCTCGCACCGGTCAACGGCCTGTACGGGGTGCGCGACGCGGCATCGGGCGAGGTCACCCCGGACGGCGTCGGCGCGCTCTACGGCAGCGCCGCCGTCTTCCTGTTCGTCCTGGCCATCGGCGCGTTCATCACCGTCGTCTTCGCCACCGGCGCCCTGGACCGGGGCATCGAACGGCTCGCCCACCGGCTGCGCGAGCGCGGCGCCCTGCTCATCGCCGGCATCATGACCGTCTTCTCGCTGCTGGGCACCGTGGAGGGCTTCGCCGAGGAGACGCTGGGCTTCTACGGGCTGCTGGTGCCCCTGATGCTGGCACTGGGCTACGACCGCATGGTCGCCACCGGCACCATCATCCTCGGCGCCGGCGTCGGCGTACTGGCCTCCACCGTCAACCCGTTCGCCACCGGAGTGGCCTCCTCGGCGGCGGGCGTCTCCCTCGGCGACGGCATCGCCCTGCGCTTCGCCATGTGGCTGGTGCTGACGGGCGTCACCATCGGCTACGTCGTGCGGTACGCGCACCGGGTGCGCGCCGACCCCGCCCGCTCGCTGGTGGGGTTCCGCGAGGGCGACCGGGAGCTCGCCGAACAGGCCCTGGAGCCACCGGAGCTGACGGGGCTGCACAAGGCCGTGCTGGTGCTGGTCGCCCTGGTCTTCGCGTTCATGATCTTCTCGGTGATCCCCTGGTCGAGCGCGCTCACCGGCCGCGCCGACGCCGAGCCCTACGCCTGGGAGCCGGGCTGGTCCTTCGCCCAGCTGGCGGCCCTGTTCATCGGCGCCGCCCTGCTGGTGGGGCTGGTCGCCCGGCTGGGGGAGCAGCGGCTGAGCGCCGCCGTCGTGCGGGGCGCGGCCGACTTCATCGCCCCCGCCCTGGTCATCGTCCTCGCCCGAGGCGTCACCGTGATCATGACGAACGCCAAGGTGCTCGACACGGTCCTGCACGCCGTCGAGGACGTGGTCACCGGCACCCCGCCGGTGGTGTTCGCGATCCTGGTGTACATCGTGAACCTGCCGCTGGCGTTCCTGATCCCCTCCACCTCGGGCCACGCCACCCTGGCGATGCCGATCCTCGCGCCGCTCGCGGAGTTCGCGGGCGTATCGCGCGCGGTGGTGGTCACCGCCTGGCAGTCGGCGAGCGGCTGGATGAACCTGTGGGTGCCGACCACCGCCGTGGTGGTGGGCGGGGTCTCGCTGGCGAAGGTGGGGTACGACCGGTATCTGCGGTTCGTCTGGCCGTTGCTGGCCATTCTGGCCGTGCTGATCTGCGGATTCGTCGCGCTCGGTGCGGCCGTCGGTTGACGACGGCCGCACCGGCCGCCGGGGCCGTTCCTACTCGAGCAGCTCGTACGCCGGCAGCGTGAGGAAGTCCGCGTAGTCCGGGTCCAGCGCCACCTTCAGCAGCAGGTCGTGGGCCTGCTGCCAGGCGCCCTCGGGTGTGCGGGCCGCGGCCAGCTCCTCGGCGGCCACGGTGCGCACCAGCGCGGGGGTGACCTTCTCGCCGGTGTCGAGGACGACGCCCGCGTCGACCCACTGCCAGATCTGGGAGCGGGAGATCTCGGCGGTGGCCGCGTCCTCCATCAGGTTGAAGATGGCCACCGCGCCCACGCCCCGTAGCCACGCCTCGATGTAGCGCAGGCCCACCTGGACGGCGTTGCGCAGCCCCTCGGAGGTCGGCTTCGCCTCCAGCGTGTCCACGGCCGTCAGCTGATCCGCCGTCACCCGCACGTCCTCGCGCAGCCGGTGCTTCTGGTGCGGCCGGTCGCCGAGGACCGCGTCGAAGCAGGCGCGGGCGACGGGCACCAGGTCGGGGTGGGCGACCCAGGAGCCGTCGAAGCCGTCGGCCGCCTCCCGGTCCTTGTCCGCCCTGACCTTCTCCAGGGCGACCTCGTTGACCCGGGGATCGCGGCGGGAGGGGATGAACGCCGCCATCCCGCCGATGGCGTGGGCACCGCGCCTGTGGCAGGTGCGGACCAGCAGCTCGGTGTACGCGCGCATGAAGGGCGCCGTCATGGTGACGGCGTTGCGGTCGGGCAGGACGAACTTCTCGCCGCCGTCACGGAAGTTCTTGATGACGGAGAAGAGGTAGTCCCAGCGGCCGGCGTTGAGCCCGGAGGCGTGCTCGCGCAGCTCGTGGAGGATCTCCTCCATCTCGTACGCGGCGGTGATCGTCTCGATGAGGACGGTGGCGCGGACCGTGCCGTGCGGGATGCCCACGTAGTCCTGGGCGAAGACGAACACGTCGTTCCACAGCCGGGCCTCGAGGTGCGACTCGGTCTTGGGGAGGTAGAAGTAGGGGCCCTTGCCGAGGTCGAGCAGGCGGCGGGCGTTGTGGAAGAAGTAGAGGCCGAAGTCGGCCAGCGCGCCGGGGACCGGGCGGCCGTCGACGGTGAGGTGGCGCTCGTCGAGGTGCCAGCCGCGCGGGCGCATCACGACGGTGGCCAGCTCCGCGTCGGGACGCAGCGCGTACCGCTTGCCCTCGGGGGTGGTGAAGTCGATGCGGCGCCGGTAGGCGTCGATGAGGTTCAGCTGGCCGCCCACGACGTTGCGCCAGGCGGGGGAGGAGGCGTCCTCGAAGTCGGCGAGCCAGACGCGGGCGCCGGAGTTGAGGGCGTTGACCGTCATCCTGCGGTCGTCGGCGGGGCCGGTGATCTCCACGCGCCGGTCCTCGAGCGCCGGCGGGGCGGGGGCCACCCGCCAGTCGGGGTCCTCGCGGACGGCGGCGGTCGCCGGGAGGAAGTCCAGCGCGCCGGTACGGGCGATCTCGGCGCGGCGCGCGGCGCGGCGGGCCAGCAGCTCGTCCCGGCGCGGGGTGAACCGGCGGTGCAGCGCGGCGAGGAAGGCCAGGGCCCCTTCGGTCAGCACCTCCTCCTGCCGGTCCACGGGCGGGGCGTCGACGACGGCCGGCGTGGACGGCGTCGCGGGTGCGGGCATGGGCGTCACTCCTTGGGAGAGGGCGGGCCTTCGGCCGGGCGGGAGCGCGGGAGAAGCCGTGCGTTTCCAACGGAGAATAGTTTTCTCATTATGGAAGTTCAATGGCGTCATTCCAGGCGCCGTTCCAGGCGTCGTTCCAGCAGCGCGAGATCGTCCGGGACGTCGATGTCGTCCGGCGCCGCGACGTCCGAGCACTCCACGAGCCGTACGGCGGCGGCATGTTGACGCAGATACGCGCGCGCCCCCCGGTCGCCGGACGCCGTCCGCGCCACCTCCGCCCAGTGCTCGCGGCCGAACAGCACCGGATGCCCCCGCACGCCGCCGTAGGCCGCCGCCGCCAGGGACGAGCCGGCCCGGTGCGCGGCGACCACCCGCGCGACGGCCGCCGCGCCGACGTACGGCTGGTCCACCAGCGTCACCACGACGGCCGGGACGCCGGGGAGCTCCGCCAGCGAGGCCAGCCCGGCCGTCAGCGACGAGGCCATCCCCCGTGCCCAGTGCGGGTTGTCCACCAGCACCACATCCGCCACCGGCGCCCCGAGCCGCGCCCGTACCTCGGCCGCCCCCGCGCCCAGCACCACATGCACCGGCCCGCAGCCTCCCTCGCGCAACACGCGCACCGCGTGCTCCACCAGCAGCTCGCCCCGGTGCTCGAGGAGCGCCTTGGGCCGGCCGCCGAGCCGTCGCCCGCCGCCCGCCGCCAGCAACAGCCCCGCTACGCACGCCTGTTTCGCACCCGTGTCCGCTGTTCGCGTCATAGCCCCTGCATAGCGCATGCCTGGCCGGATGTGCGTCGGACGCCAGTTCGTCACTCGTACGTGAACGCGCGGCCTGAATTTCGCTGTGCGTGTGGCGCGTCGCACGGAAAGTGGCGTTAACTGATCCGCGCGAACGACGCGTGGAGGGGGACAGGTCGTGGCGGAAGGCGCCGTAGTGGTGGAAGAGGAGCGAGCGGGACATTCCGGCGAAAATCCGGACCCGAGGGTCGGCGAGCTGGGCGCGGCGGTGTCCCGGCTGCGCCGGGAGCTGGCCGGGCATCCTGCCCCGTTACCCGACAGGGACGCCGCCGAGGACGAGCTGGCCGCCCTGGACGCCATGGCACGCGCCGGACAGCCCGACGTCTCCCGGCTGCGCCGCTCCCTGCTGCTGGTGGCGGGCGCCGTCGGCTCCGTCAGCGCCCTGGCCCCCGCCCTCGGTGCCGTCCGCACGGCAGTCGACAGCTTCGGCGGGCTGCCGGAGCAGGCACCGGCCCCGGCGGTGCCGGACGGGGCGGAGGTGCCCCGCCCGCGCGAGGGCGGCCGGGGTGCCGCGAACGGCGAGCGGGCGTAAGGCGGCGTACCGGCCCGTCGGACACGCCCCCCGGGGTGGCTCAGGCGGACACGGTGGTGGCGGCCAGCGACTCCGACAGCTCCGCCGCGACGAGCTGCAGCAGCGGGACGATCCTCTCCGTGGCGGCCTCCGTGACCCGGCCCGCCGGGCCGGAGATGGAGATGGCCGCCGACGTGGGGGAGTGGGGCACCGGGACCGCGAGGCAGCGGACCCCGATCTCCTGCTCGTTGTCGTCCATCGCGAAGCCCGACTCGCGCACCCGGGCGAGCTCCGCCAGGAAGCCCTCCGGCGTGGTGATCGTCTTCTCGGTCGCGGCCGGCATGCCGGTACGGCCCAGCAGCGCGCGGACCTCGTCGTCGGGGGACTGGGCGAGCAGCGCCTTGCCGACGCCCGTGGTGTGCGGCAGCACGCGCCGGCCGACCTCGGTGAACATCCGGACCGAGTGGCGCGAGGGCACCTGCGCCACGTACACGACCTCGTCGCCGTCGAGCAGCGCCATGTTCGCGGTCTCGCCGGTCTCCTCTACCAGGCGCGCGAGGTGCGGGCGGGCCCAGGTGCCCAGCAGGCGGGCGGAGCTCTCGCCGAGCCGGATCAGCCGGGGGCCGAGCGCGTACCGGCGATTGGGCTGCTGGCGTACGTAGCCGCAGGCCACCAGGGTGCGCATCAGGCGGTGGATGGTGGGCAGCGGCAGGCCGCTGCTCGCGGACAGCTCGCTGAGTCCGACCTCCCCACCGGCGTCGGCCATCCGCTCGAGCAGGTCGAAGGCGCGCTCGAGGGACTGGACGCCGCCACTGTTTGAGGCGGTTCGGGGCTCGGCGGACGAGGGCACGGCGCTCCTTCCGGGATGGGGGTGGCAGCAGCCTACCGGCCTCGGCCGACGCCACATGCACGTTTCTGTTGCGTGAAATCTATATTCCGTCGGGTGAAAAGCATTGACGGGCGACGGCCCCGGCAGAACACTGCGATCACACCCATACTTCAACAGAATGTTGAAGCGGTCGGGTTCCTGCACGGGAGAGGCCGAAGAGTGGAGCTGGTACTGCGCTCGACGCGGGTCGTGACACCGGACGGCATCCGCGCCGCCTCCGTCGCCGTCACCGGCGGCCGGATCACCGCACTCCTGCCGCACGCGGCCGCGCCCCCGCCAGGGGCCGTGCTCGAGGACCTCGGGGACGACGTCCTGCTGCCCGGCCTCGTCGACACCCACGTCCATGTGAACGACCCCGGCCGCGCCGAGTGGGAGGGCTTCGCCAGCGCCACCCTGGCCGCCGCGGCCGGCGGCGTCACCACGCTCGTCGACATGCCGCTCAACAGCGTCCCGCCCACCACCACCGTGGCGCACCTGCGCACCAAGCGGGACGTGGCGCGCCTCCGGGCGCACATCGACGTCGGCTTCTGGGGCGGGGCGCTGCCCGGCAATCTCGCCGAGCTGCGGCCGCTGCACGACGCCGGGGCGTTCGGCTTCAAGTCCTTCCTCTCGCCGTCCGGCGTCGAGGAGTTCCCCCACCTCGGCCGGGCCGACCTGGAGGCGGTGGCGGCGGAGATCGCCGGCTTCGGCGGGCTGCTGATCGTCCACGCCGAGGACCCGCACCACCTGGCCGAGCCCCCGCCCGGCGGCGAGCGCTACGCGGACTTCCTCGCCTCGCGTCCGCGCGCCGCCGAGAACGCGGCCGTCGCCGCGCTCGTGGACGTCGCGGCACGGCTGGGCACCCGTGTCCACGTCCTGCACCTGTCCTCCTCCGGCGCGCTGCCCGCCCTGGCCGCCGCCCGCGCCGCGGGCGTGCCCGTCACGGTGGAAACCTGCCCGCATTTCCTCACCCTCACCGCCGAGGAAGTGCCCGACGGGGCCACCGAGTTCAAGTGCTGCCCGCCCATCCGCGAGGCCGCCAACCGGGACGCCCTGTGGGCGGCGCTGGCCGACGGGACCATCGACTGCGTCGTCTCCGACCACTCGCCCTGCACCACCGACCTCAAGGTCCCCGACTTCGCCGCGGCCTGGGGCGGCATCTCCTCCCTCCAACTGGGCCTGCCCGCCGTCTGGACCGAGGCCCGGCGGCGCGGCCACACCCTGCACGACGTGGCCCGCTGGATGGCCACCGCGCCCGCCGCCCTCGCCGGCCTGGCCCGCAAGGGCGCCATCGAGCCGGGGCGGGACGCGGACTTCGTCGTCCTGGCCCCCGACGAGACCTTCACGGTCGACGCGGCCGCACTCCACCACCGCAACCCCGTCACCGCCTACGCCGGGCGCACCCTGCACGGCGTCGTACGGTCCACCTGGCTGCGCGGCCGCAGGATCAGCGACCACGGCATCCCCCTGACCGGGCCCACCGGCCGACTCCTGGAGCGCGCATGAGCACGAGCGGCATATCAGGCACCACTCCGTCCTCCTCGTCCACGACGGGCACCACCTCCTCCACCGCCATCACCTCGTTCACCGGTGCCGCGAACCCCTACACCGGCGGCGACCCCTACGCCGACTACCGCACCGCCGACCTCCCCTTCGCCGCCCTGCCCGACCTCGCGGACCGCCGCCTGGGCGGCGCCGTCATCGCGGCCTGCGACGAGTTCTTCGCCGAGCGCGAGAACCTCCTCCAGCCCGGCCCCGCCCGCTTCGACCCCGAACTCTTCGGTCACAAGGGCAAGATCATGGACGGCTGGGAGACCCGCCGCCGGCGCGGCGACCACGCCGCGCTCCCGCACCCCTCGGACGAGGACCACGACTGGGCGCTGATCCGGCTCGGCGTGCCCGGCGTCGTGCGGGGCGTGATCGTCGACACCGCCCACTTCCGGGGCAACCACCCGCGGGCCGTCAGCCTCGAGGCCACCCATCTGCCCGGCACGCCGTCCCCCGCCGACCTGCTCGCCGGCGACGTGCAGTGGACCGTGCTCGTACCGCGCACCCCGGTCGGCGGCCACGCCGCCAACGGCTTCCGCGTCGACGCCGGGCAGAGCTTCACCCACCTGCGGCTCAACCAGCACCCCGACGGCGGCATCGCCCGGCTGCGCGTCCACGGCGAGGCCGTGCCCGACGCCGCCTGGCTCGCGGTGCTCGGCACCTTCGACCTCGCCGCGCTGGAGAACGGCGGCCACGTCGAGGACGCCTCCGACCGCTTCTACTCCTCCCCCCTCAACACCATCCGTCCCGGCCGCCCCCGCACGATGGGTGAGGGCTGGGAGAACCGCCGGCGCCGTGACCGCGGCCACGACTGGGTGCGCTACCGCCTGACCGGGCACGCCGTCCCGCGGGCCGTCGAGATCGACACCGCCTGCTACAAGGGCAACGCGGCGGGCTGGGCCACCGTCTCCGTCCTCGACGCCACCACCGGCGCCGACCCGGCCGACCACACCACCGGCTGGACCCAACTCCTGCCGCCCACCCGGCTGCAGCCCGACACCCTGCACCGCTTCCCGCTCACCGGCGCCCCCGCCGCCACGCACGTACGCCTCGACGTCCACCCCGACGGGGGCATCGCCCGGCTCCGCGTGCACGGCTCGCTCACCGAGCGCGGCACGCGCGAACTGGCCCTCAGATCGGGCCGGCCGTAGCGGGGCCTCCACCCAGCGGGCGGCTCATGAACAGGGCCGTCTCGCCCTCCGAGGCGGTGCCGGTGTAGAGCGTGGTGTCCAGGCCGCACAGGGCGAACCCCATCCGGCGGTAGGCCCGTACCGCGGGCGCGTTCACGCTGCTGACCTCCAACCAGGCGGTACGCGCTCCCCGTTCCCGGCCGCGCGCGAGGGCCCGGTCCATCAGGCCGCCCCCGATGCCCTGCCCGCGCCGGGTGGGCGCCACCCGGACGTCGGCTATCACCAGACGGCGGTTCCACTCCTCGTACACCGAGGTGATCGCGCCGCACAGCTCTCCGTCGTCGAGGGCGACGAGCACCTCGGCGCCGTCGCCGTCCTCGTCCTCGTCGTCGGGGAACACCTTGCGCAGGGGTGGATCCACGGGCACGGTCCGCAGGGTGAAGCCGTCGTCCGAGGCGGTCACTTGGAGGACGGTGCCGGTGGTGAAGGAGTTGTCGAGTTCGTCGACGGCCGCCAGTTCACCCGGGAGCGCCGGTCGATAGATCACCATGCCGTCAGCCTACGTCGGCGAGGGTCCCCCAGAACATCGCCTCGTAGTCCTGGAGCAGCCGTCCGTACCGTCGGGCCAGGTGCTCCGAGAGCCGGCCGCTCGCCAGCCCGCTCCCCACGGCGGCCAGGGCCCGCTGCGCGCCCTCGGGGTCCGGGGCGGCGAACAGGTCGAAGAAGCCGCACGCCTCGTCGTCGAACCCGTAACGCTCGCGCAGCGCCAGGGCGACGGTGGCGCAGTACTCGCCCCACGCCGCGAAGTTGGCGGTCAGTGCGACGACGACGTCCACCGGCTCGGCGCCCAGCGCCAGTTGGGCCACACAGGCCGGATACGCCTGGCATCCGGACCGGGGCTCATGGGCGCGCACCGCTTCCTCGTCCAGTCCGCAGGCCGCCGCGAGCGGGCCGAGCCGTTCCAGGGCGGTGCTCTCGCCCTGCGCGAGGTGGTCGAAGAAGTCGGCGACGAGGGGCTGCCGGTGCGTGGCCGCCCGTTCGGCCAGGTGGAGGAAGGCGTGGCGGTCGCTGGGGATGACGTGGTGCTGCTCGAGCGCGATCGCCGCGATCGCGGCGACGGGCGCGTCGCCCGCCGCGATGCGCGGGACGAGGGGGTTGGCGCCCGCGCCGGGCAGGAGCGCGCGGACCGCGTCGTCGAGGACTTCCCGGGCTGTACGGGCCATGGACCCAGCGTATCGGCGGGTGGACGCGGGCGGCGGCCGCTCCCGCGCCCCGCCCGGCACTACTCCCGCGCCCCGCCCAGGTAGAAGAGGAGGAAGAAGAAGGCGACGATGAAGTGGACGGCGACGAGGTAGATGAAGACCCGGACCGTCATGCCCATCGGGGCCCGGTCCTCCTCCACGAAGTCCCGCGTCCCGTCGCCCGTCGCGTTGTCGCTCATGGCATGGCCCTTCCGGTCGGCGCGCCGCCCAGGCACAGCCCGGCGGCGCCGCTCTGCATCAGCGTGTGCATGAACAGCAGGTCCACTCCCTCGGGCGACGCCGCCGCGATGCGGTGCGGGGTCAGGGAGTCGAAGTGGGCGGCGTCCCCGGCGTCGAGCAGGTGGACGGCCCCGCCCAGCGTCAGCCGCAGCCGCCCGCCGGTGACGTAGAGCCATTCCTCGCCCGGGTGCACCCGCACCAGCTCCTGCTGGCTGCCCCTGCCGTGCGGCACGTGCAGCCGCAGTGCCTGCATGGCCCGCCCGGAGCCGCCGGCCCGCCAGTACGTCCAGCCGCCGGCCTCCTGCGCCTCCATACGGTCCGCCCGTACGATCGGATCGCGGCCCTCGGGCACCTCGCCCAGCAGGTCGGATACGGTCGTTCCGTACATCCGTGCCAGCGCCAGCAGCATCGGCAGCGACGGGGTGCGGCGGCCGGTCTCGAGCCGGGACAGATGGGCGGGCGACAGCCCGACCCGGGCCGCGGCGGCCTCCAGCGTCAGCCCGCTGCGTCGGCGCAGGGCACGCAACTGGGGGGCCACGACGGGCGTCTCGTCTCCCTCGCCCGCCACGGGGGCGAGCCGCGGGTCATGCGGTGGACTCATGTTCCCGGTATAGCCGCGGCCGTGCCTCAGGGGCAAAATTTTTGCCTGTCAGGCAAAGTCCCGAGTGTGATGAACGTCAGGGAAACATCAAGGGATTGGCATTGACATGACAGGTGCTACGCGCGTCATGCTTGTGTCCATGACAACCCCCCACCGCTCCGCGCGCTTCGCCGCGCTCGTCGCCCTCGCCTCGACGCTGCTCCTCGGCGCCCCCGCCGTCGCCGCTCCGCAGGCCGCCGCGCCGCACGCCGCCTCCGTGTCGGTGCCGGCCGAGAAGATCGTCGGCGACATCTGCCACTCCGACCTGCCCTCGCAGGCGCACGACACGATCCGCCTGATCGAGAGCGGTGGTCCCTTCCCGTACCCCAAGGACGGCACCGTCTTCTCCAACCGCGAGAACGTCCTGCCGAAGCAGGCGCGCGGCTACTACCACGAGTACACGGTCAAGACCCCGGGCTCCCCGGACCGCGGCGCCCGCCGCATCGTCGCCGGGCAGAAGACCCGCGAGGACTACTACACCGCGGACCACTACCGCACGTTCGACCGCGTCGACTTCTCCTGCTGACGACCGCCACAACCGCCCGCGCGCCCGGCCGGGCCCGCTGTCACGACCGACAGCGGGCCCGGCCGCCGCATGTCCGTCGCCCGTCCGCAGAAGATCGTTTGTACCTACCGGTATGTACACTGACGATCATGAGTACTCCCGAACGCCTCATCGAGAGCACGCGCGAACTGCTGTGGGAACGCGGCTACGTCGGCACCAGCCCCAAGGCCATCCAGCAGCGCGCGGGTGCCGGGCAGGGCAGCATGTACCACCACTTCACCGGCAAGCCCGGCCTCGCCCTCGCCGCCATCCGCCGCACCGCCCAGGAACTGCTGGACGCGGCCGAGGAGCGGTTCGCCGGACCCGGCACGGCCCTCGAGCGGATCTCGGCGTACCTGCTGCGCGAACGGGACGTCCTCAAGGGCTGCCCCATCGGCCGCCTCACCCAGGACCCGGACGTCATGGCCGACCCCGAGCTGCGCCGGCCCGTCGACGAGACCTTCGACCGGCTGCGCGGGCGCATCGCCGCCGTCCTGGCCGAGGGCGTCGAACGCGGCGAGTTCGGCACCGCGCTCGACCCGGCCCGCACCGCGTCCGCCGTCGTCGCCGTCCTGCAGGGCGGCTACGTCCTGGCCCGCGCCGAGGGCTCGAGCGAGCCGTTCCACCAGGCGGTCGGGGGAGTCCTGGACCTGCTCGCCGCCCACGCCACCGACCGCGCATAGGGCCCGAGGAGCGACGAACCGTGTACGCCATGCAGTACGAGATCACCCTGCCCGCCGACTACGACATGAACGTCATCCGGCACCGGGTGGCGACCCGCGGCCACGCCCTCGACGACCGTGCCGGGCTGGGCCTCAAGGCCTACGTCATCCGCGAACGCGGCGTCGACGGCTCGCCGGTCAACCAGTACGCCCCGTTCTATCTGTGGGACGGCATCGGCGCGATGAGCCACTTCCTGGTCGGCGGTGGCGGATTCCAGGGCATCATCGGCGACTTCGGACGTCCCGTCGTCCAGCACTGGACCGGCATCGCGTGCGAGCCGGGCCCCGCCCGCGGCGCCGCGCCCCGCGCGGCATCCCGGCGGCTGACACCTGTGCCGGCCGGCGCCGACCCGGCCGCCCTGGTGGCCGAGGCGCTCGGTGAACTGCGCGAGTCGGCCCGCTCGAGCCAGGTGCACACCGCCGCCCTGGCCTTCGACCCCCGGCACTGGCAGCTGCTGCGCTTCACGCTGTGGGCCGACGCCGTCCCGGCGGCCGAGGACCCGGACGCCGAACGCTACGAGGTGCTGCACCTGTCCACGCCCCACCTCGGCGACATCCCGGCCGGGCGGCACTGGTAGCGGGCCGCCGGTCCCGCATCCCGCTCGCGCCGCCCGCCCGTGCCGCCCCGCCGACGTTTCGCCGGCGGGGCGTCCGGGGAGGCACGAGACCAACGCACCCCGCGAGAAGGGCGGCGAACTGCCGTGTACCGCTGGGAGACCACCCGCACCGTCCTCGCCCAACGCGTCGTGGCCGTGGTCCGCGGCGACACCTACGACCAGGCCGCGGTCACGGCCGGCACCCTGCTCTCCGCGGGGATAACGAGCCTGGAGATATCCCTCACCACTCCCTTCGCCCTGGAGGCCGTCACCACCCTGGCCCGGGAGGTCGGCGAGGAGGCCGTCATCGGCGCGGGCGCCGTCCTCGACGGTCCCTCCGCCCGGATGGCCATCGAGGCCGGGGCCCGCTTCCTGGCCTCGCCCGCGCTGGACGCCTCCGTCATCCGCACCGCACACCGCCACGGCGTCCCGGTCTTCCCCGGCGTCGCCACCCCGACCGAGATCGTGCGCGCCCTGGAACTGGGCGCCGACGCGCTCAAGCTCTTCCCCGCCACCGGCCGCCGCCCCGACTGGGTCGCCGAGGTCCGCGCCGACCTGCCGCAGGCGGCACTGGTGCCCGGCGGCGGCATCTCCGTCGACAGCGCCCCCGACTGGATCGCCGCGGGGGCCGTCGCCTGCGCCCTGGGCCCCGAGCTCTCCGACGGCGACCGCGACTCGGTCGCCAAGCGCGCCGGTGAACTCCTCAGCCGCCTGGCGGACGCGGACCGGCCCCAGGACTGACGCGCGACAGGACCGACGCGTGGCAACTCCACTGTCCCAGGACGCCCGTTCTTCTCGTCCTCAGGACCGATACCCAAAGACCGTACGCCCCCGTATGGTGAGGGTGATCCGAGCAACTGTCCGAAGACCAGGGGGCGATAGCGGTGGAATCCTTACCGACCACAGGCGGTACCGGAGCGACGGTCGATCTCGCGGCGATGGGGCAGCAATTCAGCCGCGACCCGTACGCGGTGTACGCGAAGCTGCGCGAGCGGGGCCCGGTGCACCATGTGCGCATGCCGGAGGGCGCCGACTGCTGGCTGGTCGTCGGCTACGACGAGGTGCGCGCCACCCTCAACGACGCCCGGCTGTCGAAGCACTGGGACAACGCCTCCGACACCCTCGGCCTGCCCGCCGTGGCCGCAGGCCCGCACATGCTGGTCAGCGACCACGCGCAGCACACCCGGCTGCGCAAGCTCGTCGCCAAGCAGTTCACCCCCAAGCGCGTCGAGGCGATGGTGCCGCTGGTGCAGCGGACCACCGACGACCTGCTGGACGCCATGCTGCGGTCGCCGGACCGCCGCGCCGACCTGGTCGAGGCGCTGTCCTTCCCCCTCCCGATGAGCGTGATCTGCGAGCTGCTGGGCGTGCCCGGCCTGGACCGCGAGGCCTTCCGCCACTGGTCGAGCACCACCATCGGCTCCGCCCCGCCGGCGGAGAAGTCCAAGGCGGCCCAGGAGGTCGCCGTCTACCTCGCCGACCTGGTCGCCGCCAAGCGGCAGAGCCCCGGCGACGACCTGATGAGCGACCTGATACGCACCACCGACGAGGACGGCGACCGGCTCTCGCCCGACGAGCTCATCGGCATGGCCTGGCTGCTGCTGGTCGCCGGCCATGAGACGACCGTCAACCTCATCAGCAACGGCGTCCTCGCCCTGCTCAACCACCCCGACCAACTGGCGGCCCTGCGCGCCGACCCCGGGCTGCTGGACAACGCCGTCGAGGAGATGCTGCGCTACGACGGCCCGGTGGAGACCTCCACGTACCGCTTCACCACCGAGCCCATGGAGATCGGCGGCACCCTCGTGCCCGGCGGCGGGGAGCTGGTGCTCGTCGCGCTGGCCGACGCCGACCGCGACCCGGCCCGCTTCGACGACTCCCACCGCTTCGACATCCGCCGCGACGCCCGCGGCCACGTCGCCTTCGGCCACGGCATCCACTACTGCCTGGGCGCGCCGCTGGCCCGGCTCGAGGGCCGGATCGCCGTCCGCTCGCTGCTCGAGCGCTGCCCGGACCTGGCCCTGGACACCCACCCGGACGCGCTGACCTGGCGCGAGGGCCTGCTGATGCGGGGCCCCTACCGCCTGCCCGTCCGCTTCTGACCGGGCCGCCTCCCGCCCGGCACCCCTGGGCGGGAGGCATGTCCGGACAACCGGACCTACGGACTTCCCGTCATCAGGTCCTGCGGCTACGCTCCCTTCGTGGCGAAGCAGCAACCCCTCCAGTTCACCCTCGACCGAGGCAGCCCGGTCCCGCTCTACTTCCAGCTGTCCCAGCAGCTCGAGGGCGCCATCGAACGGGGTGAGCTCGCCCCCGGCAGCCTCCTCGGCAACGAGATCGAGCTCGCCGGCCGCCTCGGCCTGTCCCGGCCCACCGTCCGCCAGGCCATCCAGACCCTGGTCGACAAGGGCCTGCTGGTGCGCCGCCGGGGCGTGGGCACCCAGGTCGTGCACAGCCAGGTCCGGCGGCCGCTGGAGCTGAGCAGCCTCTACGACGACCTGGAGTCGGCCGGCCAGAAGCCCGCCACCCGCGTCCTGCGCCATGCCGTCGAGCCGGCCGGCGCCCAGGTGGCCGCGGCCCTGGGAGTGGCCGAGGGTGCCGACGTCGTCCGCGTCGAGCGCCTGCGCCTGGCGCACGGCGAGCCGGTGGCCCGCCTGTGCAACCACCTCCCGGTGGGCCTGCTGGAGCTCGACGCCGACACTCTCGGCGGCACCGGCCTCTACCGCCTCATGCGGCAGGCCGGCATCACCCTGCACAGCGCCCGCCAGACGATCGGCGCCCGCGCCGCCACCGCCGAGGAGGGGGAGCTGCTGGCCGAGCCGGAGGGCGCCCCGCTGCTGACCATGGAGCGGACGACTTTCGACGACACCGGCCGGGCGGTGGAGTTCGGCTCCCACCTCTACCGGGCCTCGCGCTACGCGTTCGACTTCCAGCTGCTGGCCAGGTCCTGACCCGGACGGGCTGTCAGCTCATCAGAATGTTCTGACAAAGTCTTGACGCGGTGTGTCGTCCGCCACTACAACTCCACGCACGGGAAGAAGCCCCACGCCGCCGCCGACGCCCCGGCCGACAGCGGTGACGGATGGTGACGGATACTTGGGCGGTCGGTCCCGCGGGACAGGGGTCCGGCCGCACCGTGACAGACAGTGAGAAGGGCAAGTCCTCGTGGCAAGGGTTCGGACAGGCGTACGTGCGGTGAGCGCCGTGCTGGCAGCGGTGCTCGGCGCCACACTGGCTGGGTGCAGCAGCACGGGCGGCAAGCGGGCCGAGGAGCGGGCCGCCAAGGCCGCCCAGGGCCGCTCCGCGGTCGACACCCCCCGGTGGACCTTCGCGATGGTCACCCACTCGGGCGATGGCGACAACTTCTGGGACATCGTCCAGAAGGGCGCCAAGCAGGCGGCCGTCAAGGACAACATCAACTTCGTCTACGCACACGACGCCGAGGGCAACAAGCAGGCCCAGAGCGTGCAGGCCATGATCGACCAGAAGGTCGACGGCCTGATCGTCACCCTCGCCAAGCCCGACGCCATGAAGGACGTCGTCGCCAAGGCGCGGAAGGCCGGCATCCCGGTGGTCACGGTGAACTCGGGCTCCGACAAGTCCAAGGAGTTCGGCGCGCTCACCCACATCGGCCAGGACGAGGTCGTCGCCGGCGAGGCCGTCGGCGAGCAGCTCAACGACCGCGGCCGCAAGAAGGCCGTCTGCGTCCTGCACGAGCAGGGCAACGTCGGCCACGAGCAGCGCTGCGACGGCGTGAAGAAGACCTTCAAGGGCGATCTGCAGAACCTGTACGTCGAGGGCACCAACATGCCCAACGTGCAGTCCTCCATCGAGGCCAAGCTGCAGTCCGACAAGGACATCGACTCCGTGGTGACCCTCGGCGCCCCCTTCGCGGCCACCGCCGTCAAGGCCTCCCGGCAGTCCGGCAGCAAGGCCGAGGTCGCCACCTTCGACCTCAACGCCCAGGTCGCCAAGGACCTCCAGGACGGCACCCTGGCCTTCGCCGTCGACCAGGACCCCTACCTCCAGGGCTACGAGGCGGTCGACCTCCTGTGGCTCTACCGCTACAACCGCGACATGCTCGGCGGCGGCCGCCCGGTCCTCACTGGCCCGCAGATCGTCACCAAGGACGACGCGAAGACGCTGGCCGAGTACACGAAGCGGGGCACCCGATGACCACGGCCGCAACCGCCGACGAACGGCTGCTGAACCGGAGCTACCTGCGCCGCATGCTGGGCCGCCCCGAACTGGGCGCGGTGGTGGGCGCCGCGGCCGTCTTCGTCTTCTTCTCCTTCGTCGCGGACAGCTTCCTCCAGGCCTCCAGCCTGTCGACCGTCCTCTACGCGTCCTCGACGATCGGCATCATGGCCGTCCCCGTGGCGCTGCTGATGATCGGCGGCGAGTTCGACCTGTCGACGGGCGTGATGGTCACGACCTCGGCGCTGATCTCGTCGATGTTCAGCTACCAGATGACGGCGAACGTCTGGGTGGGCGTGGGCGTCTCCCTGCTGGCGACCCTCGCCGTGGGCTTCTTCAACGGCTTCATGCTCACCCGCACCAAGCTGCCGAGCTTCATCATCACGCTCGGCACCTTCCTGATGCTCACCGGCCTGAACCTGGGCTTCACCAAGCTGATCAGCGGCACGGTCTCCACCAAGACCATCGGCGACATGGAGGGCTTCCAGTCCGCCCGCGCGCTCTTCGCCTCCCACCTGACGATCGGCGGCGTCGACCTGCAGGTCACCATCCTCTGGTGGCTGGGCCTGGTGGCCCTCGCCACCTGGATCCTCCTCCGCACCCGCGTGGGCAACTGGATCTTCGCCGTCGGCGGCGGCGCGGACGCGGCCCGAGCGGTGGGCGTCCCGGTGAACAAGACCAGGATCGGCCTGTACATGGCCGTGGCGTTCTGCGCCTGGATCTCGGGCCAGCACCTGCTGATGTCGTACGACGTCGTGCAGTCCGGCGAGGGCGTCGGCAACGAATTCCTCTACATCATCGCGGCCGTGATCGGCGGCTGCCTGATGACCGGCGGCTACGGCTCGGCCATCGGCTCCGCGGTCGGCGCGTTCATCTTCGGCATGACCAGCAAGGGCATCGTGTACGCGCAGTGGAACCCGGACTGGTTCAAGTTCTTCCTCGGCGCGATGCTGCTCCTGGCGACCCTGCTGAACGCGTGGGTCCGTAAGCGCGCGGAGGCGACCAAATGACCGCCCTGGTCAAGCTCACGGACGTGAGCAAGTTCTACGGAAACATCCGCGCGCTCGAGGGCGTCTCCCTGGAGGTCCACGCGGGCGAGATCACCTGCGTCCTGGGCGACAACGGCGCGGGCAAGTCGACCCTGATCAAGATCATCGCGGGCCTGCACCAGCACGACGCGGGAACCTTCGAGATCGAGGACGAGGAAACCAGCCTCACCTCGCCCCGCGAGGCCCTGGACCGGGGCATCGCCACGGTCTACCAGGACCTCGCGGTGGTCCCCCTGATGCCGGTGTGGCGCAACTTCTTCCTGGGCTCGGAGCCGACGAAGGGCCGCGGGCCCTTCAAGCGCCTCGACGTGGAGAAGATGCGCGAGACGACCCGCGCCGAGCTGCTGCGCATGGGTATCGACCTGCGCGACGTCGACCAGCCGATCGGCACCCTCTCGGGCGGTGAGCGCCAGTGCGTGGCGATCGCCCGCGCCGTGTACTTCGGGGCGAAGGTCCTGGTCCTGGACGAGCCGACCGCCGCGCTGGGCGTCAAGCAGTCCGGCGTCGTCCTCAAGTACGTGGCCGCGGCCCGCGACGCCGGCCTGGGCGTGGTCCTGATCACCCACAACCCGCACCACGCGTACCTCGTCGGGGACCGCTTCGTCCTCCTCAAGCGGGGTGCGATGGCGGGCAGCCACGCGAAGTCGGAGATCGCGCTGGACGAGCTGACCCGCCAGATGGCGGGCGGCTCGGAGCTGGACCAGCTCAGCCATGAGCTGGAGAGGGCACCGGTACCCGACGTGATCGGCGGCAAGCCGGTCGACTCGGCCGGGGACCAGGACGTTTCCGGCTGACCCGCCGTGGGGGCCCCGCGCCTCCGGCGCGGGGTTTCTCCCACCCACCCACCCGTCACCCGGCAACGGACAGGTACCGAGGGGACTGCCCGCCCCCCGCCCCCCGCCCCCACGGCACCGTTTCGCGGCGCACCGCGCCGGTAAGGCAGAATCGGCACGTCCGTATCCATCCACCACCGCAGGGGCAACAACCGCGATGAGCATGTACCGCGAGCGGGTACACCGAGGCACCGCCAGAGCCACTGTGCTCCGCACGGTCGGCACGCGCGAGCGCCGCTCGCACCTCACCGCCCCCCGTGTCCCCACCGTCGGCATCGACATCGGCGGCACCAAGGTGATGGCCGGCGTCGTGGACGCCGACGGCAACATCCTCGAGAAGCTGCGCACCGAGACCCCGGACAAGTCCAAGAGCCCCAAGGTCGTCGAGGACACCATCGTCGAGCTCGTCCTCGACCTCTCCGACCGCCACGACGTCCACGCCGTCGGCATCGGCGCCGCCGGCTGGGTCGACGCCGACCGCAACCGCGTCCTCTTCGCCCCTCACCTGTCCTGGCGCAACGAGCCCCTGCGCGACCGCCTCGCCGGCCGCCTCGCCGTCCCCGTCATGGTGGACAACGACGCCAACACCGCCGCCTGGGCGGAATGGCGCTTCGGGGCCGGCCGCGGCGAGGACCATCTCGTCATGATCACCCTCGGCACCGGCATCGGCGGCGCGATCCTCGAGGACGGCCAGGTCAAGCGCGGCCGGTTCGGCGTCGCGGGCGAGTTCGGTCACATGCAGGTCGTGCCGGGCGGCCACCGCTGCCCGTGCGGCAACCGGGGCTGCTGGGAGCAGTACAGCTCGGGCAACGCCCTGGTCCGCGAGGCCCGTGAGCTGGCCGCGGCCGAGTCGCCCGTCGCGTACGGGATCATCGACCGGGTCGGCGGCAACATCCCGGAGATCACCGGCCCGCTGATCACCGAGCTGGCCCGCTCCGGCGACGCCATGTGCGTCGAGCTCCTCCAGGACATCGGCCAGTGGCTCGGTGTCGGCATCGCCAACCTGGCCGCCGCCCTCGACCCGTCGTGCTTCGTCATCGGCGGCGGGGTCTCGGCCGCCGACGACCTGCTGATCGGCCCGGCCCGGGACGCCTTCCGCCGCCACCTCACCGGCCGCGGCTACCGCCCGGAGGCCCGTATCGTCAAGGCGCAGCTGGGCCCCGAGGCCGGCATGGTCGGCGCCGCCGACCTGGCCCGGCTCGTCGCCCGCCGCTTCCGCCGCGCCAACCGGCGCCGCGTCGAGCGCTACGAAAGGTACGCGCGGGCCGGCCGCGGGTGATCACGATGGAACAGCCGGGACGCGCGGCGGCCCCTGAGCCGCCCGAGAACAAGGGTGACACCACCGCGACCGGTGGCGGCGCCCGCCGCCACCGCTGGCTCAAGCCGGTCATCATCTTCCTGCTGATCGCCATCCCCGCCGGATACCTCTACATCTCCGCGATGCAGAGCCGCGGCGGCGGCGAGAGCAAGAAGGAGCAGGCGGCCGCCACCGGCCTCGAGGAGGGCTGGCCCACCCGGCTCCAGCGGCGCCTGTACGAGGTGTCGGTGCCGCCGTACGCCGAGAACGTGGCCCACTTCGAGGTCAACGCGTGGAAGGCGAGCTCGCTGTACCTGCAGTTCACCACCACGCGCGAGCGGTTCGACAAGTGGCTGCACGACTACGCGGGCCCCGACGCCGAGCTCAAGGACGGCGAGGTCACCATCGACGAGGACGAGGCGTCCCGGGTGGGCTGGACGTTCGGTGACGGCCACCGCTGGGCGGGCACGGTCCACGAGCAGGACCGGCCCAAGCCCAGCCTGGAGATCACGGCGAACCTGGACAACCCCGACTTCCCCCAGGTCTACGTGATCTCGACGACCACGCCCTGACGCGACGTACGTGACGTGACGTGACGTGGCGCGGTGAGCGGTGGTGTCCGTCGGTACGTGCGCGATCTCTCAGATGCGATCCGACGTGGTGACGGGCGAGATCGTGACCCCCGCCATGGCGGCCACTGCCGATGACCTGTGACGAACACACCCGCTTCTCCGCCGACAGCGACGCCGTGATCGTCTCCCGTCAGTTCGCCAAGGCCTTCATGACGCCGGACCAGGACCGCATCACCTTCTACGACGGTGAAGTCAGGCCGGGTGAAGCGGTATTGAGGATGTTCACGACCGAGGCCGCTCGGCGACGGACGACCATCAACCACAACCGGTTCGTTCCCCCGCCCACCGACGTGCCCGGCACGAGTCCCCAGCACCCGGAGCAACCCACCCAGCCCCGTCCCGTCAAACAACAGCTGGAGGAGCAGATCCGGCTGGCGGTGGAGAACGGGATGCCGCGGCGCCCCGCGATCGAGCTGTACATTCCCGTGACGTCGATCAAGGGATGAAGGCTGATGTCCTTCGGGGGGTGCGAGCAGGCACCCCCTGAGGGACTGACCGAGGACGTGAATGAAGACCGCTCATCTCCACCGCCTCGTTGCCGCCCGCACGGTCTCCATGCTCGGCGACCGTGCCGCGGAGAGCGCACTGCCGATCATCCTGCTGCTGGTCACGAACGACCCTCTGGTGGCCGGGCTGGTCACCGCCTCCAACATTCTCCCCGCACTGCTCTTCTCCCTTCCGGTGGGCCACCTCGCCGATACCCGGGAACGCCGCGGGCTCCTGATCACCGCTGATGTGTGGCGGGCGGTCCTGGGGCTCGGGCTCGCCCTGGCACTCCTCGCGCCCGAACCCTCCGTCGCCCTGCTGGTCGGCATCACCTTCCTCATGGGATGCGGTGACGTCCTCTTCTCCGTGGCCTCGCACACCTATCTGCCGGCGCTCGTCCCGTCGACGCGCATCATGCGGGCCAATACCGTTCTGGAGGCCGGGGACGCGGCGGCCACGCTCACCGGCCCGGCGCTCGCCGGTGTTCTCGTCTCCCGGTTTCCGCATCCCGTCGCACTGGCGGTGAACGCCGGTTCCTTCGCCGTTTCCGCGGCATTGCTGGCTCGGCTGCCCACCGCAAGGGCCCCACGTTCCGACGATGACGAGGTGAGCGGCGACCGCCGGACCGCGCGGAGGCGCGGGAATGTGCTCGCCGGCTTCCGTCTGCTCATCTCCGATCCGCTGCAACGGATCCTGCAACTGGCCTGTCTCTACATGCACCTGGCCGCCGCCCTCTTCGTCCTGGTGGTCGTGTCGGTGTCCGTGCAGACACTGCACCTCGGGCCTTTCCGTACCGGTCTGGTTCTCTCCGCGGCGGGGGTGGGTGGCCTCGTCGTGACCTTGCTGGTCACCCGATTCGTCGAGCACCTCCCTTGGGGGCTGCTGCTCGGCACGGCACTGTGCGGGCTGGCCGCGACCTTTCTGTGGCTGGCCATGGCCCAGGGATTCGTCAGCCTTTTCCTGGCTGCACTGTGCATGGACGCGTGTTCCGCCTTCGCCTTCATCACAGCCGGCTCCGTGCGCCAGGTGTTCACCCCCGCCAAGGCCCTCGGGCGTCTCACGGCTGCCGCGGGGCTCGTCAACGCAGCTGTGCGCGCCGCGGGCGTCCTGAGCGGCGGTGCTGTCGTGGCGTGGGCAGGTGGCCGTACGGCCGCCGTCGCCCTCGGGGTCATCGGCCTGGCATGTGCTGTACCCCTGCTGACGGCCCGGACCGCACGCCGCCCGATCGCCGCCGACACGACACCCGCATCGTGACCGCCTGACCGCACACGTTCTCGCAGCCCAGGAGACCCTTGTGCCCAGCACTTTCTTCCCGCCCTCACCCTCGTCGCGCAACTGTGGCACCACGGCATGCGCGACTTCCTCCTCCTGGAACGCGAGTCACGCCTCACCGGACGCTTCTTCACCCGGGTCGACAACCTCGGCCAGCGGGTGCTGCGCAGCCCTTATGAGCACCACCCCGGTGCCGAAGGGCACCGGGACTGCGAAATGCTGGATTTCGCCCGGCTGCACTGGCCCCAGCTGACGGAAGTGGAACAACACGAAGTCCGCATGGCGCAGTCGGGACAACGCGGCGTCGCCCCCATCGACATCTTCGAGTCCTACTGCTCCCACGTCGCGGCCTCCCATGAGGTGACGGCGAGGGCACGGCGCGCCGAGGTCCTCGAGGTGGCCGGGTCGGATGAAGCCGATGTGAACGCCGCTTTCTTCCGCCCGGAAGGCCGGGCGATTTTCACTCGAAGATCACTCGAGTACCGCGGACTGCCTCTTGTCCATGAAGAGACCATGGAGCTCGCCGGAACCGCCCGACTGTATGTGATGGGAGCACTGGCGTCCTTGGCGCTGGGCCCGGCGGCACGCAACATCGACGGCCACCGGGTGGCCGCTGCCCGCATCACCGCCGCTCTACGGGCTCGTCGTGCCGGTGCCGGCCGACCAGGAAGATCGAACGGCTGAACAGGATGAGCGAATGATCATCGTGGACTACAAGGGAGCCGAATCCGCTCTCGAGCCTCAGCTGATCGTGCTGGGAACGGAATGCGAACGGATCTTCGCGGCTCTGGGCATGACCGCCCACGCCCGGAGCCTCGCAGAAGTCATGCTCGGCGCGGAACGAGCCGAGCACACCGGCTCATGGTCCCTGAACTGGATGGAGGCGGTGGAGCGCGGCATTCACTACTGGGTGACCTTCCGCAGTCGATTCACGTCCGCCGAATGGGACGGCGTTCGCCGCAACGGAGCACCCAGGGAGAACCTGGCTCGCTGCGGCACGGCTGTGGCCGCCGAGCTCGGTCTGCCTGCCGATGACCCGCTCGTGGCCCTGCTGGCCGTCGCCATGATCCGCCGCGAGGAATTCGACGGCTACGTGCAGAAGAACGGCTACGTGCAGAAGAACGACTACGTGCCGAAGAATGCGAAGGGAGTACGCACGTGAGGTACCGGGGGAACCCGCCGTCACTGGAGCTGTCCGACGCCTTTTACGCACGCTACTGGGAACGCGGCCCTGTGCACGTTCACAATGCCGCCCCGGGGAGATTCAAGGAGCTCTTCGACGCCGCGGCCTTCGAGGAACTCCTGGCCTTCGGCGCGCTGCGCTCAGGTTTCGTCACCGTCATCCACCGACGCCGGCCTGTGGCCGCGGAACTGCTCTGCCGTGAACCCCAGGACGTGGGCGGAGTCGAGCACGACGACCTCGTCGATCCGGAGATGCTGACCCCCTACCGCGAGCAAGGCGCGACGATCATCCTCGCCTGTCTCCAGCTGTACTCCCGGCACGTGGCGGGGCTCGCTCAACGGCTGTCGGACGCCATGGGGTGCGACATAGAGGCACACGCATTCCATACACCGGCCGACACCCACGGCCTGGCTCCTCATTACGACGGTGAGCCCGGTTTTCTCCTCCAGCTGGAAGGAAGCAAACACTGGAACCTGCATCCGCCCCTCACCGACGGGCTGCCGATTCAAGGCGGCCACCCGCCGGTCGGCTGGCAGCCGGACGAAACCCTGGCCCAACGGTTCACTGTGCAGCCGGGGGACCTCCTGTACCTGCCTCGAGGCTGGGTCCACTATGCCGGCACCACGGAACAGCACTCCCTCCACATCACATTCCAAGCGCTGCTCAACCTTGAACGAGACGTGATCCTCGAGCGTGTCGAGCGCGAAGTGGACGAGGCTGTACGCAAGGAGGACGTCCTGCCGGTGGCTCCCGTGGACGGCCCGTCGACGCTGGCCGCCCATGTTCGGGTGATATCGGCGAAGTTGGCCGCGTGGGCGGATGAGCTGGAGAGCGCCGGACCCGAGTAGCGATTCGCCGCGTCCGTGGCGGCGGCAACCGGCAGGCCGACGCCGCCCCACAGGTTGTCCACCACCTGGTCGGGCCCGCACGGCCATGCCCCCCGTCAAAGGGGCGGCTGTGATGATGCATGAGAGGGTCTGGCGGGTGAGTGAGCTGGCGAACACCCTGCAATACCGCTCTGACGGGCCAGAAGACGCCCCGGTCCTGATCCTGGGCCCGGCCCTCGGGACCACATGGCACAGGTAGGCGAAGGCGTCTTGCGCGGTCCAGGGAGTCCAGGTCAGCGGCGTACGCGCAGGTTAGGGCCTTGTGGCCCAGGAGTGTCGATGCTGTTGGTGATACGTGTGTGACAGCGCGTGTGACAGGAATGGCGAGCGCGCGCTGTTCGTGTAACCGGGCACGCGTCAGGGCGATCCGGCTCAGACCTTGATGATGGTGACGCGTGTGCCGCACAGGGTGGTGAGGTCCTCGGGGTCGGAGGTGAGGACCGTGACAGGGCCGGGAGCGACGAGAGCGGTGGCGCTGAGCATGGCGTCGATGGCGTACTTGTGCCCGTGCAGTCCGGCGTCGGCCAGGAGCGCGGCAGCATGGCGAGCGATCGGTTCGGTGATCGGTTCGACGATGAGGCGGGACAAGGTCCACTCCAGGGCCGGCCGGTTGATGCGGGGGTGGACCACCTCGACGAGGGTGGCCGCGGAGGTGATGACACGGAGATCGTCGGCGCGGGCAAGGGCGAGCCATGCGGTGACCGTGCGGTCGCGCAGGACAGCCTTTGCCAGTCCCTCGCTGTCGAGGACGAGGGTGCCGCCGGGGGCGGCGGGCGAGCGGTTCACGCGGCGTCCGTCCCGCCGTGGGCCTGTTCCTGCCGGGCCTGGTGGAGCTGGTCACGCAGTGCCTGGACCTCGTCGTCGGTGATGGGGCCGTGGTCGGCCTCAGCGACGGTGATGAGTTCGTTGAGATTGTCGCGCTCGATCTGGCGGGCGACGGCGGCAGTCACGTACGCGGACAGGCCGGACGGGCCGCTGCGGGTGCGGGCTGCCTCCGCGATGTCGCGAGGCATGGTGATCGAATACTTGCCGGTAGGCTCGCTCATGCCACCAATCCTACCGATAATCCTCCTCGCGGGGGGGGGGAGAGAGAAATGGCCGGGCCTCTGCCGAGGCGGGTGAGCAGTGCCTCGGCGCGCCATCGGTGAACAGGCTTGGTGCGTTCACCTGATCAGGAGGGGGTGGACGCTATGAGGAAGAGGCGTGGGCGCGCCCGCAGCCGGCATCCCGAGGAGGCTGCTGCGGCGTGCGCTGCGAGGCTGGGCATTCATCGCACCCGCCCCGGGCCGAGCAGCATGCCGGCCGATGTCCGCCAGGCCCTGCGCTGGCCGGCGGGCTGACCCGAGCCGCATTACTCCAACTGTGCGGGGTCAGTCCTGTCGAGCGCTCCTCGGGACGCCGGCAGTTCCGTCGCCTCAACCGTGGCGGCGACCGTCAGGCAAATGCCGCGCTCCATATCGCATCGTGTTCACCCGTCTGCGGGTCGACCCGCGCACTCAGGACTATGACGAGCGCCGGATCAAGGAGGGCAAGACCCGTCGCGAAATCGTCCGTTGCCTCAAGCGCTATGCGGCCCGGGAGGTCTTCCACCTGGTCAGACAGCTGCAGCCATGACCCCGCTCATAGGGGCTGTCGTGACAGATGAGAGGGTCTGGCGGGTGAGTGAGACACCGGCGAACACCCTGCAATACCGCTCTGACGGGCCAGAAGACGCCCCGGTCCTGATCCTGGGCCCGGCCCTCGGGACCACATGGCACATGTGGGACCGGCAGGTACCGGAACTCACCCGCCACTGGCGTGTGGTGCGCTTCGATCTGCCGGGGCACGGTGGCGCCCCCGCCGAGCCCGTCGCGACGGTCGGCGAGCTGACCGACCGCCTGCTGGCGACACTCGACGCGCTGGGCGTCGACCGCTTCGGGTACGTGGGCTGCTGCGTCTCCGGTGCCATGGGCGCCGACCTCGCGCTGCGCCACCCGCACCGGCTCGCCGCGCTGGCCGTGGTCGGCTCGGCGGCGCGGTTCGCCGGGGCCGGGTTCGGCGGCGCCGAGGAGTTCCGTACGAACGGTCTCGAGCCGGCGGCACGGAAGGCGCCGGAGCGCTGGTTCACCCCGGCGTTCGCCGCCGCGCAGCCGGCGATCGTCGACTGGGCCGTGCAGATGGTCCGTACGACGGACGTCCGCTCCTACGCGGCCGCGTGCGAGGCGCTGGCCGCGTTCGACGTACGGGACGAACTGGGCCGGATCGCCGTGCCCACGCTGGTCGTAGTGGGCGCGGAGGACGAACTCACACCCCCGGCCGAGGCCCGCGTCCTGGTAGCGGGCATCCCCGACGCGAGGCTCGCCGTCGTACCGGCGGCGCGGCATTTGACACCGGTGGAACAACCGGCGGCAATCACGGACCTGCTGACCCGCCATTTCACGATGCCGTGGGCTCCGCCGGGCCCGGCCGGAGGCCGGGCCGCGTCCCCGGACTCAGCCTCGGCCCAGGACCGGCCTGCCGGCCCGACCCGCGCCCAGGACTGGGCTTCCGCCCCGGACCCGGCCTTGGCCGGAGGCCGGGCTGCGGGCTCGGACCCGGACCGGGCCCCGGCCCAGGACCGGGCCGCGGGTCCGACCCACGTCCAGAACCGGGCTTCCGCCCCGGACCCGGCCTCCGCCGAGGACGGGGCCTCGGGGTCCGCCCACACCCCGGACCGGGTCCAGACCCCGGACCGGGTCCAGACCCCGGACCGGGTCCAGACCCCGGACCGGGTCCAGACCCCGGACCGGGGCCTGGCCGCGGACTCGACATCGACTCCCGCCTCGGATTCGATCCCCGCCTCGGGTTTGGGCGTGGCGTCGGCCTCGGCCGCGGCGGCCGGTGGGGCCTCGGCCCAGGGATCGGCCCCCGGTGCGAACCCGGCCACCGCGACCCGGGACACGGCCTCGGCAGCCAGTGGGCCCTCGGCCGCCCAGGGCCTGGCCCCCGGTTCGAACGCGGCCACCGCGACCCCGGTCCCGGGCTCGGCCGCCGACCGTGCCGCGAACCAGGCCTCGTCCCCGGATGCGGCGCAGGCCGCCGCGACGTCGGCCCCGAGCTCGGCTCAGGCCTCGGTCGGCCCCGCCGCGGCAACCAACGGCCCGGCGGCGTCCGGTGACCCGCACGTCCAGCCGGCGGGCGCGTTCGGCTCCGCCGTCGCCCCGGCCGGTTTCGGGCCGCCCCTCCCGGCTTCCGCCGGGCCCGCGCCGACGCCCGACGGCACCTTCGGCCCGGTGGCCGGTGCCCCGCATCCGGTACCCGGTAGCGGCCCGGCCGCCGGCTCCGCGTACCCGCTGCCCGGTATCGGCTCGACCGCCCAGCCGGCGCACCTGATACCCGGCACCACCCCGGCGGCCATGGCCGGTACGGGCCCGGCTGACGGGGCCACTTACCCGCTCCCGAACAGCGGCCCGGCCGCCCAGGCCCCGACCCATCCGGTGCCGGGTACCGCCCCTGCCGTCGGCCCCGCGTACCCGCTTCCCGGCACCGCCCCGGCCGCCCAGGCCGTACCGTTGCCCGGCAGTCACCAGGCCCCGGCGGCCGCCCCCGGCAACCCCTACGCCGACGTACTCACCGGCCCAGAGCCCAATCTCGGCGCCACCGCCGACGCGGCGTCGTCGGCACACCTCCCCCAGGACGACTTCACCGCCGGCTTCCACGAGATCGCCGCCCTCCTCGAGGGCTCCGCGGTCCGGGCGCGGCCCGGTCTGGACCGGCGTACCCGCGCCCTGGTCACGCTCACCGCGCTCGCCGTCGGCGGGCATCTGGACGATCTCGCCCTGCACACGCGGGCCGCCCTGCTCGAGGGCGTCACCCCTGACGAGATCAGGGAAACGCTTCTGCAGTGCGTGCCCTACCGCGGCCTGCCCGCCGTCCGGGCGGCCTTCGCGGTCGCGCACCGCGTCCTCGCGGAGACGCGCTGAGGGGCCGCGTAGCAAGATGACCTCATGAAGCTGACCAAGCACAGTCACGCCTGTGTCCGCCTGGAGAAGAACGGTCGCACGCTCGTCATCGACCCGGGAGGGTTCAGCGAGGAGGACGCGGCCGTCGGGGCCGACGCCGTGCTCGTCACTCATGAGCACCCCGACCACTTCGACGAGAACCGGCTGCGGGCCGCCCTCGAGGCCAACCCGGCCGCCGAGCTGTGGACCCTGCGCAGCGTCGCGGAGCAGGTCTCGGCGGCCTTCCCCGGCCGGGTGCACACGGTCGGGGAAGGCGACGCCTTCACCGCCGCCGGCTTCGACGTCCAGGTGCACGGACAGCTGCACGCCGTGATCCATCCGGACATCCCGCGGATCACCAACGTCGGCTATCTCGTCGACGGCTCGCTCTTCCACCCCGGCGACGCCCTGACCCTGCCGGGGCAGCCGGTCGAGACGCTGATGGTCCCGGTCATGGCCCCCTGGAGCCGGGTCGCGGACGTCATCGACTACATCCGGGAGGTCAAGCCGCGCCGGGCGATCGACATCCACGACGCACTGCTGACCGATCTGGCCCGGCCCGTCTACGACCGGATGCTCGGTCCGGACGGTCCCGGCGTCGGCGGGGCGGACCACTCGCGGATGGCGGCGGGCCAGGCCATCGAGTTGTGAGGAGCGGTCCGGGAAGGCGGGTCTGTCAGACCCGGCCGTTAGGGTGGGCCCATGCGCATCGCTACCTGGAACGTGAATTCGATCACTGCCCGCCTCCCGCGCCTGCTGGCCTGGCTGGAGAGCAGCGGCACGGACGTGCTGTGCGTCCAGGAGACCAAGTGCACCGCCGAGCAGTTCCCCGCCGACGAGCTGCGCGAGCTCGGCTACGAGTCCGCGGTGAACGCCAACGGCCGGTGGAACGGGGTCGCCCTGATCTCCCGCGTCGGCCTCGACGAGGTGGTCATGGGCCTGCCCGGCGGCCCCGACTACGACGGCGCGCAGGAGCCCCGCGCGATCTCCGCGACGTGCGGCGGCGTGCGCCTGTGGTCGGTCTACGTGCCCAACGGCCGAGAGGTCGGCCACGCCCACTACACGTACAAGCTCAACTGGCTGGAGGCGCTGCGCGACGCGGTCTCGGCCGACGCGGCGGGGGACCGCCCGTTCGCGGTCCTCGGCGACTTCAACATCGCCCCCACCGACGACGACGTCTTCGACCCGGCCGTCTTCGAGGGGGCGACCCACGTCACGCCGGCCGAGCGCGCCGCGCTCGCCGCGCTGCGCGACGCCGGCCTGTCCGACGTCGTGCCGCGTCCGCTGAAGTACGACCACCCCTACACCTACTGGGACTACCGCCAGCTGTGCTTCCCCAAGAACCGCGGGATGCGCATCGACCTGGTCTACGGCAACGCCCCCTTCGACAAGGCCCGCAAGGACGCCTTCGTCGACCGCGAGGAGCGCAAGGGCAAGGGCGCCTCGGACCACGCCCCGGTCGTCGTCGACGTCGACCTGGACGGCCGGCCCTAGGCGCCCCCGTCGTCCGCCCCCCGTCAGATCAGCTGTCGCAGGTCGACCGAGTCGCTGAACGCCTTCATCCCGGCGTCGTTGGGGTGCAGGTGGTCCCCGCCGTCGAAGCGCGGGAGCATGCGTTCGGGGCGGTCGGGGTCACGGATCGCCGCGTCGAAGTCGAACACGGCGTCATAGATCCCGGAGGTGCGGATGTGCCGGTTGATGGCGGTGCGGTGGGCGTCGGCCTGCGCGGTGCAGTCGTGGAAGCCGCCGCACGGCGCGATGGTGGCGGCCACGACCCGCATGCCGCGCTCGTGGGCGCGGGCGGTGATCGACCGGAGCGCGGCGATGACCTCGTCGGCCGTGGTGCCGGCGCGGACGTCGTTGACGCCCTCGAAGATGACGAGCGTGCGGGCAGAGGTCTGTGCCAGCACGTCGCGCTCCAGCCGGTTCCCCGCGCTCACCCCGCTCTTGATGCCGCTGGTGCCGTCGCCGGGATAGCGGTCGGACACCACGCGGTTGCCGGAGATGCCGTGGTTGAGGACGCCGAGCTCCGGCACGGTGTGCTGGGCGCGCAGCCGCCGGGCCAGCAGGTCCGGCCAGCGGCCGTTGGCGCCGGGGGTGGCCCGTTCGCCGTCGGTGATGGAGTCGCCGAGGGCGACGACCGAGCCGGGACCGCCGCTGACGTCCACGCCGGTCAGCAGGGGCCAGCCCTCGAGCTTGTCGGTGAACGCGCCGGGTCCGCGGTCGCCGGTGCGGTCGCCGCTGCCGTCGGCGCTGAGGAACGAGACCTGGTTGCTGTAGCTGTGCACGGGCACCGCCCGTACTGTGCCGGGCAGGTGGATGCTCACCAGCAGGTTGGTGCCGGGCGGCACCCGGAAGCGCACCGGGTCGCTGAACCGCTGGGCGCCCGCCGGGATGTCGACGCCCGCCCGGTCGTCGAAGGTCAGCGGCACGGGGCGGGCCGTCGTGGACGCGCCGTCCTCCTGCAGGGCCACGGTGGCGTGCCCGATGCGCACGGGGCGCTGGGCGAAGGTGTTCTCCAGGCGGATCCGGGTCCGCGGCCCGCCGGTGCTGCTGTGCACGACGAGCCGCAGGGTGCGGTCCGTCCACGGGCCCACGGCGGCGTACCCGGACGTGGACGTCGCCCAGCTGCCGGTCCACTCGTTCGTGGGAGCGCGCAGGGCCAGCGAGAAGACGTGCAGATCGACGCCGGCTCCCGGGTCCTTGGGCAGGACCACCGAGCCGATCTGCCGCCCGCGCGCCACCGGCACGGTCACCGTGTACAGGCGGGTGGTCTCGGTCCGCTGCCCGCCGGGGGTGTTGCGGTGGGGCAGGCCGACGGCCTTGGTGGTGAGCGGGCCGCGCCGCCAGTCGGGCGCGACGAGCCGGTACGTACTGCTGGAGCCGTCGCGGTAGCGGATGGTGCCGGTCCCGGTCGCGGCGTTCCCCGGCCCGCCCTTGGTGCTGCCCGCCACCAGGAAGGTCAGGGCCTCGCCGCGGCCGCTGAGCCGGACCGCCTGCCCGGCGACCCGGACGTTGTCCGGCCGGCCGGGGGCTGTGCGGGGCCAGGTGAGGCGGGTGGCGTCGATGTCGAGCGTGCGGCCGGGCGTCCAGCCGGCGGTGGCGAGGTCCTGGGCGGAGAAGGAGCCGCCGGAGCCGTCGAAGTCGGCGGCCGCCGGGCGGGCGTCGTCGCTGACCGCCCGATTGTCGAAGAGCCGCTCCAGAGGGAGCGGCTCCTTGTACGCGGCGGCGACGGCGGCACGGGCCGCGTCGGCGCCCGGGGCGGGGGCGGTGTCGGCCAGGGCGGGGGTGTTCGCGAGCGCGACGGCGCAGACCGCGCCCGCCACCGCACCGGCCCATCGGACCCGTCCTGAGGCCGTCCGTCTGTGTCGTCTGCCGTCGAACGTCCTGAGCCTCGGTGTCCGGAGCATGCGCGTCATGCCTCCCAGCTTTGCCCGCTCTGAAAGTGGCGGGATGAAGCTAAGGAGGCGTTTGGGGAACGTCAAGGAGGCCGATCGGCCACGTCGGGTGCCGCGCGCCTGTGGTGGGGCCATCCGTGCGAGTGAGATCCTGGCCGGTATGAACATTCCCTTCTTGGACAGCTGGCGCAAGCGGCAGGGCCCGGCGCGCGGTGCGGCGGCGCCCGACGCCTCCGACCGGGATCCGGAAGGCCTGGCCGAGTTGTTGTCGGAGTGCGAACTGCTGCGCGCCCACGCGCAGTCGGCGGGTGTCGCGCTCGACGACGCGCCGACGTCCCTGGAGGCGCTGGACCAGCTGCAGCCGCGCTGGCGCGAGGACCCGGAACTGGTGTCCTGGCTCGGCAACGACGCGGGTCTGTACCTGGGTACGGTCATCGTGCGGACGGTCGCCGGCGCGGGCTGGTGGATCCGGCAGGACGGCCAGCCGGTCGTCCGGCTCGCCAACGGCCGTGAGATCGACGTGGTCGAGGCCGGCCAGGCCTGGGCGGAGGACGGCGCCCCGGAGCTGTCCCGGCAGTACGCGGAGATCGCCGAGAACTGATACGGCGCCCGCGCGGGGGCCGGCGGGGTGTCAGGGGGTGTCAGCTGGTGAAGGCGATGGTGTACTCCAGCCGCCAGCGGTCCGCGCGGACCACGATGTCGGAGGTCTCCACGGCCCGGTCGTCACCGTCGAAGTGGGTGCGTTCGACGACGGTGACGCACTGGCCGGCCGCGCACCCCAGTGCCTCCGCCTCGGGCGTGGTGGCCGGCCGCGAGCCGACCAGCTCCCGCGCCCGCACCACCCGGATGCCGATGGCCGCCAGCCGGCCGCGCACCCCGCGCCGTGCGTAGGGCCCGCGTTCGGGCAGGGCGACGTCGGTGCCCTCGGTGATCGTCAGCGGCTCCCAGCTGGTGGCGAGCTGCACGGGATGGCGGTCGGCCAGGTACTCGTACTGGGTGCACAGCACCGCCTCGCCGGACGGGATGCCCAGGCGCTCGGCGATCGGTGCCGGGGCGGTCGTCTCACTCGAGGACGCCTCCCACGTGAGGGCGGTGTCCCGGGAGCGCCCCGCGTAGTCGCGGACCTCCGCGGCGAAGGGGGAGTCGACCGCGCCGGTCGAGCGCAGCAGGGTGCCCAGCGGCTTCCTGTCGCTGACGAACACCCCCCGTCCGAACTGCCCCTGGGCGTATCCGGCGGCCTTCAGGACGCGGACCGCGCGGTCCACGGTCTGATCGCTGGCCTCGTACGCGCGTTTGAGTTCGGAGCGGGAGGGGATCCGGTCGCCCACCGCGAGTCCGCCCTCGTCGATCCGTTGCCGCAGGTCGTCCGCGATGCGCAGGTATACGGGCCTGCTGTCGCCCACACCGGGCTCCCTTCCCCCACTGCTTTCCCCCGTCCGGCCCCCACAGGCTAGGTACCCAGGCTCGGTCTGTGTACCTAGGGCAAATGGCGGCTATTGCGGGCCCCGATCCGGCTCAATCACCCTTCGTACGCGTGTCACCGGGGAAGTCCCGTATCGAGGCGGTTAGTTTGCGGCGACCGCGAGACAGCTGAGAGTGGGTAGGGCTGGTATGGCCGTCGAGCCGTTGATCGAGCTGCGGGGTGTCAACAAGCACTACGGCACGCTGCACGTGCTGCAGGACATCGACCTCACCGTCGGCCGCGGCGAGGTGGTGGTGGTCATCGGGCCCTCGGGCTCCGGCAAGTCCACGCTGTGCCGGGCCATCAACCGCCTCGAGCCCGTGGAGTCCGGCACCATCCTGCTCGACGGGCAGCCGCTGCCGGAGGAGGGCCGGGAGCTGGCCAAGCTGCGCGCGGAGGTCGGCATGGTCTTCCAGTCCTTCAACCTCTTCGCCCACAAGACCGTCCTGGCCAATGTCTCCCTGGCGCAGATCAAGGTCCGCAAGCGCGGCAAGGAGGAGGCCGACCGGCGCTCGCGCGAGCTCCTCGAACGGGTCGGTCTGCTCGCCCACGCCGAGAAGTACCCCGCCCAGCTCTCCGGCGGCCAGCAGCAGCGCGTGGCCATCGCCCGCGCCCTGGCCATGAGCCCCAAGGCGCTGCTGTTTGACGAGCCGACGTCGGCGCTGGACCCGGAGATGATCAATGAGGTGCTGGAGGTCATGCAGCAGCTCGCCCGGGACGGCATGACGATGGTCGTCGTCACGCACGAGATGGGCTTCGCCCGCTCGGCGGCCAACCGCGTGGTCTTCATGGCCGACGGCCGCATCGTCGAGGACCGCACCCCCGAGGAGTTCTTCACCGCGCCCGAGAGCGAACGGGCCAAGGACTTCCTCTCCAAGATCCTCAAGCACTGACCGGGGTGAGCGCACACATGAGACGCCTCGTCGCCGCGCCGGCTCTCCTGGCCACGCTGGCCCTCGCCGCCCTGCTCACCGCCGGCTGCGGCAAGGAGGGCAGCCCGCCCGTCAAGGGCCCGCAGGCCGAGAAGCTGCCCGTCTATCAGGTCGACACCGGCTTCCGGCTGCCCGGATCGCCCACCTGGCGGGCCGCCGAGCGCCGCCGCCACCTCGTCGTCGGCGTCAAGGAGGACCAGCCCTACCTGGGCGAGAAGGACCCCGCCACCGGCGGCTACTCCGGCTTCGACATCGAGATCGCCCGGATGATGTCCGCCTCCCTCGGCTTCGCGCCGAAGACCATCGCCTTCCGCACCATCGCCTCCGCCAACCGCGAGACCGCCCTGCAGAACGGCCAGATCGACTACTACGTCGGCACCTACACCATCAACGACCTGCGCAAGAAGCAGGTCGGCTTCGCCGGCCCCTACTACATCGCCGGCCAGTCCCTGCTGGTGCGCACCGACGAGAAGGACATCCACGGCCCCCAGGACCTGGCCGGCAAGCGGGTCTGCTCGGCGGCCGGCTCCACCCCGCTGCAGCGCATCCAGCGCGAGTACCCCAAGGCCATCGCCGTCGCCTACGACACCTACTCGATCTGCGTGGACAACCTCATCAGCCTCCAGGTGGACGCCGTCACCACCGACGACACCATCCTCATGGGGTACGCCGCCAAGGCCCCCGATGTGCTGAAGGTGGTCGGCAAGCCCTTCTCCAAGGAGCCCTACGGCATCGGCGTGCCCCGCGGCGACACGGCCCTGCGCCTCGCCCTCGACGACGCCCTCGCCGCCCACGAGAAGAACGGCGACTGGAAGAAGGCCTACGACGCCACCCTCGGCCTCTCCGGGGTACCGGCCCCGCCGCCGCCCGCCATCGACCGCTACCCGGCGAGCTGAGGAGGAACCCGTGGACGTACTCGCCGACAACTTCTCCCTCTACGGCAAGGGCCTGCTCGGCACCGTCGAGCTCACCGTCTACGCCTCGCTCCTCGCGCTCGTCCTGGGCTTCGTGATGGCCTCCTTCCGGGTGGCGCCCGTCGGCTCGCTGCGCGTCTTCGGCACGGTGTGGGTGACGGTGCTGCGCAACACCCCGCTCACCCTGCTGTTCTTCGCGGTGATGCTGGGGCTGCCGCGGTTCGGGATCGTCCTGCCGTTCCAGCTCTTCGCCGTCCTCGCCCTCGGCTGCTACACCTCGGCCTTCATCTGCGAGGCGCTGCGCTCGGGCATCAACACCGTGCCCACCGGCCAAGGGGAGGCGGCCCGCAGCCTCGGCATGACCTTCGCCCAGACCCTCGGCGACGTCGTCCTCCCGCAGGCCTTCCGCTCGGTCATCCCGCCGGTCGGCTCCACGCTGATCGCGCTCGCCAAGAACTCCGCGATCGCCGGCTCGTTCAGCGTCACCGAGCTGCTGGGCACCTACAAGACGCTCAACGAGCTGGGCTACAGCATCATCTGGTCCTTCGTCTGGATCGCCGTCGGCTATCTGATCGTGACCCTGACCATCAGCGCGGTCTTCAACGTGCTGGAACAGCGCTGGGGAGTCGCCCGATGACCAGTACGGCCCTGTACGACATCCCCGGCCCGCTCGCCCGCCGCCGCCACCTGCTCTACGGCGTCCTCTCCACCCTGGTCATCCTCGGCATCGTCGCCTGGGCGCTGTATCTGCTGTTCGACACCCAGCAGTTCACGGCGGCCAAGTGGCGGCCGTTCGAGTACAAGGGCATCCAGGAGATGCTGCTGCGCGGCCTGGGCAACACCCTCAAGGCGTTCGCCCTGGCCGCCGTGCTCTCCCTGGCCCTCGGCGCGGTCCTGGCCTGCGGCCGGCTGTCCGTGCACCGGCCGCTGCGCTGGGCCGCCACGCTCGTGGTGGAGTTCTTCCGCGCCATGCCGGTGCTGGTGATGATCTTCTTCGTCTTCGTGGCGCTCAAGGTCCAGCCGCTGCCCGCCCTGGTGACGGGCCTGACCCTCTACAACGGCTCGGTGCTCGCCGAGGTCTTCCGCACGGGCGTCAACGCGGTGGAGCGCGGCCAGCGGGAGGCGGCGTACTCGCTGGGCATGCGCAAGACCCAGGTGATGACGTACGTCCTGGTGCCCCAGGCGCTGCGGGCGATGCTGCCCACCATCATCAGCCAGCTGGTGGTCGCCCTGAAGGACACCTCGCTCGGCTTCCTGATCACCTACGAGGAGTTCCTGCACGCGGGCAAGGCGATCGCCGGCAACCTCGACTACGACCTGCCGTTCATCCCCGTCGTCATGGTCATCTCCCCGATCTACATCGGGATGTGCATGCTGCTGTCCTGGTTCGCCAACTGGGTCGCCCAGCGCCAGCGGCGCAGCCTGAAGACCGAGGCCGTCGAGGTGGCCCCGCCGGAGCCGGGCACCTTGATGCCGGGGGCGGGGCCGCATCCCTGACGCGTGTCCGTCCCGGGCGCACCTCAGGCGTCGGCGCCCAGCCACAGGTCGGGGCCGAAGACCTCGTAGTGGATGTCCGCGGCCGCCACGCCCGCCGTGAGGAGCTGGGCGCGCGCGGACTTGAGGAAGGGGAGGGGGCCGCAGAGGTAGGCCGTGGTGCCGGCGGGGACGTCGAGGACGGAGAGGTCGGCGAGACCAGTGCGGTCGGCGGGGCGGGGGGCCTCGGGGCGCTCGTACCAGACGTGGGCGTCGGCGTCCGGGAGCTTGGCGACGAGCTGTTCGAGGTCGGTGCGGAAGGCGTGGGAGCTCTCGTCGCGGTCGGCGTGGACGGCGATGACGCGGCGGGTGGAGCCGGTGGCGGCGAGGTGGGTGAGCATCCCGATCATCGGGGTGCAGCCGATGCCGGCGGAGGCGAGCAGGAGGGGCGCGTCGCCGTCGTCGAGGGTCACGTCGCCGAAGGGGTGGCTCAGGCTCAGCACGTCGCCCACGGCGACGTGGTCGTGGAGATGGGTGGAGACCTCGCCGGCCGGGTCGCCGCTCACGCGCTTGACGGAGAACTGCAGGGCGTCCTCGGGCAGGCCGGAGAGGCTGTACTGGCGGATCTGGCGGGCACCGTCGGGGAGGGCGACCTGGACGGAGACGTACTGGCCGGGGCGGGCGGCGGGCAGCGGCCGGCCGTCGTCCGGGCGGACGAGGAAGGTGGTGACCTCGGGCGTCTCCCGGTGGCGGGCGACGACGCGGTAGGGCCGCCAGGTCGCGCCGAGCAGGACGCCCGCCTCCTCGTACAGTCGGGCCTCGAGGGCGATCAGGGCGTTGGCCATCAGCCAGTAGACCTCGTCCCAGGCCGCCGCGACCTCGTCGGTGACCGCGTCGCCCAGCACCTCGGCGATGGCGGCGAACAGATGCCGCTGGACGACCGGGTACTGCTCGCGGGTGACGCCCAGTGAGGCGTGCTTGTGGGCGATGCGTGCGAGCATCACGTCGGGGCGGGTGCCGGGGTGCTCGACCAGTGCCGTGGCGAAGGCGGCGACGGCGCCGGCGAGGGCCCGCTGCTGGCTGCCGTCGGCCTGGTTGCCGCGGTTGAACACGTCGCGCAACAGCTCCGGGTGGGCGGCGAAGAGCTTGTCGTAGAAGAGCGGGGTGATCTCACCGATCGCGCCGCCGACGGCGGGCAGGGTGGCGCGGACGATCTCGGACGACTTCGGGGACAGCATCGGCGCTCCTGGTCTCGAGGGATCTTCGATACAACCGGTTAATTGGTATCTGAGATTCGTGTTTTTGAACGTGCGAACCGACCGTACGCCAGGGCCGCTTCAGCCTCCCGGGCGGGTGCTCAGGCTCAGCAGCACCGGGCCGGTCGGCGGGCCCGTCAGCTCCTCGACGGTGAGGGGATCCAGCGCGGCGAAGAACGCCTCCTGGGCGTCGCGCAGCGCACCGCGCAGCCGGCATGCGGCGCGCAGTGGGCACGGCGGCTCGTCCTCGCAGCCGACGACGTCACCGGCGCCCTCCAGCTCGCGCACCAGGCGCCCGACCGAGCCCGTGCGCCCGGCCGCGGTGAGGGTGAGCCCTCCGCCCCGGCCACGGCGGGCCTCGACCACGCCCAGGTGCTGCAGCCTGCTGACCACCTTGGCGGCGTGCGTGTAGGGCACGCCGACGGCGTCGGCCACCTCGCGGGTGGTCGGCGCCGTGTCCTCGGTGTCCGCCGTCACGGCCAGGCGCATCGCGATGCGCAGGGCGATGTCGGTGCTCTTGGTCAGTCGCACGCCCTCACCGTAACTAATTGGATTCTGAGAATCCAATTATCGTGGGGCGGTGCGCCCGCAGTCCGGCCGCGTAGCGGCGCAGCAGGAGCGCGGCCGTGGTGGCCAGGCCCGCCAGCAGCCCGAGCCAGATGCCGAGCGTGCGCAGTCCGGCCGCGTAGCCGAACAGCAGGGCCGCCGGGAGGCCGATCAGCCAGTAGCCGACGAGGGTGACGCGGAAGCCGCCCTTGGTGTCGTCCAGGCCCCGCAGCAGCCCCACGCCGATGTTCTGCGCGCAGTCGAAGAACTGCAGGACCGCGACGACGAACAGCAGTTGGCCGGCGATGGCCAGTGCCCGTCCGCCGTCCGCCGCACCCGGCACGAGGAACGGCCGCAGCACCAGGCCCGGGAAGGCGAGATAGCAGCAGGCGACACCGGCCATGACGGCGGCGCCGCAGGCCAGGGCCGAATTCCGCACCCGCCGGGCCGCGGGGACGTTGCCCAGCGCCAGCTCGCGGCTGACGTGGATGGAGGCGGCGTGGGAGAGGCCCACGGCCACCTGGAAGACGATGTAGACGAGCTGGTTGACGGCCGTGTGGGCGGCGAGCGCGGCACTGCCGAAGGTGCCCGCCATCAGCGCGGTGAGAGAGAAGAAGCCCGCCTCCGAGCCGTAGGTGGCGGCGACCGGGACGCCCAGCGCGACCAGGCGGCGCACTGTCGCCCGGTCGGCCCCCAGCGGGTTGCAGCTCAGCAGCGGGGCCAGCACCGGGTCCCTCGCGGCCGAGGCGTACAGCGCCAGGAACGACAGCAGGTACACCAGCGACGTCGCGACACCGATGCCGGGCAGGCCCAGCGCGGGCAGCCCCCACGTGCCGTGGATCAGCGCCCAGTCGAGCACCGCGTTGACGACCACGGAGGCCAGGGTGATCCGCAGCAGCGCCTGCGGGCGGCGCATGCCGACCGTGAACTGACGCACCGCCTGGAACCACAGGCAGGGCAGCAGCCCCGGGGCCAGCGCCGCCAGCACGTTCCGCGCCGGCTGCGCCACCTCGGCGTCCTGGCCCAGCAGGGGCAGGCACTGCCCGATGCCGAGCATGAGGACGGCCCCGGCGAGCCCGGCCAGCGTGGCGACGGCCATGCTGGCCCGCACCACGACGCGCACCTCCCCGGCGCCGTCGGCGGCCGCCGCCTCCGCGCGGGCGGCCGCGGCCGCGATCCGGTTGCCCACGGACGTCACCAGGCCCACGCCCATGGTGCGCAGCTGGTTGAAGATGACGATCGCCAGGCCGCCCGCCGCCAGTTCGCGGGTGCCGAGCAGGCCCATCAGCACGGTGTCGGTCGTGGTGAGCGCGACCTGGGCGAGCTGGGTGAGGGCGAGCGGGACGGCCAGGCCGGCCAGGACGCGGCTGTCGCGCAGGAGAGGTTTCACGCCCATGAGCGCATCAGATCCCGCGCAGCTTGGCGAGGACCTCGTCGATCCCCTGCTCCACCACGGGGTCGAGGAGGTCGCGTTCGGCCATCCACGCGTCGTCGAAGACGGTGTCCAGGTACTTCTCGCCACCGTCGTTGACGAGGGCGACGGCCACGCTGCCCGGCGGGAGGGCCGGCAGCCGGTGCAGCGCCTCGTGGACGACGCCACCGGCCGAGCCGCCGATGAGCAGGCCGGTGCGGGCCACCGCGCGGCAGGTGGCGAACGCCTCGACGTCGCCGACCTTGACGCCCTCGTCGATGAGGTCGAAGTCCACCAGCGCGCCCAGCGGCGCGCCCTCGGGGGTGCCGGTGCCGGACTGGTAGTAGTCGTGGGCGGGCCCGCCGAAGGCGATGGACCCCTTGGGCTCCACGCCGACGGTCCGCACCCGGGGCACGAGCCGGCGCAGCTCGCGGGCGGTGCCGCAGAGCGATCCGCCGGTCCCGACGGCGCCGACGAGCACGTCCACGCGGCCGCCGAGGGCCGCGTACAGCTCATGGGCGACGGGGGTGTAACCGGCGCCGTTTCCGGGGTTGTTGTGCTGTTCGGTGAAGACGGTGTTGTCCCGGCCGCGGGCCATCCGCTCGGCCAGTTCCTCGCGGGCGGCGGTGGCCAGCTCGCCGGTCGCGTCGTCGGTGGCGTACACCAGCTCGGCGCCCATCGCCCGCATGGCCCGCAGCTTGTCCGCGCAGGCGTGGTGGTCGACGACGGCGGTGAAGGTGTAGCCGCGTTCGGCGGCGACGACGGCCAGGCCGAGCCCGGTGTTGCCGGACGTCGACTCGATGATGCGGCCCCCGGGGCGCAGTTCGCCCCGGGCCTCGGCGTCCAGCACCATCCGCCGGGCCATGCGGATCTTGGCGGTGCCCATGGGGTTGAACATCTCCAGCTTCAGCAGCAACCGGCTGCCGGTCGCGGTGCGGCACAGCTCCAGCAGCGGGGTGCGGCCGATGAGCTGGGAGACGCGGGTGACCACGGCGGGGCGGGCGAGTGCCTCGTACATCGGATGGACTCCTGTGGCGCGAAGGCAGACGGGGACGTGAGAGGGGGAACGGGAGCCGGCGGGCGGTCAGCGGGCGGCCGTGGCGTGCCGGTCCAGGCGCCAGCGCGGCCGCCGCGTCGCCGCGTCCGGCGGGGGGTGGTCCAGGACCACCTTGGGCGGCAGCGGGAGCTCGTGGAAGGGGGACTCGTTGGAGTCCATCTGGTAGCCGGCCGTATTGGGGTAGACCAGCAGGTCGCCGACCGCCGGCCGGGCGGGGAAGGGCACCTTGCGCCAGGTCACCATGTCGCCCTCCAGGCAGCTGGCCCCGCCCACGCAGGCCGCGTACGCCGCGGGCCCGGCGGCCGGACCGGCCGGGGTGAGCAGGACGGGATCGGGCAGGTACTCGCTGTTGAACCACTGCTCGGACAGGCTCAGGCTGGTGCCGTCCACGGTCAGGACGCCGTAGCCGTCGCGGTCCTTGACGCCCCGTACCCGGAAGACGGTCGACCCGGCCCGGTCCAGCAGGGCCCGCCCCGGTTCCGCGAGCAGGGCGATGCCCGCCTCCCGCAGCAGCCGGCCCAGGCTGTGCGCGTGCCCGGCCGGAGTGGCGGCGAGGACGGCCCGCAGGGCGCCGGCCCCGGCCACGGGGGAGTGGTACGGGTAGAAGTCGGCCGCCGTGAACGACCGTTCGGCGTGGTAGTGCTCGGGGCGCTGCTCCGCGAGGAACCCGCGCCAGTCCTCGGCGGCCGCGTAGTCCACGGCGAAGCCGCCGCCGACGCTGATCCGGTCGGCCGCCAGGCCCAGCGCCCGCGCCGCCCGGCACAGCGTGACCAGCTGCCCGGCGAGATCGGCGCGTGGCTGGACGGCGTATCCGGTGAGGTGGAAGCTGAAGCCCTCCATGCGGACCGCGTCGCCGGCCTCCGCGCAGCGGCGCAGGGCCACCGCCAGCTCGCCGTTGCCGAGCCCGAAGCGGCTGTGCGGCTGGGTCGGCGGCAGCCGGCGCAGCAGCACCCGCGCGGGGCGGGCCGCCTCGCCCGGCGCCAGCGCCAGGTCGGGGCCCAGGGCCAGGGCCACCAGGTGGTCCAGCTCCTCGACCGAGTCGACGGCGATCAGGGCGCCCTGCAGTACCGCGACGCGCAGCAGGTTCGTGTCCTTGGCGGGCCCGGTGACCACAATGTCCTCGCCCCGCACCCCGTGGGCCAGGGCCTCGCGCAGCTCCCCGGCACCGGAGACGTCCACGCCCGCGCCCCCGGCGGCGCAGCGCTCGACCCAGACGGCCGCCTTGTTGGCCTTCTTCGCGTAGTACACCCGCCCGGCCACGCCGGCCTCGGCGAGGACGGCGCGGAAGGCGGCGAGGTTGGCGTCGAAGCGCTCGGGCAGCAGGAAGTGGAAGGGGCCGCCGAAGGCGTGGGAGAGTTCCTGCAGTAGTCCGCTGGCCAGTACCTCCGCCGCCCGCCCGTCCGGGTGGGCGGGCAGCGAGGGCACCCTCGTACCGGTCACCGCCACAGCGGTACCCGGGTGCCGAGGCCCTGGGCGAGGGCCAGCTGGGCGAAGCGGTGACCGAGGGCGATGTCGGTGACGACGAGGCCGCTGTTGTAGGCGAAGACCCGCTCGCCGGGGGCGGTGCGCCCGGCCGCGGTCCCTGCCAGGACCTGGGGGAACTCGGCGTCGACGGGCGGCAGTCCGCCCTGCTCGTCGGCCATGTCGGTGCCGGTGACGAGCATCTGGGCCCGGCTGGTGGACACCACGCGGTCGGCCTGGTGCAGCGTGGAGGGCGCCAGCCCGTGGCCGACGAGGATGCTCAGTGCGCCGGGCCGCAGCCAGGAGGCGGCCACGGCCGCCGGCGTGTGCTGCCCGGCCGTGGCGACGACGACGTCGGCGGCCTCGGCGGCCGCGCGGACGTCGGTGACGACCTCGAGGGAACGGTCGGGGAAGTCCTCCCGCAGCCGGGTGCGGACCGCCTCGATGCCGTCGGGGTGGGTGCCGTAGAGCATCAGTCGTTCCAGGCCCGGCAGGGCCGTCAGCAGGAACGGCAGCGCGAGGCGCCCTTGCGTGCCGGTGCCGATCACCAGGACGGCTCGGGCGCCGGGCGCGGCGCACTCCCGGGCCAGCAGGGCGGAGACGGCAGGGGTGCGCAGGGCGCCGACGCGGCCGCAGTCCATCATCGCCACCGGCAGCCCGGTGATGTCGTCGTAAAGGGTGAGCGCGGTGTAGTAGTGCTGTGCGTCGCGGGACTTGTCCAGGCCGTGTTTGTAGGAGGTCTTCACGGCGACGACATCGCGCGAGCCGTCGCGGCCGAGCATCGCGTACGCGACGGAGTGGCCGTCGCGGGGTTTGACGGTGAGCTTGCGCGGGTTGTCGGAGAGTCCGGCGGCCAGGGTCCGGTAGGCGTTCTCGACGGTGTCGAGGACGTCGGCCGGGGTGATGGCGATGCCGGCGACGTCGCCGGTGGACAGGACGGTCAGGTGCCGGTCGTCGGCGGGCGCTCCAGGTATCTCGGACATGAGGTCGGCGGCGGGGCGGGGGGTGGCCGGTCCGGGTGCGGTGATGTCCGTCATGACGAACTCCTCGGCTCTCGGTGCGCGGGGCCGGTTCAGGTGGTGGGGTGGGCCTCGATGGCCTTCTGGCCGTAGCCGTGCTCGTGCTCCTCGGCGGGCGGGCGGGTGCGGCGTCCCGGTACGCGGACCGAGGCGCGCTTGAGCCAGCGGTCGGTGCCGTCGTAGCGCGGGGCGAAGGGCACCCGTCCGTGGACGACGAGGTCGTTGTCGACGACCAGGACCTCTCCGGGGGTCAGGCTCACCGCCACCGAGACGCGTTCGAGCTCGGCCTCCAGGCGCGCGTAGGCGGCCCGGTAGGCGGGTGTGGCCTGGTCGAGGGGGGTGTAGGCGGGGTCGAAGCGCAGGGTGAGGCCGTCGGCCGCCTGCCACAGGGTGGGGACGCGGCGCGGGGGACCGCTGAAGTCCCCGGCCTCGAAGTAGGCGTCGTCGGGCAGGATCGGCAGGGCGGGGCGGGAGAGTTCGGCGACGGTGGCCTCGTCCAGGCGGACGCGGCGGATGCCGGCGGCGGTCGTGGCGATGGCGTCGGGGTTGCGCATGCAGCCGAGCATCAGCAGGTGGGCGCGGCCGGGGTGGAAGGCGTCCTCGGTGTGGGGGCTGAGCAGGACGCTGCTGCTGGCACCGGTCTGCTGCCGCTCGTGCCCCCGGGCGGGGACGATGTTGTGCACGAACCGGCCCCGCTGCTGGCCCTCCCAGGCGATGGGGACGCCCATGACGGTGGCCAGCAGGAGCAGGACGACGTCGTGGTGGGCGCCCGCGTCGCCGGCGGTGGCCCAGCTCGTGGGGGTGGGGCCGAGGTCGGCGTCGGTCACCCGCAGGCCGCGCAGGACGTACAGGCCGGCGTCGGAGTCCACCGGGCGGCACTGGTGGTGGATGGCCTCGCCGAGGCCGGCGGCGGACTCCCGTACCTGCCAGAGCAGGCCGGGCGAGGAGGTGCCGGGTCCGTGGGCGTGGAGTATCTCCCGGGCGGCGCGGTGCAGTTCGCCGACCGAGGCCTCGTCGAGGAGGCGGACGGGGGCGGTGGTCGGCGGGAGGGCGGGGGAAGGGCTCTGCGGGCAGGCGGGGGCAGCACGGTGCGGGCAGGCGGGGGTGGTTGTTCCCGGGCTCATGGCACGATCTCCCGATTCCTTGGCGGTGGGGGCGGCGAGAGAGGGGACTGGCTTGAACGTACCGCTCGAAGTTAGGTTAGGCAAACCTAACTGAACGGTTACCCGTTAGGTCCGTCCTGTCTGAACTAGTCTGCAAATAAAGGGAGTTGACGGTCTGGCCGATTTCACTGCACAGCGCGCAGGGGCTTGCCGACCCCGAGATCATTAGGGTAGGCAAACCTAAGCACCCCTCACATCTGCTGTGGATCGAGGTCGGCATGGACTTCAACAGGCGACAGATGCTTATGGCCGGAGCGGGAACCGGAGCGGCGATGCTGCTCTCCGCCTGCGGGGGAGGAGACGGCAAGGCCTCCCGGGACAACGCAAACCAGCCGCGCAACGGTGGCACCCTGCGCGTCGGCGCGCTGGGCCGGGCGTCCGCCGTCACCCGCGACCCGCACGGAACTCAGGGCAATGAAAGTGACTATCTGGTCATCTCCCTGATCTACGACACGCTCACGGCCCCCGGGCGCAAGACGAACACCACCGGCCGCCTCGCCACCTCCTGGACCTCCTCCGACGACCTCAAGACCTGGCGCTTCACCCTCGCCGACGGCGCCGCCTTCCACGACGGCACCCCGGTGACCGCCGACGACGTGGTCTGGTCCCTGCGCCGGCTGCGCGGCACCCCGGCCGGCGCCTCCCGGCTGCCCGGCATCACCGCCGGCAACATCACCGCCGACGGCAAGCGGACCGTCGTCCTGGTCTCCGACTACGCCAACGCCGAACTGCCGCTGCTCACCCGGCTGTCCACGTTCGTCCTGAAGAAGGACACCGACGCCAAGGCGCTGGACAAGGCGCCCGGGACCGGCCCCTTCAGGCTCGACTGGTACCGCGGCGGCAACGCCCGCCTGATACGCAACGACCGCTGGCACGGCGGCAAGGTCCTCCTCGACGCCATCGAGGTGACCATGTTCGAGAACGCCCAGGCCATGGCCAACGCGCTGCTCGCCGGGCAGATCGACCTCGCCTCCAACGCCGGGGCCGTCGCCGCCCGCACCGCCGCCTCCCGCAAGGACGTCCAGGTCGTCCGGCGGCCCGACGACATGGCGATGCCCATCGTGATGCGCGCCGCGCAGGGCAGCCCCTTCGCCGACCCCCGGGTCCGCGAGGCGTTCAAGCTCGTCGTCGACCGCGAGGCCATGGTCAAACAGGTCCTCTCCGGCTACGGCACCGTCGCCAACGACGTCCTCGGCACCGCCGACCCCGCCTACGCCAAGGACCTCCCCCGGCGCACCCGCGACCTGAACCGCGCCAAACAGCTGCTCGAGGAGGCCGGCTTCGACCTCGGCAGGACCTACCGGCTGGTCACCACCGAGGACATCGCCGGCCTGGCCGAGTCCGCGACGCTCTTCGCCGCCCAGGCCCGGGAGGCCGGCGTCAAGGTCGAGGTCGTCAAGCAGGAGTCGGGTGCCTTCTACGACAAGACCTGGCTCAAGGGCGACTTCTACACCAACTACTGGGGCACCAACGACTCCGTCGTCTTCTTCGCCTCCAACACCCTGGTCAGCGGGGCCCCGCGCAACGAGGCGGGCTTCGCCGACAAGGACTTCGACGCCGCCTACCGCAAGGCCATCGGCACCAAGGACGCCGCCGCCCGCAAGGCCGAACTGCGCACCCTGCAGAAGATCGAACACGAGCGGTCGGGCTATCTGCTGTGGGGCATGGCCGACGGCATCGACCTGGCCGCCGCCAAGGTCCGCGACCTGCCCAGGCTGCCCGGCTACGGGCGCGTCCAGCTCGAGCACGTGTGGCTCGCCCGGTGACCTCCGCCCCGTCCGGCATACCCGGTGCGGTCTCGACGACCGCGACCGCACCGGCCCGCCCGCTCCGCCACGTCCTGCGCGTCGCGGGCCTCCTGGCCCGGCGGACGCTGCTGCTGGCCGTCCTGCTCGCCGTCGTCTTCGCGGCCGTCGAGCTGCTGCCCGGCGACGCCGCCCTGGCCACCTCCGAACGCGGCGAGAGCGCCGCCGACCTCGCCCGGCGCAGGCACCTGCTCGGCCTCGACCGGCCCCTCGCCGAGCGCTTCGCCGACTGGCTCACCGCCCTGCCCACCGGCGACCTGGGCACCTCCGCCCGCGGACAGCGCGTGGCCGACCTGCTGTCCGCGCCCTTCCCCAACACCCTCCTGCTGGGCGCCGTCGCCTTCGCGCTGACCGCCCTGCTCGCGCTGACCCTCGGCTGCTGGGCCGCCGCCCGGCCGGGCGGCGCGGTGGACCGCGTCGTCGGCCTCCTCGCCACCGCCACCCTCGCCCTGCCCGAATTCGTGGTGTCGGTGGGCCTGTTGCTGGTGCTCTCCCTGTGGACCGGCTGGCTGCCCCCCACCACCCTCACCGCCGCCGACGGCTCCCCGGCCGACTGGACGATGCTGATCATTCCCGTACTGGCCCTCACCGTGCCGCAGGCGGGCTGGAACACCCGCATCGTCCGGGCGGCCCTCGCCGACCAGGCCACCGCACCCCACGTCGAGGCCGCCGTCCTCGACGGGCTGCCCGCCCACCGCGTCCTGCTGCGCCACGCGCTGCCCGGCGCGCTGCCCGCCATCGCCACCGGACTCGCCACCTCCACCGGCATGCTGCTGGGCGGCGCCGTGGTGGTGGAGACCCTCTTCAACTACCCGGGCGTGGGCATGGTCCTGGCCGGTGCCGTCGCCGACCGCGACACCCCCGTCATCGCCGGCGTCGTGGCCTGCACCGCCGCCGCCATCACGCTCGTGCTCTTCCTCGCCGACCTCGTCCGCGACCGCACCGTGGGAGCCCGCCCATGAGCGCACCCCCCGCCTCCGGCCCGCCCGCGCGCCGCCGCCTCCCCCGCCCGGCGGCCGTGCTGCCCGGCCTCGGGCTCGCTCTCGTCCTGCTGCTCGCGACGGCCGGGCCGCTGCTCGCCCCGCACCCCGTCGACAAGCCCGTCACCGCCCCCTACGCCCCACCCGGCCAAGGGGCCCCGCTGGGCGGGGACCAGCTGGGCCGGGACGTGTGGAGCCGGCTGCTGCACGGCGGCGGCGCCCTCCTCGCGGGCTCCTTCGCCGTGGCCCTGGCCGTCACCTGCGTGGCCGTCGTCCTCGGCTGCTTCGCGGCCCTCGGGCCGCGGCTGGGGCGCCTGGTCGAGCGGAGCGCCGACCTCGGCATGCTGCTGCCGCCGGTCCTCGGCATCATGCTCTTCGCCCTCGCCTGGCCCGGCGGCCGCCGCCCGGCCGTCGTCGCGGCCGCCGTCGTGCTGGGCGTCCCCTACGCCGTACGGGTCGCCGCCGCGGCCGCAGCACCACTCGCCGCCTCCGGATTCGTCGAGGCGGCCGCAGCGGGCGGCGAGCGCCTGTGGTACCTGGCGCTGCGCGAGATCCTGCCCAACCTGCGCTCCACCGTCCTCGCCCTGTTCGGCCTGCGCTTCGTCGCCGCCGTCTACGTCATCTCCATGGCCGGCTTCCTCCAGCTCGGCCCGCAGCCACCCGAGGCCGACTGGGCCCTGATGATCCGGGAGAACGCCGCCGGCGTCCTCCTCAACCCCTGGGCCGTCGTCGCCCCCGCCGCCGCCATCGGCGTCCTCGCCATCGGCACCAACGTGGCCGCGGACGCCCTCACGCCCGGCCGGAGCAGGCCCGCCCCCGGCCGCCGCGGCAAGGCGGCCGTCTCATGAAGCGCCTCAGGAGCAGCGACCGCGACGCGCCCCTGGTGACCGTCACCGACCTGGAGATCCGCATCCCCGACGGGCCGGTGCTGCTGCCGCGCGCGGGCCTGGTCGTCCGCCGGGGCCGCGTCACCGCCCTGACCGGACCTTCCGGTTCCGGCAAGTCCACGCTGCTGCGGGCCGTCCTCGGTGACCTGCCCCCCGGGGCGCGCGTCACCCACGGCAGCGCCCGCGTCCTGGGCCACGACGTCTTCGCCCTGCCGCCCGGGGCCCTGCGGGAACTGCGCCGGCACCGCCTCGCCTACGTCGGGCAGGACCCCGGCTCGGGCCTCAACCCCCGCATGCGTGTGCGCCGGCTGATCGCCGAGACCGCCGCCGAACCGGGACCGGAGGCCGTGCGCCGGCTGCTGGCGGAATGCCGTCTGCCGGTCGACGACGGCCTGCCCGACCGCCGCCCCACGGCCCTCTCCGGCGGACAGCAGCGCCGCGTCGCCCTCGCCCGCGCCCTCGCCCGCACCCCCGACGTCCTGCTCCTCGACGAACCCACCGCCGGCCTCGACCCCGCCCTGCGCGACGAGATCGCCGAGCTGTTGCGCCGCCTCGCCGCCGACCGGGACCTCGCCGTCGTCCTCGCCTGCCACGACCCGGCCCTCCTCGACCGCTGCGCCGACGACGTCACCGACCTGGGCAGCGGCCCGGCCCCGGTCCGCGCCCCCATCCCCCGGCCCGGTACGGACGCCCCGGCGCCCGACGGGAGAAGCGGCCTGGCCGCCCGGGGCATCGGTGTGACGTTCACCCAGGGCGGCAGGGCGCACCGGGCCCTGCACGGCGTGGACTTCGCGGTGGCCCCCGGCACCGCCGCCGGCATCGTCGGCCCCTCCGGTTCCGGCAAGACCACGCTGCTGCGCGTCCTGGCGGGGCTGCGGCCCGCCGGCACCGGCAGCCTCACCCTCGACGGCCGGCCCCTGCCCGCGCCCGCCGGCCGGCGCGACCGCGACCAGCTGCGGCGCGTCCAGCTCGTCCCGCAGAACCCACTCGGCGCCCTCAACCCCGCCCGTACCATCGGCGCCACCCTGGCCCGGCCACTGCGGCTGCACCGCGTCGTGCCCCGGCGGCGGACCGCCGAGCACGTCGCGGAGCTCCTGGGCGACGTCGGCCTGCCCACCGGCTTCGCCGACCGCTACCCGCGTGAGCTCTCCGGCGGGCAGCGCCAGCGCGTCTCCATCGCGCGCGCCCTGGCCCCGCGCCCCGACGTGCTGCTGTGCGACGAGGTCACCTCGGCCCTGGACCCCAACACCGCCGTCGCCATCATGGACCTGCTCACCCGGCTCAAGGACGAACGCGGGCTGGCCCTGGCCGTCGTCAGCCACGAACCGCACCTCGTCGCCGCCTACACCGACACCGTCCACCTCCTGCACGCCGGCCGCGTCACCCACTCGGGCCCCACGGGTCAGGTCCTGCCGCCACCGACGTCCCCCTGGGCCCCCGGGTCGCCGCCGCCTCCGGATTGACAGACCGTAACCACGCGGGGAGTCTGTGGCTCGCGATGATCAACCGGCGACGACGACCGACCACGCCGACCGGCTCACGCGAAGACAGTTTCCGGACTTTTTGGAGAACTTGTGGCACAGGTGCGCGAACGTGGTGCGCGATACGGAAAGGCGCTGGCGGCGCTCGGCGCGGCCTCGGCTCTGACGGCGGGCGCGACCGGCGCCGCCACGGCGGCCACCCCGGCCGAGCAGGCCGGCAGCGCCCGCTATGTGGCCCTCGGTGACTCCTACACCTCCGGCCCCGGCATCCCCGAGCAGACCGGCGGCGACTGCGCCCGCTCCAGCGTCAACTACCCCGCGCTGACCGCCAAGAGCGTGCACCAGACGTCGTTCAAGGACGTCAGCTGCAGCGGAGCCACCACGGACGACATGTGGCGCGCGCAGGGCGAGAACCAGCCGCAGCTCAACGCCCTCGGCAAGCAGACCAGGCTCGTCACCGTCGGTATCGGCGGCAACGACATAGGCTTCGGCAGCATCATCGGCACCTGCGCCCAGCTGTCGGCCGGCGACCCGGCGGGCGCCCCCTGCAAGAAGCAGTACACGGCGCCCGACGGCACCGACCAGCTCACCACCCGCATCAACGAGGCGGCCCCCAAGATCGCCCGGGTGCTCAAGGCCGTGCACGAGCGCGCCCCGTACGCCAAGGTCGTGCTCGTCGGCTACCCGACGATCATGCCGGACAGCGGCGTCGGCTGCTTCCCGGCCGTGCCCATCGCGGCCGGTGACGCCCCCTACCTGCGGGACACCGAGAAGCGGCTGAACGCCATGCTCAAGGAGCAGGCCCGCAAGGCGCACGTGCGCTACGCCGACACCTACACCCCGACCGTCGGCCACGACGTGTGCACGCCCGCCGCGGACCGCTGGGTCGAGGGCGCCAGCCCCGAGAGCCCCGCCGCCCCCTTCCACCCCAACGCCAAGGGCGAGCAGGCCATGGCCGGTTCGGTGCTCGCACAGCTGCGCGCGTCCTGACCCGGGGCCCTGTCGGCGGGCGGGCTCCGCGAGTAGGCTCCGGGGCCCGTTCGTCCGACATGGAGGCACCATGGCGCTCGCGAGACCGACCATCCACCGGAGCCTGCCCGTCCTCGCCGCGACGGCCGCGCTGGTGGCCGGAACGCTGACGGTGCCCGCCGCGGCCGCGGGCCCCGGGCCCGCGGCCGCCCGCGCGCCGGGCAAGGCTCCGGTCGCCGTCGGTCACGGCGGCGCGGTGGCCAGCGTCGACGCCGACGCCTCGGCCGCGGGCATCGAGGTGCTGCGCAAGGGCGGCAACGCCGTGGACGCCGCAGTGGCCACGGCCGCCGCCCTCGGCGTCACCGAGCCCTACTCGGGGGGCATCGGCGGTGGCGGCTACCTGGTGTATTACGACGCGAAGACGCGCAACGTCTCCACGATCGACGGGCGCGAGAGGGCCCCGCTGAGCGCCACGAAGGACCTGTTCCTGGAGAAGGGCCGGCCCGTCCCGTTCGCCGACGCGGTCACCAGCGGCCTGTCCGTCGGCACCCCGGGCGTCCCGGCCACCTGGGACACCGCCCTGCGCGCCTGGGGCAGCCGCTCGCTGGGCGACGTGCTGAAGCCCGCGCAGAAGCTGGCCCGCGACGGCTTCACCGTCGACGCGACCTTCCGCAAGCAGACCGCCGACAACGAGGCGCGCTTCAAGGACTTCCCCGCCACCGCCAAGCTCTTCCTGCCCGGCGGCAAGCCCCCCGCCGTGGGCTCGACCCTGAAGAACCCCGACCTCGCCCGGACCTACGGGCTGCTGGCCCGGCAGGGCGTCGACGCGATCTACCGGGGCGCGGTGGGCCGCGACATCGTCCGCACCGTCCGCAAGCCCCCCGTCGACCCCGCCTCCCACCGGGTGGCCCGGCCCGGCGACCTGACGGAGCGGGACCTGCGCGCCTACGGCGTGCGCAAGCAGGCGCCCACCCGCGTCGCCTACCGCGGTCTGGACGTCTACGGGGTCGCGCCGTCCTCCTCCGGCGGGACCACGGTCGGCGAGGCGCTCAACATCCTGGAGAACTCCGACCTGAAGCGGCTGGACCGCACGACCTACCTCCACCGCTACATCGAGGCGAGCCGGATCGCCTTCGCGGACCGCAACCGCTGGGTCGGCGACCCGGCGTTCGAGAAGGTGCCCGTCGACGGGCTCACCTCGCAGCGCTTCGCCGACTCGCGCGCCTGCCTGATCAAGGACGGCGCCGTGCTGACCAGCCCGCTGCCGCCCGGCGACCCGCGTCATCCGAAGCCCTGCGCCCACCGCGGCGCGGCCGCGCCCACCCCGTACGAGGGCGAGCACACCACTCACCTGACGGTCGCCGACAAGTGGGGCAACGTCGTCGCCTACACCCTGACCATCGAGCAGACCGGCGGCAGCGGCATCACCGTGCCCGGCCGCGGGTTCCTGCTCAACAACGAGCTGACCGACTTCTCCTTCACGCCCGTCAGCCCCGGTGTCCACGACCCCAACCTGCCCGGTCCGGGCAAGCGCCCGCGCTCCTCGCTGTCGCCGACGATCGTCCTCAAGGACGGCAGGCCCGCCTTCGCGCTCGGCTCACCCGGCGGCTCGACGATCATCACCACCGTGCTGCAGACGCTCCTGAACCACGTGGACCGCGGGATGCCGCTCGTCGAGGCCATCGCCGCGCCGCGCGCCAGCCAGCGCAACGCGGCGGCCACGGAGCTGGAGCCGGGACTGTGGGACAGCCCGCTGCGCGGGCGGCTCGAGGCCAAGGGGCACGTCTTCAAGGCGAACCCGGAGATCGGCGCGGCCACGGGCGTCCAGCGGCTGCCGGACGGCCGGTGGGTGGCCGCCGCCGAGACGTCACGGCGCGGCGGCGGCTCGGCGATGGTGGTGCGGCCGGCGGGGAAGCCACCGGTGCGCTGACGCGCGGGTGCGCCGGATCGCCGGTGTGCTGATCGCCCGTGTGCCGGATCGTTCGCGCGGGTGGGGTCCGGGCCGGCGCCGTCGCGTCGGCCCGGCGGCGGTTTTCCACAGGCCGTGCGATGGTCTTGCCACGGGGAGTGACGGGACCTACGGTCGCATGCACACGCGGATCTTCGCGGGTCCGCCGCCTTGCTCACGCCCCGGCAGAGGAGCAGCTCATGGCCAACGTTGTGCGCGCCGCACTGGTCCAGGCGACCTGGACGGGTGACACCGAGTCGATGATCGCCAAGCATGAGGAGCACGCCCGCGCGGCCGCCGCGCAGGGGGCCGAGGTGATCGGCTTCCAGGAGGTCTTCAACGCCCCCTACTTCTGCCAGGTGCAGGAGAACGAGCACTTCCGCTGGGCCGAGCCGGTCCCCGACGGCCCGACCGTGCGCCGGATGCGCGAGCTGGCCCGCGAGACCGGCATGGTGATCGTCGTACCGGTCTTCGAGGTGGAGGCGTCCGGCTTCTACTACAACACCGCTGCCGTCATCGACGCGGACGGCAGCTACCTGGGCAAGTACCGCAAGCACCACATCCCGCAGGTCAGAGGCTTCTGGGAGAAGTACTACTTCAGGCCCGGCAACCTCGGCTGGCCCGTCTTCGACACCGCCGTCGGCAAGGTCGGGGTCTACATCTGCTACGACCGCCACTTCCCCGAGGGCTGGCGCTCGCTCGGCCTCGAGGGCGCCCAGCTCGTCTACAACCCCTCCGCCACCTCGCGCAGCCTCTCCTCCCACCTGTGGCAGCTGGAGCAGCCCGCCGCGGCCGTCGCCAACGAGTACTTCGTGGCCGCCATCAACCGGGTCGGCCGGGAGGAGTACGGCGACAACGACTTCTACGGCACCTCGTACTTCGTCGACCCGCGCGGCAGGTTCGTCGGTGACGTCGCCAGCGACACCAAGGAGGAACTGCTCGTCCGTGACCTGGACTTCGGCCTGATCGAGGAGGTCCGGCAGCAGTGGGCGTTCTACCGGGACCGCAGGCCCGACGCCTACGACGGGCTGGTGCGGCCATGAGCCCCCTGCAGCCCTCCCTGCGCGCCCGCCACCGCGCCGTCATGCCCGAGTGGCTCACCCTCTACTACGACGAGCCGCTCGAGCTCACGCACGGCGAGGGCCGGTACGTGTGGGACGCCGAGGGCCGGCGCTACCTCGACTTCTTCGGCGGCGTCCTCACCACGATGACCGCCCACGCCCTGCCCGAGGTCACCAAGGCCGTCACCGAGCAGGCCGGGCGCATCCTGCACACCTCGACCCTCTACCTCCACCGGCACATGGTGGAGCTGGCCGAGCGCATCGCCGCCCTGTCCGGCATCCCCGACGCCCGGGTCTTCTTCACCACCTCCGGCACCGAGGCCAACGACGCGGCCCTGCTGCTGGCCACGACCCACCGGCGCTCCAACCAGATCCTGGCCATGCGCAACAGTTACCACGGCCGCTCCTTCTCCGCCGTCGCCGTCACCGGCAACTCCGCCTGGTCGCCCACCAGCCTCTCGCCGCTGCAGACGCTCTACGTGCACGGCGCCGTCCGCACCCGGGGCCCCTACGCGCACCTGTCCGACGACCGGTTCATCGAGGCGTGCGTCGCCGACCTGGAGGACACCCTCGGCCAGGCGCACGGCAACGTCGCCGCGCTCATCGCCGAACCGGTGCAGGGCGTCGGCGGGTTCACCGCCCCGCCCGACGGCCTCTACGCGGCCTTCCGCGACGTCCTCGACCGGCACGGCATTCTATGGATCAGCGACGAGGTGCAGACCGGCTGGGGCCGCACCGGCGACCACTTCTGGGGCTGGCAGGCCCACGCCGACAGCGGTCCGCCGGACCTGCTGACCTTCGCCAAGGGCATCGGCAACGGCATGTCCGTCGGCGGCGTCGTCGCCCGCGCCGAGATCATGAACTGTCTCGGCGCCAACTCCATCTCCACCTTCGGCGGCAGCCCCGTCACCATGGCCGCCGGCCTCGCCAACCTCGGCTACCTGCTGGAGCACGACCTGCAGGGCAACGCCCGGCGCGTGGGCGGCCTGCTCATCGAGCGGCTGCGCGCCATCGCCGCCGGACTGCCGGTCGTCCGCGAGGTGCGCGGGCGCGGCCTGATGATCGGCGTCGAGCTCGTCGAGCCCGACGGCTCGCCCTCGGCGCGCGCGGCCGGCCTCGCCCTCGAACACGCCAGGGAACGCGGCCTGCTGGTCGGCAAGGGCGGCCGCGAGGGCAACGTCCTGCGCATCGCCCCGCCCATGACGCTCACCATCGCGGAGGCGGAGGAGGGCGCGGCCGCCCTCGAGGAGGCCCTGCGGCGCGCCCAGCACGCCATCGGCGAGAAGGAGCGGCCATGAGCACCACGATCATCAGCGGCGGCCTGGTCGTCACCGCGGCCGAGGAGGTCATGGCCGACGTCCTCGTCGAGGACGGCAAGGTGGCGGCGCTCGCCGCGTCCGGCAGTTCCTGGGCCCGCTCCTGGACGGCCGACCGCACCATCGACGCCACGGGCAAGTACGTCGTCCCGGGCGGCGTCGACGCCCATACGCACTTCGACTTCCCCTTCGGCGGCACGTCGTCCTCCGACACCTTCGCAACGGGCACCCGCGCCGCCGCGTGGGGAGGCACCACCACCGTCGTCGACTTCGCGGTCCAGTCGCGAGGCGGCGCCCTGCGCGAGGGGCTGGACGCCTGGCACGCCAAGGCCGACGGGCAGTGCGCCGTCGACTACGCCTTCCACATGATCCTCTCCGATGTGAACGAGGGCTCGCTCAAGGAGATGGACCTCCTGGTGGCGGAGGGCGTCACCTCGTTCAAGCTGTTCATGGCCTACCCGGGCGTGCTCTACAGCGACGACGGGCAGATCCTGCGGGCGATGCAGCGGGCCGCCGGAAACGGCGGGTTGATCATGATGCACGCGGAGAACGGCATCGCCATCGACGTGCTCGTCGAACAGGCCCTCGCCGCCGGGAGGACCGACCCCCGCTACCACGGCGAGGTCCGCAAGGCGCTGCTGGAGGCCGAGGCCACCCACCGGGCCGTCCAGCTCGCCCGCGTCGCGGGCAGCCCGCTCTACGTCGTGCACGTCTCCGCCCAGGAGGCCGTCGCCGAGCTGGCCCAAGCCCGTGACCTGGGCCTTCCGGTCTTCGGCGAGACCTGCCCGCAGTATCTGTTCCTGTCCACCGACAACCTCGCCGAGCCGGGCTTCGAGGGCGCCAAGTACGTGTGCTCCACGCCGTTGCGCCCGCGCGAGCACCAGGCCGCGCTGTGGCGCGGGCTGCGCACCGACGACCTGCAGGTGGTCTCCACCGACCACTGCCCGTTCTGCTTCTCCGGCCAGAAGGAGCTGGGCCGGGGCGACTTCTCGAAGATTCCCAACGGCCTGCCGGGCGTGGAGAACCGGATGGACCTGCTCCATCAGGCCGTCGTGGACGGCCACATCTCCCGCCGCCGCTGGATCGAGATCGCCTGCGCCGCCCCCGCCCGGATGTTCGGCCTCGCCCCGCACAAGGGCACCATCACCCCCGGCGGCGACGCCGACATCGTCGTCTACGACCCGCACGCCCAGCAGACGCTCTCCGCCGCGACCCACCACATGAACGTCGACTACTCCGCCTACGAGGGCAAGCGCGTCACCGGCCGGGTCGAGACCGTCCTCTCGCGCGGCGAGACGGTCATCGACCGGGGGACGTTCACCGGACGGGCCGGACACGGCAGGTACGTCCCGCGCGCCACCTGCCAGTACCTCACGTAACTCGAGCACCTGTGCAACCTGTGCACCCCGTGCGACTCGTGTAAGGAGCACCCCGCACCGTGGATTTCGGCCTCGTCCTCCAGACCGACCCGCCCGCCTCGGCCGTCGTCGAGCTGATGCGCCGCGCCGAGCGCGCCGGCTTCCGCTACGGCTGGACCTTCGACTCCGTCGTGCTGTGGCAGGAGCCCTTCGTCATCCACAGCCGCATCCTGGAACACACCGAACGCCTCGTCGTCGGCCCGATGGTCACCAATCCGACCACCCGCAGCCCGGAGGTCACCGCCTCCACCTTCGCCACCCTCAACGACATGTTCGGCAACCGCACCGTGTGCGGCATCGGACGCGGCGACTCGGCGATGCGGGTGGCCGGGCGCAAGCCCAACACCCTCGCCACCCTCAGCGAGGCGATGCGGGTCATCCGCGACCTGGCCGAGGGCCGCGAGACGGACATGGACGGCACCGTGCTCCGGCTGCCCTGGGTGCGCGAGGGCAGGCTGCCCGTCTGGATGGCCGCCTACGGTCCCAAGGCCCTGGCGCTCGCCGGCCGCGAGGCCGACGGCTTCATCCTCCAGCTCGCCGACCCCTACCTGACGGAGTGGATGGTCAAGGCCGTCCGCACCGCCGCCGCCGACGCGGGCCGCGACCCGGCGTCCGTCACCATCTGCGTGGCCGCGCCCGCCTACGTCGGCGACGACCTGGACCACGCCCGCGAACAGTGCCGCTGGTTCGGCGGCATGGTCGGCAACCACGTCGCCGACCTGGTCACCCGCTACGGCGAGCACTCCGGCGTGGTCCCCGAGGCCCTGACCGACTACATCAAGCAGCGCGAGGGCTACGACTACAGCCACCACGGCCGGGCGGACAACCCCTCCACCGGCTTCGTCCCCGACGCGATCGTCGACCGCTTCTGCCTGCTGGGCCCGGCGGCCGCGCACCTCGAGCGGCTGGAGCACCTGCGGGAGCTGGGCGTCGACCAGTTCGCGCTCTACGCCATGCACGACGCGAAGGAGGCGACGATCGACGCCTACGGCGAGCACATCATCCCGGCCCTGGGCGGCTGAGGGAGCACCGGACGGGCCGACGGGCCCGTCCGGCTCCGGCACCCGCGGACACGGCCTACGGAACGCGCGCCGTCCACTCCCGCGACGAGAACTTCGTCGCCGCCAGCTCCTCGGCCCGTGCCATCTCCTCCGGCGTCACCGCGCCCCGCTTCAGCCCGTAGCGCCCCCGGAACGACTCGATCATCTTCTCGATGACCGCCGACCGCGGCAGGCCCGTCTGCCGCCGCAGCGGATCCACCCGCTTCTTGGCGCTCTTCGTGCCCTTGTCGGACAGCTTCTCCTTGCCGATGCGCAGCACCTCGAGCATCTTGTCCGCGTCGATGTCGTAGGCCATGGTCACGTGGTGCAGCACCGCGCCGTCCGTGCCCACCAGCCGCTTCTGCGCCGCACCCGCGATCTTGCCGTGCTCGGTGGCGATGTCGTTCAGCGGCTGGTACCAGGCCTTGACACCCATGCCCTCCAGCGCGCCGAGCACCCAGTCGTCCAGGTAGGCGTAGCTGTCGGCGAACGACAGCCCCTGCACCAGGGCGTCGGGCACGGACAGCGAGTAGGTGATGGTGTTGCCCGGCTCGATGTACATCGCACCGCCGCCGCTGATCCGGCGCACCACCGTCATGCCGTGCCGCTCGGCGCCCTCGGGGTCCACCTCGTTGCGCAGCGACTGGAAGCTGCCGATGACCACCGCGGGCGCACCCCACTCCCACACCCGCAGCGTCGGCGGCCGCCGCCCCGCCGCGACCTCGGCCGTCAGGACCTCGTCCAGGGCCATGTGCAGGGCGGGGGACTGGGGCCCGTCGTGGATCAGCTCCCAGTCGTAGTCGGTCCAGTCGGTGGCGTTCGCCAGCGCCCGGCGCACCGCCACGCCCACGGCCTCGGAGGTGAAGCCGAACATCACCGTGCCCTCGGGCAGCGCCGCCTCGACGCGGGCGGCCAGCTGCGGGGCGGGGGTGTCGGCGGGGGCGCCCTCGAGCGCCCGGTCGATGTCGAGGAGCGCCTCGTCGGGTTCGAGGAAGAAGTCCCCGGCCACCCGCACATCGCGCAGCACCCCGTCCGCGACCTCCAGGTCGACGACGACGAGCTTGCCGCCCGGCACCTTGTATTCACCGTGCACGGCGCATCCTCCAGCGTGTTCTCCTCCCGTCGGCGCACCCGGCCGACGGCGCATCCCACCGTAACTCTGCTCTCCCGCACTCATGTGCCCTTGTGCGACGGCCCGGGGATCTGCCTTCCTGGGCGTCATGTTCACCACGCGTCCCACCCTCCAGGGCACCTTCGGCATGGTCTCCTCCACCCACTGGCTGGCCTCGCAGTCGGCGATGGCCGTGCTGGAGGGCGGGGGCAACGCCTACGACGCCGCCGTGGCCGCCGCCTTCGTGCTGCACGTGGCCGAGCCGCACATGAACGGGCCCGCGGGCGAGGTGCCCGCCCTGATCGCCCCGGCCGGCGGCCCGGTGCGGGTGCTGTGCGGCCAGGGACCGGCGCCCGCCGGGGCGAGCACCGGGCACTACACCTCGCTCGGCCTCGACCTCGTCCCCGGCACGGGCCCGCTGGCCGCCGCCGTGCCCGGCGCGTTCGACGCCTGGATGCTGCTCCTGCGCGACCACGGCACCCGCACGCTCGCCGACGTCCTCTCCTACGCCATCGGCTACGCCGAGCACGGGCACGCCCCCGTCGAGGGCGTCGGCGAGACGGTGCGGGCGGTGCGCGCGCTGTTCGAGAAGGAGCCGGAATGGGCGGCCTCCGCCGCGCTCTACCTGCCCGGTGGCCGCCCGCCCGCGCCCGGACGCCTGATGCGCAACCCCGTGCTCGCCGCCACCTGGCGCCGGCTGCTGGCCGAGGCCGCGGCGGCGGGGCCGGGCCGCGAGACGCGGATCGAGGCCGCCCGCCGGATCTGGCGCGAGGGCTTCATCGCCGAAGCCCTGGTACGCGCCGCCGCCCGCCCCACCCTGGACACCTCCGGGGAACACCACGCCGGCACCCTCACCGGCGACGACCTCGCCCGCTACCGCGCCGGCTACGAGGACCCCGTCACCTACGACTGGAACGGCTGGACCGTCTGCAAGCCGGGCCCCTGGTCCCAGGGCCCGGTCCTCGCGCAGCAGCTCGCCCTCCTGCCGGCCGAGCCGCCCGAGTACGGGACGCCCGACCACGTCCACCTCCTGATCGAGAACAGCAAGCTCGCCATGGCCGACCGCGAGGCCTGGTACGGGGACGCCACCGGCGACGTCCCCGTGCGCACCCTGCTGTCCGACGACTACAACGCGGCCCGGCGCGCCCTCGTCGGCGACGACGCCTCCTACGAGCTGCGCCCCGGCAGCCCGGACGGCCGCACCCCGCGCCTGGCCCGCCACCGCGACGCCAAGCGGGGCGACGGGCGCCGCGAGGGGCCCGGCGAGACCTGGGTGGTCGCGGCGACCGGCGAGCCGACCGTCGCCGCGAACGGCGCCACGGCCGGCGACACCTGCCACATCGACGTCGTCGACCGCTGGGGAAACATGATCTCCGCGATGCCCAGCGGCGGCTGGCTGCAGTCCAACCCCGTCGTCCCCGAGCTCGGCTTCCCCCTCGGCACCCGCCTGCAGATGACCTGGCTCGAGCCCGGCCTGCCCAACTCCCTCACCCCCGGCCGCCGTCCGCGCGCCACCCTGTCCCCCTCCCTCGCCCTGCGCGGCGGCGAGCCCGTCATGGCCTTCGGCACGCCCGGCGGCGACCAGCAGGACCAGTGGCAGCTGCACTTCTTCCTCGCCGTCGCCCTGCGCCCGCCCGTGCGCGGCGGCCTCGACCTGCAGGGCGCGATCGACGCCCCCAACTGGCACCAGGAAGGCTTCCCCGCTTCCTTCCATCCCCGCACCGCGCGCCCCGGCAGCGTGACCGTCGAGTCCCGGATCGGGGAGCGGACGATCGGCGAGCTGCGGCGGCGCGGGCACGACGTGACCGTCGGCGGCCCGTGGACGGAGGGCCGGCTGTGCGCGGTGGCCCGCGACCCGGAGACCGGGCTGCTCTCCGCGGCGGCCAACCCGCGCGGCATGCAGGGGTACGCCGCCGGGCGCTGAGACGCCCCCCACGGGCGTTCACCTGTGCGTCGCCGTGAGGCCATCGCCACACCACCGAATGTCGGTGCGACGTGGTTCGATGTCCATATGGCTCACACGGTGCACACGCTCGACACATTCCTCGCGGGCGATCTGAACGAGGTCGAGGAGGCCGTCCGCAAGGCCGCCGCGGCGGAGATCCTGCCGCGCTTCCGGCAGCTCGCCGCCGACGAGATCGTCGAGAAGAACGGCCCCCACGACCTGGTGACCGTCGCCGACCGCCGCGCCGAGGAGCACCTGACGGCCTCGCTCACCGCCCTGCTGCCCGGCTCGGTCGTGGTCGGCGAGGAGGCCGTGCACGCCGACCCGGCCCTGCTGGGCGCCCTGACCGACGAGGCCCCGGTGTGGATCGTCGACCCCGTCGACGGCACCCGCCAGTTCGTGGCGGGCGACCCCGGCTTCGCCACCCTCGTCTGCCTCGCGCACCGCGGCGAGCTCCTCGCCTCCTGGACGTACGCGCCCGCCCTCGAGCAGATGGCCGTCGCCCGCCGCGGCGCCGGGGCGACGCTCAACGGCGTGCCGCTGCGCTCCGGTTCGCCCGAGCCCGGCCGCGACCTGGACGTGGCGATATCCCACTACGACTTCACCACCGACGAGGAGAAGCGCGTCCTGGCGGCGCTGCTGACCGACGGCGTGACGCCGCGCCCGTGCGGCTCGGCGGGCCTGGAGTACCTGCGGGTGGCCCAGGGCCTCCTCGACGGGCTCGCCTTCTCCTGGGAGAACCCCTGGGACCATGCGGCGGGCCTGCTGCTGGTCGCCGAGGCGGGCGGGGCGAGCGGGACGGTGGCCGGCGAGCCGTTCCGGATCGCCGGAGGCAACGCCCTGCCGTTCAGCGCGGCGCGGGACGAGACGACCTTGCGGCATATCCTGGACCTGCTGGCATCCGCCGGCTGATCCGCGGGCGCCCCTGACGGCCTGACGGTTCATGAGGCGACGAGGGGAGTCCGTCCGGTGGCCGGCATGCTCGACGTGGTTGTCGTGGGAGCGGGGCCCAACGGGCTGACCGCCGCCGTCGAACTCGCCCGCCGGGGCCTGTCCGTCGAGGTGTACGAGGCCGCCGACGCCATCGGCGGGGGCGCCCGCACCGAGGAGCTGACCCTCCCCGGCTTCCGCCACGACCCCTGCTCCGCCGTGCACCCCCTCGCGGTGCGCTCGCCCGCGCTGAGCGCCATGCCGCTCGGCCGGCACGGCCTGGAGTGGCTGCACCCCGACCTGCCGATGGCGCACCCCTTCGACGACGGCACGGCCGCCGTCCTCTCCCGCCGCGTCGGGGAGACGGCGTCCTCGCTCGGCCCCCGTGACGCGGGCGCCTACCGGCGGCTGGTGGCGCCCTTCCACGGCAAGTGGGACACCCTCGCCGCCGACTTCCTGCGCACCCAGTGGGACGGGCTGCCCGCCGACCCCCTCACCTACGCGCGCTTCGGCCTGGTCGCCGCCCAGTCGGCGGCCCTGCTGACGCGCACCCGCTTCCGTGACGCCAAGGCCCGGGGCCTGTTCGCGGGGCTCGCCGCCCACGGCATCGCGCCGCTCAGCGGCTTCGGCATCGGCGGCATGGCCCTGATGTTCGCCCTGGCCGCCCACGAGTGCGGCTGGCCCGTGCCGCGCGGCGGCTCGCAGTCCATCGCCGACGCCCTCGGCTCGTACCTGCGCGAGCTGGGCGGCACCCTCCACACCGGCTTCGAGGTCAAGCACCTCGACGACCTGCCGCCCGCCCGCGCGTTCGTCTTCGACACCTCGCCGACCGCCCTGGCCCGCATCGCCGGACTCGGCAACGCCTACCGGCACTTCCGCTACGGCCCCAGCGTCTTCAAGATCGACTACGCGCTGTCCGGCCCCGTGCCCTGGACCGCCGAGGCCGCCCGCCGGGCCGGCACCGTCCACATCGGCCCCACCTACGAGGAGATCGGCGCCGCCCTGGACGCGGCCACCGCCGGCCACGACCCGAGCGTGCCGTTCCTCATCACCGCCCAGCCCAGCATCGTCGACCCCACCCGCGCCCCGGAGGGCAAGCACACGTTCTGGGTGTACGGGCATGTGCCGAGCGCCTGGGAGGGCGACGCCACCGAGGTGATCGAGCGCCAGATCGAGCGCTTCGCACCCGGCTTCCGCGACCTCGTGCTCGCCCGCGCCACGGCCGGCCCGCCGGAGCTCGCCGCGCGCAACGCCAACTACATCGGGGGCGACATCGCCACCGGCTCGGTGGCGGGCCTGCGCCTGCTCATCCGCCCCCGGCTGGCCCGCGTCCCCTACGCCACGGCGCACCCCGCCGTCTTCCTCTGCTCGTCGGCCACCCCGCCGGGGCCCGGGGTGCACGGGATGTCGGGGCACCACGCCGCCAAGGCGGTGTGGCGGCGGCTGCGCGGCATGTGACGGCCCGCCCGGGGTGACGGCTGCCGGAGGGAAATCACCATGTCCGAAAACTGCCAGTCACCCCGGCCTCGAAGCGTCATCCTTGAACCATGCGCACCGATTCACCCCGCGTCCACACCGTCATCGACAGCCCCTATGGACCCCTGACCCTCGTCGCGACCGACGGCGTCCTGTGCGGCCTCTACATGACCGGCCAGCGCCACCGGCCGCCCGAGGAGAGCTTCGGCGAGCGCGCCGACGACGGGCCGTTCCCCGAGGCCGCCCGTCAGCTGGCTGCCTGGTTCGCGGGCGAGTCCACCGGCTTCGACCTGCCGCTGCGCCTGGAGGGCACGCCGTTCCAGCGCCGCGTCTGGGAGGGCCTGCGGGAGATCCCGTACGGCGAGACGGTCACCTACGGCGAGCTGGCCGAGCGCATCGGCGCCCCCGGCGCCTCCCGCGCGGTGGGCCTGGCGAACGGCAAGAACCCCATCGGCATCATCGTCCCCTGCCACCGCGTCATCGGCGCCAACGGCAGCCTCACCGGCTACGGCGGCGGCCTGGAGCGCAAGCGGCAGCTGCTGGCCTTCGAGAGCGACAGCACCGACCGCCTGTTCTGAGCGCCTGAGCAGGCACTACGGGGCCGACGTCCCCGCCAGCCGCTCCAGCAGGGCCGGCAGGGCGGTGCCGATCGGCTCGCGGACGATCTCGTCGGCGCGGTCGTCGTACGGCGTGGGCTCGGCGTTGACGATGATCAGCCGGGCGCCGTGGTCGGCGGCGAGGCCCACCAGCGAGGCCGCCGGGTGCACCGTCAGGCTCGTACCGACCGCGATGAAGACCTGGCACGCCTTGGTCACGGCCAGCGCCTCGCCCAGCACCACCGGGTCCAGGCCCTCGCCGAACATCACCGTCGCCGACTTCAGGATCCCGCCGCACGCCTCGCACGCGGGATCCGGATCGCCCGCCGCCACACGCTCCAGCGCCCGGTCCATGTCCGAGCGCGCCTTGCAGCGCGTGCAGACGACCCTGCGCGCGGTGCCGTGCAGCTCGAGGACCTTGCGCTCCGGCATCCCGGCCAGCTGGTGCAGCCCGTCGACGTTCTGCGTGATCACGCGCACGGGCGTGCCGGACCGCTCCAGCCGCACCACGGCCTCGTGCGCGGCGTTCGGCCGGGCCCGCAGGGTCGGCGCGTCGCGCCGCATCAGCCAGGAGCGGCGCCGGATGTCGGGGTCGGACATGTAGTACGCGTAGGTGACGAGCTTCTCCGCCTCCGGGTCGCGCCGCCACACCCCGTTGGGGCCGCGGTAGTCGGGGATGCCGGAGTCCGTGGAGATCCCGGCACCGCTGAGGACGGCCACCAGCGGCCGGGCGGAAGTGCTGTCCGTCATGCCGCGAGCGTACGCGCGGCCCGCCGCACGGTCACCGGGATTTCCGGATCGGTCGGACGGGGTTCGCCCGCAGCCAGTCGAGGACCTGCCGGGCGTGCCGGTCCGGCGGGAAGACCGGGTGGAAGACGTGCTCGATCACGCCGCCGCGGACGATCAGCGTCAGCCGCCTGAACAGCGTCCTCCCGCCGGCCTCGAACGTCGGCAGGCCCAGTGCCCCGGCCAGCTCCAGCGCCGGGTCCGAGAGCATCGCGAACGGCAGGCGCAGCCGCTCGACGACCTCCCGCTGGTAGTCCGTGTCCTGGCTGGACAGCCCGAACACCCGCGCCGCCCCCGCCTCGGCCAGCTCCTGGTGGTGATCGCGGAAGTCGCACGCCTCGGCGGTGCAGCCACGCGCCCCCGGGATGGCCTCCCAGCCCTGCGGCAGGTCGGCGTCCGGCCGGCCGGTGAGCGGATACACGTAGAGCACGGTGCGCCCCTCGACCGGCTCGCCGAGGCGCAGCGCACCGCCCGAGGTGTCCGGCAGCTCGAGGGCGGGAAGCCGCAAGCCGGGCAGATGGCGGGCGGCGCCGTCGTCCTCGGGGACGGGCAGGCCGGCGGGCAGTACGGACAGGTCGCTCATCGTTTCCCCCTGGCAGGCGGTGCTGTTGCGGTAGGCGGCGTCGCGCAGCTGCGCGGTCAGCGCGGCACGGCGGGCGGTGAGTTCGGCTATGCGGCGCGACAGATCGTCGATGGCCTCGCGGTAGCCGGCCAGCGAGGCTGGGCAGTCGTCGGCGTGCGCCCGGCCCGCCGTCAGGCAGTCCAGGAACGGCCGGGTCCGTTCCACCGGGATGCCCAGCCGGTTCAGCGCCCTGATCTCGCCGATGAGCCGCACGTCGTGCTCGTCGTAGTCGCGGTAGCCGTTGGCCAGCCGGTCCGGCGCGATCAGGCCCAGCGACTCGTAGTACCGCACGGCCTTCGTCGTCACCCCGGCCCGGCGCGCCACTTCCCCGATCCGCATGACCCTCCCCACCCCCGCTCGTCCTGCGGCGAGGCTAGACCCTGCCCCGGGGGGCAAGGTCAAGCACGTCCTCCGCCGGGCCCGCCGCTCTCGTCCCCCTCCTCGCCGCGCTCGCGCGCGCTCTCCGCCACCCGGCGCAGCCGGGGGTGGCGGACCGGGCCGCGCTCGGTGAGCGCCTCGCCGACCATGGTGCGCAGCGCGTCGCCCAGCCCGTGCAGCGCGTGGTGCCGCGCAGGGCCCGCGCCGGGGTCCTCCCGCAGCTCGGAGATCAGTGACCAGCACAGGGCCAGCATCACCAGCACGAACGGCAGCGCCACCAGGATCGTCGCCGACTGCAGCGACTTCAGCCCGCCCGCCACCAGCAGGACGGCCGCCACCGCGGCCATCAGCACGCCCCACACGACCACCAGCCAGGTGCGCGGGTGCAGGGCGCCCCGGCTGGAGAGGGAGCCCATCACCAGCGAGGCGGAGTCCGCGCTGGTGATGAAGTACGTCATCACCAGCGCCATCGCGATCCACGAGGCGAGCGTGGCCAGCGGCAGGGTGTCCAGCAGGGCGAACAGCGAGGCCTCCGCGCCCTCCTTGACGGTCCCGGCCATGTCGGCGGCACCGGTCATGTCCAGCCGCAGCGCGCTGCCGCCCATCACGCAGAACCACACCACCGTCGCCCCGCTGGGCACCAGCAGGACGCCGATCAGGAACTCGCGGATCGTCCGGCCGTGGGAGATGCGGGCGATGAACGTGCCGACGAACGGGGCCCAGGACAGCCACCACGCCCAGTAGAAGATCGTCCACGCGCCCAGCCACTGGGAGTCGGTGAACGCGCCGGTGCGGGTGGCGAGGGTGAGCAGGTCGTGGAGGTAGCCGCCGGTGGCCGCCGGGATGGTGTTGAGCACGAAGACGGTGGGGCCCAGGAGGAAGACGAAGAGCATCAGGCACCCAGCGAGGGCGATGTTGAGGGTGCTCAGCCATTTGACGCCCTTGTGCAGCCCGGAGAAGGCGGAGAGCACGAAGGCCGCCGACAGCGACGCGATGATGATCAGCTCCAGCGAGGTGGAGTCCTGCACGCCGGTCGTGATGTTCAGCCCCTTGGACACCTGCAGGGCACCCAGGCCCAGGCTCGTCGCGGTGCCGAAGACCGTCGCGAAGACGGCCAGCAGGTCGATGGCCCTGCCCGGCCAGCCCGCCGCCCGCTCGGCGCCGATCAGCGGCACGAAGGCCGAGCTGAGGCGGTTGCCGCGGCCCTTGCGGAAGCCCGCGTAGGCCAGGGCGAGGCCGGCCATGCCGTAGATCGCCCAGGGGTGCAGCGTCCAGTGGAAGAACGAGTACTCGAGCGCCGTGCGGGCAGCGGCCGGCGAGCCCGCCGACACGCCGCTGCCCGGCGGCGGGACGACGAAGTGCTGCAGCGGCTCGCCCACCCCGTAGAACATCAACCCGATGCCCATGCCGGCGCTGAACATCATCGCGATCCAGGCGAGATTGCCGAACTCCGGCTGCGCGTCGTCCGCCCCCAGCCGGATCCGCCCGAACCGGCTGACGGCGATGACCGCGCACAGCACGAGGAACACATCGGCCGCGATCACGAACAACCAGGCGAAGTTGGACAGCACCCAGCTCAGGGCCGCCGTCGACACGCGGTCGAACGAATGCCTGCCCAGGGCCGCCCAGGCCACCACCGCGAGGACGGCCGCCCCGCCGACGGCCACGAGGGGCAGGTCCGGAGGCTCGTCCCCCTGGGTACGCACGTCGGTGCTCTCGGTGCTCATGACGCCCCACTATGGCCGGGAACAACCGGATCGGCCGGGCTGGCACGCCGCCACCGGCCCCTGGGCGGCGCCCATGTCCCCCGGGTAGGGTCACCGCGGCGCGACCGACCCGGAAGCGAGGGGATGCACGGTGACGCAGACGGCACGTGGACGGCGCGGGCGCGCGGCGCGCGTAGTGATCGCGGCGGACAAGTTCAAGGGATCGCTGACGGCCGTCGAGGTCGCTCGGCACGTCGCGGCGGGCCTCCGGCGCGCCGCCCCGGACGTGACGGCCGTCGCGCTGCCGGTCGCGGACGGCGGGGACGGCACGGTGGCCGCCGCGCTGGCGGCGGGCTTCGAGCGGCGCCTGGCACGGGTGACCGGGCCGCTGGGGGAGCCGGTCGACGCCGCGTGGGCCCTGCGGCCGGCCGACGGCACGGCGGTGGTGGAGATGGCCGAGGCTTCCGGGCTGCGGCTGCTGCCCGGCGGCGCCCTCGCCCCGCTGACCGCCACCACCTACGGCACCGGCGAACTGCTGAGGGCCGCGCTGGACGCGGGGGCGCGCGACGTGGTGCTGGGCGTGGGCGGCAGCGCCACGACCGACGGCGGGGCCGGGATGCTGGCCGCGCTGGGGGCGCGGCTGCTGGACGGGCGGGGGCGCCCGGTGGGGCCCGGCGGCGGGGCCCTGGCGGCGCTGCACAGCGCCGATCTGTCCGGCCTGGACGCGCGGCTCGCACGGACGTCCGTCGTGCTCGCCAGTGACGTCGACAACCCGCTGACGGGCCCGCGGGGCGCGGCCGCGGTCTACGGGCCGCAGAAGGGTGCCTCGGCCGACGACGTGGCGGTGCTGGACGCGGCGCTCGCCCACTACGCGCGCGTGCTGGACGGCGGCGCCCTGGCGGCGGCCCCCGGCGCCGGGGCGGCGGGCGGCCTGGGCTACGGCGCCCTGGCCGGGCTGGGCGCCGCCTTCCGGCCGGGCATCGAGGTGATGCTCGAGGTCCTGGGCTTCGAGGCCGCGCTGAAGGACGCCGACCTGGTGATCACGGGGGAGGGCTCGCTGGACGAGCAGACGCTGCACGGCAAGGCACCGGTGGGAGTGGCGCGGGCCGCGCGTGCGCGCGGAGCGCGCGTGGTGGCCGTGTGCGGGCGCGTCTCGCTGGGCCCGGACGCCCTGGCGGCCGCGGGCATCGAGCGCGCGTACGCACTTACGGACCTGGAGCAGGATGCCGCGCGGTGCATGAGGGAAGCCGGCCCGCTCGTGGAGCGCCTCGCCGAGTCCATCGCGCGCGACTGCCTCGCCTGAGGTCAGAGCCTCTCCCACCCACCCGCCCGTTGCCCGGCATCGAACGGGGAGAAAGCCCCGCGCAGCGGGGTCCGCGACGCCGAACGGCGTGGGGCCCCGGGCAAGATGCCCAGGGCCCCACGCCGTCGTTCAGTGCCGCGCTCCGCGCGGCTACGGCAGCTGCGCTGCCCGCGCCTCGCGGCGGTTGTCGCGGAACGTGTTCACCCGCCGCGCCGTCGCGAAGAGCGGGATCACCGCGCCCAGGACGACCTGCAGCGCGCAGCCCGTCTGGAGCAGCAGCTCGCCGCCCGGCGCGTCGAACGCCCACGCCGCCAGCAGGCCCATGCTGAGCATGATCCAGCCGAGCATGGCCACCGCCAGGGGACCGCGCGGCTTGGGGTACTCCACGCGGCTCACCATCAGCCACGCCACACCCATGATCGCCAGCAGGGTCGGCACGAAGGGCAGCTCGAGCAGCACGATCGAGACCACCGTCAGCGCCCCGAAGGGGCTCGGCATGCCCTGGAAGATCCCGTCCCGCAGCTGGACGCACGAGAAGCGCGCCAGCCGCAGCACCACCGCGAGCAGCACCACGATCGCGGCGACCGCCGAGACCCGCTGGTGGGCGTCGTCGGCGACCATGCCCCAGACGACCACGAAGTACGCGGGCGCCAGGCCGAAGCTGATCAGGTCGGAGAGGTTGTCCAGCTCCGCGCCCATCGCCGAGCTGCGCAGCTTGCGCGCCACGAGCCCGTCGAAGAGGTCGAAGACCGACGCGAGCAGCATCAGTATCACGGCCGTGGCCGCGCTGTGCCGGGCCATGCCGCCGTCCTCGTTCCCCGTGAGGTGGGGGATGAGGACGCCGGTGGTGGTGAAGTACACCGCCATGAAGCCGCAGATCGCGTTGCCCAGGGTGAGGGTGTCCGCTATTGACAGCCGGGTGGACAGCGGCATGTCGTCCGTGTCGTCGGTGTCCGCTTCGGGAACCCAGGAGGCCTGTGTGTCCGGCTCAATCACGGTCAAGGCGTGTCACCCCCGCAGTGGTGGCCTGGCCGACCTCGACCGCGACCTCGACGCCCTCGGGGAGGTAGATGTCGACGCGCGAGCCGAAGCGGATCAGGCCGATCCGGTCGCCCTGTTCCACCTTGGTGTCCGCGTCGATGTACGGCACGATGCGGCGGGCGACGGCACCGGCGATCTGGACCATCTCGATGTCACCGAGCTCGGTGTCGAAGTGCCAGACGACGCGCTCGTTGTTCTCGCTCTCCTTGTTGAAGGCGGGAACGAAGCCGCCGGCGATGTGCTCCACCGACGTCACCGTGCCGGACATCGGCGCGCGGTTGACGTGGACGTTCAGCGGGCTCATGAAGATCGCGACGCGGGTGCGTCCGTCCTTCCACGGCATGATGCTCTGCACCACACCGTCGGCCGGGGAGATGACCCGGCCCTTGGCGATCTCACGGTCGGGGTCGCGGAAGAACCACAGCATGCCCGCCGCGAGCGCGGTGGCGGGCACGGCCAGTGCCGCCCAGCGGCCGGAACGGCGGGCCTGGGTGAGACTGACCGCCGCCGTGGCGACGGTCGGCAGGAGCCACGGCGATGCTCCGCGCGCGAGGCGTACGCCGCGGAGGCTGACGCGAGGTGCAGAGGAAGAGCTGTGGGGCATGGGTGACCTTCGTAGCGGAGGGTGCCGCGTAACGATCGGGGGACGGCGGCTTTCCGGGGATGCTATCGGTTGCGGGCGGCAACTGGCTAAGCGCCAGGGCCAGTCGATGGCCGAACAGTGATGACAGTGTGTGATCTTCTTCTCTGTTATATCGCCGTCAAATCGCTCCAAACCGGACAATTACCCCTGGATTCGGTACTCCTCGAGTAGCCGGCGGCCGATGATCATTTTCTGGATCTCGGCCGTACCTTCACCGATCAGGAGCATCGGCGCCTCCCGGTAGAGCCGCTCGATCTCGTACTCCTTGGAGAATCCGTACCCGCCGTGGATGCGGAAGGCGTCCTCGACGACCTCCTTGCAGTACTCGGAGGCCAGATATTTGGCCATTCCGGCCTCGAGGTCGTTGCGCTGACCCGAGTCCTTCTTCCGCGCGGCATTCACCATCATCGCATGCGCCGCTTCGACCTTTGTCCCCATTTCAGCCAGCTTGAACTGAATGGCCTGATGTTGGGCGATGGCTTTTCCGAAGGTGTGACGCTGCTGTGCGTAGGAGACGCCCAGTTCGAACGCACGCTGCGCGACGCCGCAGCCACGCGCCGCGACGTTGACCCGGCCCACCTCGACGCCGTCCATCATCTGGTAGAAGCCGCGGCCGGTGGTCCCGCCGAGCACCCGGTCGGCCGGGACGCGCAGCCCATCCATGATCAACTCGGTGGTGTCGACGCCCTTGTAGCCCATCTTCTCGATCTTGCCGGGGATGGTCAGTCCGGGCTTGACCTGGCCGAATCCCGGCTCCTTCTCGATCAGGAAGGTGGTCATCGACTTGTGCGGGGCGGTGCCCGCCGGGTGGCCCTCGTCCGTCCGGCACAGCACCGCCACCAGGGTGGAGGAGCCGCCGTTGGTCAGCCACATCTTCTGGCCGGTCAGCACGTAGTCGTCGCCGTCCCGTACCCCCTTGGATGTGATGGCCGACACATCGGAGCCCAGCCCCGGCTCCGACATCGAGAACGCGCCCCGGACCTCGCCGGTGGCCATCCGCGGCAGGAAGTACTCCCGCTGCTCGGGCGTGCCGTGCTGCTTGAGCATGTAGGCGACGATGAAATGCGTATTGATGATTCCCGACACACTCATCCAGCCCCGGGCGATCTCCTCGACGCACAGCGCGTATGTGAGAAGGGACTCACCCAGGCCGCCGTACTCCTCCGGGATCATCAGGCCGAACAGCCCGAGTTCCTTCAGGCCCTCGACTATTCGCGTGGGGTACTCGTCGCGGTGCTCCAGCTCGGTCGCGACCGGGATGATCTCCTTGTCGACGAATTCACGAACGGTGGCGAGGATTTCCCGCTGGACGTCCGTCAGCCCGTCCGTCTGCGCCAGGCGGCTCATGCTCACTTCTCCCGGATGATCGGCTCGGGGCGGCCGGGCATCTCCCCGCCGCGCTCCGTGATGTATGTGGCGGTGGGGACCATCACCTTGCGCCGGAAGACGCAGACGACGGTGCCGTCCTGCTTGTAGCCGATGGTCTCCACGTGCACGATCCCGCGGTCGCTCTTCGACTTCGACGGCGTCTTGTCCAGCACCCTGGTCTCGCCGTAGATGGTGTCGCCGTGGAAGGTCGGCGCTATGTGGCGCAGCGACTCGACCTCGAGATTGGCGATCGCCTTGCCGGAGACATCGGGCACGGACATGCCCAGCAGCAACGAGTAGATGTAGTTGCCCACTACCACGTTCCTGCCGAAATCGGTGGTCTTCTCGGCGTAATTGCTGTCCATGTGCAGCGGGTGGTGGTTCATGGTGAGCAGGCAGAAGAGGTGGTCGTCGTATTCCGTGACCGTCTTCCCGGGCCAGTGCTTGTAGACGTCGCCGACGGTGAACTCTTCGTAGGTACGGCCGAACTGCATCTCGCTCACGCCTCCGGAATCTCGAAAGCGGACTTGCGGACCATGCCGGCGGCGCGGCCCTTGCCGGCGATCACCAGGGCCATCTTGCGGCTGGCCTCGTCGATCATCTCGTCGCCGAGCATCGCGGAACCCTTCTTGCCGCCCGCCTCGGAGGTGAAGTAGTCGTACGCGTCCAGGATCAGCTCGGCGCGGTCGTAGTCCTCCTGCGAGGGCGAGAAGACCTCGTTGGCCGCCTCCACCTGGCCGGGGTGCAGCACCCACTTGCCGTCGAAGCCCAGCGCCGCCGCGCGGCCCGCGACCTCGCGGTAGCCGTCCACGTTCTTGATCTGCAGGTAGGGGCCGTCGATGGCCTGCAGGTCGTGGGCGCGGGCGGCCATCAGGATGCGCATGAGGATGTAGTGGTAGGCGTCGGCCGGGTAGCCGGGCGGCTGCTCGCCGACGACCAGGGACTTCATGTTGATCGAGGCCATGAAGTCGGCCGGGCCGAAAATGATCGTCTCCAGGCGCGGCGACGCGGCGGCGATCTCGTCCACGTTGACCAGGCCCTTGGCGTTCTCGATCTGCGCCTCGATGCCGATGCGGCCGACCTCGAAGCCCATGGTCTTCTCGATCTGCGTCAGCAGCAGGTCCAGGGCGATCACCTGCTGGGCGTCCTGCACCTTGGGCAGCATGATGCAGTCGAGGTTGGGGCCGGCGCCCTCGACGACCGTGATCACGTCGCGGTACGTCCAGTGCGTGGTCCAGTCGTTGACCCGCACGACCCGGGTCTTGCCCGTCCAGTCGCCGTTGTTGAGCGCGTCGACGACGGTGTGCCGGGCGCCCTCCTTGGCCAGCGGCGCGCACGCGTCCTCCAGGTCCAGGAAGACCTGGTCGGCGGGGAGGCCCTGGGCCTTCTCCAGGAAGCGGGGGTTGCTGCCGGGGACGGCGAGGCAGGAGCGGCGCGGGCGAAGCCGATTGAAAGGTGCATGCGCGGAGCGCATTCCGGCCGGGGTGGTGGCGGGCGACGGGTGGGCGGGGGTGGAGCCGGTCATGCGGAGACCTCCAGGGGGTCGAGCTGGTTCGCTGTGCGGATCTCGTCGACGATACGGCCGATGATCTCCGTGATACCGAAGTCCTTCGGGGTGAAAACCGCGGCGACGCCGGCCTCCCGCAGGGCGGCCGCGTCGGCGGACGGGATGATGCCACCGACGATGACGGGCACGTCCTGCGCCCCCGTCCCGCGCAGCCGGGCCAGGACGTCCGGCACCAGCTCGGCGTGCGAGCCGGAGAGGATCGACAGGCCCACGCAGTGCACGTCCTCGGCCACGGCTGCCGAGACGATCTGCTCCGGGGTGAGCCGGATGCCCTGGTAGACCACCTCGAAGCCGGCGTCGCGGGCCCGTACGGCGATCTGCTCGGCGCCGTTGGAGTGGCCGTCCAGGCCCGGCTTGCCCACCAGCAGCCGCAGCCTGCCGACGCCCAGCTCCTCGGCGGTACGGGCCGCCTTGGCCCGTACCGCGGCGAGCGGCGTGCCCGCCTCGGCCGCGACGGCCAGCGGGGCGCCGCTGACGCCCGTGGGGGCGCGGAACTCGCCGAAGACGTCGCGCAGCGCCCAGGACCACTCGCCGGTGGTGACGCCGGCCCGTACGCACTCCAGGGTGGCGGCCATCAGGTTCTCCGAGCCCGCCGCGGTCTTCTTCAGGACCGACAGGGCCTCCTGGGCGCGGGTCTCGTCGCGGTTGTCGCGCCAGGAGTGCAGGGCCGCGACGACGCGGGCCTCGTTGGCGGGGTCGACGGTCATGATGGCGGTGTCGAGGTCGGCGGTGAGCGGGTTGGGCTCGGTGGACTCGAAGCAGTTGACGCCGACGATCCGCTCCTCGCCCGCCTCGATTCGCGCCCGCCGCTCGGCGTGCGAGGAGACCAGCTGGGACTTGAGGTAGCCGGACTCGACGGCCGCCATCGCCCCGCCCATCCGCTCGATGCGCCCGATCTCGGCCATGCACTCCTCGACCAGCGCGTCCACCTTGGCCTCGATGACGTGCGAGCCGGCGAAGATGTCCTCGTACTCCAGCAGGTCGCTCTCGTGCGCGAGGACCTGCTGGATGCGCAGCGACCACTGCTGGTCCCAGGGGCGGGGCAGACCCAGCGCCTCGTTCCAGGCGGGCAGCTGCACGGCGCGGGCGCGGGCGTCCTTGGAGAGGGTGACGGCCAGCATCTCCAGGACGATGCGCTGGACGTTGTTCTCCGGCTGGGCCTCGGTCAGGCCGAGCGAGTTGACCTGGACGCCGTAGCGGAAGCGGCGCTGCTTGGGGTTGTCGATGCCGTAGCGCTCGTGGGTGACGCGGTCCCAGATGCGGCCGAAGGCGCGCATCTTGCACATCTCCTCGATGAAGCGGACGCCGGCGTTGACGAAGAACGAGATGCGGGCGACGACGTCGCCCCTGCGGTCCTCGGGGACCTGGCCGGAGGCGAAGACCGCGTCGAGCACGGCGATCGCCGTGGACATCGCGTACGAGATCTCCTGGACCGGGGTGGCCCCCGCCTCCTGCAGGTGGTAGCTGCAGATGTTGATCGGGTTCCACTTGGGGATGTGGTTCACCGTGTAGGTGATCATGTCGGTGGTCAGCCGCAGGCTGGGGCCCGGCGGGAAGACGTGCGTCCCGCGCGAGAGGTACTCCTTGACGATGTCGTTCTGCGTCGTCCCCTGCAGCGCGGCCACGTCGGCGCCCTGCTCCTCCGCGACCACCTGGTACATCGCCAGCAGCCACATGGCGGTGGCGTTGATGGTCATGGAGGTGTTCATCCGCTCCAGCGGGATGTCCTGGAACAGCCGTCGCATGTCACCGAGGTGGGCGACCGGTACCCCGACCCGCCCGACCTCGCCGCGGGCCAGGACGTGGTCGGGGTCGTAGCCGGTCTGCGTCGGGAGGTCGAACGCGACCGAGAGACCGGTCTGGCCCTTGGCGAGATTGCGCCGGTAGAGCTCGTTGGACGCCTCGGCCGTGGAGTGCCCGGCGTAGGTCCGCATCAGCCACGGACGATCCTTCTGACGCTCAGTCATATCAGGTGTTCTCACACATTCCTGAAGCGGTTGATGGCATCGATGTGCTGGTCGCGCAGTTCGTGGTCGCGCACGCCCATGCCCTCCTCCGGCGCCAGGCAGAGCACGCCGACCTTGCCCTGGTGGAGGTTGCGGTGGACGTCGTACGCCGCCTGCCCGGTGTCGGCGAGGGCGTAGGTCTTCGACAGCGTGGGGTGGATCTTCCCCTTGGCGATCAGGCGGTTGGCCTCCCACGCCTCACGGTAGTTGGCGAAGTGCGAGCCCACGATGCGCTTGAGCGACATCCACAGGTAGCGGTTGTCGTACTCGTGGTTGTAGCCGGAGGTCGAGGCGCAGGTGACGATCGTGCCGCCCTTGCGGGTGACGTAGACCGAGGCGCCGAAGGTCTCGCGGCCCGGGTGCTCGAAGACGATGTCCACGTCCTCGCCGCCGGTCAGCTCACGGATGCGCTTGCCGAACCGCTTCCACTCCCGCTGGTCCTGGTGGTGCTCGTCCTTCCAGAACCGGTAGTCCTCGGCGCTGCGGTCGATGATGGCCTCCGCGCCCATCCTCCGGCAGATCTCCGCCTTCCGGTCGCTGGAGACCACGCAGATCGGGTTGGCCCCGCCGGCGAGCGCGAACTGGGTGGCGTACGAACCCAGTCCGCCGCTCGCGCCCCAGATCAGGACGTTGTCGCCCTGCTTCATCCCGGCGCCGTTGCGGGAGACGAGCTGGCGGTAGGCGGTGGAGTTGACCAGCCCGGGGGCCGCGGCCTCCTCCCAGCTCAGGTGCCTGGGCTTGGGCATCAGCTGGTTGGACTTCACCAGCGCGATCTCCGCCAGGCCGCCGAAGTTGGTCTCGAAGCCCCAGATCCGCTGCTCGGGGTCGAGCATGGTGTCGTTGTGCCCGTCGGCGGATTCCAGTTCCACCGACAGGCAGTGCGCGACGACCTCGTCCCCGGGCCGCCAGGCGTTGACGCCGGGCCCGGTGCGCAGCACCACGCCCGCCAGGTCGGAGCCGATGACGTGGTACGGCAGGTCGTGACGCTTGCCGAGCGGGGAGAGCTTGCCGTAGCGCTCGAGGAAGGCGAAGGTCGGCAGGGGCTCGAAGATGGAGGTCCACACCGAGTTGTAGTTCACGGAGCTGGCCATCACGGCCACGAGGGCCTCGCCGGGGCCCAGTTCGGGCACCGGCACCTCCTCCACGTGCAGTGACTTGCGCGGATCCTTCTCCCGGGTGGTGAGGCCGGCGAACATCTCCGCCTCGTCCTTGTGCACGGTGACCGCGCGGTAGGACTCGGGGAGCGGCAGGGCGGCGAAGTCCTGGGGGGTGCTGTCCGAAGCGAGGACGGCGTCGAGTATCTGGTTCACGGATTGCCTCCGGCGAAGCACGTCGTGGAACGGGCTTGAGGGAACGTCGGGGGTGGTGAAGCGGTGGTGCCGTCGGTTCGGCGGGTGGTGCGCGGTGGTGCTCGGCGGCGCGGGTGAGCGCTCGAGTGGCCTGGTGACGCAGGCATCCGGGCGCACAAGTACTTGTGGGGACAGCCGGCGCGCGACGGTTTCGGTCTGCGCGCCGGCCGCCCGGACACCCACAAGGTATGGCACCGCGTGCCACTCGACAAGACACTGGGTGCCAACAATTTCTCTCAGATGTCATCCGGAGGGCACGTATGAGCAACATCGGCCACCCTGGAGGGGTGGCCGATGTCTGTTGATATCCGGTTATGTCCGTGTGTTTGACGCGGTGCTTGAAGCGCTAGCTCTTCTTGAGTGCCTTCTCGATCGCCCGCATGACCTCGTCCAGCGGCGCGTCCGTGCGGGCCACCGTCACCAGCACCTCGCCCTCGGCGCGCGCCGCGGCCGCCGGGCTCTCCCCGGCCTCCGGGCGGCCCGCGCCGATGCCCGCGCCGAACGTCTCCCGCACGATGGCGAACGCGTGGTCGAGCTGTGTCTCGACATCGCCCTGGCCACCGCTGCGCAGCCAGCGCCGCAGCACATGGTTGTGCGCGGTGACCACCGCCGAGGCCGCGACCTCGGCGAGCAGCGGGTCGTCGTCGCCGACGTGGTGCGCCGTCTCGTCGAAGTGCCCCAGCAGGTACCGGGTGAACAGCCGCTCGTAGCGGGCCACCGAGGCGATCTCGCGCTCGCGCAGCGCCGGCACCTCGCGCGTCAGCCGGTAGCGCTCGACGGAGACCGCCGGGGAGGCCGCGTACATCCGCATGACCTCCTTGATGCCCCGGCAGACCGTGTCCAGCGGGTTCTCGTGCGGCGGCGCGGCGTCCAGCACCCCCGCCGCGCGCACGAGCGTGTCGTCGTGGTCGGGGAAGATGGCCTCTTCCTTGGAGCGGAAGTGCCGGAAGAACGTCCGCCGGGCGACCCCCGCCGTGGCCGCGATCTCGTCGACGGTGGTCGCCTCGTACCCCTTCGTCGCGAACAACTCCATCGCGGCCGCGGCGAGTTTGCGGCGCATGGTCAGCCGCTGGGCGGCGGCGCGGCGGGAACCGGCACTCTCGGGGCCGGTCCCCTTCGGGGCGTTCGATGCCTTCGGGCCCTTGGCTCCCCTGGAATCGGTGGTGGCGGCCCCGCGTGACGAGCGGGCGGACTTGGCGGGCTGGGACATGTGGGGAACGTAACACGCGTCCGTATGGGCGTGCCGGGCCGGACGTGGCCCGGCTCCCGGCGGGAGGCCTCCCCCCGCCGGTTCGAGCAGCCCGCCCCAGCCCGCCCGCTCTGCGGGCACGGGCGCTCAGGACTTCGCGTACTCGCGGAACCCGCGCCCGGTCTTGCGCCCCAGGCAGCCCGCCGCCACCAGGTGCTCCAGCAACGGCGCCGGGGCCAGGCCCGGGTCGCGGAACTCCCGGTGCAGCACCCGCTCGATGGCCAGCGAGACGTCGAGCCCGACGACGTCCAGCAGCTCGAAGGGCCCCATCGGATAGCCGCCGCCCAGCTTCATCGCGGCGTCGATCTCGTCCAGCGACGCGTAGTGCTCCTGCACCATCTTCACGGCGTTGTTCAGGTAGGGGAACAACAGCGCGTTGACGATGAAGCCCGCCCGGTCCCCGCAGTCCACCGCGTGCTTGCCGATCCGCCCGCACACCGCGCGGACGGTGGCGTGCACCTCGTCGGCCGTCAGCACCGTGCGGACCACCTCGACGAGCTTCATCGCGGGCGCCGGGTTGAAGAAGTGCATGCCGACGACGTCCTGCGGCCGCGAGGTGGCGCGGGCGCAGGCGACCACGGGCAGCGAGGAGGTGGTGGTCGCCAGCACCGCGCCCGGCCGGCAGACCTTGTCGAGGGTGGCGAACAGCTGCCGCTTGACGTCCAGGTCCTCCGCCACCGCCTCGACGGCCAGGTCCACCTCGGCGAACGCGTCGAGCGTCCCGGAAGGCGTGACGGCCGCCAGTGCGGCGTCCCGCTGCGCCGCCGTCAGCCTGCCCTTGTCCACCGAGCGCGCCAGCGACCTGGCGATGCGCGCCTTGGCGGCCTCCGCCTTCTCCGGCGAACGCGCCGCCAGCACCACCCGGTACCCGGCCTTGGCGAACACCTCCGCTATGCCGCTCGCCATCGTCCCCGAGCCCGCGACCCCCACCGACCGCACCTCACGGACGCCCGCGCCCTCCTCGGCGGGGCGCGGGGTCCGCGCGTCCTCGACCACGGCGGCCGAGCCCGGCGCCCGGTACGTGTAGAAGCCGCGCCCCGCCTTGCGGCCGGTCAGGCCCGCCGCCGCGAGCTGGCCCAGCACCGGCGCGGGCGCGTGCAGCCGGTCGTGCGAGGCGGCGTACATCGCCTCCAGGACCGTGCGCGCCGTGTCGATGCCGATCAGGTCCAGCAGCGCCAGGGGGCCCATCGGCAGGCCGCAGCCCAGCCGCATCGCGGCGTCGATGTCCTCACGGGTGGCGTAGCGCGCCTCGTACATCGCGGCCGCCTGGTTGAGGTAGCCGAACAGCAGTCCGTCGGCCACGAAGCCCGGCCGGTCGCCGACCGCGACGGTCTCCTTGCCCAGTTCGTGGGCGAGCGCGGTGACCGCGCCGACCGCGTCCGGCGCGGTCAGCACGGAGGAGACCACCTCGACGAGCTTCATCGCCGGCGCGGGGTTGAAGAAGTGCAGGCCCAGGACGCGCTCGGGGCGGGCGGAGTCGGCGGCCAGCCGGGTCACCGACAGGGCGTTGGTGCCCGTCGCCAGGATCGCCTCGGGGCGCACCACGGCGTCCAGGGCGGTGAACACCTCGTGCTTGAGGTCGTAGTCCTCGGGCACGACCTCGATCACCAGGTCGGTGTCGGCGGCCGCGCTCAGGTCGCGGGCGGTGCGGAAGCGGGCCAGCGCGGCCCGGCGGTCGGCCTCGGTGATCCGGCCCCGCTCGACGGCGCGGGCGGTGGCGGCCTCCAGCGCGGCGCCGGCCCGCAGCGCGGCGGCGTCACTGATGTCGACGCCGATGACGTCGCGGCCGGACAGGGCGAGCACTTCGGCGATGCCGGTGCCCATGGTGCCGAGGCCGATCACGGCCACGGTGCGCAGGGAGGAGGCGGTGCGGGGAGGGGACGGCTCAGAGGCGGAGGTGCGGTCCATCGCGAGACTCCAGACAATGTCCCCCGGACGGTACGCGCGCGGGGGAGTCGGCGGTTGGCGGCCCCGGGCAGGGGGCGGCGACGATGAGTTTCCGGGGTTTCCGGGGACGGGTAAGGGGCGTCCACGGAGAAGGAGTTGAGCGACCGGCGGGGCCCTGTCCCGGGGCCGTGCCGTACTCGGTGCCGAACCGACGAACCGACGAGGAGCGTCACCACTGCGGCGGCCGCGTCACCGGCCACCGAGCGGGGGTGCCGCTCTTGCCGGGGAGAGTAACCCACGGGTAACCAAGAGCGCCAGAGTCAGGGGGCGTCCTGGTGCGCGCACTTACGATGTGGCCCAGGCCACTCGGGAGGAGAGCGGACGATGGAAGAGGAATTCCGCGCACTGCTGAAGCGGGTACGGGCCGAACTGGTCTCCCCGGCGGAGTTCTCGGCCTACGAGAAGCTGCTCGCACTCGTGCGCGCCGACACCCGCCCAGCCCGCGACGAACTCGCCGGCGTCCTGGTCGCCGCCGAACAACCGCTGTGGGCGCGCGAGATCGCCGCCTTCGCCCTCGGCAGCAAGGGCGACCGCCGCGCCTTCGAGACCCTCGTCCTCCTCCTCAACTACCGCGAACCCGTGCGCTGCGCCACCGCCGCCCACGCCCTGGCCCGGCTCCGCGACCCGCGCACCGCCCGCGCCGCGGCCGCCCTCGCCACCAACCCGCTGCGCACCGCCTACGCCCTGTACCCGGTGCGGCTGCTCAGCGAGCTCCGCGCCCCCGAGTCCGTACCGGCGCTGCTGTCCACCCTGGAGCGGCTGCTGGCCGCCCGCGACCACTGCTGGCCCGTGGCCCGCGCCTGTGTCGAGGGCCTGGGCGTCCTCGGCGACCGCCGCGCCGAGGCCACGCTCGTCGCCGCCCGCGAGCACGAACGGCTGCGCTCCGCCGCCGTCGTGGCCCTGGCCCGGCTGACGGGCCGCGGCCCCCGGAGCGGCGGGCCTCAGGGCCCGGGGAGCGGATCCAGCACGTAGCGCACCTCGGGTACGGGCGTGCCGTCGATGTCGTCGAGGCTCTCGGCCCCGTCGGGCGCCCAGCCGGCGTGCTCGTAGAAGCGGCGGGCGCGGGCGTTGCCCTTCAGCACCCACAGCGTCATGCGCGCGTAGCCGCGCCGCCGCGCACCCCCGAGCGCCGCCTCCCACAGCGCGCGCCCCACACCGGTGCCGATCAGCTCCGGATGCACGTAGAGCGCGTACAACTCGCCCGAGCCGGCGGGCGGGCCGGCGTCGCGGCAGGGTCCGTAGCAGACCCAGCCGACGACCTCCCCGGCTCTCTCGGCGACCTCGTGCACGACCGTGTCGTCCGTGTCGTCGCCGCGCGCCCGCAGTGCGCGGTGGCGGGCCGCGTCGGCGGCGGCGTCCATGGCGTCCAGGTGGCTCCGCGGCACCAGTCCGGCGTAGGCGCTCCGCCAGCCGGCCACCCGGAGCGCGGCCACCGGCTCGAGATCGTCGTCCGTCATCTTCCGGATCCGCACCATGGGTGAACGGTAGCCCGCGCGGTCCGACCGAAAGAAGAACGTATGTATGTACGTAAAAGGTGCGACCCCGGATTTGGGCGGGTGTGCCGATGGTGGTTGGCTTTGCCCGCACACGCAGTTGCGGCAAACAGCACGACGAACCACGACGAACACAGCACAGCGTTTTTTCACAGTCCCGGAGGGCAATGCCATGGGCCAGGTCGAGGCCACCACGGAGCGGATCATCGCGGCGGGCGCGGAGGACGTCTTCGACGCGCTCGCGGACTACAGCGGCACCCGGGCCAAGCTGCTGCCCGAGCACTTCAGCGAGTACGAGGTGCGCGAGGGCGGCGACGGCGAGGGCACGCTCGTGCACTGGAAGCTGCAGGCCACCAGCAAGCGCGTCCGCGACTGCCTGCTCGAGGTCTCCGAGCCGTCCACCGGGCAGCTGGTGGAGAAGGACCGCAACTCCTCCATGGTGACCACCTGGACCGTCACCCCCGCCGGCGAGGGCAGCTCCAAGGTCGTCGTCACCACCACCTGGACGGGCGCCACCGGCATCGGCGGCTTCTTCGAGCGCGCCTTCGCGCCCAAGGGCCTCGCCCGCATCCACGACGCCGTACTGGCCCGCCTCGCCGCCGAGACCGAGGGCGGGCCGAGCGCGGGCTGAGCCGGTGGGCCGCCCGGACCGCACCGGTCCGGGCTCACCGGTTCGAGTGGTTTTCCCGGCGCCGCGGCGCTGTGCCCAAACCGCCTCCCACCGGCAGAAAGTGCCTCGTTCGGCGCTCCCGCACAAATCGTCGCGCTTGCTGGCCGTTGTCGCGTAATGCGAGAAATGGGCGGCAACGCAGGCGCGACGAGGGGAGTTGTACGTGGGCGGGTCCACCTTCGAGACCACCTTGGAGAAGAGCGACAGGACGCTCGACCTGCCCCCGTCAGCACCCGCCCCGGCCGACCGGCGCCCGCCGCCGCCCGGACCGGCCAGAGTGCGGCTGGTCTTCGCCGGCCTGATGCTCACGCTGCTGCTCGCGGCGCTCGACCAGACCGTGGTGGCCACCGCCCTGCCGAAGATCGTGGGCGAACTGCACGGCCTGGAACGGATGTCGTGGACGGTCACCGCCTACCTGCTGACCTCCACCGTGGTCCTGCCGCTCTACGGCAAGCTCGGCGACCTCTCCGGCCGCAAGGCCGTCTTCGTCTTCGCCGTCCTCGTCTTCATCGCCGGCTCCGCGCTGGCCGGCTGGTCCCGCACGATGGACCAGCTCATCGTCTTCCGCGCCGTCCAGGGCATCGGCGCCGGCGGGCTGCTCATCGGCGTCCAGGTCATCATCGGCGACATCGTCCCCGCCCGCGAACGCGGCCGCTACATGGGCGTCATCAGCGCCGCCTACGGGCTCGCCTCCGTCGCCGGGCCGCTGCTCGGCGGCTTCCTCACCGACCACGCCTCCTGGCGCTGGTGCTTCTACCTCAACGTGCCCTTCGGCCTCCTCACGCTCGCCGTCGTCGCCGTCGGCCTCAAGCTGCCCAGGCCGCCGCGCCGGGCCCGCTTCGACGTGCTGGGCGCGCTGCTGCTGACCGCCTCCTCCACCTGCCTGGTGCTGCTGACCACCTGGGGCGGCACCGAGTACGCCTGGACCTCCCGGACCATCCTGGGACTCGGCGCCGGAGCGGTCGGCACGGCACTCCTCTTCATCGTCGTCGAGCACTTCGCCGCAGAACCGATCATCCCTCCGCACCTCTTCCGCGACCCCGTCTTCACCGTCACCGCGCTGGTCGGAGCCGTCGTCGGCGTCGCCCTCTTCGGCGCCGCCAGCTATCTGCCCACCTTCCTGCAGATGGTCGACGGCGTGGACGCCACCGCCTCCGGACTGCTGATGCTGCCGATGATGGGAGGCATCACCGCCGCCTCGCTCGTCGCGGGCAACCTCATCAGCCGGACAGGCCACTACAAGCTCCTGCCCATCCTCGGCGGCGCGCTCTCCGCCGAGGGCATGTACCTGCTGTCCCACCTCGACGCCCAGACCGGCCGGCTGGTCTACAGCCTCTGGATGGCCATCCTCGGCATCGGCATCGGCCTCGCCCTGCCCGTCCTCGTCCTCGCGGTGCAGAACTCGGTGCACCCCTCGGACCTCGGCACCGCCACCAGTGCCCACAACTACTTCCGGCAGATCGGCGGTTCCCTCGGCGCCGCGGTCTTCGGCACCCTCTTCGCCCACCGCCTGACCGCCGCGCTCGCCGCCGAACTGCCGCCCCGCTCGGGGCTCCCGGCCCCCGACTCCATCACCCCGCAGCTGGTGCACGCCCTGCCCGCGACCCTGCGCGACGGCTATGTCCGGGCCTACGCGGACGCCATGCCGCGGATCTTCCTCTATCTCGTACCGGTGCTCATCGTCGGCTTTCTGCTCGCCTTCCTGCTGAAAGAGAAACCACTGGTGTCCCACAACGCCCCCGAAGCCACCGCCATCCCGTCCGTGCGCACCGCACCGCCGGCCGAACCGGCGGCCGGGGCGGTCGCCGCCGCGCCCTTCGTCGCCGGCATCCCCGTGACGGGCGCCGTCCAGCACCACGACGGCACCATCGTCCCGCGCGCCGCCCTGACCCTCATCGACATCCAGGGCCGCCAGATCGGCCGCGGCGCGAGCGGCGACGACGGGCGGTACGCGCTGAGCACGCCCGGCACCGGCTCCTACGTCCTGATTGCCGCCGCCGGCGGGCACCAGCCGCAGGCCGTCACCGTCACCGTCGGCGAGCGGCCCGTCGAGCTCGACGTCATCCTCGGCGGCGCCGGACGGCTGGCCGGGACCGTGCGCACCGCCGACGGCACGCCCGTGCGCGAGGCGCTGGTGACCCTGACCAATGTGCACGGCGAGGTCGTCGCCTCCACCCGCACCGGGCACGAGGGCGGCTACGTCATCGACGAGCTCATCGCCGGCGAGTACACCCTCGCCTCCAGCGCCCCCGCCTTCCGGCCCGCCGCGCTGCCGGTGACCGTCCAGTCGGGCCGCGAGACCCGGCAGGACATCGAGCTGGCGGGCGGCGCGGTGCTGCGGGGGACGGTACGGGCCGGGGGCGGCCGGCCGGTGGAGGACGCCCGGGTGACGCTTCTGGACGCCGCCGGCAACGTCGTGGACTCCGCCATCACCGGGGCCGACGGCACCTTCCGCTTCGTGGACCTGTCGGCGGGGGAGTACACGGTGGTCGCCGCCGGATACCCGCCGGTGGCCACGGTGCTGCAGGTCGCCGGCGGCGGGCGCACGGAACGCGACCTCCAGCTGGGGCACGCGGACTAGGGGGTGCTTGTGTGCCCGTCCGGGCGCATTCGGGGAAGGCCGCACGCAGGGCCCCGCCGGGGCCCTACCGTGGTAACGGTGGCTCAGATCCTGGCGCGAAGGGGCAACCACTCATGGACCGTGGCACGTCCGACCCCGCAGTACCCCGGCAACGGCCCGGCGTCCCCGGCCGGGTTCCCCTCGCCATGGTCGTGGTCGGCCCCACCGGAGCGGTGACCCACTGGAGCAGCGGCGCGCGCCGGCTGTTCGGCCGCACCCCGCAGGAGGCGGTGGGCGCGCCGGCCGCCGATCTGCTGCCGATGGGCGGGGCGTTGAGCGACTACGGCGACGGCGTGGGCGGCGAGGCGGAGTACATCCCGCCCATGGTGGGCTTCGCCCGATCGGGCCGCGCGCGCAGCGCGCGGGACGTGCCCGCCGACGTGCTGTGGTGGGCGTACCCGCTGTCCGGTCCGGGCCCGGCCCGGCTGCTCGTCCTCGCCACCGACGCCACCCGCCTGCCGAGGTCCGCCCGCGAGCGCGTCCTGCCCGCCTTCGCCCCGCACACGGACTCCCCCTGCACCGAGCGCCTGGCCGGCCGCCTCCCCGCCCTCCTCCCCGGCCTGGGCCGGGCCCAGAGCCGCCGCATCGTCGCCCGGGTGGCCGAACTGGGCTACCCGGTCCTGGAAATCAGCGGGCACGCGCGCGTGTCGGGGGCACTGCCTCCGGCTTGATCCGTCCGGAGTTCGCGGAGGACGCGGAGTTCCACCGGCGTTGCCGGCGGGAGGCGCAGCCAGGGGTACTTCCAGGGGCCGCTGGTGCTGTTGAGCCACCCGGGTTGACCTTCGGGGGGACGGTTCTCCGGAGTTATCCACAGGCCTGGTCCGGGGGGCCGTCGGCGCGTAGCGTGACGAGGCATGAAGATCCTGATCTCCGCGGACATGGAAGGTGCCACCGGCGTCACCTGGCCCGGTGATGTGCTGCCCGGCGCGTCGCAGTGGGAGCGGTGCCGTCATCTGTTCACGTCGGACGTGAACGCGGCCGTCGCCGGGTTCTTCGACGGGGGCGCCGATGCCGTGCTCATCAACGAGGCGCACTGGAGCATGCGCAATCTGCTGCTCGAGAAGCTGGACGAGCGGGCCCAGATGCTCACCGGGAAGCACAAGCCGCTGAGCATGGTCGAGGGCGTGCAGCACGGGGACGTGGACGGCATCGCGTTCGTGGGGTACCACGCCGCGGCCGGCGCCGAGGGGGTGCTGGCGCACACGTACCTGGCCAACTCGCTGACGGGCGTGTGGGTGGACGGCACGCGAGCGAGCGAGGGGTTGCTGAACTCGCTGGTCGTCGCCGAATACGGTGTTCCGGTGGTGCTGGTGACCGGGGACGACCGGACGTGCGAGGACGCCGCGCGCTACGCGCCGGCGGCGCGGTCGGTCGCGGTGAAGGACTATGTGTCGCGGTACGCGGCCGTGTGCCGCACCCCGGCCCGTACCGCGGCCGACATCCGGGCCGCGGCCGAGGCCGCCACGGCGATGGCCGTGCGGCACGAGCCCGTGCGGGGCGGGCCGTTCACCCTTGAGCTGGAGTTCGACGCCGAGCATCTGGCCGGGGCCGCCACGGCGGTCCCAGGCGTCGAGCAGAGTGGTGAGCGGCGGGTCGCCTACACCATGCCGACCATGTACGAAGCGATCCGCTGCTTCAAGGCGGTCACGACCGTCGTCTCGGCGGCGGTGGAGGACCAGTATGGGTAACACCGTTGACGACCGGGCTCTCGAGGAGGTGGTGGCGTTCACCTCCGACCTGATCAGGATCGACACCACCAACCGCGGCGGCGGGGACTGCCGGGAGAGACCCGCCGCCGAGTATGTCGCCGAGCGGCTCGCCGGCGCGGGCCTCGAGCCGGTCCTGCTGGAGAAGGACGGTGGGCGGACCAACGTCGTCGCCCGGATCGCGGGCACGGATCCGGGGGCGGACGCCCTGCTCGTCCACGGGCACCTGGACGTGGTGCCCGCGGACCCCGGTGACTGGAGCGTGCACCCCTTCTCGGGCGAGGTCCGCGACGGGGTGGTGTGGGGCCGCGGCGCCGTCGACATGAAGAACATGGACGCGATGGTGCTGGCCGTCGTACGGGCCTGGGCCCGTGCCGGTGAGCGGCCGCCCCGCGACATCGTGCTGGCCTTCACCGCGGACGAGGAGGACAGCGGCGTCCCCGGTGCCGGATTCCTCGCCGACGAGCACGCCGGGCTCTTCGAGGGCTGCACGGTGGGCATCAGCGAGTCCGGGGCGTACACCTTCCACGCCGACGGCGGCGTGCGGCTGTATCCGGTGGGGGCGGGCGAGCGCGGTTCGGCCTGGCTGAAGCTGACCGCGCGCGGCACCGCCGGGCACGGATCGAAGGTCAACCGCCGCAACGCGGTGACCAATCTGGCCGCGGCCATCGCCCGGATCGGCGAGTACCGGTGGCCGGTGCGGCTCACACCGACCGTCAAGGCCGCCCTGCGACGGATCGCCGCCGTGCAGGGCATCGAGGTCGACCCCGACGACCCCGGGCTCGACCTGGACGAGCTGCTGGGCAAGCTCGGCAGGGCCTCGGCGCTGCTCGCGGCCACGGTCCGCAACAGCGCCAACCCCACGATGCTGGACGCCGGGTACAAGATCAATGTCATTCCCGGGCGGGCGGTCGGCTTCGTCGACGGGCGGACCGTTCCGGGTGGTGAGGAGGAGTTCCGCACCACCATGGACCAGCTCACCGGGCCCGACGTGGAGTGGGAGCGCTTCCATGGGGGCTCGGCACTGCAGGCGCCGGTCGACGGGCCGGAGTTCGCCCGGATGCGCGCGGCCCTGGAGCGCTTCGACCCGGAGGGGCGGGTGGTGCCGTTCTGCATGTCCGGCGGGACCGACGCCAAGTACTTCTCCCGCCTGGGCATCGTCGGCTACGGCTTCTCCCCGCTCAAGCTGCCGCCCGGCTTCGACTACCAGGCGGTCTTCCACGGCGTCGACGAGCGGGTGCCCGTCGACGCGCTGCACTTCGGTGTCCGGGTGCTCGATCATTTCCTGATGGACCGTTCCGAGGAGGCATGACGATCATGGTGTCCACGACCCCCTACGGGGCCTGGCAGTCCCCGATCGACGCGGCGCTGGCCGTATCGCACGACATCAGGCCGGACTTCGTGGGCACAGTGGGCGACGAGGTGTGGTGGGTGGAGCCGCGCCCGTGCGAGGGCGGCCGGCTGACGCTGGTGCGGCGGCGCCCCGGCGCCCCGGAGGCGTCCGTGCTGGACGCGCCGTGGAACGTGCGCAGCCGGGTCTTCGAGTACGGCGGGCTGCCGTGGGCGGCGGTGCCCCGGGAGACCGGCGGGCCACTGGTGGTGTTCGCCCACTTCCCCGACCAGCGGCTGTACGTGTGGGAGCCGGACGATCCGGCCGGCGGCGGGCCGCGGCCGCTGACCCCGGTCTCGGCCGTGGGGGGCGGGCTGCGCTGGGCCGACCCGGTGCTGCTGCCCGAGCGGGGCGAAGTGTGGTGCGTGCTGGAGGAGTTCACGGGCGAGGGGCCGGGCGACGTGCGGCGGGTGCTCGCCGCCGTGCCCCTGGACGGATCGGCCGCCGGCGACCGGGGCGCGGTGCGTGAGCTGACCGACGACGGGCACCGCTTCGTCACCGGGCCCCGGCTCTCCCCGGACGGGCGCCGGGTGGCGTGGATCGCCTGGGACCACCCGCGCATGCCGTGGGACGGCACCGAGCTGAAGACCGCCGAGGTCGGCGCGGACGGCCGCCTCACCGGGACGCGGACGGTGCTGGGCGGCCCGGGGGAGGCCGTGGCGCAGGTGGAGTGGGCCGCGGACGGATCGCTGCTGGCGGCGACCGACCGCACCGGGTGGTGGAACCTGCACCGGGTCGACCCGGCGAGCGGGGCGTGCGTCAATCTCTGCCGCCGCGAGGAGGAGTTCGCGGGCGCGCTGTGGCGTCCGGGGACACGCTGGTTCGCGCCGCTGGCCAATGGCCTGATCGCCGTCGTGCACGGCCGGGGCGCCATGGTGCTGGGCATACTCGACCCCGAGACCGGGGAGCTGGTCGACGCGGCCGGGCCGTGGACGGAGTGGGCCGCGACGGTGGAGGCGAGCGGCAGCCGGGTGGTGGGCGTGGCCGCCAGCCCCCGCAGCTCGTACGAGGTGGTGGAGCTGGACACCGGCACCGGCCGGGCGCGGGCGATCGGTTCCCGGCACGTGGACGTGGTGGATCCCGCCTACTACCCCGAGCCGCTGATCCGCACCTTCACCGGGCCGGACGGCCGGGAGATCCACGCCCACGTCTATCCGCCGCACAGCCCCGACCATCTGGCCCCGGCCGACGACCTGCCGCCGTTCGTGGTGTGGGCGCACGGCGGTCCGACGGGCCGGGCGCCGCAGGTGCTGGACCTGGAGGTCGCCTACTTCACCTCGCGGGGCATCGGCGTGGCGCAGGTCAACTACGGCGGTTCTACGGGCTACGGCCGGGAGTACCGCGAGCGGCTGCGGGAGCGGTGGGGGATCGTCGACGTCGAGGACTGCGCGGCCGTGGCCGAGGCGTTGGCCGAGGAGGGCACGGCCGACCGGGCGCGGCTGGCCATCCGGGGCGGCAGCGCGGGCGGCTGGACGGCGGCGGCGTCGCTGGCCTCGACGGAGCTGTACGCCTGCGGCACCATCGCCTACCCGGTGCTGGACCTGCTGACCTGGGCCGAGGGCGGCACCCACGATCTGGAGTCGCACTATCTGGAGAGCCTCGTCGGCCCGTTCGCCGAGGTCCCGGACCGCTACCGCGACCGCTCGCCGCTCACCCGCGCGGACCGCATCTCGGTGCCCTTCCTGCTGTTGCAAGGCCTCGAGGACCCGGTGTGTCCGCCCGTGCAGAGCGAGCGGTTGCTGGAGGCGATGGCCGGGCGCGGGGTGCCGTACGCCTACCTGGCCTTCGAGGGCGAGGGGCACGGCTTCCGGCGCGCCGAGTCGATGGTCCGGTCGCTGGAGGCGGAGCTGGCGCTGTATGCCGGGGCCTTCGGGGTGGAGGTGCCGGGCATACCCGTCCTCGAGCTCGCCAAGTGACCGGCGCGGGCGCGCGGCCCGCCGCCTGACCTCGGGTCAGGCGGCGGGGGCCGCCGCCGCTACGGGCACCGCGGCGGCGGTGCGGGCGGCGGGGACGACGACGGGGGAGCCGTCGCCGGGGGCGGCGAGGACGTCGGCGTCGATGCCGTAGAGCTCACGGACCAGGGCTGCGTCGACGACCTCGCGGGAGGGGCCGTGGGCGACGATGCGGCCGTCGCGCATGGCGACGATCACGTCCGCGTAGCGGGCGGCGCTCGCCAGGTCGTGCAGCACCATCATGACGGTGCGTCCGGCCGCCGCCACCTCGCGGACGAGTTCCAGGACGTCGACGGCGTGCCCGAGGTCGAGGGCGCTGGTGGGCTCGTCCAGCAGCACGATCGGCGTCTCCTGGGCGAGGACCATGGCGAGCCAGCAGCGCTGGCGCTGGCCACCGGAGAGCTGGTCGAGTCGGCGCCCGGCCAGGCCGGCGGTGCCGGTGGCCTCGAGCGCCCGGCGTACGGCGCGTTCGTCCTCGCGCGACCACTGGCGGAAGAGGCCCTGGTGGGGGTGGCGTCCGTAGCGGACGAGCCCTGCGACGGTCACGGCCTCGGGCGCCTGCGGGGACTGGGGCAGGAGGGCGATGCGGTGCGCGGCCCTGCGCGGGGTGAGACCCCAGATGTCGGCGTCGCCGATCCTGACCGTGCCGGAGTCGGGCTGATGCAGCCGGGCGATGGACCGCAACAGGGTGGACTTGCCACAGCCGTTGGGGCCGACGACGGCGACGACCTGTCCCTCGGGGACGGTGAGGTCCACGCCGTGCACGACCGGGTGGCCGGGGTATCCGGCGGTGAGCTGTTCGACGACGAGTCGCATGAGGTTAGCCTAACCTAATGGTCGCCCGCTTCCGATTCACGCGCGGTGCTTTTCCCGTTCCCATTGGCTTTTGACGCATCGACCAAACGTTCGCTCGCACGTCAATTCCCTTCGGACGGGTGTGTCATGTAAGGTAAGCCTTACCTTAATTCAAGCGGAATGGGGGAAACCGCCGTGGAGCAGTCCGAACTCGCCGGCCGTATCGCGCTGGTCACCGGCGCCGGACAAGGCATAGGCGAGGCCGTGACCCGCGCCCTCGTCGCCCGGGGAGCGCGCGTCGCGGCCCTCGACGCGACGGCAGACGGCATCAAGAAGCTCGAAGTGGAATTCGGTGCCGGTGCCGTCACCCACTACGCCGCCGACGTCTCCGACAGTGCCGCCGTCGAAGCCGTCGTCGACGACGTGGAGAAGAACATCGGACCGCTCGACATCCTCGTCAACGTCGCCGGAGTGCTGCGCACTTCTCCCGTGGTCGAGATCAGTGACGAGGTGTGGGAGCGCACGTTCGCCGTGAACTCCACCGGCGTCTTCAACACCTCCCGCGCCGCCGCCCGCCGGATGAGCGAGCGCCGCGGCGGATCGATCGTCACCGTCGGCTCGAACGCCGCCGGGGTGCCGCGCACCAGCATGGCCGCGTACGCGGCCTCGAAGGCCGCCGCCACCATGTTCACCAAGTGCCTCGGGCTTGAGCTGGCGCGCAGCGGGGTCCGCTGCAACGTCGTCTCGCCCGGCTCCACCGACACCGCGATGCAGCGCTCGTTGTGGTCGGGCGACCAGGTCCCGGACCGCGTCATCGACGGCGACCCCGCCTCGTACCGCGTCGGCATCCCGCTCGGCCGCATCGCCGAGCCGTCGGACGTCGCCGACGCCGTCCTCTTCCTGGTCTCCGACCGGGCGCGGCACATCACGATGCACGACCTGTACGTGGACGGGGGCGCGACCTTGCGCGCCTGACGGCGCCGGCGGCGCCCCACGGCGCCTCAAGTGCCGGGTGCGCTCGGGCTCGGTGCGGTCGGCAGCACGGGACGGCCGGGCTCCGCCCGGCGCCCCGGCGGCGCCGGCGGCGTTCGGTCGCCCAGCGCCTCCAGCCTGGGCGAACCGCCGGACGGCAGACCGCCGGATGGCGCGGCCCGATGGGGCGGCCCCGGTGGGGCGGTCCCGGTGGCGCGGCCCCGGTGGGGCAGCTCGGCCCGGCGGGGCGGAGCGGCCCGGCCCGGCGGCCGGACCCGACCTCCGGCCCGGCGGCCGGACCCGACCTCCGGCCCGGCGGCCGGACCTGACCTCCGGACCTGACCTCCGGACCCGGCGGCCGGACCCGGCGGCCGGACCTGACCTCCGGACCCGACGTCCGGACCCGACGTCCGGCCCGGCAGTCGGTCCGGCTGCCGGACCCGCCCGCCCGCACCCAACGCCCCGTCAGACCCCTTGCGCCCGCGCCCTCCTCGTCCGAACATCGTCAACCGGTCCGCCCGTCAGGACGGACCATCGCAGCAACCAACGGCCCGCCAGGGCCACCGGGTAGCCGCCCGTCAGGGCGGACCACCGCAGTAACCAACCGGCCCCCCAGGGCCACCCGGCAGCCGCCCGCCAGGGCGGACCCGCCGAGCCGTCGCCGCCAACGGCGGCCAGGGCGGCCACGCCCCACCGGGCCGGCCGTCCGGGTCCTGCCGGACGTCAGGTGCGGCCCTACCGGGCCGGCCCGTCGAATCGATTCTTCACCCCATACCCGGTGCGATCCACCGGGGGAACGGAGCAGCAGGTGACCACCGCTCACCACGTCGCCGACCGGCCGAGCGAGCCCGGTGCGCGCCCGGACGTCCGCCCCGCGGCGGACGCGGCGGCCGCCCGTGACGCCGTCGGAGCGGCGACCTCGCTGCTCGACGCCTACGAGCCCGGCCGCGGCCGGTTCTTCGCCTCGCCCACCCGCACCCTCCTCGCCCACGGCGTGCGGGCCGAAGTGCCGCACGGCGAGGCCCCCCTGGCCCGGCGGGTGACCGAGACGCTGGAGGCCGAGCTGCTCGCGGGCAACCCGGCGCCCGTCGTCATAGGCACCGTGCCCTTCCACCACGACGCCCCCGCCGCGCTCGCGGTGCCCGAGACCGTCCGCTGGGCGCCCCCGCTCGCCACCGACCCGCTCGTCGCCCTGCCCGCCGCCGCGCCCGCCGCCGCCGACTGGGACGTGCGGCCCGAGCCCGAGCCCGGCGTCTACGGTGCCGCCGTCGCCGAGGCCGTGCGCCGCATGAAGCGCGGGGACTTCAGCAAGGTCGTCCTCGCCCGCACCCTGCGCCTGACCTCCTCCCGCGACCTCGACCTGCCCGGCCTCCTCCAGCGCCTGGCCCGCCGCGACCCCTCCGGCTACACCTTCGCCGTGCCGTCCGGCCCCGGCCGCACCCTGCTGGGCGCAAGCCCCGAACTCCTCGTCTCCCGCCGCGGCGGGCGCCTGGTCGCCAACCCGCTGGCCGGCTCCACCCCCCGCAGCGCCGACCTCGCCGAGGACGTGCGCCGCGCGGCGGCCCTGCTGGAGTCCGCCAAGGACCTGCACGAGCACGCCGTCGTCGTGGACGCCGTCCGCGAGGCCCTGGCCCCCTACTGCCGCACCCTCGAGGTGCCCGAGCGCCCCACGCTCGTCCGCACCGCCACCATGTGGCACCTGTCCACCACCGTGACCGGCGAACTCGCCGAACCCGCCGTCTCAGCCCTGGAACTGGCCTGCGCCCTGCACCCCACCCCGGCCGTGTGCGGCACCCCCACCGCCATCGCCCGCGACGTCATCGGCGAACTCGAGCCCTTCGACCGGGGCGCCTACACCGGCATGGTGGGATGGGGTGACGCCAACGGCGACGGCGAATGGGTCGTCACCATCCGTTGTGCGGAGGCCGAGGAGCGCACGCTGCGCCTCTTCGCCGGCGCCGGCGTCGTCGAGCAGTCCTCGCCGGAGGCGGAGACCGCCGAGACCGGCGCCAAGTTCCAGACGTTCCTTCAGGCAGTGGGGGTAGACCAGTGACAGTGCCGACCATCGACGCGCCGGGGTACCCGGACGGGTTCGCCGAGCGCTACCGCGCGGCGGGCTGGTGGCGCGGTGAGACGTTCGGCCGGATGCTGCGCGACCGCGCCGCCGCCCACCCGGACCGGGTCGCGATCGTCGACCCGGCGGGCGCCGGCCGGCGCTGGACGTACGGCGAGCTCGACGAGCGCGCCGACCGGCTGGCCGCCGGGTTCCTGGCCCGGGGCATCGGCAAGGGCGACCGCGTCGTCGTCCAGCTGCCGAACGTCGCCGAGTTCTTCGAGGTGGTCTTCGCCCTCTTCCGCATCGGCGCCCTCCCCGTCTTCGCGCTGCCCGCGCACCGCGAGACCGAGATCCGCCACTTCTGCTCCTTCACCGAGGCCCGCGCCTACGTCGTCGCCGACGTCGCCGAGGGCTACGACTACCGGGTGCTGGCGGACAGGATGCGCGCCGAGGTGCCCACCCTCGAGCACGTCTTCGTCGTCGGCGAGCCGGGCGGGCACACCGCCCTGGCCGACGTCCCCACCGAGCCCGTCGCCGTCGAGGACGCCCCCGAACCCCACGAGCTGGCCTTTCTCCAGCTCTCCGGCGGCTCCACCGGCGTCCCCAAGCTCATCCCGCGCACCCACGACGACTACATCTACTCGCTGTGGGGCTCCAACGAGATCTGCGGGGTCGACGAGAACAGCGTCTACCTCTGCGCCCTGCCCGCCGCCCACAACTTCCCCCTCAGCTCGCCCGGCACCCTCGGCGCGCTGTACGCGGGCGCCCGCGTCGTGCTGGCCCCCCGGCCCAGCCCGGACGTCGCCTTCCCGCTCATCGAGCGCGAGGGCGTGACCATCACCGGCCTGGTGCCGCCGCTGGCCCTGGTGTGGACCGAGGCCGCCGCGGCCGGCGGGCACGACCTCTCCAGCCTCGATGTCCTCCTCGTGGGTGGCGCCAAGTTCAGCGAGGAGGCGGCCCGCCGGGTGCGGCCCGTGCTCGGCTGCACCCTGCAGCAGGTCTTCGGCATGGCGGAGGGCCTGGTGAACTACACCCGGCTCGACGACCCCGAGGAGACCATCGTCACCACCCAGGGCCGCCCCATCTCGCCCGACGACGAGATACGCGTCGTGGACGACGAGGACAACGACCTGCCCACCGGCGCCACCGGCCACCTGCTGACCCGCGGCCCCTACACCATCCGCGGCTACTGGCGGGCGCCCGAGCACAACGCCGCCTCCTTCACCGCGGACGGCTTCTACCGCACCGGCGACGTCGTACGGCTGACGGAGACGGGCCACATCGTCGTCGAGGGCCGGGCCAAGGACCAGATCAACCGGGGCGGCGAGAAGGTCGCCGCCGAGGAGATCGAGAACCACATCCTCGCCCACCCCTCCGTCCACGACGTCGCCGTCGTCTCCATGCCCGACGACTACCTGGGCGAGCGCACCTGCGCGTACGTCGTGCTGCGCGAGGGCGCCGAACCGGTGAAGTCCATCGCCGTCAAGAAATTCGTCCGCGAGCGCGGCCTGGCCGCCTTCAAGGTGCCCGACCGGGTCGAGTTCGTCGACGCCTTCCCGCAGACCGGCATCGGCAAGGTCTCCAAGAAGGACCTCCGCGCGGCCATCGCCGCCCGCCTCCGCGAAACCGCCGCACCGGCACAGCACTGAGAAAGGCCCCACACCACCATGGCGCTCCCTGCCATCGCCCCCTATGCCATGCCCACCGCGGCCGACCTCCCGGCGAACAAGGTCTCCTGGACGGTCGACCCGGCCCGTGCCGTGCTGCTCGTGCACGACCTGCAGAACTACTTCCTCGACGCCTTCCAGGGCGACGCCTCGCCCGTCACCGAGCTGCTGGAGAACGTCGCGCGGCTGAAGAAGGACTGCGAGCGCCTGGGCGTGCCCGTCGTCTACTCCGCCCAGCCCGGCGGCCAGAGCCCCGCCGAGCGCGGCCTGCAGCAGGACTTCTGGGGACCGGGCCTGCCCGCCGACCCGCGCGCCCGCGCCATCGCCGACGCGGTCGCCCCGGGCGACGGCGACACGGTCCTGACGAAGTGGAAGTACAGCGCGTTCGTCCGCACCGACCTCGCGGAGCGAATGGCCGCACAGGGCCGCGACCAGCTGGTCGTCGTCGGCGTCTACGCCCACATCGGTGTCATGATGAGCGCCTGCGACGCGTGGATGCGGGACATCCAGCCGTTCCTCGTCGCCGACGCCGTCGCCGACTTCTCCGCCGAGGACCACGCGATGGCGCTGCGCTGGGCGGCCGCCAAGTGCGCGGTCGTCACCACCACCGACCGCGTCTTCGAAGGGAAGTAACCCCATGGCCCTCACGCTGGAACAGATCCGTGCCGACGTCGCCGACGTGCTCGGCGAGGACCCCGCCGACATCCCCGACGACGAGAACCTGGTGGACTACGGCCTCGACTCGGTGCGCATCATGACGCTCGTCGAGCGCTGGCGGCGCGACCACGGCACCGAGGTCACCTTCGTCGACCTCGCCGAGAAGCCGGCCATCGAGCAGTGGGCGCCCCTGCTGGGGGCCCGCACATGACCGTCACCGCGACGGCGCGGCCCGTCAGCGGCACCCCGGCCCGGTCCTCCGGGCCGGAGGGGCTGCCGCTGACGGCCGCTCAGGCGGGCATGTGGTACGCCCAGGCCCTCGATGCGGGCAGCCCCGCCCTCAACACCGCCGAGTACCTCGAGATCCACGGCGACATCGACCCGGTCCGCTTCGCCGAGGCCCTGCACCGCACCGTCGGCGAGGCCGACGCCCTGCGCGTCCGTCTGGTGGACACCCCGGCCGGGCCCCGCCAGCTGCCCGTCGAGATCGAGCCGCCCGGCCACGGCTTCCCTCTGCACGCCGCCGACCTTCGAGACCAGGGAGACGTCGAAAAGGCAGTTGCGACCGCCCTCGCCTGGATGCGCGCCGACCTCGCCGTCCCCTTCGACCTGGCGAGCGGCCCCCTCTTCGCCCACGCCCTCTTCCGCGTCGGTGAGCGGCGCTGGCTGTGGTACCAGCGCGTCCATCACGCCGTCCTCGACGGCTACGGCTACTCGCTGGTGGCCCGCCGCGTCGCCGAGGTCTACACCGCCCTCGCCGCCGGCGACGACCCCGGCCCCAGCCCCTTCGGGCGGCTCGCCGCGCTCGTCGAGGAGGACGCCGCCTACCGCGACTCCGCCACGTACGACCGCGACCGCGAGCACTGGACCGGCCACCTGGCCGGCCGCCCCGCCGTCCCCACCCTCTCCGGCCGCGCCGCCCTGCCCTCGCGCACCACCCTGCGCCACACCGCGCACCTCGGCCCCCAGGCCGCCGCCCGGCTGCGTGAACTCGCCGCGTCCGTGCGCGCCACCTGGCCCGACGTCCTCTTCGCCGCCCAGGCCCTCTACCTGGCGCGCGCCACCGGCAGGCGGGACGTCGTCCTGGGCCTGCCCATGATGGGCCGCATGGGCTCGGTCGCCCTGCGCGTCCCCGGCATGGTCATGAACGTGCTGCCGCTGCGCATGACCGTCGCCCCCGACGCCACCTTCGCCGAGCTCACCCGCCAGGCCGACCTCGGCATCCGCGCCGCCCGCCGCCACCAGCGCTACCGCTACGCCGACCTGCGCCGCGACCTCGGCCTGCTCGGCGAGGGCGGCGCGCTCGTCGGGCCGCTGGTCAACGTCATGCCGTTCGACTACGGGCTCACCTTCGCAGGGGCCCGATCCGACGCCCACAACCTCTCCGGCGGGCCCGTCGACGACCTCACCGTCAACATCTACGACCGCGCCGACGGCACCGGCCTGCGCATCGACTACGACGCCAACCCGGCCTCCTACGGCGACGACGAACTCGCCGCCCACCAGCGGCGCTTCCTCGACCTGCTGACCCGCATCGCCGACAGCGACCCGCACGAGCCGCTGTCCGCCCTCTCCCTCGCCACCGACGAGGAGCGCGAGCAGGTGCTGGTGGAGTGCAACGACACCTCGGTGGACGTGCCCCCGACCACCCTCATCGGCCCCATCGAGGCCCGCGCCGCCCGCACCCCGCACGCGCTCGCGCTCGTCGCGGGCGAAGCGCGCCTGACCTACGCCGAACTGAACACCCGGGCCAACCGGCTCGCCCGCCACCTCATCGGACTCGGCGTGCGCCCCGGCACCCTCGCCGCCGTCGCCCTGCCGCGCTCCGCCGAACTCGTCGTGGCCCTGCTGGCCGTCCTCAAGGCGGGCGGCGCCTACGTACCGCTGGACCCCGGGCACCCGCGCGAGCGGCTGGCCCTCGTCCTGGCGGACGCGGACCCGGTGTGCGTGGTGACGGACACCGCCACGCGCGCCGCGGCCCTGCCGGACGCCGCGCCGCGGGCCGTGCTGCTGGACGACCCGGCGCTGGCCGCCGAGCTGGACCGGCACCACCCCACCGACCCCGGACGGCCGCTGACGCCCCAGCACCCCGCCTACGTCATCCACACCTCCGGCTCCACCGGACGCCCCAAGGGCGTCGTCGTCCCGCACTCCGCGATCGACAACCGGCTGCGCTGGATGCAGGGCGAGTACGGGCTGACCGTCGAGGACAGGGTCCTGCACAAGACGCCCGTCGGCTTCGACGTCTCGGTGTGGGAGCTGTTCTGGCCCCTGCGCGAGGGCGCCACCCTCGTCCTCGCAGGTCCGCAGGACCACCGCGACCCGGCGGCACTGGCCCGAACGGTCCGCGAACACGGCATCACCACCGTCCACTTCGTGCCGTCCGCGCTGCCGCTCTTCCTGGACGAGGCGGAGGACGGCCTCCCGCTGCGCAGGGTCTTCTGCAGCGGCGAAACGCTTCCGCGCGAGAGCGCCGACCGCTTCCACCGCACGCTCCCGGGCGTCGGGCTGCACAACCTCTACGGGCCCACCGAAGCGGCCGTCGACGTCACCCACCACCGGTGCGAGCCGGGCGGGAAGGGCCCCGTACCGATCGGCCGGCCCGTGTGGAACACCCGGCTGTACGTCCTCGACGCCGCCCTGCAGCCCTGCCCGCCCGGCGTCACCGGCGAGCTGTACATCGCCGGCGCCCAGCTGGCCACCGGCTACCTCGGACAGCCCGCGCTGACCGCGGAGCGCTTCGTACGCGATCCCTTCGGCGCGCCCGGCGAGCGCATGTACCGCACCGGCGATCTGGCCCGTCGGCGCCAGGACGGCGAGCTCGAGTACCGCGGCCGCACCGACCGGCAGGTCAAACTCCGTGGTCAGCGTGTCGAACTGGGCGAGGTCGAGGCGGCGTTGAGCGCCGACGCCCGCGTCGGCGCCGCCCGCGCCATGGTCCGCGAGGACCGCCCCGGCGACCGCCGACTTGTCGCCTATGTGACTCCGGCCTCGGTGGATGCCGCCACCGAGGCCGGTCCGGCCGACCCCCGGGAGCTGCGGGCCGCGCTCGCCGCGCGGCTGCCGGAGGCCATGGTGCCGAGCGCCGTCGTGGTGCTCGACGCCTTCCCGCAGGGCCCCAACGGCAAGCTGGACCAGGCGGCGCTGCCCGCGCCGGCGGCGGCCGTCGGCGACCGGGCCCCGCGCGGCCCCCGGGAAGAGACCCTGACCCGGCTCTTCGCCAAGGTGCTGGGCCTGACGCGGCCGGCCGGTGTCGACGACGGCTTCTTCGACCTGGGCGGCGACTCGCTCCTGGCCATGCAGCTCGTCGCCCGCGTACGGGCGGTGCTCGGCACCGGCCTCGAGCTGGGCGAACTCTTCCGGGCCCCCAGCCCGGCCGCCCTGGCGGCCCGCCTCGGCTGTGACGGCACAGGCGCGGGCGCGAGCTCCGGCCCCGGTGACTCCCTGGGCCCGCTGCTGCCGCTGCGCGCGTCCGGGCTGCGCACCCCGCTGTTCGCGTTCCACCCGGCGGTGGGACTCGGCTGGTGCTACGCGGGCCTGTCGGCCCGGCTCGGCGCCGAACAGCCCGTCCACTGCCTGCAGGCACGCGGCCTGACGGGCGACGAACCGCTGCCCGCCACCCTCGAGGAGGCGGCGCGGGACTGCCTCGCCCGCATCCGCGAGGTCCAGCCGTACGGTCCCTACCGGCTGCTGGGCTGGTCCTTCGGCGGCAACCTCGCGCACGCCGTCGCCGTGCTGCTGCAGAACGCGGGGGAGAAGGTCGAACTGCTCGCGCTGCTCGACTCCTACCCCGGCGACGTCTGGCGCGAGCGCCCGGCACCGGCGGAGGCCGACGCCTTCGCGGAACTGCTGCGCATGGCCGGCGACGAACCGGACGGCGACGCGCCCGTGACGCTCGAGCGCGTCATGACGGCGCTGCGCGCGGAGAACGGCGCCCTGGCCGCCCTCCCGGAACGGACCGTTTCCGCCATGGCCCGCATCGCCCTCAACAACGCCGCGCTGACCCGCCGTCACCGGCCCGGGGTCTTCGAGGGCGACGTCCTCTTCTTCACGGCGGCGGCGCCCCGTGCGGAAGCCCGGCCGAGCCGGGAGGCCTGGCGCCCGTACATCACCGGGGAGCTGGCCAACCGTGACGTCGACTGCGCGCACGCCGCCATGACCCGGCCCGAGCCGGCCGCCCTGATCGCCGAGGCGCTGGCCGGACACCTGGGGGAGAGGGGCTGATGCGCCCGACACCCCGGGTGCTGGGACGCGACCCGCTGCCCGGACCGTGGCGTCCGGGCGGCGGCGTCCCGCACGTCTGGCTGCTGCCCATACCCGACGGCGGCGCGCCCTGGCCCCAGGACGACCTCGACGCGGGGGAGCGGGCACGGGCGGCCGGGTTCGTCCGGCCCCTGCACCGCGACCGCTACGTGGCGGCCCACGCCGGGCTGCGCCGGCTCCTCGGCGCCTACCTGGGGCGGCCGCCGGCGGCGGTCGAGCTGACGCGCGAGCCGTGCCCCGGCTGCGGCGAGCCGCACGGCCGGCCGGCCGCCGCCGGAGCCGCGTTCCACTTCAGCCTCTCGCACGCCGGCGAACGGGCGCTGTTCGCCTTCGCGGACGCGCCGGTGGGCGCCGACGTGGAGGAGGTGCAGCCCCCCTCGGTGGTCGCCGAGGTGGCGCGGATGCTGCACCCGACCGAGACCGCCGAGCTGGACGTCCTCCCCGAACACGCCCGCCCGGCGGCCTTCGCCCGCTGCTGGACCCGCAAGGAGGCCTACCTCAAGGGCACCGGCACGGGCCTGGCGGAGAGCCCGTCGGTGACGTACGTCGGCTCGGGCCCGTCCCCGGCGTCCCCACCCGGCTGGACGATCGACGACGTCGAGGCGGGGACGGGGTACGGGGCGGCGATAGCGGTGGCGGGCTCCGGGACGTGATCCCGGGCTGCGACGGCCGGCGTTTCGCCGGCCGCACGATGGCCGACGTTTCGCCGGCCCCAGCCCCCGCACGATGGCCGGCGTTTCGCCGGCCCCCGCCCCGGCTGCGGCCGCCGGTGGCCTTCGCCCCGGCGGGGGCGCGGCGCGCGGTGACGCCGTGCCGGGCACCGTCCGCGTCGGCGGAGGCGGGCCCGGCGGCCCGCGCGACGGCGGGCGGTTCGGGATGACCGGTCGCGACGTCGCGGGCTGGTGCTGCCGCCGGCCCGCGCGACGGCTGGCGGTTCAGGACGACCGGTGGCGACGTCGCGGGCCGGTGCTATCGCCGGCCCCCAGCGGCCTGCGCGACGGCCGGCGGTGCGGGGTGACCGGTCGCGATGTGGCCGGCCCGTCCTACAGCCTGCCCCGGCGGCCCGCGCGACGCCCGGCCGTCCAGGACGACCCGGCGCCACCTCGCGATCCCGCCCTACCACCGGCCCACGGCGGCCCGTCGGAGCGGCGGGTGCTCGGCCCGCCGCCCCCGCGCCCTGCCGCGCCCGGCGTCCCGGGCCCGCCGTCCCCGCTCGTACCGGTGGAACACCGCCCTGCACGCCAGCAGTGCCACCGCGAACGCCGGCAGCCAGGTCAGCCGGGCCGCCACCCAGTCCGGCCCGTCCGGCACGGTGTGCAGGCCCGGCAGTGGCCCGTCGGCCGCCAGGGCCGCCGCGGTCACCGCCATCATCGCCGTCTGGTGCCAGAGGAAGATCGTCATCGCGGACAGGTTCACCAGCGCCACCGCCGCCCACGCGGCCGGCCGCCGCAGCGCCCGGCGCAGTGGGCCGAGCAGCAGCAGGGCCGCTCCGCACTGGGCCAGCCCGAAGGTGACGGCCGCGAGGGTGGGCGGGTTGAGGTTGGAGATCGCGGCGCCCGGGACGCCGACCATGGCGGCCGGGTAGCCGGCCCACCGCACGAGCGCGGCCGTGGCCGCGGCCCCGCCGAGCAGCAGAACCCAGCCGCTCCAGCGGCTGCGCGCCTCGCCCCGGGAGCGGGCCGCGCCCAGGCAGTACGGGACCAGCCAGCCGGCCGCCACATTGACCCAGCCCAGCCAGGCCGGCCCGCCCAGCCCGAACCGGGCGACGTCGATGTGCAGCACCACCGTCAGCGGCCACAGCGGATGCAGCCGGGCCACCAGCGGAGTCGCCGCCGTCAGCCCCGCGAGCACCAGCAGGAACCACAGCGGGGACAGCACCAGCCGGACCAGCGTCTGCACGGTCACCGCCCCCACACCCGACGCCACCAGCGCGCCCGTCACCACCGCCCACACCGCGAGCAGCGCGGCCACCGGCCCGAACAGCCGGCTCAGCCGCCCGCCGAGCCACCGCCCGTACGACGTCCCCCGCGCGCGGGCGGTCGCGTAACCCCTCGCGGTCACCTCGCCGCTCACCAGGAAGAAGACGGCCAGCGTCTGGAACACCCAGGACACGGGCGTCAGGACGGGCAGGTGCCGCAGCGGACTCGCGCCGCGCAGCGTGCCGCCGTCGGCGACCAGGGCGGTCACCAGCCAGTGGCCGAGCACCACGCCGAGGATGGCGAAGGCCCGCAGGGCGTCGAGCGCCCGGTCGCGGCCCGCTGGTGTCGCGGCATCGATCCGCCGGATGAGTTCACGCATGGGCGGATGGTCGGCCCGCGACCGGGCGCCCCGCGTCCCACCGGAGAGCCCTCTCGCCCGTGCTACCGGAGTACTACGGGTATCGGGCGGGGCGTGGCTTTGCCCGGCGGACTGGGCAGGATGCCGGCATGACGACCACCCTCCGAACGCCCCGACTGACGCTGCGCCGTTGGCGCGAGGACGACGTCGCCCCCATGGCGGCCATCAACGCCGACCCGGAGGTGATGCGCTGGATCGGCGACGGCTCCGTGTGCGACCGGGCGCAGACGGAGGCCGGGATCGCCGGGTGGGAGCGGGAGTGGCGGGAACGGGGAGTGGGACTGTTCGCGGTGGAGTGCCGGGAGACACGTCAACTGGCCGGATTCGCCGGGTTGTCGGTGCCCGCCTTCCTGCCGGAGATCCTGCCGGCCGTGGAGATCGGCTGGCGGCTCGGGCGGTCGTTCTGGGGACAGGGGCTGGCCACCGAAGCGGCGCGCGCCGTCCTGGACTTCGCGCTGCGCGACCGCGGGCTGGCCAGAGTCGTCGGTGTGCACACCGTCGGCAACGCCGCAGCCGAGGCGATCATGCGCCGGCTGGGGATGCGGCCGGAACGCGAGACGACCCACCCGGCGTACGGGCTGCCCTTGCGCGTGCACGTCATCGAGGCACGCTCGTAGTGTGCCGGTGGACATCACCTGGTGGGGGCACGCGACAGCACGCGACCGTGACCGTCGCGGACCGCGGCGTGCGTGCCCTGACCGCCCCCCTGCTCGCGCCCCGCCTGGCGCGCTGAGATCGCGCGGTCACCTGTTCGGCGGCACCGCAGGTGCCGGGCCCCGTGCCGGGCACCAGCGTGGAGGGCAGCGCGCCGACCGAGGAGGGCCCATGCCCGTGCACTTCGCCGAGCGGGAATCGCACGACCCGGCCGAGGACCCGCTCGCCTCGCCGCGCGGCGGGCGGCTGCGGGCCGCCGGGCTCGATGCGCACGGGCAGGTCCGGGACGTTCTCCGGCAGGCGGAGGGAGCGACGGTCTCGGCCGTCGCCGCCGGTGACCACCACAGCCTGGCCGTGACCGACGACGGCCGGCTGCTGGCCGCCGGGATCGACGACTACGACCAGGTGTCCGGCATCCTCGCGGCGGCGAGCGGCAGGTCCGCCGCCCTCGCGGCCGCCGGCAGCTTCCACAGCCTGGCCGTCACCCGCGACGGCCGGCTGCTGGCGGCCGGCAAGGACCGCAACGACCAGGTGTCGGGCATCCTCGCCGCGTCCGCCGGCAAACGGGTCACGGCGGCCGACGGCGGCACCGTGCACTCCGTGGCGGCGACCGACGACGGGGAACTGCTGGCGGCCGGACACGACGGCGACGGGCAGGTGTCCGGCATCCTCGCCGCCGCCGGGGGACAGCGGATCGCCGCGGTCGCCGCCGGGGACTTCCACACCCTCGCCGTGACCCGGGACGGCCGGCTGCTGGCGGCGGGCCGTGACGAGGACGGGCAGGTGTCCGGGATCCTGGCCGCGGCCCGCGGCAGGAAGGTCGTCGCCGTCTCCGCCGCCGCCCTGCAGAGCCTGGCCCTGACCGACGACGGACAGTTGCTCGCCGCCGGCCGGGACGGCAACCACCAGGTGTCGGGCATCCTGCGCGAGGCCCAGGGACGGCGCGTGGCCGCCGTCGCCGCCGGCAACCTGCACAGCCTTGCGGTGACCGTCGACGGCGTACTGCTGGGGGCCGGCAAGGACGCCGACCGGCAGGTCTCCGGCATCCTCGAGGCCGTGCGGGAGCGGCACGTCACGCTGGTCGCCGCCGGGGGCTTCCACAGCCTGGCCGCGGTGGCGCCCGACGGGCCCAGGGGCCGCGCGGCCGGCGTCGACTTCCACCGGGCCGGCGGGCCGCAGGAGACGTACTCGCTGCGCTTCCAGCGGCCGCCCCGCGACGGCCTCGACGGCGTCGACGTCCGCCTGGAGGCCGGCGCCGGCGCCCGCGAGTTCGAGGTCAGGGAGGGAGCACCGGTGGGCGTGGTCGTCCGGGAGGGCGAGGAGGTACTGGGGGAGGGGTCGGTGTGCTTCACCTACGACGAGATCACCGGCGTCGTCGGCGTGGACACCAGGGCCAGCCGGTTCCCCTCGCACCTGACGTGCACCAGCCACGGAGCGAACCGGTTCACGTTCACATGGGGCAGGTGAGCGTCCGCGACGCGCCCACCGGCAGGTCCCACAGGTCCTGCCGGGGCCGCCCGGCGGCCCGCCACGCCGCCCGCACCCGGCGCAGCGGTTCCAGCGGCGGCTCGGCCGAGAGCAGGAACGTCGCCCAGTGCATGGGGGCCATCACCCGCGCCCCCAGGTCCTGACAGGCCCGCACGGCCTCCTCGGGGTCCGTGTGCACCGGGCCCAGCATCCACCGCGGGTCGTACGCGCCGATCGGCAGCAGCGCGACGTCGATCCCCGGATAGCGTTCGCCGATGCGCCCGAACCAGTGGCCGTAGCCCGTGTCCCCCGCGAAGTACAGCCGCGGCCCGCCCGGCGCGGTGAGCACCCAGCCGCCCCACAGCGAGCGGCAGGTGTCGGTCAGCGTGCGCTTGCTCCAGTGGTGGGCCGGCACGAAGTCGAAGCGGACGGGGCCGGCCGGTCCCGGCAGCTCCACGGCCTCCCACCAGTCCAGTTCGGTCACCCGGGTGAAGCGGCGGCGGCGCGCCCAGGGGGCCAGGCCGGCCGGCAGCAGCAGATGGGTGTCGCGCGGCAGCCGCTTGAGGGTGGGGGCGTCGAGGTGGTCGTAGTGGTTGTGGCTGATGACGACGGCGTCGACGGGCGGCAGGTCCTCCCAGCGGACGCCGACCGGCGTCACCCGGGGCGGGGTGCCCAGGATCCGGCGCGACCAGACGGGGTCCGTCAGCACCGTGAGCCCGCCCGCCCTGATCACCCAGCTCGCGTGCCCCGCCCAGGTCACGGCCATCGCCCCGGCACCGACCACCGGCAGCGGACCCGGCTCCACCGGCAGTCCGGACAGCTCCCGCAGCGAGTCGGCGCTGGGCCGCAGCCGTCCCTCGCGCGCCAGGCGGGCCAGGGCTCTGACGCCGGGCAGCGGCGCGGTCAGACGGTCGGCGAACGACCGGGGCCAGGTGCGGATCTCGCCGGGCGGGCGCGGTTCCGCGAGGGGGCGCTCGGTCTGTTCGGTCATCTGGGGCTCCATTCGTGGGGAACCGGAACCAGGGGGCGCGACGCGCCGGGCGCGGCCGCGCGCTCCCCGACCGACGGTAGATCAGGAACCGGCCAGTTCACTGAACGCCGATCCAAAAGTGGACAACGCCTCCGCGACATCCGGCTCCAGGAGCGGGTCGGGCGCGTCGAGCGCCCGCTGCCGCCGCTCGTCACCGGCCCCGAGCAGCGGCGGCGTGGACAGCCGCACCCGCAGGCTGTCCGGGGCGTCACCGAAGCGGTGGCCGCCGGGGACCGGATGGCCCAGCACCGCCGTCAGATGGGCCTCCAGCTCGACGGAGTCGGTGATGTCGCGCGTGGCCAGCGACTCGCGCAGCTCGCCGAGGTCGGCGTACAGGTGCGGGCCCGTGCGCGGCGGGCGGCAGAGCACCCCGGCCGCGTCCAGCCGCTCGCGGGCCGCGGTGCCCAGCACGCCGTACAGCCGGGCGGTGGCGGCCGTGCGGGCGCGCACCGGCTCGGGCTCGGCCAGCGCGTAGCGCACGGCGGCGGCGACGGGGGGCGCGAGTTCGGCGCGTACCGCCGTCAGCAGCGACGCCGCGCGGCCGAGCAGGGCCGGCCCCGTGCCGCCTGCCGGGAAGCGGGCGACGGCCGCGGGCCAGGCGGCGGGCGCGAAGGGCCCCGCGAGGTCGGTGAGGACGACGACCCGGTCGGGGTACATCTCGGCGGGGCTGACGAAGACCGTGTCGTGCGGGTCGTGCAGCGTGTCGCGCCACGTCTCGTCGCTGACGACGGTCAGCTCCTCGGCGGCCGCGGCCTCGCACACCTCGTGCAGGATCTCCGGCGGGGCGACGGTGCCGGTGGTGTCGTCGGCGACGGACAGCACCAGGAAGCGCGGCCGCCCGCCCTCCGCCCGGATCCTGCCCACCGTCTCCAGCAGCGCGAACGGATCGGGCACGCCACCGCACTCGGCCGGCACGGGCACGTGGTACGCCAGCCGGCCCGCCAGGCGAGCGAGCGGGCTGTACGAGGCGGCACAGGGCCGCGTCAGCAGCACCTCGCCGCCCGCCGACGCGAACAGCGCCAGCAGCAGCGGCTGGGCGCCGGGAGCGGCGACGACGAGGTCGGAGTCGCAGGGCAGCCCGCGCCGCGCCCAGTAGCCGCAGGCGGCCGCGCGCAGCTCAGGACCGCCACCCACCGGCTCGGGAACCGACCGCCGGGCCGCCGCCGCCAGCCGCGCGGCGAGCTCCGGCAGGACGGGCAGCCCGCGCTCGGGCGCCGGGAGGGCGGGGAGCGCCGCAGGAACCCGCTGCATCCGCACGTACCTCCGTACCCTCACCCGGTCTTCCGTCCACCTTGGCAGATCTTGGGGCGCTCGGGCGGGCCGACACGGGCGGCACGGAAGCGTTCGTCCCGGATGACGGGACGGGGCTCTCGCGATGCGGGAGGCGGCGTACGGTGAGGACGGCCGGCCGTCACGACGGAGCGAAGGGACCACCATGCCCGAGGCGCACACCGAGCGGAAAGGCCCGAACGAGCCGGAGGAGCCGGGCGGGAGCGGCGTCTACATCCACGGCCACCACGAGTCCGTGCTGCGCTCGCACGGCCGCCGCCGGGCGGCCGACTCGGCCGCCTACCTGCTGCCCCACCTCGAACCGCACCACCGGATCCTGGACATCGGCTGCGGCCCCGGCAGCATCACCGCCGACCTGGCGGCCCTGGTGCCGCACGGGCATGTGACCGGCCTCGACGCGGCGGAGGACGTCCTCGCCCACGCGCGCGTGGCCGCCCGCCAACGCGGCGTGCGCAACGTGGACTTCACCACCGGTGACGTCCGCGCCCTCGGCTTCCCCGACGGCTCGTTCGACGTCGTCCACGCACACCAGGTGCTCCAGTACCTCCCCGACCCGGTCGGCGCGCTGCGCGAGATGCGCCGGGTGTGCCGCCCCGGCGGGATCGTCGCCGTCCGCGACGTGGTCTACACGGCCATGTCCTGGTACCCGCGCGTCGCGGGCCTCGAGGACTGGCAGCGCCTGTACGTCGGCGTCGCCCGCGCCGGCGGCGGCGAACCGGACGCCGGGAGCAGGCTGCTGTCCTGGGCCCGCCGGGCGGGCCTGACGGACGTCACCAGCACGGCGGGCGCCTGGTGTTACTCGGGCGCCGAACAGCGCGCCTGGTGGAGCGGCCTGTGGGCCGACCGCACCCTGTCCTCCCCCTACGCCCGGCTGGCCGTCGAGGGCGGGCACACCGACCGGGCGGGCCTGGAGGCGATCGCGGAGGCCTGGCGCGCATGGGGGCGTCACGAGGACGCGTGGTTCTCCGTGCTCAACGGCGAACTGCTCTGCCGCGTCAACTAGCCTGGTTTTCATGAACATTCTGGGGACTTCGCTACGGGTGTGCGTCGGTGATCTGGAAGCGTCCATCGCCGTCTACGAACGGCTGACCGGGGAGGAGGCGCTGCGCTTCCGGCGCGGCGGGGTGTCCGTCGCGGCGGTCGGCTGCTTCTTCCTGATGAGCGGCCCGGAGGCGGAACTGTCCGTGCTGCGCAGGATCACGGCGACGATCGCGGTCACGGACGTGGACGAGGCACTCGTCGATCTCCAGGCGGTGGGGGCGGACATCATCGCGGGGCCGGTGCCCACGCCCATCGGGCGCAACCTGGTGGCCCGTCACCCGGACGGCTCGGTGTTCGAGTACGTCGACCGGAAGGCGGGCTGACCGCTTCCCTAGGCGGCGGCCGCCGGGGCCGCCCGGTCCTCCAGGGCGGCGCGCAGCCAGCCGTGGGCGGCGCCCGGAGTCGGCTCCGGCGCCGAGCCCGGCGGGGCGTTCACCTCGGCGGTGAGCTCCCAGTAGTGGTCGATGTAGCGGTCGGCGGCGAGTTCGCGGGCGAGGCGGCGGCGGAAGTCGGGCGTGTCCCGCGCCCCGCACGACCGGGCGTAGGCGGCGACGAAGCAGTCGAGCGCCTCGCCCGCGTGCGGCGCCCGCCCCGCCCGCAGGTCCGGTGCCGCCAGGGCGAAGGCCTCGAGGAGGCCGTCGTAGAGGACGGCCGGCCGGTAGCCCAGGTCCGTCCGGTGCGCCGCGGGCTGGTAGCGGTCACGGTCCGGGCAGCCGCCGGAGACGAAGTCGTGCAGCCGGGCGAAGGCCAGCACCTGGGAGGGGGACGGGTCGGCCGGGGGCTGCGGCACCGCCTCCTCGAGAATGGCGGAGACCAGCCGGGCCGGGAGCCGGGCCGGCAGCCAGCTCCGCCAGAAGCGCGCCAGCGCTGCCGTGCTGGGCGGGGCGGTCACGGCGCCGACCAGGCGCAGCCGGTCGGCCCGCTCCGCGGGGTCGCAGTCCCGCAGCAGCTGGAGGGAGGCCTCCCGCCAGCGCAGCGCGGCCATCCGCGAGCCCAGCTCGCTCAGTTGGCCCGCGATCAGGTCCTCCAGCGCCTCCTCCCGCTCCAGGACCCGGCCCACGTCCGGGACCGGCAGGTCCAGGGCGCGCAGGGAGCGGATCAGGCGGAGCCGGTCCAGGGCCTCGGGGCCGTACCGGCGGTGGCCGCCGGCGCTGCGGCCGGCCTCGGGCAGCAGACCGCGATCGGAGTAGAAGCGCACCGTCTTGACGGTGACGCCCGCGCGCTCGGCGAGCTCTCCGATGCTCCACATGCCGTCAGGGGACATGACTTGAACCTCCCTCAGGGGGAGTTCCTACCGTACCGGCGAGCGCGGACGGGCCGGTCGGCCGGTCCCGCGGACCACGACGTGCGGAGGAGAAGCCGATGACGGCGTTCGTTCTGGTGCCCGGTGCCCACACCGGCGGTTGGATATGGGAGGACGTGGCCGCCCGGCTGCGCGAGTCGGGGGCCGAGGCGCACGCGGTCACGCTGACCGGCATGGGCGACCTCCGGCACCTGGCCGGACCCGGCACGGACCTGGAGAGCCACATCCAGGACCTGCTGCGGGTGATCGACCGGGCCGACGCGCCGGAGGTGGTGCTCGTCGGGCACGGCTACGGCGTCCACCCCGCGCTCGGCGCCGCCGGCCGGCGCCCGGAGCGGGTCGCCCGGATCGTCCTCGTGGACACGGTCCCGCCCCAGGACGGCGACCCGGCCCTGCGGCAGATCCCCGACCAGGCGCTCCGCGAGCGGTTGGAGCACGGGACGGGGGACGACTGGCGGATCCCCCCGCCGCCGGCCGCGGAGTGGCAGCGCCAGGGCAGCGTCGCCGGCGTGCCCGCCGACGCGCTGGCCCGGCTGGCGGACCTCGCCGCACCGCAGCCGCTGGGTACGCTCACCCAGCCGCTGAGGCTGTCCGCGGCAGCCGGCGAACTGCCGACGACGGGCGTCCTGTGCGGCGGCAACGGCTCGAGCATCGCCCTCCTCGAGACGCTGATGGGACTCGGGGATCCCCGGCTGACGGCGCTCGCCGAGCCCCGGGTCACCTTCTTCGAACTCGCCACCGGGCACTGGCCCATGCTCTCCCTGCCCGACGAGCTCGCCGAGGTCCTGCTGAAGGCCGCGGCGGGAGAGGGCCACCGGCTGTCCCCGGCGACGTACGAGGAGCCCGCCCACCTGAGGCCGTTCCTCCTGGACGTACCGGAACGGCCCCGCGAGCGCGTGGGCCGGGTCGACCTCCACCTCCCCGACGCCGACGGCCCCCGGCCGGCCGTGGTCTTCGTGCACGGCGGCCCGGTTCCCGAACAGGCGCGGCCGACGCCCCGCGACTGGCCTACCTATGTCGGCTACGGGCGGTACGTGGCGCAGCAGGGAGCGGTCGGCGTGACAGTCGACCACCGGCTGCACGACCTCACCGACTACGACCGCGCCGCCCAGGACGTGGCCGACGCGGTCGAGCTCGTACGGGCCGATCCGCGCGTGGACGGCGACCGCGTCGCGCTGTGGTTCCTCTCCGGCGGCGGGCTGCTGTCGGCGGACTGGCTGGCCGCGCCGCCGCCGTGGCTGCGGTGCCTGGCGGCGACCTACCCCATCCTCGCGCCGCTGCCGAACTGGGGCCTGGCCGACTCCCGGTTCCGCCCCGCGGCGGCGGTCCGCGGCGCGGGACGACTGCCCATCGTGCTCACCCGGGTGGGGCTGGAGATGCCGGAGATCGCGGCGACGGTCGAGGAGTTCGTGACCGCCGCCGAGGACTGCGGGGCCGCGCTCGAGGTGATCGACGTACCGCTCGCCCACCACGGGTTCGAGACGATCGACCGCACCGAGCAGACGCGCGAGGCCGTGCGGCACGCGGTGCGGTCCGTCCTCGGACACCTGCGAAGCTAGGGGGTGTCCGATGGGTCAGCACGGGCCTGCGGCGCCCGGCACGGCGCCTCGCCGCGTTGTCGCATCAGCCAAGGACGCCCAGTCCGAGGCCGATGCTCCGCCTTGCGATCCACCGCACCGGACACCGCAGGACCCGCGCCGACCCATCGGACACCCCCTAGCCCTCGCTCCCGCCGAAGTCGTAGCGGTCCGGCAGCGGATGCAGCTCGCGGGCACGCGCGCGTACCGCCTCCGTGACGGGCCCGTCCCCGGCCACGAGCCGTTCGGCGACGGCGAACCATACGTCGGCGACCGTCAGTTCCCCTTCGCGCAGGTCGTCGACGTCGAAGCCCTCGTCGAACACCGCCCGTGCCGCCGCGGCGTCCCCCCGCGCCAGCAGGACCCGCGCCCGCAGCAGCCGGAAGCGGCCGTGCGCCCGGGTGGCGGGGTGCGCCCCGGCCAGGACGTCCGCCGCGGCGTCCGGGCGCCCGGCGGCCAGCAGTGCCGTGACCGCCTCGTGGGCGAGCGCGGCCAGCGCGGGACGCGACGCCCGTGCCGCCCGCGCCTCGGTGACGGCGGCCGCGTACCGGTCGGCGGCCCGCTCGGGGTGGCCGCCGGCCCGGTCCGCGGCGGCCAGACAGCGCAGCGCCGGCCACGTCAGGCCGGCCCGCAGGGCCCGCTCCCAGCTGCGCACGGCCTGCGAGCGGTCTCCGGCGTGCCACTGGGCGACGCCCAGGTGGTAGGCGGTGTACGGGCCGGGCTCGGCGGACTCCAGCAGTTCCCGCCAGCGGGGGGAGACCAGGGAGGGGCCGGGCTCGGTCCCTCCCTCGGTGAGGGTGCCCGTGCGCAACAGCTCCCGCCACGGCCGCTGCTGGTCGCCGAGCGTCTCCGCCGGGAACGGCGTACCGCTCAGCACCAGGCCGCCCCGCTCGACCTCGAGCGCGCCCCAGCCCGAGCCGGTGGCCAGGACCTCCTTGGGCTCGTGGTCGGCGTACGGCCGCCAGGCCGCGTACGCCGCGTCCACCGCGGCCCGCGGCAGCGCCGCCTCGAGCCGGCCGGCGACCTCGGCGCGCGCCGCCCGCCAGTCGGTGTCGTGCACGCGCGCGGGGTCGGCGGCCAGCGGCCCGTACGCCTCCAGCCAGGCGAACTCCCCGCCCGCCTCCAGCGGTACGTGCTCGAGCTGGGTGCGTGCCAGCCCGGCCTGGATCTCGGCGTAGCCGCCCGTGCCCGGCTCGGTCAGCCACCGCTGCCAACGGCGGCCGGAGGGGCCCGCGCCCCACAGGAACAGCTTGCGGCCGCGCAGCAGATCGGTGGAGGTCTGCACGAGCCCGTGCCCGCCCTCGTCCAGCGAGGCGATCCAGCGCCGTTCGCCGTCGGGCACGTCGTAGAAGTAGTCGGCGTGCCGGTCGCCGGCGAGCGGGTACGAGCGGTCGGCGCCGTCGAGGTGAGGCACCGTCACGCGGCGCAGCGAGCGCCGGTAGTCGAAGTGCCAGGCCGACTCCGCGGGGGCGAGGACGCGGGTGCCCGGCGCCTCGGGGACGGCGGTGTTGGACCACCAGTACACCGGCGCCGGGCGGTCGTGCGGATTGCGCACGCGCACGGCGGCGTAGAGGAAGTCGGAGCCGTCGGGCAGCCACAGGTCCACCTGGAACGGCAGGTCGCGCAGCCGCTCCCATTCCCACAGCCGCAGCATCTCGCCGCCGTCGGGCGCCGGGACGCGGGCGGCGTGCAGCGGGGCGACGGAGAGCGGGGAGTGGCCGGTGGCGCCGGTGTTCCATTCGATGCCGCCGGAGAACCAGGCGCCGTTGAGGGCGAACCCGGCGGGCTGCAGCACGGGGTTGGTGTACAGCAGCGGGCGGCCGGACGGCTTGTGCTCGAGAGAGTGCACCCGGCCGCCCAGCGAGGGCAGGACCGTGGCGCGCAGCCGGTCGTTCTCGATGACGATCGCGTCGAGGTCGGTGGTGACACGCCGGCGCGTGTAGTCGTCGCGGCGGCGCACCGGCAGCAGCGAGCGCAGCGGCGCGTAGCGCATCTGCCGGGCCATGTCCGCGGGGAAGTCGTCGAGCCCGCCGGGCCCGAGCCGGTGGACGTCGCCGAAGGACCCCAGCGGAGGCAACGGGTTCTCCGGGCCCAGCGGCGCGGCGGGCAGCGTCAGGACGGTGCGGCGGATGGTCGTGGCCACGGCAACCTCAGCTCCTCGTACGGGCCGCCGTACGCCCGGCGCCCCCCTCGTGACTCCTCGTGTTCCGGCGGACGACGTGTCCGCGCGGACAACGGACTGCTTCCCCGCCCCACCGGCCGGTACCCGGCCGCCGGCTCACCCTCTTCCCGGGCGGCCGGCCGCTTGATCATTCTCAGAGTGTGGCACTGGGTGTCAGCCTCTGGGAAGAGGGCCGCCGGGGCAGCATCGGGCCCGCCACCAGCGCCCGCAGGACGTTCGGGGGCGCGCTCGCCAGCCCGTTGATCAGCTGCTCGTCCGTCAGCAGCACCCGGGTGATCTGCCGGCTGTAGCGCTCCACCGACGCGCGCCCGAACCCCAGCAGCGGCCAGCCCCACACGGAGGCCAGGTACACGCCGTGCTTGACGAGATAGGGATCGGCGGGATGGGTGGACTCGACGATGGGCTCGACGGCCGTCCGGTTGGTGGCACAGCCGCCCACGAGGTCGACGACGACCGCGCCGGGCCGCAGGACGGACCTCAGGTCCTCGTCGGTGACGAGGTAGCTGGTGCCACGGAGGCGGGGCTCCAGCTCGGCGCCGTTGACGACCAGGTCGGCGGCGCGCAGGTACCGGCCGACGCCGGGCCGCGCCGTGGCCCGCTTGGTGAGCACGTCGATCTCCCGGACGCCGTGGCGCGCACACTCGTCGAGGGCGCCGAAGGCGACGTTGCCGTAGCCCAGGACGCACACCCGCAGGTCGGCCGCCTCCCGCGGGCCGTGGCCGTGGAGCAGCGCCAGCTCGACCCCGAAGCGCGCGCCGGCCCGGCCGGTCTCGTGCAGGCAGTGGATCCGGCGCTTGCCGTAGGGACGGAGGGGGAGTTCGGCCCGGTGCGCCGCCACGCGCTCCGGCGCGACGGCGCGGGCGGCCGCGTCCAGTTCCGCGAATTCCACCGACATCGTCGCGGGCGCGGCCGGGCGGAATCGCAGGATGCGCAGCGAACGCGGCCGGCAGCGCGCGGCGTACTGGACGGCCCCGAATCCTTCGGGGGAGAACCCGAGCAGGGCCACGGAGAGGCCGTCGATGGGGTGGTCCGGTGTCCGGGCGAAAGCGTCGTGCATGGCCAGGCGGCTGCGCAGATAGGAATCCGTGAGGATTTCCGGGCTTTCCCTTATCAGCTCCATCGCGATGACGTTGACGCGACGCTCGTCGGCCACCACGACCCTTCTCGGTATCGACCGCACATGCGCCATGCAAAGAATCGAGGAACCGGGATCCATACGCGAGAGGTCATGATGGGCCGGGCCCTTGAGTTTGATGACCAGATCCTTGTCCCGGTAAATCTCGTCCCGGGTTTCCAGGAGGGCTCCGGCCTTCGCGTACGACGCGTCGGGAAATCCCGTCGCGGTGCCCGCACCGCGCTCGACGCCCACCTCGCAGCCGTGCCCGACCAGCGCCGCGACCGCCTCGGGGGTCAGTGCGACCCTGACCTCCGAGCCGTCCGGATTCTCGGGGGATTCGTGTTCGGCGGCGAGTCCTATGCGCCGGAACGGCCTGTGCATCCGTGCCGCGTCAAAGCCTGGAGTCATCGTCGAGGCCTTTCTGTGCGGCCCCCTGCCCATGGTGGCAGAGCCCGTGCGCACCCGCCCCCGCGGAGCTACGATCTTCAGAACTCCGCCGAGGGTGCGGGAGGCGCCGTGAACGTTTCCGTCCGGGCACTGCTGGTCGACATCAACGGCACGGTCTTCGACCACGGATCCGCCGTCGGCGGCGCGGCACGCGCGGTCGCTCTGCTGCGGGACGGCGGATATGTTCTTCGGTTTCTCACCAATACCGAGTCCAAGACGGTCGAGGACACCCTGGACAGCCTGCGTGCCTGTGGCATCGACATCGCTCCGGAGGAACTCTTCACACCGGTCGTCGCGGCCCGGACGCTGCTGGCCGAATATCCCGGTGCCCGCGTTCTCCCGCTGATGTCCGGGGCGCTGGGCCGGACGTTCCACCCGATGGACGCGGACACCGGGCACACCCACGTGGTCGTCGGCGACTGCCAGGAGGTGCTGGACTACGCCCTCCTCAACCGCGCCTTCCGGGCCGTCCGCGCCGGCGCCGAGCTGATCGCACTGCAGCGGGGGCCGTTCTACCGGACGCCGGACGGGCAGGAGTTCATCAACACCGGCGCGATCGTGGCCGCGCTCGAGTACGGCACGGGGACCTCGGCCCGGCTGCTGGGCAAACCCTCGGCCGAGTACTTCGCGCTGGCCGCCGGCTCCACGGGCGTCCCGCCCGCCGAGACGGCCGTGATCGGCGACGACCCCACCACGGACGCCGTGGGCGGCAGGAGCATCGGGGCGACCACCGTCCTGGTGCGCACCGGCAAGTACGCGGCCCTGGCGGCGGAGGGAGCGGGCGCGGACGCCGACCGCACGGTCGACTCCATCGCGGACGTGCCCCGGCTGCTGGAGGGGCTCCGGGGACAGGGCGTGTCCGGGACCGGCCCCTACCGCCGGCGCCCCAGTGACACATAGCGACCGAGCAGCCACCCGATCACCAGCATCGCCGCCAGCGCCAGCCACAGCGGCACCAGCACCTCCGGGACGATGAGCCGGATCCTGACCTGCCGGGTGTTCTCGACGATGAAGACGAACGCCAGGACCGCGACCACCAGCAGCACGACGCGGCCGGCCGTCGCCGCCTCGCGCAGGCGGCCGCCCCGGGTGCCTTTGGCCCGCGGGGCCTTGGTTGTGCGACTCATGCCTTCACGATCGCAGCGCGGCCCGCCGGTGGGCGGCGCTGCTGCTCCGTTCGGCCGCCCTGCCGCTCCGTTCGGCGGCAGCGCTGCTCCGTTCGGGTGACGTCGGCCGTCCGCCCGGCACGAGCGCCGCCCGGGTCTACGCTGGGAGCCGGTGAGCGAACACGACTACCCGCCCGAATCCGAGCCGCACGGCAGGACGTGCCAGTGGTGCCACGGCTCCGGATATGTGACGCGGGCCCTGGCCTACAGCCCCGGCCCCGACCCCTTCACGGGACCGGCCGAGACCGTCCACCGCGCGGGCCAGTGCAGGCACTGCCGCGGATCGGGCGACTACGACTCCGACCTCGACCCCACCCTCTGAAGCCTCGCGAGGCGCGTGGGCGTCCGCAAATACCGGCCGGGCCCGTTGCGGGCGCTGTGATTCCGCTTGATCCGGCGGTGCTGGACGAATCACGGTCGTCGGCCCCGATCGCGCAACCTTTTGCGGCCGGTGGCCGGCCTCCGCGGGACAAAAAAATCCAATTTGGCGGCCGGAACCCCGCCGGTCAATATGTGCTGTCGCACATACCTGTGCTCTTGCACAGGAGTGCGCCGTCGCCCCAGAATCGGCGACCGGCCCGCAGCACGAGAGGTGCAACCACCCCATGCACGAAACCGACGGCACACCCGCACGCCGTTTCGGCCTCCCCACCGCCATCACCCTGGTCATGGGGAACATCATCGGCGGTGGCATCTTCATGCTGCCCGCCTCGGTCGCGCCCTACGGCACGGTCAGCCTGCTCGCCTTCGGCGTGCTGACGCTCGGCGCGATCGCGCTCGCCCTCGTCTTCGGCCGGCTCGCCGGGCGCTTCCCGCGCACCGGTGGACCGTATGTCTATGCACGCGAGGCCTTCGGTGACTTCGCCGGCTTCCTGTCGGCGTGGTCGTACTGGACGATGACCTGGGTGAGCAACGCCGCCCTGGCCGTCGCGGGCGTCGGATACCTGCACGTGCTGACCGGCACCCAGTCCAAGGGGCTGGACCTCACCCTGGCCCTGGCGCTGCTGTGGCTCCCGGCGCTGGCGAACCTCGCCGGCACCCGCTGGGTGGGCGCGGTCCAGCTGGTCTCCACGGTGCTGAAGTTCCTGCCCATGCTGTTCGTGGCGGTCGTCGGCCTCTTCTTCTTCGACCCGGACAACCTCGGTCCCTTCACCACCGACGGCGGCGGCGACTGGATCGGCGGCCTGACCGCCTCCGCCGCGATCCTGCTCTACAGCTACGTCGGCGTGGAGTCGGCCGCGATCAGCGCGGGCGAGGTGCGCGACCCCGAGCGCAACGTCGGTCGCGCCAGCGTCATCGGCACGATCGGCGCCGCCGTGGTCTACCTGCTGGGCACCCTCTCGGTCTTCGGTACCGTCGCGCACGACAAGCTGAAGGACTCCACCGCGCCGTTCTCCGACGCCGTCGACGCGATGTTCGGCGGGCACTGGGGCGGCACCCTGATCGCGCTCGCCGCCGTGATCTCCATTACCGGAGCGCTCAACGGCTGGACCCTGATGAGCGCCCAGATGCCCTACGCGGCCGCCAAGGACGGGCTGTTCCCCGCCGTCTTCGGCAAGAAGCGGCGCGGTGTGCCGACGGCCGGCGTGATCGCCGCCGCGGTGCTGGCCTCGGCGCTGACGATCGTCAACTACACGGTGGGTGTCGCCGGGGTCTTCGAGATCCTGGTCCTGATCACCACCTTCTCGGCCACCGTCCCCTACCTGCTGGCCACCGCCGCGCAGGTGTACTTCCTGCTCACCGGGCAGCGCGACAAGGTCCACGCGGGCCGCATGACCCGCGACATGGTCCTCGCGCTCGGCGGGTTCGCCTTCTCCTTCTGGCTGGTGGCGGGCGCGGGCTACGCGGCGGTCTACCAGGGCACGCTGTTCCTGTTCGCCGGGATCATCGTCTACGTGTGGATGGTGGCCCGCCGCCCCTCCGCCGCCGGGCGGCCGGAGGAGGAGCGGCAGGCCACCGAGAAGGCCCCGGAGCTCGTCGCCTGATCCGTCAGGCCGTGATGCCGCCGTCGAGCACCAGATCGGTGCCGACGGCGTACCCGGCCTCGTCGGAGGCCAGGTGGAGCACGGAGGCGGCGATCTCCTGCGGGGTCGCCGCCCGCCCCGCCGGGACCTGCTCGCGCAGCCGCTCGGCCTTCTGGGCGGCGGACTCGCCGGGACGGCTGGACATCGGGGTCTCCACGGGACCGGGGCTCACGGCGTTGATCCGGATGCCGTCGCCGATGTGGTCCAGGGCGGCGCTGCGGGTGAGCGCCGTGACGGCGGCCTTGCTGGTGGCGTAGGCGCCCAGGCCCGGCAGGCGGTTGTGGGCGCCGAGGACGGACGAGACGTTCACGATGGCGCCGCCGCCGTTGGCCCGCATGTGCTCGATCTCGTGCTTCATGGACAGCCACACGCCCGTGAGGTTGGTGTCCAGGGTGGCCTGCCAGTCCTCGTCGGCGATGTCGGCGACCTTGACGCCGCCCGCCGCGAGCATGCCGACGTTGTTCACGGCCACGTCGAGGCCGCCGTACCGGGCCACCGTCCGCTCGACCAGGGCCCGTACGTCCTCGGAGCGGGTCACGTCGGCGGTGATCGCCGCGGCCTCGCCGCCGGCGGCCTCGATCAGCACCACGGTCTCCTTCAGCGGTTCCTCGCGGCGGCCCGCGACGACCACACGGGCGCCCTCCCGGGCGAAGGCGAGCGCGATGCCCCGGCCGATGCCGGTGCCGCCGCCGGTGACGAGGACGGTCCTGCCGGTGAAGCGTGCGGTCATGTCGGTGACTCCTCGGAGATGTCGGTGGGGGTCTTGATATGAGAACGATCGGTCTTGAATTCGGGCATGGCGAGGCCCGTCACGGCGATGCCCAAGTCCGGTGGTGGTGAAAGGAGTGCGGCCGGGGGTGTCTCAGCCCAGGAGGGTGAGCGCCTGTTCGGCCGCGTCCCGCAGTCGGCCCGGGTCGGGGTCGGCCTTGCCGACCACCCGCAGGCCCTGCAGGAGGACCAGCAGCATCCGGGCGAGCGCCGTCATGTCGGCCACGTCGCGGTCCGCGGCGAACTCCCCTTGTGCCCTGGCCCGGATCAGTGCCGAGGTCAGCGCCGTCTCCAGGCTCCGCCAGGCCTCCTCGACCCGGCGCGCGCACTCCGGGTCGTGCGCGGCGAGCTCCACCGCCGTGTTGGTGACGAAGCAGCCGCGCCGCAGCGCGTCGCGGGACGCCTCCTCGGCGAACCGCATCACCAGCGCCCGCACGGCCGGCAGCACCGGCCCCGGCTGCGAGAGTTCCTCGACGACGGTCGGACCGCACTGCTCGCCGTAGCGCTCCAGCGCCCTGAGGTAGAGCTCGCGCTTGCTGCCGAAGGTGGCGTACAGGCTCGCCCGTGCGATGCCGAGGTGTTCCACGAGGTCCGCCATCGACGTCGCCTCGTAGCCGCGCCGCCAGAACAGCTCGAGCGCTGACTGCAGGGCGGCGTCCGGGTCGAATTCCTTGGTCCTTGCCACGTTGTCGATCTTAGGCGTATCTGGAACGACCGGTCAAGAAAGAAGAGGGAAAGCGAGCCGGGCCGCGGCGGACGCCGCGAACCCGGCCCCGTGGGGCGGACGCCCGCTACGCGCCGGCGCCCAGAGTGTGCTGCAGGACGTTGTAGGGCGCGTACAGCACCGCCGGGAAGGCCGTGACGAGCCCGCCGACGGCCACGATCACCACGGGCAGGCTGCGCCTGGCCCGCAGGACCTTGACGACGTAGCCGATGAGCACGAAGAAGGCCAGGGTCACCACGACCCCGGCCGCAAGCCAGACAGATGAGTTCGGATCCATGTTGGGCGCTCTCCTCGCGACCGTGCCTAGTCCGACGTACCGGCGCACGGGCGGGGATCCTGGTGCGGGCCCTGGTAGGGGGGCCCGGATCGCGCTCGCGTGACGGTGATGAAGACCGTATCCCAAGTGTGCGTCGCGAAGCGAGAGTTGATGGATGGCACAAGCAACACCGGCCGTTTCTCCACAACTTCGCGGGAATGGCCTCATGAACAGGGCAGGGCCCACCCGGGCTACCACCCCCGGGCACGGCCCTGCCTGAGCCGGTACCGGACTAGGCACGTCGCGGAAGGCTGTTCCGAGATAGTGACAGGCGCGGATAAACGAATGATCTCCAATAACTCTCTCTTCACTCGCCTGTCGCTTAACGTCGGCTGAATGCGCTGCTACCGTGGACGACGGTTGCCAAGGGGGGTGGGGACAACGGGACTTCGGTTCGGTCTTCTGGGTCCGGTGATCGCCGTTCACGAGGGCCGGGGCCTGTCCCTGGGCCCGCCGCAGCGGCGCACGGTGCTCGCCCTGCTCACGCTCGCCTCCGGGCGGGCCGTGACGGTCGACGCGCTCCGGCAGCGGATCTGGGACGGCACGCCGCCCGCCTCCGCCACCTCCGCCATCCAGGTGCACGTGCACCACCTCAGGCGCGTCCTGGCGAAGGCCGCCGGCGGTGCCGCCGGGGAGCGCGCACCCCGCCTCGTCACCCACCCCGGGCAGCCGTCCGGCCGGGTGAGCTACGCGCTGCACGTGCCGCCGGACTGCGTCGACGTACAGCGCTTCCGGGCCCTGGCCGGGGAGGGCGAGGCCGCGGCCGCCGCGGGCGACATGAGCGGCGCGATCCGGTGCTTCGACGCGGCCCTCGCACTGTGGCGCGGCGAACCGCTCCTGGACGCACAGGACTCCGACTACATCGACAACGCCCGGCACAGCCTGCGGGACCTGCGGCTCGACGTCGGCAAGCGGCGGGCGGGGGCCCTGCTGAGCATAGGCGCCGCGGCCCGTGCCGCGACCGATTTGTGGGAACTGCACGCGGAGCATCCGGCGGATGAGACGGTCGTCGTCCAGCTGGCCAGGGCCCTGTGCGCCTCGGGCGCGACGGGCCGCGCCCTCGAGCTGGTCACCGGCGAACTCGACCGCCGGCAGCGGGAATACGGGCTGCAACCGGCGGCGCTCGTGCGGCAGCGGGAGAGAATCCAGGAAGGATCGGGGTGGCGCGATGAGAGTTGAGGCGCGCGTCCTGGGGCCGCTCGAACTGCTGGTCAACGGCGTGGACGTCACCCCCTCGGCCGCCCGTCAGCGCACGCTGCTCGCCGCGCTGCTGCTCGCCTGCGGGCACGCCGTACGGCCCGAGATCCTCGCCGGTGACATCTGGGGGGCCGACGCGCCCCGCGCCGCGCTGGTGCGGCTGCAGAACTACGTCCACCTGCTGCGCAAGCGCATCGACGAGGCCGCCGGACCGGGCGCCGGCAAACGGCTGCTGGAGCTGCACCCCGGCGGCTACGCCCTCGGCGGCGACGGGGTGACGGGGGTGATCCTGGACTCCGCCCGGTTCACCGCCGCCCTGGACCGGGCCCGCCACGCGATGGCCGAGGAGCGCTACGACCGGGCGAACCGGCTGCTCGCCGAAGGGCTGGAGCTGTGGCGGGGCGAGGTGCTGACGGGCGTGCGGACGGGCAGCGCGTCCATGGCGACGCAGGCCCGGCGGCTGGAGGAACAGCGCCTGGAAGCACTCGCCCTGCGCATAAGATCCGCCGTCGGCCTCGGCCACGACGACCAGGTGATCCCCGAACTGCGCCTGCTCGTCAGCGAGCACCCCCGGCACACCGGCTTCCGCGCCCAGCTGGCGCAGGCGCTCTCCCGCACCGGCAGGGTGACCGAGGCCGTCCGGGTCGCCGAGGAGGCCCAGCGCCTCGAACCGGCCGTCCGCGACCCGCACCCGGCCATGACGCGCAAGCCGGCGCCGCGCCCGGTGCTCACCGGACGCGCCCGCCTCGGCCATCTCCGCCAGGCGCGGGACACCGCGCCCTCGCCGCGCACCGCCTCCCACGCCGCGCCGCCGCAGCCCCCGCCGGCCGGCGGGAAGCCGCGCTTCACCGTGCTCGGGCCGGTACGGGCCCGTCGTGGCGCCGACGCGCTGCCCATCGGATCGCCCCAGCAGCGGGCCCTGCTCGCCGCCCTGCTGCTCCGGCGCGGACGGAGCGTCAGCGCCGCCGAACTCGTCGACGCCCTGTGGGGCGAGGAGGCCCCGCACGCCGCCCTGGCGGCACTGCGCACCTACGCCGCCCGGCTGCGCAAGGCACTCGGCCAGGACGCCGACGCCCTCGTCAGCGAGTCCGGAGGCTACGCGCTGCGCGTCGACGACGACACGTTCGACCTGGGACGGGCCGAACGGCTCGCCGCCGACGCCGACGAGGCGGCCGCCGCCGGCGACCGGGCGCGGGCGTGCGAGCTGCTGGACCAGGCGCTGGCCCTGTGGGACGGCGTGCCGCTGGCCGGAGTGCCCGGCCCCCACGCCGAGACCCAGCGCATCCGGCTCACCGAGTGGCGGCTGGAGTTGCTGGAGAGCCGCGTCGCGATGCGCATCGAACTGGGCCGGCACGCCGAGGCCGTCTCCGAGCTCACCGCACTGACGGCCGAGCATCCGCTGCGCGAGCGGCTGCGCGAGCTGCTGATGCTCGCCCTGTACCGCAGCGGCCGGCAGGCCGAGGCGTTGGCCGTCTACGCGGACGTACGCCATGTGTTGGTCGACGAGCTCGGCATCGAACCCAGCGCGGACCTGGCGGCGCTGCACCGCCGCATCCTCATCGCCGACCCCTCCCTCGCGCCGATGCCCGTCTCCCCGGAGGAGAACGTCGTCTTCGCCCAGCAGGTGGTGGCACCGCCGCCCCCCGCCCAGCTGCCGGCGGCCCTGCCCGCCTTCGTCATCCGCTCGGCCGAACTCCACCAGCTCGGCGAGGTGCTGTCCGACGACAGCACCATGGTGGTCTCCGTGATCAGCGGCATGTCCGGCGTCGGCAAGTCGGCGCTCGCCGTGCAGGCCGCCCACGCGCTGCGCTCGCGGTTCCCCGACGGCCAGCTGTACGCCGACCTCGAACGCACGGGGCGCGGCGGCCCGGCGGAACCGGAGTCGGTGCTGGGCGAGTTCCTGCCGGCCCTGGGTGTGGAGCCGGCCAGGGTGCCCGACGGCCTCTCCGGACGGTCGGCGCTCTTACGCTCCATGCTGGCGGGCAGACGGGTCATGGTCGTCCTCGACGGCGCCCGGGACGCCGCTCAGGTGCGGCCGCTGCTGCCGGGAACGCCCGGGTGCGCCGTGCTGATCACCAGCCGGGCACGGATGGCCGACCTGATGGAGGCGCACCAGATCGACCTCGACGTGCCGGACACGGACTCCGCCCTGCGGCTGTTCGCCGCCATGGTGGGCGCCGAGCGGGTGGCGGCCGAGCCGGAGGCCGCACGTCAGGTGGTCGACGCGTGCGGGCGCCTGCCGCTGGCGATCCGCATCGCCGCTTCCCGGCTGCTGGCCCGGCCCTGGTGGAGCGTGCGGGAACTCGCCGGGCGGCTCGCCGACAAGCGCCGCCGGCTGGACCAGCTCAAGGTCGGCGACCGGACGGTGGAGAACATCCTCGAGCTCGGCTACTCCCGGCTCGAGGCGGACCAGGCCCGCGCCTTCCGGCTGCTGAGCCTGGTCCCGGGCCCGGACATCCCCCTGGCCACCGCCGCCGCCTCGCTCGGTCGCGACATGGACGACGCGGAGGAGCTCCTCGAGTCGCTCGTCGACGCCAGCTTCCTCGAATCACCCGCTCCGGGCCGCTACCGCTTCCATGAACTGCTGCGGCTCTACGCCCGGCGGCTGGCCGAGCAGGACGAGTCGATCCCCTCGCGGGCCCGCGGGTGAACCTCAGGCCGGCGCCGTCCGCTACCCCAGGTCGAAGACGTTGCGCAGCCCGAGGCGGTGGCGGACGTCGTCCTGCCGCTTGAGGTCCGCGAACTCCGGCGCCCGGTACAGCGGGGTGATCGCGCAGCGCCCGGCCGCCGAACCCGTCTCGTCCAGCAGGGCGTTGACCGCGGCACGTGCGGAGGCGTTGGCCCCCTCCATGGTGGCCAGGTCGATGTCGACGGCCACGTAGTCGCCGGCGAGGAAGAGGTTGGGGATCGCGGTGCGGGCCTCCGGGCGGTTGTACCAGGTGCCCGTGGGGTGGATGAGGAGCTGCTCGTCGTTGGTGGCCTCGGAGCCGCCGAGCTCGACGGCCGGGTCCAGGAACCAGGAGTGCAGCGTGGAGTCGCGCAGCACCGCGCGGCCGGTGTCGTTCAGGCCCGCCTTGAGCTGTGCCCACACCTCGCGGGCGACCTCCTCGCGGGTGCAGTGCTTGGCCGTCTTTCCGTAGAGGATGCCGGGCCGGTCCCACTCGGAGACGTCCACCGACAGGCAGTCCGCCACCCGGCCGTCGCCGTAGTCGCGCCGGAAGTCGCGGCCCTTCCAGTACTGGGCCTGGGCCACGGAGGTCAGTGACCAGGGCGAGTCGATGTGGTTGATGTGGCCGTGGATGATCGGCGTGGGCTCGGTCAGATAGAACTGGATGCCCGTCATCCAGTCGGTCTCCAGGCCGTCGCAGCGCGCCAGGCGCGGGTCCGCCGCACGGACCTGGGCGTTCCAGGTCCGGCGGGCGTGCTCGACCGGCATGGCCGAGACGAAGTGGTCGGCGGTGACGGACCGGCGGGCGCCGCTCGCGTCCTCGAGTACGGCCTCGGCGATCCGGCCGCGGCCGAGCCGCAGGTCCCGTACGCCCCAGCCGGTGTGGAACTCCACGCCCAGCGAGCGCAAATGAGCCACCCACGGGTCGATCCAGGCTTCGTTGGTCGGGGCGTTGAGAACCCGGTCGGGCTCGCCGTCGGCGCCCCGGCCCAGCGCGTTGAAGAGGAACGCCTCGATGCAGGTGGCGACGGTCTTGGTACTGGCCACCTCGGCCTTCGTCGCCACGATGTTGCGGGTGATGCCGATGGCCAGCAACTGCTGGTAGTTCGCCGACATCCGGGCGGCCTTGGTGAACTCGAACCACGGCACCCGCTCCCAGGTGCGCGTCCGCCGCTGCTCACCGCTGGTGAACCAGACCAGCAGCCGCCCCGCGAAGTAGGCGATCTCGTGCGCGGGCAGCTTGGCGAAGGTCTCGAAGAAGGCGGTGAGCATCCGCAGGAACGCGTCCGGGGTGAGGACGGGCGGCGGCTTGCCGATGGAGGCGAACGGGATGCGGATGTCCTCGCGGCCGCCGGTGCGGGCCAGCATCACCTCGCTGGAGGCGACCAGGTTGTCGTGGCAGCCGTTGCGGTTGCCGGGGAAGGGGATGCGCCGCAGGGTGTCCGGGAGGTTGCGGTAGAAGCCGGGGATGAAGCGGAAGCCGTGTTCCCCCGGCAGGGGTCTGCGGCCGCCCTTGGCGCTGCCCGGCACGTCCATGCTGCGCGCCTTGCCGCCGAGGGCGGACTTGCGCTCGTAGACCGTCACCTTGAAGCCGCGCTCGGCGAGTTCGTGCGCGGCGGTCAGCCCGGCGACGCCGCCGCCGAGCACCGCGACCTCGCGCCCGCCGGACCGTCCGCCCGCTCTCGCGGTGCGGGGCGCGGCGTGCGCCGCCCGGCCGCCGAGCGCGGCTGTCGCGGCGACGGCCGTGGCGCCGCCGACGAACCCCCTGCGTGTGCTGCCGTCCGTGCCGTCCGTCATGACCACAGCCCCCTACCGCCGGTAACTTGTCATGTTCGGCGCAGGAGCATAGGAGGGTCCCCCTCACCCCGGAAGGCCGTCGCCGACGCGCCGGGGCGCGGGGCGCACATTGGCGCGAAAGCGCCCCCGCCCCATGGGACGCTTGCCTCACGGATGCTCGTGAGGACTCGAACCGACGCGACGAGACGCAGACGAGACGCAGACGAGACGAAGGGGACGCGTGATGGCAGTCGAACCGCTCTCGCAGAAGGACGTGGAGGACCGCCTCAAGGAGCTGCCCGGCTGGACCACCGACGGTGAGCGGATCACCCGCCGCTACTCCTTCGACGGGCACTTCCAGGCGGCGGCCATGGTGATCCACATCGCGCAGATCCAGGAGGAGCTGAACCACCACTCCGACCTGACGCTCGGTTACAACACCGTCGGCCTGGCCGTGAACACCCACAGCGTCGGAGGCAAGATCACCGGTCTGGACGTGGAGCTGGCCCGCCGTGTCGAGGCGGTCGCCCAGGGGCACGGCGCGCACTGAACCGGGCCCCGGGGCTCGCTGCCCCGGGGCCTCGGTTCTTCACCCGTCCGGCGCCGCGCGCCGGAGCCGGGTCAGCTCCAGTCGAACTCGTCCGGGTCCGGGCCCAGCCGGGTGCCGGTGTCGAGGCCGGCGATCGCGGCGAGGTCGTCGGCGTCCAGCTCGAAGCCGGTGACGTCGATGTTCTCGCGGATGCGGGAGGGCGTCACCGACTTGGGGATGACCACGTTGCCCAGCTGCAGGTGCCAGCGCAGCACGACCTGGGCGGGCGACTTGCCGTGCTTGGCGGCGATGCGGGCGAGCGTCGGGTCCTCGAGCAGGCCGCGGCCCTGGCCCAGCGGGGACCACGCCTCCGTGACGATGCCGTGCCGCTCGTGGAAGGCGCGCAGCTCGGCCTGCGGGAAGTTCGGGTGCAGCTCGACCTGGTTGACGGCGGGCACCACCGAGGTCTCGGCGATGACGCGCTCGATCTGGGGCTGCTTGAAGTTGGAGACGCCGATGGCCTTGGCGCGGCCGCTCTCGGCGATCTCCACCAGGGTGCGGTAGATGGTCACGTAGTCGTCGCGCATGGCGCGCGGCCAGTGGATGAGGTAGAGGTCCACGTAGTCGAGGCCCAGGCGGTCCAGGGACGCGTCGAACTCGCGCAGGACGCCCTCGCGCGTCCAGGTCTCGGAGGCGCTGTTCCACAGCTTCGTGGTGACGAACAGCTCGTCACGCGCGATGCCCGAGGTGGTGAGCGCCTTGCCCGTGCCGACCTCGTTCTCGTAGATGGCGGCGGTGTCGATGCTGCGGTACCCCGCTTCGAGGGCGGTGGTGACGGCGGCCGTCGCCTCGTCGTCGGGGACCTGCCACACACCGAAGCCGAGCTGCGGCATCACGACGCCGTTGTTGAGGGTGATGGACGGGACGTTGCTCACGGGCAATCGATCCTTACTTCCGTCGAGGGGTGCTTGCCACCGGGTCAACCGGCATCCTCCGCTTTGCATTCCCGGTACACCCATCATTGCCCGTCATTCGTCGTAAAGCGCCTCGACCTCCCGTGCGTAGGCCGTTTCGATCGCCTTCCGCTTGAGCTTGTGGGTGGGCGTCAGCAAGCCGAGCTCCTCGGTGAACCGGCCGGCCAGGATGCGGAAGGTGCGCACCGGCGCGTCCCGGGGCGCGAGGTCGTTCGCGGCCAGCACGGCCCGGCCGATCTCGTCCTCCAGCTCCGGATCGTTCACCAGTTCGGCCGGTGCGGGCGGGGGCCTGTCCCGCATCGCCAGCCAGTGCGCCACCGCCTCCTGGTCGAGCGTGACCAGCGCGGCGAGGTAGGGGCGCCCGTTGCCGACGACCACGCACCGCTCGACCAGCGGATGCGCCCGCACCCGCTCCTCCAGGGCCGCCGGCGAGACGCGGGTGCCGCCGGACGTCACCAGTGTCTCCCGCTTGCGCCCGGTGATCGTCAGATAGCCGTTGCCGTCCAGCTCGCCCAGGTCCCCGGTGGCCAGCCAGCCGTCCCGCAGCACCGCGTCGGTGCCCCGCCGGTCGCCCAGGTAGCCGGCGAAGACCTGGCCGCCGCGCAGCCACACCTCGCCGTCGTCGGCGACGCGCACGCTCGTGCCGGGCACGGGCAGGCCCACGGTGCCGAACCGGGTGCGCTCGGGAGGGTTGGCGACGGCCGCGCCGCTGGTCTCCGTCAGCCCGTACCCCTCCACTATGGTGACGCCCGCGCCCGCGAAGAACAGCCCCAGCCGCCGCTCCATCGCCGAGCCGCCCGACATCGCGTACCGCATCCGGCCGCCCAGCGTCTCGCGGAGCCGGGCGTAGACCAGCTTGTCGAAGACCTGGTGCTGGACCCGCAGCGCCGTGCCGGGTCCCGCGCCCGTGCCGAAGGCCCGCTCCTCCGCCGCCAGGGCGTACCGCACCGCCACGTCCACCGCCTTCTCGAACGGCCGGCCCCGCCCCTCCCGCTCCGCCGCGCGCCGGGCCGCCGCGAACAGGGCCTCGAACAGCGAGGGCACCGCGAGCACGAACGTCGGGCGGAAGGCGCGCAGGTCCGGCAGCAGATCGGCGGGGGAGGGCGTCTCCCGGTGACCCAGCTTGACCCGGCCGCGGACCGCCGCCACCTGGACCATCCGCCCGAAGACATGGGCCAGGGGCAGGAAGAGCAGCGTGGCCGCCTGCTCACCGGGGCGGGAGCGGAAGGCCTGCTCGTAGCGGCGCACGACGTTGTCGGCCTCGGCCATGAGGTTCGCGTGCGTCAGCACACAGCCCCGGGGACGGCCCGTGGTACCCGAGGTGTAGATGACCGTCGCCGGGGCCTCGGGGGTCAGCGCCCTGCGATGGCGGTGGACGACGTCGTCGTCGATCACGGCCCCGGCCTCGGTCAGCTCGCCGAGGGCGCCGGCGTCCAGCTGCCACAGGCGGGCCAGGCGCGGCAGCCGGTCCACCACCGACCCGATGGTCATCGCGTGGTCCTCGTGCTCGACGACACAGGCCGAGACCTCCGCGTCGTGCAGCATCCGGAAGACCTCCTCGGGGGAGGACGCCGGATGCAGCGGCACGGGCTGGGCGCCGATGCACCACAGCGCGAAGTCGAACAGCGTCCACTCGTAGCGGGTACCGGACATGATCGCGACCCGGTCCCCGAACCGCACGCCCTCCGCCAGCAGGCCCTTGGCCAGGGCCAGCACCTCGTCCCGGAAGGCGCCGGCGGTCACGTCCCGCCACTGGCCCTCGCCGGTCCTGCGGCCCAGCGCCACCCTGCCGGGGTCCTCGTCCGCGTGCTCGAACACGACGTCCGCCAGTCCTCCGACGGGGGGCGCCGTCACCAGGGAAGGGACGGTGAACTCGCGCAACTCTCGCTCCTCGCGACGCTCCGCACAGCGACGGGACCGTACCCGGTCCTGTCCCGGCCCGAACCCACCCCGGGCGTGTCCGTCCGTCAGCGCCCGTCCCGGCCCACCCGGTCCAGCGGCAGCCACAGCACCGTCTCCTCCGGCCGCGGCGGCGCGGGGAACCCTTGGGGCCCGGCGAGTTCGGCGTCGGTCAGCGCCCGCGCGTACACCCGCACCTCGTCCAGATCCCCCGTCAGAAAGGACCGCCCGTCCGGCTTCTGCCCCAGGTGCACCCCGAAGGCGGAATTGCGGCTCACCGTCCCCGGCACGCCGGGCACGGACGTGGAGGTGCCGTCCACGGTCAGCGTCAGCCGGCCGCCCGACCGGCGCAGTGCCAGCCGATGCCACCGCCCGTCGGCGTACGCGCCCGCCGAGCGCACCGTCGCCGTCCGCGACGGCCCCGGGCCCGCGGTCCGGGCGGTCAGCTGCCCGGTGATCCGCCCCGAGTCCGGCTCCCCGCGCAGCGCCACCTGCGGTGCCCCGCCGACGCCGCCCATCCACAGGAACGGCTGCTCGCCGGCGCCGGCCCGGGGCCGGTAGCGGAACCACAGCACCGCCGTGAAGTCCCGCGCCCCGAGCGGCAGCGACCCCCGGTAGGGCAGGCGCACCGCGTCGTCCACGCCGTCGAAGCGCAGCGCGCCGCCGAACCGGCCGGCCACCGGCCGCGCGCCGCCCAGCACGGCCGCGCCCCGGCCGCCCGGCGCCCGGTCCGGCGTCACCGGGTCCGGGCCGCGCCGCGGCCCGAGCCAGTCCTCGGTGAACCGGGCGAACCGGATCTCCTGGCGGGCATCGCGCTCGCCCGCCTCGTAGAGCAGCGCCGTCGTGCCGTCCCCGGCCACCGCCATGTCCGAGTAGCCGGACCAGTCGGACGTCACCCGCCGGCCGCGCTCGGCGCCCTCCCAGGTGCGCCCCTGGTCCCAGGAGGAACGGATGGTCAGCGTGCGCCGCCGGTCGGGGTCGGCGGGCGCCGAGAACAGCCAGCGCCCCGGGCGCGGCGCGGCCACCGCCGCCTGCACCATGGGGGAGTACAGGCCGGGCAGGGCCCGGAACGGCGCGGCGAAGCGCGCCCCGCCGTCCACGGCGACGGCGTCGTCCCGGTTCCCGAGGTCGGTGCCGTCCTGCTCGCGCCCGCCCACGTACACCGTCCCGTCGTCGCGCTCGGCGAGCGTCAGCTCGGACGGCTTCTGGCGGTAGGTGCCGTCGGGCAGGTAGCGGTGGGTGTCCACCGCGCCCAGCCGCCAGTGCTCACCGCCGTCGTCGCTGAGCACCAGCGCCGCGTGGTTGGCGGACATCCGCGTGCCGTCGTGGCTCTCGGCGTTGACCCCGACGACCAGGCGGCCGCGGTGCGGACCGTGCGAGAGCTGGATGCCGTGCCCGGGGCCCGTCGCGTACCAGGAGTTCCAGCCGGCGGGCCGGATCGCGTCCGTCAGGTCGCGAGGGACGGACCAGCCGAGGCCGTCGTCGTCGCTGTACTGCGCGTGCGGGGTGCGGTCGCAGGGCACGTCGCAGTTCCCGTCGTCCTCGCGGCCCTCGTTGTACGTGGTGAGCAGCGTGATCCGGCCGGTGCGGCGGTCCACGACGGGGGCGGGGTTGCCGTGGGTGTCGCCGTGGCCCGCGTCGACGATCCGCAGCGGCTCCCAGCTGCGGCCGCCGTCGGTGGAGCGCTTGACGACGAGGTCGATGTCGGTGGCGTCCCCGCAGTTGTCCTTCCTGCCCTCGGCGAAGGCCAGAAGGGTGCCGCGGGTGGTCGTGACGATCGCCGGGATGCGGTAGCAGGCGTGGTCGTACCCCGGTTCCCGGCCGGCCCGGAACAGCACGTGCTCCTCGAAGCCGCCGCGCGGCGGCCCATCGGGCCCGGTCGCCGCCCCGGCGGGCGCCGGGAGACACGCGAGGGCGAGCAACGCGCAGCACAGCGCGGCTCTCACGAGCCGTCTTCCGGTGAGGTCCGCAGGATGCGCCGCCATGACCCGCCCCCTTCGCGCCGGGGCCGTCGCGGCCCCACGTGTCCGGTGGGCCAACGTACGGGGCGGGTGTTCCTCCCACAAGGAACACGCGACCGATGCCGCCCCGCTCACCCGCGTGGTCGAGGACGACGACTGAACTTCCCGCGAAATCCGGGGCAACGGCCCATCGGATCTGGTGGGATGTCACTCGATGTAAGGAAGAGAAGAAACAGGACGCGGGCGAGAGGGGAGTCGGATGTATCTGCAGCAGCTGCACTACACCTCCACCGCCGTCGCCCCCGGCCCCAACGGCTCCGGCTTCCGCTTCACCGCCGCCAGCCCCGAACTGCCCATCACCCTGCTGGGCGAAGCCGAGCAGCTGATCGTCTATGAGCCGCCGAGCGACGCGCCGGGCTGCCCCTCCAGCGAGGAACTCTCCGAATTCCCCGTGGCGTTCAGCCACAACCGGCTCTCCGACGGCAGCCGCCTGCTGTGCCGCACCGTCCGTACCGGCCCCGGCCGCGTCGGCCGGCACGGCAACTTCCACGCGCACGCCGTGCGGCTCCCCGAGGGCGGTGGCCTGCCCGGCGGGCTGCTGCCCATCGAGGCCTGGGAGTCGCCCTCCTGGGCCGACCGCACCCCCGACGGCGGCATTCCGCAGCCGCTCCCCTCGCTCGTCCCCGCCCGGCGGATCGACAAGGCCGGCCTGTTCGACTTCGTCCACTCCCGGGCCGAGCGCCTCGAGCCGTTCCTCACGGACGTACGGACCCTCTTCCGCACCCCCGACGCCCAGCAGCTCCTCGTCATCGAGCGGGACAGCGCCCACACCGCGTACTGGATCGCCGTCGCCAGCGCCGTCCTGCCCCGCGACCTCGCCGACCGGCTGACCTTCACCACCTACACCCGGCGCCCCATGCTCGCCCGGCAGCAGATCGTCGGCGTCTTCCCCGACGCCGACTTCGACTATGTCTCCGCCGCCGCCCAGCACCGCTACCGCGTCCACGACTGCACCGGCGGGACGTCCAGCCCCGCCCGCGCCGAACGCGACCCGTGGGCCGCCGTCGCCGCCCGCATCTGGCTGGCCGGCCGCCCCGCGCTGTTCGCCGAGGCCTCCCGCCGCACCGGAGTCGGCCCCGACACCGGCGACGAGGCCGACCGCCTCGCCGCCCTCGCCGCCCGCGAGGGCATCGCCCTCGACTCGAACGGGCGCACGGCCGCCGCCCGCTGGACCCGCGACCGGGCCCCGCGCGGCGACCTCGACCCGGGCGTACGGACCCGGCTGCTGACCACCCTCGCCGCCGGCGGCACGGACCGTACGCCGGAGGAGTGGACGCTGCTCGCCTCGCTCGCCGACGAGTTCTCCCGCGCCACCCCCCGCACCGCCGTCGCCCCCCTCCGGCGCGACCTGCGCGCCGAGCTCGCCCGCGCGGCCGAGACCCCCGCCACCCCCCTCGTCCGCTTCCTCACCCTCCTCCGCCTCGCCAAGGCGCTGCGCGTCGACCACGCCTCCGTCCTGCCCGTCCTCACCGCGCGCCTCACCGCCGTCCTGCTGGACGACGCGGCGCCCGACCGCAAGGTCGTACGGGCCGCCATCGACGCCCACGACGAGCTGCGCACCGCCGTCCTCGACGGGCTCGACCACACCGCGGCCACCGGCGACCCCCGGCCGCTCACCCGGGTGCTCTCCGCCGAACTGCCCGGCGCCGACCTCTCCGGCCGCCCCCACCTGCGCATGGCCGCCGCCATGGACGGCCGCCCCGCCCCCGAGGGCTACGACCGCCCCTCCCTCCTGCACACCCTCGTCAAGACCGCGGGCTCCGAGCACCAGGAGACCCCGTCCGTGCTGCGCACGGCCTTCCGCCTCATCTGGGGCGACGAACCGCTCACCGCCGCCGAGGCCGACGCGCTGCTCTCCTCGCTCCCGGAGAACTGGCACCAGGCGGAGGGTCTGGACGAGGCGTTCGTCCGGGCCGCCCTCGACAGCGCCCGCGACGACCCGGTGGCCCCCCACCTGGCGAAGAACCTGCTGAAGTCCCTCCTGGCGGGCGGCGTGGAGCTGACCGCCAGGAGGCGGGCCGCCCTCATGCTGCTCGAGCAGGCCGGCGACCTGGCGGCGGGCGAGGAACTGCCGGGGTGCACGGCACGGGTGATCACGCTGCGCCGGCAGGCGGCCCCGATCGAGCCCGGCGTCGACGAACGGCTGACCGACGCCCTCGCCCGGCGGCTGCTGTCCCTGGACCCGCCCCCCGGCCCCGGCGAACTGCCCGACCTCATCCACTCCGACGACGAGCACCTGCTGAACGCCTACGCGGACGAGGCCCACGGCGAGGCCGTGGCCGAGCTGCTGCGCACCCCCACCTACGCCGCCGTCTGCTTCGTCGCCTGGCACACCGCGCCCGGCGTGAGCGCCCTGTGGGACGACATCCGCGGCGAGCTCCTGTCCTCGGTGCTACGGCCCGAGGTGCGCCGGATGTCCGCCGACGACATCGAGGAGATCCGGCACTGCCTGCGCCAGGTCGGCGGACCGTGGGCGGAGATGTTCCACGAGTGGGACCGTTTCGGGGTGCTCGGCAGGCTCGGCGGCCGCTGGCGCGGCTTCGGCCGGCCCGGCTGAGGCGCGCTGTCCCGTTCGGTATCCCGTTCGGTATCCCGTTCAGTCCAGGACGACGCGCCGCTCTCCCGCGTACACGTTCATCGACGCGCCCCGCAGGAAACCGATCAGCGTCATCCCTGTCTCCACGGCCAGGTCGACCGCCAGCGACGACGGCGCCGAGACCGCGGCCAGCACCGGGATCCCGGCCATCGCCGCCTTCTGGGCGAGCTCGAAGGACGCGCGGCCCGACACCAGCAGCACCGTGCCGGACAGCGGCAGCAGACCCTGCTGCAGCGCCCGGCCGACGATCTTGTCGACCGCGTTGTGCCGGCCCACGTCCTCACGCACGTCCAGCAGCTCGCCGTCCGGCGAGAACAGGGCCGCGCCGTGCAGGCCGCCGGTGCGGTCGAAGACCCGCTGCGCCTCGCGCAGCCGGCCGGGCAGCTCCGCGAGCAGGGCGGGCTTCAGCCGCAGGGGCGAGGGCCCGTCGGCGACGGGCCAGCGGGCGGTGGTGCGCACCGCCTCCAGGCTCGCCTTGCCGCACAGGCCGCAGGAGGAGGTGGTGTAGACGTTGCGTTCCAGGCTGACGTCCGGGACGGGCACGCCGGGCGCCAGGCGGACGTCGACGACGTTGTAGGTGTTCGAGCCGTCGTCGGTCGCACCCGCGCAGTAGACGATGTTGCCCAGCTCCCCGGCCTCGCCCAGCACACCCTCGCTGACCAGGAACCCGGCCGCGAGCGCGAAGTCGTCGCCGGGCGTGCGCATGGTGATGGCCAGCGGCTTGCCGTTGAGCCTGATCTCCAGTGGCTCCTCGGCCACCAGCGTGTCGGGCCGGGTGCCCACGGCCCCGTCCCGGATGCGGATGACGCGGCGGCGTTCGGTGACCCGTCCCATGGCGATCAGTCCCGGAGGTGAAGGCGGCAGTGTCGAGGGGAACGGTCTCACGCCGCCGGTGCGGGCGGTGACGCAGCCCTGGTCAAAGGCACTCCGAAACCTTGATAGAGTTATCCATGTCGCCGCGGGGAACACCTCGCGGAGACAGACACCTGGTCCGGGTGGCGGAATGGCAGACGCGCTAGCTTGAGGTGCTAGTGCCCTTTATCGGGCGTGGGGGTTCAAGTCCCCCCTCGGACACAACGAAAAACCCCAGCTGAGCTGGGGTTTTTCTGTGTGTGCCGAACTATTCAGAGATCCATTGAGGCATGAACGTTTCCCCCACCGATCGCGCCGACCGCGCTGCTGGTGACCTGTCCGCCGCCGACGCTCCGGGACGCCGTCCCGTCCGCGTGGCCGTGCTCGTCACCGCCCTCCTGGCGGCCTGCATCGCCTTCCAGCTCAACGCCAGCATGCTCAGCCCCGCGCTGAAGAGCATCGAGGACAGCCTCGGTGCCGACTCGGCCGAGATCGGGCTCACCCAGACCGCCTTCTTCACCTCGGCGGCGCTGTTCTCGCTGTTCCTGCCCCGGCTCGGTGACATCATCGGCCGGCGCAAGGTGCTGGTGGGCATGCTGGCCCTGATGGCGGTCGGCTGTGTCGTCGCCGCGCTCGCGACGAGCGTGCCCATGCTGTTCGCCGGCCGCGTCATCCAGGGCGTCTCCGGCCCGACCGTGCCGCTGTGCCTGATCATGCTGCGGGTCGAGATCACCGAGCCGAAGCGGTACGGCACCCTGCTGGGCGTGATCACCGCTGTCAACGGCGGCATCGCCGGCGTCGACTCGCTCGCCGGCGGGTTCCTCGCCGACAACCACGGCTTCGAGTCCGTCTTCTGGGTCATGGCCGTCGTGGCCGCCGTCGCCACCGTGCTCGTGGCCACCCTGACCCCCGAGACCAAGGTCCGCGCCGCGGACCGGATGGACTGGCCGGGCGTGGCTCTGCTCGTCGTCTCGGTCGGCTCGCTGCTCATCGCGCTCAACGAGGCCGGCAAGCTCGGCGCCGCCCGCTGGGGCATGGTCGCCGCCCTCACCGTGCTCTCCGCGGCCGCCTTCGCCCTGTTCTGGCGCACCGAGGACCGCAGTGCCCACCCGCTGGTCGCCACCCGGCACCTCAAGCAGCGCGGCACCTGGGCGACGCTGCTGACGACCGTGCTCACCATGACGGGCGTCTTCGCCGTGATGAACGGGCTCATCCCCGCCTTCGCCCAGGACGCGCAGGCCGGCCTCGGCATGTCCGCCGAGGAGTCGGCGTGGTGGACCCTGACGCCCTACGCCCTCGCCGGCCTGGCCATGGGCCCGGTCGCCGGGCGCCTGGCCGCCACGTTCGGCTACGGCCGCGTGCTGCGGCTGGGGCTCGTGGGCTCCGCCGCGTCCGTCGTCCTGATGATCCTCACCGTCCCGGCCCACTCGCGCGCCCTGCTGCTGGTGGCCTCGCTGCTGGTGGGCATCACCTACGCGGGCGTGGCGAACATCGTCCTCAACGGCCTGGGCATCGTGCTCTCCCCGAAGGAGAACCCGGGCTTCCTCCCCGGCCTGAACGCCGGAGCGTTCAACCTCGGCGCGGGCCTGAGCTTCGCCCTGCTGTACGCGGTCAAGACGGCGACCGCCCCGGCGGACGCGTCCTCGCACAGCGGCTACACCGCGGGCATGATCGCGGGCGTGGTCATCATGGCCGCGGCCCTGGCGACGTCCTTCCTGATCCCCAAGCCGGTGTCGGCGGAGGCACGGGCGCAGGACTGAGCCGTGCGCGCCGCCTGAGGCGGACACAGCAGCGGAGGACCCCGGCCCGGCCGGGGTCCTCCGCTGTTCCGCGTCCTCTGCGTCCTCCGCTTCCTTCGAAGTGGCGTGCGTATTTATCCCCCAAGTCCTGACGATCCGCCGCCTCCGAAGGCAAGGTGGAAGGGCATGAGCCGCACACGAGGGGGAGAGTGCAGTGAAGGACTTCCGGGACGACGTGGACGTCGTCGTCGTAGGCGCCGGGCCCACCGGCCTCGCGCTCGCCATCGGGTTACGGCAGTACGGCCTGGACGTGGCCGTCGTGGAGAAGGAGGCGCGCGGCAAGCGGGAGGCGCGGGCGGGGATCGTGTGGCAGCGGGCCCTGGAGGTGCTGGGGGACCTGGGCTGCGCCGAGGAGATGCTGGCCGAGGGGGTGCCGCTGCGGCGGGTGGAGGTCTTCGCCGAGGGCCGGCGGGTCGGCGCCATGCGGTTCGGGTGCGGCGGGACGGCGTTCCCCTACCCCCTGTCGATCGAGCAGGACGCCGTGGAGAGGCTGCTGGGGGAGCGGCTGGCGGCCGTGGGGGGCGTGGTGCGCTGGTCCACCGAGGCGCTGGCGGTGCGCACGCGCGACGACGGGGCCGAGGTCGACCTGCGGCTGCCGGACGGCGGTACGGCGACCGTGCGCTGCGGCTGGGTCGTCGGCTGCGAGGGGTCGCACAGCCTGGTGCGCCGGCAGCTCGGCATCCCCTTCGAGGGGGAGCGGCGGCCGAACCTGCAGTGCGTGCAGCTCAACGCCGAGGCCGACTGGAAGCACCCCTACCACCGTGACCGCAGCTACTTCTTCCTCGAGCGCGGGGCCTCGCTGGGCGTCTCGCCCCGGCCGGGCGGCGGCTACCGGTTCTTCTGCTTCCGCACCGACCCCGAGCCGGAGCTCCAGCGGCCGCCCGGCCTGGAGGAGATGCGGGAACTGGTGGCCCGCACCGCCCACGACCCCGGGGTGCGGCTGACGCCCACCGATCCGCCGTGGGCCAACCGGGCCCGCTTCCAGGACCGCCTCGCCCGGACGCTGCGCTCGGGCCGCGCGCTGCTCGCGGGGGACAGCGCGCACCTGTGGGCGCCCATCGGCGGGCACGGCCTCAACACCGGGCTGCGCGGTGCGCACAACCTCGCCTGGAAGCTGGCGTCCGTGCACCGCGGCTGGGCCGTCGACGCGCTGCTGGACACCTACGGCACCGAACAGCGGCTCACGGCGCAGAAGGTGATGCGGGAGATGCGCCACAACCTCCTCGAGCTGCCGCCGGATCCCCTGACGCTGCTGGGCATCCGGCTCGCCGGGCCCCGGCTGATGGGCAGTGAGCGCTTCGCGGAGCGCATCCGCACCACCCTCAGCGACCTGGCCATGGGGCACCGCGAGAGCGCCCTGTCGCAGGGCGGGGCGGGGGACCGGCTGGCGGATCCGCCGGTCACGGTGGCGGGGCGGCGGCGCCGGCTGCACGACCTGCTGGCGTACGGGCGCTGGACGCTGCTCGTGGCCCCCGGCGCCCGGCTCGACGACGACCGCCTGCGGGCCGCGGTGCACGGCTGCGCCATGCCGGTGGAGATCTTCCGGCCGCGGCTGGACCCCGGGATGGAGCGGCGGCTGCCCGGCCCGGCGCTGGTGCTCGTACGTCCCGACCGCCACACGGGGCTCAGTACCGACCGCGTCGAGGTGCTGGAGGCGTACATGCGCAGGTGGTTCGTACGAAATAGCTAATATCGGAGAATAGCCGCCTATTGAACCCCCGCCTCTTCATCCCGGACCATAAACATGGGGACGAGGGGGAAACCGGGGGGACATCATGAGCGACGACATCGGCCGGGACGTCCTGGTCATCGGAGGCGGCCCCACCGGGCTCGCGCTCGCCGTCGCGCTGCGCCAGTACGGGCTGGACGTGGCCGTCGTGGACAGGAAGCCCAGCACCCAGCGCGAGGTGCGGGCCAGCGTCATCTGGCAGCGGGCACTGGAGATCCTGCGCGACTTCGGGTGCGGGGAGCGCTTCGTCGAACACGGGCTGCCCCTGCGCGGGGCCGAGATGTACGTGCGGGGGCGCCGCATCGGCGGGCACGACAACACCATGCCGCACACGCCGTTCCCGCGGCCGCTGGGCATCGAACAGATCGCCATGGAGAGCCTGCTGGCCGAACGGCTCGGCGAACTGGGCACCGACGTCACCTGGGAGACCGAGGCGGTGGCCGTGCGGCCGGGCAGCGGCGGCGCCGAGGTGGACGTCCGGGGACCCGACGGCCGGCTGCGGACGATCGCCTGCCGCTGGGTCGTGGGCTGCGAGGGCGCCCACAGCCTGGTGCGCAAGACGCTGGACATCGCCTTCGAGGGCGAGCGCCGCGCCGACCTGCAGGCCCTGCAGATCAACGCCCTGCCCGAGTGGAAGTACCCCGTCACGCCCGACGTCACCTACTTCTTCCTCGAGCGCCGCGTCTGCCTCATCGCCTCGCCCCGGCCGGGCGGTGGCTACCGGTTCTTCAGCTTCTGCCAGGACCCCGACCCCGCGCGCGTGGAGCCGCCGTCCGCCGAGGAGATGCGGGAACTGGTGGCCAGGGCCGCGCACGACGCGGACACCCGCCTGACGCCGACGGAGCCGCAGTGGCTCAACCGCGCCCGCTTCCACGACCGCGTCGCCGCCTCGCTGCGCGAGGGGCCGGTCATGCTCGCGGGCGACAGCGCCCACATGTGGGCGCCGGTCGGGGGACGCGGACTGAACACCGGGTTCCGGGGCGCGCACAACCTCGCCTGGAAGCTGGCGTCCGTGCACCACGGGTGGGCCGTCGACGCGCTGCTCGACACCTACTCCACCGAACAGCGCCGCACCGCACACGAGATCATGCGCCAGATGCGGCGCAATCTGCTCGAGCTGCCGCCCGCCCCGCTCACGCTGACCGCCATGCGCCTGGTGGGGCCGGTGCTGCTGGGCAGCGAGCGGTTCAACCGGCGGGGGCGGGCGCTGCTCAGCGAGCTCCTCCGGCACCATCGCGCCAGCGAGCTGTCCACCGACCGGGCCGGGCGCGGTCCGCTGCGGGCGGGTGACCGGCTGCCCGACCTGCCGGTCACCGACTGCGGCGGGCGCCGCCGGGGCCTGCACGGGCTGCTGTCGTACGACCGGTGGACGCTGCTGGTCGTCCCCGGCCGGGCGGCGGGCAACGACCGGGAGGTCGGCCGGCTGAGCCGGCTGGTCGGCCGCTACTCCTTCCCCGCCGAGGTGTCCGTGCTGCGGGCCGGGCAGCGCGAGGGCAGGTCGCTGCCCGGGGGCGTGATGGTGCTGGTGCGGCCGGACGGGCACATCGGGCTGCGCGCCCGGGTGACCGACCACCGGGCGCTGGAGGAGTACCTGGGGAAGTGGTTCGTGCCCAAGGCCTGATCCCCGAGGCCTGACCCCCGCGCCCGGGGCCCCGGGTCAGGCCGTGCGCACCACCATCCGTGACGGCCCGTGGAAGACCAGGTCGTCGGCATAGCGCACCGGCTCGTCCGACAGGGCGAGCCGGGGCAGGCCGCGCAGCAGCTCCAGGAGACCGATCTCCGCCTCCGCGCGGGCCAGCGGGGCCCCCACGCAGTAGTGCACCCCCATGCCGAAGCCGGAGTGGCGGCGGGCGTCGCGGTGGATGTCGAGGCGGTCGGGGAAGGCGAAGTGCGCGGGATCGCGGTTGGCCGACCCCAGCACCAACGTCGTCCGGTCGCCCTTGGCGATCGCCCGTCCGCCGATCACGTCGTCCTCGTACGCCCACCGGCTGATCATCTGCACCGGTGAGTCGTAGCGCACCAGCTCCTCCACCGCGCCCGGCATCAGCTCCGGCCGGGCGCGCAGCTCGGCGAGCCGGGCGGGGTGGGCGAGCAGCGCGAGCAGGCCCTTGGCCACCAGGTTGGTGGTCGTCTCGTGGCCCGCCGTCAGGAGATGGATGCAGGTGCCCACCAAGGCGTCGTCGCCCAGCGGCAGTTGCTCCTCCGCCCGGAGCATCGCCCCGATCAGATCCGCGTCGTAGCGGCTCTGCCCCGCCCGGCGGCGCGCCAGTTCGGCCCGGAAGTACGCGTCGAGCTCGCGCGCCGCCGCGTCCGCCACCGCGAAGGCGTCGGCCCGGCGCGCCACGCGCGAGCTGGTGGCCTGCTGCAGGTCCACCGCCCGCTCGCGGAACCAGGGCCGGTCCTGGCCGCGCACGCCCAGCAGTTCGCTGATGACGAGGATGGGGAAGGGGGCGGCGAAGCGGTCCACCAGATCGGCCGTCGGCGTCGTGCGCAGCTCCGCGACCAGGCCGGACGCCAGCTGCCGGATGCGCGGCCGCAGGCCCTCCACGATGCGCGGAGTGAAGCTCTTGGCCACCAGCGCGCGCACGCGCGTGTGCTGCGGCGGGTCCATGAAGACCATCCAGTTGGCGGTCGTGCGCCGCAGGTGCGGGCACTGCTCGGGCAGCCGGGCGGGCAGCCCGCCGCGCCCGTAGGCCCGGCTGGTCAGCACCCGCGCCACGTCGTCGTGGCGGAAGAGCACCCACCCGTCGGCCGCGCGGTGCACCGGGTCCTGTTCCCGGTAGCGCCGGTAGAGCGGGTACGGGTCGGGGACGTGGACGTCCGCCGTGCGGAACGGGGGCAGGCCCGGGGCGCTCATCGCGCGCCCCGGACGGTGTCCGCCAGTTCCCCGGGGTCGGCCGGAGGCGCGGTGCCCCGCCAGGCGACGTGGCCGTCCGGGCGCACCAGGACGCACAGACCGCGACAGTGCTCCGGAGCCCGCTGTTCGTCCCAGTGCGTGGTCTCCAGCGGCACCCCCCGCCGGGCGAAGGCGGCCTCGAACTCCTTCAGCCCGGCCTCCTCCGCCTGCGTGCCGCACAGCAGGTGGAAGCCGGGCCCGAACAGGTCGAGCGTGGAGCGCCCCGGAGCCAGCCACGCGTGCGGCGCGCGGCCGCCGGGCAGGGCCGAGTCCCGCCAGTCGCCGGCCTGCCCGGCGCCGCCGGCGATCAGCGGCGAGTCGTACCGGTAGCCGAAGTGCACGTCCGGCGCCGCGAACTCGCGCCGTACCGGGCTGCGTTCCAGTGCCGCCGACAGTTCCGCGCGGGCCCGTGCGCCCTGCGGCGTGTCCTGCGTGATCTCCTCGGGCAGCTCGCGGCGCACGGTCCGCACCAGGTTGGCGTTGGCCTCCTCCAGGCTGCGCATGGCCACCGGGCGGCGCTCGGTGTCGTACGCGTCGAGCAGCCCCGGGCCCGCCCAGCCCGCCAGTTCGCCCGCCAGCTTCCAGCCGAGGTCGGCGGCGTCGACGATGCCGGTGTTCATGCCGAAGCCCCCGGAGGGCGACAGGGTGTGGGCGGCGTCGCCCGCGAGCAGCAGGCGCCCGTCGCGGTAGGTCTCGGCGACGCGGTGGGTGAGGTACCAGACGTTCTCGGAGACGATCGTCAGCGGGATGTCGAAGGCGATCGCCGAACGGACCAGGTCCAGCGCCTCCCCGTCCAGGACCTGGCTGCCGCCCGCAGTGAGCCGGTACAGCTCCCGGCCGTCCATCGAGCGCAGCGGGAAGCGCAGCGCACCGGGCTGCGTCAGGAAGTGGACCAGGGCGCCCCGGTCGCCCAGCAGTTCGCGCAGGCCCGGCGCCCGGAAGAGGATGTTGCGGTAGACCTGGGTGGCGTGCCGGGCCGGAGCCGCGATGCGGGCGGCCTTGCGCAGCGGCGAGGACGCGCCGTCGCAGGCCACCACGTAGCGCGCCCGGACCGTCAGCCGCGTCCCGTCGCCCAGGTCGGTCACCGTCACGGTCACCCCCTCGGCGTCCTGCCGCGCGCCCTCCGCGCGGCAGCGGCGCCGCAGCGGGCCGTCCGGGTGGACCCCCACCCGTCGCGCCAGCAGCGGCGACAGCCAGTGCTGGGGGCACACCTGCTCGGGCTCGGGCGTGTAGGGGAGCTCGGGGCGGGTGGCGGCCGTGCCGAAGTCCAGGCGGTGGATCTCGTGGCCGCCCAGCGCGGTCACCCAGGCGATGTCCAGCGGATGGTCCGCCGGCCAGCCCGCCGAGCGGATCTCGCCCGCGACGCCCCAGCGCCGGAACAGCTCCATCGACCGCGGTCCCACCGTGCCCACCTTCGGATGCGGAACGCTCCCGTCCGAGGCCTCCACCATCATGAAGTCGACGCCCCGGTAGCGCAGATCGAGAGCGAGCGCCATGCCGACCGGGCCCGCTCCCACGACCAGCACGTCGGTCTCGTAGTTCCTCATGCCCTCTCCTCACTCGGCCCGGCGGAAGAAGTCGGCGTAGAAGGCCATCATCTCGGCGACCTGACCGGGCACCGGCTCGCACTTGCGCGCCGCCGCCGACAGATGGTCGAAGCGCAGGGCCAGCGAGCGCCGCGCCACATCGGGGCGGGGCGTGAAGGCGGGCGGGGCGTCCAGCTCGAAGGTGGGGCCCGCCGTCCGGCCGCGCCGCCCCGACTCCATCGTCACCAGCAGCTCCGCCAGCGGGCGCATCATGCCGGTCATCACGTCGATCGAGGCGTTCATCAGCCGCGAGCGGCGCAGGCTCCCGTCCGGGCTCTCGCCGAAGTGCTGCGCCATCAGCTGCAGCATCAGGTGGTACGAGCGGTTGAACAGCCGCCCCACCGCCCGCGCTTCCGGATCGGTGATCGCGTCCTTCGCCCCGCCGCCCGCCCCCAGGGTCGGGTTGCGCAGCACCGGATAGGCCGGGCTCCACGGCACCAGCCGCCCGTACGGGCCCGGCACCCGCTCGCCGGCCAGCACCTCGCCGATCCGCAGGAAGCTGTGGAAGTGCGAGGAGTCCGAGGGGGCGGCGCCGCCCAGCACGCCGCCCTCGCCCTGCTCGGTGATGAAGTCCACGGCGAACAGGGCGCTCGAGAGGTCGTCGACCTCCAACTGGTAGTCGGGGTGCGCGGTGTTGACCGACTCCCGCATGAACAGGTGGTGCTCGCCGCCGCCGCGCCCCTTCTCCACCAGGAACACGTCCGGCACCCTGCGCAGCCCCTCCCGGATGCCCGCGTACAGCTCGCTCACCGAGCCCCAGGTGAAGCCGAGCGGCCGCACGGCGGCGCCGCGCGGGCCGCCGCCCTCCCGCCGCACCTCCGGGACCAGGCCGGCCGGCTGCTCGATGGCCACGTACCGCTGCACGCTGCCGGTGCTCAGCCCCTCCAGCGCGAAGTCCAGCGGCACCGGCAACTCCTCGCCGATCGTGGCGAAGTCGATCAGCGGGATGTGGAACGGCTCGCCCATCGCCGTGATGATGTTGTTGACCAGCAGGAAGTGGATCATCTCCTCGCGCGCCACGTTCAGCAGGACGCCCCGGATCCCGTCGTCGAGGGTCGCCCCGCCGTGGCCGCACGCGATCTCCAGCTGCTCCGCCGTCCACTGCCCCCGGCGCACGTACTCCCGGCCCGCGCCGTGCGTCGGCACGGAGAAGGCCGCGTACAGGTACTGCAGCATCACCGCCAGCTCCAGCGCCGCCGCCTGCTGCAGCACCCGGTACAGCTCGCCCCGGGTCGTGATCGCCGGCTCCCCGCCGAGCACGGCCGGGGCGGTGACCGGCGGGCGCGAGCGCGCCTGCTGGTTGCGCAGGTACGCCAGCAGCAGGCGCGCCTTGGGGTCGGTCAGGTCGCGCGTGGGCGGCATGTAGTACGTCTTCTCCTTGTTGCGCGGATCGCACATCTGCCACACCAGCTCCGCGTACGTCTCCACCTTGCAGCGGTCGGCGAGGCTGAAGACCTCCGAGCGCATGAAGGAGGAGACGTGCTCGTAGAAGGCGAAGACCTCCCGGTGCAGCAGCGCGAAGTCGACGTCGGAGCGGGGCACCCGGTCCAGGTGCCAGTCGTCGGGCAGCACGCGCACGGCCAGCCAGCCCGCGCCCGCCCAGAAGCCGAGCGCGTCCTCGTCGTCGTACGCCGCGCGGGCCGAGCCCGGCGCGGCGGGGTCCACCGGCGGTAGGTCCGCCGGGTCGGTGGCGAGCAGCACGCGGCAGGTGCCCGCCCGTTCGCCGCGCAGGGTCAGCAGGCCCCGCCCGTGCTCGTCGGTCGCCACCACGCAGTCCGCCGCGTACGGGCCCTCGTCGCGCATCCCGAGGACGACCGCGTCGCCGCAGCGGGCCGGGGCGGCCCCGGCGACCGGGTCGGCGGGCAGGGCGCGCGGGTTGAAGTACTGCCGGACGTGGATGCCTTCGACGCCCGCCGGGCGGCCGCGCACGAACGAGCGCAGCGGCACGCCCACCGCGTGGTCGCGGTCCCCCGCGCGGTCGCGGTGGTGCAGCACGAGCAGGGCGTCGTCGGTCTGGACGTGCGTCTCGCGCTCGGTCAGCAGCGCCACCCGCCCCTGGGCGCCGGGTGGGGTGCCCGTCAGGCACAGCGCCTCGTCCGCCGCGGCCTCCCAGCCCGGCTCGGCGGCCACCGTCACGATGCCCGACGTGGCGTCGGAGGGGTACGTTCCCGCCGGCACCCGCGCGATCAGCCTGCCGGAGCGGGCCGTCCGCAGCTCCAGGTCGCCGGCGTCCAGCGGCGGCCCGAGCCGGTGCAGCGGCCCCGGGCCCGCCTCGCGGGCCCGGGAGGTGACCGGCACGGCGGAGATCATGTCGAAGCAGGCCCGGTCCCGGGCCACCTCCACCGTCATGTGGTGCAGCGTGCCGTCCGCCCCCGAGGCCGGGACGAGCAGCCTGCCGGCCGGGTAGCTGCGCAGCTCCCCGGCGTGCCACGGCGCGATGGTGCCGCGCACCCGCCACTGGCCGGGGGCATTGGGGGCGGGCGGCGAGGCCATATTGTCCAGCGCGAACCGGACGACCAGCCCGTCGGCGCCGCCCTCCACGGCCTCGCGCAGCGCGCCGACGGCCGGCGACAGGTTGCTGTCGGGCAGCCAGCCCAGGGCGTGTCCGGTGGGTCGGTGCGGGTCCTGCGGCGTCTGGTGCTGGGGGCACCTCCCAGCGGTAGCTGGGGGAGGATCGCAAGGCGGAGCATCACCCGCGTACTGGGCGTACTCGGGTGATGCGACAACGCGGCGAGGTGCCGTGCCAGGCGTCGCAGGGCCCGTGCCGACCCACCGGACACGCCCTGGTCCCGCCGGGCCGCCCGGCGGGGTGACGACGAACTGGTGGACGGCGCAGTAGCCCAGCTGCCGGGCCAGGGCGTGCTCGCCGACGTCCAGGACGCGGCCGAAGTCCACCCAGCGCGGCGGCTGGAGGCCGTGGACGGCGCCGGTGAGCATATAGCCGTCGTCGTGCGAGCGCCCCAGCCGCCCGAAGCCGAACTGGCCGATCATCAGGGCCGTGGTCCACGCCGAGGCCGGGTCGAGGTCGAAGACGCGGGCGCGGTTGACGGTGGTGCGCAGGTACTCGTTGTAGTGGCCCCAGAAGTCCACGGCGCGGCCGACCACCGGGTCGGCGGTGTCGGGCGGGGCGTCGGGCCGGCTGCGCGGCCCCTCCACCGACACCACCTCGGCGGTGATCCAGAAGTGCCCGTTGCCGTCGAAGTTCCAGCCCTTGGCGGCGCTGAACTCCCCGTCCGGGCGGGCCCGTCCGGAGGCGTCGAAGTGCGGCCCGCGTCGCTGCAGCCAGTCGTGGTACTCGGTGGCGGGCCGCTCGGCGGGGAAGGGGCCGTCGTCGGTCAGCGCCCGGCCCGTGGCCAGGTCGACCAGCCCGCCTCGCGGGCCGGTCGGCGGCTTGGCCGTGGCGACGCCGGCGAAGTGCAGCCTCGGCAGATCGAACACGCTCATCACAGGGCTCCCGCGGGGTCGTGGCGGTCGGCGGCGGCCGCCGGGCGGTGGACCGGCTCGTAGCGCTCGACCGCTTCGACGGCCCGCAGGGCGGACTCGATCCCTCCCTCGATCCACGCGGACGCCGCCGAGCAGTGCTCGCCCGCGAAGAACAGCCGGCCCACGGGACGGAAGGCGCGGCGCAGTTCCTCCTCGCACACCGCCGCGCTCTTGCCCCAGCGGTAGGCACAACCGCCGCCGCTCCAGGGAACATTGCCCCAGGCGACGCTCGTCATGTCCAGCACCATGCCCGGAGTCATCAACTCCGGGTGCATGACGCTGAGTTCGTCCAGGACGAGACGGTGGCGGCGGCGGACGGACATCCGGCCGAGCCGGGCGGCCTCGTCACCGATCGTGTAGCTGGCCAGGAGGGCGGCCCCGCGCCCCGGATCGCCGTCGGGCACCGGATAGTACGTCTGGCGGACGCGCCCGCCGGTGAACGAGGCCCCGCCCCGGATGCCGCCCTCCCGCCAGAACGGCTCGCGGCAGTGGACGGCCACCTTGGTGGCGGGGCAGTACTCCACCTCCCGCAGGACGCTCAGCTTGTCGGCGTCCAGGCCGCGCAGCCGCATCCGGCGCACGGCGGGGAAGGGGGCGGTGCACACGACCAGGTCCGCGCGCCTGACCAGCGTGCGGCCGCCCGCGCGGACGGTGACCAGGACGTGCTCGTCGCGCACGTCGATGCCGGTGACCCGGTGGCCGAGGGCCACGGGGTCGCGCAGCCGGGCGGCCAGGGCGTGGGTGAGCCGGTCCATCCCGCCCCGCAGGCGCAGCAGGTCGGGGCTGGTCTCGGCGAGGATGTCGTCGAGGAAGCTGTTGAGCCGGGCGCTGCAGCCGGCCCGGATGCCCGGGTGCGCGGCGAACAGCGAGTGCAGGTCGACCCGGTCGCCGTCCGCCCCGCGCAGGTGCGGGCCCATCTCGACGCGGGCGACCAGCTCCAGCAGCCGGCCGCGCAGGTCCGCGCGCAGTGCCTCGCGCAGGTCGGGCGGGGCGATGGCGTCGACGATGGCCGTGAGCCAGGCGCCGAAGACGACCGTGCCGTCGTCGGCCCGCCCGGGGCGGTCCCGCTCCAGCTCCCGCCGGAAGTTCTCGCGCAGCGGGCGGGCCGCGTCCCGGATGCGCAGGAAGCCGTCGCCGGTCCGCAGGTAGGCGTTCTCCTCGGACAGGAGCGTGGTGAACGCGCGGAGTTCGCCCTCCAGTCCCATCCGGCGGACGTATTCCAGCGTGTTGTGGTGGTGGGCCGGAATGCGCATGGCGCCGAGTTCCACGGACGGTGCGCCGGGGCCGTCGCCGAACCGGTGGGTGTGGATGCGCCCGCCGATGCGGTTGTTGCCTTCCAGTACCTCGACCCGGCAGCCGAGCCGTTCCAGCTCGTACGCTGTGACGAGGCCGGATATCCCGGCCCCTATGACGGTGACGCGACGCCCGGCCTGTTCGATGTTTTCGAATGTGTGAGCATGCCAATCCTGCGGTGCGGCATCCATCGGTTTCCCCCCGTGACCTGCCCTGATGCCTGTTCAAGCCCTCATAGAGTTTTCATATGTTCGGGCTTGCGGCAATGGTAATTCAGGTCACCGGCATTCTGTCGGCGGCTTTTTCGGGAGCGTCGACAAAGGTTTAGACGGCATACGCAAAAATGCGCGCCAGGATCATTCGGATATCCCAGCCGGTAATGCGCCGGATAATGCCGGTGATGCTTGACGTCCGTCTCATGGTGCGCCCTGCCGCTCAGCCGCCACCCTGGCGTACTCCCTGAGGAGTAGGGAAAAGCCCGTACTCAAGTACGACGCCCGCGCCGCCCGCCGGAGGCATCGTGGAGGGTATGGATCACCAGGGGACGCAGATCGGGGAGACGACGGGCCGCCGGCCCCGTCCGGGCTGCGAGGGAGGGCCGTGAGCGCGTTCGCTACGGCAGTCGTACTGTGCCTGGTGTCCGCGGTCTGCTACGCGGGAGCGGCGATCGCGCAGGAGCGCGTCGCCGCCACGAGCGGACCCGGCCTCACCTACGCGCCCCTGCGCCGCGCGGGCTGGTGGGGGGCGGTGGCCCTCACCGCCCTGGGCGCCGGGCTGCACGTACTGGCGCTGGCCTTCGGCCCGCTGAGCCTGGTGCAGCCGCTGGGCGCCCTGACGATCGTCTTCGCGCTGCCGATGGCCGCGCTGTTCGCCCACCGCCCCGTGGGGCCGGCCGGCCGGCGCGGCGCGCTGCTGGCCACGGCCGGCCTGGCCGCACTGCTGAGCCTGACCGGGCCGCCGCGCGCCGAGTCCCTCGCCGCCGAGCGGCGGCCGCTGCTGGCGGCCGCGGTGCTGGGCTTCGTCGTGGTGGTGGCGCTCGTGGCGCGCCGGATGCGCCGGCCGGTCGTGCGGGGCGTGGTGCTGGCCACCGCCGCGGGCGCGGCCTTCGGCATGGCCTCGGTCTTCACCAAGGCCGTCACCGAGGACTGGACGTCGCACCGAGGCGTGACGGCCGTGCTGCCGGACCTGGGCGTGACGGCCCTGCTCGCCGCGGCCGGCCTGCTGCTGTCGCAGGCCTCCTACCGGGGCGCGGGCCTGGCCGCACCACTGGCCACGGTGACCGTCGTCAACCCCGTGGTGGCCGCGGCCGTCGGCGTCCTCGCGCTCGGCGAGGCCTTCCGCTTCGGGCCCGCCGGCGGGCTGCTCGCGGGCCTGGCCGGGCTGGTGGCCGCGGCCGGGGTGGTGACACTGACACTCCACGGCGGTGCGCGACCGGCGCGTGAGAGCCCGGCGGCGGCGCGGGTCGCGCCGGATGCCGGGGCCCGCGGCGGGACGTGCGCCGCGGGCGGCCCGCCGCCGCCCCGGACGGGGCCGGACGGCCGGTGTCTGGTTTCCACCCCTTCGGGGCCCACAGCGGAGTGAGGGACGGGGCGCACGGGGGACCGGGCTCCCGCCGACGCGCCATGGCGCGCGCGGGGCGCCAGGCCCCACCATGGTGATCCGCCGCCTCTTTCCGGAGGAGCCCCCATGGACTTCGACGTCGTCGTGGAGATCCCGCAAGGCAGCCGCAACAAATACGAGATGGACCACGAGACCGGGCGCATCCGGCTGGACCGGATGCTGTTCACCTCGACCCGCTACCCGGCCGACTACGGCTACATCGACGGCACCCTCGGCGCCGACGGGGAGCCGCTGGACGCCCTCGTGCTGGCCGGCGATCCCACCTTCCCCGGCATCGTCATCCGGTGCCGCGCGATCGGGCTCTTCCGGATGCGCGACGAACGGGGCAAGGACGACAAGGTGTTGTGCGTGCCCACCGGCGACCCCCGCCACGAGCACCTCAGGGACCTCAGACACCTGCCGGAGTTCGACCGGCTGGAGATCCAGCACTTCTTCGAGGTCTACAAGGAGCTCGAACCCGGCAAGACCGTCGAACACGCCCGCTGGGCAGGGCGCGACGCCGCCGAGACGGAGATCGTCGCCTCCCGGGTGCGCGCCGAGCGGGCGGGGGACGAGGCGCTCTGGTGAGCGGGGAGGCGCGGGGCCGGCCGCCGGAGACGGGGCGTGTCCGACGGGCCGGCCCCCTCCCCCCTCAGGCCTGACGCAGGAGCGCCGCCAGGTCGCCCTCCACGTCGAGGTGACCGCCCTCGCCGCCCACCGGCACCAGCGTGTACGTACGCGCCAGGAAGGAGCGCAGCTCCGGGGTGTCGATCTGCACCATGGCCACCCCCTCCGGCGCGTGGAACTCCAGGACCGTGCGGTGCGGGCCGCACGGCCACACCCGTACGTCGCCGCCGCCCGCCGAGCGCAGCAGGCCCCGCGCCAGCAGCTGCCGGGCGAAGGCCCACTCGACCTCCGCGCCGTCGAGCGAGGCCACCGGGGGGAAGGCGACCCGCACGGCGAAGGGGTCGGAGCGCTCGTACAGCAGACGCGCGGGAACCGTCCGCGAGGGCGGGGCCGACGTGATGATCCGTGCCTGGACAGCCTGTTCGATGACAGTGGACAACGCCAGCTCCCTTGCGGTTGTTTTCCGGGTGGTGCTCTTCCGTGCCGCTACGACTTCCTCGACTGGTGAGACGAGTGAACGATCGTCGTAGTGCACATGATTCGAGCGTGAGCTGTATCACTGCCCTTTTAAAAGAAGACATTTGCCTTCTACGTCAATGAACTTGAAGGAATGTCCGGAGGATGGGCGGAATCACGCGTCGCCCCCGCCCGCTGCCGCACCGGCAGCACCGCCCGTACCTCCGTGGACGCCCGTCCGGGCCTCCGCTAGCTTCCCCCCTCATGAAGCGGATGGGAAAGACGTTACGAACGCTGCTGGCGGGGGCCTGCGGGGCCGCCCTCGCCCTGGCCGGGACGGCACCGCAGGCGCACGCCGCGCCACCCCGCCCGCCCCGCCTCTCCTGGGAGGCCGGGGACAGCGGCACCGACGCCCGCTTCCGGGGCCTCGCGGCGGTCGGCCGCACCACGGCATGGCTGGCCGGCACCAAGGGAACCGTCCTGCTCACCCGGGACGGCGGCCGCACCTGGCGCGACGTCTCGCCCCCGGGCGCCGCCGGGCTGGAGTTCCGCGACGTCGAGGCGTTCGACGCACGCCACGCGGTCGTCCTGGCCATCGGCGAGGGCGAGGCCTCGAGGATCCTGCGCACGGACGACGGCGGCACCACCTGGACCGAGACCTTCCGCAACACCGACCCCAAGGCCTTCTACGACTGCGTCACCTTCTTCGACCGGCGCCACGGCATCGCGCTCGGCGACCCCGTCGACGGCAGGTTCCGCGTCCTGGCCACCGGCGACGGCGGCCGCAGCTGGCGGGTCCTGCCCGCCGCCGGTATGCCCGCCGCCCTGCCCGGCGAGGCCGCCTTCGCCGCCAGTGGCCAGTGCCTGGTCAGCGCGGGCCCCCGCGACGCCTGGATCGCCACCGGCGGCGCCACCACCTCCCGCGTGCTGCACTCCGCCGACCGCGGCCGCACCTGGACCGCCACCGGCACCCCCGTACCCGCGGGCGACCCGGCGCGCGGCGTGTTCGCCCTCGCCTTCCGCGACCGCGCGCACGGGCTGGCCGTCGGCGGCAACTACCGCGCCGGAGCGCCGTCCCCGCACGCGGCGGCCGTCACCGGTGACAGCGGCGCCCACTGGACGGAGGCTGCCCGGCCGCCGGCCGCCTACCGCTCCGGCGTCGCCTGGCTGCCGCACAGCCGCACCACCGCCCTGGCCGTCGGCCCCACCGGCAGCGACGTCAGCACGGACGGCGGCCGCCACTGGCACCGCTTCGACACCGGCTCCTACGACACCGTCGACTGCGCCCCCGGAGCCTGCTGGGCGGCCGGGGAGAAGGGACGCGTCGCCCGCCTCGCCACGGGGCCGGGCTCACCGCACGCTCAGGACGGCAGCTCCTGGCGGTAGGGCTCCATCGCCGCGGAGGTCTTGGTCGGGACGAACTCCGTGATCGTGTACTCGCACACCCCCGCCACCGTGAACGGGTCGCTCTGCGCGATCTCCTCGATCTTCTTCCGGTCGTCGCCGAGGGCCAGGATGATCCCGCCGTCCCGCGGCACCTTGCGGCCGGAGGCGATGAAGACACCGGACGCGTAGTGCGCGTCCAGCCAGGCCACATGCTCGGCCAGGGCCGCGTCGATGCGCTCGATGGGGGCGATGTAGGTCAGCTCCAGTACAAACATGATCGACAGGCTACGCCGCCGTCCCCGCGCCCGGCGGCGCCCGGCCACGGGCGCGGCGGGCGTGTCCCGTAGCCTGGGCGCCACCATGACCGACGCACCGCACACCCCGCCGCCCGACTGGCCCGCCACCGAGGCGGAAGCGACCGCCGTCCAGAACGAGTTGCGGGGCCGGGTGGTCCTGGACGAGCCCGGCCCCGCCCCGGGCACGCCCCTGGTGGCCGTCGGCGTGGACGTCGCCTACGACGACGAGCGCGACGTCGTCGCCGCGGCCGCCGTCGCCCTCGACACCACGACGCTCGAGGTCGTCGCCGAGGCGACGGCTGTCGGCCGGGTCGCCTTCCCCTACGTCCCCGGCCTGCTGGCGTTCCGCGAGATACCCACCGTCCTCGCCGCTCTGGAGCGGCTGGCCGTCACCCCGGACCTCGTCGTCTGCGACGGCTACGGGCTCGCCCACCCCCGCCGCTTCGGCCTGGCCAGCCACCTCGGGGTGCTCACCGGACTGCCCACCATCGGTGTCGCCAAGAACCCCTTCACCTTCTGCTACGAGGCGCCCGGCCCGCACCGCGGCGACACCTCGCCCCTGCTGGACGGCGAGGAGGAGGTGGGCCGCGCGCTGCGCACCCAGGAGGGCGTCAAGCCGGTGTTCGTCTCCGTCGGCCACCGGACCGGCCTCGACCAGGCGTGCGAGCACACGCTGCGGCTGGCCCCGCGCTTCCGGCTGCCGGAGACCACACGGGCGGCGGACGGGCTGTGCCGGCGGGCGCTGGCGAGCAGCACGCGCCCTTGACACCTCCCCGGGCGTACGCCAGATTCGGCGACTGTGATGCCGTTGCCCGTACCGCTGTCCGGCGTCGTCCCCCCGCTCTGCACGCCCCTCACCGCCGACGGTGAGGTCGACACCCGCTCGCTGGCCTCCCTCGTCGAGCACGTCCTGGCGGCCGGGGCGCACGCCGTCTTCGTCCTCGGCACCAGCGGGGAGAGCGCCTACCTGAACAACGCACAGCGGTGCGCCGCCCTGGCGGCCGCCCTGGAGGCCGTCGACGGCCGGGTGCCGGTCCTGGCCGGGGTCATCGACATGACCGCGCCCCGCGTCCTGGACCACGCCCGCGCGGCCGCCGCGATGGGCGCCGACGCGCTCGTGGTCACCGCGCCCTTCTGCACCGGCACGCACCCGGCCGAGGTCGCCGACCACTTCCGGCGCGTCCGCGCCGGTGCCGGGCTGCCGGTGCTCGCCTACGACAACCCCGCCACCGTGCACAGCAGGATCGCGGCGCCGACCCTGCTCGAGCTCGCCCGGGACGGTACCCTCGCCGGCCTCAAGGACAGCACCGGCGACCTGGGCGGGCTGCGGCGCCTGCTCGTCGCGCTGCGCGAGCAAGGGCTCGCGGACGGGTTCGCGGTCCTGACCGGCTCCGAGCTGACGGTCGACGCCGCCCTGCTGGCGGGCGCCCACGGCGTCGTCCCCGGGCTGGGCAACGTGGACCCGGCCGGCTACGTACGGCTCTACGAGCACGCCCGCGCGGGCCGCTGGGCCGAGGCGGCCGCCGAACAGGACCGGCTGACACGGTTGTTCGCCCTGGTGGACGCGGGGGACACCACGCTGATGAGCGGCACCGCCGCGGCCCTGGGCGGGTTCAAGGCGGCGCTGCACGCCCTCGGCGTCATCGACTGCGCCGCGACCGCCGCACCCCAACGGCCCCTGCCCGACGAGGCGGTGGTCCGGGTGCGGCGGCTGCTGGCCGAGGGCGGGCTGCTGTAGCTCCGGAGGGGGCTCAGCGCTCGGTGAGCCGGCCCTCCGCCACCTCGATGCGCCGCGTCGTCGAGACCGACTCGAGCATCCGGCGGTCGTGCGTGACCAGCAGCAGCGTCCCGTTGTACGACGCCAGCGCCGACTCCAGCTGCTCGATGGCCGGCAGGTCGAGGTGGTTGGTCGGCTCGTCCAGCACCAGCAGGTTCACCCCGCGCGCCTGCAGCAGCGCGAGCGCCGCCCGGGTGCGCTCGCCGGGCGAGAGCGTGACGGCCGGGCGCAGCACATGGGCCGCCTTGAGGCCGAACTTGGCCAGCAGCGTGCGCACATCGGCCGGCGGCAGATCCGGAACGGCCGCGCCGAACGCCTCCAGCAGCGCCTCGCCGCCGAAGAACAGCGCCCGCGCCTGGTCCACCTCGCCGACGACCACGCCCGGCCCCAGCGACGCGCTGCCCTCTGCCAGCGGCAGCCGGCCCAGCAGGGCGGCGAGCAGGGTGGACTTGCCGGAGCCGTTGGCGCCGGTGACGGCGACCCGGTCCGCCCAGTCGATCTGCAGGTCGGCCGGGCCGAACGTGAACGCGCCGCGTCGCACGACCGCCCCGCGCAGGGTCGCCACGACCGCGCCCGAGCGGGGCGCGGCGGCGATCTCCATGCGCAGCTCCCACTCCTTGCGGGGCTCCTCGACGACGTCCAGCCGCTCGATGAGGCGCTCGGTCTGGCGGGCCTTGGCCGCCTGCTTCTCGGTCGACTCGGTGCGGAACTTGCGGCCGATCTTGTCGTTGTCGGTGGCCTTGCGACGGGCGTTCTTGACGCCCTTCTCCATCCAGTTGCGCTGGGTGCGGGCGCGGGCCTCGAGGGAGGCGCGGGTGTCGGCGTACTCCTCGTACGCCTCGCGGGCGTGCCGCCGTGCGGTCTCCCGCTCCTCCAGGTACGCGGCGTAGCCGCCGCCGTAGAGGTTGACCCGCTGCTGGGCGAGGTCGAGCTCGAGGACCTTGTCCACGGTGCGGGCCAGGAACTCGCGGTCGTGGCTGACCAGTACCGTTCCGGCGCGCAGCCCGGTGACGAACTCCTCCAGGCGGGCCAGCCCGTCCAGGTCGAGGTCGTTGGTCGGCTCGTCCAGCAGGAAGACGTCGTAGCGGCTGAGCAGCAGCGAGGCGAGGCCGGCGCGGGCGGCCTGGCCGCCGGAGAGGGCGGTCATGGGCCGGTCCAGGCCGACGGTCAGGCCGAGCGAGCCGACGACCTCCTCCGCGCGCTCGTCGAGGTCGGCGCCGCCGAGGTCCAGCCAGCGCTCGAGGGCGACGGCGTAGGCGTCGTCGGCGCCCGGGGCGCCGTCGACCAGGGCCTGGGTGGCGGCGTCGAGGGCGGTCTGCGCGGCGGCGACGCCGGTGCGGCGGGCGAGGAAGGCCCCCACCGTCTCGCCCTCGCGCCGCTCGGGCTCCTGCGGCAGGTGGCCGACGGTCGCCGTGGGCGGGCTGAGCCGCAGCGTGCCCTCCTCGGGCGTGGCGAGGCCGGCGAGCATCCGGAGCAGGGTGGACTTGCCCGCGCCGTTGGCTCCGACGAGACCGATCACCTCGCCGGGCGCGACGACGAGGTCGAGCCCGGAGAAGAGGGTGCGGTCGCCGTGCCCGGCGGCGAGATCCTTGGCGACGAGGGTGGCACTCATGAGACCACCGACTCTAGCCGGTGCCCCACGCCCGTCCGAACCGGTTTTCCACCCGCCCGCCGCCCCTCCGCCGGCCGCCGCTCATGCGCACACGCGCGTGACCAGCACATGCCCGTAGGTGCGCGCCACGACGAACGCCACCCGCGGCCCCAGCGGCACCCGGTGCGAGCCCGGCTCGAGCCGCCCGTCGAACAGCTCGAGCACCCGGGTCCCGCGCAGCCGACCCGCCCGGTAGCCCGTCACCCGCACCCGGCACGCGGTGGCCGTCTCCACCCGGGCCTCGCCGGGGACCGCGCTCAGCCCGGTCAGCCGCCGCTCACCGCCGGGCGGGTGCTGCAGCGCCTGCTCCAGCCGCGCGACCAGCACAGCGGCGACCGGCGCCGGCGCCTCGACGAACGCGGCCGTGCCGCCCGCCGCCGCGAACGCCGCCCGGACCGCCGCCCGCTCCTCCTCGCCCACCGTGCGGTCGAACGCCACCGCCGCGTACGTGCGTAGCTCGTCCGCGTGAGCGCCCGCCGCGTCGCGGGTGATGTCGGCGCCGATGCCGGTCGCCCGCAGCCCGGCCGCGGCACGGGCGAGCAGGGGGACGCGCGGGCCGACGAGCAGCACCCGCCGGGCGTCCGGCGGCGGGCCCGCGGCCAGCAGCTCGCCGAGTGCGGCCCGGTACTCGCCGGCCCGGAAGCGGAAGGGCCCGATGCCCGGGTAGCCGTCGCGGGCGGCATCCATGGGCTCGTCGGTCTGCCAGGCGAAGTCCCGCCAGAGGAAGTCCTCGCCGTCGCGCTCGACGACGGCGGTGACCACCCCGCACTCCAGCCGGGCGCACTGGGGGCAGGCGTAGAGCACGTAACGCCCGCCCTCCAGCGGCGGATCGCCGTCCCCGTCCTCCAGCAGCAGCGCCCGCGCGTGCGAGGTGAACGGCGAGGGGGCGAGGTCGGAGGCGAGCGGCGAGACGCCGTCCGCCTCGGCCAGCCGCGACAGCAGGGGTCTGCCGTCCACGACGAAGTCCCGGAGCTCCTGGCGCACTTGGCAGGCGCCGCCGGGCGGATCGGGTTCGGCGCGGGGCGCCGGTGCCAGGGCGAAGGACGCGTACTCCACTGCCATGAACGCTCTATTCCCCCCTGTGCGCGGCTTCCAGCCCGGCGCCCTCGATTTCGCCTGTACCGTCACCCCCATGGCAAGCGATGTGATCGTGGTCGGCGCCGGGGTCATCGGCCTGACCAGCGCGGTCGTGCTGGCGGAACGCGGGCGCGGCGTCAAGGTGTTGACGCGCTCGCCCTCCTCGGAGACCACGTCGGCGATGGCCGGCGGGCTGTGGTGGCCCTACCGGATACAGCCTCAGGAGGCCGCCGGGCGCTGGGCGTTGCGGTCGCTGACCGTGATGGCCGGGCTGGCGGGGCAGCCCGAGACGGGGGTGCGCATGGCCGCCGGCACGCACGCGGGCACCAGCCCCGCCGAGCTGGGGCCGTGGTCGGCGCGGGTACCGGGGCTGCGGGCGGCGCGGGACGAGGAGCTGCCCCGCGGCTACGACCGCGGGGTGCGCGGCCGCCTGCCGCTGCTCGACATGACCGCGCATCTCGCCTATCTGCAGCGGCGGCTGGCGGCGGCGGGCGGCACCGTCACCGTCCGCGCGGTGCGCTCGCTGGCCGAGGCGGGCCAGGGGGCCGCGGCGGTGGTCAACTGCACGGGCCTGGGCGCCCGCGATCTCGTCCCCGACGCCTCGGTCCACCCCGTGCGCGGCCAGCTGGTCGTGGTCGAGAACCCGGGGATCGACGAGTGGTTCACCGCCGTCGACGACCACAAGGGCGACACCGTCTACGTCTTCCCCCAGCCCTACGGCGTGGTGCTGGGCGGCACCGCCCGCGAGCACGTGTGGGACCGCACGCCCTCGCCGTGCGCCGCGCAGGCCATCATCAGCCGCTGTTCCCGCGTCTTCCCCCGGCTCGGCCGGGCGAGGGTGCTCGGACACCGCGTGGGGCTGCGCCCGGCGCGACCGCGCGTGCGGCTGGAGGCCGAGCGGCTGCCGGGCGGCACCCGCCTGGTGCACAACTACGGCCACGGGGGCGCCGGCATCACGGTCTCCTGGGGCTGCGCCCTGGAGGCCGCCGACCTCCTGGAGAGGTAGGGGGGTGTCCGATGGACACCCCCCTGACGGTCAGCGCAGCAGCCGCCCCGGGGAGGGGGCGCGCAGCCCCGGCAGAGGCGCCGTGGGGCGCTCGTAGGCGGGGTCGGCGCCCCGGGTGGCGCGGACGAAGGCCGCGAAGCCGCCGACGAGCGGCAGGCTCGCCTGGCTGGCGCGCAGGTCGACCGTCAACCGGGGTGTGGTGGAGGCCGGTTCGATCAGGCGCGCGTCGGTGCCGGCGACGATCAGGGCCAGGCGGTGGCCCGCCGGGACGACGTGGTCGGCGGCGGCCAGGTCGAGGGTGATGGTGTAGGGGCGGCCCGGGGTGAGCGGTTCGCCGTGGGACAGGCCGGCGTGGTGGCCCAGGTCGGCCCACCCGCGGCTGAAGACCGTGTGGCGCACGTCCGCCGGGTCGGCCGCGGTGCGCTTGAAGCAGCCGGTGTCACCGGAGGTTCCGGCGCCCCAGCAGTCGCGGTCGGCGAGAGTGGTGATGCCCTCGCCGCTCGCCGCGTAGTTCCGGATCGTCGCCGGGCCGAGGTCGACCAGGACGGCCGACAGGTGGGCGGAGGCGGTGGAGGGGGTGACGGTCAGCCGCACCGTCGAGGAGCCCGACAGCCGCAGGTCGCGCGTCAGCGGCGGCGTGGTGAACCCGGCCTTGGCCGGCGTGCTCTCGTCGATCCGGGCCGCCCAGTCGCCCTCGCCCAGCCGCGGGTCGTCGGTGAACCGTTCGACGGCTCCCGGCGGCGCGGGCGCCAGGCCCAGCGTGCCCACGCCCGGCGTCCGGCCGGGGGCGGGGCGCAGCGTGGTGGCGGCGGTGGCACGGGGCGGCCAGACGCGGTCGGTCGACCACTGGCCGGGGGCGCGCTCGACGTCGGCCATCGGCTCGCGCTCGACGCCGTTGTCGTAGCCCAGCAGGTAGTGGTCGAACCAGCGGTGCAGCGTGGCCACCCAGGCCTCGCGGCGGAAGTCGAAGGGGTCCACGTGCCCGGCCTGGGAGAGCCAGACCTTGCGCTCCACGCCCTGCTCGGCGAGCGCGTCCCACCACTGCCCGAAGTGCTTGGTGCGGACGTTGAGGTCCTGCATGCCGTGGACGGCCAGCACGCTCGCGCGGACCTTGTGGGCGTCCTTGAGGTAGTCGCGCTCGCTCCACAGCGGTGTCCAGTCGCCGTTGCGCGGCGCCCCCTCGACGAGCCTGCGCTGGACGTCCTGGCAGCGGCCGCGCGCCTCGGGGCTCCCGACGCGGTCGGCGAGCCCGTCGGGGCCGCTGCCGAAGAGGGCGGCGCCCTTGGCGAAGTAGTAGTCGTACCAGGAGCTGATGGCGCCGATGGGCACGATCGTCCGCAGGCCCGGGACGCCGGTGGCGGCGACGCCGTTGGCGACGGTGCCGTCGTAGCTCTTGCCGATCATTCCCACGGCCCCGGTGGACCAGTCGGCCCTGGCGGCGGCCCGTCCGGTGCGCGAGGCGTAGCCGCGGGCGCGGCCGCCCAGCCAGTCGACGACGGCCTTGGCGGACTGGATGTCGGAGCGTCCGCCGACATCGACGCAGCCATCGGAACGGTTGGTTCCGGCGAGGTCGACCAGCGCGACGGCATAGCCGCGCGGTACGAAGAAGTTGTCGTAGTACAAGGGGAATTGAACCGGTCTCCCCTGGGCGTCGTACGTCTTGCGCTGGCTCTCGTTGCCGCGCCCGCAGCAGGAGTAGTAGGGGCTCGCGTCCATGATCACCGGCACCTTGCGGCCCTGCTCGGCGGCCTCGCGGGGGCGGATGATGTCCACGGCCACCCGGTCGGTGCGGCCGTCGCCGTCGCCGTCAACCCGGGTGTCCACCCAAACGGATTCACGTACGGCACGGTCGTAGGAGTACACCGGTCTGCTCTCGTCCGGCGCTTTCACGCCGTTCGCGGCGGGTCCGGCGGCCGCGGCGAGCGGGGCCGGGAGGAGAACGGAGATCAGGGCGATCAGGGCCGCCAGTAAGGGCGTTGTCCAGGGGATGCGGGTGTTCCGCGTGTGTATCGGCACGGCCGGACGGTAGCGCGGGTGACTGCTGGGCAGAAGGGGGTGGACGGGGTGGCCGGGAGCCTCGCATGTCGGCAGCGTGTCGATCACATGTCGGAACGCACCATGGACATGGCCCTTCCATCGATGAGTACATAGGCTCCGATTGATCGTTCGCCCCCTAAGAGTTGGAGTGACTCGTGCGTCACAGACTCATCGTTCCGAGCGCGGCCGCCGCCTGCCTGCTGCTGGCGATCCCGGCGTCGGCCGCCGACGCCACGCCCGGCGCGCCGGGCGCCGGAGACTCCTACTACCCGGCGTCCGGGAACGGCGGCTACGACGTCTCCCACTACGACCTGCGGCTGAAGTACGAGCCGAAGTCGGACAAGCTGGACGGGACGGCGACGCTCACGGCCACCACCACCCAGGCGCTCTCCCGCTTCAACCTCGACTTCGCCCTCAATGTGAGCGAGGTGCTCGTCAACGGCAGGCCCACGCCGTTCGCCACGTCGGGCGACCACGAGCTGGAGATCACCCCGGCCACGCCGCTGCCGCAGGGCAAGGAGATCACGGTCGTCGTCCGCTACAGCGGCATCCCCTCGCAGGTGAAGATCGGCGGCTACTCGGCCTGGCAGCGCACCCCGGACGGGGCGGTCGTGGCCAACGAGCCGGAGTCGGCCGTCTGGTGGTTCCCCAGCAACGACCACCCGCGCGACAAGGCCACCTACGACATGTCGGTCTCGGTGCCGGACGGCCTGCAGACCGTCAGCAACGGCGAGCTGAAGTCGCAGTCCTCCCGGCTCGGCTGGACGCGCTACAACTGGCGCGCCACCAAGCCGCAGGCCAGCTACCTGACCACGCTGGCCATCGGCAAGTTCGACATCACCACCGACAAGACGGCCGACGGCCTGCCCGTCCTCAACGCCTACAGCAAGGACCTGGGCGACAACCTCGCCTCGGCCAAGGCGAGCATCGGGCGCACCACCGAGATCATCGACTGGGAGAGCAAGGTCTTCGGCCCCTACCCCTTCAACGCGATCGGCGGCTACGTCCCCAACGTCAGGACCGGCTACGCGCTGGAGACCCAGACCCGGCCGTACTACAGCCCCTCCGGCTTCGCCAACGGCGCGAACACCTCCCTGGTCGTCCACGAGCTGGCGCACCAGTGGTTCGGCGACAGCGTCTCGGTGAAGAACTGGCGCGACATCTGGGTCAACGAGGGCTTCGCCACCTACGCGCAGTGGCTGTGGTCGGAGAAGGAGGGCGAGGGCACCGCCCAGCAGCTCGCCGACTACATCTACACCGGCGTCCCGGCCGACAACGACTTCTGGAAGGTCAAGCCGTCCGACCCGGGCGCGGACAAGCAGTTCCACACTGCCGTCTACAACCGCGGCGCGATCGCCCTGCAGGCGCTGCGCAACAAGGTCGGCGACCAGGCCTTCTTCGCGCTCCTGAAGGACTGGACGAAGCAGAACCAGTTCGGCAACAGCTCGGTCGAGGACTTCGTGACGTTCGCCGAGAAGGCCTCCGGCAAGCCGCTGCGGCAGCTGTTCGACACCTGGCTGAACACGGCCTCCAAGCCGAGCGCGGCCGCCGCCGCCAAGGACGGCATCGGCAAGCCGGCCGCCGGCGCCGCCAAGGCGGGCAAGACCCTCAAGGCCCCCCAGCCCAAGTCCTGGAAGAAGATCCAGGAAGCCCAGCGGGCCCACCGGCACTGAGCCGCCGCACACCCTCCCGAGGGCCCGTCGCCACCGGCGACGGGCCCTCGCCCGTGCCACCGCCCCGGCACCGGCGAGGTTTCACAGCGGTGGTGGCACAGCAATACTGTTGAACCGAAAGGGCGCGACAGAGAGCGAGGCACCGCGGATGGCCGCAGACACCGGGGAAACGGCGGAAGCGAACCTCACCGTCGACGAGTTGGCGGCCCGCGCCGGAGTGACCGTGCGCACGGTCCGCTTCTACGGCACCCGGGGGCTGCTGCCCCCGCCCGAGATCGGCCCCCGCAGGGTCGGGCGCTACGGGCCGGGCCACCTCTCCCGGCTGGCGCTGATCGAGGAACTGCAGCACCAGGGGCTGACGCTGGCAGCCATCGAACGCTACCTGCGGCGCCTGCCGGACGACCTCAGCGCCCACGACCTGGCCATCCACCGCGCCCTGGTGGCCTCCTGGACCCCCGACAAGGCCGAGCAGACCCCGCGCGCGCAGCTCGAGCGCCGCGCCGGGCGCGCCCTGAGCGAGGAGGACATCGACCGCCTCGCCGCGATGAACGTCCTGGAGCGCACCGAGGGCGACGCCGGCACCTTCCGCGTCGACCCGGGCCTGCTGGGGCTGGGCGTCCAGCTGCTGGACGTGCCGATCGCGCTGGAGACGATACTCGCGGCCCGCACCGTCCTGATCGAGCACGCCCGCTCCACGGCCCGCGAGCTCACCCGCCTCTTCCACGACGAGGTGTGGGGGCCCTACCGCGAACGCGAGAGCGACCCGGAGGAGGTCGAGGCCATGAAGTCGCTGTCGGCCCATATGCAGCCGATGGTGGTGCAGGCGCTGGTGACGGCCTTCCAGCGGTCGCTGAAGCAGGAGCTGAGGGCCACCTACGGGGGCTGAGCGGCCGGGCCCCCGTACGCGGCCCCCGGGCCGGGTCAGTCCCTGAAGGTCTCGCCCCGCTCCGCCTTCTCCACCAGCAGCGCCGGGGGCGCGAACCGCTCGCCGTACGCTGCCTCGAGCTCGCGGGCGCGCGCCACGAAGCCGGGCAGGCCGCCCTCGTAGCCGTTGACGTACTGCAGCGCACCGCCCGTCCAGCCGGGGAAGCCGATGCCGAGGACCGAGCCGATGTTGGCGTCGGCCACGGAGGTCAGTACCCCCTCCTCCAGGCAGCGGACGGTGTCCAGCGCCTCGGAGAAGAGCATCCGCTCCTTCATGTCGGCGAACGGGATCCGGGCGTCCGCCCGGCCGAAGTGCTCCGCCAGCCCCGGCCAGAGCCCGGCCCGCCGGCCGTCCTCGTAGTCGTAGAACCCGGCCCCGCCGCTGCGGCCGGTGCGCCCGAACTCCTCCACCATCCGGTCGATGACCGCGTCGGCCGGGTGCGGGGTCCAGGTGCCGCCGGCCTCCTCCACCGCGCGCCGGCCCTCCTCGCGGATCTTCCGGGGCAGCGTGAGGGTCAGCTCGTCCATCAGGGAGAGCACCTTTGCGGGGTAACCGGCCTGGGCGGCGGCCTGCTCGACCGACGCGGCCGGGACGCCCTCGCCGACCATGGCCACGCCCTCGTTGATGAAGCGCCCGATGACCCGCGAGGTGAAGAAGCCGCGCGAGTCGTTGACCACGATCGGCGTCTTGCGGATCTGCCGCACCAGGTCGAACGCGCGGGCAAGGGCCTCGTCGCCGGTCCGCTCGCCCTTGATGATCTCCACCAGCGGCATCTTGTCGACGGGCGAGAAGAAGTGCAGCCCGAGGAAGTCGGCGCGCCGCTCGACGCCCTCGGCCAGCAGCGTGATGGGCAGCGTGGAGGTGTTGGAGCACAGCAGCGCGTCCGGCTCGACGATGTGCTGGATCTCCTGGAAGACCTTGTGCTTGAGCGCCGGGTCCTCGAAGACGGCCTCGATCACCGCGTCGCAGCCCGCCAGGTCGGCCGCGTCGGCGGTGGGGGTGATCCGGGCCAGCAGCTCGTCCCGCTCGGCCTCCGTCGTACGGCCCTTGGCCAGCGCCTTGGCCAGCAGGCCCTCGGAGTAGGCCTTGCCCTTGCGGGCGTTCTCGAGCGAGACGTCCTTGAGGACGACCTCGATGCCGGCCCGCGCGCAGGAGTAGGCGATGCCCGCGCCCATCATGCCCGCGCCCAGCACGGCCACCTTGCGCACGGTGCTCGGGGCGACGCCCTGGGGGCGGCTGCCACCGGAGTTGACCGCCTGCATGTCGAAGAAGAACGCCTGGATCATGTTCTTGGCGGTCTGCCCCGTGACCAGCTCGGTGAAGTAGCGGGCCTCGATCACCTGGGCGGTCTCGAAGTCCACCTGGGAGCCCTCGACGGCCGCGGCCAGGATGTTGCGCGGCGCCGGGTAGGGGGCGCCGCCCGTCTGCTTCTTGAGATTGGCGGGGAAGGCCGGCAGGTTCGCCGCGAAGCGCGGGCTCGCCGGGGTGCCGCCGGGGATCCGGTACCCCTTGACGTCCCAGGGCTGCTGGGCGCTCGGGTTGGCGGCGATGAAGGCACGGGCCTTGGCCAGCAGCTCGTCGGCGTCGGCCGCCACCTCGTGCACCAGCCCGGCCTCCAGCGCCCGCCGGGGGCCGTACTGCGTGCCCTGGAGCAGCACCTTCAGCAGCGCGTCGGTGATGCCGAGCAGCCGCACGGTACGGGTGACGCCGCCGCCCCCGGGCAGCAGGCCGAGCGTGACCTCGGGCAGGCCGATCTTCGAGCCGGGCGCGTCGAGGGCCACGCGGTGGTGGCAGGCCAGCGCGATCTCGTACCCACCGCCCAGGGCCGCGCCGTTGATCGCGGCGACGACGGGCACCCCCAGGGTCTCGATGCGCCGCAGGTCGCGCTTGACGGTCATGCTCGCGTCGAAGATCCGCTGCGCGTCGGCGGGGGTCGCGGCGATCAGGTCGCGCAGGTCGCCGCCCGCGAAGAAGGTCTTCTTCGCCGAGGTGACGATGATGCCGCGCACGGCATCCTTCTCCGCCTCCAATCGGTCGGCGACGGCCGTGAGGGAGGTCTTGAAGGCGTCGTTCATGGTGTTGGCGGACTGCCGGGGATCGTCGAGGACGAGGGTGACGACGCCGTCGCCGTCCTGCTCCCAGCGGATGGTGGTGGGCTCGCTCATGTCCGGGGTCTCCAGAGGTCGGTGGGGTGGCCGGGCGGGCGTTGGAGGGGCGGGGCTAGACGCGCTCGATGACGGTCGCGACCCCCATCCCGCCGCCCACACAGAGCGTGATCAGCCCGTACCGCTTGTCCTGCCGCTCGAGCTCGTCCACGAGCGTGCCCAGCAGCATCGCCCCGGTGGCGCCCAGCGGATGGCCCATCGCGATGGCGCCGCCGTTGACGTTGAGCTTCTCCAGACCGACGCCCATCTCCTCGGCGAAGCGCAGCACCACGGCGGCGAACGCCTCGTTGATCTCGATCAGGTCGATGTCGTCGATGGTCAGACCGGCCTTGGCCAGCGCCTTGCGGGTGGCGGGCGCCGGCCCGGTCAGCATGATCGTGGGGTCGGAGCCGGAGACCGCGGCCGAGACGATCCGGGCGCGGGGCCGCAGCCCGTACCGCTCGCCCGTCTCTCGGTTGCCGATGGCCACCAGCGCGGCACCGTCGACGATGCCGGAGGAGTTGCCGGCGTGGTGCACATGGTCGATCCGCTCCACCCAGTGGTACTGCTGCAGCGCCACGGCGTCGAAGCCACCCTGCTCGCCGATGGCGGCGAAGGAGGGCTTGAGGCCGGCCAGCGTCTCCACGGTGGTGCCGGGGCGGATGTGCTCGTCGCGGTCGAGGACCACGAGGCCGTTGCGGTCGCGCACGGGCACCACGGAACGGTCGAAGCGGCCGTCCTTCCAGGCCGCGGCGGCCAGCTCCTGGGAGCGGGCGGCGAAGGAGTCGACGTCGGTGCGGGAGAAGCCGCCCAGCGTGGCGATCAGGTCGGCGCCGATGCCCTGGGGGACGAAGTTGACGTCGAAGTTGGTCATCGGATCGGCGAACCAGGCGCCGCCGTCGGAGGCCATGGGCACCCGCGACATCGACTCCACGCCACCCGCCAGCACCAGGTCCTCCCAGCCGGAACGGACCTTGGCGGCCGCGAGGTTGACGGCCTCCAGGCCCGAGGCACAGAAGCGGTTCTCCTGGACGCCCGCCACACTGTCCGGCAGCCCGGCGGCGATCGCCGCGATCCGGGCGATGTCGGAGCCCTGGTCGCCGACCGGGCTGACGACGCCCAGCACGATGTCGTCGATGGCCGCCGGGTCGAGCTCCGGCAGCCGCCGCCGCAGCTCGTGGACGAGACCGACGACGAGGTCGACGGGCTTGGTGCCGTGCAGCGCGCCGTTGGCCTTGCCGCGCCCTCGCGGGGTGCGGATCGCGTCGTACACGTACGCTTCGGTGCTCACGTCGTCAGCCTTTCGGGTGAAACGGCGGGTGGGCCCCGCCGGAGGCAGGGGGAGGGTCAGGAGAGCAGGGAACGGCCGATGATCTCCTTCATGATCTCGGTCGTGCCGCCGTAGATCGTCTGGATCCGTCCGTCGGTGAAGGCCCTGGCCACCGGGTACTCGGTCATGTAGCCGTACCCGCCGTGCAGTTGCAGGCACCGGTCGGCGACGCGCTTCTGCAGTTCGGTGGCCCACCACTTGGCCATCGAGGCGTGCACGGCGTCGAGCTCGCCCCGGTCGTGCTCGGTGACGCAGCGGTCGACGAAGGTGCGGGTGACGGCGCACTCGGTGGCCATCTCGGCGATCTCGAAGCGGATGTGCTGCAGCCCGGCCAGCGGCCGCCCGAAGGCCTCGCGCTCCTTGACGTACCCGGTGGTGGTCTCCAGCAGGTGCTCGGCCGCCGCGATCGCGGTGACGGCGATGCTCAGCCGCTCCTGCGGCAGGTTGGCCATCAGGTGGCCGAACGCTCCGTGGAGCGTGCCCAGCAGGTTCTCCTTCGGCACCCGCACGTCGTGGAAGAACAGCTCGGCGGTGTCCTGGGCCTTCTGGCCGATCTTGTCCAGGTTGCGGCCCCGCTCGAAGCCCGGCATGCCCCGCTCGACGACGAACAGGCTCAGCCCCTTCGCCCCGCCCTCGGGCGTCGTCCTCGCCACCACGACCACCAGGTCGGCCAGGATGCCGTTGGAGATGAAGGTCTTGGAGCCGTTGAGCAGCCAGTGGTCGCCGCGGTCCTCGGCCGTCGTGCGGATGCCCTGCAGGTCCGAGCCCGCGCCCGGCTCGGTCATGGCGATCGCGCTGATCGTCTCGCCCGTGCAGAAGCCGGGCAGCCAGCGGCGCTTCTGCCCGTCGGTGGCCAGCCCGGTCAGGTAGGGGCCGACCATGTCGTTGTGCAGCGGCACCGCGAGGCCCGCGGCCCCCGCCCGGGTGAACTCCTCGGCCAGCACGGCGCTGTAGCGGAAGTCGGCGTTGCCCCCGCCCCCGTACTCCTCGGGCACCGCGAGCCCCAGCAGCCCCTGGCGGCCGGCGGCCAGCCAGGCGTCGCGGGAGACGATGCCGTCCGCCTCCCAGCGCTCGTAGTGCGGGGCGACCTCCTTGGCGAGGAAGGCCCGCACGGTCCGCCGGAAGGCCTCGTGGTCGGCGGTGAAGATCTGTCGCTTCATCGGCTGTCGCCCTTCTGCAGCGGTTCGAGGCCGGGGACGTCCCAGTCGCGGGCCACCTCGGCGGTGTCGGCCCCCGGCCGCGCGGGCGGGCGGCGCACCGAGGCGGGGGTGGTGGAGAAGCGGGGAGCGGGGGCGGGCTGGACGATGCCGCCGTGCTCGGTGAAGGTGCCGCGGGCGGCCAGGTGCGGGTGCGCGGGCGCCTCGCGCAGCGACAGCACGGGCGCCACGCACGCGTCCGTGCCCTCGAACACCTCGGTCCACTCCGCCCGGGTGCGCCGGCGGAAGCGCTCGGCGACGGCGGTGCGCAGCTCCTCCCAGCGGCCGGGGTCGGTGCGCGCGGCCTCGGCGTCCGGCAGGCCCAGCAGCCGCGCGAACTCGGCGTGGAAGCGCGGCTCGAGCGCGCCGACGGCCATGTGGCCGCCGTCCGAGGTCTCGTACGTGCCGTAGAAGGGCGCGCCTCCGTCGAGGAGGTTGGCGCCGCGGCGGTCCTGCCAGCCGCCGGCCGCCAGCATGGCGTGGATCATCGCGGTGAGGTGTGCGGTGCCGTCGACGATGGCGGCGTCGACGATCTGGCCGGTGCCGGTCGCGCGGGCGTGCTGGAGGGCGGCCAGCACGCCGACGACGAGGTAGAGGGATCCCCCGGCGTAGTCGCCGAGGAGGTTGGCGGGGGCGTACGGGGGGCCGTCGGCGGGGCCGGTGATGCCGAGGGCTCCGGTGACGGCGATATAGCCGATGTCGTGCCCGGCGGCGTGGGCCAGCGGCCCCTCCTGGCCCCAGCCGGTCATCCGCCCGTAGACGAGCGCGGGGTTGCGGGCGAGGGCGGCCTCGGGGCCGACGCCCAGGCGCTCGGCGACGCCGGGGCGGTAGCCCTCGAGCAGGATGTCGGCCCGCCCGGCCAGCTCGAGCACGGTGCGGGGGCCATCCGCGCTCTTGAGGTCGACGAGGACCGAGCGCTTGTTGCGGTTGGTGATGTCGTACGCCGGGTCGACGCCCAGCCCCGGGCCACCGGGCCGGTCGACGCGCACGACGTCCGCGCCGAGGTCGGCGAGCAGCATGGCGGCGAACGGCCCCGGCCCGATGCCGGCGAGCTCGACCACGCGTACCCCGGAGAGCGGACCGCTCCCTGTCGTCTCCGTCATGCGGCCCCCACATCCGATGTCTTATGACACAACCGCTGTAACACTCGTGATGTTAAGAACGCGTTCCATCGTCCACAAGCCCCTTCCGCCCGTCAGCGCTGGTCCAGTTGGGCGATGAGCCGCTTGGGGGCGATGGTGCGGTAGCTCTCCTCGACCCAGTCGCACAGCAGCTCGGCGGGGGCCCCGGCGAGCGGGATGCTCACCCAGCCGTGCCTGCCCAGGCCGTAGGCGGTGGGGGCGGCGCCGGGGACGGCCAGGGCGTGGCCGTGGGCCTCGTCGTCCTTGAGCTTGACGGAGATGCCGGGGGCCTCGGTGTCCCCCTCGACGCCGAGGAAGACGAAGATCTTCTTGTTGACCTTGACGACCGCGTCGTCGCCCCAGGGGAACTCCTCGACGGCACCGGGGAGGGAGAGGGCGAACTCACGGACCTTCGCGCGGGACTTCGGGGACATCGGCGACATCGAGCGGACCTCCAAGTGACGGTTGTGGTCAGTGAGGTAGATGTTCCCCGATCCCGCGGGGTGACGGGCTCTCAGGAGCCGCAACGGGACGCCGGACGGACGCCGGATGCGACGCCGGACGGGCCGCGTGGCCCGTCCGGCGCCCCGAGGGCCCGTGTCAGAGCAGCCCGGCGCGGCGCAGGGCGTCCGCCATCGCGCCGTCGGCGGGGGCCTGCTCGCGGCCGTCCGCCCGGCGGGGGCGGGGGGTGTTGCCGCGGCGCTTGTCCCGCTCGCGGGGGGCGCGCTCGCGCCGGTCGGCCGGGGCGGCGCCCCGCGCCTCGCCGGACGGGGACGACTCGTCCTCCAGCCGGAGCGTCAGCGAGATCCGTTTGCGCGGGATGTCGACGTCCAGGACCTTCACCCGCACGATGTCGCCCGGCTTCACCACGTCCCGCGGGTCCTTGACGAACGTCCTCGACATCGCCGAGACGTGCACCAGCCCGTCCTGGTGGACGCCCACGTCCACGAACGCCCCGAAGGCGGCGACGTTGGTGACGACACCCTCGAGGAGCATGCCCGGCGCCAGGTCGCCGATCTTCTCGACGCCCTCCTTGAAGGTCGCCGTCCTGAACGCCGGGCGCGGGTCGCGGCCCGGCTTCTCCAGCTCGCGCAGGATGTCGGTGACCGTCGGCAGGCCGAAGGAGTCGTTCACGAAGTCCTCGGGGCGCAGCGAGCGCAGCGTCGCGGTGTTGCCGATGAGGGAGGCCACCTCGCCGCCCGTGGCCTTCACCATCGACCGCACCACGGGGTAGGACTCGGGGTGCACGCTGGAGGCGTCCAGCGGGTCGTCGCCGCCGCGGATGCGCAGGAAGCCGGCGCACTGCTCGTATGCCTTGGGGCCCAGCCGGGCCACATTCTTGAGCGCCTTGCGGGAGCGGAAGGGGCCGTTGGCGTCGCGGTGGGCGACGATGTTGTCGGCGAGGCCCGAGCTGATGCCGGAGACGCGGGACAGCAGCGGGGCCGAGGCGGTGTTGACGTCGACACCGACGCCGTTGACGCAGTCCTCGACGACGGCGTCGAGGGAGCGGGAGAGCTTCACCTCGGACAGGTCGTGCTGGTACTGGCCGACGCCGATCGACTTGGGGTCGATCTTGACCAGCTCGGCGAGCGGGTCCTGCAGACGCCGGGCGATGGACACCGCGCCGCGCAGCGAGACGTCCAGGCCCGGCAGCTCCTGTGAGGCGAAGGCCGAGGCGGAGTACACCGAGGCGCCCGCCTCGGAGACCATCACCTTGGTGAGCTCGAGCTCGGGGTGACGGGAGATCAGGTCGGCGGCCAGCCGGTCCGTCTCGCGGGAGGCCGTGCCGTTGCCGATGGCGACGAGCTCCACGTCGTGCTCACGGGCCAGCCGCGCCAGCGTGGCCAGGGAGGCGTCCCACTTGTTCTGCGGCACGTGCGGGTAGATCGTCTCGGTGGCGGACACCTTGCCGGTGGCGTCCACGACGGCCACCTTCACGCCCGTGCGGAAGCCCGGGTCGAGGCCCATCGTGGCGCGGGTGCCGGCGGGGGCGGCCAGCAGCAGGTCGCGCAGGTTGGCGGCGAAGACGCGGACCGCCTCGTCCTCGGCGGCCTGGCGCAGCCGCAGCCGCAGGTCGATGCCGAGGTGGACCAGGACGCGCGTGCGCCAGGCCCAGCGCACGGTGTCGCCCAGCCACTTGTCCGCCGGCCGGCCCCGGTCGGAGATCCCGAAGCGGCGGGCGATCATCTGCTCGTACGAGCTCGGGCCCGCCGCGGCCTCGTCCGCGGGCTCCGGCTCCAGCGTGAGGTCGAGGACCTCCTCCTTCTCGCCCCGCAGCATGGCCAGCACCCGGTGCGAGGGCAGCTCGGTGAAGGGCTCGGCGAAGTCGAAGTAGTCCGCGAACTTCGCGCCCGCCTCCTCCTTGCCCGCGCGCACCTTCGCCGCCACCCGGCCGCGCGTCCACATCCGCTCGCGCAGCTCGCCGATGAGGTCCGCGTCCTCGCCGAACCGTTCGGTCAGCACGGCGCGGGCGCCCTCCAGAGCGGCTGCCGCGTCCGCGACGCCCTTGTCCGCGTCGACGAACGCCGCGGCGGCCGCGAGCGGCTCGACGCCGGGGTCGGCGAGCAGGCCGTCGGCCAGCGGCTCCAGCCCGGCCTCGCGGGCGATCTGCGCCTTGGTGCGCCGCTTGGGCTTGAAGGGCAGGTAGATGTCCTCCAGCCGGGCCTTGGAGTCGGCCTCGCGGATCCGCGCCTCCAGCGCCTCGTCCAGCTTGCCCTGCGACCGCACGGACTCCAGGACGGCCGTGCGCCGCTCCTCCAGTTCCCGCAGGTACCGCAGCCGCTCCTCGAGGGTGCGCAGCTGCGCGTCGTCGAGCGCCCCGGTCGCCTCCTTGCGGTAGCGGGCGACGAACGGCACGGTCGAGCCGCCGTCGAGCAATTCGACGGCCGCCCGCACCTGCCGTTCCCTTACGCCGAGCTCCTCGGCGATCCTGCCTTCGACCGACGTCGACGTCGTCACGATCACGCTCTGCTTTCTGGTCTCCTCCGCCCGCGCGGAGTGTCTCTACGAGCCGTGATCCGCATTGTGGCAGGTACGGCCGGCGGCACGCGGACCCGGCGGCCCGCGCCGACCGCCGGCCGGGAGCCCGTTACCGCTGCTCGCGCAGGTCCGCGGGGAAGGCGCCCGCCTTCAGGGCGGCGGCGGTGAAGGTCTTCGTCAGCGTGGCGAGGCGCTCGGTGTCCTCCTCGCCCAGGTGCGTCCAGGGGGCGGCGTCCAGCCGGTCCGTCTCCGCCTCCAGCTCCTCGCGCAGGGCGGTGCCGGCCTCCGTCGGGAGACCGTCCGCGCCGAGCAGGCCACGCGCGCGCAGCCGCTCCCGCGCCGCCGTCAGCTCCTCCTCGCTCCAGCCGCGCGTCCGCAGCAGCCAGGCGACGGACATGCCCTGCCCGGTGGCGGCATGGCTGACGAGCGCCTCCACCGGGTCGAGCCCGGAGGCGGCCAGGGCGATCAGATGGCTGTCGCCCCGGTGCTCGCGCAGCAGCGTGGCGGCGTGCCACAGGGCCAGGTGCGGGGCGTCGGGGACGGGCAGGTCGGCGTGGGCGGAGTACAGCGGGCGCACGGCGCGCTCGCCGGCCTCCGTGGCGCGCAGCGCGAGACGGGCGGCCTCGGCCATCTCGGGGGAGGCGACGGCCTCCTCGCCGAGCAGGCGGCGCAGGGTGATGTCGGCGGCGCGCAGCCGGGCGGCGAGCACGTCCCCGGGTTCGGCGATGTCCCAGACGCGCGGGACGTGCCGGGCCACCAGCTCGTGCTTGAAGCTGTGGAAGGTGGCCGTCACGGTGCCCGCGCCGACCCGGCCGAGCGCGGCCGACCGGCTCGCGAGGTAGACGGCGCTGCCGGCCTCCAGGCCGAGCGCGGTCAGCTCCCGGGTGGTGTCGGGGGAGAAGTACACGGCCGAGTGGAAGGGGTTGAGGTAGGCGGAGCAGCGGCGCTGCGCGGAGGCGGGGAGAGTGCTCATGTCCCGCATGTTACCGACCGGTTGGTACGGCTGGAAGGGCCGCAGGGCGGCCGAACACGCACCCCTTGCCGATGCGCCGGACCGCCTTTCGAACGTGCCCGGCCGTCTTGCGCCGCGCGTCACACCGTCCACTCGAAGCGCGGCGCCCTGCGTTCCAGGAAGGCGGCGACGCCCTCGGCGGGGTCGCCGCTGCCGCGGAACTGCCGGTCCCAGTACGCGGCGCGGTCCGCGGGCACGGGACCGGCCGCGAACTCCTTGGCCGCCGCCTGCGTCAGCTGCGAGCGCGAGGCCAGCGTGCGGGCGAACTCCGCCACCCGCCCCTCGAGCGCCTCCCGCGGCCACACCTCGTCCACGAGGCCGGTGCGCAGCGCCCGTCCGGCGTCGATCAACTCGGCCGAGAACAGCAGGTACTTGGACGTCGCCGGACCGACCAGCTCCACCAGCCGGCGGGTGGAGGAGGCCGGATAGACGATGCCCAGCCGTGCCGGGGTGACGCCGAAGGACGCGCCCTCCGCCGCGAACCGCAGGTCGCAGGCGGTTGCGAGCTGGCAGCCACCACCCACGCAGTGGCCGCGCACGGCCGCGATCGTGGGCTTGGGGAAGGCCGCCAGGGCCTCCTCGGCCGCCACCGCCAGGCCCCTCGAGCCCGCTCCGCCGTCGGAGCTCAGCGAGGAGATGTCCGCGCCCGCGCAGAAGGTGTCGCCCTCGCCCGTCAGCACCAGCACCCGTACCGCCGGATCGGCCGCGCACCGCTCGAGGAGTACGGGCAGCTCCCGCCACATGTCCGTGGTCATGGCATTGCGCTTGGCGGGGTTGGCGATGCGGACGGTGGCGGTGGTGCCGTCGATGTCCAGGCGAAGTGCGGGCTCCATGCGCCGGATGCTACCCGTGGGCCCCGGAGCCCCTGACCAGGCCTTAGGAGGCGCGTCCTCCGGATCGCTCAGCGAAGGAGGAACGACCGGGCCAGGAACAGTCGCCGGAACGACCGCGCCATACGCTCACGATCAAATCCCGTCGATAGACATCGACTTCCTGTCAGCCCCCCGGTGCGGACCCCGGCCTTCCCAACACTCGACCTGTGCGGTCGAGCCACGGCGAGGGGTTGGTATCGGACATGGAGATCCTCGGGGGCGTCCCGTCCGAGCCGGGGCACACGGCGCCGCCCCGGAAGCCCGCGGAGTACGACGGGACCTGGCGCTACACCGCCCCCGCGCTCGACAGCTCCGTGCCCCGCTCCAGACACGCCGTGCGGGACCTGATGCGCCGCCAGCGGGTGCCGCTGCGCGAGGACCTGCTGCAGGGCCTGCTGCTCATCGTCTCCGAGCTGGTCACCAACGCCGTCCGGCACGCGGCCCTGCTCTCCCCCGAAGTGGGCCTGGAGGTCTCCATCGGCCCCGAGTGGGTGCGGGTGGCCGTCGAGGACAACCACCCCTACCGGCCCGGCCCCGTCGAGGCCTGCCCCGGAACCGAGCCGCGCACCGGCGGCCGCGGCCTGCTGCTCGTCCAGGCCACCGTCGAGGAGGCCGGCGGCCGCTGCGACATCGAGCACACGGCCGGCGGCGGCAAGGTGGTCTGGGCCGCCCTGCCGCTGCGCCCCACGCCTACCAGCCCGCTGCGTCCCCGGTGACCTCGCGGATCGCCGGGCGGGCGGAGTCCAGCACCGTGGAGAACCACGCCGAGAAGGTGTCCTTCTCCAGCCGGGCCGCCAGCTCCTCCGGCGTCACGAACGCCGTCTCCGCGATCTCCTCCGGGTCCGGGGCGGGCTCGGCCCGCACCGTCCCCACGAAGAGGTGGTTGTACTCCTGCTCGACCAGGCCCGAGGCCGGATCGGGGTGGTTGTAGCGGACGGTCCCCGCCTCGCGCATCAGCGCCGGCGCCAGGCCCAGCTCCTCGCCCGTACGCCGGGCGGCGGCGACGAAGGGCGGCTCGCCCGGGTAGGGGTGGCCGCAGCAGGTGTTCGACCAGACGCCGGGGGAGTGGTACTTGCCCAGGGCCCGGCGCTGCAGCAGCAGCCGGCCCGCGTCGTCGAAGAGGAAGACCGAGAAGGCCCGGTGCAGCCGGCCGGGAGCGAGGTGGGCGGAGACCTTCTCGGCGGTACCGATCGTTCTGCCGTTCTCGTCGACCAGCTCCAGCATGATCGGTTCAGCGGTGTCGTCGGCGGGTACCGGGGCGGAGCCGGCGGAGCGGCCCGTGGCTGATGTGATCGGCATTGACCATCCTCGTTGTCGGTCTTCGACCCTCAAGTCTGCCGTACGCAATGCCCACAACAGCGACAGATGACTCCTGGGCACCGCGCCCGGCCGCCACGCCGCCCGGGGCCGGTCAGTGGCACAGCCGCGCCTCGTGCTCGGCGTGCCCGCTGGGCTCGAGCTGGAAGGTGCAGTGCTCCACCGCGAAGTGCTCGCCCAGGCAGCCCTGCAGGTCGTGCAGCATCTTCTCCTGCCCGGCCGAGTCCAGCCGCGCCGGGTCCACCACCACGTGCGCCGACAGCACCGGCATCCCCGATGTGATGGTCCACACATGCAGGTCGTGCAGGTCCTCCACGCCCGGCAGCGCCATGATGTGCGCCCGCACCTCGTCCATGTCGACGTCCTTCGGAGCGGCCTCCAGCAGCACGTCCAGCGCCTCGCGGAACAGCTTCAGGGTGCGCGGCACGATCATCAGGCCGATCAGCAGCGAGGCGACCGGGTCCGCCTGCGTCCACCCCGTGAGCATGATCACAAGGGCGGAGACGACGACCGCCAGGGAGCCCAGGGCATCCGAGAGGACCTCGAGGAACGCCCCCCGCACGTTCAGGCTCTCCTTCTGGCCGCTCATCAGCACGGCCAGCGAGATCAGGTTGGCGACCAGGCCGATGGCGCCGAAGACCACGGTCATGCCGCCCGGCACCGCGGTGGGGTTCACCAGCCGGTCGATCGCCTCGAAGAGGATGAAGCCGCCCACGCCCAGCAGCAGCAGACAGTTCAGCAGCGCCGCCAGGATCTCGGCGCGGGCGTAGCCGTAGGTGCGCCGGCTGCTCGGCGGCCGGTTGGCGAAGTGGATGGCCACCAGCGCCATCGAGACGCCGACCGCGTCCGTCGCCATGTGCCCGGCGTCCGCCAGCAGCGCCAGCGAACCCGTCAGCGCGGCGCCGACGATCTCCGCGACGAGCACGGTCAGGGTGATGCCCAGGGCGATCCGCAGCCGCCCCTTGTAGGCGGCGGCCGCGGTGCCGCTCGCGCCCGCCGGGAGTCCCCCGTGCGAGTGGCCGTGGTCGTGCCCCGCTCCCATATGCCGCCTCCGAAATGCTCTCCCCGACGGGCCGGCGGACGCCGGCCGACGCCCAGTGAACTACGGGTGGGGGGTATGGGGCAACGCGGCACTGAACACCGTTGTCATTGCCTCTGACCTGCGACGATGCGGAAGCGAGCGGTCAGGCGCGGCGTGCCTGGGGATGGTGCAGGCACCACCCCTCCCAGGCCGAAGTGACCATGCTCCGCAGGTCGTGCCGCGCGCTCCAGCCGAGCTCCTTGGCGATCCGCTCGCCGGACGCCACGACACGCGCCGGATCACCCGGACGGCGTGGCCCGGTCTCGGCCGTCAGGTCCGGGCGTCCGGTGATCTCGCCGATCAGGTCGGCCATCTCCCGTACCGAGACACCCCGCCCGGTGCCGACGTTCAGCGTCAGGTCGCCCGTGCCCGGCCGCTCGGCCAGCCGGCGCGCGGCCGCCAGGTGGGCGGTGGCCAGGTCCTCGATGTGGATGTAGTCACGGACACAGGTGCCGTCGGGGGTGGCGTAGTCGGTGCCGAAGATCAGGGGACGCTCGCCCCGGGTGATCCGGTCGAACATCATCGGGATGATGTTGAAGACACCGGTGTCGGCCAGCTCCGGCCGCGCCGCGCCCGCCACGTTGAAGTAGCGCAGGCAGGCGGTGGAGATCCCGTGCGCGGCCCCCGTCGCCCGCACCAGCCACTCGCCGGCCAGCTTGGTCTCCCCGTAGGGATTGATCGGCAGGCAGGGCGTCTCCTCCGTGACGAGATCGACGTCCGGCATGCCGTAGACGGCCGCGGAGGAGGAGAAGACGAAGCTGCGGACCCCGGCGGCGACGACCGCCTCCAGCAGCACGGTCAGCCCGTGCACGTTCTCCCGGTAGTAGAGCAGCGGCTTCTCCACCGACTCCCCGACCTGCTTCTTCGCCGCCAGGTGCACCACGCCGGTCACGTCCAGCTCCTTGAACGCCCGGTCGAGCACCGCGCGGTCCAGCACCGAGCCCCGCACCAGCGGGACGCCGGACGGCAGCCGCCCGGCGACGCCCGAGGACAGGTCGTCCAGGACGGCCACGCGCTCCCCGGCCTCCGTCATCGCCCGCGCCACGTGCGCCCCGATGTACCCCGCTCCGCCTGTGATCAGCCACGTCATGACGGCACCCTATTCCAGCCGGAAGGCGGGAAACGTTTCCTCCGCACCGGCCCCCTCCGGCCGGTGCGGCCCGGGAACCACGGGCGCCTCCCGAGCGTCCTGTCAGTGGCGGGACGTCCGGGTGCACGTGCGGTGAACGGCGGCTTCCGTTGATCCGATAGCCTCTGCCGACGTGCCGCAACGCCGCCCCCCGGTCGGGGCCCGGCGCGCCACGCCGTCCTCCGGCCACCGCCGGGGGTGCCCCCAGCCCGCCGCGCCCCACGGCCCCGAGGGGGCTCGTCAGCCGCAAGGAGTGAGTTCGTCTGTCGACCGCCATCCTCACCGGTCCGCCGCCCGCCGGCTCCTGCCTCGAGGGCGACCTGCGGTCGCTGGGCTTCGACGTCCGCACGGCCGGCGCCGCCGGCATCGCCGATGAGCTGGCCGCGGTTCCGGCCGCCGAACGGGTCGCCGTCGTCGACGCCCGCTTCGTGGGCCACGTCCACGCCCTGCGGCTGGCACTGACCGACCCCCGCTTCCCCGCGGCCGCCGTCGAGGGCGCCGTCAGCGCCCTGCCGGAGGCCCGCCGGGCGCTCGCGGCCGCCGCCGGGACCGCCACCGGCCCGGACGACCTCGCCGCCGGCCTGGAGGCCGAGGGCGTCGCCGTGCACCGCCCCGAGCTGGGCGTCCTCGTCGCCGCCGCCCCCGAGGGCGCGGAGGCCCGCGCCAAGACGCGGGCCGAGGTCGAGGCGGTCGACGACGAAGCCGTCCGGCTGCGCTCCGCCGTGAAGTCCCGCGACGGGTTCTTCACCACCTTCTTCATCAGCCCGTACTCCCGCTACCTCGCCCGCTGGTGCGCCCGCCGGGGCCTCACCCCCAATCAGGTGACCACCGCCTCGCTGCTGACGGCGCTGATCGCGGCCGGCTGCGCGGCCACCGGCAGCCGGGGCGGGTACGTGGCGGCGGGCGTCCTGCTGATCGCCTCGTTCGTGCTCGACTGCACCGACGGCCAGCTCGCCCGCTACTCCCTGCAGTACTCCACGCTCGGCGCCTGGCTCGACGCCACGTTCGACCGCGCCAAGGAGTACGCCTACTACGCGGGCCTGGCGCTGGGCGCCGCCCGCTCCGGCGACGACGTGTGGGCTCTGGCGCTGGGCGCCATGGTCCTGCAGACCTGCCGGCATGTGGTCGACTTCTCCTTCAACGAGGCCAACCACGACGCCACCGCCAACACGAGCCCCACGGCCGCCCTCTCCGACAAGCTGGACAGCGTCGGCTGGACGGTCTGGGCCCGCCGCATGATCGTGCTGCCGATCGGCGAGCGCTGGGCGCTGATCGCGGTCCTGACCGCGCTCACCACCCCGCGCGTCGTCTTCTACGTGCTGCTGATCGGCTGCGCCGTCGCCGCCTGCTACACCACCGCCGGGCGCGTGCTGCGCTCGCTGACCCGGAAGGCGCGCAGGACCGACCGCGCGGCCCGCGCGCTGGCGGACCTCGCCGACTCCGGCCCGATCGCCGAGGCCGCGGCCCGCAGCGTCGGCCGTACGGTGCCGGCGAGCTCGTACGGCGCCCCCTTCTGGGCGCTGCTGGCGGCGGCCTCCCTGCTGGTCGGGCCGCTCTTCGCGGACAACGGCGGCACCTGGCGCGCCGTCCTGCAGGCGGTCGTCTACGCCGCCTTCGCGGGCGTCGCCGTGGCGCACCCCCTCAAGGGCCCCCTCGACTGGCTCGTCCCGCCCGTCCTGCGGGCCGCCGAATACGGGATCATCCTCACTCTTGCGGCGAAATCGGGCGTCGATGGGGCGCTGCCTGCGGCTTTCGGCCTCGTCGCCGCGGTCGCCTACCATCACTACGACACCGTGTACCGCATCCGCGGCGGCACCGGCGCTCCTCCGCGCCGCCTCGTGCTGGCGATCGGCGGGCACGAGGGACGCGTCCTGGCGGTCACGATCGCCGCCGCCCTCTGGCACGGTCAAGGCTTCACCATCGCGCTGACGGCCCTCGCGGTCGCCATCGCGCTCGCGGTGCTCATCGAGAGCATCCGATTCTGGGTGTCCTCCGGGGCGCCCGCAGTTCACGACGAAACAGGAGAACCCGCATGATCGGCCTCGTGCTGGCAGCCGGCGCCGGACGGCGTCTGCGTCCCTACACCGACACCCTGCCCAAGGCACTGGTGCCGGTCGGCCCGGACGGGGCGGAGGACTCGCTCACCGTCCTGGACCTGACCCTCGGCAACTTCGCCGAGGTCGGCCTGACCGAGGTCGCGATCGTCGTTGGCTACCGCAAGGAGGCCGTGTACGCGCGCAAGGAGGCGCTGGAGGCCAAGTACGGCCTGAAGCTCACCCTGATCGACAACGACAAGGCCGAGGAGTGGAACAACGCCTACTCCCTGTGGTGCGCCCGTGACGTGCTCGGCCGCGGTGTGATCCTCGCCAACGGCGACACCGTCCACCCGGTCTCGGTCGAGAAGACCCTGCTCGCCGCCCGCGGCAACGGCCAGAGGATCATCCTCGCCCTCGACACGGTGAAGAACCTCGCCGACGAGGAGATGAAGGTCGTCGTGGACGCCGAGAAGGGCGTCCAGAAGATCACCAAGCTGATGGAGCCCTCCGAGGCCACCGGCGAGTACATCGGCGTCACCCTCATCGAGGCCGAGGCGGGCGCGGAGCTCGCCGACGCGCTGAAGACCACCTTCGAGCGCGACCCCGACCTCTACTACGAGGACGGCTACCAGGAGCTGGTCAACCGCGGCTTCAAGGTGGACGTGGCCCCCATCGGCGAAGTGAAGTGGGTCGAGATCGACAACCACGACGACCTCGCCAAGGGCCGGGAGATCGCGTGCCAGTACTGACGAGGCTCATCCCCTCGCCGGTCGTCGTCGACATCCGGGCCGGGGCCCTGGACGATCTGGCCGGCGTCCTCGCCGACCAGCGGATCTCCAGCTCCGGCAAGCTGGCCATCGCCATCAGCGGCGGCTCCGGGGCGGTGCTGCGCGAGCGGCTCGCCCCGGCGCTGCCCGGCGCCTCCTGGTACGAGGTGGGCGGCGGCACGCTGGACGACGCGATCAAGCTCGCCGACGCGATGAAGTCGGGGCACTACGACGCGGTCGTGGGCCTCGGCGGCGGCAAGATCATCGACTGTGCGAAGTTCGCGGCGGCCCGCATCGGCCTGCCGTTGGTGGCCGTCGCCACCAACCTCTCGCACGACGGTCTGTGCTCGCCGGTCGCCACCCTCGACAACGACGCCGGCCGCGGCTCGTACGGCGTGCCCAACCCGATCGCCGTGGTCATCGACCTCGACGTCATCCGCGAGGCGCCCGTCCGCTTCGTCCGCTCCGGCATCGGCGACGCGATCTCCAACATCTCCGCGGTCGCGGACTGGGAGCTCGCCCACCGCGAGCGCGGCGAGGCCATCGACGGCCTGGCCGCCGCCATCGCCCGCCAGGCGGGCGAGGCCGTGCTGCGCCACCCCGGCGGCGTGGGCGACGACGGCTTCCTCCAGGTGCTCGCCGAGGGCCTGGTGCTCACCGGCATCTCGATGTCGGTGGCCGGCGACAGCCGTCCCGCCTCGGGCGCCTGCCACGAGATCAACCACGCCTTCGACCTGCTCTACCCCAAGCGGGCCGCCAGCCACGGCGAGCAGTGCGGCCTCGGCGCCGCCTTCGCGATGCACCTGCGCGGGGCCCACGAGGAGTCCGCGCTGATGGTCGAGGTCCTGCGCCGGCACGGGCTGCCCGTGCTGCCGGGCGAGATCGGCTTCAGTGACGACGAGTTCGTCAAGGCCGTGGAGTTCGCTCCGCAGACCCGCCCCGGGCGGTACACCATCCTGGAGCACCTCGACCTCTCCACCGACCAGATCAGGGACGCATACGCCGACTATGCACAAACCGTCAGTCGCTGAACTCAGGCCGGTCGTCCACCCCGAAGGGGTGAAGGACCGGCGCAGCGGTGAGCACTGGGCGGGCCGCCTGTACATGCGGGAGATCTCGCTGCGGGTCGACCGCCACCTGGTGAACACCAAGGTCACGCCCAACCAGCTCACCTATGTGATGACCGTCGCGGGCGTCCTCGCGGCCCCGGCCCTGCTGGTGCCGGGCATCACGGGCGCCGTGCTCGGCGTCGTGATGGTCCAGCTCTACCTGCTGCTGGACTGCGTCGACGGCGAGATCGCCCGCTGGAAGAAGCAGTACTCGATGTCCGGGGTGTACCTGGACCGGGTCGGCGCCTACCTGTGCGACGCCGCGGTCCTGGTCGGCCTCGGCCTGCGCGCCGCCGATGTGTGGGGCAGCGGCCGGATCGACTGGCTGTGGGCCTTCCTCGGCGCCCTCGCGGCGCTCGGCGCCGTCCTGATCAAGGCCGAGACCGACCTCGTGGGCGTCGCCCGCCACCAGGCCGGGCTGCCGCCGGTCAAGGAGGCGGCGTCCGAGCCGCGCTCCTCCGGCATGGCGCTGGCCCGCAAGGCCGCCGCGGCGCTGAAGTTCCACCGGCTGATCCTGGGGATCGAGGCGTCGCTGCTGATCCTGGTCCTGGCGATCGCGGACGCGAGCAGGGGCGACCTCTTCTTCACCCGCCTGGGCACCGCGGTCCTCGCCGGCATCGCGCTCCTGCAGACGCTGCTGCACCTGGTGTCCATCCTCGTCTCGAGCAGGCTGCGATGAACGCTGCGACGAACAAACAGCTGAAGGTCGGCGCGGTCGTCCTGACCATGGGCAACCGCCCCGAGGAACTGCGCGCGCTGCTGGAGTCGGTCGCCAAGCAGACCGGCGACCCCATCGAGGTCGTCGTCGTCGGCAACGGCTCCCCGCTGCCCGAGCTGAACGTCCCGGGCCTGGCCGTACGGACCGTCGAGCTGCCCGAGAACGTGGGCATCCCGGCCGGCCGCAACGTCGGCATCGAGGCGTTCGGCCCGGCCGGCCGCGACGTCGACATCCTGCTCTTCCTCGACGACGACGGCCTGCTGCCCCACCAGGACACGGCCCAGCTGTGCCGGGAGGCCTTCGCCGCCGATCGGAAGCTCGGCATCATCAGCTTCCGGATCGCCGACCCGGACACCGGCGTCACCCAGCGCCGCCACGTGCCCCGGCTGCGCGCCTCCGACCCGATGCGCTCCTCGCGGGTGACCACCTTCCTCGGCGGCGCCAACGCGGCCCGCACCCAGGTCTTCGCCGAGGTCGGCGGGCTGCCGGACGAGTTCTTCTACGCGCACGAGGAGACCGACCTCGCCTGGCGGGCCCTCGACGCGGGCTGGATGATCGACTACCGGTCGGACATGGTGCTGCACCACCCGACCACCGCCCCCAGCCGGCACGCCGTCTACCACCGGATGGTGGCCCGCAACCGGGTGTGGCTGGCCCGGCGCAACCTGCCCGCGCCGCTGGTCCCCCTCTACCTGGGCGTCTGGCTGCTGCTGACGCTGGCCCGGCGGCCCTCGCCGGCCGCGCTGCGCGCGTGGCTGGGCGGCTTCAAGGAGGGCTGGACGGCTCCGTGCGGTCCGCGGCGGCCGATGAAGTGGCGTACCGTGTGGCGCCTGACCCGACTGGGTCGCCCGCCCGTGATCTGACAAGCTCGTGTCTGAGAGCATCGGGCGCGGTCCGGGGCCCGGCCCCGGCAGCGCACCCTGAGGACGAAAGTGTCAACTGTGAGCGAGACAACGCACGACAGTGCGGTCGCCCTGAGTGCCCCGCCATCACCCGACGACGGACTCTCCGCCGCGGAGCTGGCCAGGAAGTACGGCCTCGCGGTGAGCGGGGCCCGGCCCCCGCTGGGCGAGTACGCCCGGCAGCTGTGGGAGCGGCGGCACTTCATCCTCGCCTTCTCCCGGGCCAAGCTGACGGCGCAGTACAGCAAGGCCAAGCTGGGCCAGGTCTGGCAGGTGGCGACGCCGCTGCTGAACGCGGTGGTGTACTTCTTCATCTTCGGCGTGCTGATGGGCGCGCACGGGAAGATGTCCACCAGCACCTACATCCCGTTCCTGGTGACGGGTGTCTTCGTCTTCACCTTCACGCAGACCTCGGCGATGGCCGGGGTGCGGGCGATCGCCGGGAACCTGGGGCTGGTGCGGGCCCTGCACTTTCCGCGGGCGGCGCTGCCGATCTCGTTCGCCCTGCAGCAGCTCCAGCAGCTGCTGTACTCGATGATCGTGCTGTTCGTGATGCTGATCGGCTTCGGGCACTACCCCAAGCCGTCGTGGCTGCTGATCCTGCCGACGCTGGCGCTGCAGTTCTGCTTCAACACCGGCCTGGCGATGATCCTGGCCCGCGCGGGCAGCAGGACGCCGGACCTGGCGCAGCTGCTGCCGTTCCTGCTGCGGACCTGGATGTACGCCTCGGGCGTGATGTACAGCCTGGTCGACCAGCTGAAGAAGACCAAGGCGCCGGAGTGGCTGATCGACGTGCTGGGGGCCAATCCGGCGGCGGTCTTCATCGACCTGATGCGCTTCGCGCTGATCGACGGCTTCGGTTCGGACAAGCTGCCGCCGCACGTGTGGGCGCTGGCGGGCGGCTGGGCGCTGCTGTTCGGCGTCGGGGGCTTCGTGTACTTCTGGAAGGCTGAGGAGCAGTACGGCCGTGGCTGATCAGAACTCCGTCACCGAGAACTCCGTCACCGCGAACGACGCCCGGATCCCGACGGTGATCGCGGACGACGTGCACATCGTGTACCGCGTCTACGGCGGCACCACCGGCCGGGGCAGCGCGACGGCGGCCCTCAACCGGATCGTGCGGCGCAAGCCGAGCGCCGGGGTGCGCGAGGTGCACGCCGTCAAGGGTGTGAGCTTCACCGCATACCGGGGCCAGGCCATCGGCCTGATCGGTTCCAACGGCTCGGGCAAGTCGACCCTGCTCAAGGCGATCGCCGGCCTGCTGCCCGCCGAGCGCGGCAAGGTCTACACCGACGGCCAGCCCTCGCTGCTGGGCGTGAACGCCGCCCTGATGAACGACCTGACGGGCGAGAAGAACGTGATGCTCGGCGGTCTGGCCATGGGCATGTCGCGGGAGCAGATCCGCGAGCGTTACCAGGGGATCGTCGACTTCTCGGGCATCAACGAGAAGGGCGACTTCATCACCCTGCCCATGCGCACGTACTCCTCCGGCATGGCGGCCCGGCTGCGGTTCTCCATCGCGGCGGCCAAGGACCACGACGTGCTGATGATCGACGAGGCGCTGGCCACCGGCGACCGGTCCTTCCAGAAGCGCTCCGAGGCCCGCATCCGCGAGCTGCGCAAGGAGGCCGGCACGGTCTTCCTGGTCAGCCACAACAACAAGTCCATCCGGGACACCTGCGACCGGGTGCTGTGGCTGGAGCGCGGGGAGCTGCTGATGGACGGCCCGACGGACGAGGTGGTCCGGGCCTACGAGAAGGAGACGGCCCGCTAGGGCGGTCCGCCGCCGGCCCCGCGACGTCGTGGTCAAGGCCCCCGCCGGCTCCGCCCGCGGGGGCCTTGACCCATCCGTGACGATCAACTGCCTTATTGGCAGGGTTGATTCGCCGCCCGCGTGGCATTGTATGGATCAAGCACGTACCCGGGCGGACGCCGGACACCTGTGCGGCGTACGCTGTACCGTGCTCATTTGCGGCCGTTTGTGGCGGGGCGTGGCGAAACACTCGCATCCCGCCACCGGGGGGCGCCGCGGCGGGGGCTCGAGGGGGAGCCCGGCAGGACAGCCGTGCGGCGTGTCCGAAATAGGATGTTCTGGGTCGGCAGTGTAGAACGGGAGATGTGACGGCAATGGGTACGGGAACTCTCCGGAGCGCAGACGCGTACGCCGTCCCCGGTCCGGGCAGCCCGCGATGACCGCGGGGACGGACGCGCACGCGCGCGCCGTGCTCGACAAGGCCGCGCACGAGAACTTCCCCGTGGCGCCCTTCTTCGTGCCGCGCGCCTGGCGCGAGGACCTCATGGCCGTCTACGGCTACGCCCGCCTCGTCGACGACATCGGCGACGGCGACCTGGCCCCCGGCGGCCGCGACGCCGAGCTGCTGGGCCTGGACCGCGAGCAGACGGACGACCGGCTCGCCATGCTCGACGCCTTCGAGGCCGACCTGCGGCGCGTCTTCGACGCGGCCGGCACCGGACCGCGTCACCCGCTGCTGATCCGCCTGCGCCCGACCGTCCGCCGGTGCGGTCTGACCCCCGAGCCCTTCCTCGGGCTGATCGAGGCCAACCGCCAGGACCAGCGGGTGCGCCGCTACAGTACGTATGACGATCTGCTCGCGTACTGCGAGCTGTCCGCCAACCCCGTGGGCCGTCTCGTCCTCGGCATCACCGGCACGGCCAGTCCCGAGCGGATCCGCCGCTCGGACGCGGTCTGCACCGCCCTGCAGATCGTCGAACACCTACAGGACGTCGCCGAGGACCTGCGCCGCGACCGCGTCTACCTGCCCGCCGAGGACATGGAGCGCTTCCGTGTCGCGGAGTCCGACCTCGCGCTCCCCACCAGCGGCGCGTCGGTGCGTGCACTGGTCGCGTACGAGGCGGAACGCGCCGGGCGCCTGCTGAATGAAGGGGCCCCACTCGTGGGTAGCGTCCACGGCAGGCTGAAGCTGTTGCTAGCGGGGTTCGTGGGCGGAGGGAGGGCCGCGCTCAGGGCGGTCGCCGCCGCAGGCCACGACGTTCTCCCCGGACCGCCCAAGGCCACCAAGCTCAGCGTGCTGCGCGAGGTGGGGGCGACACTGCGAAGAGAGGGGTGAGCGGGACCGTGAACGGAACGCCACACGCGTCGCCGCCGGTACTCGCCGCGTACAGCTACTGCGAGGCCGTCACCGGACAGCAGGCGGGCAACTTCAGCTACGGCATCAGACTGCTGCCGACCGCCAAGCGGCGGGCCATGTCGGCCCTGTACGCCTTCTCGCGGCGCGTCGACGACATCGGCGACGGGCCGCTGGACGCGGAGTCCAAGCGACTGCGGCTGGAGGAGGCCCGGCTCACGCTCGAGCGGATCCGCTCGGGCGACATCGACGAGGACGACACCGACCCGGTGGCCGTCGCGCTGGCGCATGCCGTGCGCCGCTTCCCCATCCCCATCGGCGGGCTCGACGAGCTCATCGACGGGGTCCAGATGGACGTGCGCGGCGAGACCTACGAGACCTGGGACGACCTCGCCCGGTACTGCCGCTGCGTCGCGGGCGCCATCGGACGGCTCTCCCTCGGCGTGTTCGGCACCGTGCCCGGCGCACGGGACGCCGCCCGCGCTCCCGAGTACGCCGACACGCTGGGACTGGCGCTGCAGCTCACCAACATCCTGCGCGACGTCCGCGAGGACGCGGCCAACGGCCGCACCTACCTGCCCTCCGACGACCTCGCCAAGTTCGGCTGCTCCGCCGGCTTCCACTCGGCCCGGCCCCCGGCCGGCGCCGACTTCACCGGGCTCGTGCACCACGAGGTGCGCCGCGCCCGCGCGCTGTTCGCCGAGGGCATGAAGCTGCTGCCCATGCTCGACCGGCGCAGCGGCGCCTGCGTCGCCGCCATGTCCGGCATCTACCGCAGGCTGCTGGATCGTATCGCCGAGGAGCCCGCCGCCGTGCTCCGCGGCCGGGTCTCCCTGCCCGGCCGGGAGAAGGCGTTCGTGGCCGTGCGCGGCCTGTCCGGCTACGACGCGCGCAGCGTCCACCGGCAGACCGCCAGGGGGCGCGTTTGATGACCCGCACGCACCACAGGTGTCGCGACCGCAAGCGGTGCGCAACCCTCCGCCCGATCGGCGCGTCCCTGACAGCAGCCGAGGGGGAGGGCGCATGACACCGGAGACGACGACCCGGCCCGACCGGCTCCGCGCGGACGCAGCAGGCCGCCCCGAGGGGGCGGCCGCGGTGGTGATCGGGGGCGGGCTCGCCGGCGTCACCGCCGCGCTCGAGCTCGCCGACGCCGGCCTGTCCGTCACCCTGATCGAGGGCCGGCCGAGGCTGGGCGGCCTCGCCTTCTCCTTCCGGCGGGGCGAGCTGACCGTCGACAACGGCCAGCACGTCTACCTGCGCTGCTGCACCGCCTACCAGTGGTTCCTCGACCGCCTCGACGCCCTGCACCTGGCACCCCTGCAGGACCGCCTCGACGTGCCCGTCCTGGACATCGGCCACCCCTCCGGACGGCCCCGGCTCGGCCGGCTGCGCCGCACCGCCCTGCCCGTCCCCCTGCACCTGGCCGCCAGCCTCGCCACCTACCCGCACCTCTCGCTCGCCGAGCGCGCCAAGGTCGGCCGGGCCGCGCTCGCGCTCGGCAGGCTCGACCCCCTGGACCCGGCCCTGGACGGCGAGGACTTCGCCGGCTGGCTGCACCGCCAGGGCCAGTCCGCCCGTACCGTCGAGGCCCTGTGGGACCTGGTCGGCGTGGCCACCCTCAACGCCACCGCCGACCGGTCCTCGCTGGGCCTGGCCACCATGGTCTTCAAGACCGCCCTCCTCTCCGAGCCCGGCGCCGCCGACATCGGCTGGGCGCACGTACCCCTCGGCGAGCTGCACGACACCCGCGCCCGCGCAGCCCTGGACCGGGCCGGCGTCCGCACCGAGCTGCGCACCCGCGCCACCCGCATCGCCCGCGGCGGGACGGGCACCTGGCAGGTCCACACCGAGGCCGGGCCCGGCGGCGGCGAGCTGCTCGAGGCCGGCACCGTCGTCCTCGCCGTCCCGCAGCGCGAGGCCCACGACCTGCTGCCCGAGGGCGCCCTCGACGACCCCGGCCGGCTGCTCGGCATCGGCACCGCGCCCATCCTCAACCTGCACGTCGTCTACGACCGCCAGGTCCTGCGGCAGCCCTTCCTCACCGCGCTCGGCAGCCCGCTGCAGTGGGTCTTCGACCGCACCGACTCCTCGGGGCTCGCGGCCCGGGACGGCGGCGCCCAGTACCTGGCCGTCTCCCAGTCCGCCGCCCAGGACGACATCGACCGGCCCGTCGCCGAACTGCGCGAGCGCTACCTCCCCGAGCTCGAGCGCCTGCTGCCGGGCGCCCGGTCGGCGGTCGTCAAGGACTTCTTCGTCACCCGGGAGCGCACGGCGACGTTCGCCCCCACCCCCGGCGTCGGCCGGCTGCGGCCGCACGCCCCCACGAACGCGCCCGGCCTCTACCTGGCCGGTGCGTGGACCGCCACCGGCTGGCCGGCGACCATGGAGAGCGCGGTGCGCAGCGGTCTCAACGCCGCCGGCGCGGCACTCTCCGAGCTCGGCCGACCGCACCGGAGCCCCCTTCGGGAGGCGGCGGTATGAACCAGCGAGCCCTCAAGGCGCGCGTCCCCGCAACGGAGACGCGCGTGAGCACGATCATCACCAGAGGAGAGACCGTGACATCGGCGATCCCAGCTGTCGACACCGCGGGCGTGCGCGCCCTGCTGGAGCGCGGACGGACGCTTGCCACGCCGGTGCTGCGTGCCGCCGTCAACCGGCTCGCGGCACCCATGGACACCGTCGCCGCCTACCACTTCGGCTGGATCGACGCCGAAGGCCGGCCGGCGCACGGCGACAGCGGCAAGGCCATCCGGCCCGCCCTCGCGCTGCTCTCGGCCGAGGCGGCCGGCGCCGCCCCCGAGGTGGGCATCCCCGGCGCCGTGGCCGTCGAGCTCGTGCACAACTTCTCGCTGCTGCACGACGACCTGATGGACGGCGACGAGCAGCGCCGCCACCGCGACACCGTCTGGAAGGCCTACAGCCCGGCCCAGGCCATCCTCGTCGGCGACGCGCTGTTCGCGCTCGCCAACGAGGTGCTGCTCGAGCTCGGCACCGTCGAGGCGGGCCGCGCCACCCGGCGGCTGACCACCGCCACCCGCAAGCTCATCGACGGCCAGGCGCAGGACATCTCCTACGAGCACCGCGAGCGCGTCACCGTCGCCGAGTGCCTGGAGATGGAGGGCAACAAGACCGGCGCGCTGCTGGCCTGCGCGGTCTCCATCGGTGCCGTCCTCGGCGGCGCCGACGACCGCACGGCCGACACCCTGGAGGCCTACGGCTACCACCTCGGCCTCGCCTTCCAGGCCGTCGACGACCTGCTGGGCATCTGGGGCGACCCGGAGACCACCGGCAAGCAGACCTGGAGCGACCTGCGGCAGCGCAAGAAGTCCCTCCCGGTGGTCGCCGCGCTCGCCGCCGGCGGCCCCGCCTCCGAGCGGCTCGCCGAGATCCTCGCCGCGGACGCCAAGCTGAGCGACTCCCAGCTCGCCGACTTCACCGAGGAAGAATTCGCCAGCCGCGCGGCGTTGATCGAGGAGGCGGGCGGCCGGGAGTGGACCTCCCAGGAGGCCCGCCGCCAGCACGCCACCGCCGTCGAGGCACTGAACGCGGTGGACATGCCGGCGGCGGTCCGGGACCGGCTGACCGCGCTCGCCGACTTCGTGGTCGTACGGAAGAACTGAGGACGAAAGAGCTGATCGCCATTCACCCGAACTAGCCACCCTCGCGGTCGCCGGCCGGTGCCCTGCTCGGCACCGGCCGACGGAACCCCCCAAGTACGGCAGTAACAAGCAGTACGGCAGAGAAGAAACTCACTGCATTAGGGGAAGCCATGACAGCGACGACCGACGGCCCCGGGGCACTACCGCCCCGTGCGGCCGAGGCCGGCCAGAGCACCACCGTTCTGCCCCGCACCACGGCGGCCGGTGAGCCGCCGAACGCACGCGAAGCCGTGGTCCGGGCCACCACCCGCGCCATCGAGCACCTCCTCTCCCGCCAGGACCCACAGGGCTGGTGGAAGGGCGACCTGGAGACCAACGTCACCATGGACGCCGAAGACCTGCTGCTGCGCCGCTTCCTGGGCATCGAGGACGAGGAGACCACACAGGCGGCCGCCCGCTTCATCCGCTCCCGGCAGCGCCCGGACGGCACCTGGGCCACCTTCCACAACGGGCCCGCCGAACTCTCCGCCACCGTCGAGGCCTATGTGGCGCTGCGGCTCGCGGGCGACGCCCCCGACGCCCCCCACATGGCCGCCGCCTCCGCCTGGGTCCGCGAGCAGGGCGGCATCGCCGCCGCCCGCGTGTTCACCCGGATCTGGCTGGCCCTCTTCGGCTGGTGGCGGTGGGAGGACCTCCCCGAGCTGCCGCCGGAGATCATGTTCCTGCCCAAGCGGGTGCCGCTGAACCTCTACGACTTCGGCCAGTGGGCCCGCCAGACCATCGTGCCGCTGACCATCGTCTCCGCGCTGCGGCCCGTGCGCCCCGCGCCCTTCGGCCTCGACGAGCTGCACACCGACCCGCGCCGGCCCGCCCCGCCGCGCCCGCTCGCCCCGGCCACCAGCTGGGACGGCCTCTTCCAGCGCCTGGACAAGGCGCTGCACCTCTACCACCGCTTCCCCGTCGGGCCGCTGCGCCGCGCGGCCCTGAACTCCGCCGCCCGCTGGATCGTCGAGCGCCAGGAGAACGACGGCTGCTGGGGCGGCATCCAGCCCCCGGCCGTGTACTCGGTCATCGCCCTGCACCTGCTCGGCTACGACCTGGACCACCCGGTGCTCAGCGCCGGGCTGAAGTCGCTGGACCGTTTCGCCGTCTGGCACAAGGACGCCGACGGCGCCCCCGTCCGGATGATCGAGGCCTGCCAGTCCCCGGTGTGGGACACCTGCCTGGCCACCATCGCGCTCGCCGACGCGGGCGTCGCCGCCGACCACCCGGCGCTGGTCAGGGCCGCCGACTGGATGCTGGACGAACAGGTGCTGCGCTCCGGCGACTGGGCCGTGCGCCGACCCGAACTGCCCCCGGGCGGCTGGGCCTTCGAGTTCCACAACGACAACTACCCCGACATCGACGACACCGCCGAGGTCGCCCTCGCCCTCAAGCGCGTCGCCCACCCCGACCCCGGCCGGGTCGAGACCGCCCTCCAGCGCGCCACCCGCTGGACGCTGGGGATGCAGTCGGGGAACGGCGCGTGGGGCGCCTTCGACGCCGACAACACCAGCCCCTTCCCCAACCGGCTGCCGTTCTGCGACTTCGGCGAGGTCGTCGACCCGCCGTCCGCCGACGTCACCGCGCACGTCGTCGAGATGCTGGCCGTCCTCGGCAAGGGACACGACCCGCGCACCCGGCGCGGCATCGAGTGGCTGCTGGGCGAGCAGGAGGAGTCCGGCGCCTGGTTCGGGCGCTGGGGCGTCAACTACGTCTACGGCACCGGCTCCGTGCTCCCCGCCCTGATGGCCGCCGGCATCCCCGCCTCCCACCCGGCCGTCCGCCGGGCGGTGAGCTGGCTGCGCGAGGTGCAGAACTCCGACGGAGGCTGGGGCGAGGACCTGCGCTCCTACCGGGATCCCGAATGGATCGGGCGCGGCGCCTCCACCCCCTCCCAGACGGCGTGGGCCCTGCTGGCCCTGCTGGCGGCGGGGGAGCGGGACAGCGAGGCCGTGCTGCGGGGCGTGACCTATCTGGCCGGCACCCAGGCCGAGGACGGCTCCTGGGACGAGCCGTACTTCACCGGCACCGGCTTCCCGTGGGACTTCTCCATCAACTACCACCTCTACCGCCAGGTCTTCCCGCTCACCGCGCTCGGCCGCTACCTGCACGGCGAGCCCTTCACGGCGGAACGGCTGGAGGGCTGATGGACCCCGGCACGGGCGCGCCCGCCCCGGCACCGCTGCTGATCGCCTGCGCGCTCGGCATCGAACGGCTCGCCCTGCGCGGCGGCCTCGGCGGTGCGCCCGTACCCGTGACCATACTGCGCACCGGGATGGGCCCGCAGGCCGCCGACCGTGCCGTGACCCGGGCCCTGGGCGAGGACCCGGCGCTGCGCGAGGCGTCCGTCATCGCCACGGGCTTCTGCGCCGGCCTGGCGCCGGGGATGCACCCCGGCGACCTGGTCGTCGCCGACGAGACGCGCGACCGTGCCGGGCGCACGGACTGCGTCGGCGTCGACCTGCTCGCCAAGGAACTCGCCCGCGCCGTGCCCCGGAGCGTCATCCACACCGGGCCACTGGTCGGCTCCGACCACGTCGTGCGCGGTGCGGAGCGAGGGGCACTGCACGCCGCGGGAGCGCTCGCGGTGGACATGGAGTCCGCGGCCACGCTCCGAAGCGCCGTGCGGGCCGGTTCACGCCCGGTTGCGGCCGTAAGAGTGGTCGTGGACGCTCCAGAACATGAACTCGTACGAATCGGGACCTTGCGGGGTGGAATATCGGCCTTCCGCGTACTCCGCACCGTCCTGCCGGCTTTTTTCGAATGGCACCGTTCTTTGCTGCTCCCCAGGAGGTGAGCCAGATGGCCATGCCGCTTCGCCAGACCATCCGGGTCGGGACCTATCTCTTTGAACAGAAGCTGCGCAAGCGGGAGAAGTTCCCGCTCATCGTGGAGCTCGAGCCGCTCTTCGCCTGCAATCTCAAGTGCGAGGGCTGCGGCAAGATCCAGCACCCCGCCGGCGTGCTGAAACAGCGCATGCCCGTTGCCCAGGCGGTCGGCGCGGTGCTGGAGTCCGGTGCCCCCATGGTCTCCATCGCCGGCGGCGAGCCGCTGATGCACCCCCAGATCCACGAAATCGTGCGGCAGCTGGTGGCCCGGAAGAAATACGTCTTCCTGTGCACCAATGCCCTGCTGATGCGAAAGAAGATGGAGAAGTTCACCCCCTCCCCCTATTTCGCGTTCGCCGTGCACATCGACGGGCTGCGGGAGCGGCACGACGAGTCCGTTGCCAAGGAGGGGGTGTTCGACGAGGCGGTGGAGGCCATCAAGGAGGCCAAGCGCCGCGGCTTCCGGGTCACCACCAACTCGACGTTCTTCAACACCGACACCCCGCAGACCGTCATCGAGGTGCTCAACTTCCTCAACGACGACCTGCAGGTGGACGAGATGATGATCTCGCCCGCCTACGCCTACGAGAAGGCCCCCGACCAGGAGCACTTCCTGGGCGTCGAGCAGACCCGCGAGCTGTTCCGGAAGGCCTTCGCCGGCGGCAACCGCGGCCGCTGGCGGCTCAACCACAGCCCCCTCTTCCTCGACTTCCTCGAGGGCAAGGCCGACTTCCCGTGCACCGCGTGGGCCATCCCCAACTACTCCCTCTTCGGCTGGCAGCGCCCCTGCTACCTGATGAGCGACGGCTACGTGCCCACGTACCGGGAGCTGATCGAGGAGACCGACTGGGAGAAGTACGGGCGCGGCAAGGACCCCCGGTGCGCCAACTGCATGGCCCACTGCGGCTACGAGCCCACGGCCGTGCTGGCCACCATGGGGTCGCTGAAGGAGTCGCTGCGCGCGGCCCGGGAGACCGTCTCCGGGAACCGGGGCTAGCGACATGGCCACCACGGAGCCGGTATCCCTCGGGCTGCCCGCGCCGCCGCCCCGGCCGCTCGCGGTGCGCCGCCCCTCGCGGCGCATCCAGGTCGGGACGGTCCCGGTCGGCGGCGACGCCCCGGTGTCGGTGCAGTCGATGACGACCACGGTCACCGCGGACGTCGGCGCGACGCTGCAGCAGATCGCCGAACTGACGGCGTCCGGCTGCCAGATCGTCCGCGTCGCCTGCCCCTCGCAGGACGACGCGGACGCGCTGCCGGTGATCGCGCGGAAGTCCCGGATCCCCGTGATCGCGGACATCCACTTCCAGCCGAAGTACGTCTTCGCGGCCATTGACGCCGGCTGCGCGGCGGTGCGCGTGAACCCGGGCAACATCCGGCAGTTCGACGACAAGGTCAAGGAGATCGCCAAGGCGGCAGGCGATGCCGGTGTCCCGATCCGCATCGGCGTCAACGCCGGCTCCCTGGACCGCCGTCTGCTGGAGAAGTACGGCAAGGCCACGCCCGAGGCCCTGGTCGAGTCCGCCCTGTGGGAGTGCTCGCTCTTCGAGGAGCACGGCTTCCGGGACATCAAGATCTCGGTCAAGCACAACGACCCGGTCGTGATGGTCAACGCCTACCGGCAGCTGGCCGCCCGGTGCGACTATCCTCTCCACCTCGGCGTCACCGAGGCGGGCCCGGCCTTCCAGGGCACCATCAAGTCGGCCGTCGCCTTCGGCGCGCTGCTCTCCGAGGGCATCGGCGACACCATCAGGGTCTCCCTCTCCGCCCCGCCGGCCGAGGAGATCAAGGTCGGCATCCAGATCCTGGAGTCGCTGGGCCTGCGGCAGCGCCGGCTGGAGATCGTCTCGTGTCCCTCCTGCGGCCGCGCGCAGGTGGACGTCTACAAGCTCGCGGACCAGGTGAGCGCCGGCCTGGAAGGGATGGAGGTGCCGCTGCGCGTGGCCGTCATGGGCTGCGTCGTCAACGGCCCCGGCGAGGCCCGCGAGGCCGACCTGGGCGTCGCCTCCGGCAACGGCAAGGGCCAGATCTTCGTCAAGGGCGAGGTCATCAAGACCGTCCCCGAGTCGAAGATCGTGGAGACCCTCATCGACGAAGCGATGAAGCTCGCCGAGCAGATGGGGAAGGACGGCGCCGCGCCCGGGAGCCCCGCCGTCACCGTTCGCTGACCTGACAGCGGCCACGACGAGCCTGGTGTGCCAGGCGGGAGAGAAGGGAGGGGGCCGGCATGTCGTTGCTGGAGAACATCCGCGGTCCGCGCGACCTCAAGGCACTGGACGGAGAGGAGCTGAGCGACCTCGCCGAGGAGATCCGCCACTTCCTGGTCCACGCGGTGGCCAGGACCGGCGGCCACCTCGGGCCCAACCTCGGCGTGGTGGAGCTGACCATCGCCCTGCACCGCGCCTTCGACTCGCCCGCCGACCGCATCCTGTGGGACACCGGCCACCAGAGCTACGTCCACAAACTGCTCACCGGCCGCCAGGACTTCTCCAAGCTGCGCGGCAAGGGCGGCCTGTCCGGCTACCCCTCCCGCGAGGAGTCCGAGCACGACGTCATCGAGAACAGCCACGCCTCCACCGTCCTGGGCTGGGCCGACGGACTGGCCAAGGCCAATCAGGTCCTGGGGCGCTGGAACCGGCACGTCGTCGCCGTCATCGGCGACGGCGCGCTCACCGGCGGCATGGCCTGGGAGGCGCTGAACAACATCGCGGCCGCCAAGGACCGCCAGCTGATCATCGTCGTCAACGACAACGAACGCAGCTACGCGCCCACCATCGGCGGCCTCGCCGACCACCTGGCCACCCTGCGCACCACCGACGGCTACGAACGCGCCCTGGCCCGCGGCAAGGACGCCGTCCTGCGCCTGCCGCTGGTCGGCCGGCCGCTGTACGAGTCGCTGCACGGCGCGAAGAAGGGCTTCAAGGACGCCTTCGCCCCGCAGGGCATGTTCGAGGACCTGGGGCTGAAGTACCTCGGCCCGATAGACGGCCACGACATCGCCGCCGTCGAATCGGCGCTGCGCCGGGCCAAGCGCTTCCACGGGCCGGTCCTCGTGCACTGCCGGACCGAGAAGGGCCGCGGCTACCGGCCCGCCCTGGAGGACGAGGCGGACCGTTTCCACACGGTCGGCGTGATGAACCCGCTGACCTGCGAGCCGCTCACCCCGGCCCGCGGCACCTCGTGGACCTCGGTGTTCGGCGACGAGATGCTGAGGATCGGCGCCGAGCGGCAGGACGTGGTGGCGATCACGGCGGCCATGCTGCACCCGGTGGGCCTGACGAAGTTCGCCGAGGCCTATCCCGAGCGGGTCTGGGACGTCGGCATCGCCGAGCAGCACGGCGCGGTCTCGGCGGCCGGGCTCGCCACGGGCGGCCTGCACCCGGTCTTCGCGGTGTACGCCACCTTCCTCAACCGCGCCTTCGACCAGGTGCTGATGGACGTGGCCCTGCACAAGTGCGGCGTGACGTTCGTCCTGGACCGGGCCGGCGTCACCGGCACCGACGGGCCCAGCCACAACGGCATGTGGGACATGTCGATCCTGCAGGTCGTCCCCGGGCTGCGGATCGCCGCCCCGCGCGACGCCGACCAGCTGCGCGCCCAGCTGCGCGAGGCGGTCGCCGTCGACGACGCCCCGACCGTCGTGCGCTTCCCGAAGGAGAACGTGGGGGAGAGCATCCCGGCCCTCGGCCGGGTCGGCGGCATGGACGTGCTGGCCGGCTCCGCCGAGTCCGGCGCCGACGTGCTGCTCGTCGCCGTCGGGGCCATGGTCCCCGTGGCGCTGGAGGCCGCGGGCCTCCTCGAGGCGCGGGGCACCTCCTGCACCGTCGTCGACCCGCGCTGGGTCAAACCGGTCGACGACGCGCTGCCCCCGCTCGCCGACCGGCACCGGATGGTCGCCGTCGTGGAGGACAACAGCCGCACCGGCGGCGTCGGCTGGGCGGTGGCCCAGGCCCTGCGGGACGCCGGCGCCGATCTGCCCGTACGGACCTTCGGCATCCCCGAGCAGTTCCTGGCGCACGCCAAGCGGGCGGAGGTACTGGCGGACGTGGGGCTGACGCCCGCCGAGATCGCCGGGCGGATCAGCGAAGCCCTGGCAGGGGTGGGCGAGAAGCACAGGGTGAAGGACAGGGAAGAGAGCAGGGAGAAGGAAAACGCATGACCGCCGACGAGACCAAGAGCTTCGACCTGGCCCGGCTGCTGGCCGAGCGCGGCGGCGAACGGTACGACCTGCACGCCCGGCACCTCAACCACCAGCTGCCGCGCATGCTGCACACCATCGGCTTCGACAAGGTCTACGAGCGGGCCGAGGGCGCCTACTTCTGGGACGCGGACGGGCAGGACTACCTCGACATGCTCGCCGGCTTCGGGGTGATGGGGGTGGGCCGGCACCACCCGGTCGTCCGCAAGGCGCTGCACGACGTCCTCGACGCCTCGCTCGCCGACCTCACCCGCTTCGACTGCCCGCCGCTGCCCGGCCTGCTCGCCGAGAAGCTGCTGGCCCACGCCCCGCACCTGGACCGGGTGTTCTTCGGCAACAGCGGCACCGAGGCCGTGGAGACCGCCCTGAAGTTCGCCCGCTACGCCACCGGCAGGCCCAGGATCCTGTACTGCGAGCACGCCTTCCACGGGCTGACCGCCGGCTCGCTCTCCGTCAACGGCGAGCAGGGCTTCCGCGAGGGCTTCGCCCCGCTGCTGCCGGACACCGCCGTCCCGCTCGGCGACCTCGACCGGCTCGAGGAGGAGCTGCGGCGCGGCGACGTGGCGGGCTTCGTCGTCGAACCCGTCCAGGGCAAGGGCGTGCACGAGGCGCCGCCCGGCTTCCTGCGCGCGGCGCAGGAACTGCTGCGCAAGCACAAGGCGTTGCTGATCGCGGACGAGGTGCAGACCGGCATCGGCCGGACCGGCGAGTTCTTCGCCTACCAGCACGAGCGGGGCGTCGAACCGGACCTGGTGTGCGTGGCCAAGGCCCTCTCCGGGGGCTACGTTCCCGTGGGCGCGACGCTCGGCAAGGACTGGATCTTCAAGAAGGTCTACTCGGCGATGGACCGGGTGCTGGTCCACTCGGCCAGCTTCGGCTCCAACGCGCAGGCCATGGCCGCGGGGCTGGCGGTGCTCTCCGTCATGGAGGACGAACAACTCGTCGCCCGCGCCCGCGACACCGGCGAGCTGCTGCGCTCCCGGCTGGCGGCGCTGACGGAGAAGTACGAGCTGCTGCACGCGGTGCGCGGCCGCGGCCTGATGATCGGCATCGAGTTCGGCCGGCCCAAGTCCCTGGGCCTGCGCAGCCGCTGGGCGATGCTGCAGGCGGCCCGCAAGGGCCTCTTCGCGCAGATGGTCGTGGTGCCGCTGCTGCAGAAGCACCGCATCCTCACCCAGGTCTCGGGCGACCACCTGGAGGTCATCAAGCTGATCCCACCCCTGGTCATCGGCGAACCCGAGGTCGACCGCTTCGTGGCCGCCTTCACCGCCGTCATGGACGAAGCCCACAACGGCGGCGGCCTGATGTGGGACTTCGGCAGAACCTTGGTCAAGCAGGCGGTGGCGGGGAGGTAGCTGGTTGTGGGCAGTCGTTCCGCATGGGCTGGGGGCACCTCCCAGCGGTAGCTGGGGGAGGGTGGGCACAACCCGGCCACCGGGCCTCAGCCCGCCCCCTCAGCTCACTGGCCGAGCAACCGCATCTGCAACCGCTCCCGCGTAGAGCCCGCCAGCCCCAGCCCCTCGGAGAGATACCGCTCGGTCGTCCCCCACGTCTCGTCGATCGCCGCGAACGCGGCGTCCAGGTACGAGGCCCGCGCCTCGAACAGCGGCGACAGCAGTTCCATCACCTCCGGCGAGGCCGCCCCGTCCGTCCCGTCCCCGCGCCGCACCCGGTACCGCCGGTGCGGTGCGTTCGACTCCAGGTAGTCCGCCTCGATCACCTCGCGCTCGACGCCGAGCGCGAGCAGCGTGACCGCGATCGACAGCCCCGCCCGGTCCTTCCCGGCGGCGCAGTGCATCAGCGCCGGGACGCTGTCGTCGGCGAGCGTGTGCAGCACCCGGCTGTGCTCGGCGGTGCGGGTGGTGATCATCACGCGGTACGAGTCGGCCATCCGGCCCGCCGCGCGGCCCTCGCCCAGCACGGAGCGCAGGACGTCCAGGTCGCCGTCGCGCACCATGCGCCAGAACTCGCTGCCGTCCGCCGGGTCGGACAGCGGGATGTTGACGTTCCGGACGCCCGTGAGCGTCACGTCCGGGCCCTCGAGCGCGATGTCCGCCGCGTTGCGGAAGTCGAAGACGGTGTGCAGGCCCAGCGACTCGAGGAACTCGGCGTCCGTCTCGGTGGCGTGGGCGAGATGGCCGCTGCGGAACAGGACGCCGGGCCGTACGCGCCGCCCGCCGGCGGCCGGCAGGCCGCCCAGGTCACGGAAGTTGCGCACCCCCGCCAGCTCGGGTTCGGTCGACGGAACATGCGGCGTCTGCGTCACGGGCGCTCCTCGGGTCGCGATGTCGATGACGCTGCATCGTATTCCGCGAGCCGTGATTTTGCCGGGGTGGGATACATCACGGCACGTCAACCCCTGGTTACGGTGGCGTAGGTCACTCCGCAAGGTGAAAAATGCACTGACGTGGCAGACGATTCGAATTCATTCAGCAAGGGCGCGATCGGCGCAATCGGGTCGTACGCAGCCGTCGGCGACAGCTTCACCGAGGGGGTCGGGGATCCAGGGCCCGACGGCACCTTCATCGGCTGGGCCGACCGACTCGCCGTACTCCTCTCCGACCAGCAGGCCGAGCACTCGTTCACGTACGCCAACCTCGCCGTCCGCGGCCGTCTCCTGGACCAGATCGTCGAGGAGCAGGTGCCCCGCGCCCAGGAACTCGGGCCGGACCTCGTCACCTTCTGCGCCGGCGGCAACGACATCCTGCGGCCGGGCAGCGACCCCGACGACGTGGCCGAGCGCTACGAGGCGGCCGTCGAGCGGCTGACCGGCTCGGTCGGCACGGTCCTGCTGTGCACCGGCTTCGACACCCGGGGCGTCCCGGTCCTGCGTCACCTGCGGGGCAAGATCGCCACGTACACCGCCCATGTGCGGGCCATCGCCGATCGCCACGACTGCCCGGTGCTCGACCTGTGGTCGCTGCGCTCGGTGCAGGACCGGCGGGCCTGGAGCGAGGACCGGCTGCACCTGTCGGCGGACGGGCACACCCGCGTCGCCCTGCGGGCCGCCCAGGTCCTCGGCCTGGAGGTGCCGGCCGACCCCGATCAGGAGTGGCCGGCGGAGGGCCACCGCTCGGCCGCCGAGGTGCGACGGGACAACATCCACTGGGCGCGCGAGCACCTGGTGCCCTGGATCGGGCGCCGGCTGCGCGGCGAGTCCTCGGGCGACAATGTGGAGCCCAAGCGCCCGGACCTGCTGCCGCTGTAGCGGCGGCCGGGGCCCGGACCGGCCCCGGATCCTCAGCGGGGGCGCCGCCGGTGCGGCACCTCGGCCCAGACGACCCGGCCCCGGCCGGTGTCGTCGGGCCGTACCCCCCAGGCCTGGGACAGCGCCCCGACCAGCAGCAGGCCGCGCCCGCTCTCCTCGTCCGCCCCGCTGCAGCGCGCGATCGGCTCCGTCGGGGCGTGTCCCTGGTCGGCGACCTCTATGCGCAGCGCCGCGCCGCTGACCCGAAGCCGGCAGCTGACCTTGTCGCTGTCGGTGTGCCGCACGGCATTGGTGACCAGCTCGGAGATCACCAATTGGGCGTCGTCGCAGGCGACTTCGTCTATTCCCCACTCCCGCAGCCGCGCGAGCACTCGTTGTCGCGCCTCCGCCACCGAGGTGTTGAGGGCCGGGAAGTGGAAGGCGTCCTGCAGTCTGGCGACGAAACAGCCGCCGCGGAACGCTAGCGAGGGTGCGTCGTGGGAGGGGAGCACTCCGCAACTATGTGCGATACCGATCGTCTGTGGCAAGGTTCAATCTGTAAATTGCAGAATCGCAAGGACAGTCTGTCGGGTCGACAGACTGCGTGGCACACTGCTGGCATATGACGGCAGTTGGAGGGGGTGGACAGTGGCGGACTCGCGGCCGGCGGGCGCCCCTACGGTCCTGAGAGTCGTGCTCGGCAAGCGGCTGCAGGACCTCAGGGAGAAGGCCGGGCTCTCCTACGAGGAGGCCGGCCGCGCCCTGGACGTCACCCACGCCACCGTCCGCAGAATGGAGAAGGCCGAGGTCGGGCTGAAGATCCCGTACGTGGAGAAGCTCCTCCGCGTCTACGGGGTGCTCGACGCGGAGGAGGTCGAGGGCTTCCTCGCCCTCACCCGCGAGGCCAACCGGCCCGGCTGGTGGCACCGCTTCCGCGACGTCCTGCCCGAGTGGTTCAGCGCGTTCGTGAGCCTGGAGGGAGAGGCCAATCTCATCCGCGCCTACGAACCGCACTACATCCCCGGTCTGTTGCAGACCGAGGACTACGCTCGGGCCGTGCTCCGCGCCGGCATGCCGCACGCCCGCGAGGCCGATGTCGAGCGTGCCGTCACCGTCCGCCGCGAGCGCCAGAGCCTGCTCACCCGGGACCGGGCGCCGCTGCTGTGGGTGGTGATGGACGAGACCGTGCTGCGCCGCCCCATCGGCGGGCCGGACGTCATGCGCGGCCAGATCGACCGGCTCATCGAGGCCACCGACATGCCGAACGTACGGCTGCAGTTCATGCCGTTCGCCGCCGGGCCGCACCCGGCGATGTACGGACCCTTCCACATCTTCCGGTTCCCCATCCAGGAGCTGCCGGACATCGCGTACGCCGAGAACCTCGTCGGAGCCTCGTACTTCGACCAGCGCGACGACGTCTCGTCCTTCCTGGAAGCGCTGGACCGGATGTGCGCGCAGGCCGCGCCGGCACACACCACCAAGGCAATCCTGGGTGGCATTCGTAAGGAGATCTGAACCATGGATCTGGATCACATATACAACGGCATGCCCGCCACCGACCTCGGCACCGAGGGCTGGAGCAAGCCCTGGAGCGGCGGCAACGGCGGCAGCTGCGTCGAGGTCATGCGGCTGTGCGACGGCCGGGTGGCCCTGCGGCAGTCCACCGACCCCGAGGGGCCGGCGCTGATCTACACGCGTCATGAGATGGAGACCTTCATCCGGGGCGCGAAGGCGGGCGAGGCCGACTTCCTGCTGGCGACGCCGCGGGCGGCCGCGGAGTAGGCACGGCACGACCCGGCAGCGGCGGTGAGCGGCCGGTGACATCTTCAGGCGTACCGAAAGGGAACACGGCGTGATCGAGCAGGGCATGCCCGGCATCGGCGAGGGCGGACAGGGCTTCCCGGCCGAGGAGATCGACACCAGCAGGCCGCACCCGGCCCGCATGTACGACTACTACCTCGACGGCTGGGACAACTACGAGGTCGACCGCGCCGCCGCCGAGCGCGTCATCGAGGTCCACCCCCAGGTGCGCCTGTCCGCCCGCGCCAACCGGGCCTTCCTGCGCCGGGCCGTGCAGGAGGCGGTGCGCGGCGGCATCCGGCAGATCATCGACATCGGCACCGGCATCCCCACCTCGCCCAACACCCACGAGGTGGCCCGCGAGATCGCCCCCGACGTGCGCGTCGCCTACATCGACAACGACCCCATCGTGGCCACCCACGCCGGGGCGAAGCTGACGAACGCGGGCGGCGCGGGGTTCGCCCTCGCGGACGTACGGCAGCCGGAGACGATCCTGCGGGACCCGGTCGTGCGCGAGCTGATCGACTTCGGCGAGCCGGTGGCCCTGCTGCTCGTCGCCGTCCTGCACTTCGTCAAGGACTCCGAGGACCCGGCGGGCATCGTCGCCACCCTCGGCGACGCCCTGCCCGCCGGCAGCCTGCTCGTGCTCTCCCACGCCACGGAGGAGCCGTACGAGGGATACGAGGCCGGACGCACGGACACCGTCGCCCGCGACGGCGTCCTGGACGTCTACAAGAACGCCACCGCCGCCCTCAACCTGCGCGGCCGCGCCGCCATCGAGCCGCTCTTCGGCCGGTTCGAGCTCCTGGAGCCCGGCCTGGTCCGGGTGCCGCTGTGGCGGCCCGACGGGCCGGTGCCCGGCCCGGAGGAGCTCAGCAACACCATCTTCTACGGCGGAGTGGGCCGCAAGGGCTGAACCGGGCGCCGCGTCGACGACACCCCGCCGCCCTCAGGCCGCCGGGCGGGCCGGGATGTCGCAGCTGTCCTTGAAGCCCTGGCTGGTCAGCCCCAGCGCCGAGTTCATCCGCGAGCGGAGGTTCTCCACCGCCACCATCGCGGTCAGCTCGACGAGCGCCGCCTCGCCCAGGCTCTGCCGCAGCCGCTCCACCAGGTCGTCCTCGACCGTCGGCGGGGTGGCGGTCATGGCCTCGGCGTACTCCATGACGTCGCGCTCCAGCGGGGTGTAGACCTCGCTGTCCCGCCAGAACGGCACGTCGTGCAGCTTCTCGTGCGACATGCCGTTCCGGCGGCCCTCCCAGTAGCCGAAGTCCATGCACCACGAGCAGCCGATCGAGGCGGCCGACGCCATCACGGCGAGCTCCTTCAGATGGCGGTCGAGCTTGTTCCAGCGGGCCAGTGACATCTCGAAGCGGGAGTCGGTCATCAGCACCTTGCGGTTGTGTCCCAGCGCCAGGAGCGGGTCGATCACCTTGCCGTAGGCGCGCTTGCTGTACCAGGCGGCGAAGCGGGTCAGCGCGGTGCGGGGCGGATCGAGCGGAATGCGGGCCATGGCCGGGGACCTCCGTACACGAGGAGCGGTTGCTTTCGACCGTACGACGGGACGAGGCCCCGGGAATGTGACACCGTTCCGAAAAATTTCTCGACCCGCAGGTCAAAGGCTGTTTCCAGGGGTGCTGTCAGGGGTCCGCCCTAGGCTGGCCGCATGGATGGTGAGCTCTTCCCCCGGCCCCCGGCGGAGATCGCCCCCGGCGCGGTCCACATACCCGGCTGGCTGGACGAGGCCGCGCAGCTGCGCCTGCTCGAGGCCTGCCGCCGATGGGCGAAGCCACCCGCCGGGCTGCGCACCGTGCAGATGCCGAGCGGCGGGCAGATGTCGGTTCGTACGGTCTGCCTGGGCTGGCACTGGTTTCCCTACGGGTACGCCCGTACCGTCGTCGACGGGGACGGCTCGCCCGTCAAACCGTTCCCGCGCTGGCTGGACGCGCTCGCCCGGGACGGCGTGGCACGGGCCTACGGGCGTGAGGCGGGCCCGGAGGAGTACGACATCGCGTTGGTCAACTTCTACGACGGCGCGGCCAGGATGGGCATGCACCGTGACAGCGACGAGAAGTCCGACGCCCCGGTCGTCTCGCTCAGCCTCGGGGACTCCTGCGTCTTCCGGCTGGGCAACACCAGCACCCGCACCCGCCCCTGGACGGACGTCGAGCTGCGCAGCGGTGACCTCTTCGTCTTCGGCGGACCGTCCCGGCAGGCCTACCACGGCGTCCCGCGCACCTTCCCGGGGACCGCGCCCCCGGGCCTGGGGCTGACGGGACGGCTGAACATCACGCTGCGGGTGAGCGGGCTGTGAGGGGATGGTGAGGGTGGCGAACGGCGCTGTGAGCGGGCGCGGCGGAAATTCGGGTGCGCGCCCGGCCGGGAACCTGCAGAGTTGGCCATCGGCCACGTGTACGAGCCGTCCGGGCCCCGGAACAACGGGGGTGGGTCCGGGCGGCCGTACGCGTCCCGCCCGGAGGGGGCCCGGCTCGTGCCGATCGGTGCCGGACAGATAATGAGGTGATCTGCCGACCTCACCCTGGAGGCGCCGTGACCGGCTCCCGCCCGACCCGCTCACCACTCGACTCGCTGCGCCCGGCCGCGTTCGGCGCGGACCCGGCCGGAGAGCGGATGGCGCGCATCAGGCGGTCGCCGAACTTCGCGAACGGGGTGTTCGTCAATCCGGAGGGCACCCGGCACACGCCGTCCGGCTCCATGCTGAGGTTCCTGCCCACGTACTTCCGCAAGGAGGAGCGGGTCCGCAGAGCGCCGGCGCACGCCGTGCCCGTCCACCCGACGACGGTCGCCGACCTGGCCGCGCCCGCGGCCTCCGGCCTGCGGCTCACCTGGATGGGCCACTCCACCGTGCTGGCCGAGATCGACGGCGCCCGGGTGCTGTTCGACCCGGTGTGGTCCGAGCGCTGTTCGCCGTTCGCCCATCTGGGGCCCCGGCGGCTGCACCCGGTACCGGTGCCGCTGGCGGAGACCGGGCCGCTGGACGCGGTGATCATCTCCCACGACCACTACGACCACCTCGACATGCCGACCGTCCGGGCGCTGGCGCGCACCGGCGCGGCCTTCGTCGTCCCGCTGGGCGTGGGCGCCCACCTCGAGCACTGGGGCGTGCCCGCGGACCGCGTCACGGAGCTCGACTGGCACGAGTCCACCGAGGTGGCCGGCCTCACCCTCACCGCGACCCCCGCCCGTCACTTCTGTGGCCGGGCGCTGCGCAACACGCAGCACACCCTGTGGGCCTCCTGGGTGGTCACCGGCCCCGAGCACCGGATCTTCCACAGCGGTGACACCGGCTACTTCCCCGGCTTCGCGGACATCGGGGCGCAGCACGGCCCGTTCGACGTCACGATGGTGCAGATCGGGGCGTACTCCGAGTTCTGGCCCGACATTCATATGACCCCCGAGGAGGGCATGCGGGCGCATGCCGATCTCCAGGGCGGCGATGCCGCGCACGGGATGATGCTGCCGATCCACTGGGGCACGTTCAACCTGGCCCCGCACCCCTGGGACGAGCCCGCCGAGGGGACGGTCGCCGCCGCCGGGCGGGTGGGCGCGACCGTTGTCGCGCCCCGGCCCGGCCAGCCGTTCGAGCCGGCCGCCGGACTGCCGCTCGAAACGTGGTGGCGGGACGTCGCGGCCGCGTCGGCGGGCGGTCCGCCCCAGGTGGGCGCGGGTGCGGCCGGGGACGCGGAGGGCGAGAAGGTCGTCCTGCGGGCGTAGTGCGGACGGTGGCGCAATTGCGTACGTACGTGCGGGTTCCCCTTGCCAGGTAAGCGGACGGGCGGCTTCAATTCCTGACGGCGGTTAGGAAAGTTTCCTAACACCTCGCCAGCCGACCGGGAACGAACGGAGTTTCGCATGCCCGCACGCCCCGCACACCTCTCGCGCCCCGCCCACCACTCCAGGAAGTCCACGCGCGTCGCCCTGCTGGGCCTGGCGCTCGCCCTGCCCGCCTCCCTCGCCCTGGCCGGTACCGGCCAGGCGGCGGCACCCGCCTCCCCGGCACCGGGGATACACGGGGTGCGGGCGGCGGCCGAGGCGGCGGCGCCGGGCCTGGACGACCCGTACAAGAAGGACATCGCCATGCGCCTGGTGTCGAGCGCGGAGAACTCCTCGCTCGACTGGCGCGCCCAGTTCCAGTACATCGAGGACATCAAGGACGGCCGCGGCTACACCGCCGGCATCATCGGCTTCTGTTCGGGCACCGGCGACATGCTCGAGCTCGTCGAGCTCTACACCAAGCGCAAGCCCGGCAACCCACTGGCCCCGTTCCTGCCCGCCCTGCGCAAGGTCAACGGCAGCGACTCCCACGCCGGACTCGGCAAGCCCTTCGAGGACGCCTGGCGCAAGGCCGCCCAGGACAAGGCCTTCCAGGACGCCCAGGAGGACGAGCGCGACCGGGTCTACTTCAAGCCCGCCGTCAAGCAGGCCAAGGCCGACGGACTGCGCGCGCTCGGCCAGTTCGCCTACTACGACGCGATCGTCATGCACGGGCCCGGCAGCGGCAAGTACAGCTTCGGCGGAATCCGTAGGACGGCACTGTCCAAGGCCAAGCCCCCGGCGCAGGGCGGCGACGAGAAGGCTTACCTCAACGCCTTCCTCGACGCCCGCAAGAAGGCCATGCAGAGCGAGGCGGCGCACAGCGACACCAGCCGCGTCGACACCGCCCAGCGCGTCTTCCTCAACGAGGGCAACTTCGACCTCCAGCCGCCCCTGAAGTGGAAGGTCTACGGCGACTCCTACCGGATCGACAAGTAGGCGGACGGCGGCAGTGCGGCGGGGCTGCGCCCTCCGGGGGAGGCGCGGCCCCGCGGCGGCGGCCGCGTCAGTGCGGCAGGTGCCCCACCAGGTCCTCCAGGCCGTCCAGGTCGCAGCAGGAGTCCCGGCGCAACTGCCGCCCGACGTCCAGCCAGTCGCCGTGCGGACGGCCGTGGCGCGGTGCGGGGATTCCGGCGCGCTCGTACGGGGCGACGAGGTCACGCTGCTCGTGGACGACGCCGCCGCGCAGCACCGACGTCGTCCGCACGAGCGTGTCGAAGTCGGTGAACGGGTCGCCGTCGATGACGGTGGCGTCGGCGAGCTTGCCGGCCTCGAGCGTGCCCAGGTCCCGCTCCGCCCCGAACGCCCGCGCGGCCAGCACGGTCGCCGTGCTCAGCGCCTGCGCCGCCGACAGCCCGTCGCGGTGCAGGGCCCGCAGCCCCAGGTGCAGCGAGAGGCCCACCGGGACCAGCGGGGCGTCCGTGCCCAGCGCGACGATCCCGCCGCCCGCCAGCACCCGGCGGTAGACCTCGGTCTCCCGGCGCAGCGTGGCCAGCTGGTCGGCCGTGGGCGCCTTCGCGGCCGTCTGGCGGACGACCGCGACGTCCCACGGGGGCATCAGCGCCGTCACCCGGGGGTCCTCGGCCAGGGCGGGGTCGGCGCCCAGCAGGGGCGTGGAGGTGAAGAGCGTGGCCACCAGACGGAAGTCCCCGGCCGTGTAGATCTCGGCCAGGTCCTGGTACGCGCGGCCGGTGGCCGTCGTGGCGTGTCCGAACTCCAGCCGCTGGGTGGCCTGCAGATGGGTCGTCAGGTCCTGGCCGAGCTGGACGCCGGGGGAGCACAGGTGGCTGCCCGTGCGCACGCCGAGCCGTTCGTGGGCGAAGCGGGCCGCCTCCTCCATCACCCAGCCCGGCGCGCGGACGTAGGTCTTGACGAAGTCCCAGTCCAGCGCGGCCGCCCGGGTCAGCGACCGGCGGAGGCCCTCGCGGGTGCGATGGGCGCGGCCCATGCTGTAGGCGACGCGGGATCCGTCCAGCAGCTCGCCGGACGTCAGCAGCCGCGGCCCGGCCAGCGCGCCGGCCGCCACCGCCTCGCGCAGGCGGGCCTGCTCGTAGGCGAAGCCGCCGAGGGAGACGGTGGTGGTGATCCCGTAGGCCAGGAACGACGCCGTCTGCCGGCCGCCGTAGGTGCTCTGCCAGGGGTGGATGTGCGCGTCCCACAGGCCGGGGATCACGGTACGGCCCGAGGCGTCGACCTTGTTGCGGGCCGCCCGCCGGGCCCGGTGCGGCTCGACGGCGGTGATCCGGCCGCCGCGCACCACGAGGTCGACGTCCTCGCGGACCGTGGTGCCGGTGCCGTCCCAGAGCCGGCCGGCGTGCACGACGGTGTCTGCGGGGGTGGGCAGACGGTAGTCGAGGGCGACGGGGACCGTGCGGGCCGAGCCGGTCGCGACGTCCAGCAGTCGCAGCCGCCCGGTCGAGAGGTAGAGCAGGCTCCGGCTGTCGGCGGACCACGAGGGGTGGTCGGCGGCCTCGTCCGTCACCCGGCGCGGCTCGCCGTCGGGCGTCCCGTCGGCCCGGACGGGCAGCAGCCACAGCGCGGACTCGCTGATCACCGCCATCGAGCGGCCGTCCGGCGACCAGACGGGGCCGGAGTCGTAGCGGTCGGAGAGGGAGGCGTGGGCGGCGATCGTGTGCAGCCGGGCGGCGCCGGTGGTGGTGTCGATCACCCGGATCAGGTTGTAGCCCTCGCGGAACCGCTGGTTGAGCCGGTTGCGGTCGCACAGGGCGAGGTGGCGGCCGTCCGGCGACCAGCTCGGTCTGCCGGGCAGGCCGCCCGCGCCCAGCGGCGCGGCCAGCACCTTCTCCGTCCCGGCCGCGAGGTCGCGCACCACCAGGTTGCCGGACATGTCCAGGCAGGCGAGGCGGCCGCCGTCCGGCGACAGCGCCGGGAACACGCGCCCCCCGTCGGCCAGCACCCTCTCCTCGCCCGTGGCCAGGTCGCGGCGGCGCACGGCCAGCAGCCCGTCGCGGTCGTCGGCGTAGATCAGCGCCCGCCCGTCCCGTGACCAGGACGGCGCGAGCAGGTACCGGCCGGGGTCGGACCGCACGACGCGGCGGGGCGCCCGGCCGCCGGCGACGTCCGCGATCCACAGCGAGTTCAGCGCGGCGAACGCCACCTGGCGCGCGTCGGGCGACAGGGCGGGCAGATGCAGCGCGCGCACCCGCCGCACCCCCTCGCCACCGAGGTCGTACCGCTTGACGTCGTAGCGCGGCCGCTGGACCGGCAGCTTCGCGGTGAACGGGATGGTCACCGCGGGCGGGGTCGGCGCGGGCGCGGCGGAGGGGTGGGGGAGGGAATCGCTGGCGGGCGCCTTCGGGGCCGCCCCCTCGGCCCGGGGCCGGATGATCCGGAACTGGCCGCTCACGGTCAGCAGCAGCTCGTCGTGGGACACCCACCGCGGCGGTACGGGCTCCACGTCCCCCTCCACCGGCACCTCGGCCCCGTCCACCACGAGCGTGCAGGACGCGGCGGGCGCGGCCGTGGTCCGCAGGTACGCCAGCCGGCCGCCCGGCGACACGGCCGGGGTCATGACCTGCGCGGCGGCGGTCTCGGTGTGCTCGGTGCGCAGCGCCCCGCGCCCGTCGGCGGGCGCGGAGACGACGATGCGGGACTGCAGGGCGCCGTCCACGACCCGCCCGCGCACGAACAGCAGCCGCTTGCCGTCCGGCGACCACACCGGGTCGAAGTCCTCCCAGGCCCCGTCCTGCCCCGGCCCGTCCTGCCCGGCCGCCCCCGTCACCCGGGTGAGCGCGCCCGTGCGGACGTCGGCCACCCATACGCGGTACGGGCTCCCCGCGACCGGGTCGCCGCCGCGCTCGGAGGCGAAGGCGATCCTCCTGCCGTCCGGCGACCAGGCCGGGCCCCGGTCGTCCCAGGGTCCGTCGGTGAGCTGCCGCAGGTCCGAGCCGTCCGTGGCCAGCGTCCAGATGTGGAAGCCACCGCCGCGGTAGGCGCAGACGGCGAGGCGTTTGCCGTCGGGGGAGTGCACCGGTCGTGTGGGCTCGAGATCGGCAGGGGTGATCGCCACGGCCTCGCCGCCCTTGCGGGGGACGGACCACAGGACGTTCTGCACCTCGGCGATCAGCCGGTCACCGGCGGGCGACAGCGTCCCGGCACCGTTGGTGGCCCCGGTGAACGACAGCACCACCTGCCGCCCGCCCCCGCCTCCGGCCCCCGCTCCCGCTGCCACGGCCTCGGTGGGCAGCGCCACCCCCATCCCGACGACGGCGGCGCCTCCGGCCGCCGCCTGCAGAAAGCCGCGCCGGGAGACGCTCCGGGGATCACTGGTGCCGGAATGACCGGTGCGGGAACGACTGGTGTCCAACTGTCCTCCTGGGCCAGGGGAGTTGCGCGGGGCGGCAGTGCATCGAAGGGTGATGGTTGCACGCCGCACAGGCCGCTGGTCAACACCGCATGTGCGTCCGAAGGGGACAGGGGGCACCGAAGGCGCCGGTGGGGGCCGAAAGCGGTGCGCGACCACCGCGCGGAGTGCGGTATTGTTCTCATGCGCGGTCGGCACGGGCGAAAGCCCAGGCCGGACAAGCACCGGGACGTGGCGCAGTTTGGTAGCGCACTTGACTGGGGGTCAAGGGGTCGTGGGTTCAAATCCCGCCGTCCCGACACGTGAAAACACCCTCTGATCTGGGAGAAATCCCAGGTCAGAGGGTGTTTGTCGTTCTCTGGGTTCGGTTTTCATCTGATGTGGTGTCAGGCGCCCGGGGACCGCTTGGGGACCACGCTCGGGAAGAAACCCCTGATCAGGCCCTGTTTCGCTGGGGACCAAGATCATGAGTGCTTTGGGGTGTTTGTGTGGTTCTCACAACGCCTGGAGAGAGGCGGCCAGCGGTCGGGACGGCGCCGGAGCGCCCCGCAGGTGGCTGCTGAGGGACCTGCCGGCGGCGACCAGCGCCCGGAGATCGGGGTGGAGGTAGCGCTGGGTGGTCTGCAGTGATCCGTGACCGGCGATGATGCGCAGGACGTGCAGGGGGACGCCGGCGTCGGCCATCCAGGTCAGGCCGGTGTGCCGCAGGCCGTGGCGTCGCAGGTGCTCGTAGCCGAGCTCGGCGACGACCTCGTCCCAGTGAGTGGCGTCCCGCAGGACTGCGGTGGTGATGCGCCCGCCGCGAGGGCCGGTGAAGAGGCGGGCATCGGGCTTGTGCCCGACGGCCAGGAGCCGCTGAGCGACCAGGGGGCGCACTTCCTCAATGAGCGGGATGCGCCGGGCCATCTTGCCCTTGGTGCCCTTGTCGATCAGACCGCCCGGTCCAGGGGTGGTCTGTCTTCGTACGGTCCAGATCCAGTTCACCGGATCGATGTCGCGCGCCCTGACGCCGGAGACCTCGCCGATCCGGGCGGCCGTGCAGGCGGCGAAGGTCACCACACTGCCCCAGCCCAGGTATTGCCCGTGGGACCGCCGGACCAGAGCGTCGGCGAGGGAGACGAGGGTGTCCCAGTCGGACAGCGCCAAGGAGCGCGGGTCGTCGAGCTCGTCCTCGGCCTTCTTGTACTCGGCCTGCCAGCCGTTGACCCGTGCCGGGTTGACGGTGATGATGCCGTCGCGCTTGGCCTGCTCCATCACCCGGACCAGCACGGCCAGGCTGTTCTTCACCGAGGAGCGGCCCACCCCGTCGGCGATCCAGCCGTAGACGCTGCGGTCGACGGCGCCGTTGCTGATCAGCGTCGCGGGAATGTGGCCAAGGCTCGGTACGACGCGCAGTCGCCACCCGGCGAGGTAGGGGTCCTTGGTCTTCTCCTCCAGCCCGCGCAGGGCGAGTCGCATGTTCGCGTCGCCGTACTGCGCGAGGGGCTGCATGGAGACGCTGGGGTCGACGCCGCGCAGCGACGCGGCGGTGACCGTGTCGATCCAGCCCTGGGCTTGGTCGATCGTGGCGCTGGACTCGGAGAGGGACCTGCGTTCGCGGGTGTGGGGATCGACCCACCGGACGCGCGCCCGGTAGGGGAGCGGGCGATCGGGGCGGTGCTCGATGTCGGGGGAGAGGGGGACGGCGATGGGCAGTTGCTCGACGTGCACCATCAGGCGGCCCGCGCCGGGTCGATGCGGTGGTCGGCCAGCCACCGGTGGACGTCGCGGGCGCTGTACATCACCAGGCGAGGGGACAAGCGGACGAAGGGAGGGCCCTGGGGCGGGCGGGCGGTTCGCCACCGGCGGGGGGTGGACGGATCCAGGTTGAGCATCCGGGCGAGCTGTTCGGTGGAGTACCAGGACTCATCCGGCAGTTCGGGCTCGTTGCCGTGTGCCGCGGTGGGAGCGGGTATGTGCGGTGGTGCGTGGTGGGGCATGAATTTCCTGGATGGGCGGGGCCTGGAAGGTGTGGCGGTAAAGCCTGGCGAGTGATGCCGATTTGGTTCATCGGCCGCTCTCCGGCGAGACGCAACATTAGGTTCAAGCCGTGGAAAGTCCACTCGTTCGGTGATGAGTTCTCCAACGGAGAACACCGCCTTGAAGATTCAGTCTGTGTGCCCGCCGCCGGTTTGGATAACCGGCATTCATCAGCTATAAGTGCCAGCGTCCTTGACCACTGACGCGAAAATGCCATAACTCCCACTGGAGCGGCTTTGTCCTTGCCGCCTCGGCGCACCGAGCCTCGGTTAGGATCACTCCATGCCTTCGTATGCCAAGGACCCCCGCCACATCAAGCTGACCGCGGTCCTGGTGCCGCTGCTGCGCCGGACCTGTCCCGAAGGGGGCGGCGGGTTCGGCGGCTCGTATGAACTGCGGCTGAGCGCCGAGGAGGTCGACGAGCTCGGCGGCCTGGATTTGATCCGCTCCGCCATGCGCAAGGCCGCGCGGGAACTTGGCTGGACCAAGGTGCAGACCTACGGCAGTTCCGGCGGGCCCGTCACCGTTGCGGGCGTCACGGATGAGCGCGAGATCCCCGAGCCGTACGCGAGCGTCGTGCACCAGAGCAACATGGACCGCCAGCGGGAGGCGATGGCGGCCGTCTCCCGGGCCCTTCAGGACGGGAAGACCCGGGCGGCGCCGAACTCCGTGTACCTCAAGACCCAGGAATTTCGTGCCGCTCTTGCTGAGGCGGGCGAAGGCCGGCTGCGACCGTAGCTGGGCGCCTTGAAATACTCGCAGCTCGTGATGCGCGAGAACATGCAGTCGACGATGCGGCAATCGAACCCGGGCCGGCGAATCCGGTCATGGCAGGACGCTGAGCACAATGCCGCAGCGTGGATGCGGCACTGGGGCTATACAGACGCCCGTGCTCAGCCGGGCGGTGCTGACGGCGGCATCGACGTGCGGTCGAGGCGAGCGCTGGGGCAAGTCAAGTACCAAGCGGCGGCGGTAGGGCGTCCAGAGCTCCAGCGCCTCTTCGGAGCGCGTGGCAAGGACATGGGTAAACAGCTGCTTTTCTTCACCGGCAGCAGCTATACCTCGACAGCCGTTGCCTACGCTGCGGAAAACGACATCGCCCTGTTTGTCTACCAGCTGGACGGCTCGATGGACGCCGTCAATTCCCCAGCTCGTCGCATCACTGCCGCACGGCCGCCTTCCCGGATCATGCCGTCCGGGCTCTCGGCCCCGCAGACGCTGCCATCCACAGCCAAGGGGCCAAGCCCTCGCGTCGGCCGAATAGCCCTCGGCCTCCTGTTGGCCGGCATCGCGCTGGCCATTCCTGGCTCACCTGATTTCGACCCTATTCCGAACCGGATCTGGGCATCGACCATCCTCATGGTTATCCCCTGCATTCTCGTCTCATGGGGTGTGGCGGCCAAGGATCGCCACAAGTTTTGGCCGACCGGACTGGGTATGTTTTTGGTGGACGTCGCACTGGGCTGGATGTGCAATGCCAATCTGTGGCGAGGGAAGACCTCAGAGGTCGTTATGCAGGGGGCTGCGACCGCGTTGACTCTGGCAGCTGCGCTCCTGCTGATCCGGTGGAACGCGTCTCTGCGCCACAGGAGCAACCCAGCTACGTTGAGCGAAGGTGACGACGCCGAGCATTGAGCTCGAAGCATGCCGTTGCGCTGAAGTGATTTGACGCCGCCGCGCGGACGGAAACAATCTTGTCTCTGCCGAACGTTATGACAGGCGGAGACAGGAAATGGGGGGTGGGACGTGTCGAGCCTGAAGCTGTTCCACGTCGGAGCGGGTGGTGTGGCTGAGGTTGCTGCCCGGCAGGCGGCGCGCGAGCGGCATCTGCAGGAGTTGGTCGAGAGGAACATGGAGACGTTCCTCCAAGTGCGCTTCCTGGCGAGTGAGTACAGCACCGGCCCGCGGCACGGCGGCCGCATCGACTCGCTCGGTCTCGACGAGAACGGCGCGCCTGTGATCATCGAGTACAAGCGAGGCCAGGACGCAGGCGTGATCAACCAGGGCCTCTTCTACCTGTCCTGGCTGATCGACCACAAGGCCGAGTTCCAGCACCTGGTCCGCGAGCGTCTCGGGGCAGCCGCTGCGGCCCAGGTGCTGTGGAGCGATCCGAGGCTGATCTGCATCGCCGAGAACTTCACTCGCTACGACGTGCACGCCATCGGCGAGATCCAGCGCACGATCGACCTGGTCCGCTACACGTACTTCGGTAACGACCTGCTCGCCCTTGAGCCTGTGGCGTCCGTTGCAGGGCGAGGTGGGCGGACGCGCCGTCACCGGGCTGCTGCCGGCCCGGCCCAGCCAGGTGACGGTGCTGTTGAAGAACTGCGATCGGCTCTCGACGAGATCTTGATTTCGCTGGGCGACGATGTGACGCAGGTGGCCCGCAAGCAGTATTGCGCGTACCGGAGACTGAGGAATTTCGCGTGTGTGAGTCGTACTCATAAACAGCAGCTACTGGTCTACGTGAATACCGACCCGCGAGAGGTGGATCTCATACCGGGGTTCACCCGTGATGTAACTGGCATCGGGCACCACGGCACCGGTTCCCTGGAAGTGCGTCTCCGATCGGAAACGGACCTTGAGCGTGCTGTCCCATTCTTTCGCCTGGGGTACGCAGCTGCGTAGCCTCTCGCACTGGGCCCCCTTCGGATTGCCGGAAAGTGGGATTCCATGATGCCGCCGGCAGCCGGTACGGCTCACCGGCGGTCCTGGAGCATGGCTGCGTGATCCAGATATTCCTCTCCTGCGCGCGATCACGGGCGGCCGTGGCTATCGTGTCCGGGCAACTCGGCTTTGCTCGATGGGAGTGCACCGGCTGGTGGCTCTTGGCGGAGGGCGGTCGTGGAAACCGTTGGGCAGTGCGGTTGGCCCGTGTTGGCTGCGGTGCCAGCGCATACGGGTGGCGGTGAGATCGTCGAGGGCGCGTCGGGACGCGGTGATGAGTTGCTGGGGAGTGAGGGTGGTGTTGGCGGCGAGGCGGCCGATGTGTTTGCCGGTGATGGCCGCCGTGTCCAGCAGGGAGTGCCGCAGGATGCGGGTGGCCCAGTAGACCGGGTCGCCGCCGGAGGGCTGGCAGGTGTCCAGGATGCTCTGGAGTGTGGTGTGGGCAAGGACGTCGCGGTGCTGGGCTTCCCAGACGAGGGTGACCGGGTCGATTGCCTCGCCGCGGTGGTGCAGGGCGGCGAGGCAGCGGAAGAGCTCTGCGTGCAGGGAGTTACCGAAGTCCTCCGCGTGGAGGAAGGCCCGGATCTCCTTCAAGGCCGTGGGCCGGGTGGTGGCTGCGGAAAGGAAAGCCTGCTCGTCGTCGTGCCGTTGCTCGTCCTGTCGTCGGACGCCCGGCGGGACATCCGGAGTGGTGTGAGCGGGCGTGCTGGGGTGGGGGCGCCAGTGCTGGGCGAGCGCGTTCAGGACGCTGGACAGAGCGTCGGCCCGCGCACAGACGGCTTCCACGTGTGGTTCGCCGTCGCGGGTGTGGCGTGCGGTCTGGGCGAGGCGGGCGGCGTGCTCGGCGATGGTCCGGCGGGCGTGGCCGGCGAGCACCATCCGCCCGTACGTCAGCGCATGGGCCGGCTCCGGACAGGTGCTGATCAGCGTGTGGACGTAGGAGGGCGTAAGGCCGGGAGCCTGTTGGGCTGCGCGGGTGGTGGCCTCGGTCACCCAGGACAGCCCCTGCTCGCTGGTCGGCCGGATCTCAGCCGTGGCTGCATGCCCGCGTTCGGTGAGGTCGAGCATCGCCGCGTACAGGGCGGTGTGCTGTGGGAGGTAGAAGTGCCCGGCCGCCAGCCATGGCGCGACCGTCGAGAGGGTGTGCGGCCGCAGGAGCAGGGCGCCGAGGAGAGCCTGCTCGGCCAGAACAAGCGCCTCCTTGCCAGGCAGGCCCTCGAGCGAGGCGCTCACGCGGCCAGCCCGAAGTCGGACTGACGCACGCGCGCACCCAGGTGCGGGGCGACCAAGTGGGCGGCCAGCAGCGGGGGTACGGCGTTCCCGATCTGCTGGAACTGAGCCGATTTCGTGCCCTGCCACGGATAGTCGGCTGGGAAGGACTGCAAGATCCCAGCCTCCCGCGCTGTGATCCGGATCGCCTCCACCGAGCGGTTCTCTTCCGCTGAACCGGGCACCCAGACGCACTCGTTGACGCGGTGGCCGAAGAACAAGGTGCCCGCCGGCTCGTCCGCCCGCCGGACGGTCGCACGGGCCATGCTGTTGCTGCGCAGCGACCAGGAACGTCCAGAGCCACGGGCTCCGGGTGCCAATGTAAGGCGGTGTTTCCAACTGCCCAGGTCACGGGACGTAGCCAGGGCTTTCCGGGAGCCTGAAGGGAAGGGCTCGGGTCCGCCGCCCGGCCCGCCGCCGGCGCACACGGTGGGCACCGGCCGGTCTGTGGCGCCCCAGTCGAGGGCCTGGGCCATCGATACCCACCGCGTTCGGCCCGGCCCGAACAGCGTGGCTGGCTCCGCGACTCTTGCGTGGGTGGGCTCCGGCGGTACGGCGCTGCGCGTACGGGAAGCCAGGAGGATGGCGCGGCGGCGTGTCTGGGGCACGCCGTAGTCGGCCGCGTTGAGGATGCCGGCCCACACGGAGAAGCCCCAGGAACGCAGGACCTGGGCGTATTGCTGCCACAACGGCAACACGTCGGGAACTTCCTCCATGGCCACCCATTCGGGCTGCCCTGCTGCGTGGAGGGCGTGGAGGTAGCGCATGGGCTCGGCAGCCAGCAGCGACCGCTCGTCCCGGCACGCGGGCATCAGCTGTTCGCGCGTGTCACGCCCGCGGGAGAGGTCCGCAACCGCCTGATGGACCAGGGGCTGATCGATGAGCCCCAGCCGTTTGCCCGCCCTCGACCACGCCTGACACGGAGGGCTCGCCAGAAGCCCCGTCGTTCTCCCGATGAGGGGCCCCACCGGATACCGTGCCACATCGGTGCGCACGGTGAGGTGTCCGGCGGCGGCCCGGGTCCGGCAGGCCCATTCGTCCCATTCCAGGCCGATGTCGCGCACGCCGAGGACGGCCAGGGCTTGTGCCCATCCGCCGGCGCCGCCGAACAGGTCGATCACGGTCACGCGGCCTGCCCGAAGTCGTCCTGGGCCGGGGCGGCCTTGGCGATGGCGCGGGCCGTGATGGCCTTGGAGGCGCAGGCCGAGGCTGCGAACAGCTCGTCCGCGCCGGGCTCCTTGTACCAGGGGCGCAGGGTGAGCATGGCGGCGCGCATGCCGGTGGCGAGGCAGATGGCGGTGCCCTTGGCGAGGGCGCGGATGCGGTCGGCCGGCATGATGCGTTCCTGCCGCATGGAGATGGACTTGGAGGTGCCGGAGTCGGAGGTCGATGTGGAGACGGTCTCGACGTCGTGGTCGCCGATCATCCGGGAGAGCTTGTCCGCGAAGTCGGGGTCGTCGATGCCGGAGCCGATGACCTTGATGGTGGCCGCGGACCACATCGCGTCCATGCCCGCGTCGCCCCATACCTTCTGGCCCTGGCGGTAGGACTGGAGAATGGTGATCGGGATGATCCCGCGCGATCCCAAGTGCGAGTAGAGATCCGGGAGATCGCTGATCTTGCAGACGTTGGCGGCTTCGTCGAGGATCGCGAGCATCGGCGGGTCGAGGCGCCCGCCGGCGCGTTCGGCGTGGGCGGTGGCGGTGCGCATCACGGAGTCCGCACACGCGGCGATCAGCGCGCTCGCGCCGCCGCCTCCGTCCTTCGACAGCAGGAACAGGGTGTCGCGTGTCTGGACGAACCGGGTCGGCTCGAACTCGGGTACATCCGCCTGCGGGGTGATCCAGGCGGCGATGTCGGCCGAGAGCAGGCATGCGGCGTACTGGCGGGCGGTTTCGTAGATGCCGTCCCGGGTCTCGGGCGGGCCTTCGACGGTGCCCTTGAGCTGGGCGGCGACGGCGTCGAAGCGATGCTCGCGCAGTAGGTCGAGCGGGGTGCGGTCGGCAGGGAAGGCCAGCCACTGCATGACGTCGGTGATGGGGCGCTTGTCGACGGCGGCGGCGAGGAAGAGCTGGGCGAGCACGTTCTGGGCGGCCTTGGACCAGAAGTCGCCGGCGTTGGAGGCGTCGACGGACGCGGCGACGAAATGGCCGGCCAGGCGGTTGGCGCCTTCAAGGGTGGTGGCGTCCGCGAGCGGGTTCCACCACATCTCGCGCGGGGCGTGGGCGATCTGCTGCGGGTCCATCGACCACGTCCGCCCCACCTTCCCCCGTGCCTCCAGTGTCGCGGTGTAGGCGTCGCCCGCGGCCTTGTTGGAGGTCAGCAGCACGGCGCCGGGGGCATTGAGCACTGCTGGGATGGCCAGGCAGGTGGTCTTGCCGGAACGCGGAGCCATGATGGCGACCGCTACGTCCTCGTACCCCATGCGGACTTCGCACCGGGTCCCGGCGAGGTCGCCGAGCAGGATGCCGGTCTGCTTCGGGTCGATCTTCCTCGGGTCGTTCTCGGCCAGGCTCGGCCGTAGGGACTGGGCCTTGGCGGTGATCTGCTTCGCGAGCAGCGGTTCGATGTCGCGCCGGGTAGCCATGCCCTTGACGGCCTTGCGGCCCTTGGAACCGGACTTGTGGCGCAGGTACAGGCGCGCGGCGAGGGCGGCGGTGGCCAGGAGCAGGGTGATGGGGAAGACGAGGGTGCCGATGGTCAGGGCGGTGTGGTCGGTGTTCGGCCAGAGCTCGTGGGGGTGCAGGAGCGCGTCGGCGGGCTGGAAGGGTGCCCGGGGGCCGGCGTCGGTGAGGAAGGTGGCGGCGTTCCCTCCGAGCCACGCGGCGGTGGCGAGGGGAATGGCTACGGCTACGCCACCGATCAGGATGCGAAACAGGACGTCCGTGGCCGGTGAGGCAGATGTGGATGAGGTGGTGCGAGGAGGCAATGAGGAACGTTTCTGTGGTGCGGGTGTACAAGGCCGGGCTGGGCTGGCGAGCTGCCGGAGGGCCTGAGTGGCGGGCGCAGCCGCATGCGGCGAAGGAACCGTCGGCGTGCGCACTGCAGCGGGACCGCCGCGCGTACCGGGTGGGCAAGGCCAGCGGCTACTTCCCGGTGCTCAGCGGCTTCTGCGGGAGCTGGGACTCGATGCCGCGCGCGGGGGTACTTGAGCCCCCTTGGCCGTACGGGATTTCAGCTGCGCTACGACCGCACTGTGGGTGGCCTTGTCGTACAGGTTGTGGGAGATATTCGCGTCGTAGCCAGCGGCGGTGAGCAACAGCACGGCTCGCAGGGACCGCCGGTGTGTTTCGGCGTGGCTCAGCCCTTCGGGCAGTTCGTGCCAGGTGTAGATCGATGACGCCTTACGGATAAAACCGAGGTCGTCGAGGTGGGTGAGGAGTTGTTCGGGGGCGCCGGTTCGGGTGTCGGCGTAGACGGTGCCGTCGCGTCGGTATATCTCGACATCTGTGCCGTATTCGTCGGCCAGGCTCAATGTGAGCTTCCTTCCTGGAGGGCGGGTGGTTACGGACGGCGTGGGGAAGTTCAGCGGGCCCGCCGGCTGAGGGGCGGTCCCACTCGGATCCGCTGGCACGTAGGGCACGGGCTGCGGAAGCTGCCAGACCGGGTGTGGGGGATCACGCCGCTATCCCGTAGTCGTCGCGGTGGACGAGCTGATCGAGGCCGGTGAAGGTGTACCAGTCGCCTTCGGTGCAGCCCTGCGGCGGCAGCTGGGGCAGCAGCTCGGCGGCCAGGGCGCGGAAGAAGGCGAAGCACTCCGGGCAGTGCCGCTCGACGTGGATGAGGTATCGGGGATGAGCGGTGGAGAACGTGCGGGTGCCGCCGTGGGGATTGCGGGTGCGCCAGCCGTCCTGCCCGGTGGGGGTGTGCCAGGACGGGGCGACGATGGTCAGGTCGTCGCCGTGCAGGTCGCCGTCCAGGCTGCCTCGGACAACCACGACACGGTCACCCGAGGCGAAGTGGTCGTGCGCGACCTCACGAGCGGGCGTGACGGTGTCCGTCGCATGGACGGGAAGCGGAGCGGAATCAAGCATGAGCAGGACCTCGATAGGGAAGCGGGGGAGGAAGGGGTCGCAACGGACGCGGACGCCGGTGTTCGTGAACCCGAAAAGGCGTTACACGAAGGGGTTCTCGGTCGGCCGATCGGCGTTGGTGGCCGCCGCGAGCAGCTCCGGCAGATCCCCGCCCTCGGCATCCCGCTGGTCGATCCACCACCCCGCACGCGTGACGGTGCGCACCTGTTCCTCGAGCTCCGACCAGTCCGCCTCGTCCCAGTCGCCCTCGACAACCAGTGCGGTATACGCATCTGCCACCAGCTGATGCCGGCACCGGATCGCCCACGCCAGCGCCTTCTCCGGGCCCTCCAGCGGGGGCATGTGGTAACGCTGTTCCCACTCCGTCGCAGCCGCCTGCTCTTCGGCGCGACGGGTGGCGAGCCACTGCTGCTTGTCCACGCGGCTGCTCTCACGGGCGGCCTTCCAGCAGTCGGAGCACTCACGATCCCCGAGCCAGCGGGCGAAGCCGGCTCGGCGGTCGGCGGCGCGGTCGGACAGGTCGCGTTCGACCTGGTGGCCGCAGGTGTGATCGATGGTCCAGTGCGTACGGACGGCCATGAAGTTCTCCTGTTCGCGGGTGGTTTGAGCGTGGATTGATCAGTGGCAGCGGTCTGGGCGCGATGTGCCCATGGGCGTCGGGGGCTCAGCGGCGCGGGCCCGGGCGGATTCCCGGGCGGATTCCCGGGTGGAAGCGCGCGAAGGCACCCTGATCGGCTGGCGCCGGAGGTTCTCAACGCCGCATCTGGCTGCGGGGCGCCCACAGCGGAGGGTGTTTCGGTCGGGGCGGGATGGGCTTGAGGTCGGTGCGGCTCTGCCACGCGGCGGACTTTGTGACCGCGGCTTGGGCGGTCGGAGTCGCCCGCGGCGCGGTGCCGTGCACCGCGGTCTGCCGGTGTTCGTTGGTATGCCGCTGCGTGGGTGCTTGCTGGGGCGGTGTGGGATCGAGGCTGACGTCGGCGGCGACCTGATAGCGGGCGGCGCGCAGGGAGGCGATCGCTTGCCGGGTGCGGCGCTCGCCGTCGTTCTCGGGATTGGCCAGGGCGTAGAGCTTGCTGTCGGGGACCGGCTGGAAGCCAAGGAGCTTGAGCACGTGATCGGCGACGAACAACTCCTGCGGGTTCAACGCGACGTAGCCCAGTTCGGGGTGGCGGCCGACGATGACGTGCGGTTCAGGGGTATCCACAGGGCTGTGCTCCGTGCTGGGAATAGCGTGGTCGGCTCACCGGTGGTGGGCGGGCTTCAGGGTGTGCCGGCGGCCCAGGGGCGGTACCGGGATGCGGGTCCGTGCAGCCAGCGCTGGCAGCTGTCGTGCGGGCCACCGGGGGCGGACGCTCGGCCGTGGACCGTGTGCGACGCGGCGTGCGGGGCCGGATTCAGCGCCCGCGCGGGCCGCTCTGGGCAGAGGCGTTCGCAACGACGGGGTGCGAAGCCGTGGCGGCGGTGGGGACTGTGCGGGTGGCGTGGTGCTGGCTGTTGAGCAGGTCGGTCCAGATGCGATCGCCGTGGGCGTGCGTGAGTGTGGCGATCTCGCCTATTCCGAGCCGTAGTTCGGCAATGTCGCGGGTGAGGTTCTTGAGGCGGTCCGTGATGCCGTTGAAGGATGCGGTGAACTCACTGCGCAGGGCGGGCGGGCCGGTATCGGCGGCCCGGGCGGCGGCGAGACGCAGGACGCCCTCCAGGGCCGGAAGTGCTCCGGTTGCCGGGTGGAGCATCTCGTCGAGAACCGCGGCTACCTCGTGCAGATCTGTGGCAGCGGTGGCGTGGTGGGCCAGCTCGGTCAAGGAGGACACGGCACGGGTAGCCGCAGCTGGCTGTGCCTGAGAAGAGGGGGCGTGGCCGATGGAGATGTCGGTGCCGAGAGCTCCGAGTTGCAGGGCCGCGGTTCGCAGTCGCTCGTCACGTTCAGCCGTCGTGAGCGTGGCCGGCAGGGTGAAGGTACCGGTCGCACGTGGATCTCGGTGGAAGCCGGTGCGCTCGAGGTGCTCGGCAGCACCGGGATGGTCCGTGGTGGCGGTCAGCGTGCCGTCAGCCTGCCAGGCGAAGGACACCCGCGCCGCAGGCCCTATCGCGGAAGCCCGCTCTGCAGCGGCTTTGCGCCGGACGTGGGCGAGGGCTTCCTCGTAGCGGGGCAGCAGACGGCGGGTGACGGTAGCGGCGGCGCGGACGGGGTCGGTGCTCACGGTGATGCCGTTCGGCTCCTGCACGCCTCGGAAGAGATGGTCTTGCACTCCGGTCGGCGCCAGGGCGGCGACGATGAACTCGCGCTGCTTCAGAGGCCGGTCGATGACGTACAGGCGCATGCCGTCCGGACCGTTGAGGACGGCGTCGTGGCCCAGGACGAACTCGGAGACGGCCCACTGGGCGTGGCCCATGTCCCACAGTTCCTCAGTGATCGGGAACTGGTCGGGGTAGGTGTCGTGCGGGTGGTGATGGCTGGTCCAGGCGCCGGGCAGGCGCTCGGCGAGTGCGGTGGCGAAGGCGGACAGATCGGCTCGGTGAGACAGGGGAGACTCTTTCCGGTTCAGGCGGCGGGGTCACAGGGTCGGTCGGCGCCGGGCACTCGTGGCGACGGGCGCTGCCACGGGCGGGCGCTGGGCCAGCGGCATCGCGGCGGCGGAGCGCGGTGGCGGCTGGACGAGGTGTCGGGCGTCCGTCTCCAGTTGGTCGGCGGTGTCGTGAAGGGCAGCGCGGGCTTCATCCACGTGGTCGCGGATGACGTTCCAGGCGGCGTCCCGGGCGTCGGTGAGGTCTGGGAAGGCCGGCAGTTGGGCGTGTTCGTTGAGGAAGGCGACTTGCCGGAGGGCCTCGGCCAGAGGGCCCATGGCCTGTGCCGTTCCCGCTGCGGCGGCAGCGAGCGCGCTGTGGCTGCGTAGCTCCGCCCGGGCGGTGGAGCGGGGGCCGGTGAGCCGGTGGAGCAGGGCGTCGGACATCTCCTCGGCCATGCGGCTGGCTGCCTTCAGCCGGGCTCCGACGGTGTAGGCCACCATCTCCTCGGTGCTGTGCTCGGGGACTTCCAGGCCGGCGGTCAGACGGCGGACCTCCCGTGCCACGGTGCGCAGGTTGTCGGGGTGGCGTACGTAGATCGACACATGGGCTCCCATCAGTGCATGCGGGCGTCGGTGTCGAAGAGCGCCAGCTCCTGGGTGTGAAGGAGGTGCTGGACGATGAAGGAGCGCCCGGCGACCTTCCACAGGCCGCGTCCGCGGTTGAGGTGGGCGATGGCCTCAGACTCCACCGAGGTCAGCCCCAGCAGTCCGGCGGCGGCGAGGACCTGGTCGGCTTCCTGCCGGTAGACGATGCGGGTGGAGCAGTCGGCGAGCAGACCTTCGGCGAGTGCGCGTCCGCGCGATCCGGCGTCGCCTGCGGTGAGCAGGTCGGACAGGCGGTGGATGACCATGAGGTTGGCGATGCCCAGGCCGCGGCTCAGCTTCCACTGGGACTGCATGCGCTCGAGCAGGCCCGCGTGCCGCATCAGGCGCCATGCCTCGTCGTAGACGACCCAGCGCCTGCCGCCGTTGGGGTCGGCGAGCGCGGACTCCATCCAGGCGCTCGCGCAGGTCATGGCAAGGACGAGACCGGTGTCGTCGCCGGAGCCGCCCAGGCGCGAGAGGTCGATGGTGAGCATCGGGCTGCGCGGGTCGAAGACGACGGTGGAGGGGGCGTCGAACATGCCGGCGAGGTCGCCGTGGACGAGGCGGCGCATGGCGTGGGCGAGGTCGCGGGCTGCGTCGCCGAGGCGGCCGGAGAGTTCGCCGCCGGCGATGTCGAGCAGCCCGGAGTTGTTGAGGGTGGCGGCGATGTCGCCGAGCAGCGGAGTCCGGCCGGTCCGGGCGGCGTGGGTGACCACGCAGTCGAGAGCCACGTCGAGGGCGGTGTGCTCCATCGGCAGCAGGTCCCGTCCGAGCACGGTACGGGCCAGGGAACCGAGCAGCATCAGCCGACGTTTACGGACCTCACTGGACCAGTCTTCGGCAGAGACGCCGTCCGGCTGCGGCGGGGCATCCAGCGGATTCAGCTTTCCCGGGAGACCCGGGCCGAGCGCGATGGTCGTACCGCCGAGCGCCGAGGCGACGGCCGTCCACTCGCCCTTGGGATCACAGGGCACGTAGATCCGGTAGCCGAAGGCCACGCTGCGCAGCGCGAAGCTCTTGGCCAGCGCCGACTTGCCCATGCCGATGACTCCGGCGAGCAGGACGTTGGGGTTGGTGAAGCCGTCGAGCTTGCCGTACAGGGCGAACGGGTCGAAGGTGAACGACGCCTCGGCGTGGACGTCGCGGCCGATGTAGGTGCCTTCGGCGCCGAGGCCGCCTTCGGCGAGGAAGGGGTAGGCGCCGGCGACGGTGGCCGTGGTCATGCGGTGGGCGGGGAGGGAGAGCTTCCCTCCTCGCGCGGAGGACGGGCCCGGTCGGCCGTTTGCCGGGTAGAGCGGCATGGGCCCCTGATCGTCGACCCGGTTGCGACGGCGGGAGGGCGCGGGGGCGGCCTTGCGGGCCTGTTCGCGGGCGTCGTGTAGGCGGCGGCGGTCGGCGCGGCGCTGGTCCCGGTCACGGCGGTGGGGTGTGTAGAGCGGGGAGGCGCTGGCACGGCGTGTCGTGCGGGCGGGCCGGTGAGTCATCGGGGAAGTGCTCGGCTTTCAGCAGGAACGGTTCAGCTGGCGCGGTGACGGGCGTGACCGTGGAGGGGGGAGTGCAGGTCGGCGGGGGTGGTCTGCTGTCGGACGAGGGCGCTGGTGCGCACGTGACGCAGGCAGATCGTCACGAACGGCGGCCCGGTGTCGATGTCCTGGCGGCAGATGCCCTCCTCGACCACGTCCGGAGCGGTGGAGCGGGATACCTGGTGGAAGGCCTCGTGGAGGTGCTCGCTGGCCTGCCACAAACGGGTACGTGCCGCGGCCAAGTGACTGCTCTGAGCTGGACGTGCAGCCCTTGTCTGTTCGGTGAGCCGGCTGAGCAGGGTGTGGAGTGCGGTGAGGTGGGCATGGAGGGCGTCCACCTCGCTCCGGGTGGCCCGAGGATCGCTGTCGGGGGATGTGGTGGTGCGAGTGTGGTGGCGGATGCCGGTGGTGGCTGCGGTGAGGTAGGCGAGCGGTTCGTCGTGGGCGAGAGGAGTCGGGGGTGTCACGAGAGGGTGGTCCTTCCTGCGGCTTGCGGTGTTACAGGGCGGCGCGGGCGAGCGGCAGGGCGGCGGTGGCGAAGGCGTCGGGCTGCTGGTAGTCGAGGCGACGCAGGTCGACCTGGGCGGAGACGGCGGCGGTCTCGATCTGGGCGCAGGCGGCGTCGAGTTCGTCATCGGTGTCGGCGGAAACGGTGAGCAGGCCGGTGAGGGCGACGTCCGCGTGACCGGCGATCAGCTGGCGCTCCCGCTGCTTGACGTCCGCGTACTCGACGCTGTCCTCTTCGGAGTCGACCTGGCCTCGACGCTGCCGCTCGGCAGCATCGGCGATGATCGTGGCCTTGCGCCGCTGGACGTCCTTGAGCGCGGCCTCCAGCTGCTGCGGCACATAGATGAGAGAGAAGGATCGCCGGACACCGGCGGAGAACAGCACGGTGTGGAGGAAGCCCGCGCCGACTTCGGTGCGGGGCCAGTTCTCGACCCAGTAGGTGGCGTGGTGGGCGCTGTCGGTGATGATCCGGTCGGACTCCTCGACCTGGACGACGGGCCCGGCGGCGGCCGGGTCGGCTTCGGCGCGACCGGTGGGCGACCACTGCTGGAGGGCGGAGAGGGCCTTGGGGTCGTAGGCGGTGCGGATGACTGCGGCGATCTCCCGGGCATCGAGCCAGCCGGTGACGGTGAGACCGGCGTTGCGGGCGGCTTGGGTGAGGGTGGCGGTGGTCTGCTGGAGCACGGTGAACCCGCCGGCCAGTCCGCCGCCGGCCTGGGAGATGAGCCGTCGGGCGGCCTTCATGTCCAGGGAGACGGCCAGGTATGCCTCGTGCGGTGCCGCGGCGGGGCCGGCGGCGGCGACGAGTTCGGCGTAGACGGTGCCGGCGACGGGTGCCTGGGGGTGGCCGTGCTCGTTCCAGTGCCGGGTGAGGGCGTCACCGGAGTCGGGGACGGTGCGTTCGAGGATCTGGATGGTCTTGATGTGGCCGGTGCGGGCCAGGCCGGCGAGGGTGCGGCCCCAGCCCGCGACGTTCGCGTTCTGGGTGGCCGGGTCGAGGAGGGCGAAGGCCCGGCTGGAAATGCGGGCGACGGCGGTCATGGTGCCCGCGCGAGGGTCGTGGATGGCGGCGAGCTGCCGGTCCGGAGAGGTGAAGACCCGCAACGAGGCGTCGGTGCCCGGCAGGTGGAGCAGGCCCTCGGCATGGGGGCGGGTGGCGGGACGGGAGAACCACATGTGCTGTCCTCGGACGCGGCGGATGAAGTAGCGGGTGATGACCGGAGCCCAGTCGATGAGCGAGCGGCCGCCTCGGCGGATGAAGACGAGAGCGGCGACGGCAGCCCACAGAGGGGTGAGGGCGAAGGCGCCGGCGAGGCCGGTGCTGACGACGGTGAGCATCAGCACCGCGAGGGTGGCGGCGGTCAGGACGAGCTGGGGCAGGGAGAGCCCGAGCAGAATGCCGCGGCGGCTTCGGTGCGGGAACTTCACCGTCACCGGCACGGCGGCGGAGTGATCAGACATGACAGACGAAGGCCGTTCTGGACGTACCCGGGCTGCTGCGGGGTAGGAGCGCGGCGCGCTCGTGGCCGCTGCGGCCGGGTGGGAGCCGGGGCACCCGCCGCCGAAGCCGAAGCAGCAGGCGGGCGGGCGCCCCGGGCATGAGGGGAGGGGCGGATCAGTTGCCGGTCGCCGGTGGTGACGGCGGGGTGGCCGCGTCGCTTGACCGGGTGGCGGGCTGCGGCCTGGGTGCGGAGACCGCCGGGCCCTGGGGGGTCGGGGCCGGAGCGGCCGGTCCCTGCCCGATCAGACCGGAGCCGGAGGCCAGGCTCGCGCCAGGGTGGGTGCCCGCAGCCATCAGGCCGGACTGCTGCGGAGATGCACCGCCTCCTGTGCCAGCCGCTCGGCTGGACTGCGGGGCGGATCCGCCGTTCGCGGTGAAGGGAAGGGGAGCAGCCGGCGTCGGCTCATCACACGTGCCGCCGTCACCCTGGCCTCCCGGAGATCCGGACCCGGAACCGGGCTTCCCGGACTTTCCGTCAGGGGAAGAGGAACCGCTGTCCGATTCCGAGTGGGAGTCGGTGCTGGACGAGGGAGCTGCTGTGGCGAGCAGCTGACCGGGGACCTGGGGCGGGCCCTGCGGTGCCGCCGAAGCCAGTGCCGTACCACTGCCGCCTCCGGCCGACATGGCCATGGCCTTGCGCCCGACGCCCTGGGCGGTGCGGGAGGCAGCCGCCATTCCGGCGCCGCCGGAGCGGTGGAGGTCCTCGCCGTGGCCGTCAGCGGCCCAGTGCACGAACCGGTACGTGATGTACGGGCAGAGCAGCACCATCACCATGACGACGATGCCGGCCATCGCGTCGGAGACCGCGGCGAGCCCGTCCTTGGCGTCCGTCTTGCCCATGGCGGAGACGCCCAACAAGAAGACGATGGTCATGAGCAGTTTTGAGGCGACGAGGGTGGCGGTGGCTTCGATCCAGCCCCGGCGCCACCGCTTGGCGACCTCCCAGCCGCCGCCTGCGCCCGCGAAGCAGGCCAAGGTGACGAGGACGAGGATGCCGACCTTGCGGACCATCATCACGCACCAGTAGAGGAACGCTCCGACGGCGGCGCCGATCGCGACGAAGGTCGGGACGAGCCAGCCGAGTTCGTACATACCGCCGTACTGACTCACCTTGATCATGCGGCGGACAGAGTCCGCGATCGAGGAGTGCCCGGCTTTGAACAGCCCGTCGGACAGGGCATCGACGACGGTGAGGGCGACGGTGGTGAACGCGATGGCGCCGAAGGCGAACATCACGCCGACGAGGGTGCCGCTGAATGCCTGGGCCAGGGCTTGGCCGTCGCGTTTCCACGCGGCCCGGATGAGCTGGAGACAGAACGTGCCGACGATCACCAGTAGGGCGATAGGCAGAACGAGTTCGTAATTGTCTCTGAACCAGCCTGCGTTGAGATCGACCTTGGTGGTGGTATCGACGGCCTTGGCGGCCAGATCGGCGGCTGAAGCCGCGAGTTCGCCGACGCTCTTGGCGATCCACGCGCCCAGACCCTCGGTGATGGATTTACCAGGGTCTGCGACGAAGTCGATGGCGTCGACAGCCTTGCAGACGTTGTCCACCAGGGGCAGATTGCAGATTCCCACGGATTTGTACCTCCTTCCTGCTGGGCGTGGGAGTCAGGGCGCGACGCGGGGAGAGACCCCGGACAGGGCACAGTTGTGGTCGGGGCGGCACTGGACGGCCAGCGTGACAGCGCGGCCTTCGGCGCCGGCTCCGCCTCCGCGCCAGGCGATGGACTGCTTGCCGCTGACGGTGACCACGTAGACGTACGCCTCCGTGATGGCGCCGGGGTTGTCGCCGAGCGCCTTGGTGAACGCCTGCGGCATGTGGCCTTCCGAGACCTTCGCGGTGGCGTACTGGCCGTTGTCGTGCATCCGCGACCACAGGGTCGGGTCCGGGACCTGCGAGGCCACCGACTCCCAGTCGGTGTACTTCGTCTCCGGTGACATCCACGCCTTCAGCCCGGCGAGATGCTGCTGTTGGGTGATCCGGCGGGTGTCGTAGGACCACAGGGTGCCGGCGGCGGCCTTGGCGAACTCCACCGGGTCATGGGTGGAAGGCGGCGAGCCGACGGAGCCGCTGCTCCCGCTTCCCGCCGGAGGTGCGGGGGACGGGCTGCTCGTGGCAGCTGGTGCCGGGGCCTCGGTGGGTTCCTCGGGGCCGGCGGTGAGGTAGGCGGTCAGTCCCGCGGCGCCGGCGAGGATGGTCAGAGCCGCGATGCCGGCGGCCAGGCGCCGGTTCGTCGACCACGAGGCCGTACGGGACATCAGTGCGGCGGCGCGGGGCTGGAACCGGGGCTTGCTGTGACGTTTCTTCGACATTAGTGGACCTGCGTCCCCAGGGTGCTGAAGAAGCTGACGATGCCGTTGGCGGCACCGAGGCCGAGCGCGCAGCCGGCACTCACGACCGCGCCCTTCTTTCCGTTGGCCTCGGCCTGGTGGCCGCCGGTGTAGTGACCCCAGGCCCACACGGCGAGGCTGACGGCCAGGGCGCCGACGATCGCGATGATCGCGAAGAGGTTGATCGAGGAGATGACGTCCTTCAGGACGGACAGTCCCGGAAGACCGCCCTCCTTCGGACTGATGCCCGGGTTGTAGGCGAGGTAGCGGACATGGTCGAGCGTGGGCACAGGCAGAGCTCCTTGCGGCACGCCGAGACGGCGTGCGGAAAGCGAAGAAAGAAGGGGGAGAGGCGAGGCGAGCACCTCGGAGAAAGGGCCGCGAGAGGGCGCTCGGGGGAGGGTCGAGCGGCTGTGGCGGCCGGGGGGAAGGCGGCCCTCAGAACGGTTTCGCTGTGATCCGCTTCATCGGCGCGCCGCACAGCGGTTCGCGCGGCCCGACGGGGCGTTGCAGCGGGTCGGTCGGCCGGTCAGGTGAGGATGCGGCGGGCCGCAAGAATCTGGGGCTTCCAGTTCGCGAGCGTGGTGATGCGGACAACGTCACCGGTCTTGGGCGCATTGATGATCAGGCCGCTGCCGATGTACATCCCGACGTGTTCGGGCACGCTCGGCGTGCCGCGGGTGAAGAGCAGGTCGCCGGGCTTGAGACTGCCGACGGAGACGGCCTTGCCTTCGTTGACCTGCGTATACGTGGTGCGGGAGATGTTCACGCCGGCGGCGTGGTAGGCCATCTGCATCAGCGAACTGCAATCGCACCGGCCCATGGGGTCCGGTCCGTGGCTGTTCTCGCAGGTGCCGCCCCACTGGTACGGGGTGTCGAGCTGTCCGAGAGCCCACCGGATCGCGGTCTGGATCTTCTTCGGAGCGTCCTTGGGGATCTCGTAGCCCTTGGGCACGGCGCCTGGCGGGATTGTGCCGAAGTTGCTGCCGTCCGCCCCCGTGGAGCAACCGCCCTTCGGGGTCTTGGATTTGTCTTTCGTGTCCTTGTTCGCGTTCTCGCTGGCGTCCGAGGCGGTCTTGCCACCGTTGGGAAGGGTCTTGATGATCGCTGACTGCAGGGCGCGGGCGAGCGGCTCCCACTGCGCGTATGCGTTCGGGAACGCTGATATCTGGACGGCCTGCGCGGCCTGGGTGACGGTCATCGACTCCCACCCGCGCACTTCGAGCAGCCCCTTGTAGAACTTGGTGCTGGCGTAGACCGGGTCAAGGATCTGAGCGGGGGTTCCCCAGCCTGCGGATGGCCGCTGCTGGAAGAGCCCCAGCGAATCGAGGTCGCCGTAGCGCAAGTTGCGCAAACGGGACTCCTGCATGGCGGTGGCCAGGGCGACGATCTGTCCGCGCTCGGGAATGTGCATCGCCACGCCCGTGGCCACGATCGTCTTGGCGTTGGGGATCTGCTCGGCGGGCAGTTCGAGCCCCTCGACGGTGACCTTGCCGCCGGCCTTCCCGCTGAGGATGTCCTTGACCTGTTTGGTGACTGCTTCGACGTCGACCGATCCGGCCTCGCCGCCGCAGTCTCCGTGAGCGGCATTGGCCGCGCCGCCGCCGGCTGCGGCGACCGCGGCGGTTCCGGCGAGCAGCAGGGGGCTGAGGACCGCGACGCCGATGGTCGCGACGACGGCCTTCAACGCCACCTGCCCACACGGCTGTCAGCGCCGCCCGGCGGCGGAGGCATGGCCGGATGAGGACATGGGTGTGCCATGAAAGGGCCCTTCGGGGTGAGTGGAGCCGGTCCGGGCCTGCGTTCTTGTCCAAAGGAGCCCGGAACGGATCTGGTGGAAATGCATCGGTGACCGGCGCCGGGGAGTTGCAGCTCCCGGAGGGCGCCGGCACGAACGACGTCAGGTGTGCGGAGACATGGCGAGGAGAACTCTCCTTAAGGAGGGCGGTGGGTAAGGGGAGATGCCGCCCGGTGGGGCCGGTGCGGCATGACCAGAACTGTAGGGACGGACCGCCGGTTGCCCAAAAAGTTCGGCGCCCGGAATCGAAGTTTGAGGACTTTCCGGTTCGACCAGGGTCAACCGGGAATCGGTGTCTACAGTCTGGAGCCGCTGCGCCACCGCCCGCTGAATTCCCCAGGGCGAGCCTCTAGGCCCAGCACCCTCTACCCCGCTTTCCCCACCCGTGAATGGGGCTTTCTCATGCCTTTTTCCCTGCACCAGGGCGACGCCCTGTCCGTGCTTGCTTCGCTGCCCGATGACAGTGTGGATGCCGTCATCACCGATCCGCCGTACAACAGCGGTGGCCGGACGGCCAAGGAGCGCACCTCGCGCACGGCTCGTCAGAAGTATGTCTCCGGCGATGCCGCCCACGCGCTGTCGGATTTCCCGGGCGAGAACATGGACCAGAGGTCCTTCACGTTCTGGCTGACGCAGATCCTCACCGAGGCGCACCGGGTGACACGGCCGTCGGGCACACTGCTGCTGTTCACCGACTGGCGGCAGGCCGGCTCGATGTCGGACGCGCTGCAGGCCGGCGGCTGGACCTGGCGGGGCACGCTGGCCTGGCACAAGCCCCAGGCCCGCCCTCAGAAGGGCCGCTTCACGCAGAATTGCGAATTCATCCACTGGGCGTCCAAGGGCGCGGTGGACGCTGAGCGTAACCCCGTCTACCTGCCGGGTATGTACTCCGCGTCCCAGCCGCGCAAGGACCGCAAGCACATCACCCAGAAGCCCGTTGAGGTGATGCGGGAGCTCGTGAAGATCTGCCCGCCCGGTGGCACCATCCTCGACTTCTGCGCAGGTTCCGGAACCACCGGCGTCGCCGCCCTGCTGGAGGGCTACGACTTCATCGGCGTCGAGAAGACCAAGCACTACACGCAGATCGCCACCGAGCGGCTCACCGAGACACTGCGCCAGGTTTCCCGGCAGCAGGACTACACCCTCGCTGGCCCGGCCGAGTAACGCAGGAATGTATCCGTCTGATACCGGCAGGCCCGGCATTCGCATTCCAGCGCCGGGTGACGGAATTCCCTGCCGGGCTCATTCCGGGCGTTGAACGCCACCGAACTCGCCCCGTTCACTGAAGAGGACCTGTGTCTGATTCGCACGACCCGGCCGCGGGAGAGGCTCCCGAGCCGGTCCGCATCACCGATCTCGACTTGGCCGATCTGTCCGCCAGTGTGCGCAAGCTGATCGACCAGAGCCAGGAACAGGCCCGCGTCTTGGACAGCCTGGCCGCCGATCCGCCGCCGATACCGCTGCCCGGTCCCGACTTCACCGCTTTCGGCGCGGTACCGGCGCCCTCCGGGGGCGGGGAGCCGCTGTTCATCATGGCCATGGAGGGCCAGGCGTACGAAGCCGAACTCGACGCGCTCACCGACTGGGTCGACGACCTTCTTCTCCCCGTCTATGGCCGGGAGATCACTTCCAGTGCGCCATGGTGCCCATGGTGGGACCAGCACCCCGAGGCCGTCGCCCGCCTGCATGCCCTGTGGCTCGCCTGGCAGCAGCACATCGACCCCGAGGCCGGACCATCCGGCCCGGCCACTTGGCACCGGGACCACCTCGACCACACCATGGCCCAGCTCCGCGCGCCCAACGGTCCCTTCGCGGCGTGCACCACCAACCCGGCCCGCCCGGCGCACCGCCTGCTGCCCGGCCCGAAGCCCACCACCGACCCGGTCCCCACCGCCGGCCACACCCTGGCCGCGTGACGCCGACGTGAGTTTCCCCAAGTTCACGTTCGCCGCCGACCCCCGCGCCCTGGACGACCTGCGCGAAGCACCGACCGAAATCCGCGACCTGGCCCTCCTGGCGCTACAGGACCTCGTCCACGGTGAACAGCGGGGACAGCGCCTGGACGAACGGTGGGGCCAGGACCTGTCCGACTGCCGCAAGCTCTACGTCGACGCCAAAGTCGACTGGCGCATCGTCTACCAGGAACGCCCCGCCCCGCCCGGCTCCCTGCACAAACGCGAGATCTTCCTGATCGCCATGCGCCCTCGCGCCGGGTTCGAGGCGTACAACACCGCCTTCCACCGGCTCGGCCGAACCCGTACCACAAGCCCGCGCGCCGAAGCCGCCCGCGCCCGCTCTCCCCGCAATGTTCCCCTCCGGGCGAAGGCGTCCTCCAGCGCACCAATGCCGGCTCGCCCTCCAGCCGGGACCACACCCCATGCCCAGAAAGGCTCCTCCCGATGACGCTCCTCGTCGATCTCCTACTCGACGCCCCGAACCGTGAGCAGCACTGTCCCCGAAGCGGAATCGCGAGCACACACGGACGGGACATCGTCGAAGCCATCGAACGGGTCCGCCGCGCCGACGAGAACCTGGCCCGGGCCGTCGCCCGGGCTCTGAGCACCGACGGGGCTGTGGTCAGCGAGGATCCCGTCCTTGACGAGGCCATCGAGTGGCCGATGCAGGTGCTGGTCGGCGTCGACCTGCTCGTCGCCCCGACCGTCTTCGACGACCAGAAGAGTGCAGAGCGCGCCGTCCATCCATCGCCGACCCCATGCGCTTGTGAAACGCCCCGTACCAAGGCCGGTACAGGGCTCCTCCACGAGATCCTTCGGGCATGCCGCGCGGCATTCTCCGCCCACGGCGACCCCGCAGCGCTGCCGACGACCGCCCTGCTCGACTCCTGCCACCCCGGCATGCGGGCCCAACGCGCGGATACGACGACCCCTGAGTTCACCGCACGCGACCTGGCCGAGCAGCTCAAGCCGCTCGGTATCCGACCCGGCAACGTCACCGTCTCCTGCGGCGTGCGACGCAAGGGCTACCGTTACGCCGACTTCGTCGACGCCTGGCTCCGCCATACCCCCGACCTGCCGGTGGACCGCCACGTATCCGGTTGCCGCCCGTGAGCACCGGACGGGTAATCGGAGCCCCGGCCGCCACTGTGCCGACGCACCTCGACGCCAGGGTGGAGAACGCCACCGGGTGGACCATCGACGCTCTGTGGTCGACTGGCCTGCACGCCGGCAGCGAACTGGCGGAGGTGGCCGCCGCCCACCGTGCCTTGTCGGACGCCGAGCGGGCCGTCATGTTCCATCGCACTCTGCTGCACCGGATCTCCAGCGGCGAGTTCCACGTCGACCAGGCCCTGTTCACCCGGATTCACCGCACCGTCGTCCAGCTGCAGGACGCCGCCGTACACCGCGACGCTCGAGCCGCTGACCTGCTGCGCGCGCTCCAGCCCATCGAAGAGCGCAACCACGAGCAGCAGGTGTACCCCGGTGTCGGCCTTCTCCGGTCCGACTACACGGCGCTCGTGGCCCTGGCCCCTGGCGGGGCAGTACTGCGTGAGCACCTGCTGACCCACCGCATGTCCATCACCGCCCCGTCGGGCGGCCGCATCACCTGGCCGACGCTCCAGCGACTCGAAGCCCAGGGCTTGGTGAGCCGGGATGCCACGCGCTCCCTCCAGGCCGGCCAGCCGATCGCCCTGACCGACTCCGGTCGCGCCTGCCTGACGCGCCGCACGACACCAGCAGCACGTTCCGCACGGACAGCAGCCGTCGGTGCGCGTACGACTCGACCCCATCGACGCTGACGAACCACGGCACGCCGACACCACGACTGAAGAACACCGTTGAACACGCCCGACCTTGACTTGACCGACCTCTTCGCGCAGCACTTCCGCCTCGACGGCTACACCCTGGCCACCGGGAGCGACGAGGACCACTTCCTCGGCCTCGTCACCGATCACGACATCCTGACTCCGCTGATCACCCGCCACACCCCCGACGGCGCCCGCAGCTATCTCGTCCTGCACGACGGTGCCGCCATCTGGGGCGTGCCGGGCACCGCGCAACTGATTGCCGTGGTGGTCAGCCGAGACCCCGGCAGCCGGACGTTCCGCTTTCAGAGCGAGCGCCACCCCGTTCTCCCGCTGGCGCAGCGGTGGCTGATCGCTCACGGTGCGGCCCCGGACGCTGTTCGCCTTCCGGCGCAGTGGGGCGGGCCCAAGCCGACCGACGCCCTGACCAGCGTGCTGGACGAGCAGCTGCGGACCTCCGGAGACCGCTATGAGGTCCTTGACCACTACACCGGTGATTGCAGCGAGTACGAGACATACGTGCTGGTTCACGACAAAGCCCCGGCGAGCGTCGAGCAGCCGTACCGCCTCTTCCTGGAGCAGATGACGTCGGCGGGTGACGCCTACACCCTGCGCGAAGGCGCCTTCCGTACCGAAGGCGGCGCGCGGGAGTGGATGGAGGAGCGCGACGGACCGCTGCCGGCACCGCACACCACGGTTCCCGGCGCGCTCTCCGTGCCCCGGGCCCAGACTGCCCGAGCGGCCACCCGCAGGACCTCCTGCCCGCCACCCGCCGCCTGGCCGCCGGCCGCACCGTTGCCGCCCGCTCCGCGGCCCGGCCGCCACCGCTGACCGAAAAGGCCATGGCCGTCTGGCAGCCGGCCTACTTGGAGCGTGAGGCGCCTGGTTATAGCGCGAAATCGCCGGTTATCCAAACCGGCTGAAATCCGGACCCTGGAACTTCCCGCGCATCCGGCTCAGGAGTGGAGCAATGAACGACGACGAGGTGATGGTGCTGCTCGGCGAGCGGATCGAGCAGTCCTTCGGCAGCAACCTCACCGACCTTCGGCAGCCGGCGCCCGGTGTGCCCCTCGCGGAGATCCCCGAGGCGTACGCCCGGCTCGTCGAACTGCAGCAGACGCTCGAGGGGCTGCACCACGTGCTCCTGGAGCGTCTGGACGCAGCGCAAGACGGTGACCTGACCGAGGTCGGAGGGCCGGAGCTACTGGAGGCGGCTTCCGCGGTCACCGAAGCCATGGCTTCCCGTGACGCGCAGGCCACGGCCTTGCTCCAGCTCGTCGACACTCACGCAGCCGCCCCGCCGACCGGTCCGGTATCGAAGCAGGCAAGGAGAGCCGCGGCAGCCGCCGCCCACTCCCCGCACTACCCGCTCACCACCCCACCCGCTCCTGCCGCAAGTCCAGGTCCACCTACAGCCGTGCGTTCGGGTGCCGTGGCCCGTCGCCGCTGACGTCCAAGTACCGGCCCGTAGTTGATGAAGAGGTTTACGTGAGCACTGCGCTCCGCCCGTCCAGCCGGGACGCCGCTATCGAGGCTGCCTTCGGCCACAGCATCCAGGACCTGCACCGAAAGCAGGCCATCGCACCAGCCTCGCCGGCCTTGCAGCGCATGCTGGAAGTGCGGTCGTTCCTCACCGCAGTCGAGAGCCACCTGGACGAGGTCCGCAACCGCATCCACATCGCTACCGCCCCGGGCAAGGAGCCCGTGGCCGAGGCCCTTGCCGTCGACCTCCAGTGGCTGACGGCTGCCACCAGGACTAGAGACCAATACCGACAGGCCATCGACCAACTCCTGCGCGTCATGCCCGCCTCTTCCGCCCGCACCCAGCTCGCCCGCCCCACCGCCGCCCCCGCGCCGGCGCGGCCGGCAGCGACCGCTCAGGCCGGTCCGCCAGTACGACGGATGCGCTGATCCCCTGACCGTGAAAGCTCTCCCAGTTGTGGACCACGGCGCCGCCGAGATCCAGCGGCACATCGAAGACGCCTACGGATATCCCCTGCCCCGCCTCCGCGAATACACCCGGACTTACCCCGATACGACCCCTTCGCTGACCGCCCTCCTGACCATCCACGGCGACCTCGAAATCGCCGAGCGCGCCGTCGAATTCCACCTCGACCGCCTGCGCGGTTTCGTCGAACCGGGGCGACCACTCGGCGGCTTCGACACCAGTCACATCCTCGACTGCGCACACCGCCTCGCCCAGGCCCATGCCACCCGCAAGGCACACATTGCCGCCGCCACCGCCCTGCTCGGCCCCCGGGTGGCCACGGCCGCCACACCCGGCACGCCGCATCCCGCCCCGCGGGCCTCTTCCACACGCACCCGCTGACCTGGAGCCATCGATGACCATGAGCACGTTCACGTCCACCAACACGCGCATCAACGACCTGCGGCGCGTGGAGGAGTCCCTGGCCATGATCGCTCCACGCTGGAGCGTGCGGATCCTGCACACCCTGGACCAGGACACCCCCCTGCGCTTCACCGAAGTGAAGCAGCGCCTGCCGCAGATGCAGGACCCCTCCCTCTCCCAGCGCCTGGCCGCCCTGGCCGACCACGGTCTCGTCGACCGCACAGCGTCCGGCAGGCGCCCGGTCTACTACGAACTCACCGAGCGGGGGCGCGATCTCGCCCCCGTACACGACGCCCTGGCCGCCTGGGCCACCGCATGCCTCGAACACACCGGCCCCGCTACCGAGGCCGAGCACGCCGAGGACGCACTCAGACTCGTCAGCCCACGTCACGCCACCACCGTCCTGTGGGCCCTTCAGCAGAACGGGCCCATGCGCAGCGGCGAACTCTCTCGCGAGGTGACTCCGGGCATGTCACCGATGGTGATGACCTCCCGCCTGCGCCAGCTGGGAGCCGACGGCCTCGTCGAGCGCGTCACCGATGGCCACCGTTCCCCCTACCGACTCACCCCTGCCGCACATGCCCTGGGCCCGGTCTACACCGCGCTCTCCGCCTGGGCCGCAGGCAGGCCGACCACCTCCACCCACCATCCGGTCTGGGCGCCGACGCACACGTCACAGCAGCGTTCGTCGACCCCGGCATCAAGGGAGAGGGAGCAGCGGCAGGAACAGCGAAGCGTTGCTGCGGCGGCCACGGCCACCAGTTCGCGCACCCCCGCCTTCTCCAACGTCACGTCCATGCCGCTGCGCACGGCGCCTGGCATCAGTGCCCAGCGGTTCGCCCCCGCGTGGCGGAAGGTTGACCTGTTCTCCCACAGCACCCGCACCCTGCCGACGAACCAGGCCCTCGTGGCGAGCGGCCGGTCCCGATGACGAACGCCGCAGACTCCAGAATTGCCGACGGGGCACGGACCGCGTGCGCCATCGTGGCCCGTGCACCGTTCCGGGCCGCCGCCCGCCACGGCGACTACGTCCGCGGGCCGAACACCCGGACCACCCGCCCGGGCTGCTCCGCGTGAATACGGAGACCTCGCTGGCCATGCCCGGCGCTCTCACACCGCCTCCGGCTCGTGCTGGAGCCGGACTGCACCAAGCCGCCCCGTTGGGGGTCGGCTGTCCACCGCATCGCAGGAGTACCACCCACCACATGCGCACACGCACCACCTCCCGAACCGCCCGCCTGGTCTCCACAGCTGTTGCCGCCGGCGTCGCGGGCACCCTGGCCTGGACCCCGGCTGCCCAGGCCGCCGATGCCAAGCCCGTCTCCTTCGGCCCCGGCTACACCATCCCCGACTCCGACGGGAACGCCGCCGCCTCCCACATCGGCGCCTACGGTCCGCCCGGGATCACCGTGTGGGGCGAGAGCGAGACGTACTGCGCGGACCCGGAGCGAAAGGGTCCGCAGGCCGCCGGCGGCTACACCGGCCCGAAGACCGTCTCCCACTGGATCTCCTCCGAGACCGGGCAGGCCGTGCCCGACGCCCATGTCGCCTATGCGAGTTATGTGATCGCCAAGTACGGGCAGACCCGCTCCGACGAGCAGGCCGCTGCCGTCGACGCCACCGTCTACGAGTTCCTGGCCGGCGGAAAGTACGCGCTCGACGGCTCCCGCGGCAAGCAGCGCCTGGCCTACCCGAACGTCTCTCGGACGGCGCGCACGCTGGCCGAGGGCTACATCGCCGAGGCGAAGAAGCTCGCCGGTCCGTACACCCTGCACATCAAGCCCAGCGTGGAGAAGACCGCCGCCGGCACGAAGGTGGCGGTGTCCGTGGAGGTGACCGCCACGCTCTCCGGCGCGAAGGTGCCCGGGGTGAAGGTCTCGCTGTCCGAGTCCGGGGCCGGCACCGCCAGCGGCACGGTCACCACCGGCAACGACGGCACCGCCCGCTGGGAGTTCACCACCAGCACGGCAGGCGAGGCCACCGTGAAGGCGACAGCGAGCGGCCTGCCGGGTTCCCAGCTGAAGGTCCTCGAGCCCCGCGACAGCTCCGCACAGCGGATGCTGCTCGCCGGCGACACCACGACCGCCGAAGACACCACGAAGGTCACCGTCACCCCGGCCACCGGCGGCGTCGAGATCCACAAGACCGACCCCGGCAAGGCGAAGATGGCCGGCGCCGCCTTCCAGCTCCTCGACCCGGCCACCGGCAAGGTCGTCGCCGAAGGAAAGACCAACACCGACGGCGTCCTCGTCTTCGACAACCTCGCGCCCGGAAAGTACCGCCTGCACGAGACCGACAGCGGCGATGCGATCCACGCCCTGGTCCCCGACCAGGACGTCGTCATCACCGAGGGGCAGTCGGCTAAGGCCCACCCGGTCACCGTCGTCGACCCCTTCAAGGAAGCCGACCTGCTCGTCAAGAAGATCGACAAGAAGTCCGGCAGGGCACTGCCGGGTGCGGTCATCGAGATCGACACCGACACCGTCGACGCCGCAGGAAAGCACCAGCCGGGCAAGAAGGTCACGCAGGTGACCACCGGCAAGGACGGTACCGCGAAGATCAAGCTCGGCGTCGATCTGAAGGACGGCACCCGCTACTGGGCCAAGGAGACCAAGGCCCCCGACCACTACGAACTGAACACCGTCCCCGAGCAGTTCACTGCCAAGCCGGGCGAGCAGGTCGTCGTCACGGTCGCCGACACCCCCGTCCCGCCCACCACGCCACCGACGACCCCGCCCACCACGCCTCCCACCACACCGCCCCACCACCCCGACAAGCCCAAGACCCCTGACACGCCCGACACCCCCGGCGGCGCCCTGGCTCACACCGGTGCCGAGACCACTGCCTGGGCTCTGGGCGGAGCAGCCGCGCTGCTGCTCGCCGGAGGCGGAGCCCTGTGGGCGACCCGCCGCCAGCAGAAGGCCGCCGCCGAAGACGAGACCCCTGACTCGTAGCAGTAAGCCCTCCCCGTCCGCGGCCGGGAGATACCACTGCTCCCGGCCGCCGGGACGGACAGCACCCTCAACCCCTGGAGCGAATCCCGCATGCCTTCCTGCATATCCGCCCGCACCGCCCGCCTTGCCATCGCCACGGCCGCCGCCGGAGTGGCCGGCATCTTGGCCTGGGCCCCTGCTGCCCAGGCGGCGCCCGCCGCAACCGTCCCGCAGGATGGGGCCCGGCAGCAGATCTCCGACCTCGTCAACAAGGAGCGCCACGCGGCCGGATGTGCCCCGGTGCGCCTGAACGACCAGCTGAACCTGGCCGCTCAGCGCCACTCCGACGACATGGCCAACCGCCACTTCTTCAGCCACACCAACCCCGACGGCACCGGCCCCGGCAAGCGCATCACTGCCGCCGGATACCGATGGACCGCCTACGGCGAGAACATCGCCTACGGACAGCCGACCGCGGCCGACGTCATGAACGACTGGATGCACAGCGACGGCCACCGCGAGAACATCCTCGACTGCTCCTTCACGGAGATCGGCGTCGGTATCAACCACGCCCCGGGTGGGCCCCGCTGGACACAGGAGTTCGGCGCGCGATAGCCGACGAAGCCCCGCGCCTCGCGCCGCTCCTGGCGGCCCTGCCGCGCAGCCCGCCTGCCTCCCGGCCAGCACGGCGCTCCCGACAGGCCCCGGCTCCCGGCCAGCCCCGGCCGTGAGCAGCAGGGCACAGGTACCCCGATTCCCGTTCCATGCTGTAACGCGGCGCCCCGCCTCGCCCCGAGCGGGGCGCCGCACATCTCCGGAGGCACGCAATCCCCCCGTCTCCCTTCAAGGACCCGTACCAGGAGTACCTCGTTGCCCCGCGCCATCTCGCCGGCTCCACCGCCATCGGCGACCTGGGACTTCAGCCCCTGCGCCACCTGGGCTGGTCCCTGCACAACGACGACCTCGGCAACGTCTACCTCTCCTCTCCCGATCACCGGATCCGCCTCGGCTACATACCCGAGGGCGAAGACGACGCCCTGTGGCGCATCAACACCCACGACGACGCCTTCGGCCCCACACGCTGGGCGGCGACCTTCAACACCGCAGCCCCCACCGAATTCGTCACCGCCTTCACCACCGCCCTCGCGACCGCGTACACCCAAGGCCCCGACGCCTACCTCCACGCCGCCCGCGGACCCGCGCACACCGCCGTAGAACCGCTGCTAGCCCAGGGATGGACGACCGCACCCTCACGGACCGCCCTCTTCGACGTCCGAGCTCCCGACGGCAAAGCCGGGCTCGCCTACGACCGGCGCGTGCTGGACCACCACCGGGAGATGACCACCAACGACACCCGCTGGTACCTCTGGGGCGGCACCACACCCGACCGGCCCGACTGGTACGCCACCTTCTCCACCGGCACCCCCGTCCACCTCGTCACCGCCACCACCACAGCCATCGCCGACCCCACCCCCGTCATCCGCTACACCGGCGAGATGAGCCGCTTCACCAAGGCCCACGCCCAGCTCACCCCCATCCCGCCGCCCATCCCTACCCCCCTGGACGTACGACGCGCCCAAGCCGCCCGGGCCCGCACCACCGCTGCCCGCCGCCCCAGCACCACGGTGCCCCCGGCCGCTCCGTCGCCGACTCACGTGCCTGCTGGGCGTAGAAGCCGGTGAGCTTCGCCAAAGATCGGCCACCGAAGGCGCTTTGAGGCAGATACCTGGGGGCACCGCCCGCGGCCCCCAGTACGACGAAGGCCCTCAACCCAAGCTCTGCTTGGGTTGAGGGCCTTCGTCGTACTCCCGGGGCATGAACTGCTGATAAATCGCCGTGCTGGTAAGCGTGGCTCTCTCGGCATAGCAGAGAATCGCCCGGACATTGAAGATCAGCTGACAGCAGACGTGCAAGGGCCGCACTGGAGTGGTGAACTTCCCGAGACCCATGTCAAAGTCGCTCTGGCGAGAACAACCCCAGGTCAAGAAGGGAGTTAAAGCAATGACCATCAAATTGCCGACTCCAGGATTCCACACCACCATCCAAGCCCTCCGCTTGCGCGAGTGGCCACTCGGCCCCGGCAACGCTAACAACGTCTTGGACCAATTCCATGACACCGACTACAAGTTCGTGGTCGATGACAGAGCAGACGTTCACATAGCTTCGAAGGACGGCCGACTCTACCTCGGGTACTTTCCCGACGGGCGGCCAGGAGGGCAAGGCGAGGGATGGAAAATCGCCGTCACCGGCACCGAACACGTACGCGGCTGGACAGCAACCTTCGAGCCCGACACCCCGGCCGAGCTCGTCGCCGCCTTCGTCAACGCGGTGATCTCCGGCTCCCGGCCACGCTCCTACGCCGCGTAAACCATCCAACCCAGACCCCACCGCCCGTACCTCGAGGAGAACTCCATGCCCTGTGACATCACCGTGCGTGAGCTCATCCACCGCCTGCAGACCTACGACGCAGACCGCATCGTCCGTCTCGCCATCGCCCCCGACTTCCCCTTCGCGCATTACCTCGGTGCCCTCACCGAAGGACACGACGACGCCGGCCTGCACTGCGTCTTCCTCGGCGACGGCGGACAGCAGAGCTACCTGCCTCGCCCGGTCGCCGTAGCCCTGCGGTGGACGCCCGACACCACCGGTCAGCGAGAACGGCGGCGCGCAGTACCCGCAATCTCACGCTGACCCAACCCATCACCGACCACCCACACCGATCAACGGAGCCGTCCCTGCCCCCGACAGACCCCGACCCAGCCCACAACGCTCGCTGTACCGCCCTCCGGCCCGACACGCATGGCGCGTTTCTCGTTTCCCCGCGCTACCTCGCCGGAGACGACGGCCTACTCGGCGACAGCGTCACCGACGCCCTCGTTGCCGCCGGATGGAGCTGCTGGACCACCCGCAGCCAGACACGCCACCTCTTCGACACCGACCAACTCCGAGGCGCCGAATGGCTCCCCGGCCATTCCAACGTCCTCTTCGACGGAGACCCGGTGCTCTGGGAATTCTTCGCCCGCACCGACCCCACGGCGCCGCCACAGTGGACCGCCTACTTCACCGCCCGCGTCCCCCACGAACTCGTGACCGCCTTCGCCACCGCACTGGCCACCGCGCCCGACGTCACCCGAGGCATCGAACCCGGCCGCACCCCGCTCCAGCCCCTCGCCGACGCCCACTGGGCCACCGACCCCACCGACGCCGGCAACACCTACTACGCCCCGAAACTCCAGGCATGGGTGACCTACGGAGCACTCTCCGAGGCGATCGAGGACGGCAACCCTCTGCCCGGACTCCCCGGATACCTCGCCTGGGCCCAGACCGACGACCACCTCCCACATCACTGGTGCGCGGCCTTCAGCCCCTCCACCCCGCAAGACCTGGTCACAGCCTTCACCACCGTGCTCGCCGACCCCGCCCCCGTGCAACGCTCCGCCCTTCCGCAAGACGCAGCCGGCCACCTCACGATCAGCCTGTCCAGCTGAGTCTCGCCCCGTCCACCGCAACACCACGGAAGACGCGTGACCACCACCTTGCAGCGCCTGTCCCTGACCAGTACCCGAGGTACCTTCCATCACGGTGCCACCGCCCTCGACGGCATCCCCTTGACGGTGTGCGGCTTGGCGTCACCGGACCTACGGATCCTCATCGAAAGGCGAGGGCATACGGTCTGCCAGCAGTGCGACCGCGCTCACAAGGTCCTTACCTCATCACAGCGCGAACCGGAGCGTCGCTTGGCTGATGGGGCCGGCCCACGAGCAGCTGGCCACTTCCAGCTCCCGAACCTGCTCCGTGCCTACTGCGGCAAACCTCTTGGTGCTCCAGCAATGGCAGGTGCCAAATCCTGCCGCCCATGCGTGAGCCTTCTCGACCGAATCGAGAACTTCAATCGGCATACCGGCTACCAGTACCCGCCTGCTCCAGCCGTCGCGAGGGCAGTGTTGTCCCAGGACGGCCCGTTCTCTCTGGGAACGGAAACACCAGACGATCTCGGGCTGCTGTTCTGAACCGTCGTAGAGGCCGACACACTCAGTGAGCCTTTTCAGCATGGCCACCGAACGGGTGATGACCTTGGTGCCCGCAACGGACAGGACTCCGTGCCGT